>NZ_JARUIU010000009.1 GCF_029667115.1 Jeotgalibacillus sp. ET6 | reverse complement strand
ACAAAACTCAAAAAAGTTAAAAAAATGAGGATATATTGATCAATAAATAGTAGGTGAGCGGAGCGGAAGGTGTCGACTCCTGCAGGATGTGACGGCAAGCTGAGCCTTTGCAGGGCAGGCCCTGGAAAGGCTCAGCGCCGTCCCTGCGGAAAGCGTCCGCCTGAAGCGAAGTGAACCGGTCGTAGAGTTTGAGACACTTTTGTCTCAGCCTCGCTTTTCCTTCTACAATGCAAACAGACCTTGTCTTCTCTCTGGATTCCCCTATTTAAAAATGAGGGAGTTCAGCAGAGCAAACAAGGTCTGTTTAGTTACTCTTACTTTCCAATTAAACAGGCGGATTAGGCGGTTCAGTTGAGAAACGTTTCACAATCTCATGCTCGATAATAACGCGCTTGACGGGTTCCTCCGGGTTAGTCAGGCGTTTAATCAGATGCTTAGAGGCATGGTAGCCTAAATTGAAAATATTAATATCCACAGAAGATAAAGGCGGTCTCGCCATTTCAGATGTCAAAACATTATTAAAGCTTAAAATAGAAATATCTTCAGGCACAGAGATTCCCATCTCATTTAATGTATTTAAGACACCAAGGGCCATCAAGTCATCCGCAACAACAAGAGCAGTAGGCCTTTCTCTCAGCGGAAGCTCCATCAGCTCGCACACGGCGTCCTGGCCGCCTTTAAGCAAAAAGCTCTGATGAAGAACATAATCCTCCCTATACGGCAATTCTGCCAAATTCAAAGCATCTTTATATCCCATCAGCCGTTCCACTGTGACTACTAAATTTTCATCTCCTCCTATAAAAGAGATGCGTTCATGTCCCAATTCAATGAGAAAATCCGTTGCATCTTTGGCAGCTTGAAAATTATCGTTATCCACATGTGTAATTTCCTCAACATAGTTAAATGGCTTTCCAATCATCACAAATGGAAAATTCCTTTCCCGCAGGTATATTAAAATTCGATCCTCTACTTTAGAATACAGAAGGACAACTCCGTCCACTCTTCCCCCCTGCACCATTTGAACGACCCCATTGTAGATCTCCTCTTCGTTTTGACCCGTTACCAGCTGAAGAGCATACTGCTTCTCATGTGCTCCCTCGCTCAACCCTCGCAAAACAGTTGGAAAAAAAGGATTTTGAAAGAATACATCAGAGGAGCCTGGAGTGACCAGTCCAATAACCTGTGTGGACTGATTCGCAAGGCTGCGGGCAATGAAATTCGGATGATAGCCCAGCTCCTTCATCGCTGCTCTGACTTTTTCTTTTGTTTTATCACTAATCCTCGGATTGTTTGCGATCACTCTTGACACCGTAGAGGGTGCGACGTTTGCGTACTTGGCAACATCTTTTATTGTTATCGACATAGATAGAACCACCCCTAATCTGATTGCGCTTACAATTATCCATCAGGAAGAGCTGGTACAACATCTATGCACCAGCTCCATTAAACCCGTTAAGCTGTACGCTTTTTGCCGCGTTTAGCCATATAAATAAAGATCCCGATAAAGAATACCCAAACGGCTGCGACGGCTGCCAGCAACCCGTAATTAAAACCGGCTTTCTCAGTCAGCACATAAATTTCTGCCTCTTCACGATCTAACACCACAACATATTCCCCGTCGCTTTCAAGAACAAGATCGCCATTCAGCAATCCACGCATTTCACCATTCTCTTCAAACTGATCGGAATTCAACGTTACAGATTGAGTGCCGCTTGTATTATTTATCGCAATAATAGCCGTTTCATCTTCGTACTTTCTTTCATATAGAAGCATCCCATCTTCATTGTGAAGAACTTCAAGTGTGCCTCGTGTCAAAGACGGCAGCTCTTGACGGAGTCTTCCTACATCACCAATATAATCCTTCAGTTCCTCATCCAAATTAAAGTTCATTAATTTGCGATTATCCGGATCTTCTCCCCCGTCCAGTGCGATCTCTGATCCATAATACATAATCGGGATACCAGGCACTGTAAACATAAAGACCGTTGCCAGTTCCCACCTTGTTACAGGGTGCATGTTATTATCAACCGCCAGCCGGGTGAATCTGGACATATCATGATTATCTATGAATGTTCCCATTAAATATGGGTTAGGGAAAAACTCCTGGTTATAATCCCAGAAATTAAAAAGACGTGATGTATTTGTATCAACATCCTGGAAAACAGATCTCATCTGCTCTGCAAGCGGAAAATCCACAAACCCGTCAATTCCGGTATCTGAATACTCGGCTATTTTACGAATGTCAGTATCATATACTTCGCCAATCAGATAAAAATCGTCCTTCACGGATTTTACTTCCTGAGAAAATTCTCCCCAGAATTCTTCCGGTACATGCTTGACTGTATCAAGTCTATAGCCATCAATATCCGTTTCTTCAATCCACCATTTTGCTGCTTCAAACAGGTATTCCTTCACTTCAGGGTTTTCTGTGTTTA
Organism: Jeotgalibacillus sp. ET6; assembly: GCF_029667115.1. GTDB lineage: Bacteria > Bacillota > Bacilli > Bacillales > Jeotgalibacillaceae > Jeotgalibacillus. The sequence goes on along the minus strand of NZ_JARUIU010000009.1, from coordinate 116,548 downwards.
AATCCGGCAAACCATAAATCCAGCCATTCTGAACTTGCTCAGTATCATTATTGTCTATGATAGCTGATTCCTCATGGTACCAATCTTCCTTTTCAGGATCTTCTGTCCAAGGATGATTGGGTCCTGTATGGTTTACGACAAAATCCAAAATGATTTTGATATCCCGTTCATGAGCGGCGTCAACGAGACTTTTAAATTCTTCGATCGTTCCAAAATGTTCTTCTGTTTCATAAAAATCTTCGATCCAATAGCCATGATACCCGCCTTCTTCATTTTGAAAAACAGGGGTCAGCCAAATGGCTGTAATACCCATTTCTTCAATATGATCCAGCTGATCTTCGATACCTTGAAAATCTCCGCCATGGTAAGCTCTCGGATCCTGTGTGTCGACCGCTTTATCGTTTGAAGTATCTCCATTCGAAAAGCGGTCCACCATTAGAAAATAAATTGATTCATCCTGCCATTTTCTCTCTTCCTTTTCAACAGCGCCTGCAGAAGGAGTCAAAACGCTATTAAAAAGGAGGATAGTGATGAGAAAAAGAGCTGTGTTCACTCTTCTCATCCCTGCCCCTCCTCCTTTTGTTTATAAAGCTGGTGCCAGATAAACATATAATAGTTGATGCTTCAGCCGTTGTGCAGGTTTTGTCTTACCGGAGCGTTCATGCAATTTTGCTCTTCTTCTGAAAGATCTTATCCTTTTGTTCCTCCAGCTGTCAGACCAGAGATGAGGAAACGCTGGGAAAAAAGGTAAACAATTGCGATTGGCACAGCGATTAGAATTGAACCGGCAGCAAATCGGGTGAAGTTATTATCGAACTGGTTGCTGATGAAGTTAAACAGCCCTAGTGCAAGTGTGAAATTTTCAGGATTTCTTAGAATAATTCGCGGCAGCAGAAAGTCTACAAATGGCGCCATGAAATTAAACAAGGCCACTACACCTAAAATAGGTTTTGCCAGCGGAAGCATAATTCTGAAAAACACACCAAGGTGGCCTGCACCGTCTATGCGGGCAGCTTCATCAAGTTCTTTAGGTATTGTATCAAAATATCCTTTAACTAGCCAAGCGTTAAAAGGAATTTGCCCGCCAATATAGATCAAAGTAAGTCCAAGTAGTGAATCAAGCAAGCCAACCATATTCAGCATGACATATATGGCTACCATCGCCATCATGGCAGGAAACATTTGAAGCAGTAAAAACGCGTACAATCCATATTTTCTTCCTACAAATCGATAGCGTGAGAACGCATATGCAACAAATGAGGTTAATACGACAGAGAAAAATGCATTGGCAACTGCTACAATCACACTGTTCTTGTACCAGATTAAGTAGTCGCTCGACGGATCTGTAAAGAGCCACTTATAATGCACTAAAGACCAATTTTCAGGAATTAACTGAGCTGAATAAAGGCTTGTACCAGGGTTTAAGGACATGCCTACAGTCCAAAGCAGCGGATATCCTATAATGATGGCCATAAAAGCCAGGAACAAATAAATTAACGCGACTTCTATTTTGGATTTTGCTTTTCGGCTCATTATAAGTTCCCCTCCTCTTTAAACGAGCGTGTTTTTCTAAATTGGAAAAACGCAAACCCCGTAACAATTAATCCGAGTATGATTGTAATAGCTGCAGCCATACTGTATTGATTTAATTCAAAGGTTAAGTCATACACCCACGAAATCAGGATATCGGTTCCGCCGGCATTTTGTCCGCGGACTGCAGGTCCACCCTCGTTAAATAAATAGATAATATTAAAGTTATTGAAATTACCGGCATATTGCATAATTAATAGCGGCGCTGTTGCGTACAAAACGTGCGGCAGCGTAATGCTCTTAAATTTTTGCATGCGGTTTGCACCGTCCACATCTGCAGCTTCATACCATTCTTTCGAAATACTTTGCAGGATTCCCGTAAATAAAGCGAAAACGAATGGAAAGCCAAGCCAGGTCTGTATCATAATTAACGCAATTCTCGTATAAAAAGGATCCTGTAACCATGGGATCGACAAATCGAAAACTGCCAGAATATCCGTATTAATGGCACCGAACCGATCGTTAAACATAGCTGCAAACACCAGAATGGTAACGAAAGCAGGTACTGCCCAAGGCAAAATTAAAATAGTTCGAATTAAACGCTTAAATTTAATCCGGGGATCATTTACAATCAGCGCCAAAAACAAACCAAGCGCAATTTGGAGCGTCGTAGCTACCAGTGTCCAAACGATCGTCCACGTAAAAACACTTATAAAAGTATCTTGCCAAATATTATTTCCTGCTCCTCCTGTTTCAAAAAACAGTCTGGAGAAATTATCAAACCCTACCCACGAAAGCAAAGCTCTTGGAGGCTGGTTGTATTGACTGTAGTCGGTAAACGCCAGGGCCACCGTAAACATCAGCGGCAAAATAACGATAAAAGCCAGCATGATCAAGCCGGGTGTTACGAAGAAATAAGGAAATCCTTTATCCCATACATTCCCTGCTGCTTCTCTGAAAGTAAGAGGTTTTTCTCCCTTTTGAATGCGCAGTGCATCCTTTTTCGCATCTTTAACATTCACCACATAAAGCGTCACAGCAAAAGCGATCAGGATTAGTGAAATCAATCCATAGATTAATAGAATAACAGAATGATCAGTGCCTTCGAGTGTTCCAAGTGTTGTAAGCCCCCATAATCCAAGGTTTAAGAAACGCCCGAGAGTTAATATAAACGAAACTTCAATAATAATAAAAAGTATTCCTTTTACATATCTGCGGTTGTACAACTGACCTAATCCCGCAAGTAAAATGGATAAAATAACAGCTGTATTGGGGTTATGTGATTTTTTAGCTGTTGGATTTGCAGTCGACATGTCATCGCCTCCCTAGCGAGGTTCTAGAAGAAATTTCTTCTTTATAAAATGCAGTGGATAGAAGGAGGGAATCCTTCTATCCACCAGGGTCATGAATCTAATTACTGCTGTGCTGCAGCAATATTATCTTTGATTGTTTGTACAGCTTCATCAAGTACTTCCTGAACATCATCGCCTTGTGCAATGAATAGAAGTGCATTGTTGATTGGGTCCCAAACCTGCTGCATTTCAGGAGTTGATGGCATTGGTGTACCATATTGGATTTGTTCAGCAAATGGTGCGATTAATTCATTGGAAGTTACAGCTTCGCTTTCAAGAGCTGCCTGGTTGGCAGGAAGCTCGCCAGCCTCTTCAAAGTATTGAGTTGAGTTTTCCTCATTTGTCAGGAACAAAGCAAGATCAGTTGCTGCCTCTTTGTTTTCTGAGTAGTCGGATACCATCCATGATTTAACTCCTACAAACGATGTTGCGTTTGTTCCGTCAACAGTCGGAAGAATAGCCGTTCCAAGGCTTTCACCAAGCGCTTCCTCGTATGCAGGAATCTGCCAAGGGCCAGTGATGGCAACGCCGACTTTACCGTCTGCAAATAATCCGTTCATGATATCCGGATTGATCTCAACCGGGATGTAGCCATTTTCGTACCAAGATTGAATTAACTCTCCGCCTGCTACTGCGCCTTCATTATTAAGGCCGATATCTTCTACATCATACGAACCGCCTTCATTGTTAAATACATACGCTCCATTAGCGCCGAAGAATGGGTATGAGAAATAAAAGTTAGCAGCTTCCATAAGGAAACCATAAGTTTCAGTTGATGAGTCTGTCTGTTCTTCCGCAATTGTCATCAGGTCATCCATTGTAGCAGGTGGTTCTTCTACCAGGTCTTTATTGTAGAACGTTGCATACGTTTCAACGACTAAAGGAGCTCCATAAATTTCTCCGTCATAGGTTACCGCATCAATTGCAGTTTGAGAGTAATCGCCTTCAGCATCACCAAGATCCAAAGGAGCCGCTAAGTTCTGCAATAAGATATTGCCCAGTCTGTCATGCGGCTGGAAGAACAAGTCCGGTCCGTTGCCTGCAGGACCATCGAGGTTTAACGCTTCGATTTGATCGAGCATATTCATTGGCGTTGTTTCAATTTCGATCCCTGTTTCTTCTGTGTATTTATCAAAAAGCTTGTCTAATACGGCTTTCTGTTCTTCACTGTCATTTACCCAGACTTTCAGTGTTTCCGGTGCTTCTTCTGATGATCCGGAACCGCCCCCATCTGTAGATTCTCCAGATTCTTCACGATCCGGTGCACATGCGCCTAAAACGCCTGCCAAAAGCAATGATGAAGCTAAAACTGATGCATACTTTTTCAAAATTGACCCCTCCTAAAGGTTTTTATCCGGGTTTGAACAACCGTTTGCACAATTTCTCTTTATAAAAATGCTATTGTGCTCTACAACAACATCTAAACCGCTTACATTATTTTTGTGAAAACGATTGCACAACCTCCTTTTATTATAAATAACTTTAAGAATAATACAATACTTTTTTTAAAACTTTTCTAATAAATTCATATTTTTTATGACTGAATCGCTGGTTCCATTCTCACCCTCGGTTCATTCTTTATAACTAACCCGTTGACAGACCTAATCTGTTGCCATAATCTTATAACCAATTGGAATGGTACGCCATTCAATTATTTATAAAGGAGCCGATTCGATGATTAGAGAAGCCGTTCACCACCGCGCAGACCGCATTGACGCGTATGCAATGAATGAAAAAGAATTACATATCCAGATTAAAACTAAGAAAAAGGATGTAGACGAGCTAAAACTTTTGCTTGGTGATCCCTACGACTGGACCGACAGTCTCTGGAATTTCACCTCCATACCCATGACGATAAGCGGAAGCGATGATTTATATGATTACTGGATCGCAGTTGTAACCCCGGAATTAAGAAGACTCCGCTATGGGTTTCAGCTATATAATAGGAAAGAAAGCGTTTTCTTCGGTGAAAAGGGCTTTAGAGAATCGCCGCCGGAAGACATAGGAGAATACTTTTGTTTTCCATATATAAATAAAGCAGACATCTTTACAGCTCCAGAATGGGTTAAAGACACGGTATGGTATCAAATATTCCCTGAACGCTTTGCTAATGGGGACCCTTCTTTAGATCCGAAAGGCACTCTCCCCTGGGGAAGTGAAGATCCGAAGGTAAACAGTTTTTTCGGCGGAGATATGCAGGGAATCATTAATCATTTGGACTATCTGGTGGAACTTGGCGTTACCGGAATTTATTTTAATCCTCTTTTTACCGCTACGTCGAACCATAAATACGATACCATTGACTACTTTGAAATTGACCCTCAATTCGGTTCAAAAGAAACCTTCAAAACGCTTGTTCAGGAATGTAAAAAACGGGGGATCCGCATCATGCTAGATGCTGTGTTTAATCATAGCGGCTATTACTTCCCTCCTTTTCAAGACGTTTTGAAAAAAGGGAAAGAGTCCAGATACAATGATTGGTTCCATCTATGGGACTATCATGTGGAAACAAAACCTAAACCAAATTACGATACGTTCGGATTCACTTATATGATGCCAAAATTGAATACAGAAAACCCTGAAGTGAAAAATTATTTACTTGAATGCGGACGTTACTGGGCAAGAGAATTTGATATCGACGCGTGGCGGCTCGACGTTGCAAACGAAGTAGATCAGGCTTTCTGGAGAGATTTTCGGTCAGAGGTAAAAGCAATTAATCCGGATTTATATATTCTAGGCGAGATCTGGCACGATTCCATTCCGTGGCTTAAAGGCGATCAATTTGATGCCGTGATGAACTACCCGTTTACGACGAATGTTTTACGGCTTTTTGCTAAAAAAGATTTAACCGTTAAAGAATTTGTGGAAGATATGACCAAGGTCCAGCATATGTATCCTAAGAACATTAATCAAGTCACTTTTAATCTTGTTGGCAGTCACGATACACCAAGAATCCTGACTGAATGCGAAAATAACAAGGAAACACTAAAACAGATCTTCACGATCTTATTAACGTACTACGGTACTCCATCCATTTATTATGGAGATGAAATTGGCTTGACTGGCGGGCAGGATCCGGGCTGCAGGAAATGCATGGAATGGGACGAAACAAAACTGGATCAGGAGCTTCTCGAATGGGTTAAGTCATTAATCGCCATTCGCAAATCTGAGCCTTTACTTGCTAATGCCGGCACTTTTTCATTCCTGCCATCTGATCTTAGTGAAAAATCCTTTGGCTATATACGTTCGAATGAAAGCACATCTGTAATTGTATTATTAAATACCAGCGATAAAAAAGATAAACTTAAACTACCGTTCACGTTTGAAGATCCTAATGCTGTCGACTTACTGACTGGCAAATCAGTCAAATGGAACAAAGGAAAAGTAAACTTAGATCCTTTAGAAGCTAAGATTATTAAACTAAGCCATTAACCAAAGCCGGGACTGTCCATTACTTTATTGGTCAGTCCCTTTGGTGTTCAAGTTGGAGGATCAAAATGAAAAAACCCGATAAATTAACACTTTTTGCATTAACATGGCCGATATTTATTGAAATTTCGCTGCATATGCTGATGGGTAATGCAGATACTCTGATGCTCAGCCAGTATTCAGACAACAGTGTGGCAGCTGTTGGTGTAGCAAATCAAATCTTATTTCTGTTGATTGTAATGTTTGGCTTTATTGCAACAGGAACTTCTATTTTAATCGCTCAATACGTAGGCGGGAGCAGAGAAAAAAGCGCTGCTGAGGTTTCGGTCGTCTCGTTGGCGGCAAATTTCGCTTTTGGCGCTTTTTTAAGTCTGCTGATTGTCCTTTTTGATGATTGGATTTTAAAGATGATGGATATCCCTCTGGAGCTCGTAAGTGAATCATCTTTTTACTTGAAATTTGTTGGAGGATTTTTATTTGTACAGGCCTTAATTATGACTGCAGGAGCGATCTTAAGGAGCTACGGCTTCACAAAAGATGCTATGTATGTAACATTAGCTATGAATATACTGAATGTAATCGGAAACTACTTTTTCATCTTCGGGCCGCTCGGCTTTCCTGTTCTCGGAGTTGAAGGCGTTGCTTACTCCACTATCGGCAGCAGGATTATTGGATTTTTCATTATATTTATTCTTTTACTGAAGCGTCTGCCGAATCAACTGCCTTTTATACGTTTGTTTTCACTGCCTTATTCACATATTAAAAATCTTCTTAAAATCGGCATACCATCAGCAGGAGAGCAGCTATCCTACAATGCTTCCCAGCTTGTTATCACTGCATTTATTGCAATGATCGGAACAGAAGCCATCACGACGAAAGTTTATGCACAAAATATCATGATGTTTATCTTTCTGTTTGCCGTCGCAATAAGTCAAGGGTCACAGATTTTAATTGGCAGAATGGTAGGAGCAGGTGAATATGAAGATGCCTATAAACGCTGTATTAAAAGTTTAAAAATCTCTGTCTACTTATCGATCTTCATGGCTGTTTTATTTTCTCTTTTCGCTGAGCAGCTGCTTGGAATTTTTACTGATAACCCGGATATTATTTCAGTTGGATCCATTCTTATTCTTCTTACTATTCTGCTTGAACCAGGAAGAAGTTTTAATCTAGTAGTTATAAACGCACTCCGCGCAGCAGGAGATGTGCGTTTCCCAGCATATGTAGGAATTATTTTTATGTGGGGCATCGCTGCTTTTCTCTCGTATTTACTTGGAATCGTATTTGAATTTGGACTTATCGGCGTTTGGATCGCCTTTATTTGCGATGAGTGGATTAGAGGGTTGATCATGCTAAAAAGATGGCGTTCAAGAGTATGGGTAAAAAAACATTTTGTTCATGCTGAAAATTGAATGAATGGTTGTCTCTCAAGGGGTTTGCCATATGGCAGACCCTTTTTCATGTTAGGTTTTCTTACATGAATTTTATTTTTTTATAAAAAAGGGTTGCATTTTATCAATTTTCTGAATATTATTAGGTACATAGTTCATGTCATAAAACCTAACATGAGAAATGAGGAGTGAAAGGTATGAAAAAAATCGAGGCAATTGTCCGGCCGGAAGTGTTTCAGGAGCTTCGTCAGTCACTGGTTCATATCGGGATCAGCGGCTTAACAGTTTTTGAAGCCGCCGGATGCGGAAATCAAAAGGGAAAAAAAGGAGCATTCAGGGGCACAACCTACGAGCTCCCGCTTGTCTCAAGAATTAAAGTGGAAATGGTGTCAGAAGAGCATAAAGTAGATGAGATTGTAGAGGCCATTATCGATGCATGCGGAACGGGCCAGGTTGGTGACGGAAAAATATTTATCTCTCAAATTGAAGAAGTTATTCGCATTCGAAATGGAGAACGTGGAAAAGAAGCTGTTTTATAAGCAAGATAAAACCTATGGAGGTGCAACAATGAAGAAAAAAATTGGGTCCATCGTTTTTGCAGGAAGTTTATTATCCACCACTACATTCGCTGCCCCTGTAACTCCTGAAAGTGTTCAATTATCCGTTGATACCATGTGGATTATGATTGCTGCTATCTTAGTCTTTTTTATGCACGCAGGGTTTGCAATGGTAGAGTCAGGGTTTTCAAGGGCGAAAAACAGTCTGAACATTTTAATGAAAAATATCCTGACAATTTCACTTGGTTCAATCCTTTACTTTTTAGTAGGATATGGGATTATGTTTGGCAACTCAAACGGCTTCTTTGGAACATCCGGTTTTGCACTGCAAGGTGTCGATGACATAGGCTTTTTTGTTTTCCAGGCTGTATTTGCCGCCACCTGTGCTACCATCATTTCCGGTGCTGTTGCAGAAAGAATGAAATTGAGCAGTTATTTGCTTCTAACCGTTTTAATGACGGGTGCAATCTACCCTGTCGTTGGTCATTGGATTTGGGGCGGCGGCTGGATTTCAGAGCTTGGATTTGTTGATTTTGCCGGATCTACTGTCGTTCACTTAACAGGAGCAGTCGGAGCATTTATTGCTGTACTTTTCCTGGGTGCCCGTATTGGTAAATACAGCGGTAAAAGTGTCAATGCCATCCCCGGACACAATATACCTCTTGGCGCACTCGGGGTATTTATCTTATGGTTTGGCTGGTTTGGCTTTAATGGCGGAAGTTCTCTTGCTGCTGATCCATCCCTGGTACCAGTTGTTATCTCAACGACCCTGTTATCAGCTTCTGGCGGTGTGGTCGCATCAGCCCTTTACTCAAGAATACGATTTAAAAAGATTGATCCTTCCATTACATTAAACGGAGCGCTTGGCGGTCTTGTAGGGATTACTGCGGGGACAGCAAATGTATCCTTGTTAGGCGCCATTATTATCGGGTTAATCGCAGGGGTTATTCTCGTAGAAGGAATTCGTTTTATTGATGTCGTTTTACGTGTGGACGATCCAGTTGGCGCAATCGCTGTACATGGTGTCTGCGGAATCTGGGGAACGCTTGCGGTGGGACTTTTTGATACTGCCAATGGCGCCGTTTATGGCGGCGGTCTCGGATTACTGGGTGTGCAGGCTCTCGGTGTCGGTGCAGTTATCTTATGGACGGCAGCTGCTGTCGGTGCAAGCGTCTATATTCTGAAAGCTGCCGGAGGGATCCGCGTAGAAAGAGAAGAAGAACTTGCCGGTCTGGACTATTCAGAGCATGGCTCAAATGCATATGAGTTTAAAGAATCATTAACTTCATCAAGTTCTAACCAAACAGATAACGCAAATGGAGATCTTGTGGAACGGCTGAATCAACTCGGTTCTTCCATTAATAAACCTAAAGCGAGAAAGTCGGTTTAAATTCAATAGTCCTCTCACTAGCTGTTTGATAGCAGCCTGAAACCTAGAATCACAACAAATAAAGCCGCCAATCATTCCTTAACAGGGATTGATTGGCGGCTTTATTATTGTTCAATAGTTCGATCTTCCATGGTATAGATCATTCCATATGAGCAGATAGAATTTTTTCTTTACTTTGGCCTGAAACATAATTTTTTACAGTAAAGACGTTATAATCATTGCCTCTGACCTCATCGAGAATCGCCCTGTATAAGATCGCCGCCCCTTTTACTGGAGGACGGCTATAGACCGGGTATTCATGGATCGTGGTCATTGCTCTGTCATAATACATCTCAGCAAGCTGGGCCATCTCTTCCCAAAGTAATTTAAATTGACTATTGTTTTCCATCTGCTCGAGCATGCTATACGTATATCCATGCTTGTCCATCAGCTCCTGCGGAAGGTAAACTCTGCCCCGTTCCAAATCTTCTCCTACATCCCTAAGGATATTGGTGATCTGCATTGCGTAGCCCAATTGAACGGCACTATCTATAAGCTTATCATGTGTTTTAGGCGCCAGCACTGGAAGAAGCATTAAACCGACTGTACTTGCAACATGATAGGAATAATCTAACACATCTTCAAAAGACCCGTAGCTTTTGTTTTCAATATCCATCTTCTGCCCTTCAATCATAGCCAAAAAAGCATCCGTATTCATATTGTAATTGGCGAAGACATCCTGCAGGGCAAGCCACTTTGCGTCCTTCATGTTTACATTGCCGCTTAAAAATTGTTGAAACTCTTCTTCAAATAGTTGAAGTTCTTCCTTGGGATGTTCGTTTTCATCCACAATGTCGTCGACTGTTCTGCAAAAGGCATAAATAGCCCATACTGCATTTCGCTGATTTTTTGGCAGTAATGAAAAAGCGCGGTGAAACGTTTTGGAATGAAGCTTTATGATCGATTCACACTCTTCATAAGCGGTTGATCTGTTCATTATGGATCACATCCCTTGTAAGATACTTCCTTTCAATTCCATCAGCCAGAAGCTTAGCTCCCTGCATGACAATGGGGATTCCGCCTCCTGGATGAATGGATGCACCGACAGCAAATAAATTATCTATTTCTTTATAGGGTTGAAATTGCGGACGGAAAGGACCTGATTGAAATAATGAAGGGGAAATTCCAAAGCTTCCGCCTGCATACAGCCCCTCCTGCATTGCCTCTGCCGGAGTGCGAATGGTAAGCCATTGCATTTTCTCTCTAATACCATCAAAACCGTTTTCAGCCATCGAGTCAATTACCCGGTCGGCTAAAGAGGCTTTTTCTTTTTCCCAGTCTATCTCATCCCCGGAAGGAACAGGAATCAAAACGTACAGGACGCTTTTTCCTTCAGGAGCAAGTGAGTCATCCACAAGCGAGGGATGAAAGACATAATAGGATGGGTCACTTGGCACAGTACGGGATTTAAAGATTTCACTCATATTTTCACTGAAATCTTTCCCTATATAAAATTGATGAATCTTTTTATTATCATATCTGCCGTCTATTCCCATGTAGAGGAGCATGCAGCCGGACGATGGCTGATAGGTTCTGCCCGCTTTGTTTTTTTGCACGCCAATCAGTCTTTCAGCCAAAGGAAAATCACCATTTACTACAACAGCATCCACCTCAATGCTCTCATTATTTATAACTATAGAGGTTACGCGGTTTGAGGTTCTGTTTAATTTTTGAACCGGCGTATTTTTTTTGACGGCAACACCGTTTCGTTTTAAAGCTTTTTCAAAAACTTCAATCAGACTTGCATAGCCGCCTTTTACATAATATATGCCATGACGATGTTCACTGAATGAAACTAAACTGTAGATGGCGGGCGTTGTAAAAGGATTTCCTCCGATATACAGAGTTTGAAGGGCATAGGCTGTTTTCAACTGTTCGTTTATGAAATATGAATCCAGCTGCTTTTTTACGGACCGGAAAGCATTTAGTTTTCGGAGCGCATTGACTGTAGAAGGGTTAACAGAACCCCACCTGTTTAAAAATGACTGCTCCAAAAAGCGGGGCTTACCAAGATGAAAACGTGCGTCCATATCTTTCATAAACCGTTTGAAATTTTTACTTTCGCCCGGGAATACGCGTTCAATTTCTGCTATTTGTTCTTCTATGCTAGCATATTTTGTGTAGGTCTGACCATTTGAAAAGTGAATATCGTACAGTGGATCACAGCGGATGAGCTTATATTCGCTGCTGTCAATTCCCGCTTCCTGCATGAGCTCCTTAAGCATTTCAGGTAATAGAACAATTGTGGGTCCTTTATCTATTTTATAGCCTTCCTGCTCCATAAAAGCCAGTCTGCCGCCCAGGTTCTTTTCTTTTTCATAAAGCGTTACCTGGAATCCTTTTCTCGATAGCAGCAGAGCAGCCATCATGCCCCCGATTCCACCGCCTGCCACTGCTATATTTTTCATAAGGCTTCCTTGCTTACAGGCCCGGAGTGACTCACTTTTCCCCCAGCCGATTTTTCCAGCAGCATAGTTGTTGTAATTCTGGCAGACTCCAGAATCGTTGGAAGTCCGCTTCCGGGATGCGTGCCGCCTCCCACAAGCCAGGTATTGCCCAGTTCTTCAAATTGATTATGGGGACGCAGAGCCATCATCTGACTAAGGTGGTGGCCCAGGCTGAATGTGGCTCCCTCATATACATGAAAGTCCTGCTCCCAATTAACGGGACTAATGATCCGCTCAGCTTCAATATGCTTCCTGATACCTTTAAAGCCTGTTTTTTCTTCTACCGAATCAAGCACTAACTCCCTGAACGCCTGTTTATGTTTTTCCCAGTCAATTTTGCTGAGATTATTTGGTACCGGGGCCAAAATATACAATGCTGATTTGCCCTCCGGAGCTAGTGTAGGGTCTGTGACGGAAGCATTTTGAATGTATATGGAAGGATCCTCTGAAAGTAATTGCGTTTTAGTTATTTCCTCAACATTTTTCTTGTAATCATCCGAAAAGGAGATCGTATGGTGCGGCAGATCGTATTTTTTATTAACTCCAAGATAGATCATAAAAGTAGAGCAGGAATATTTTTTCTTCGCAAGCTTTTCAGGCGCGTATTTTTTTAGCACGCCATCATCCACAAGGCTGGACATAACATGAGAAAAATCACCATTTATAACGACTTCATCCGCTTCGATCTTTTCACCGTTTTCGAGCAGCAGTCCTTTTGCCTCTTTACGTTCATTCAGGATCAGCTTTTTAACTCCATTTCCCAAATGTATCGTCCCTCCAAGTTCTTCCGTAGCCTGTGCGAGCGCTTTAGACAGTCTATTCACTCCCCCGATCGGATGAAAGATGCCATATTCGTGTTCCATAAATGAAAGGATGGAAAACGCGCCGGGACACTCCCAAGGTGACATTCCCAGGTATTTTGCCTGAAATGTGAAACCAAGTTTAAGTTCTTCGTGACGAAAGTAGTTGCTGAGTACGTCATATAAACTTTTACCTAGCGAGAGCTGAGGCAGGGCTCTTAAAATCTTAAAGCTTAAATACTCGTAATAACGGTCCATTTTATTTTGAAGAATAGGTCGAAGGGCATCCATTTTCACTCTTGTATCCTTCATAAAACGGTCATAGCCTTCACTATCCCCGGGAAAATGCCGCTCTATTTCCTCTTTCATTTTTTCAGGATCACGATACATTTTCACCTTTTTGGAAGGGAAATCCAATTCATACATCATAGGCAGTTCTTTTAACTCCAGATAGTCATGGAGGTCTTTCCCAGCTTCATTAAAAAGCTCTTCAGCGATTTCAGGCATACTCATGAAAGTTGGGCCTATATCAAAAGTGTATCCACTCATTTGAAAAGAGCTGTTTCTTCCACCGACAAATGATTGTTTTTCATAAACATCTACTTTGAATCCTTTACTGGCAAGCAGCATGGCAGCTCCTAATCCGCCTGGACCCGCGCCAATAACAGCTATTTTTTTAGGCATCCATATTCGCCTCCATTTCTCACAATCAAGGATTCTTAGGTATGTACAATTGTTATACAAATATCATACATGCGTTTGTTATAACTTAATTATACACATGTGTCGGTATGAAAACAATTTACAATGCGGTCTGTACACGTTATCCGATTTCAGCTGGATAAACAGGGGAAAACCAAATGAAGAAATAAGAAAAAATGAGACTCTTCTAATCTATTTATACACGTTCGGCAGCTATATAGAGTCAGAATAAATTAGCGAATTTCGTCAATAAAAAAAGCCGCCCTAAAGCGACTTTTCTTTTACGCAAAAAAGTTATATCCTACAGGCAGACGGAAGCCCAGGTAGGTGGTTCCAAGCAGAGCCAGCACCAGCAAAATCCATACCACTTGAGTGGATTTTCCTTTTTTCGTACGAACGAGCACCATCTCCATGAATCCCACAGTTAAAATACCCAGTAAAAACTTTACTCCATATAAAGCTGCATCAATACTAGAGTGGATGAAAAAAAGAGCTGCTCCTGTACCGATGATGAACAAATAAAATAAACGTAAAATCATATGGGTAATTTTACTTCCTTTTGCATTGCCTTGTTTATGCAGCCCGTATGCAGCAAAAAATAATATGATTCCTATAACCCATGATGCAATATGTAACCCCGTTGTTTCGAACATGCTATTCCTCCTTATATTCTCATTGCCTTTCTTATGGTATCATATTCCCCCTCTAATAGAAGTAAAAACCTTGTCAGCTTAATGACAGAATCACCATTCGAACGACTATAAAGGCAGGTTAGCAACAGCCATTCCTGATGATGCTTCAAAGCCTTCCGATCTGACTTTTTGCTTTTGGATAAAGTAAAGAATGTCCCCGCAAAACCATCGCGAAGACATTCTTGTATAAAATGAGTAATATTTTTTTGCAGGCTGCTTATTCCCCTATTTCATTTGTCAGCGTACCAATACCCTGAATGGAAACCTTCACCTGATCCCCGCGTTTTAAATACTTAGGAGGAGTAAACCCTTTTCCTACCCCTGCAGGCGTCCCAGTGGCAATGACATCACCTGGCTCAAGCGTCATCCCTTTTGATAGGGTTGATATAATTTCCTCAATAGGGAAAATCATATCCCTTGTATTGCCGTCCTGACGAATTTCATCATTAATCTTTGTCACAATGCTCAGCTGTTCAGGTGCTGGGATCTCATCTTTTGAAACAAGATATGGACCCATTGGACAGGTCTGGTCCAGGCTTTTGCCTAAATAAAACTGCTTATGGCGGGCTTGAAGATCGCGTGCAGTCACATCGTTTATGATGGTATATCCAAATACGTAATCAAAAGCCTGCTGCTTTGGAATATTTTTCCCTTTCTTTCCGATGACAACAGCGAGTTCACCCTCGTAATCAAGCGAATCTGTTAGTTCTTCATAGGATGGAATTAATGAATTATCTCCAGTAATGGAAGTTGATGCTTTTGTGAAAACCACTAAATCCTCTGGAAGATCTTTATCCGACCCTACTTCGAGTACATGATCACGATAATTTTTCCCAATGCAAATCACATTTTTGGGTGTGCGCGGAACCGGTGCCTCCCAAATTAAATCTGTAAAGCTTACTTTAAACCTTGACACCTGGCTGCTTTCTTCTGCTGCGCGGATGCATTTGCGGACTGTTTCCTGAAGTTCCATCCCGTTTTGAATTCCTTCGAGCAAAGTCGCCGGAACATCCTCGTTTGGAATCAGTTCTTTATGAATACGCACGATATTCCAGGCTGCTTCTTCTCTCTTTACTTTAACACCATAAAGCAGCTTGTCTTCAAAACGAAAAGATAAAAATTTCATTAGGTAAACACTCCTTAAAGTCTGAATTGTCCCTCTATTATACTATTATTCTGCTTAACTTGTCTGTTTATTTTACATTTTTCCCGTAAGTTAGACGGCGCCAGACAAATTCTATCGGTCCCTGTCTGAATTTCGATAGCCAGATTTCAGATAAAATCACCTGGATGACAAACAGTCCAAGAGCGATATAGAGTCCGTTTAACAGGGAGACTTCCCCGTATAGCCCAAGTCCGTACGAGTAAAAAATAAGCGTTCCTGCAACAGATTGCATCAAATAGTTAGTGAGGGACATTCTTCCGGCCTGCCCCAATGGACGAAGCCACTTAGCAGCTTTAGGCATTGTTGTTAACAGCGCAATCACACCCATATAGGAAAACGCTAAAAGTGGCCCTCCCACAAAATCCTGGATAAATGAATAAGCTAAATTTTCTTCCATCCAATAAGGAGATGTTTTTAAAACAAGAGCAGCCGGCAGCGTCAACACAACAATGATCATAAGGATTTTCTTTTTTTCTGCAGCTTTTTCCAATAGCTTCAGCTTCGAAATTCCTGCTCCAATCATCATAAGCGGCAAGAGCGCAATCGCAAGGGATACAAACGATGCCGGATTATTAGCATAGAGCCAGTCATTTAAACGCTGAGAAAAAATTTCACTGTAGGTCCCGCTGCCATACGCTTCAATAGAAGACTGAATTTCCTGAACAGCATTAAAATAAGTGACAGATGTAGGATCTGCAAAAGATGCCAGGATAAAAATCGCTGACATAAGAACCTGCGGAACTAAAAATAGCAGGAAGCCTACTAGCAACAGGAGCTTTCCTTCTAATTGCAAAAGCAGGATTAACAAAAGGCCCACCACTGCATAACTGATTAAGATGTCCCCTGACCAAATAATAAAAGCATGTAAGGCTCCAATGATCAAAAGGACGCCAAGTCTTTTTAAAGCAAAAGGATAAAAAGCCGTACCTTTTTCTTTATGATTGCGGTATTGAAGCGCCAGTCCATAACCAAATAAAATGGTAAAGATCGGATAAAAGCTTGCTTGTACAAATACATCTATCCACCAGTAAACCGGCTGATCTATTGAATTCCCCCACCAGGAGTAAGGGTCATAGTAATAAATCGGTGAATGAAACGCCATCATATTTACGATAAATATGCCTATTAGTGAAAATCCCCGCATCACATCGAGTGACTGGATTCTGTTTTGCTGCTTAACAGACTGTACTTCTCTCACATTGCTCTCCTCCACTTTCTGCACGTTCTAATGTATTCCACATATAATGTATCATCATTTACATTAATTCGCGAAAGGATGTTTTTGTATGCCAGGAATTGTAGGCTCAATACAAATCATCTCCATTGGATCAAGCGCTGTTATGCATATTGGAGACTGCTACAGTATTCAGCCAAGATCAAACACAAAAACATTTGCAGGAGCAGGTTCGTTTAATACAGGTGACGGCCTTTACGTCCAAAATCAGCAGTCCGCCACAAATACATGGGATTCTGATCAATTTGATCAAAATATTACAGGGCTTCCGATATGAGATCACCTCAATGGATTATTCATCAGCAAATCAGTGTGAATCAAATTAAAATTGGAAGCATGTCCAATTCTTCTATCCTGCAAATCGGTACAGTTGGCAGCATACAATCACGCGCCGAGCTTGCCAATACCGGAAAATTCACTAAGGCTGCTCCTGATGCTTTTACACTGGGGAAAACAACGACCGTACCTCAAGTGAATCCATAAGAAAGGCGGAGGATCCCGGATGCAGCAAGTCTATTACCAGTTAGCAGCTCTGCAGCAGCAGCTTACTCAATGCATGGAGAGATTATCAAAGATCGAACAAAAGCTCGAAGAACGAGCCTCCTCCCCTTCAAGTGTGCACATTGAAAAGATTGAATATAAATTTGATCAGCTAAAGGTAGAGACGCTTGAAGGTACTCTTTCTATTGGTTTATCTCCTTCTGATCTATATAAACAGGATGTGGAAATTCCCGGTTTTCGTAAAAGCGCATCAATTGAAGACCAGATCAGACAGTATATTGATGATCAAATTCCAACAGTTTTTTCTGACTGCAGTATGATTCATGATCCAGCAGGTAATCCCATTACGCCAAATCAAGTAACAGATCAGCTTATGCAGCAGCTTCCTCAGCGGATCGAACATTTGCAGCAGGGTGCTTCTATAACCCAGGAACAGCTTATATCATTAGTTCAGCGGGATGTGACACATGCACTTCATGCACTCAGGTCACAACAGCCGCTCAATCAGGGAGTTGAGGGTCAATGATTGTCTATCAGCAGGAAAATACCATCACACATTTACAAATTTCCAGTATTTCTTCCTCTTCACTTGTTCATGTTGGCGACGTTTGTTCCATTCAGCTTGATTCCGCATTTGATACTCCCCCTGAGTCGCTGATTATCGGACCTTTTGTTCCGCTTCAGCCCGAGGGATAACCATGTCCTCACAAATTAATAAACTTGATATTACGACTGCCTCCTCAAATTCAATTTTACAAATTGGGGATTCCTGCAGCATTGACAGTAAAGCTCAGGTTATTGCTGTGCAAAGACAGGAAGAACAGTTTTACGGGGATGAGGCTCCTTTTTCGATGTTTGCCATTTTCAACAGGCCTGCAGCCGCTCCCCTTCCCATTCCTTTTCATTGCTTAAAACAGTCAAGCATTAATACGGTTGATCTTTTTACTTTACGGGGAATTTCCAACTCCTCTGTCCTGCATATAGGAGATTCAAAACATATTCGAATGGTGTCTCGCGTTAAGCACATCAGACAGTTATCCGAGTCCTCGAATCAAAAGGAGTGATCCAGTTTGCCTTGTATTACAGGTCCCATTCAAATTTTAAATATCGGAGGCGGCACAGTACAATTTGGAGATACCGCCTTCATCTCACCTAAAAGCGCTTCGAAAAACACTGCCGGATCAGGTTCATACAGCACCGGTCCTTTTCACATTTATAATAATGGGTTCAGTTTAAATCAAACATATAATACAACCGGTGTTGATCAGCCGATTGTCGGAAATACCTAAAAAACCGCTTGGCGGTCCCTGATCGGACTCCAGGCATTTTTCAATTTGTTCTTAATCTATTTTCCGTTTATTAGTAAAATCAAAAAGAACTGCAGGATGTCCGTTATGAACAGACACTCTGCAGCTTTTTACATGCGTTTTTTCATTTGCCTCAACTGACATTACATACACGATATTTTTATTGATTCATAGGTAAAATAGATCCACCGTCAAAGAAATATAAGATGGTTTCATCTATATTCTCATTCAATGTTTGCTCGAGTGCTAGTTTGTATAAGGAAAGCTGTGTACTGTATCTTCGCTGCATGACCCCTCTTGCCTGTTCAAAACCATTTTCAAAGCGGTCGGTTATGCGGTCTGTTTTATAATCAAGCAGGACCATCCCTTTCTCATCCTTAAACAGGCAGTCTACGACTCCCTGAATCAGTACATTGTCCTGCTGATCGGTTTGAGGAGACGGGAGACCTAATTCAGCTGCGCTCGCTACAAATGTAAATGGCATTTCCCGCCTGACAGTATGAGCGTTTAACAGTCGTATGCCGATGGAGGATTCAAAAAAAGAAAGAATCTGGTCAATATCTACAACTTGTCTCTGATCCGCCGTTAACAGTTCACGCCGAACGAGTTCATTTAAAAGTTCTTCAATTGAAGATCGTGCAGGTTTTTTATCTAACGGAACATGCTGCATGACCATATGCATAATGGTCCCTTTTTCAGCAGGTGTTATTTTCATTTCCTGCATAAACTTCGGACGATTAAATAATTTTTTGGAAGGTGCTCCGGTGAAATCAAACGCGCTTCGTTCATCCTGCACTTCATTCATTCGCTTAATTTCCGATACAGATTGCTTTGAACGCCGTTTAGTCGCTTGTTCAAAAGGATACTTCCAATTTAGCCTCTCTTTAATTTCTTCTGAAAGGTTTGTTTTAACCGGAACAGGCTGATGATCCTGGACATATTTAAGATAAACTGCGTCCTTTGTGATTGACTGCTCCGTTTTGTGAATACCTGATGCTTCTACGATATCAATGGACCAGTTTGACGGATCCTGCAGAAGACATTCAGGCTTTTTCAGCTGGATTTTTTCTGCATGAGGATGGCGGATAAGAGCGGGTCCAATCCAATCCATGTAGGATTTTGCAGCTTTTCTTGTATATTCGGGCAAGAGCCAATTTTTGTGATCTCCTGAAGCCTGCCAATTTTTCATTGACTTTGAGACATCTGACAACGTAGCGGACATATACATTTTTTCTTTGGCTCTCGTCATCGCAACATACAATACTCTCATTTCTTCCGCTAAATTTTCAAGCTTTTTCTTCTCTTTAAATGCAAGCTGAGGAAGCGTTTCATAGCTGATTCTTTTCTCAGGCTGAACATATGGCAGCGCCAGTCCAAGCTCTTTATCCAAAAAGAACTTGCCGCGAAGATCCATCTCATTAAACGGACGAGCCATACCGGAAAGAAAGACAATCGGAAACTCCAGTCCTTTGCTCGAGTGAATGGTCATAAGGCGTACAACGTCCTCCTGCTCACTTAAAGCGCGTGCAGCACCCAGATCATCTCCACGCTCTCTCATTCTCTCAACAAAGCGAAGAAATCGAAAAAGGCCGCGGAATGAGGTTGATTCATATTGTCTTGCCCGGTCGTATAAAGCGCGTAGATTCGCCTGACGCTGTTTCCCTCCTGGTGTACCACCTACGAAATCATAGAATTGCGTATCCCGGTACAGCTCCCAAACAAGTTCTGACATCGCTCCGTTTCTGGCCATGGACCTCCATTTTGAAAGCTGATGCATAAACCGTTCCAGCTTGTCATTCAGTTCTTCATCTTCCAGCTTGCCGCCAGTGAGTGTGAATGCCTGAACTGCATCCCAGTAAGTCCCTGAGGAAGCAGCTGTTCTGATATTCCCCAGTTGTTCTTCAGAGCATCTGACAATCGGAGACCGTAACACAGAAGCTAACGGAATATCCTGATGGGGATTATCAATTACTTTAAGAAGAGACACCATAATCGCTACTTCTGTCGCTTCAAAATAACCGTTAGAAATATTTGCATACAAAGGAATGCCGGCATGACGAAACTCATCCATAATATCAGGTGTCCACGTCATGGACCTTGATAAAATGACAATATCACGAAACTGCATTGGACGATAACGGTTCAATTTAGCATCATACACCTGCTGTCCTTCTTCAATCATTCTGCGAATCTCTTTGATCATGTGTCTTGCCTCAAGTCTGGACTTATCCAGCTCTTTTTCATCCATGGCATCTTCAGGCACCTCCCTTTCATTTTCGGGAGCGGCCTGGTCAATTAATGTAAGCTGGACGGATATTGTCTGGTCTTCCGGGTAAGAAGCTCCTTTTACAAGCTCCGCTTCTTTATTATAATCAATCTCTCCAACTTGCTGTCCCATCACTTGTCTAAACAGGAAATTCACCGCATCCAATACTTGGGGACGGCTTCTGAAGTTTTGGGATAAATCAATTTTCAACCCTGTTTCTTCACCTGAAAAAGCGGAATACTTTCGAAGAAACAAATTTGGCTCCGCAAGCCGGAAGCGGTAAATCGACTGCTTCACATCCCCTACCATAAACAGATTGCCATTTTTTTCAGATCCGGTTTTAACGAGCTGAAGAATTGTTTCCTGAACCATATTGGTATCCTGATATTCATCAACGAGTACCTCTTTAAATTTCTGCTGATAATGACGTGCTGCCTCTGACGGTTGAACCGGCTGTCCCGGCACTGAAGCAGGGTCCGATAAAATCGCCAGACAATAATGCTCAAGATCCGCAAAATCAACTAATCCTCTTTCTTCTTTCTCCTCTGAAAAACGCTGATTAAATTCCTTGACCAGTTCGACTAATTCCTTTAATTCCCCGGTCATCCTTCTCATATCCTCCAGGTAGCTTTGGGGACTTCTGATAAAAAAGGTGTCACGTATTGAATCCATCATTTTTTTTACCTGGTCACGCCATTTTTTCGTTTCCTCTAATCGTTCTTCATCAAACTCTGGTCCTTTGCAGCTTTTTAGTCTGCTGAAAGAAATCAGCTTGATCTGCTCATCCATTTCCGTCCACGTGGCAGCATTTTTTAAGTTTTCCAGTTGTGTCACATCATCCTGAAAATTTTCACCGCGAGGATAAGGTCCACCAGGCTGCATGCTTGCCTCCAGTGAACGTTTGCTCAGTTGAATGGCTCCTTCGATTTCCAAATGGATATGAAATAGAAGATAGTCGACCAAAGGATGCTCATTAATGTGGTAGTCCTCCGGTACGTTGTGAAGGTCAATAATCTGTTTGAGCCACTCATCCGGATTCGCATGTGAACGGGAAAAAGTATGAAGCTTTCGGACTAATTGATGCAGCGCATCATCACTCCGGTCGTTTGTTACCGACTCTGCCAAACCAATGAATGCATGAGAACTTTCCAGGTACTTTTTCTCAAGCAATTCCTCCAATACCTCATCTTTAAGCAGCTCGGCTTCAGTTTGATCAGCAATACGGAAGCCGGGGTCTATGTCGATTAAATAGTAATAGGTTCGAATCACGTCCAGACAAAAGGAATGCAGAGTCGAAATGGAGGCTTTGTTAATTAAGCTCATTTGCTGTCTTAAGTGATAGGAATCCGGAAATTCTTTTAACGCTCTCTCCAGTGTCTGACTTACTCTGTGTTTCATTTCCGCTGCAGAGGCATTCGTAAATGTCACAACAAGCAATTGATCAATATTAATTGGGTTGTCGTCCGTCAGTACCTTTTGAATGATCCGTTCAACTAAAACGGCCGTCTTTCCGGATCCAGCCGCAGCTGCCACCAGAATATCCTGGTCTTTGGCCCAAATTGCCTGCCATTGGTCATCTGTCCATATTGCTTCAGTCGGTTTTACCGGTATCAAGCTTCCACTCCTCCTCTCTCATACTCAATAATAAATCTTCGGGCTTTTTGGGCTTCAGCTGTCTGTACTCATTACCCTCCAGCGCTTCATCAAATTGACAGACAGAACGATACGAACAAAATTGGCACGGCGTCCTTTTTTTAAATTCATAGGGATCGATTTTTACATCTCCATCCATAATCCGATCTCCAGACGATTGAAAAAGGGTCCGCGTGTGCGTTCTCATTGCACCAAAATGTTCTCTGCTGGCCGTCTTTGAATCCGATCGCAGTGAGCCGTCTTTTTTAAATCCTGCTGAAATCACGGATGACTGCCCCTGTTCAAGAGTCTGATCCATCAGCCTGACTGCTTCTTCATCACCCAAAACGAGGCCCTTCATTTTGTATTGCTTAAGCAGTTCTTCTTCAATTTCATCCATTGTAAGGCGTTTTTTGCTTTTTATCAGTGGGTTATGAAGGTGGAAATACAAAATTCCTGCTGGATCTGCCTCCGCTTTAACCAGCTGCTTTGAATTAGACAAAGCGATATCAAGATAGGTCAGCATCTGAAGAGAAAGCCCATAATAGATTTCTGTAAAATCCAAGTCCCTCGCACTCGACTTGTAGTCAATTACACGCAAATATACTTTTTCATCTATACTTGCTGTATCCAGCCTGTCAATCCGTCCCTGCAGCTCCATCACAGCGCCATTGCTCAATGTGAATTTCAGCGGAGGCAGCTCCTGTCTGGGCCCAAATCCTACTTCAACGCCTATTGGTACAAATCCGCTTGACCTCGCATGCTCGCTTATAATATAAGAGGCCTGTCCAATGACCCCCTCAAGCTTCTTTGCAATATACTGGTAGCGGCTTGAACTTAACAGAACTTCATGCTGAAGCTTTGGAGCAAGGTGACGAACAGACTCCTCTGCCAGTTGAAAACACAATTCCTTTGTAACCTTTTTCCAATCTATTTTTCGAATGATTAATTGCTCGGAAATCCATTTAAGAGCTGCGTGAAAAAGCTCACCAATATTGGGCGCTTCCAGACGGTAGACACTTCGTTCCTTCAGCTTTAGCCCGTGACTGGCAAAATGAGAAAAAGCACAGCTGTTGAATTTCTCCATCCTTGAAACACTTGCAAGAATAGAAGAACCATAGAGCTCTTTAGTTGTTGAAGAATTCAATGTTTGTGTATTATTGCTGTAATATAGACTCGACAAAATTTTTCTGCTTGTCTGTTTCCATACATCATCCTGAACATAAAAGTTATAAACGTCCCACCATACACCCGCTATAGGATAATCACGTTTTAGCTGCTGAAGCTGCGTGGTCATGAAGGAAACTGCAGCTCCGGGATGAGAGATATAGTCAAGCTGTTTATCACCCGGCAATTCCACCGGATCATTGACCGCCATTTTTATAGTTGTATCCGGCAGCATCTCCTTCACCCTGTTAATATATGGGGAAGCAAGAAGAGCCTTTCCTTCTTCATCTGCGATCGGATAAGATATATAAAGGCCCTGGGAAGAAGCAGTAAACGCCCTGTAAGCAATAAATTCTTCATCCTGCAATCTGGTCCTGGCACTTGGTGCAACTCTCATACCTGAGCGCTCGAGCCAATCCCGGTCATCTTCCGCCAGGATTCCTTCATCTTGAATACGGGAGGGCATAACTCCGTCATTGACACCCGCAACAAACGTAATTTTAATATCCGGCAGTCTGGAGTTTTCCAAATCCGCAACAATCACATGATCTATCGAAGGAGGGACTAGCGAGAAATTCATTGATTCCAGACCCGCATCAAGCAAATCGACAAAATTCGCAGTGTCCATTGTTTCCTCCCCAAGCATTTCCACCATCTGATCCAGTAAATCCATAATTGCGTTCCATGCCTGGTCATGCTCCCTTGCTCTAAGTATGTCTCCTCGTTCTTCTGACAATAAAGACAGCTGTTCGAGCTTTTCAGGAATTTGCAATTCCTCTAAGAACTGATAAACAGACTGGCACTTATTTCTTGCAGTTTTGCTTCTTTCAAGCTTTTTTTGTAATCTTTGCATCGGTTCTATAATTAAATTTCTGGCTTCGTTTATCTCAATCTCTATATTCTCTTCATCTTTTGTCTGAGCAGTATCAACGAAGTCAAGACCTCTGAATCGGCGGTAATGAAATTTATCCTTTTTGGTCCACCTGTCCCCGTGGATTCCATGCGCGAGAACATAATTCTCCAAACGGTCCATCTGCTGCCGGACTTTAAACCCTCTAGTTAAATCAGGAAAAAAGAGCTCTGTTTTCACTGCACGAAAAACAGATTCATACCGCCAGTTTTTGACCACGATTTCCAGGGTGGAACGAATAAATTCTACAAGAGGATGATTAAGCATCGTTCTTTTTTCGTCAATAAAAAACGGGATATCATAATCGTGAAAAATGGGCTCAATTAATTCATGATAAGCGTGGCCGTTGCGAATTAATACGGCAATATCTTTATAACGCATGCCTTCTTCCCGGGCTTTCAGTCTTATTTCCCGGGCAATGCTTTCCACTTCTGCGCGGCGGTTGGCCGCCTCAGTAATGACGACATCTGTACCGGCCTTTACAGCTGATCCTCTTTCTTGAAAATTTGCTTCTAAGAATGCGAGATCCGGTGATTCATAACGGTTTTTTTTCTTTTCATGCTCCACGTTCACGGGAATCTTCTTTTTTGCTGACAGTTCTTTTAATTGAAGAAACGTTTCATTTGTTTGACGGAATAGTGCTGTATTCGTTTGAGGCTCATCCATTGTTAATGAAACAGTCACATTTTTTCCATTTTCTATAAGTTCACCGAGCACTAAAAGTTCCTGGGGGGTAAAACTGTGAAATCCATCTATATAAATTTCCGCCTCGCTAATCCAGGAAGAACGTGCTATGTTTTCCGCAAGCAATCGAAAATAATCCTCTGCATCAATGTACTTTCCAAGCAGCTGATCATCAAAATTACGATAAATTTTTTCAAGATCCTGAAGCTTATCTACGAGAGATTTAGGTGCATTCTCAGCACTCAGGTCAGCTGCCTGTTGAAGTAAATCCTCCGGCTGTATACAATACCTTCTGAATTCCGTAATCAACGATTCAACATGCTGAATAAAACCGTGCTTTGAAGCAGCCCGGCTAAACAGATTTAATTCATCTTTTTGTTCAATGATAATTTTTCGAATCAGCATATTGATCCCGATTTGATTGACATACTGCCTTGCAGCCCCGCCTGTTTCATGAAGAATCCGCCAGGCCAGCCTGGTAAAGCTGAAAACCTGAGCGCGCACCATCCCTGCCGCTTCAGAAGCAAGACGGTATTCAGATTGAAATGTCATTTGTTCAGGAACCAGTAAAACGAGAGGATGCCCGTCAGGTTCCTTCTTTAATTTTTGCTGAATATCCTGCATCATAGCAGATGTTTTACCAGAGCCAGAGCGGCCCACTTTGATCGTAACAGTCACTTATGCCCCTCCCGCCGTTTTTTCTTATTATACCAGTAACGAAACATACGTTCTATTTATTAATACTTATATGGAACCTTCAAAAGGATCTTTCCATTCTGATTTAAGCAACCCGAATAAAATCATATCGTGCTTTTTGCCGTTTCTTTCAATAAACTCCCTGTATACACCTTCTCGGGTAAAACCGAGTGCCGCATATAAACGGACAGCTGGTTCGTTATAAGAGAAAACAGTCAGCTGAAGTCTGTTCAAATTCAGTTCCAAAAAAGCATAGCGCATGCACGACTCCATTGCTTCTCTTCCGTATCCTTTGCCCCAATGAGCTTTTTCTCCAATAGCGATCGAGACCCACGCATTACGATGGTTCCACAGAATCCCATCCAGTTCTACAAATCCAATCAGCTCGTTTCCCTGTTTAAGCCTTATGCCAAAACGCTGAGAATAGGCATCTTTCCCGTCCCACCAATCCTTCAGCTCCTGAACGGTTTGAAAACGATATGGCTTGGCATCCAATCTTCTAACCAATGACTCATGCAAATACCAACTCGACATCTTCTCAAACTCTTCCTCATAAACAGGACCCAGCCAAATATTTTCATTCGTCAGCAACATCCCAAATCCCCCCTTACCAAACTATTCTAGACAAAAACCAACAAAACCTCCAATTAAATTAAATGCGGAAGGCGCTCGTCCAGCTCCGACAAGCATAAGACGACCTGCACGAATAGGCGCTTTTTGCCTGCATGGTGGAGCGGCTTACGATCCGAGGAGCTGCCCGCTGGAGCTAGATACCATTAAATGTGGAAGCGGGCGTTTAGGGGCGACAAGCAAAGAAGAATCAAAATAAAAAAGACCAGTCTCAGACCAGTCTCTATTCATAAAATGTCATATTCATCTCGTTTAAAGGCCAATAGCGTAAATTCACTTTTCCAACTACTGTGTCCTGCTCCACAAAGCCAAAAATCCGGCTATCGAGGCTTTCCTTGCGATTATCACCAAGGACAAAGATCATACCTTCCGGAACTTCCGTTTCATCTGTAAGCTCTTCGAGTGTAAAATTCCCAGTCAGTCTTTCGTCAGATCCCTGCTCACGAAACTCATCCAAATAAGGTTCATCATACGCTTCTCCATTAATATATAATTGGTCGTCAACGTATGAAACTTCATCTCCTGGAAGACCAATTACCCGTTTCACATAATCTTCATCTTCGCTGGCATGAAAAACAATTACGTCAAAACGTTCAAGCTCGCCCAGCTGATAGCCTATTTTATTCACAACAAGCTTATTTCCATCTTCAAGGGTCGGCTGCATTGAGACGCCTTCAACTACGTAATTTGAAAACAGAAATACTCTAACGATTAAAACAATAATAATTCCTACCGCTAGTGCTTTGATCCATTCGAAGCCTTCTTTCTTCCATGAGTCCATTTAGTCTCCAACCTTTCAATCTTCACAGACTTCCCATCATCATCTTGCTTTTCATAAATAATTATATCACGTTCCATTTTTTTATTTATTCTTGCTTCGACTTTTTTTCCTACCAGCCATAATACTATAATAACAGCCAAAACAATTCCTGTCTTTGCAGGCTGCCTGATTAATGAAACAATGTCTGCTCCTATGAAGGAAATAGTGGAAATCATCACTAGTTTCCCTGTGACAACAGCAAGCATATACTGAAAAATGCTGATTCTTGATAACCCTGCTACTACATTAACCAGGGCTGATGGAGTAAAGGGAAAGCACAATAGTAGAAAAAGCGGACCAAATCCGTGCCGTTCAACCCATGTAGTAAGTTTTTTTACTTGTTTTTGATTTCGTAAAAAGGCCAAAAACCGCTTGTCTCCAAACCTTCTAATTAGAATAAAAACAAGCAAAGCTCCGATACTCGCTCCGGCCCATGAAAGTAAAATACCTCCGAGAAGACCATATGCGTTGGCATTTGCAACCACAAAAACAACTAAAGGCAAAAACGGAAGGAATGCCTCTATAATGGGCAGCAGCAAACCTAAAAGCGGTCCAAACGAGCGGTATTCACCTATCACTTCACGAAGATTTTCAACCGTTAACCATGCTTCAACCGTTTCAAACGTCATTTGAATGCTCCTCAAATTAAAATCACCGGGATAGATACGCTTAGCATTTTCAGTATAGCATAATTTCTTTTTTATACTGCATTTGGTGTGTACTCATTTTTCCCTTATTTTTCTGCAATTAAACAAAGGGTCTGCACCTTTTAGCGCAGACCCTTAATGTTTTTATAAATATTTTGCAAACCAGTCGGTTACATGGTTCAAACGTTCAATTCTCAATTTGGGTTTACCTGTTCTTGAAAGATTATGATCAGATTCAGGGAAGCGGATCAGTGTTGCTGTCTTTTCCTGTTTTTTAAGAGCAATATACAACTGCTCTGCCTGTTCGATTGGACAGCGATAGTCTTTTTCGCTGTGCATAATAAGCAATGGTGTATTTATCGAATTAACATAGGCAAGAGGAGAATGCTTCCAAAGCGTATCTATGTCGTTTAAATCAGCCTGAATTTGCCATTCACTGAAGTAGTACCCTATGTCACTTACTCCATAAAAACTGATCCAATTGCTTATGCAGCGCTGAGTTACTGCTGCTTTAAAACGATCCGTATGCCCCACAATCCAGTTTGTCATAAAACCGCCATAACTTCCTCCAGTAACACCGAGTCGATTTTCGTCAATAAAATCGTATTCTTCTATTACATAGTCAACTGCTGCCATTAAGTCAGCATAATCATTTCCTCCATAATCCCCACGGACTGCATTTACAAATTTCTGTCCATAGCCATGGCTTCCTCTTGGGTTCACGAAAACAACTGCATATCCCTGAGCTGCGAGCAGCTGCATTTCGTGAAAGAAGGAATGGGCATACATAGCATGCGGGCCGCCATGAATTTCAAGAATTAAAGGATAGTTCTCTCCTTCAGTAAATCCGGCAGGCCGCAGCAGCCAGCCATGAACGTCCCAATCATCAGCACCCTTGCAAAAAAATGATTCGGGCTGAACTATTTCTACATTATCAATATACTCTTTATTAACATTCGTCACTTGAGTATTTTTCCCTGTCGGAATATGCAGCACGTGCAAATCACCGGGATTTGTTTGTGTGCTTATGGCTGCAATCACCTGCTGGGAGCTGCCATGAACGTCAAAACCATATATATGGTGATCTCCGTCTAATGCCGGGTATACTTCCCCTTTTATTGATCCGTAATAAAGAGATACACTGCCTTGATCACTCATAACAAAATAAAAGCTTTCATTGTCATTCCAAACTGTGCTTTGCATCACGGCTCCCTGCTGAATATCTGCTACTGCGAAGTCACCTACAGGAGCATCAATGCCTGCAGTAATACATTGGCTGTCACCGTTTGCAGAATCAAAAACCCAGAGCTTTGCGTGAGTGGCATTTTCATACGTTCTCTCCGTTGCCACATACGCTAGTTTTTCTCCATCCGGAGACCAGGAAGCCCCTACGATGTATCCCTCGTTTGTTTTAATTTTATCCCGTGTAAGATCTTTCAATGAAAAAAGATATAATTCACTATTAAACGAGAAATCCTTATTGTCTGCTTCATCATTAGTTGAGTACGCTATTTTTTCTCCATCCGGAGACCAGTCAAGAATCGTATAACTATTGTCCCCTTCAGTAATTTGCTTAACTTCATTTACAGACAAATCCAGAATCGCTATATGCTGCTCCTTTTCTTCCAATAAACCGGACCCATCCGCTTTATATTTCATCGTGCTTGTAACGAAAACGTTTAAATCATTTTTGCTATTCTCTTCCCTATTATCATCCCCAGGAATTGTCTCACCTTTTTTCAATGAAGTGGTAAAAGCAATTTTTGTACTGCAGGGGGACCAGATGGGGTGGGAGGCACCGTGTTCAGCCTTGGTTAGCTGCTTTGCCTCTCCTCCCGATTTTGATAAAAGATAGAGCTGGTTTTTCCCGCTTCGATTGGAAACGAATACTACATTATCACCATCCGGCGACCACCTTGGCGAAGAGACTCTTTCGTCGCCATATGTCCATTGTGAGAGTTTTCCATCTGAAACATTCATGTGATATAAGTGTGATACATATGTATGCTCATCTGAATCAATATGTGTTTTTACAAAGATGACTTCCTGTCCGTCAGGAGACCACCTTGGATCTGTCGCTGAATGAATTGCATATAAATCCTCTGCTGTTACGTTCTTTTTTTCCGTCACCATTACCCCTCCACATTCTGCTGCTATTTCGTTATACAAAATAATCTGCAAGTTCTATTATCAGATTTTTTTGTAAATAATGCAAATAGTAAAGCTGCCTCTGACATGGTACGTATAAAATATCCGTGTTGACGAACGCTGCTCTGACAAATGATCTGAAGAAAAAAATTCCTGTTGTAAGTTCTAAAAATGTGTGTAGAATAATATATACGAACATATGTTCTTTTTTGGAGGAGATTCATTATGACGAGAATACCAGCTGAGGATCGTGACTTACTGGAAAATGCTTTTTACTTTCCCATGCTTTTAACCGTTTTGGAACGGGATCGTCAACTGATTGAGCAAAGCAGTTTTAAACTTAAAAAACCTTATCTTGAAATTATTGAAGCTGCAATGAAAGCGGCACAGATGGATTTGGCAGCTGTTAAGAAAAAAATGAAAATGAAAAACATGAAGGTGGTTAAGCTGGGTTCGGACGAAGCCTTTACTTCTTATTTATTCATCTATAGAGGATACGAGGAAAGACATAATTATTTTAACCCCAGGCTGCGGAATCATACGGAAAATCTGCTCCGTTTCTATCTTTTGGAAAGGTTAAACACGAAGATGGAAGAACAAAAATTGCCTCCATCTGCCGGCATAACCTTTCAGAATTAATTTACACCCGATTACGTTCAATGCGATTCAAATATTCCATAATCATTAATCGGTTTGCCTGACGCTCAACAGTGTACTCAGGCTCCGTTTTTTCTCTTATTTCATCCAGGTTAAGCTGAGCCTTGCAAAACAGATGAGACGCTTTATAATACTGCTGAACAAAGGATTGGTATGAAACGGGAAGATTTCTTTCACTTCCATCTATAAATAAAACTTTGGTATAATTCCCCTGGCACGCCTGCTGATCATGTGTATGCTTAAGTGAAACCCAGTGATTATGCGGATTTGTATCCGAATGTGTAGAATAAAAATACACGCCAGTAACGGGGTCTATTACAATAGGAGGCTTGTGGCGAATATTTGTCAGAGACTTTGTCGATAATTTCCGGCCTTCATATGAAGACAAAAAATAGAGGCAGGAAGACTGTATGATCTCCTGAGGCTGTTTTTCTGCAATAATAGGCTCGGCATTCTTTTCATATATTATCGTTTTCTTTTCCTTTCCCTCTATCCAAGGCTCGAGCAGCATCGTATGTGTATGGATTATGTAAGAGTCAACGCGTTTAAAATCTTCCATTTAATCACTCCCTTTTATTATTATGGAATAATAATATCGATTTAGTCGACGCTTGTATATATGAAATTACATTTTTTTATATTTTTACAAAACTATAGAACTACATTTACAATTGATACATAAGAATCACTGCAAAAAGAAAAGTATTTAATGGTTGAAATATTTCTGATTATTCACTATAATGAAAAAAAGTAGCAGAGGTGATGAAGATGGAAAATAACAAGTCGTTCGCAGAATTCATGAATGAGTCAACCGTCCCTCAAAAACAATCAAGTGAAATGACGATGATGGAGATATACGTTGATATGGTTCTCAACGAGATATTGATCAGGCATCGCAAAGAAAAACTGTTAATCGCGATTAATGACGCATTGGATCAAAAAGATCAAAAAGCGTTCATGGAATACTCGAAAGAACTGAATACTTTAAAGGACACACACGGTGTGTAAAGATTGAACCCCCTCCCTTCAAAATAAATACAGCAAAGGAGGGGGTTCAGTATATTTAATTTTCACTGGTGTTTTAATTTCAATAAATCGTCATCGATTATGGTAGCATTGGCCTCTTGAATCATGAATAATAGGTTTATACACTATATTCTTCAAGGCAAGGGGTCTGTTCATGAACCATTACGAATTAAATTCTGTATTTTTAGCCATCCTCGAATGGGGATATGTAGCGGTTGCAGCTGGAATCATTCTATTTACTTTGTGGTCAGTTAAAAAATATCCTGAACTGAAAACAATCCTTTTATGGCTGGTCATTCATCTGTTTTTAATGATTGGCGCTCATTTATTGTTTTGGATGGGATTGGGAAACCAATCAGATGGACTTACACCGATCGATAATGCGGTTGATCAAATCCACTTCCTTATGGGTGTTGCGGGTCTATTATGGTTAATGGGAATGCTGTGTCTTGTGCTTTGCATTCAGCTTTTAAAAGACCGTTTTTCTGCAAAATTAAAAAAGAGCGGAGAGGGCTAATCCAAAAGCCTTCTTCGCTCTTCTTTTGTAGGAAGATCACATTGCTCTTTTCTGCCAAACCAATGAAACCGATTACGTGCAATAAAGTCGTAGACAAGATCTCTCAGAGGCCTTGGAATCATCAAACCCAATGAAAGATAGCGTACGGGTCCCTCAAGCTCCCTGCAAATACGAAGGGCAGCTGTCGATTTACTCCACATCTGATCATTCTCAACCAAAAGAACAGAATCAATCATAGGATCTGATCTATAGGTTTTTGTCAGTTTGCGGCCGATATCCCCTTGTAGAGAAGCAAACTTAAACTTTCCTGAGGGATCCCGCTTCATAATAAATTGAATACTCCAGTTGCATACATGACAATCCCCATCAAACAGCACAATAGCTGACATTTCTCTTCCCCCTTGCTTTAGTGACTCTTATGTTCAATTGAATAGGCGTTTAATAAGCCTCCAAATAATAAAATGAAGGCAGTTAGATAAAACCATACGAGAAGCACGATAACAGAACCCAGCTGTCCATATAATTGAGTATAATTTCCATAACCTACATACAGAGAAAATGCTTCAGATATCCCCTGCCAGCCAATTGTAACAAATAAAGCACCCGGAATTACAGATTTCCAGCCTAATTTCCGGCTGGGCAAGTAGCGGTAAAGCAGCCAGAAAAACAAAAATAAAATAAGCGAGCCAAGTCCCCATCTGATCGGGCCCCATAATGACAGCCAATCAACCTGCAGCCAGACAGCATTTTCCGCCAAACGCCGAACAAATTTCTCCAGTATAGGTATTAAAATGGTCAATGGCAGCACAAAAATCAAACCTACAGTTAAAAAGAAGTCACTGAACAACCCTTTTAAAAAATGCTTCTCCCTTTTTATTTGATAGGTATCATTTAGTGAGCGGACAAGTGACTGAATGGCCATTGAGGACAGCCAGAAAGTAGATATGGCGCTTATCGAGAGAATTTGACCCTGTCCGGAGTCAAGGATAGATGACAAATTAGATTCGATCAGATCATATGTACTTGGCGGAGCATATGGCTGAATTACGGCAATCAATTCATCTGACCGAATCGGAAAAAAACTTGCAATAGACATAACCATAAAGAGGAATGGGAAAATTGACAGCATAAAATAGTAGGCTGTTTGAGCCGATTGATCATAAAATCCTTCTTTAAAAAAACGCTTCAAGGCATAGATAAAGCGGTCTGCTATCTCCATTTAATTCCCTGCCTTCTCTGATTTCTTTCATCCATCTGCCTGTTTTTTACAAAAGCAAAAAAGAGCAGATGATCATGTATATGGATTCTTCCACATACTATACCATTCTACTCCTTCTTCCCGCCATTTCAGGTTGGTTCAAACGAAATCCCGGCTCCCCTTAAAATGAAAAAATAGCCAGATAACCTGAAAGGATGATAATTGATCCAATGACCACGATCATAACATTAGCTCCAGCCAATGCCAGCGCAAATGCAGCAAAGGCCCCCACCAGCCCAAACCAGACATCGCCTTCCCTGATAAGAAGAATTCCTGGAAATATTAATGCACCTAATACAGCATACGGAATACTGCTTAAAAAAGACTGGATAAATGGGGGCAGATCCTTTCCTTCCAAAATAGTTAAAGGAAGCACACGGGGAATATAAGTTACAACCGCCATTCCTGCAATTAATATGAGCATCTGCCAATTCATTTAACTCCCGCCTTCCTCTTAAGTAAGATTGCTGTCTCGACTGCAGCAGCAGAGAGTATAGTAGAAATAATAATTGCCCACCCGGTTTCCATTGAATCCGTAAGAATCAAAGCACTGTTAATGCAGCCTGCGATCAGGGCCAGATATAGGACCTTGATACTCTTTTTGAGAGAAGGCATCAGAAGACCCACAAACATTGCATACAGAGCTATGGACATGGCTGCTTGAAGGAAATCCGGCAGACTTGCGCCGATTAAATGGCCTGCACCTGTGTTTAAGACCCAGCTTCCATAGGCAACCAACATAACACCAAGTGCGTATGAAGCAGAAGATTTCCCATTTCTAGTAGCAATAACCGAGAACGTTTCATCTGTAATCCCAAACGCGTATAAAGATTTTGTTCTTTTTGGTGCGTCGTCCATCTTTTCATTTAAGGAAGCAGACATTAAAAAATGACGGATGTTTACAATAAAAGTATTAAAGATAATGACACCGATCCCAACCCCGCCTGCAATTAAAGATAAAGATATGTATTGAGCTGCCCCCGCAAAAACAAGCATACTCATTAAAATGGCTTCTAGCAGCGTAAGCCCGGTTGTTTTAGCAAGCAATCCAAATGTTAAAGCAACCGGGACATACCCTACTGCAATGCTCATGCCTGCCTGAATTCCTTTTTTTAAATCAGATTGAATAGATTGTACTGCGGTTTGCTGCATGTTATTCCCCTGCCTTTATACAGAAAGTTAAGTATAATCTTCAATTCTTACAGACACTTATTTCAGACGTTCCTAAGATTGATTACTATAGTATATAAATACGTGCAGGAACAAACAATGGATGGAGCGAAAAAATCATAAACTGCCCCAGCCTCAGCTCAGATGACGGATTAAATTATATAGTCATTTGCAGTCAATCGGCAATTTAAAGAAATGATAGAGAGTGGGTTTTTTGAGTCTCTTACCTTATTATAAATAGTAAAAAAAGTTTTGAATAGCAGGTTCAGATTCATTATATTAAATAATTTAAAGCCATTATGTTTCCGTTTCAATCTGATTACAACTGTCTAACCTGGAGAAAATTGTGTTAGGATTACTTCTAGCTTGTCCCTGTATACCAATCTTTTCATTTAAAAGGGAGTGGAAAACATGACGAAGAAAAACACGCAGCTGTTCGCAGCGCTTTTAGTTATACTGCTTTTAGGAGCATGCACTCCACAGAGTTCCGAAGAGGAAGCAGAAGAAGCACCGGAAAAAGAAGAGGAAACACAGCCTGAGGAGAAGAAGGAGCCCGAGGCACCTTACCAGGCCTTAGCACCCTCTGAAGAAGCTGTTCCCTTAAGTGAAAGTTTATCCCAAGAAGAGCAAAATAATATGCCGGAGCAGCAGATGGCGCTTGGCGGCGACCCTGCCCGTTCAATTCCAGCTGGTGAAACACTTGCGAAGGATATAGAGGATCAGACAGACGGACCGCTGAAGGATCACCGGCTCGTTGCTTACTATGGCACGCCTCAATCTGAAAACATGGGAATTCTCGGGACACTTGAGCCAGAGGAGTTTATGAAGAAGCTGAAAGAACAGACCCAGGCTTACTCGGATGCAGATCCGGACAGGCCGGCGATTCCAACTATTGAACTGATAACGACGATGGCTCAGCGTGATCCAGGTCCCAATGGAACGTACGTCAGCCAGCTTCCTGATGACAGAATCGAGGAGTATGTAAATCTGGCAGAGAAGCACGATGCGATTGTCCTTCTTGATATCCAACTCGGAACAGATACCGTAATGAACCAGGTAAAGAGCATTGAAAAATGGCTTAAACATCCACATGTTCATCTGGCGATCGATACGGAATTCCAGGTGGGTGAAGGCGAAGTACCTGGTGAAGACCTCGGACAGGTTAACGGCCAGGAAGTTCAAGAAGCCGTTAAATACCTGTCCAAGCTGACTGAGGAAAACAATCTGCCTGATAAGTTCTTACTCGTTCACCAGTTCACGGAGCATGTGCTGACAAATAAAGATGCCATTCAGCCAACCGAAAACGTCGAAGTTGCACTTAATTTTGACGGTTGGGGAAATTCAACCGATAAAATGTCGCTCTATAAAAAGTATGTTCGTGATGATCCTTTCCAATATGGAGGTTTTAAGGTTTTTTACGATAAAGACGAACCTGTCATGACGCCCGAAGAAGTGGTTAAACTCGAACCAAGCCCCGCAATTGTAAATTATCAATAGAAAACGAGAGCCTGAGACACCGTCTCAGGCTCTTTTGCCGGTTCACTTGGCTGCAGGCGGACGCTTTTCGCAGAAGTCCGCGCCGCTTTACTCCCCTCATAGAAATAATAGATCCTTCCTTTAAAATTTTTTGTAATGTCAGGACCTCCGAACACCAGCCTTTCGACTAAAAAATACGATAAATGAGGAAGTTAAATAAAAATTTTCTCTATAATAAGCACCCCTATCGAAAGTAGAAAACTTCCTTGAACCCCTTGTGCTATTCTCCTAGAAAATTCGGCTTTCTTTTTTCACTGAATGCGAGCAGTGCTTCCATTCTATCCTTCGTCGGGATTGTTAGTTCATAAGCTTTACGCTCGATTTGAAGACCTGTTTGAAGATCCGCTTTCATGCCGGTTTTTACCGCATATTTCGCCTGAATTAAAGCGACCGGTCCATTTGCGAGAATGGCCTCAGCCAGATTCATTACTTCATCCCAAAATAACTCTCCCGCTGCTGTTTTTGTAACAAGGCCCGCCTGCAAAGCCTCTTGAGCTGTTAAACGTTTTGCAGTTAAAATAAGCTCAAGTGCTTTAGACTCCCCGACTAACCGCGGCAGACGCTGTGTCCCCCCTGCTCCTGGAATAATAGCCAGACTCGTTTCTGTAAGGCCCATTAAAGCATTTTCTTGTGCAATTCTAAAATCACATGCTAAAGCAAGCTCCATTCCCCCGCCGAATGCGTGACCATTCATTGCCGCAATGGTCGGCTGCGGAAGAGAATCGACTGCATTAAATACTTCTCCAATTTTGTATACATTTCTTCTTACCTGCTGTTCGTTCAAGGTTTTTCTTTCTTTTAAATCAGCCCCTACACTAAATGCTTTTTGACCCCCTCCTGTAAAAATAACTGTACGAATTTCAGGATTCAGTTTAATTGATTCCACTGTCTCCTCCAGGTCAGCCAGCATGTCCCAGTTAAATGCATTCATAGCTTCCGGACGGTTTAGTGTGACAACCGCCAGATGTTTTTTTTGTTCTAGTAAAATGGTTTTCATATGTATGACCTCTCCCTTAATCAACCAGAGTGTAAACCCTTACATTTTTAAATTGTAT
Source organism: Jeotgalibacillus sp. ET6 (assembly GCF_029667115.1). GTDB lineage: Bacteria > Bacillota > Bacilli > Bacillales > Jeotgalibacillaceae > Jeotgalibacillus. The sequence continues at coordinate 79,193 of NZ_JARUIU010000009.1, read as the reverse complement.
CACCTCTTCCTCTCTGTTGCACATGACCATTCGTTTAAGTTAATTGAAAGAGTGGTAATTATTTTATACGCATCAAGAAAAAACACATAAATAGACAGCTAGGGGTGTTTAACACGAAAAACCTTGCCATATACCGTATTTATAAAATTGTCTGGATGTCTACTAAGTTTTTCCTTCAAATTTATTGGTTTCAAAAAAGATATAAAGGCAGCTGGAACTCGAATGTAGAAGAAAAATGGTCACGTTTAACCGGAAGACAGGCAAGAGAATACAAAAAGCTTGCTTTAAAGCTTGAAGGGCTCATGATAAAGCTTGGGCAATTCTTATCAACGAGGGCAGATATAATGCCAAAATCCTTTATTAATGAGCTGGATGGACTAACAGACCGGGTTCCGCCTGTGCCATGGGAAAAAGCAAAAAGAGTGATGGAAAGTGAATGGAACACGGATACTTCAAGTATTGTTAAGTCGATATCTGATGTTCCTGTGGCATCTGCTTCTATTGGAGACGTCTACAAAGCAACGCTCCATAACGGTGACACTGTCGCGGTAAAGGTACAAAGACCGGGGATTGAAACGATTATACGTACAGATTTTAAGGCAGTGAAAATCGTCAGCTGGCTGGCTCAAAAGTTTACCTCATTTGGCAAGCAAATTGATTTAAATGCCTTATACAGGGAAATGACAACCGTCATAGGAGAAGAGCTTAACTTTCGTCAGGAGCTGCAAAATGGCGAAACGTTCAGAGAGCGGTTCAATCATCAGCCCGGCATCAGTATACCGTTTTATTATACCGACTTTACTACTCGCCGGGTGCTGGTTATGGAATGGATTGAAGGCGCAAAAATTAATGATCAGAACTTTTTACAGGAAGCCCAGATCGACCGCTCTGATTTGGCTGACCGCCTCCTTCAGCTTTTTATTGAGCAGCTATTAAATGAAGGGCTTTTTCATGCAGACCCTCACAGCGGCAATATCTTAATTAAAAAAGATGGAACGATCGTATTAATTGATTTTGGAATGGTAGGATTGATTCGAAATAAAGATGCACAGGCTGTCCAGCTTGCAGTAGAGGGGATTATCTTTGAGCGGTATGACGATGTCATTCAGGCATTGGAATCGCTGCGCTTTTTACTGCCGCATGCGGACAAGGAAATCTTAACGGAAGTAATTGAGCGTGTAGTAAGACTTTATAAAAGCAATGAATGGCAGGATGGAGACAGCTTTTTAATGGATCGATTACTCGAAGATATTCAGGAAATTGTAAGGTCTCAGCCTATTCAGCTGCCAAGCGAGTTTGCTTTTTTCGGAAGAGCAATTTCAACATTTACCGGTGTCATCTACAGTATTTATCCTGATGCCGATTTTATTGAAATGGCCCGCCCAACTGTTCTTGGATGGGTGACTGGAAGAAATGAAGAAAAAGATTCATCAAAAGAGCTGCTTAAAACGGCTCAGCGCTACTTCCAGCCTTTATTAAGCACTCCTTACAAACTGCAGGAAACGTTAGAAGAACCAAAAAGATACCGCAGAATGGTGCAAAACAAACATAAACAGGAACAATTACTGAATAACTGGATTACACAGCGAAAAGATATTGCCTTTATAACGGCTATCCCTTTTGTGGGTCTTCACGGAGCGGTTTGGTTTTCAGAATGGATTATTGCAAGCGGAACCGGCGTATTGGTTTTAGCCGGATCGTGGCGCTATATGGTGCTTTCCCGAAGAATTAAAAAAGAACTGGATGAAGAAAAACGTTCATGACGAGGCATAATGAGGTTAGGATAAAACTCAAAAAAGTTCAAAAATGAGGATACACTTATTAATAGTAATTGGAGAGCGAAGGGGAAGGTGGCGACAGCAGGATATGATGGGTGCTTGAGACTTTACAGAGCAAGGCTCTGAAAGGCTCAAGCACCAGTTCCCTGCGGAAAGGTCCGCCAGAAGCACAGCGAACTGGTCAACGAGCTTGAGACACGTGTCTCAAGCTCGTTTCATTAAAGATAGTTTTTTTAGCCCTGCTTTACTTGATCACGCAAAGCTCTTCGTAGAATTTTCCCTGTTGTATTCTTAGGTAATTCTTCAATAAATTCTACTACTGTAGGAAGTTTGTATTTAGCCAGCTGTTTTCCACAGAATTCCAGCAATTCTTCCTTTGTTAAAGAGGCGTCTTTTTTAACCACAAAGCATTGCACAGCTTCTCCATAGTCAGGATCAGGAACTCCCACAACTGCCGCTTCAACTACATTTTTGTGGGAATATAAAACCTCTTCAACTTCACGTGGGTATACATTATAACCGCCTACTAAGATCATATCTTTTTTGCGGTCTACAATAAAGAAGTATCCTTCCTCATCTTTTTTTGCTAAATCCCCTGTAAACAGCCAGCCGTCTCGTATGGCTGCCCCGGTATCTTCAGGCATTTTGTAATATCCTTTCATGACATTTGGACCGCGCACAATTAATTCGCCTACTTCTCCAGGCGGCAGCTCTTCTCCTAATTCATTAACGATTTTATTCTCCACATTTGTAATCGACGTTCCGATTGATCCTGCTTTTCTCTCTTTATCAAGCGGATTAAAACACGTAACGGGCGATGCTTCTGATAAACCGTAGCCTTCGGAAACCCTGACACTGAATTTTTCTTCAAACTGGTGCAGCAGTGCAACCGGCAGTGAAGCCCCTCCAGAAATACATAAGCGCACGGACGAAAAATCAGCTGGGTCTGCATCCGGATACTGAAGAAGAAAATTATACATAGTTGGTACCCCTGCAAAAACGGTTGCCTCATATTTTTTCGTGAGATCGAATACGTCTTTTGGGCTGAATTTCGGCACAATGATGATAGTACCTCCATTAATAAGAGGCGCATTTAACACTACTGTTAAAGCGAATACATGAAACATAGGCAGAGCGGCAATCACTTTGTCTTCACCTGTAATCGAAAGATATTCAGCAGTATCTTTTGCATTTGAATATACATTCCTATGAGTCAGCATAGCCCCTTTTGGTTTTCCAGTAGTGCCTGAAGTATACAAAATGACTGCTACATCATCCTGCACTAATTCCGGACCTTCATACACAGGCGGGTACGGGGCAAGGGCGTGGGTAAACGATGTTACTTTGCTTTTTATTTCTTCCCCAAGATTCTCAATTTGCTCCTGTGTCTGCGAGCTCGTTTCACAAATAACATAATGACTGATCTCAGGAAGAACTGCATGTGCCTTTTCAACAAGCGGAAGCAGCAGGTCTAACGCTACAACCACCTTAACATCACCATCCCGCAGGATGTATGAAATTTCATCCGGCGTGTAAATAGGATTAATGGGTACTGCCGTTGCTCCGATTCTTAGAGCTGCATAAAGGGATACAATAAAATGAGGAGAGTTGCCAAGGAGAAGACCTATATGATCCCCTTTTTTAACCCCCATTGCCTCCATACTATTTGCCATTTTGTTAACTGCTCCATTTAATTCCCCGTAAGAGGCAGTCTGTTCCATGAAATAATATGCTGCTTTATCCCCGTGCTGCATAGCATTTTCTCTCAAGCGATCTGACAAATTCATAGATCCATCCCCTTTGTTCAGTTTATGAATGATTAGTCATTCATTTTTATAGTTAAAAAAACTCCTCTGCCCCTTCGATCACCTACTGCTTATAGAACGCGGTAAATAATCGAGAATATTCTAACTAATTATAGCCAACTATGAAAAGATTATCAAGAGAGCGTTTTCATAAATTCATATAAAACAAAAGGCTGAGACAAATGTCTCAACCTCTATTAACTGATTCACTGATCTTACGCGTTTTAATCTGGCCATCTGCCTGTTATTTAATATAACAGGTCGATAAATTCTTCTCTTTCAATATTTCCAAAGTAATGCTTTAAGTCAATGTCTTTCAACGCGTCTTCAATCAAGTGCTTTTCGTAGCGGAGACCAGTAAGTCTTTTTTCAATGTCGCTTACATCTCCCACACCAAAGAAATCTCCATATATCTTGCAATTTTCAATTCTGCCTTTATCTACATCCAATCGCACATCTACGCTCCCTACCGGAAACCGGTGAGAATGCTGAAGATTGAACTTAGGTGATTTTCCATAATTCCAATCCCAGTTCTGATAACGTTCATTCGACAGCTCACGGATATTTATCCAGTCCTGATCGGTCAGTACATATTCTTTAATATTTTCTTTGCCATTAAATATATGGCGCAGAATCAGCTGTTTAAACTCTTCAATCGTTACTTTCTCTTCCATGAATTCAGAGATATTGGCCACCCGGCTGCGTATTGATTTGATGCCCTTTGATTCAATTTTATCTTTACGCACTTTTAGGGCTGATACAACATGATCAATCTCCGAATCAAACATAAGCGTGCCATGACTGAACATACGGCCCTTAGTTGAAAATTGAGCATTGCCGGAAATTTTTCGTTCACCCACTACTAAATCGTTGCGGCCTTTAAGCTCTGCTGGCACACCAATCTGATGAAGAGCTTCGACTACAGGCTCGGTGAATTTTCTGAAATTATGGAAGCTGTCTCCGTCGTCCTTAGTAATAAAGCTGAAGTTTAAATTGCCTAAATCATGATAAACAGCCCCGCCTCCTGAAAGACGGCGCACAACACGAATATTATTCTTTTCAACATAATCCGTATTTATTTCTTCAATCGTATTCTGGTTTTTACCAATAATGATAGAAGGCTCATTAATGTAGAACAGCAAAAAATCCTGATTAATATCCAGGTTTTTAAGAGCATATTCTTCTATAGCCAAATTTACCTGCGGATCCGTAATCCCTTTATTATCTATAAATAACATTTGAAGTTCCTCCTTGAGAATAGGTAATGGTCAGGCCGGATGAAGCAAGCAGAATTTGTCCATCGTATGTTTCCTTTGCTTCACTGACCAATTGATTTAAATCGCCAAAGTGAGGAAGATGGCTGAGCAAAAGGGTTTTAACTTTAGCCGCATTAGCGATCGCTGCTGCATCCTCGCTCGTCATATGACCCGCTTCTGCTGCGTTCATGCCTTTATAAAAATTACATTCCGAGATGAGTAAATCAGCGTCTTCAGCAAAAGAAATAAACTCCTCCTGATAAGCTGAATCTGCTGTAAAAACCATCGTACCATGATTACTTTTCACCTTCACAGCATAGCATGGGACAGGGTGAACTGTCCTTAAAAAAGACAAAGTAAAAGGGCCGAGGGTTAAGGTTTTTTCTGGTATGTATGCATGAGCGGTCATAAGTTTCTTATAATGAAGTGAAGCCAGACCATCTTGATCCTCTCCATGGCCGTAAGCATCTACGTGAATGTTTTTATTTTGAAGAAATTGCTGAATAAGAAGAGCATGCTGCAAAACCCCAACATCTGCAATATGGTCAGGATGATAATGTGTAATGACAACAGCATCTAATTCTTCAGGTGCTGTATATCGCTGTAGATGACTTAGAACGCCGCTTCCGCAATCCAGTAAAATGCGAAAATCATCCTGTTCAATAAGATAGCCCGAGCTTGCTTCATTCATTTTAGGATAGCCTCCCCAAAAGCCCACCACAGTAACCTTCATCTGCTTTCCCTCCCAAACATAGTAGACTATTAACTTTCTATACTATACTTCATTTGAACCATTTTTTCATTAATGGGCAATTTATTGAGGAAATAGCCTTGACGGATCACCAACTGTTATAATACAATATAGAAAATAATAAATTAGTTGTATAACAGCTAATAAGAAAGGAAGGATCATCATGCTAGAAAACGTAATGGAATTTTTCAGAAATCTGCCTCCAAAGAAATGCGTATCCTGTGGAGAAAAAATGGAAGAACAGGCTGAAGCATATGGTACGAAATGTGAAAAATGCAACGCTTCTCAATAATCACAACTCAAATTACGAAACATCCTGCTGTATAACAGATTAAATCTGTTGTAGTCAGTCAGGGTGTTTTTTTGTGTATGAATTCTCACAATAAATTAAAATTCTCTTCTGAAAACCCTTACTTTTAAAGGGAAAAATGAAAATTTCGCTTACATATTATTTATCATTGCATCCCCTCCATTTATTATGTAAATTAATCAAGTATGTATTTTAGGAGGGTTAATCGTAAATGAATCAAAACCAAGTAACACAGCGAGTTCAAATTGCTACAGCAGATCCTTCTGCTATCGGATTATTCGGTTTAGCGATGGTGACGCTCGTTGCCTCTTCTGCTAAATTAGGCTGGACTGACGGCCTTTCATTTGTTTTGCCATGGGCGATATTCCTTGGAGGATTTGCTCAGCTCTTTGCAAGCGTCCAGGACGCAAAGCATAATAACACGTTCGGCACAACGGCCTTTGGCGCCTTCGGCTTGTTCTGGCTCGGTATGGGGACCTCCTGGTTAATCGACTATGGAGTTTTCGGTGAAGCAGCGGCTGCTGCAGTAGATCCAAACCAATTAGGGATTGCCTTCATCGGTTATTTAATTTTTTCATTATTTATGACCGTTGGAGCAATGGAAACAAATAAAGTGCTTTTCTTTATCTTTGTGCTAATTGACTTTTTATTTATTGGCCTTTCCCTATCCACATTAGGAATTGCGCCTGAGGCGATGCATTTGCTGGCGGCTGTTGCTGAGCTTCTTATTGCGTTATTCAGCTTTTATGGTTCAGCTGCGGCTGTGCTCAATACTCATTTCGGCAAAATTACTCTGCCAATCGGAAAGCCGTTTGGTATTTTCAAGTAATACGCTGGTGATGACCCGGCTGCAGTTCACTAAACTTGTTTAGCCGAAAATTAAGAAAAACCGGGCGTTATTCGAACTCTGAATTGAGAATTCGATAACGCCCGGTTTTTATTTTTGAACCTTTACTTCCCTTCCTGACGGATGAAGAGTAAAACAAAACAGATCAACTGACCCGAACTTTAATAGGAGGTGTTTAATCAGCGCTCGAGATAGTCAAGGACATTGTCCGCTGCCTTTTCTCCCTGATCAATACAGTCAGGAAGCCCGATTCCATCATAGGAACCGCCTGCCAGGTAAACGCCAGGAAACGTTCGCTGCATTTCATTCCGAACGTCAGCCAGTCGTTCTCTGTGTCCTACTGTATACTGAGGCATTGCATCAATCCAGCGCGTGACAATCGTCCAATCCGGTTTTGCATCCAGGTTCATGATTCTATTTAAATCATTCAGCACAATTGCTTCGATCTGGTCATCCGCCAGGTCCACAACGGCTTCATCACCTGCTCTGCCAACGTAGCATCTCAGTAATACTTTTCCTTCCGGTACTGTATGCGGCCATTTATTGTGTGTCCACGTACAGGCAGTAATCGTATAATCACTGTTTCTAGAAACCACAAAGCCCGTTCCATCCAGCATATTCGCCACTGCGGCTTTTGGAAATGCCATCGCAACCGTTGCAACGGAGGTAGCGGGTACATCTTTAAATTGTGAAAGAAGATTTTTTTTATGAAAAATAGAGTGTGCAGCAAGATGCGGCACAGCAAATACAACGCTGTCTGCTTCTATATACTCACCGTTATTCATTTTCAGGGAGTACCTGCCTGATGGAGCGTGTTCTATGGACTCTATCTTCACGCCTTTATGGATCGCCGCATCCTGTAGCTTTTCTTCAAGTGTATCCACTAAAGATTGAAGTCCGGATGTGAGCGTCAGAAACATGCTTTTTTTCTTTTTCTTTCCATCTTGATCCACTTGTGGAGAAGGAGCAGTTTTTTTTATTCCGGCAATTAAACTTCTATGCTCCTGTTCAAGCTGATAAAACTGAGGGAAAGTAGATTTTAAGCTGATTTGATCAATATCACCTGCATAAATACCAGAAAGAAGCGGTTCAATCATATTTTCTACAATTTCATTGCCCAGACGGCGTCTGAAAAATGAGCCCAACGCCTGATCACCTGCCCCTTTTGAGCAAGGCAATACAAAGTCAGCTGCTGCCCGCAGCTTACCTGTCATAGAGACAAGGTCCGTTGTAATAAATGGTTTTATCTGCGTAGGGATGCCCATAATAGCTCCCCCTGGCATCGGGTGCAGTTTATCATTCATCAGAATAAAAGCCTGGCCGGTTGAATTAGGTACAAGGCGATCTCCCAAGCCTACATCTTGAATAAGCCTTGACATACTTTTTTTACGCTCTAAAAATGAATCCGGCCCCTTTTCAATAACAAAGCCGTCTTTATGAACGGTATGAATTTTTCCGCCAAGACGATGACTAGATTCAATCAAAGTGATTTCCAGGCCCAATCCGCGGCGCTTACTTTCCTTATCCAGTTTATACGCTGCAGTAAGGCCGGTAATGCCCCCGCCTATAATGACAACTTTTTTCTTTACTGAAGACACACTACTCATCACTTTCTGTTTCTGATTTATGTTACTTTATTTGATTAGAGCTGCTATTTTGTCAGCCATTGCATCGATAAACAAAGGCTGGGTATTCGGCATTTCCGGCCGGTAATATTTCGCACCAATTTCATCGGTTACAACCTTGCACTCATAATCATTATCATATAGCACTTCCAAATGATCCGAAACAAAACCAACAGGTGTATACACAAAGCTTGTGTACCCTTTTTCATTATGAAGGGTACGGGTTAAGTCCTGTACATCCGGACCAATCCAGGGATCAGGTGTGTTTCCTTCACTTTGCCAACCAATTTCTACATTTTCAACCTTAGCCTGTTCCGCTATTAACCGCGCTGTCTCTTTCAATTGATCAGGGTAAGGGTCGCCTCCTGCCAGGATTTTTTCCGGAAGGCTGTGGGCAGACACAATCAGGACCGCTTTTTCTTTTTCAGCATCGCTCATTTGACCAAAGACAGATTGAACTTTTTCAGACCAGTATTGAATAAACTTCGGTTCATCATACCAGCTTTCAACAGATGTAATTACCGGTCCGCCAGCTTTTTCTGCAGCTTCTTTAGCTCTTCCATTGTAGGATTTTACGCTGTATGTGGAAAAATGAGGAGCCAGCACTATAGATATAGCTTCTTCTATTCCATCTTTGTTCATTTGTTCAACGGCATCTTCTACAAATGGTTCAATATGCTTTAGTCCCAAATACATCACAAATTCAATGTCTTCCTGCCGTTCATTTAAACGCGCAGTGAGGGCTTCTGCCTGTTCCTGCGTAATTCTGGCTAATGGAGAAATGCCCCCAATTGCTTCGTAGCGTGAGCGCAAGTCCTCAAGAAGCTCTGGAGATGGCTTTCGGCCGCGGCGGATGTGTGTGTAATAGCGTTCCAGATCTTCTTCAGAATAAGGCGTACCATACGCCATGACCAATAATCCCATTTTCTTTTTCATTTTCTCACCTCATGAAGTAGTAATATCAACCTTTTATTTAACATGTTCGTTACCTATGTTCCAATATAAAAGCTCACACAATGTGTTTATTTTGCTGTATATTCGTGCACAAAGGAAGTTAAGCGTTTTAATGTATCCGGTTTAACCTCCGGAAATACTCCATGACCGAGATTAAATATGTGGCCTGGCTGCTTTAACCCCTGATCGAGAATGGGCTTTACTTTTTCTTCAATAATCGGCCAGTCGCATAAAAGAAGTGAAGGGTCTAAATTTCCCTGAACGGTTTTAGTCAATCCTTTTTCACGCGCTTCCTCAATCGACAATCTCCAGTCCAGTCCTACCACATCCAGTGGAAGATCATGCCATTCCTTCGCTAAATGTGCAGCACCAACACCATGCATAATAAGCGGCACGCCTTCAGTGCGAAGAGCCGTAAAGATCTTTTCCATTGCAGGCTTAATATACGTGCGGTAGTCCTCTACATTCATTGTGCCTACCCAGGAATCAAAGATTTGTATCGTTCCCGCTCCTGCTTTAATTTGCGCTTTCGTATACCGAATGGTCATCTCTGCAAGCTTATCCATCAGTTTGAACCAAGCTTTTGGTTCCTGATACATGAAGGCTTTCGTTTTGTGATAATTTTTAGAAGGTCCGCCTTCAATCATGTAACTGGCCAGCGTAAAAGGGGCGCCGCCAAATCCAATTAAAGGAACTGACAGCTGCTCTTTTGTTAAAAGCTTAATTGTATCAAGAACATATGGTATATCGCTTTCCGGTTCAATCATGCCGAGGTTCTCAACATCCTGAACGGTACGAATTGGGTTGTCTATTACGGGACCAATACCCGATTTAATTTCAACATCGACTCCGATGGCAGGCAGCGGGGTCATAATATCTTTATAAAGCACTGCAGCATCTACATTATAATTTTCAACAGGGAGCCGAGTGACGTACGCACAAAGCTCCGGCTGATGGGTAATTTCAAAAAGGGAGTATTTTTCTTTAATCGCGCGATATTCAGGCTGAGAACGGCCAGCTTGCCGCATATACCAAACTGGTGTATGGGACACCTCTTCTCCTCGTGCTGCACGCAAAAATGTATCATTAAATGGTTTCATTGATTTAAACATCCACCCTTCAGTTCTGTATCTTGATGTAATCAAACAACCCGTGAAGATTTCTCCGGGCTTCCGATCATTCTTTCTGCTTAATTCCCACTATAGCCCTATTAACATGTACTGTATAGCAAACAAAATAAAATGTCATAAAATCGACTCTTTTTATTCCTGGCCAAGGCACAATACTGGATTAATAGATACGCTTATGGGTAAATATGAAGTAAGAATAGGAGGGATTTTGTGAACATTTTTATGACTTTTGGAACAGAGGATTTTTTACATAAGACAATGGAAAAACACCCGGATGAAACACTGGTTCTTCTTCATGGGGAGGATACTGCATTGCTTATCCATGAAACGGAAGGAAAAACATTATTTAATGAGCCGAGAAGTTATGGAGTGTTTGAACAATCCGGCGCACTGACACAGGAAGGCTTTTTCGTATTTAATAATATTCCTGTTTCAGAAGAGGGGCGTCCCGTGTTTGAACACCGTTTCAAAAGCCGGGCAGGCTTAATTGACCAGGAGCCGGGCTTTATCGCGATTCGTGTTCTTCGTCCTTTAAACTCTGACATTTATGTAGTGCTGACTCAGTGGGACAGCGAGGATTCTTTTAAAAACTGGCAAAGCTCCCAGGCTTACAATAAAGCACACGAAAAACGGGGAACGGATCAGGGCCTCGATCACCAGAAGACGATTTTCCCACGGGCCTCATTTGTTACGAAGTATCGGGGGAAATCCGAGGAATAATTATCTTCCTTTCCACAAACAAAAAAACAGGGTACCCACTTCTATTGCGGGCGCCCTGTTTTTTTTAATCATTGCGTTTTGCATAAATCGCCGCCTGCGTTTCTCTCGCTTAATACCAGTTTGTTTAAAACGTTCCTTGTTCTTCCATTTTATAAGGGGTTTACTATGGGGGCACTGCAGGTTTCACCAGCTGTCGAGGGTAATCAGTATTTGGGAGTGGAGCATATAACTACAACCACCGCAATAAGACTGGGCCATAGACTCTCTGATCTTATATGGATCGATGAGCGAAACAGTCGATTTCTCTGCTAAAGGATGTCAAAATTATTTGAAAATGATATACTTGCAAACGTACAAGATGATTATTTCGTTATACGAAAGGAGAGTTACCGTGACCATTCAAACTCTGTATTCAAAACTTGATTCATATTATTCCAGTATGGTTGAGATCAGACGCTTTTTACATCAACATCCTGAACTTTCATTCGAAGAAAAAGAGACGGCCTCTTACATTGCAAATTTTTATAAAGAGTTGGGAGTGGAGGTTCGCACCGGTGTTGGAGGAAATGGTGTGACAGCAAAAATTGACGGAAAGAAACCTGGAAAAACGGTCGCACTGCGGGCTGACTTTGATGCTCTTCCTATCCAGGATGAAAAGGAAGTTGAGTATAAATCGAAGGTTCCCGGCAAAATGCACGCATGCGGTCACGATGGCCATACCTCCACCCTGCTCCACCTGGCAAAAGCCATATATGAGATAAAGGATGATTTAGCAGGGTCTTACGTATTTATTCACCAGCATGCTGAAGAGTATGCCCCGGGCGGAGCAAAACCTATGATTGAGGATGGCTGCCTTGATGGAGTCGATGTGGTATTCGGGACACATTTGTGGGCGATAGAACCCCTGGGCAAAATCCAATACCGCACCGGGCCTATGATGGCTGCTGCCGACCGCTTTGAAATTACCGTTCAAGGAGCCGGAGGGCACGGTGCGCAGCCGCATAAAACAAAAGATGCCATTGTAGTCGGTTCCCAGCTTGTAAGCAACTTGCAGCAAATTGTCAGCAGAAGAGTCAATCCGATTGATTCTGCAGTCGTCACGGTCGGTTCATTTGTCTCTGACAATGCCTTTAATGTTATTGCAGACTCAGCCAAATTGATCGGCACCGTCCGCACATTCAATCCAGAGGTCCGCACACAAATCGAGCAGGAAATTGAACGGGTTGTAAAAGGAACGTGTTTGTCTGCGAATTGTGAGTACCAATATGATTACTTCAGAGGCTATCCTGCTGTTGTGAACCATGCAGAAGAAACCGATCATATTATTGAACAGGCCAAGCTTGTTCCGGAGGTCACTGTAATCGAAGAAACCGAGCCGCAAATGGGCGGTGAAGACTTTGCCTATTATCTTGAGGAACGAAAAGGTGCATTCTTCTTTACAGGTGCACAGCCTGATCATGTTAAAAATCCTTATCCCCACCATCACCCGAAATTTGATTTTAATGAAAAAGCTATGCTGATTGCAGCAAAAACACTAGGTGCTGCAGCGATCAACGCACAATCTTAACTAGAGGTTAATAAGAAAAAAACGCCAGTGAATCCGCATGCGGATTACTGGCGTTTTGATTTAATTTGATGGTGTATACCACTTTTTAATTTGGTTTGGAACATACATATACATAAACACTGCGTAAAACAGCAGGAAGGCAAGAGCAACCGTACAGGCATCAAACCATTGTCCGCCCCAGGCGCTAATTAAAATAAACAATATTCCCTGTACAATAATAACAGTTGATAAAACACCTTTAAATGACTCGTTTCGATAGCCTCCCGGCAGCGGATAAAGGTCCGGCCAAATCTTGAGTTCGTGTTTTTTCAGCATGGGAATAAGCTGAAAACCGGTTAAATACAAGAATAAAACGGCCGTTGCAATCTTTATCCATATAACGTCAGAACCCGCGATGATCACAGACGCGATGATGGATAAGCGGATCCACAAGCCAAAATATTCATCTGACCGGAGGAACGTTCGAACGAATAAATAGCGGTACGTATGCTTCGCACCAAAAGGAGAACGCGCAAGAAAAGGATCGAGCCACTTTCTTCTTTTCGCTTGTCCTTTCAAATGAGGCACATCTGTAAATAAATTTGCAAAACGATAAAAACGGTGCAGCCGCTCATGCTCCAAATCAATGAGCAGTTCCCACTTTAGTGATTTTCCCATTGTTAATTTTCTAAAGGCTGTAAGATAAGCAGCCAGTATAACAGCCATCACAATTGGCACCCATGCAGAAAACTGAGCAAAAACAGTCCATAGAAATAAACAATTCAGGATCAGGCGCACAAGCAGATCTATTCTGTGGGCAGATGGCTCCTGATAGCGCAGGATGGTCCAGCGCATAAAAAGATTCCATGCTTTTAAAGCCAGTACAAGCAAAAGCAGGAGAAAGAAAACGGAAAACTCTACACCATAAACCTTAACGTACATTGGCATTGAAGCAGCCAAAGCGACAATGATGATGTAGGATTGAAAGAAAAAGCTGCTGACTACTGCACTGAGAAAATACCGTTTCATTTGGCCTTCCAAAGGCGTCAAATATACTTTATCCGGTTCCTTTAAATACGTATAGATCGGACTCATGGTGACAATGACACCAAGCAGAACGGCCATGACAGCGGCTGCGTTAAAATCATCACTAAGTGTTTCCACCCAATTGCTGTAGGCGTAGCCCCCGCCTCCTACCGCAAAAATCAGCACAAACATTAAGTGCCCGTTAAATATGTATTTTAAATATTTTTGAAGCTCACGGTTATAATCCTGAAGGCGGCTCGCCCATAGTTCATGAACGTGTTTCATGTGAATCTTCCTTTGTCAGCTGTATATAGATATCGTCTAATGTAGCTCCCGGCATCGAAAACTCCTGGCGCAAATCCTGCAGCGTCCCCTGCGCTCTGACTTCTCCATCATGCAGAATAATAAACGAATCGCAATACCGTTCTGCTGTGGCGAGAATGTGAGTAGACATTAAGATGCTCGCCCCTCCTTTTTTCATTTCTTCCATTAAATCAAGAAGCGACTGGATTGCTAGTGGATCAAGACCTACAAAAGGCTCATCAATAATATACAGACTTGGATTCGTTAAAAATGCACACATAATCATTACTTTCTGCTTCATGCCCTTAGAAAAATGAGCTGGAAACCATTTCATTTTTCCATTCATGCGGAATTTCTCCAGTAATCCGGGAATCCGCTTTTCATAGACTCCCTCTTCTATTCCGTAAGCCATTGCGGTTAATTTCAAATGTTCCTCTAACGTTAATTCATCGTACAAAATAGGAGCTTCAGGAATATAGGAAAATTTCTTTCTGTATTGATCAGGCTGGTCCTTTAATTGCAGCCCATTTATAGAAATGGATCCAGAATGCGGCTCCATAAGGCCGATAATATGTTTAATGGTCGTACTTTTCCCTGCACCATTTAAACCGATCAATCCTACGATCTGCTGTTGGTCCATTGAGAAATTTATATTATTTAATACAGGCTTTCGCGTATACCCGCCAACAAGGTCTTTAATTTCAAGAAGTGCCATCCTGTTCTTCCCCTCCACGTCTTATTACGGCTATTGTAGCAGATTTTTCCGGGCCGCGCGCAGCAGAAAACTTCGTGTGCTTGATTCTGCCAGCTGGCCATCCTTATGATAGAATAAAACCATTATACTAAAGAAAGGGTTGAAACAATGAGTGACTGTATTTTCTGCAAAATAATTGACGGAGAAATTCCCTCTTCTAAAGTTTATGAGGATGAAGATGTCTATGCATTTCTGGATATCAGCCAAGTTACAAAAGGCCATACGCTGGTCATTCCTAAATCACATAAAAAAGACATCCACGAAATGACACCGGAAATTGCCGGGAAACTGTTTTCAGTTGTACCTGAAATTACAAATGCCCTTAAACAAAGCTTTGATATTAAAGGAATTAACTTATTGAATAATAATGGAGAATATGCCGGCCAATCCGTATTCCATTTTCATCTGCACATTTTGCCAAGACATGGAGAGGAAGATGGTTTTAAGCCAGGTTGGCAAACTCATACAGAAGATTATACTGCAGACGAGTTAAAAGCCCTTGCAGCACAGCTTGCCAGTGCTATTAATAAATAATCAAATGACCTGACATCATTTTAAAATATGCTATAATAAATGTACTTTTCGCCAGCAGTCACGAGGACATGCCGGGAAAAGAAAGAGATGAGTCGAGGAGAGATGAGAAATGAACACAAGAACATTAGTCGCATTATCATTATTTGTGGGAATTGGTGCAACGCTGCATTTGCTGCTGCCTGGAACACTAAGTATGAAACCGGATATGTCATTACTGATGATGTTCCTAGGAATTCTGCTTTTCCCAGGCGTTAAAAATGTGCTTTTACTGGGGATTGCAACTGGACTGCTTTCGGGATTAACCACCACTTTTCCAGCAGGCTTTTTGCCTAACCTGATCGATAAGCCGGTATCTGCATTCGTTTTTTACGGTATGGTTCTGCTTACTGCGAAATACAGCAAAACAGTGCTTGGTGCTGCTTTACTGGCCTCTGCAGGCACTATTCTTTCAGGTATAGTCTTTCTTGGCACTGCCGCTATTCTGGTCGGCATTCCTGCACCGATTATGGCTCTGATCCTTACAGCTGTTCTGCCGGCTACCGTGTTAAACGGATTGCTGATGGGTGTTATGTATCCAGTTGCTCAATCCATTATCAAACGTTCAAGCCTGATGCAGCCGGCCACATAAATTTCTGCAAAAAAACCCGTCATTGATGGCGGGTTTTTTTTTGTTGTTTATTACCACGTAAAATAGGTTAAAGATAAGAAGAGGAGACTGGCCGCACCACAAATCACCGCGTTTCTGATCCTGATTTGTTTGGGAGGATACATAATTTTTGATTGTATTCTTAAAATTGAATTTAGTGTTAAAATAATAAAGGCAAGGGTACATAATAAAAAAAGCCATTTCATTAGCAACATGGTGAGATTCCTCCTTCCATTAAGAGGTCCTGTTCTACATTATGATTAAAACCGTACAATTAAACCGATTAAAATGATAAAGGATGTGTTATGAATGAATGTTAAATTATTGTCTTATGGAATTTTTGTGGGGTTTATAGCTGGAGCTGCAAGTACGCTGCTCTCAGCACCTCAATCCGGCAAAGAGCTGCGCGGATCCATAAAGCACACGAAAGATAACTGGTCTGATCATATGCTCGAAGTTCAAATGAATCTTCAGCAGGTGAAAGAATCCATTCAGCAGGTATCTAAAGAAGGAAAAGACTCCCTTCAATCTGTCGTAAGTGAATTAAAAGAATCTATTCAAACCTGGAAAAGCGAATCAGATCCCGCAATTAACAATCTGCAGGATGAGCTCGCAGCCATTCAGGCTACAATGGAGGAACTTGAACGCTCGCTTAATCAGGATGAAACAACCCCGCAGCCATCCTAGCTCATTGATTTTATCTCTATAGCTGTATCAGACGTTTGAATTCATTTTCAGACATCTGATACAGCTTTTTTATTTGCAGCATGCTAATAATTTATTATCGTTTATTTTTAATGGCATTACGTAATGCATCTATTAAAAATTATTAAAAAAGCCCTTTTTCTTCTGTACTAACGGCTGAAGGGTTATTTATTTGAAAATTAAATTTATTCACACCTTTTTTTATTTTTACTTTATTGCTATAATATCTTAAATGCCCTGTACTGCCGGTGCCATAATAAAGTAAAAAGTAGGTGAGCGATTTGGATGAACAACCTTTTTCCATGAAAGAAGCCATGCTTTTCAGTCAGCGTATGGCTCAGTTAAGTAAAGCTCTTTGGAAAGCGATCGAAAAAGATTGGCAAAATTGGATTAAACCCTATGATTTAAATATTAATGAGCACCACATTCTATGGATTTCCTATCATTTAAAGGGGGCGTCCATTTCAGATGTGGCGAAATTCGGCGTCATGCATGTTTCAACAGCTTTTAACTTTTCAAAAAAGCTTGAAGAACGCGGTTATCTTCAATTCTCAAAACGGGAGAATGATAAACGGAATACGTATATTCAGCTAACTGAAAAAGGCGATCAGCTGCTTCTTGATTTAATGGAAAATTATTCTCCTGATCAGCATGCGGTGTTTCTTGGTGCTTCTCCTTTACGGGAGATTTATGGCAAATTCCCTGAAATGATGGAGATGATGTCCATCATAAAAAATATTTATGGTGACGATTTTATGAAAATATTTGAAAAATCGTTTCACAACATTGAAACGGAGTTTTACGAAAAGGATGGGAAAATAAAAAAGAAAGATTCAGCATCCTCTTCTTCGCCCGTTGGAGAAATTGCCTCATCACCCTGATTTTTGTCATTATAATCTTCTTTTACAGCTTTCGTTAAGTCACCCCAGCCGGTGGCTTTTTGTTTTGCACTTTTAAACTATGGCTGCATGCTTATTGTGTCCGCCACTCTCCTTAAGTAAAACCTCTGCGGCCTCTTGTCATTTATTCCAGCTTCTATCCTGTCCCTTCCTTCTGCAGCCATAGTACCTCTGCTGATGATTAGTCTTACATTTTCAGGATCTGAATGTGAATCCTTCTCTATTAGTTTTGTAAATTTTTTAAAAAGGTATTGATTTTTATTTTTAAGGAGAGTAAAGTAACTCTCAGGTTGTAAAAATTGACGTATCGTCGAGTTTAGGAGGCGATTATAAATGCATTGCTGGAAATCAATTAATGTAAAAAAACAGTACGGATTTTATCGGATCTTTATGTTCTCTACGATCCTTGTACTGGCTGTTTTTTCACTCTTATATGTTTTTTCACAATTGATAAGCGAAACTTCACTAAAGGATCAATATTTTTTACTTTTTGTCATTGGGTTATTTATTATCTATCCATCACATAAATTATTTCATGTACTGCCTTTACTGAGCTATCTTAATGACATCATCATTAAGACCCGTTTTCAATTTTACTTTGTGCCAATTATGTCAGTGCGGGTAAAAAAACCGATTCCCAAAACGGCATTTATTTTAGCACTTGTTTCTCCATTTCTGATCATAAATACGCTTTTGCTTGCAGGTGCTTATTCATTTCCAATGTATTCACATTATTTCACAATGCTGACTGCTTACCATTGTGGAATATGTCTGGTTGATTTTTTGTATGCTAAATGCTTAGTTAAGTCACCAAAAGGGGCTTTTATAGAAGAGTACGATGACGGGTATGAGATTCTTGTTCCTGTTAAAAACCTGGAATACACAAATGTATAATCGTAAGTTCGCCCTCCATCTGCTGTTAAAAATAGTGGAATTACCGGAGGGCTTTCGTAATTCATGTTGAAAGAATAAGAGGTAAACCTGTTTTTTTATCTTATTTTTTGATATTGTAGTAGGTAGAGAATAGGAGGGGTTTGGCAATGGTCTCCGTAGCAGCGATATTTGTACTGTTTACTATCTTTATTTTATACTCCATCAACCGCATGACGAATAAGTTATGCGTACAGAAAGAAATACCTGATGAAAAGCAGCCAAAGGTATTTCGCACAATTAATATTTTAATTTTAATTCTGCTTTTATCATCTTATGTAGAAGTGTTATACACATAAAAAGGAACGGACCCTAAACGGTCCGTTCTTTTTCATTCAATCCGCTTGTTTTAGAACCAAGCTGATCCAATGATGATCAAAAGAATAAATAGCACGACAACTAATGCGAAACCGCCGTAGTATCCGCCACCTGACATAGTATTTCCTCCTTTTCAGTATTGCTTTATTTTAGAACCAAGCTGAACCTACAATAATCAGCAAAATAAAGAGCACAACGATCAGAGCGAAGCCTCCACCATAGCCGTATCCCATTTTAACCCCTCCTTCCTTTATTATTTATGCTATTCACTTCAATGAAGAATGGCATGGGCACTAGAATGGATTCTTGCATAATTGTGAAAAATAAATGAAGAATTCTTTCTACATTTATTTTTTAGAGAATTAGTGAGAAACAAGACGTACTCCGTTTTATGGAAATATGTTATAGTAAGCTTTGTAGTTAGTTTGAAAGTTAAAGTAAGGAGAGAAAATAGTATGAAGAAGTGGATTGCAACGGTTTCATTGGCAGTAGGTGTCTCAGGATTGGCAGCATGCAGTGATGAAGAAAGCGAAGTCATTGTTTCATCAGCTTCTGGAGATATCACAAAAGAAGAATTTTATCAGGAAATGAAAAGCACAGTTGGTGAACAGGCCCTGCAAATGATGGTGCTCGAAAATGTTCTTCAGGAAAAGTACCCTGTTTCAGAGGAAGAAATTGACGAAGAAATAGAATCAATGAAAGAACAATATGGTGGTGAAGAACAATTTAACGCAGTTGTTTCCCAACAAGGCCATACAGAGGAGTCTTTTCGTGAAATGCTTGTGTTGAACAAGCTTCAGGAGAATGCTTTAATTGCAGATATTGAAGTAACAGATGAAGAAATACAAGCTGAGTACGAACAAATGCAAAAAGAAGTGAGTGCTCGTCATATATTAGTTGAAGATGAAGAAACCGCACTGGAAGTAAAACAGCTTCTTGAAGACGGGGGAGATTTCACAGAGCTTGCAAAGGAGTATTCAACTGAACCGGCAGCTCAGGAATCAGGAGGGGATCTCGGTTTCTTTACAGCCGGACAAATGGACCCTGCCTTTGAAGAAGCAGCGTTTAATCTTGAACCAAATGTGATCAGTGAACCTGTTCAAACCAATTTCGGCTACCATATTATTGAAGTAACGGAAACAAGAGAAGCAGACATTGAAAGCCTCGATGAAATGCGTGACGACATTGAGCGTGATTTAAAACTTGAAAAAGTGGATCAAACACAGGTGTCCTCTATCATTCAGGGAATTATGCGTGATGCAGACATCGATGTAAAAGATGAAGAATTATCAACAGCATTCGATTCATTGCTGGCTGAGCCGGAGGAAGCTCCTGCTGAAGAGCCGGCAGAAGAAGATACTGACGAAGGTACTGACGAAGGATAGGCAGGACTGGTTAGTACAGTTCTAGTAGAGGACAAACTAACGTGAGAAAGAGGGTGAGACACAAGTGTCTCACCCTCTTTTAACTGGTTCACTGAATTTCAGGAAGACTTTTTCCGCAGAGACGGAAGCTTATGCCCCCTCGCTCTTCCGCCGCATCAGGCAGAAATCAATAAGCGTCTACATCTCTTCATTGTCCTCTATTCTTCTTCCCTATACATCAGTCTTTTCTGTTTTTCTTCAATCATTCTTTTAATATACGTTTGTCCATGTTCTTCGATCCATTCTTTTTCTACCTTTTTTTCCACATATGCTGCTCTTGCCGCCATTACTGCACTAACCGCAATCCCGCCAATAATTAAATCGATCCATATTGGAAACATAGCTGCTCCTCCTTATTCAACAATGATCTGCATCCATTGTTTCGTTGGTTATGGACAGCCTATGCAAAAAAACGGGCTAACATTCCTGCTGATTACGATTCTCTATCTTCCTCGTACATCAGCGGTTTATAAAATGAACGGTTTTCCAGTGCGAATACCCGCTCTGTATATTCTCCCGCTTTCGTACGGTTCAATACCCGGTCCATCATGTTCATTTTCGCATCGAGATTGTCGATATAATGGAGGATTTCAGCCTCTCTTAACATTGGCGGTTTTGGTGATCCCCACTCTGCTTTACCGTGATGGGACAGCACCATATGCTGAAGCATCAATACCTCTTCACCCTTCACACCAAGTTCTTCTGCCGCCTGACCAATTTCATTGATCATCAAAGTGATATGTCCTAAGAGATTGCCCTCTAATGTATAAGAAGCCGATACCGGTCCTGAGAGCTCTTCCACTTTCCCCATATCGTGCAGAATGATTCCTGCATACAGAAGATCTTTATTTAATGAAGGATAGAGTGAAGTCAAAGACTTCGCTATTTGGAGCATAGAAAGGACGTGATAAGCGAGTCCTGAAACGAATTCATGATGATTTTTAGTTGCTGCAGGATATTCCATGAATTCCTTTTGATGTTTTTTTACAAGATGTCTTGTCAATCGCTGAATTGTTGGATTCTTCATTTCAAAAATATATTGAGTCAGCTCATCCATCATCGTTTCCTTTGAGACAGGTGCAGTTTCCAGAAACTCTCCGATTGAAACCCCGTCTGATTGAGATGCAGGACGGATCTGTCGCAATCGCAGCTGATTTTTCCCTCTATAATTGTGAATTTCTCCAGTTACCTTTACGATTGTTTGCGCTGCATATTTTTTTTCATCCTCTTCACCCGCATCCCAAAGTTTAGCTTCAATATCGCCGCTTCGGTCTTGAAATATCAGGGTTAAAAAGGGCTTTCCGGTAGTGGTTACACTTTTTGTAGATTGCTTGATTAGTAAATATTGATCCACCGGATCTCCAGCGTTTAAAAAGGTGATTCCTTTCATTGTCATGCACTCTCCTTCATTCTGGGCAGACCGGGCTGACAAGCGCCCGCATTCTTCGTTGCTCCTCCCTCCGCAGATGCTCATTGCCACTTAAGGCAACTCCGCTCTGCTTCGGTCTTCGCGCCTCGACTGACAAGCGCTTTCAAACCGGTCTGCTTCGTTTGCTTCTTTTGGTTTTCTGGTATTCGTATTTTTCTTTTGAATTGGGGCAGACCGGGCTGACAAGCGCCCCCATTCTTCGTTGCTCCTCCCTCCGCAGATGCTCATTGCCACTTAAGGCAACTCTGCTCTGCTTCGGTCTTCGCGCCTGGACTGACAAGCGCTTTCAGACCGGTCTGCTTCGTTTGCTTCTTTTGGTTTTCTGTTGAGTGTATTTGCTTTTTTGGTGCAAATAAAAGGAGCAGAACAATGATTGTTGTTCTGCTATTTTCATAGATGCATTTTCAGCATCTTACCTTTTATTTGTGGACTTTTAAGACTACTTTCATTGTAAAGGAATCTTCCCTTCGCATCAAAGTAAAAGAACATGATTATTCAGAGATTCCAGATACTTATATTAAACTGAGGCTGAATTTACTTTTCTTTCTTAGAGAGGATCAGCGCTTTTTTCAAATCTTTGAATGATGAACTATTGCCGTACATGAGAACGCCGCCCCGGTAAACCTTTGCTCCGAACCATCCGATAATAAAAATTGTCAGGAGGGTCAGACCGATTGCAAGCAACGGTTCCCACATCGGCAGATTAAGCATTCCAACACGCGTGAACATGACGAGCGGACTGAAAAATGGAATGTAGGATGTAATGGTAATAAGTGTGCCTTCAGGATTTGCCAAACCGAAAAATGCCAGCATGGCCCCCGCTACAATCAAAAGATTCACTGGCATGAGCATCTGCTGAAGATCTTCCGTTCGGCTCACGAGAGACCCGAGGAATGCAGCGAGTGCCGCAAATAAGAAATAGCCCAGCAGGAAAAAGATAATACCATACACAATGGTTCCAACACTATTACCAGAAAAGTCAAAAAGGGAATAAATCCCGCCCTCAAATGAATCACTGCTTAACTGAATAGAGGCAAATCCTACTGCCGCCCATAAAGCAAGCTGGGTGAGCCCAAGCAGCCCTACTCCTAATATTTTCGCAAAAATCTGCTGAATAGGCGGGACACTTGAAACGAGGATTTCCATGACGCGTGATGATTTTTCCGTCGCTACTTCGGTAGCAATCATCATGGAATAAATAAGAACAGACATGTAGATAACGAAAATAAGTATATACACAAGCCCTCTTGCTTCATCGAGTTCTTCTGCAGATTTAGCTCCATCCGTAAAAGACTCGTGATTAAACGCAACCGGCATATTCAATGTAGCTAGTTCATCTGCGCTTAAGTTGAGTTCAGAGGCAGCCAGATTGGACTGAATCGTCTGCATCGCAATTTGCAGATCAGAAGAATACTGGTCGGAAGTCAGAGAATCTGAAAAATACGTTGCTTCGAGTTTGCCGCTCTCCAGCAGCATGACGGTTAATAAAGCGTCGTATTCCCCTTCTTCCACCTGCTCCTCAAGGTCAGAAGGTGCTTCTTCGCTTGGTGTGATTGAAATTTGCTCATTCACAAAAACGATTTGCTGTTCAAGTGCAGAGGCGACAGCTCCGTTTTCATCGTGAACCACAACCTCCCATTTCTCTTCATCCCCTTCATCTGAATTAAACAAACCCGCAATACTCTGGAAATTGGTTCCCACTACGATGGCTAAAGCAAATAGGATCGTTGTAATCAGAAAGGACTTTGACTTTAATTTCTGCATATACGTTTTGGATAAAATAAGTCCAAATCTATTCAAAAGAAGCACCTGCCTTCTCTATAAATATATCGTTTAAAGATGGCTCTTCCAGCGAAAATCGTCTGATAAACCCCTTGCCCTGAATGTCCTCAAGGATCGCCTGCGATATTTCCTCGTTTTCAATTTGAAGAGTCACTCCCTCTACTCTCTCCTTTATCTTTACTACACCTTTAAACGACGATAAATAGCTAAGGTCCATCTCAGAATCAATCAGCAGATTTTTTTTGCCGAAGGATCGCTTGATTTCTTTGAGTTTTCCATGTAAAACAGGAGATCCTTTATGTATAATGCAAAGACTCTCGCAAAGCTCTTCTACATGCTCCATCCGGTGACTGGAGAAAATAATCGTCGCTCCCTGTCTTTGAATATCCCGTACCGCGTCTTTTAAAAGTTCCACGTTAACAGGATCGAGTCCGCTGAATGGTTCATCTAAAATGATCAGCTCAGGCTTATGCAGGATAGCAGCAATAAATTGAATCTTTTGCTGATTTCCTTTTGATAATTCCTCCACGCGCTTATTTTCATACTCGGGTACATTGAAGCGTTTTAGCCAATACTCAAGCTCAGTTTCCGCTTTTTTTCTATCCATACCTCTCAGCCTGGCCAGGTAGACGACTTGCTCCTTTACTTTCATCTTTGGATAAAGTCCTCTTTCCTCTGGCAGATAGCCAACCTGCGAGCTGTTGTGATATCCGATTTTTTCCCCATTCCATGTAATTGCCCCAGCAGAAGCATCAATCAGACCCAGCATCATCCTGAAGGTTGTCGTCTTCCCTGCTCCATTAGCTCCCAAAAAACCGAACATCGTTTTTTCAGGAATGGTAAGGGATAATTGATTAACTGCGGTGTGTGCACCAAATTTTTTTGTAACTTGATCAATAGTCAAGGTCATTTTACAGCCTCCTGTTCTCTCTTACTAGTTTATACGATTCATAAAGAAAAAAGGTTCACTTATTTCTTTTTGTCTTCAGCTTTACGAAGATCTTGTGCTTATGTAAAAATATAAGAGAACAAAAAGATGGGAGTGGGGAAAATGGATGTTTATAAACTGACAGCTTTTGACGAAAAGGGAAACCTGCTGTTTGAAGATTCGTTTCAAGCAGAAAAAGATGAAGAAGCAAAAGAAATTGGCAAGCAGAAGTTTGAAGAAGAAGGATTATTGGAGCGTACACATCGCTTAGTATCACCTAGAGGAAAGCTTTTGCTGTTTCACACCTGATGTGTCGGGCCTCTTAAATGAAAAGTGGATTACATCTCGAAAATTTAAAAGTGGACAATAGCGATTATTAGCAAGTGGTAAGCGGAGAAGGCGGCGGTTCCTGCAGGAATTGATGGCTGCTTAAAAATTTATAGCCCCTGCCTGCAGAAAGCGTCCTCCTGAAGCGCAGTAAACCGGTTAAAAAGCCTGAGACACATGTCCCAGGCTCACTTTATTCTCCTTTAAACTGAGGCGGTCTTTTTTCCGTAAATGCTTTTATTCCTTCTTTATGATCATCTGTTTGGCGCATTCTCCATTGAGATTCACGTTCAAGGTCCAATGTCGCCTTAAAGTCCTTCACTAGAGCAGAGCGCAAAATAAACTTAGTTTCTTTCATGGCTTTTAAAGGACTGGAAATTAATTGGGCAACAAGTTTCTCTACTTCCTGCAGACCTTTATTTTCTGCTGTGACTTTATCAATTAAGCCAAGTGAGTAGGCTTCCTGGCCGTTCATCACTTCGCCTTTCCAGATTACCTGCATGGCTTTTTGAGCACCAAGGCGTTCTTTTAACAAATAATGGCCTCCCCCGTCCGGAACTAAGCCAATACCGATAAAATTCATAGCGATTTTACTTCCCTCTTCTGCAATAACATAATCACATGCTAAAGCAAGGCTGAGACCCAGACCGGCAGCAGCACCATGAATGGCACAAATCGTAATTTTGTCCATTGCATATAAAGTAACAGCAAGCTCTGAAATCATGTCCATGAACCGTTGAAACTCTTCTTCTCCTTCCATAGACAACATAGCTTTAATGTCGCCGCCCGAAGAGAAGCCGCGTCCTTCCCCTTTAAGAACGATAACATGAATGCCTGCGTCACGGTTTAGTTCCTTAAGTGTCTGAAGAAGTTCTGTCATCATTTCTTCCTGAAGCGCATTGAGGCTCTGTGGACGATTAAGAGAAATCCAGGCGACTGAACCCTCAATTGCAACGTTGATTGAGTGATAATCTGTTTTTACAGTCATGCTTCCATCCCCTTTTTAAAATGAATGTTCATTCATAATTTCTAGGTGACCTGAGTATTATCCTGCATATTTGTAAAACATATTATTTCTGCCATCTTAAAAGTTACATGTAATTGGATTCAGGCTTTTTTTGCGGAAAGATTGTTTCAAGATGTTCGATTTTTTTCCTCGTGTAATCGATAAAGCCCTCATTGTAGGATTTAGGATCTTTAGGATTGGCGAAATGCGTAATTTTCCCTGTTTTAGGATCAATAAATTTGCTCGCTGCACCACAGCCGAGACCGATAATGGTTTGTACTTCTTCCATGATCAGAATATTATAGAGACTTTCTTCTCCGGGTTTTGCGTAGCCCACATTCTCCAGGTTCCCCAAAATATTTTTTTGACGGTATAGATAATACGGTACATAGCCATGATCTTTATTCCATTTTTGCGCCAGATCCATCATTTTTTCTACTTCATCCCGTTCCGCTACTTTATATTTCTCACGGTTTAATGTCATCTGTGACGCCCGTTTAAAGGATAAAGTATGAACGGTAACGGATTCCGGCATTAATTTTTCGGTTTCATTTAACGAGTGCTGCAGTTCTCCTAATCCCTCATTAGGCAGGCCGATGATTAAATCCATATTGATATTGTTCATGCCGTGTTTTCTTGAAAGATGAAATTTATCAATCGTTTCCTGCACAGTGTGATGACGGCCGATTGCTTTAAGTGTTTCGTCTGTATAGGACTGTGGATTGATCGAAATGCGGTCAATATTCCATTTTTTCAACACTTCGAGCTTGTCAGGAAAGATCGTGTCAGGGCGGCCAGCTTCTACTGTTACTTCACGAACTTGTTCTACATCTGGAAACGACCGGTACATTTCCTCATAAAGAGCATCCATTTCTTCAGCAGTTATAGCAGTAGGTGTTCCGCCTCCGAAATAAATCGTTGTGATTCTAATACCGCGTTCCTTAAGCCATTTCCCCGTTTCCTGAATTTCGTAATGCAGACCAGCCAGAAATGAAGAAACTTTTCCAAGCTTTCCTTGAATCGCAAATGCGGGAAATGTACAATATGCGCATTTAGTCGGGCAAAACGGAATACCGATATAGATGCTGACCTCATCTTGAATCTCATATAAATCCGGAATCATGGTGAGCTGGCGGTCAACAATTTCTTCCATTAGATTAATCTTCTCGTCTGTAATTAAATACTGTTCTTTTAAGTGAGTGCGTGTCTCGTGAGCAGGAGAACCATTCATTCTTTGCTTGTGCATAAGCTTGGTAGGTCTGATTCCTGTTAATACGCCCCATTTTTGAATCATTCCTGTATACTGCTGAAGAATAGAAAGAAAAACATGGGACACCACATTCTTATTTTGTCTAAAGCTTTCTTTTTCGGTGCTTTTAGTTATATAGTTCGCTGTTCGGCTAGCTGAAAGCTTAGGCTCCTCAGTGGAAGCATTCGCGCAAATTGTTCCCTGCCTGATTTCGACCTTAATCGTAATATTGAATGCATCAGTGTCTTTTTCTTCGCTAATGACAAGCGTTGAATCCTCAAAAAACAAATCTGCGATAAGCTGTAAATTCCGTTCATAACGCTTATCCTGTATACCTCTAACAATAATATTCATTTCTCTCACCTTTCTGATGACATTCACTTGCTTAAGTGTACAAACCTTTTATCTTCAGGTCAACAAAGGCAGAAACAAACTATAGTTTAGATGAAATTATTTTGTCAGCTTCTCCTGATTTATACGATTAGAAGAAGCTGACAAAATCGATAAACGTCAATCAATTATCAAGTGAACACTCTTAGATGTTCAGATAAGCAGAAAAAAGCCCGTCTTCATCAGACGGGCTTGTAAAAGGATTTATTGAGTTGGTCCTTCTTTTTCCATAGAGCCGTATAATTCTTCAAGCGGCTTCATGATTACCTTATTCAGTTCCTGAATAAGCATGCTCATACGCTGTTCAGATTCCATAAGTTTTGAGATCACTTCATGCTGCTGAACAAGTTGAGCTGTTTTTTGAGCTTGTTCAATTTCTGCTTCAGTAATTTCTTCGCCATTCATTTGCTTCTGCTGAAGACCTAATTGAATGTCTCTGAAATTTTCAAAGATGCCTCTGGCTGATTCATCATTGTTTACTGCATCGTACATAGACTGCAGCTCAGTAAATTCTTCACTTTGACGAATCGCACGTTCTAGTTCGTTTGCATGATCGTACAGATTAACTGACAATCGGAAAACCTCCTTTTTTATCACACTTACCCTCTTCCCCGCAGGCAGAAGGGTCAAACATGATTTTAGTAATTGTTGCTCAGCCGATTAAAAGGACCAATACCCCTTGAAATAGTCCTATAATTCCTCCAAGCAGCGCGCCAAGATACGTAATCATTTTAAATTCGCGCCGGGATATCCCAAGCACTAATTCTTCAAGGCGTGAAACTTCAAACGAGTCCACTTGCTCCCGCACGATTTCCTGAAGATTCATTTTGGACAGCAGCTGCTCAAGCTTTTGTGAAAGGATGTCTCTGGCCATTTCCACTCCACGCGGGATAAGACGGTTTACAGCGCCTTCGTGCAATGGTGCAGCAGCATCTGCCAGCGGACGCTTAAGCCACTCAGATAAGTTGATTCTTTCTTTCATCAACCCTTGCATACGGACGAGCAAATCCTGATCTGTAACAATGGAAAACGCCCGGTCCCACTGCCAGTCCTTCACGCTTTCCCACTCTTTTCGCAAAACCTGTTCGAGTATAGCATGAGTTCCTTTATGATTCAAAAACTTTATTATTTCAGGCTGAACTTTATCGACTAATGAAGAATTTCCCATAACCATCTGAATCATGCTTCCTAAAGTCCCTCTCGTCTTAAAGAAATCCTCAATCATAATATTAATCCGTTCCTTGCCTTCCTCTGAAGCAAAATAGTCTGTGCCTTTAGCTAAAATATAATCAGACACCGTTTCCACTTTTCCATCTAAACGCACAAGCCATCTTTCAGGCAGTGTCTCACGAAGTGTGCGGGTTTTGTATTTTTCTTTTACTTCTTCATACTGTGATTCTAACCAGCTATTCATGGACCGCTCTATGTACGGAGCAGGAGATTCAATTTCAAACTTTGCAAGCCAGGCTTCTACAGATTCTTCTGATTGGAAAACACGGTCGCTTTCTTTTTGAAGCCATCCTGTGAGCGCTTTTTCCTGTTTTTCATTTAAAAAGCGATCTTTTAAGCTTTGGGCAGTTAATAAATGATTCACAACCATTAACCCAAGCTGCCTTGCAAGTTCTTCTCTTCTTTTCGGAATTAATCCTGGTGTAAAAGGAATGCGCCACTTGCCTATATACATGGCTTTGTAGGGCCTGAAGAGCATCTTAATTGCAAGGGAATTT
Organism: Jeotgalibacillus sp. ET6; assembly: GCF_029667115.1. Lineage (GTDB taxonomy): Bacteria > Bacillota > Bacilli > Bacillales > Jeotgalibacillaceae > Jeotgalibacillus. Next base: position 50,094 of record NZ_JARUIU010000009.1, on the reverse strand, counting down.
GTAAATCCTCCAATGGCAGCCCCTACGGCCATCATAATCATTAATAAAACGAATGTATCCATAGAACCTTCACCCTTCATTGACATCATCTTTTCAAATTTCAGTATAGCAGAAAGGATGGCTAATGCATGCACAAAACCTTTTTTCATTCCGCTTTTTTCCTTAGTTGAGAGATTTGATATTGTACGCGGCTTGCTTCTGTTCCATGCTATAATAAGCATAAAAAGAAGCGAAAATGGGAGGTTTTGAAATGATCCAGCACTTTCGTTACAAGCCTATGTTTAAAAACACACAGCTTCCGGGTTGGACATTTACTTTTTTATACCAGGGTCAGCCCATTAATGGTGTATATCACAAAACAGGAGACATTGAATGGACGAACCCGGTTGTCTTTCATAATACAGAGGAAGAGGAAAAAATTAAGAAGCAGCTTCATGAATTGATGCTGTATCACGTTTACGACTAAACAAACGGCATGTCATTAGAAAAAACAAATGCGTTGTGAATAGCCTCAAGTATAGCTTATCCAAAGCCTACATATAGTAAGGTCAGGGGGTGTGATGATGAAAAATTTATCATTTTTGCCTGACTCCTCGTATGAGGGCAGGGATAAAGTCTGTATGGATATTGACCGTTTCATAAATGAAGGAATGAGCGGAGGGACCGTTCACCGCTACCATCATCTTCCTAACATTGAAGAGGCGCGAGATCTGGAACAGGAAACACCGCCAAACGGGTCATAGCTCGATGCAAAGCGGCTGCTTCGGCAGCCGCTTTGCTGTTTCTGCCCCCTTTTCAACCTTTTCAATCTTCTATACAATAAAGGCATTACCAATAAGGATGATGCAGATGTCTAGGATTCAAAAGCTTTTAAAAACATTTCCTTCCTCCCGTCAGATTGACGACGTGACAGAAGATAAATACGGCTATTACAAATGGTATCAGGACCGGTTAACCAATGAAATGATTGCATTTCCGATGCAGACCCTTTCCCAAAATGAAACTGAACTGATTCAACTTATACTTGAACCTGTTGAACCGCCTCATAGTCATCATTCAAATGTATGGAACCAGTATTTATTTGGAAACCTTTCTGCATGTCCACTTTCTGCAGGCTCCATTTTTCGAATCGTACTGTTTTCTTTTGATGGAACACCCGATTTCAATGAAGAAGAGCATCCATTGGAGTTTGTTTTCTCAGATGATGCAGCCATTGTAAAAAGGGATGAGTCCAATGGATATGTCGTTGAACTGCAATCGTCCAATACCCTTTCTCTTGAAGAAATCGAGTCAGCAGCCCAAGCTCTTGAAACGGACCTCGGGATCACAGTCCGATTCTTTGCAGGCTCCTTCCATCTTGTTCAGGACGATCCTAAGGAAGCAATATTAATGGAATTTGACTGGCATACACAAGCGAAACCGTTCATTAAACGACAAAAAGTTGCCTCTGTTCAATCCATATTGCCGGTAATCGTCCTTAACCGTTTCACAGAATTTGAATGGCAGTCTCAATTTGATCTCATTTACACACTCTTTGATGCAGACCCCGAGCTTGCTTCTGTGATACGGACGCTGGCGGAAAATCTGTCCAACGTAAGCAGTACGGCTAAACGCTTATATTTACACCGAAACAGTCTTCAATACCGGCTCGACAAGTTTTCTGAAGGGACGGGACTGGATTTGAAATCCTTTCACGGCATTTTCACCGCGTATCTTGCTTCAGTAAAATGGGAATCAATGAGAACCATTAAAAAAATATAGAAACAGCATGTATTCCGTCAACATGACGAAATGCATGCTGTTTTTTTGTGCATGTTTACTATTGGAAAGGCTTACATGATCTTATACAATGAGTATAGAATTTACCACTACATATTGGAGGAATTACTCATGGCAGAACTGAAGCTCGACAATATTTACAAAGTATACGATAAAGATGTAACCGCGGTATCAGATTTTAACCTTCATATTAAAGATAAAGAATTTATCGTTTTTGTTGGACCATCAGGCTGTGGAAAGTCAACGACTCTCCGCATGATCGCAGGACTTGAAGAAATCTCCAAAGGTGACTTTTTCATTGGCGAAGAACGCGTAAATGATAAAGCACCTAAAGACCGTGACATTGCGATGGTTTTCCAGAACTACGCTTTATATCCGCATATGAGCGTATATGACAATATGGCGTTTGGTCTTAAACTTCGTAAGTTTGATAAAGCTGAAATCGAAAAGCGCGTAAAAAATGCAGCAAAGATCCTTGGTCTTGAAGCACTTTTAGATCGTAAACCAAAAGCACTTTCCGGTGGTCAGCGTCAGCGTGTGGCACTTGGACGCGCAATTGTCCGGGATGCAAAAGTATTCCTTATGGATGAGCCGCTATCGAATCTGGATGCAAAGCTTCGTGTGCAAATGCGTGCTGAAATCGCCAAGCTTCACCAGCGTCTTCAAACGACAACAATCTACGTTACACATGACCAGACAGAAGCTATGACGATGGCAACACGAATTGTTGTAATGAAGGATGGCGTAATCCAGCAGGTTGGATCACCTAAAGAAGTATATGACAACCCGGAAAATGTCTTCGTTGGCGGATTTATCGGTTCTCCTGCCATGAACTTTTTCAGCGGTAAACTTACGGAAAAAGGCTTTGAAGTAAAAGGCCAGGTACTTTCCGTTCCTGAAGGAAAAATGAAAAAGCTTCGTTCGCAAAATTATGTTGGCAAAGACATCATTCTGGGTGTGCGCCCTGAAGATATTCACGATGAGCCAGTATTCATTGAAACGGCTGCAGGTGCTAACTTTATGGCTGACATCGAGGTTTCTGAGCTGACTGGTGCAGAGCTGATGCTTTATTCTAAAGTTGCTGACCAGGATTTTGTAGCACGTGTGGATGCAAGATCAGAAATCAAAGCAGGTCAAAAAATTGAGCTTGCTTTTGATATGAATAAATGTCATTTCTTCGATGCGGAGTCAGAAAGCCGCATTCGATAATCTGGTGGTTACCCCCTTTAACCATAAAAACAAGACTAACTCTCATGAGTTAGTCTTGTTTCATTTTAAAAAGAGCTTGGGACAAAAGTGTCTCAAGCTCTTTGACAGGTTCGCTCCGCTTTTAGGCGGAGGCTTTCCGCAGGGACGGAGCTGAGCCCTCATCAGGCTTTGCCTAGCGGGGTATCAAGCAACCGTCATCTCCTGCAGGAGCCGCCCCCTTCCACTTCGCTCTCCTACTACTTACTACTAATAAATATATCTTCATTTTTTAAACTTTTTTGAATTTTGTCCCAGCCTCTTTTTTCATTAAAAAATATGCTGAGAGTCGTTCAGACACGATCAAGATTCACCATTTCAATCGGCTGAATCCATTCCTCATATTGCTCTTCTGTTACATATCCCGTTTCAACAGCTGCTTCTTTTAACGTTAATTCTCTTTCAAATGCAAGCTTCGCAATTTTAGCGGCTTTTTCATACCCAATATGAGGATTAAGAGCCGTCACAAGCATTAAGGAACGATTTACGTGTCCTTCAATCACATCATAATTCGGTTCAATTCCTGCCGCACATTTATCATTAAATGTTTTCATCCCATCCCCAAGCAGACGTACAGATTGGAGAAAATTATAAATGATAACAGGTTTATAAACATTTAATTCAAAGTTCCCCTGACTCGCCGCAAAGCCTATTGTGGCATCATTGCCCATCACCTGTGAGGTGACCATCGTTAAGGCTTCACTTTGTGTAGGATTCACTTTTCCCGGCATAATGGAGCTGCCCGGCTCATTAGCTGGAATTGTAATTTCGCCGATCCCGCTTCTCGGACCGCTTGAAAGCCACCTGATATCATTGGCAATCTTCATCAGATCAGCCGCCAACGCCTTTAGTGCACCATGCACATGTACCATGTCATCATGGCTGGTCAGTGCATGAAATTTATTGTCGGACGAATAAAATGGAAAACCGGTTTGAAGAACCAGCTGCTTGGCTACACGCTCTCCAAATTCAGGATGTGCATTGATTCCGGTCCCTACCGCGGTGCCTCCAATTGCCAGACTTAATATATGCTTGCTGGCTTCCTGAATCATATAGCGAGATTTTTGCAGCATCGCCCGCCAGCCGCTGATTTCCTGCCCCAATGTCAGAGGCGTAGCATCCTGCAGATGGGTGCGGCCGATTTTAATGATTTCTTTAAACGATTCTTCTTTATCTAAAAATGTTTCCGTTAATTCCTTTAAATTCGGCATTAAATTTTTGCAAAGCGCCTTGTATGCTGCAACATGCATAGCTGTTGGAAATGTATCATTTGAGCTTTGAGACATATTAACATCGTCGTTTGGATGTACGGTCTCTTCAACAGATTGTTCCTTCAAAAAAACATTTGCACGGTAGGCTACCACTTCATTTACATTCATGTTTGACTGGGTTCCACTGCCGGTCTGCCACACAACCAGAGGGAAATGTTCATCGAGGTCTCCATCAATGATTTCATTGCAGGCACGGCAGATGGCATCTCTTTTATCAAGAGAAAGCTTGCCTAGATCATAATTAACCATGGCTGCAGCTTTTTTAAGCTCTGCAAATGCATATGTAATTTCCAGTGGCATTTGTTCGGTTCCAATTGGAAAATTCTCTTTGCTTCGCTGTGTTTGCGCTCCCCAATACTTGCTTGCAGGAACTTGAATTTCACCTAAAGTATCTTTTTCTGTACGATAACTCATGATTGCTTCTCCTCCTTACAAACGTTTTCATTTATTATTGTACCACTACTTTCTTCCAACCTCACGTTTGGAAGATTGGATCCTGATTCTTTTCTATCTCTCAAAAATAAGCTACACTTACTTTATAAAAACTCACAACAGGAGGAATTCGAATGATGAAAATTGCGTTATTTGGTGCAACCGGCCGTGTTGGACGAGTGATTATGCAAAATGCTCTTCAGGACGGCCACGAGATACAGGCACTCATTCGGGATCCTGATGGGATAGACGCACACCCAAAAGTGACCATTATAAAAGGAGATGCATCAAATAAAAAAAGTGTCTTCAACACAATAAACGGCTGTGATGCTGTCATAAGTGCATTAGGCACCGACAAAAATGATGCATTAACAAGATCAATGATTCATATTCTTCCTGCTATGCGGGCGAACTCAATTTCTAAGATCATTACCATCGGAACTGCCGGCATCCTGGATTCCAAGAAAGAACCCGGCAAGTTCCGGTTTCATTCCAAAGAGTCAAACCGCCGCTTGAGTACTGCTGCCGAAGATCATTGCCGCGCCTTTTTGATGCTTGACCAATCAAGCATGAATTGGACAATCGTTTGCCCGACCTACCTCCCTGATGGAGAAAGAATCGGAGAATACAGAACAGAAATGAATACGCTGCCCGATAGTCCTTCAAGCATCTCCATGTACGATACAGGCGATTTTGCTTATTCACTACTCCACAAAGATAAATATTCAAAAACACGTGTTGGATTGACGTATTGACGATACATTTGTTCTATCTTGTTGCTTAACTTTCTTTTATTTTGAGCCCAAAAAAAGGCTGTAAAAAGTCAGGTCTTCTTGACTTTTTACAGCTCTTCTTTTTTTAGCTTTTAATTTAAATAGGTACTATAAAGATTATCCTGCCTGCTTATTTCCTTGCTGCAGTTTATACATTTGATAATATTTTCCTCTAAGAGCCATTAATTCATCGTGAGAGCCTTTCTCAGCAATCTCCCCTCTATCCAAGACAAGAATTTGATCTGCATTTTTAATCGTTGACAATCTATGAGCAATAATAAAAGTGGTGCGGCCGGACTTTAACGTTTCCATCGCGTCTTGAATAATAGACTCCGTTTCGGTATCTACACTCGATGTTGCTTCATCCAAAATCAAAATGGAAGGGTTATAGGCAAGTGCTCTGGCAAAAGAAATTAATTGCCTCTGACCTGATGACAAGGTGCTTCCTTTTTCGATTACCGGCTCATCAATTCCCTGCTCAAGATGCTTTAGTACACGATCAGCGCCTACTGCTTTTAATGCTTGTTCAATTTTGTCCCGTGAAATTCGAGGATCGTTGAGAGAGACATTTGACGCAATTGTACCCGTAAAGAGATAGGGGTCCTGAAGCACAATTCCCATATGATCGCGAATGGTCTGTCGAGGCAGTTCCTTGATGCTTTTTCCATCAATTCGAATCTCCCCTTTTTGACAGTCATAGAAGCGGAATAACAAATTCATGATTGAACTTTTACCCGAACCTGTATGGCCTACCAAACCAATAGTTTCTCCTGGCTTCGCTTCAAATGAGAGGTTTTTTAATACATAGTCTTCTTCCTTGTAGGCAAAAGAGACGTTTTCAAATTCTACATGTCCTTTATATCTTTTAATTCTGCTGTCTTTTACCTCTTCCCCATTTTCATCAAGCAGTTCAAATACTCTTTCACCTGCTACCAGCGCAATTTCCAAATTGGCAAGCTGATTTACGATTCCGGTTACAGGCTGGAACAATCGGGTTATATAATCAACGAACGCATACAATACACCGACTGAAACGACCGACTCTGCTCCTATTGCACCGCTTCCAAAATACCAGATAAAGGCAACAAAAGTCAGATTCCGAAGAATTGCAACGAGATTATGAGACATGAGTGAGTTCAAACTTAACAGCTTGTTTTGATAATTAAAATGAGTTTTATTCATTTCTTCAAATTCTTCTTTTGTCCGTTTTTCTCTTCTGAATGCCTGGATGATCGTCATACCCTGAATTGATTCATTAATGGAGGCATTGATTTCACTTACCTTCGAACGTACTACATGATTGTACGTGGAAGCATACTTCCGATACAAAGACATCCAAATCCACAAAATTGGCAGCAAAATCAAACAGATTGCTGCAAGCTGAGGATCAAGGATAAACAGGGCTACAAAAATACCTGCAATATAAATCCCGCTATAGAAAAACTGTGAAAGCACCTGGACATACAACTCCCGGATTGCTTCTGTGTCATTAGTAATTCTTGCAACTACTTTTCCTGCCGGCAGATTATCAAAATATTGAATAGGCAGTCTTTGAATATGCCCGAAAATATCTGTACGCATTTTCTGAATAATTCTGTTTGCTGAGCGCTGAAGCTGATAATCCTGTCCAAAATGAAATATAGCCGCCACGACTGTCAGAGCAAAATATAGCAGCACCAACTGAATGATACGTGGAATTTCCGGCTGGTAAAATGCCATGATTTGAGACCCTGACAATTCTTCTGCAGGATAAGAAATTTGAGTTTCTCCATTTGTGAAAATCAAATTTCCCTCTTCAAAAGAGCGTTCGCCTTCAGCTGTAACCGGTTCATCCACAAAGAAAAACCGAAGGCCGATCTGATAAATATGCGCCTCTTCCCCTTTTGACTCACCTTCAGTAAAATAATCCCCGCGCTTATAAAATGAATTTTTATATGCTACTGCATCTCTAGTGTCCTCAGATCCGTACCAGGGCTGCTCGATTCCAAGAATATGATCATCAATCATTTTCTTGGCAATAAAAGGGCCTACGAGCTCTGCAGATACAGACACAGTCAGCATCAGCAGGGCGATTATAATGGTTTTTTTAAATAAGAGTGCATACTTGTAAAGCCTTTTTCCTACACTCATGAGCGCACCTCCTCAAGAAGGGATTCTTCTACTTGCTGACGCTCATACTGTTCTAAATACCAGCCTTTAGCTGAAAGCAAATCTTGATGTCTCCCTTCTTCAATCACACGTCCGTTTTCTAATACAATAATCCAATCGGCATGTTCTACAGCTGACAGACGATGCGTCGTGATAATCGTTGTTTTTCCCTGTCTTTCATTTCGGATATTAGTTAAAATACTGGATTCTGTTTTTGCATCAACCGCTGACAATGAGTCGTCTAAAATAAGAACCGATGGGTTTTTAATTAGTGCGCGGGCGATTGAAATCCTCTGTTTCTGGCCGCCTGAAAGAGCCACTCCTTTTTCTCCTACTAACGTTTCCAGGCCACCAGGCAGCATTTCCAGATCCTTTTCAAAATGAGCCATTTTAATTGCATGAAAAATAGCTTTTTCATCCGCATCTTCTGCTCCAAATAAAATATTTTCGCGAATGCTTCTTGAAAATAGGACATGATCCTGTGGAACATAGCCCAGCCAGGATCTAACGTGATCCTTTGTCTGCTGATCAATCGGGACTTCCCCTATTTTTACTGATCCCTCACCCAGGGGGTATTCTCTTAAAAGCTGCTTTACAAAAGTCGTTTTTCCGCTTCCTGTTTTCCCAACGACACCCAGGGTCTGCCCCTGATTAATTGTCACATTTAGATCCGTCAGGTTTTTTACAGCTGACGATGGATATTGAAAGCCGGTATTTGAAAAGGTTATGGAGCTTACTGCCGCTGCATTAACAGGGTGCTCAGTGTCCGGTACGTCTTCAGTATAGCTCAGTGTTTCATTTACACGGTCCATCGAAGCATTTCCCCGCTGCATAATATTAATGAGCTCGCCTATCGCAAACATTGGCCAGATCAGCATACCCAGATACACGTTAAATGCAACCAGCTCACCTAACGTAATGGTTTGATTAAATACAAGAAATGCGCCATATCCCAATCCGATCATGTAGCTTATGCCTGTCAGGATTTTTGTCAGGGGATTGAATAGTGTGTCAATAAAAGCGACCTTCATATTCTTGTTGTATACGTCTTCTGTCTCCTGATGAAATTGAGCTTCATCAGCTCTTTCCTGAACGTATGCACGAATCACTCTTACACCTGCCACTGACTCAAGCACTCTGTCATTCAGATCACCAAAAGCATTCTGTGCACTGGTGTACCGTTCGTGAATTCTCTTCCCTAAAAGCTGCATGACAATTGCCAGCACCGGCAGCGGAAGAACGGCCGCTAAGGTTAATTCCCATGACACCACCACACCCATTGTAATAAGAATAGTCAACATATAAGCTGTGGAATCAATTAGTGTCAATACACCAAATCCTGCTGTCACAGACAGTGCTTTTAAATCATTAGTCGACCTTGCCATAAGATCTCCAGTCCGGTTCCGTTCATAAAAGGTTGGTGTCATTTTCAACAAATGTCCCATAAACATAGAACGGAGTCTTCGTTCGATTTCATTTGCACCGCCAAACAATAAATACTGCCATACATAATTAAATAAATAGGAGATGACTGCAATACCAAGCAGGATCAGCAAGTAACGGGTCAACACTGCCTGTGTCAATTCCCCTCTAAAAATATCATCGATTGCGAGCCCTACAAGCAAAGGGGGAATGACTTCAAATACATTGGCAATCAAAAGCAGGACAATCGCTACAGTGTACCTCTTCCAATGCTCTTTAAAAAACCAGCTTAACTTATAAAAAATACTAAACATTAACTTCCGCCTCCTTTTCCTTCAAACCGAACCGGCGGCTACCCACTTTCCAGCTCCACCGTTTTCATGTACATGTTTGCTCCTTTATTCATCTTTTTTCCTCCTCATATTTTTTGGAATAGGTAAAACACATTCTTTTATGAAAACAGATTTCTCTGTTGACAACTATATACAATTTTTGAAAAAAAAAAAGCACACCGCCCATTAAAGCACGGTATGCTTTCATTAAAATAGGCACAGACTACGATACGCAGACTGCACCACTATCATGACAGAATTAATCGTTCATAAAAACATCATCTGTTACAAAAGAGTTTGTCGCTGCGTGTTATTCAATTGGAAGAATTGGTTAAATGCATCGATACGAATTTTCATGACACGCAACTCCCTTCTTAAGTAATTTTGCCCATTAAGGACACCCTTAGATTAGCCCAATGCACATTAAGATGTCAATTGTTTTTTCATTTTTTTGAAAAATGAAAAGATGTATAAGATTGATTTAACAACTAATTTCTACTGGTACGTTTTAAAAATATCCCTTGAGGGTACTATACAATTAACCAAACCGGATGTATTTTCAACCGATTTTGGAACCTGACAAAGGGGTGAACTGCATGCTAAGAACAATCTTAATGATTATTGGTGCCATCGTTGTAATCTTTTTCCTGATTAATTTAATCGGATAAAAAAATTCAGAATAATATAGGGAATTAACATAAGCATAGATAACATTTTACTTATAATATGCACTATATTTTATCCTATTCTGTCTTATACATTTATCTGCGCTGTTTGTTCTTCCCTATAATGCTGGGACAAAACTCAATAAAGTTTAAAAAATGAGGAAATATTTATTACTAGTAGTAGGTGAGCGGAGCGGAAGGTGGTGACTCCTGCAGGATATAACGGCAAGCTTAGACTCCGCGGGGCAAAGCCTGAGGAGGGCTCAGCGCCGTCCCTGCGGAAAGCGTCCGCCTGAAGCGAAGTGAACCGGTTGTAGAGCTTGAGACACTTTTGTCTCAGGCTCTTTTTATATTTTTTCATTTATTCAGACTATTCAATATTTAATAGGGTAAAGGCATAGTAATCTGTCTTTTAAGGAGCTGAATGCTATGTATACTCATATTCTTTTAGCGTTTGACCAGTCTGACAGCAGTCAAAAAGCGCTGGATTCTGCTGTAGAGCTGCTTCATTTAAATAATAAAGCAGATCTCACTATTACTCATGTTTCTACTGAAAAACATTCACTCGACACGACGATCTACGATAAACCGAGAGATGCATCAGCGATTATGTCTCCTGGAGTGGATAGGCAAAATCCGCCATACATGCCTCCCCTGCCTCAACAGGACAACGGAAAGTCTGTTCATCAGTTGACAGACGAGCTTGATGATGCGTTGAAATCTGCAAAGGATCACTTGGATAACAAAAACATTGAAGCGCAGTTTTATCCGTTAACAGGGTCACCAGCTGAAGCCATTGTGGATTACGCTGAAAACAATGAAGTAGATTTAATTATTGTAGGACGCACAGAAAAAAGCACCTTTCAGAAATGGTTTTTAGGCAGTGTCAGTGAAAAAATTATGCAGTCCTCCCCATGCAGTGTACTCGTTATTAAATAAACGTTACTACTAGTTCTTGCTATGATTAAAAAACGCCCGTTTTTTTCTTGATGATCATCAAGAAAACCGGGCATTTTACTCATCTTTTCAACCTATCACAACAGCCGCTCCTGAGGAAGAATCTCATCTGCATATACATATTCACCTGAAAAGTACACGGTTTTCTTCAAATTCCGTTATAATGTATATAAGTATGGCTGAATAAAGGATGATGGGTGTATGGCTAGACAAAGAAAGATGGTAATAGAAGATCTTTTAAAGGCAACGGAAGAGCTGCTGCTTGAAAAAGGTTATGAAGGATTTCACTTCAAGGCATTGGCAGATAAATTAGATGTAGCCAGAAGTACAATATATGAATACTACAGCAATAAAGATGAGCTGATAACTGATTATATGCGCCTTCTTATGATCGAGGTAATGGAACGGATTGAGGCAATCTCTCCTCAGACTTCCTCATTTAACATGCTGAAAGAACTGCTAACGCTTTTTATGGAGTATTCTCAAGTGTATGACATGATCAAAATGCGTTCTTCACTAAATCAAAGTACTTCTCACACTGTCGCCAGTCATTTAGATGAACTCGACAGATATTCACGTGAATTGTTTCAATTACTGACTATTCATATTGAAAAATCCAAGGATGAAGGGTCAATTCGAAAAGATGTGCCATCTTCTTTAGTAGCAGGCATTTTCTTTAACACCGTTTTAATTCCCAACTATGAAAAAATTCCTGCCGATCAATGGTCAGAAGCTATTTTCAGCATTCTTGAAAACGGAATTGCCGTAAAATAATAAAAAAGAATCTCACCCATGCTTACATGGGGTGAGATTCTTTTTTTGTTTTACCAGTTCCATAAACCTCTCCTTTGCCTCCTGTTCATTAAAGGAACTAAACAGCCTGTACTGATCCTCGTCTACAATTCTAAAATGCTTGCTGACAATATTTTTTTGTAAGATCAAGTTTTCATTTTTCCTGACTATTTTCCACAATATTCTTCCACCCAGCGTTTTTTCCTTGCGGGCACTCAACTCTTTCCTTGCAAGCTGCTCTGCCAGTTCAAGTGCATCTCCACCGATTGCATTTATTAAACTGTCTTGTTCCCTGAACAGTGCACAAATAATGATGACAGTAGACCAATCCGGCAGCAGACGCCCCTTTTCAATCTGTACGAGGGTTCTTTTTGAAACACCGATAACCTGAGCCATTCGATCATGAGTAAAATCAGCTTCAATTCGAATCAGCTTCAGCTTCGAGGCGATTAATTCGATCAATTCTTCTTTTGTCATACCTGCCACCTCTCTCTCCACTAAAAACAATAAAAGCAGTCATAATTGATTCTATTAGCAAAGCAATACATTCATGTGAGAGATATGCACGTTTTAACCTGAATTTTTTTGGAATTTAAAAATTCCTTTATTTTTTAATTTAAATAAGGGCTGAGACACAAGAGATAACAGGTTGAAAATGAGGCAGTACATATTTATTCCGATGAGGTCAGTGCAGCAAGAGGTGGCGAGCTCCTGAAAGAGTTAACAGGTGCTTGAAGCGCAGTGAACAAATAAAAGAACCTGAGACTCCTTGTCCCAGGCTCATGTACGTTAGCGGCTGACCTTTTAGCCCCGCTCTACTTATAAATCTTTATCTTTTTTCTTATCGGAACCTGTTGAATGAAGTGCTTTTTTAAATTCATGCATGGTAACTCCTGCGGCTTTTCCGAGTTCCGGGAGCTTAGAGGGTCCAAACACGATTAATGCAACAAATAGAATAATGATGATTTCACCTATTCCAAGATTCATACCCGCTGCTCCTTTTTCAATTTATACACTAAGTATACCTGTATGAAGGAGAATTCTTTCAAAGCAATCGTGTTGTTTTGATGAACACTTATTCTCCTCTTTGCTCCTTAATCTTCTTTTTCTTTTCAGATTCAGAAACGTACAGAGCAACAGCAGCATCCCCTGAAATATTAATTGCGGTTCTGCACATGTCGAGCAGGCGGTCTATTCCGAGTATCAGCCCTATGCCTGCTACAGGAAGATTCACTGAATTCAATACCATTGCAAGCAATATCAGACCCACACCCGGTACTCCGGCAGTTCCAATACTCGCAAGGACTGCCGTCATCACAACCGTTAAGAGCTGAACAAATGTCAGATCAACCGCATAAATCTGAGCAATAAATATCGTTGCGACCCCCTGCATGATCGCCGTTCCATCCATATTGATAGTGGCACCAAGCGGCTGAACAAACGAGCTGGAAGATTTGGATACTTTCAAATCTCTTTGCGCTACTTCCATTGAAATAGGCAGTGTTGCATTACTGCTTGATGTACTGAATCCTACTGTCATTGCAGGGAAAAAGTTTTTGTAAAACCAGATTGGACTCTTCTTTGCCAGGAAAAAAATGATACTGCCATAGGTCACAATAGCATGAATAACTAATGCCAGCAGCACAACAAGCACATACATCAAGATGCTTTGAAGCGAATCAAACCCTGCTTCCCCTAGTGCTGAAGCAATTAACCCAAACGTTCCATAAGGAGCAAATTTCATGACGATGCCAACCAGAAACATCATAATTTCATTGCCTTGTTCAAATAAGCTTAAAACACCTTTTGTTTTTTCCTTTAAAACAGTTAAAGCAAATCCAATAAAGATCGAGAAAGCAATTATTTGAAGCATATTGCCTTCTGCAAGTGCAGATACAGGATTTTCAGGAATAATATTTAAAAGAGTTTCTGCCACTGAAGGAGTATCTTCTTCCTCAAATGAAGCGGCGTCACGATCTTCTGCCGTAAGAGGAGAGTTTTCTCCAGGCTGAATAATTGCACCAAGGGTCAACCCAATGGTGATCGCAATAGCCGTCGTAACAATAAATGTTAATACTGCTTTAAATCCTATTCTGCCAAGCTTCTTTGTATCTCCCAGACCTGCAATGCCTAGTACCAGAGAAAAGAATACAATCGGCACTACCAGCATATTAATCAAACTTAAGAAGATTTGACCCAGGGGTGAAAACAAATATGTATCCAGAGTAGAAAACAAATCCGGCGCAAAAGCATTTAAAGCCAGACCCGTTATGATGCCCAGAATGAGAGCAATCAGAATCTTTGCAGTCAAATTAAGTTTCTTCATACATTTTCCTCCGATCAAACTAAAAAATTCATTTAGAAAACCTTTACCCTGCTCCGCCATTTAATAGACATCTATAAGAATATTAATGAATGAAGCTGTAAAATCATTATACATGCATATTTTCAGTATAAAATGGGTATAGTGAACTATAACATCTTCAGAAAGGAACTGCGATTATGACAAATCAAACAATATACTTTATTTCGTCAAACCACGAACGCAGTTTAATCGCTGAAGGCTGGGCTTCAAGATTAAATACACAAAATATCACTTTTCGAAGCGCAGGTTGGTTCAGCGCTAAAACTAGTCCATTTTCGATAGAGGCAATGAAAGAAATATGTATTGATTTAAGTTCCATCCAGCCCTATCATTTAAAAAAAGAAGAACTGGATGAGGCCGATATAATTGTTTTAATTCAGGATTTTGATAAAGATGAGAAAATATCTTTGTCTCCAACCACAGCTAAAAAAATTCTGACTTGGAATATAATGAACCCTGATAAGCACTCGGCTGATCCTAATGAAAAATGGGTTCTCTTTCAGGAGATTTGTGATGATATTGCTCTTCGAATAAAAGACCTGGGGAAAACTCTTTCTTCAACCGTGTAGCTTATTCTGGCAGATGCTTGCCGATTAAGCTATTTTTTTATACTTCGCGCAAAACCGCTCTGACAGGACTCCCATCCGCTCCCGCAATTTTTAAAGGCAGGGCGATCAGTTCATAGACCCCCTCCGATACATCTTTTAATTCGATTCCTTCAAGTATCCAAATATCATGTCGATGCAGTTCAAGATGATTTTTCAACTCTTTGCTGTCAATCGAATCAACAGACGGCAGATCCACTCCCACTAGATTGATATTCTTTTCTGCCATTATGCCCGGAACGTTCTTATCCATTACAGGTATCGTTTGAGGGAATTGTTTACGGTCTTTCCAGAAGTTTGTTTTAATCAGCACACTCCTGATATCAGGGTCAGTAATATATGGCAGAATATCATCAGCAGCGATATTTTCTTTCCCCTGGCAGTCTACCACGACAGCTTTTGAAATATAACGGTCCAATGAAAGCTCATCTACTTTTTTACCCTTTTGATCGTAGTGAAACGGCGCATCAATATGGGTCCCCATATGCGTGCTGCTCTCTATTTTTCCGACATTCACAGAACCACTTTCTTCAATATCCCACGCTACTTCATACTGAAATAAGGTGTCCCCCGGCCATACTGCAGTTTCCCGGGATAATTCCATAGAAATATCAATGATTTTTTTCATTTAAACGCCTCCTATGCAATGATGTTGCGGGTATTGCCATGTTGTTCATACTCTTTACTTTCCATAATATCTTTGAGCAGTAAAACCGCTTCATATAGTTCTCTGTAAGTCGTATACAAAGGAGCGGGTGCAAGTCTGATTAAATTGGGCGATCTGAAGTCAGGAATCACATTTCTGTTTTTTAAAGCCTTGCAAATACTTGCTGCAGCGGGATGTTCCAGTGCAATATGTCCGCCCCTTTCCGAATGATTCTGCGGTGTAACTACTTTAAATTGGTAATCACCCAGCAGATAATCAATTACCTCAAGAAGAAAATCGGTCTGCTGCAAAGATTTCTCACGGATGCGGTGAATCCCAGCTTCTTCAAATATGCTTAAACTTCCGGCTAATGGTGCACTTGATAAAACATGAGGCGTACCAATCTGATAAGCTCCCGCGTCACCAGCTGGAGAAAATGTGTGCTCCATGTCAAATTGTTTTTCTTTTGCAGAGCCGAACCATCCCTTTAAACCAGGCATTTTCCCATGATGTTTTTGGTGAACATATAATCCACCGGTTCCGCCTGGCCCGCTATTCACATATTTATAATTACACCATACAGCAAAATCGACATTCCACTCATGAAGCTTGTGAGGAACTGCCCCAATTGAATGTGCCAAATCAAAGCCAACGATTGCTGAATACCTGTGAGCATATTCGACGATTTCTTTTATTGGCAGCAATTGCCCGCTTCGATAGAGTACAGATGGCAGAAGGACTAAAGCGGTTTTTTCAGTAATGGACGATTTAATACTGTCTAACAGAATCGTCTGCCCGTCCTGAGAGGGTACTTTTTTTAAATAGACCGCAGGATCAAACCCTTTTAGTTCCAACTGACTTTGAATCGCATACAGGTCTGAAGGAAAGTTAAGTTCATCCGCAAGGATTTCATTTTTTTCTTCGTTCGGATGATAAAAACTTGCGATCATCTGATGAAGGTTTGCAGTGATAGAGCCCGTAACAACGACTTCATTCTTTTCAGCTCCTATTAAAGGCGCAGACGTCTCCCCCAGTTTTTCAGATAACGTAAACCATGGATGATCTCCTTCTGTCCATCCATCAATCCCGTATTCCTTCCAACTGGCGAGCGCTTTTAAGGTTTCATTTTCTGCTCTTTTAGATAAAAGCCCAAGAGAATTTCCATCCAGATAAATCTGCCCTTCTTTTATGTAAAATTCATCCTTGAATGCTTTTAATTCATCGTCCCTGTCCAACCCTTTTGCTTTTTCTAAAAGCTCTATCACCATCGCTGCCCCATCCTCCTTATGAATCTTCTTAAATCTCAATTCCTCACTATTGTTTTATATATGGTATCATCTAATCGTAAATGTTTACAGATTGAGATGCAGATTATAAAGAGGTGTACAGGGCATGCAGACGTTCAGAAGCAGTTTTATTCGCAGAATATTCGGGTTGTTTCTTCTTCCTTTACTGATCATTGAGCCATTCTTCTCGAAAATTATCCTGTACGCACTGCCTCTTTTTATACTGCTGGCATTTATATCTCAGATAGAAAGCAAGAAAGTTTTGACAAGGTACAACGCCTACATTTTGATTACTTCCCTGTACTTAATTGGAATATGGTGTGATGAAACTCTGGTCCGATCCATTTTACTCACCGGCCTGATTTTTTCACTTTATATCCTGTCACTTGATACTACATAATAGGAGGAATACATATGGATAGAGTTACATTAGCAGAGGATTTTCAATTATCAAGAATTATTCACGGAATGATGCGTCTAAATGAATGGAACTTATCTAAAGAAGAAAGGCTTTCATTTATTAAAGAAGTTATGGAAAAAGAAATCACCACGTTTGATCACGCAGATATTTATGGAGGGTATCAATGTGAAGAGCTTTTTGGAGAAGCACTGGGGTTAGATCCTTCTCTTCGAAAGAAGATGGAGATCATTACAAAATGCGGAATTGTTCTCCCGTCTTCCAACCGTCCGGAGCACCAAAGTCATCATTATAATACGAGTAAAAAGCATATTATACATTCAGTAGAACAATCTTTAACCAATCTTAAAACAGATTACATTGATTTACTTTTGATTCATCGTCCAGATCCATTTATGAACCCGGAGGAAACGGCAGAGGCGTTTGACCAGCTTCACAATGATGGAAAAGTTCTTCACTTTGGAGTATCAAACTTTAAACGAAGCCAAATGAAAATGCTTGAGACCTACACTGCTCAGCCTCTTGTGACGAACCAGATTGAGCTGAATCCATATAACCTGGAAAATTTCGAAGACGGGACCCTCGATCTCTCACTTGAAATGCAAGCTCCTCCCATGGCATGGTCTCCTCTAGCAGGCGGTCAGCTTTTTGAACAAGAAGAGCCAAAAGCCGAACGGCTAAGAAAAGCACTAAAGCAAATTGGCAGTGAAATTGGAACGGATAAGATGGACGAAGTTATTTATTCATGGCTTCTTTCCCATCCAGCTTCTATAATGCCAATCGTCGGGTCAGGCAAATTAGAACGAATTGACTCTGCGGCGGCTGCATTAAAAATGAAATTAACTCCGCACCAATGGTACGTGATCTATGAGGCTTCGCTTGGCCATGAAGTACCTTAATGTATTGAATAAAAACAGCCAGTGACTGGAAATAATGATGGTCAAAGATTTTTTATTTGTGGTAGAATAGAAGCATTATTATTTTGATTGGAGGAATGTTCGATGGGGTTATGATGCTCGATACTAACAGAGACAATCGTTGTGTTTATCACGAGGTAATCAAAAATGGCAGTAGATGTCAGACAGCACGGTCATCATTTCCATTTACATTCCTTCAATAAACGACTTACAGGATGCTTGGTTTGATGCCGTCTGTTGAATACTGCCCATGTTGATTCCGGCAATACATTTCAACAAAACAGGAGGTGTGAGAGACATCCCCACGCCCAAGACCAGCGAACGCTGATCTTTAATGGGATTGTCTCAAATCATTGGAAATAGTTCATTTACTGATGGTCGCTGTTCTTATTGCACTAACAGCATTTTTTGTTGCTTCTGAGTTCGCTATTGTAAAAATCAGAAGTTCACGCTTGGATCAGCTTGCTGCTGAAGGAAATTCAAAAGCGCTTGCTGCTAAAAGAATCACCTTAAATCCAGATGAATACTTGTCTGCATGCCAGCTTGGCATTACAGTATCAGCACTTGGTTTAGGCTGGCTCGGTGAATCAGCAGTTGAAACCCTGGTTGGCCCTCTTTTAGCCGGCCTTGGAATTTCTGCTTCTCTTACTCACCTGATTTCATTTGCGATCGCTTTTTCCATCATTACATTTTTACACGTAGTGATTGGTGAGTCAGCGCCTAAAATCTTAGCTGTACAAAAAGCTGAAGCTGTCATTCTGCTTCTTGCAAAGCCGCTTATCCTGTTTTACAGCTTAATGTATCCGTTTATCTGGCTTTTAAATGGTTCAGCACGGATTTTTGCTGCAATGCTGGGTCTTAAACCTTCATCTGAACATGACCTTGCCCATTCGGAAGAAGATCTGAGGATTCTATTATCTGAAAGCTTAAAAAGCGGTGAGATTAATCAATCAGAATACAGCTATGTAAACAAGATATTTGAATTTGATGAGCGTGTTGCAAAAGAAATAATGGTACCCCGTACCGAAATTATTAGTGTGAACAGCGGCCTTACCCTGAGAGAAGTGTTCAGCGTCATGAAAGAGGAACAATACACCCGTTACCCCGTTGTTGAGGACGGAGATAAAGACAATGTAATCGGGATGATCAATATGAAAGAACTGATGACAGCCTTTATTGAGGATCAGGCTAACGGGGATCGCCTTGTCTCAGAATACACCCATTCCATTATTCAAGTCATTGACAGCATCCCTATCAATGAACTGCTGCTGAAGTTTCAAAAAGAACGGATGCACATGGGGATTCTTCTGGATGAATATGGAGGGACATCCGGACTCGTTACAATGGAGGACATCATTGAAGAAATCGTTGGAGAAATCCAGGATGAATTTGATGTAGATGAAATACCAGACGTTCAAAAGATCAATGAAAACCATTATATTCTAGACTCAAAAGTGCTGGTGCAAAACGTCAATGATCTTCTTGGCATCAACATTGACGAAGAAGATGTGGATACAATCGGCGGCTTTTTCATGACAAGAAATTTTGATGTTGAAATTGGTGATGAGATCTATGAACAGGGTTTTGTCTTTAAAGTAAATGATGTTGACGGGTACCATATCCTCTATCTTGAGGTTTGGAAAATGTCAGAAGAAGAGCAAACCACTGAAGACAGAACCTCCGTAATGGAAACTTCTGTTCAAACGACAGAAGCGTGATGGATAGAAGCTGAATCGAGAAAGCATCGGTTCAGCTTTTTTTCATTCCCATGAGAATTACCAGCAAATAGACATTGCACTCACGGTCATTAAAGGGTAAAATAAGTACGTGAAAAATAGGAACAGATCCGCAAACGGATGTAAGATCCGTTTTTTTATTTAATGAAGTGCAAACGATTGCATTACTATGGAGGTGCACCAATATGAAAAAAATATGGTGGAAAGAAGCCGTTGGCTATCAGATTTATCCAAGAAGCTTTCAGGATTCAAACGGTGATGGTATAGGTGATCTACAGGGAATTATCCAACGCCTTGATTATGTGAAAGATCTTGGAATAGACGTGATCTGGATTTGTCCAATGTATAAATCGCCTAATGACGATAATGGGTATGATATTTCTGATTATAAAGATATTATGGATGACTTTGGCACAATGGCTGACTTTGACCAGCTGCTCGAAGAAGTTCACAAACGCGGCATGAAATTGATTATTGATTTTGTGCCTAATCATACAAGTGACGAACATCAATGGTTTATTGAGTCCCGTTCAAGCGTTGACGATCCAAAAAGGGACTGGTACATCTGGCGGGAAGGGAAACGCAATAACCACGGAAAAACTGTTGCAGAACCAAACAACTGGGAAAGTATTTTCGGCGGCTCAGCATGGCAGTATGATGAAAAAACAGACCAATATTACCTTCATGTATTTTCTACAAAGCAGCCTGATATAAACTGGGAAAATCCAGAGGCAAGACAAGCGGTATATGATGCTGTTAACTGGTGGCTTGATAAAGGAATTGACGGCTTCAGAATTGATGCGGTGAGTCATATCAAAAAGCGTCCCGGCTTCCCGGATATGCCCAATCCTCTAAAGAAAAAGTATGTGTCTTCCTTTGATATGCACATGAATCAGGAAGGCATCCAGCCATTTCTTGAAGAATTTAAAAATGAAACATATGGCGACGGGTCCCGTGACGTTATGACAGTCGGGGAAGCCAACGGTGTTTCCATTGAAGAAGCCGATCTCTGGGTTGGTGAGGAAAACGGCAAGATGGACATGATTTTTCAATTTGAGCATCTTGGCTTGTGGGATGCAGAAACCAATTTAGAGCTGGATATTGTGGAACTGAAAAAAGTTCTTTCGCGCTGGCAGAAAGGATTGGAAAACAATGGATGGAATGCCTTGTTTATTGAAAATCATGATAAACCGCGTGTCGTCTCTACGTGGGGAGATGACCATGATTACTGGTATGAGAGTGCAACTTCCATGGCTGCAATGTACTTTTTAATGCAAGGTACACCATTTATCTATCAGGGACAGGAAATCGGCATGACAAATGTACATTTTGAATCGATTGACGATTATGACGATGTTTCAGCAAAAAATCTGTATCGGATCCGTTCTGAAGAAGGACTCCCCCACGGAGATATTATGAGAATTCTCTGGGCGTCATCACGCGACAACAGCCGGACACCTATGCAGTGGTCCCAGGAAGCGAATGCCGGATTCACCACTTCTTCACCCTGGATGAAAATCAATCCAAACTACAAAGAAATTAATGTAGAAGATCAATTGCAGGATGAAAATTCTGTTCTCTCTTTTTACAAACGAATGATTAAATTAAAGAAAGATCATGATATCTTTACTTACGGAGCGTATGAATTAATACTTCCTGACCACCACCAAATTTTCGCCTATACCCGCACTCTTAAAAAAGAACAAGTCGTAGTTTTAACGAACCTGTCAAAAAAAGATGCGATTATGGATCACAGTGATCTTAGCTTATCGAGCGAAAATATTATCCTTAACAATCTGCCGATTGAGGAGCATCACGAAATCTCAACCGTTGTTTTAAAACCTTATGAGGCGAGAGTTTATAAATTAAAATAAAGTGATATAAGTGAACTCTGCAAATGAAAATAGAGAGCTTGGGACAAAAGTGTCTCAAGCTCTTTGACCGGTTCGCTGCGCTTCAGGCGGACGCTTTCCGCAGGGACGGCGCTGAGCCTTTTCGGGGCAAGGCCCTGTAAAGTCTCAGCTTGCCGTCAAATCCTGCAGGAGTCGCCACCTTCCGCTCCGCTCTCCTCTTACTATTGATAAATACTTCTTCATTCTTTACATTCTTTTGATTTTTGTCCCAGCCTCTTTTTCGACTGGTTCCCTATCTTTTCAGTTTATGGACTCTGGCTGGCTGAATCAGATGCCTGAGGGTGTACCATTCTCTCCTAGAATCTTTTACTTTTTAATTCCCCGATTATTCTGATTTCCTTTGCCTTCCCCCAACTTATTTCCCCGCTCACAATAAGCATGGGAACCCCCTACAACGTTGCTCTAGACCCAAATTGGTCACGTCTGATAATCTATTCTAAGGGAAATAATATAAGCATGCGAGAAAAGTACGTGGAGGCATTAATATGGATTTATACGAAAATTTAAAACGCGGTGAGCGCGGCGCAATGATCAGCATTGCGGCTTACCTCGTTCTTGCAGTCATAAAATTAGTTATCGGAATTCAAACGGGCTCAGAAGCGTTAAAAGCAGATGGACTGAATAACACGACTGATGTCATTGCTTCCGTTGCTGTATTGGTTGGCCTCCGTGTCTCAAGGAAACCGCCTGACCAGGACCATCATTACGGACATATGCGTGCTGAGTCCATCGCTTCATTTGCTGCAGCATTTATTATGACAGCCGTTGCATTTCAAGTGCTTACTCAGGCTGGCTCGATCATTCTCCAGGGAGGCCAGGATAATCCTCCAAGTCTGCTTGCCGCATGGGTGGCAATCGGCAGTGCCATATTTATGTACGGTGTTTACCGTTATAACCTCAAATTATCGAAAAGCATCAAAAGCTCCTCTCTTTTTGCTGCAGCCCAGGATAACCGGTCAGATGCACTTGTCAGTCTGGGGGCAGCCATTGGGATTATCGGCAGCTTTGCAGGGCTGACCTGGCTTGACCCATTAGCCGCTTTCCTGGTGGGCATCATCATCCTGAAAACTGCACTGGGCATTTTTAAGGATGCTATTCACACACTTACAGACGGATTTGATACGAATGAAGTGAAAGAAATTAAATCCAGTGTCAGAGAGATCCCAGGGGTGCGGAAAATTGAAGATTTTAAAGCACGCTCACACGGCAATGTTACGTTTATTGATTTGACCATTAAAGTGGACCCTGATTTAAATGTCATTGAAAGTCACGATATTTCAGAAGAAATCGAACATGCACTTCAAAACAACCGTCCGCACACTCAGGTTCACGTCCATATTGAACCGGACGTCTAATGCACAAAAAAGGAAGAAGAATGCTCATTCTTTTTCCTTTTTTTCATGTTCAGCCTGCATGGCTTTTAAATCTTCAGCAGAAGATCGAAGCATTGCTTTTACACGGGGGCTTATCCCTTCAGGTAATTCATTGGGCGGAAAAAACTCCACCTCTTCTCCTTCAATCCCATCTGCTTTCAGCTCTCCGCTAAGAATCTCTCTTGAATAGTACACAACAGTTACAGCATAAAACTCATCCTCATTTGGTAATTTTACATAATACTCTTTACCCGATAAGACTCCTATTAATTGAACACCGCCGATTGCAATGCCGGTTTCTTCTTTTACTTCTCTTCTTGCTGCATCCTCAGTTGATTCACCAAGTTCAATAAAACCTCCCGGGAGCCCCCACATCCCTTCGGTTCTTTTCTGTAATAAAATATTTCCTGAATCATTAAAAACAAGAACAGCCACCCCCACTAAATTTACCGGGTCATGTCCAATTTTTTTTCTTAAATGATGAATATAAGACATAGAATCCTGCCTCCTTTAAGTATTTGTCTTTGTTCTAACCATTTACCTCCTATAATAAATATAAACGGTGAATACATAAAATTAAAATGATACAATATTTAGGATTACACAAAATGACAATGATCGTTATCAAGTAAGATTTGGAGAGTGAATGTATGCAGGAATGGGTTATGTCGTTTATGGAGCAATACGGGTATTTCGGAATCTTTCTCATGATTGCACTTGAAAATCTTTTTCCTCCTATTCCTTCAGAAGTGATCCTCCCTTTTGGCGGATTTATGACTACCACTACTGACCTAACCGTTACGGGGGTTATCATTGCATCTACTGCAGGATCTGTCGCGGGAGCTGTCATTCTTTACGGGGTTGGACTTCTTGTCGATGTGGAACGGCTGGAAAAAATCATTGAGCGATATGGAAACATTTTAAGAGTAAAAAAAGAGGATTTGCATAGAGCAGATGCATGGTTTGACCGATATGGCGTATGGACTGTTTTCTTTTGCAGAATGGTGCCTCTTATCAGGAGTCTGATTTCAATTCCAGCGGGTATGTCCAATATGCCGTTTGTATTATTTTTAATCTTCACAACACTTGGCACCATCATTTGGAATACCATTTTAGTCGTGGTGGGAGCTCAATTGGGAGACTCGTGGGAAGAAATTTTGGGTTTCATGGACGTCTACTCAACGATTGCATACGCAGTTCTCGGAGCAGCAGCTGTTCTCTTCATCTTCTGGTACAGCAAAAAAAGGAAGAAGCACAAAAACTAACGATTAGTGATTTGTAACGGATAACGAAGAAGACAGACTGGGACAGAACTAAAAGAAGGTTAAAAATGATGCAGTATCTATCAATAGATGAGGTGAGCGGAGCGGAAGGTGGCGACTCCAGCAGGATATGACGGCTGCTTGAGACTTCGCTGGGCGGGGCACAAGAAGGCTCAGAGCCGTCCCTGCGGAAAGCGTCCCCCTGAAGTGCAGTGAACCGGTCAAGGAGCCTGAGACACTTATGTCCCAGACTCCTTTTGCACGTATCAAAGATTAGATGGGAACGATTCATACAAATATCGACCCGATTACAAGTTAAAAATAAACAATATAAATCAAAATACCGCTTAACACCAGGCGGTAAATCGCAAAGGGGATTAGTTTGATCCGGCTGATCATCGCAAGGAAAAAGCGTATAGATAATAAAGCAAATAAAAAGGCGCTTACGAAGCCTGCTATGAAAAATGGCAGTGCATCTATAGAAAGATAAGACCAGTTCTTAACTAAAGACAAGCCGCTTGCTCCGAGCATAATTGGTACAGCCATGATAAATGTAAAATCTGCTGAAGCGCGGTGACTGATGCCGAGAATAACGCCGCCGGAAATGGTGGAACCTGACCTTGAAAAGCCGGGCCACAGCGCAATACATTGAAACAGACCCATCAATAATGCCTGTCGGTACGTTATTTGATCAACTGTATGAGTTACTCGTTTTCCCTTATTATGAAGAATGTCTGCTGCGATCATTAAAAATGATCCGCCAATTAATCCGATCAATACCGTTTCAATTGAAAATAGATGCTCATCTATAAAATCTTCAAATAGAAAGCCCAGTATCACTGCAGGAAGCAAACCTGCTGCTACCATCTGCCATTTCAGCACAGGCGCACCAGCTTTAAATGTCTGTTTATTGACGTTTACAAGGTTAATCAGTCTTTCTTTAAAAACCACTACAACAGCTAAGATGGAGCCTAGCTGAACCACAATTTTAAATGTATTTGCCACATCCGGATTAAATAGTTCTTTTGATTTTAACCATAAATCATCAACAATAATCATGTGGCCTGTAGAAGAAACAGGTGCAAATTCAGTCAATCCTTCTACAATGCCTAATATAACTGCGACGACAATCGCCCACCAGTCCATTTGATCACCCTGCCATATTCAATTTTTGCTTCACCTCAGCTATGTACTCCTTTCTAGATGCTTTGGCTAGTATCATCTATAAAGACGGTATTGACTTAAGAAAAGTTACTCCCTGAAAACAAGAGAGAACCCAAAAGAAAAATTTTTCTTTCAGGTCCTAATCGTTTTTCAAGCACGAATTAAGATAAATGTTTGCGCTGCATCGTTCTTCCGTTATGCACAAAGCAAATGCTTTTGCCGTCTACCAATGTTTCAAGGTGCACCGTTTTTCCCCACAAGCGATGAATATGCGGCATCACTCTCTCAAGATAATCAATATCAAGCTCTGTTCCCTCGTACATATGCATTAAGTACAGTTCTCCATTTTTAAGATAATCTCCATCTTCTACTACAATGTATGGAAATCCTCCATTTACCCTTGAAGAAATCAGCTCGTCCCGAACACCTTCCCATTCTTTTCCAACGATTCTGTAATCTCTGCCGGCCTTCTGAAACAGGAACATATCCTCCTGCTCCACAAACTCCTTTGTTAAATAATTGCGGATAAAAGATTGATCGGATTCGATTTCTCTGACTTCAAAAATCTTTTCTCTCCCGCTATTCGGTTTGACGCCATTACGAATGGCTTCTTCATCCGGGTTATTCCACCGGTCCTCTATGTGTTCAAATAATTTTAACCCTAAATAATAAGGATTAATCTGTGTTTTTGATGGCTGCACTACATTTGCATTCAGCTTTGCAAATTCAATGGATTCCCCGCTTGTTAAATCCAGCTCCCTCATGATTTTCTGATGCCAGTAGGATGCCCAGCCTTCGTTCATGATTTTAGTTTCAAGCTGCGGCCAGAAGTAAAGCATTTCTTCACGGATCATCGTCATAATATCGCGCTGCCATTCTTCCAGTTCACGGCTGTATTGCTGAATAAAAAGCATCAGATCTTTTTCAGGTGAAGGCGGGAACCTTTTTCTCCTGACTCTGGATCGGTTAATTGGTTTAGGCGATGACTCCATATTCCAAAGATCGTCATATGGGGACTTTTTTGAATCTCTTTCTTCAATTTCCCACTCATCAACCTTCCAGTCAAATGAAGCCTTAGAAAAAGAAGGATCCACATGTTCTTCAATGGCCAGCACAGCGTCAAGAAATTCTTCGACCTCATGTTTGCCAACTTCCATTTCATATGCTCTGATTCTCTCGGCTGTGGCAGTCATACTATTAACCATATCCCGTTTCGTTTGACTGAACCGCACATTGTTTTTAAAAAAGTCGCAGTGCGCTAAAACATGGGCTACAATCAGTTTGTTTTGGATTAACGAATTGGTATCCAATAAAAATGCATAGCAAGGATTAGAATTTATCACTAATTCGTAAATTTTACTCAGTCCCAGATCATATTGCAGCTTCATCTTATGATATTGCTTTCCAAAGCTCCAATGGGAAAAACGGATAGGCATTCCGTAAGCACCAAACGTATACAAAATAGATGCAGGGCAAATTTCATATCTCATTGGAAAAAAATCAAGTCCAAATCCTTTTGCGACTTCGGTTATTTCATCGATTGCTCTTATGAGGTCTTTGTCACTCACAGTCATCACGTCCCTTCCCTCCTTAAAATATATGTTGGAAGTAAAAGTTCATGATTGTTGGTTTATTGATTCTCTATACTGGGAGTCATTGGGTACTAGAAGAAATTTCATCCATTGAAAAGCTTAAATAGTCCGTTGAACTATAGTAAAACAAGTAAACACCGTCCAGACACTCCATATTTTCACTTGTTTTTTTCAGAACAAATTCCTGCTTTTCAGCACATACTAATGGTAACTTCTCTGAAAGGAGGATGGACAGTAGACATGAACAATGACTATGACCGCACCTTGCTTTATTTGTACCGCCATTCATGGGATGACATGCTGATTTTAATGGTTCGCACGAAGGATGATCTGCTATCCAGAAAAATTAAACTTTTGTTAAAAGGGATCCACTACCCTCAACCTCAGGAAACCACTGCTTATCATTACACAGAGTTATTCCGCTACGCTGAATTTTGTGCTTCAAAATTCAGGTCGCCTGTTGTCAGCGTTCTATAAAAAAAGCCGCCACCCATTGAAGAAGTTCGTTTTAGTCTAAACACTAAAATTTCTTGTAAATGAGTGGAGGGCTGTATTTAATTTTAGCTTCTATTCCTCAATTTATGTAACTGATGGTTAATGCTTATTTGCTTATATCAAACTAAAGACAGCCCCTGTTAACAAAGGCTGCCTAAGAACTTCTTTTACAATGGAGATGATTTATACCATTGAGTGAACTTTATCCATAAAGGATTCTTTTATTTGGGAAAGCTTTTTTTCACTGTCTTTAAGACTTGATCCGATTACGCTGAAATAAAATTTTACTTTCGGCTCCGTACCGCTTGGACGGATGCAAACCCATGAGCCATCCTCTAAAAAGTATTTCAATACATTCGAAGCTGGCAGTGAAATGTCCTCTTCTTTTCCTTTAGCCGTTATCAGTCGTTTTTGAGTTCCGTAATCTTCTTGAGAATGAACAGCAAGTCCAGCAATTTCCCTGATCGGATGCTCACGGAAACCGGTCAATATGGACTGAATTTTATCAGCTCCTTCTTTTCCTTTAAGTGTCAGCGACTCAAGACCTTCTTTGTAATAGCCGTGCGTTTCAAATAAGGACAATAAAACCTCATACAGTGTATGTCCCTGCTGTTTATGAAAGGCTGCTGCTTCTACTGCTAAAAGAGCTGCCTGCACTGCATCTTTATCACGGGCAAAATCTTTGACCAGATAGCCATAGCTTTCTTCATATCCGAATAAAAAAGTATGCTCGCCGGTTTTTTCATACATCTTGATTTTTTCTCCAATGAACTTAAAACCAGTCAGAACATCTTCTGTCGTCGCACCATAATGCTCTGCTATTTTTCGACCGATTTCAGAGGTAACAATTGTCTTAAACACTCTTCCATTTTGAGGAAGATTTCCTTTTTCACTTTTCCGGCCAAGCAGGTAATTAAGCAAAAGCGCCCCTGTTTGATTTCCGGTCAATAATACATATTCATCATCCGGTCCTTTAACAGCTAAACCTAAGCGGTCTCCATCAGGATCTGCCGTGATTAATAGGTCTGCCCCTATTTCTTTTCCATCTCTGATCGCATATTCAAAGGCCCCGGGTTCTTCCGGATTTGGAGAAGCGACAGTTGGAAACTCTGAATCCGGCTCTTCCTGCTCTTTTACGATATGAATATGTTTATATCCGAGCGCTTTAAGACCGCGCTGAACCATTTCATTTGATGCTCCATGCAAAGGAGAAAACACAACTTTTAAATCGGATTCCTTTGCTAATTGAGGCTTTTCAGAAACGGTTATAAGATGTTCTACATATGAGTCATCCACAGAAGATGAAATCATTTCGATTAAGCCCGATTCCTTCAATTCATCGATGGATTTCACTTGAATATCAAGCTCATTATCAATCGCATTTATTTCTTCAATAACAGCATCTGCATCTGCTAAATTAAGCTGGGCGCCATCTTCACCGTAAACTTTAAATCCATTGTATTCAGGAGGATTGTGGCTCGCTGTGATCATGCCTCCCATGTATGTATGTAAAGATCTCACAGCAAAGGACAGCTGCGGAGTCGAGCGCAGCGACTCAAACACATAGGTCTGAATACCATGTGAAGCAAGAGTCCGTGCAATTTCAAGAGAAAACTCAGGAGATTTCCTTCTGCAGTCATAAGCCAAAACTACCCCTCTTTTAACCGCATCAGGACCTTTCTTCTCTATATAGCGGGCCAATCCTTCCGCTGCCTTTCGGACGGTATAAAGATTCATCCGGTTTGTGCCTGCACCAATCTCTCCGCGCATGCCGCCAGTGCCGAATTCAAGGTTTTTATAAAATGCGTCTTCTTTTCCTTTTTCATTATCCTTCATTTGCTCCAGTTCAGAAAAAACCTCTTCGTCCAGCTGATCAAATGAAAACCATTTTTCATACGATTGTTGATAGCTCATAGTATACCTCCTCCAGTTTTAACTAAGGACACGCCTCGGTTTAATTGTATCATGAACCAGGTTTAGAATTGACGCAGAACCACATGCCGCGAGAAAAAATATGAAAAGCACACAGACAGTAATAACGAATGCTGCCGCCATTTATATGGAAGCTGTTTTGAAGACTGTACAAACCAATACCCAATTTTTACATGAAGTATACCTTGGCCGTCTAAACTTTCTTTATATGTTTAAATCATAAATAAGAAAATAAAGAGCTTGGGACATAAGTGTCTCAAGCTCTACGACCGGTTCACTTCGCTTCAGGCGGACGCTTTCCGCAGGTACGGCGCTGAGCCTTTTCAGGGCCTTGCCCTGTAAAGTCTCAGCTTGCCGTCATATCCTGCAGGAGTCGCCACCTTCCGCTCCGCTCACCTACTACTAGTAATAAATATGTCCTCTTTTTTTAAACTTTTATGAGTTATGTCCCAGCCTCCGTAATGAGTGATGCTTTATCTTAAATCTTATAGCAGGCCAATGACTATTTTTTGTATTCTATATTGTAGATATCATGTCTTCTGTCCTTCAGCTGGCGAACCGTTCCGCTTTGCCGCTGACGGCGGAGAATTTCCAGGTCCACATCTCCAATCATCACCATTTCGAGATTTGGATCTGTTTCACCTACAATTCCGTCACGTGCAAATTCAAAATCAGATGGCGCAAAAATCCCGGACTGGGCGTATTGTATATCCATATTTTCTGTTTCAGGAAGATTGCCGACTGTCCCTGAAATAACGGTATAGATTTGATTTTCAACCGCTCTAGCCTGTGAGCAATAGCGCACACGCAGATAGCCTTGACGGTCTTCCGTACAGAACGGGGTAAAGATAATTTTTGCCCCTTTATCTGTGGCGATGCGGGCGAGCTCCGGAAATTCGATGTCATAACAGATCTGAATTGCGATTTTCCCGCAATCTGTATCAAACACCCGTACCTGATCGCCGGCACTTATTCCCCACCATTTTCGTTCATTCGGTGTAATATGCAGCTTGTACTGCTTTTCAATCGTCCCGTCTCTGCGGAATAAATACGCGATATTGTAGATTTCGTCGTCATCCTCTTTTACAAAGTGAGAGCCTCCGATTATATTTACATTGTAGCGAACTGCAAGATCGGTAAAGAGTTCAATATAATCTTCTGTATAATCTGTCAGTTTTCTAACCGCCATACTCGGAGATTTCTCATTTAAAAAGGACATCAGCTGAGTAGTAAAAATTTCCGGAAATACTACAAAATCAGAATGAGCATCTGAAGCTACATCCGTAAAATACTCCACCTGGTTTGCAAAGTCTGTAAAGGAATCAATTTGACGCATCATGTACTGAACCACACAAATCCGGACTGGGTGGCTCGTTTTAAAGTGACGCTTGGAATTTGGACGGTAATCCACATTGTTCCATTCCATCAAAGTAGCATATTTGTTTGATTGCTTATCATCCGGCAGATAATTCGGATTGATCCTCATCAAGGTAAATCCGTTTAAAAGCTGAAAGGATAGGACTGGATCATACACCTTATGCATCTGTACAGAATCTACATATTCCCTTGGAGACATTTCATCAGCATATTTATGAAAATTCGGGATGCGGCCTCCAATGATGATACTTTTCAGTTTGTACTCACGAGCCAGTTCGCGTCTTGCTTCGTACAATCTGTGTCCTACTTTCATGCGCCGGTATTCAGGATGCACCATAACTTCTATTCCATACAGGTTATATCCATCAGGATTATGATTGGTGATATAACCTTCGTCTGTAACATCGTCCCATGTGTGGCGGTCATCGTACTCGTCGAAGTTTATGATCAGGCTTGAGCAAGAACCAATAATTTCTCCGTCCAGTTCGGCAACAAGCTGCCCATCAGGAAATGTATCGAGATGGCTCTCAAGCTGTTCTATTTTCCATGGCTCCATACCCGGAAAACAAAGGCGCTGCATTTCAATTATTTTTTCTATATCAGGATGAATCATTGTTCGAATAATCATCTTTTTTTCAAACTGCGTTAAATCTAATTTCTCAGACATACTTCCCACTCCTTCACAACGTTTCATATCCCCTTTTTGCCTGGAACATAAACGCTTTATTACCCTTTCATATTATAGCTTGTGCAATTGCACTTTGGAATCGTTTTGCATTTAATCTTTATTTGTAAGAAAAGCTGGTTGAAACACGTTCATACTTTGAGTATGATGAAAATTGGTTACTTTAATTAACTGCCAAAGAATAGACAAATTTATAAAATAGTTGCCTCATTTTAGTAAGATCAGCTTGTCATATTCATCATTACCTTTTACAATCTTCATGAATCACCATTTAAATACGATTGAGAAGAAAAGAGGCATCAAAATGGAGAAAAAAACGGAGAATTTCCTTTTTACAGCTTGGGCTGCTTCTTTGGTAGCTGCAATGGGGTCTCTTTATTTTTCTGAAATAAGAGGGTATGAGCCATGTGAATTGTGCTGGTACCAAAGGATTTTTATGTACCCGATTGTCATTCTGCTTGCTGCGGCAATATACAGGAAGGATCCTAAAGCAGCCTTTTATTCTGCCTGTTTATCAGGAATCGGCGGACTTGTTTCGATCTATCATTATGGCATTCAAAAGCTTGATTTTCTGTCAGACAATGCTCCTGCCTGCGGAATGGTTCCATGTACGGGAGAATACATTAACTGGCTCGGGTTTATTACGATTCCATTTCTTGCATTAACCGCTTTTGCCATCATTTTTATTTTTAGCTTACTTATTTTAAAGCAGTTGAAAGGGGAAAAAGCCTGATGAAAAAAGTACTCATCTTCGGAGCAATCATTATTGTGATCTTTGCTTCTATTTTTATTATTACCAATATACAAAATGCCTCGAAAACCGAGGATAACCCGTATGGAAAAGAGGACTTAAGACAGTCAACAATTGATCTGCTGGATAACCCTAATTATGCAAATCAGATTTTACCGGATGAATTAGACGAAAGAATTTCAAGCGGTGAACCAACAACTGTTTATTTCTTCAGTCCTGAATGCCAGTATTGTCTGGAAACAACACCTATGCTAGCTCCTCTTGCTGAGGAAATGGACGTGGATATGGTACAAATGAATTTAATAGAATTTCGAGATCAATTTAACAAATATTCTATCCAGTCCACACCTACACTCGTTCATTTTGAAGACGGACAAGCCGTTGACGGAATTGTCGGTGCCGCAAGTGAAAGCGAGTATGAAGAGTTCTTTGAACGGAATGTTGTGAACGAGTAAAAAAGCTATTTATTTGGACCTGATCAGCACTGCCTCTTCTCTTCGGACGAAGAGGCTTTTTTAATAACAGGAAAGGAACTTATCTAAAACAAAGGAGCCAAATCACATGCATACTTCCTCATTCTCGATATCCGTGCCTGCTCAAACTGCAGGAAAAACAGTTGAAGAAGCACTTCGCAGCGAATGGAAATTCGGAAAAAAACAAATACACGCATGGCGCATGAATAAAGCAATTGATTTAAATGGAACATTAACAGAATGGAGAACGGTACTATCTCCAGGAGATCTGTTGACCATCCGGTTGGAGGAAGAGGAGAAACCCAGCTATCTGCCGGATCCAATCGATCTTTCTATTCTATATGAAGACGAGCATCTTTTAATTGCGAATAAGCCGCCTCACATAGATACGCACCCAAATCAGCCGGACGCTTCAGGCACCCTTGCAAACGGTGTGGTTCACTATCTCCGGCAAAAAGGGAAAACCGGGTATGCTCAGCCCATTCACCGGCTTGACCGGGATACAACGGGGACCATTATTTTTGCAAAGCATGCTGCTGTCAAGCCCTTGCTGGACCATGCATTGGAGCAGCGATCCATTAAACGCACATACTGGGCACATGTGCACGGAGATGTGTCGCATTCCAATGGTACGATTGATCAGCCAATTGGAAATGACCGTCATCACAATTCCAGAAAAAGAATATCACCAACCGGGCAAAAAGCGATTACGCATTTTAGAAAAATTCAATTCAATCAAAATCAGCAAACCTCCTGGCTCGAACTGCAGCTCGACACTGGCAGAACCCATCAGATACGCGTTCACTTATCTTCCATCGGACATCCGCTGGCAGGAGATACGCTATACGGGGGCAAAAAAACAATACATTTCCCTTTTCAAGCACTCCATGCGGTAAAAATCAGCTTCACCCACCCCTTTACTGCTCAAAATATAGTGATTGAGACCCCCGATCCGGTCAAACCGGGTCGATTTTATAAGCAGACAAGAAAATGAGCTTGGGACAAATTTGTCCCAAGCTCATTGATCAGTTCGCTGCTCTCCAGACGGACGCTTAACGCATCAACAGGAGTGTGAGCGAGCCCATCCGCTTTATTTCATAAGCTATCGTTTTATTTTGAACCGTTTACTACCATTTGCGCCACTTCAATAGTACGGCGGGCCTGATGTTTTACTGCTTCCTCTACGTCCTCAAGCATATTGCCATCCTGGTCCACAGTTACGCTTGTACCATACGGGTTGCCGCCTGAACTGAAGGTAACAGGATCTGAATAGCCTGGAGCCGCAATAATAGCACCCCAGTGCATCATCGACGTATAAAGTGAGAGGATCGTAGCTTCCTGTCCTCCATGAGAGTTCTGAGCAGAACTCATCGCACTCACGACCTTGTTCACAAGCTGACCGTTGAACCAAAGTCCCCCGGTAGTATCTAAAAACGCCCGTATTTGAGACGGTGCACTGCCGAATCTTGTCGGGGTGCTGAAAATAAATGCGTCAGCCCATTCAAGGTCATTTAATGTAACTTTTGGTACATCTTTTGTTTCTTCATAATGCTCTTTCCATGCCGGATTTGCTGCTATGGCCTGCTGGGGAGCAGTTTCTTCCGCTTTTAACACTTTTACCTCTGCACCTGCTTCACGCGCTGCTTCCTCGGCCCATTTCGCTAATTTGTAATTCGTTCCTGTGGAGCTGTAATAAATAATTGCCAATTTTACATTCGACATGCTTGACATCTCTCCCTCAAATTAAATTATTCAGAAAATATCGTTCTTTTTATAATCCCCCTTTGGATAGGTTTTAAACGGATAAGTATGCTTAATCTCACTCCATGAGAAGTTCAATTCCTGCATACTTCTCTACTTGGAACATAAAATAAATGAATTTGAATTTTGCTGCAGGTATAATGACCTTATTCGAAATTCATCATGAAAGGCTGGAGATTCCTATGAGTTTGCTAATAATAAGCGGCAGTTCAAGAGACAATGGAAATACAGAAATTTTAGCAGAAGGGGCAGCAAAAAATTACTCCGGTGAAGTGGAGTGGATTCATCTTCGCCGCCATACTGTCCATCAGATTACCGACCAGCGGCATTCTGAAAACGGATTTGCCCCTGTAGAAGATGATCATGCCGATTTAATTAAAAAAATGGTTCAGGCAGAAACCATTCTTTTCGCTACCCCTGTTTACTGGTATGGAATGAGCGGATATATGAAAACTTTTGTGGATCGGTGGTCACAGGCTCTCAGAGATCCTGACCTTGAATTTAAACAACAGATGAAAAATAAGCCAGTCTATGTATTGATATGCGGAGGAGATCGTGTAAACGTTAAAGGGATTCCACTCATCCTTCAATTTCAGCTTATCTGCGAATTTATGGAGATGGAACTTAAAAACTATTTTATAGGCGAAGCAAAAAAACCTGGAGACATGCTGAAGGAACACAATCAGCTTGCTCAAATGAAACAATTTTTCAAATAGATCGCAAACCATAAGATGTCCTGAAATTTCAGTGAAAAACTGAGATTTCAGGACATCTATTTTTGCTTAAACACTTTCTTTTGCGCCGAATCAATTTCTTGACTCATAATTTTATCTGTACTATAGTAGACACGATTTACTACTAACTAAAAGTAACTTGCTTACGGGAGGAATTCATATGTCGACTTCAACTATGGAACAAAATGTGCTTAGTGTGATGCAGGAACGCCGGTCCACTAAAGAATATGATACAAATGCAGAGATTTCCAGAGAAGAGTTAATGGAACTTCTTGAAATCACAGGTCAGGCTCCATCTGCGTGGAACCTTCAGCACTGGAATTTTCTTGCTTTTCATAATAAAGAATCTCAGGAACGCCTTTTGCCTATTGCTTATAATCAACAGCAAATCGCCGATGCTTCTGCCGTAATCGCTGTATTGGGAGATCTTCAGGCAAATGAAAATGTGGATCCTGTATTTAATCCAGCTGTTCAAGAAGGAATGCTGTCTGAAGAAATCAAGCAAGCGTTAAATGGACAAATACAAGCCGCTTATGAAAGTGAACAATTTGGCCGTGACGCCGCTTTTACAAACGCATCACTGGCAGCTATGCAATTTATGCTTGCAGCAAAAGCAAAGGGCTGGGACACATGTCCAATTGGCGGCTTTAGTGCTTCTTCATTAATGGAGGAATTCGAAATCTCTGACCGCTATGTACCTGTAATGCTTATAACTGTAGGAAAAGGCATAAAAGAAGCACGTCCATCCGGCAGACTTAATATCAACGATTTAGTATCATTCGTTTAAACCGTATGTTTCACCATGCGGAAATAGGAGCATGGGAGATAATTTTTACAGTTTAGAAAATGGAAGATGCATCAACCGTTAAGTATTAGGTGAGCGCAGCGGAAGGTGGCGACTCCAGCAGGATATGGCGCGTGATTGAGACTTCGCAGGGCAAGGCCCAGGAAGGCTCAAGCCCCATCCCTGCATGATTACCGCCTGAAGCGAAGTGATCCGGTCAGTGAGCTTGAGACACTTTTGTCTCAGGCTCTTTTTTTGCCACCAAATCCAAAGCAAAATCTTTAATGAGACTGGGCAGAACGTGGAACGTATACGGCTTATAAACCCGCTCAGTCCATTTATGTCCATCTCTTCCGTATACACCTATATTAATGGACGGGATGTTAACACTTCTGATCAAATCAATTGGCAAAGGATAAATATCTGACATCCTCGGCATATTTCTCTTTAAAACATTTACCTCTTCTTCACTTTCATGCAGAGAAAGATAGCTGCCGTCTGCCAAGTACGGGAAAAAACGTTTAGTTGCGAATGTTTCATTGCTTTGAGCCGCTACGACCTCAAGCCGGCGGACCAGCTTTTCACGAATCTCTGCACCGTACACATACTGCTCATTTAAATAGTTGTGAGGCAAAAATGGTGGTGCAAAAAACAATATGACACGCGGTTTTTTATCCGGATCCAGTTGCTGGAGTGCCTCAACAAGGGCAAAAGATGCTTCTCTTCGGTCCTTGCCTTTCCATTCGCTTGCTACACGGTCCAAAACCTCATCGACAGGCAGGCCCTTTTCTTTGAGCTCATTTTGCAGATCCTCATACGTGCATACACCGACTTCCCATTTCCACTTACTTGGGGGAAATCCATGATGAATTCGAAATTCATCATATCTTCTTTCACTTTGAATTCTAAGTTCTTCTACTGTTTCTCTTGTTACAGACAGCAATTTATCCATTACGTCTTTTGCGGTTTGTTCAAAAACAAAATAATTAAAATACATCCTTGCACTTACAGCAGTCTGAACATTGTAACTGTGCTTATCTTCTTTAAAATAAAGGCAGGCTGGCGGCAGAACATATTCTCCCTCCAGTTCTTCAACTAAATCAAGGTTCTGATTAATTTTCCTATTAATCTCTGACCCAACAAGTGTGGGATCAATTGACGTAAGCACATCCCCTACATGCGCTTCACGACCATAGATATAAAAAGAGGGCAAAACTTTACCCGCTGCTCCTGTATAAATATATTTTGTATCATCGTTGTCGTGCATAGGGGCAATAAAATCATTGTTAATCGCCGCTACATACTTCAGCCCTTCTTCTTTCATCCGCTGAAGCTCTTGCAGCGCTGCAAGCATACCGGCATGCTCACTTTCTTCGTCGGGATTGAATAGAAACAGCATCGTCCCGTCAAGAGGCTCTTTTTGTTCAGACAGTTCAAGCAGATTAGTTAAATGAATGGCAGCACCGCTTTGCATATCAAGCGACCCTCTTCCAAACAGCCAGTCTCCTGAAAGAGCCTGTTCTTTTACCCGCTGGTCTCCATCATATGTGGAAAAATATTTCTGCAAAGCATCAGGATCATGGGCAAGCGATTGGAGCGTTCCAAAATCATCTGTTTCCACAGTATCGATATGACTGTGAAACAGGACCGTCTTTTTTTGTCTTCCCTCTAGTTTAGCCCAAACATTTATACGATTGTAAGGATCCCCGTCAATGGGCTGTATCCAAACATCTTCCGGATGCTGCTGAAAATAAGGAAACGACTGAATGATGGAATAGATTTCTTGTACTTTTTCAGCCTCTCCTGAAGAGCCAGTATAGCTTTTAATTCCGACTAAACGGCGTGTCAGCATTTCTGCCCGGCCGGCTGTCGATTTATTTTTCAATTCATTATACATACGTCACCCTGCTTCCGAAGCGTCTTATTTGTTTAAGCTTCATCTCCATCTTATCGAATTGTTTGAAAATTGCAATGTGATGACCTCAAATTTTTCATCAGATCGATTTTTCTTACTACAAGGGTTGATTTTTACTCTATAAACGAATATTATATTCTTTGTGTTTTTTTAATGTTCGTATTTTAATAAGGAGTTGAATGAAGTGTTTCGCTTTCATTTAAAAGAAAATAATACGACCGTCAAAACCGAGGTGCTTGCCGGTTTTACGACGTTCATGACGATGGTTTATATCGTGGTAGTTAATCCAATTATATTATCCACTACTGGTGTTCCGTTCGATCAGGTTTTTCTCGCCACAATCATTGCTACGGTGATCGGAACATTATGGATGGCTTTATTTGCAAATTATCCAATTGCGATCGCACCCGGTATGGGGCTGAATGCGTACTTTGCTTTTTCCGTTGTTGGCACCAACACAAATATTACGTATGAAGTAGCATTTGCAGCCGTATTTGTTTCCGGAATCATTTTTACCATTATTTCTCTTACTTCATTTAGAAAGAAATTAATTGAAGCGATTCCTGATAATTTAAAGCATGGAATCACTGCCGGAATTGGTTTGTTTATCGCTTTTATCGGGATGCGCCTGACCGGTATTATAGTGGCTCACCCTGATAATCTGGTTGCTCTTGGCGACCTGCATTCTCCCCCGGTCATTTTAGCTTTCTCTGGACTGGCAATTACACTGATTCTCATGGTTCTTAAGGTAAATGGAGCGTTGTTTATCGGTATGCTGATTACCGGTGCAATAGCCTTTTTTACAAATCAGCTGACGTTTGACGGGGTAATGGCACTTCCTGGTCTTCCAGAGGGATTAATCGTTTCAAACCCCATAGAAGCCTTTGGGGACGTCATTCAATATGGATTATTTGCAGTTGTTTTTTCTTTCCTGCTTGTAACGATTTTTGATACAACGGGTACTATGATTGGTGTTGCCCAGCAAGCCGGGTTAATGAAAGGCAAAACACTTCCAAGAGCACGGCAGGCACTTCTTGCCGATTCTGTAGCAGCTACAGCTGGTGCTATGGTTGGGACGAGCCCTACATCTGCTTATATTGAATCTTCTTCTGGAGTGGCAGCGGGAGGCCGTACAGGCTTAACAACGGTTACCGTTGCAATGCTTTTTATAGCCGCAGCCTTCTTTGGTCCGCTTGTCAGCGCGGTATCAGGCGTTGCAGCCATCACTGCACCTTCACTCATTATTGTGGGAAGTCTGATGATGGGAACGATCGCTAAAATTAATTGGGATGAAATTGACGAGGCGTTTCCTGCATTTTTAATCATCTTAAGCATGCCGTTAACATCCAGCATAGCTACAGGTATTGCGTTAGGTTTTATTTCCTATCCAATTTTGAAAATTTTCCGCGGCAAGTGGAAGGACGTTCACCCGCTTGTTTATCTATTCGCTGTTTTATTTTCGTATCAGCTTGTTTTTCTTCCACACTAAACAGAAAGAAAGCCGAAGAGCAGAAATGCTGCTGCGGCTTTCTTTTTATGTCTGATTATTAAACTTCCTCTTTTAAAAAATGCTTTAAAGCAAAAAATACATCCGACTTTCTTCTGAGAATAAAATACCTAAGTTCATCCTCAGGAATCTTTTTATAAATGGACATGAGCGAAGACTGACGCTGGTATTGATTAACTTCTCCATAGCCAAATAGATTGCATACCTTCGAAAGCTCTTCAATCAAAGGCAGACAGCGCTGATTGTCTGAGGTTAAATTATCTCCATCTGAAAAATGAAACGCGTAAATATTATAACGCTGAACCGGATATTCGTTATGAATCAGTTCAAGTGCTTTTCGATACGCGGATGAACAAATGGTGCCTCCGCTCTCCCCTTTGGAGAAAAAGGTTTCTTCTTCTACTTCTTTTGCTTCTGTATGATGTGCGATAAAGCGGAGATCAACATGATCGTACTTATGCCGCAAAAATCTGGTCAGCCAGAAAAAGAAGCTTCTTGCTACATATTTTTCAAATGCCCCCATGGATCCACTTGTATCCATCAAAGCTAGTACAACCGCTTTTGATTCTCTTTCAATCGATTCATTCCAGGTCCTGAATCGTAAATCTTCCGGCAGAATTGGATTAAAAGAAGGAGTGCCTGACATGGCATTTCGTTTAAATGCACTCATCATTGTTTTCTTCTTATCAATATTTCCAGTCAGCCCTTTGTTGCGAATGTCATTAAATTCGATATCTTTTGTAATTTCTTCTGATTCTTCTTTTTGCTTCAAGTTTGGAAGCGACAGTTCTTTAAATAAGGCTTCTTCAACCTCGAGCAGTGATACCTCCGCTTCAACATAGTCAACGCCTGCTTCTTCCCCAGCTCCCTGACCTGCACCCTGCCCCGGTTCCGGACTGCCCTTTGCTATTAAGTCTCCAACCTGGCTGTCACCATTGCCTTGACCTACATGCTTTTTCTTATCGTAGTTGTAACGGATTTTGTATTCATCCAGTGAACGGATTGGAATTTTCACTACTTGCTTTCCATTTGACATGACTATGCTTTCTTCAGTAATTAGCTCTGGCAGCTGGTCTTTGATCGCTTCGTTTACTTTCTCCTGGTGCCTTTTTTGATCATCCTGTCCTTGTCGGTGAAGGGACCAATCTTCTTGTGATAGGATTGTGGACGACCGCTCATCCATTTTCATGGTCTGCTCTCCCTTCTTCCATTCGTATTTCATTGTATGCGCCAATGAAAAAATATTTACTAATTAAACCGCATGCATTTTGTTCTATTCGCTCATTTTACTGCCTTTACAGCGTTTAAATGCTTATTTAATTGAATTTTCCGAAAATAATTTCTTCGTTTTTATAATCTTATTTCTGCCAGACCAAAATAAAGAGAACCTGAGACAAAGTGTCTCAGGCTCTCTGACCGGTTCGCTTGGCTTCAGTGCTCACTTTTCGCAGGGCCGGCCCTTGAGCCTTTTTCAGGGAGTTGCCCTGTATAGTTTCAGCTTGCCCTCATATCCTGCTGGAACCGCTGCCTGCTGCTGCGCTCACCTATTACTATTTATAACTATTGCCTAACATTTTAAACTTTTTTTTTAGCTTCGTCCTAACCTCTTCTTTTTAAAAAAGTATAATGCAACGTGATTATGTCAATTCCTTCTCTCTGGCAGATGTTTTAGCCGCATCGATCAACAATATAATGGAAGCAGCTACGTGCATGATAAACCCGGCTAGAGGAATAAATCCAATAACACTTGCAACAATTCCAACTATGCTGCCGGTCCTTTTTTCAAACTCCTTAACAGAGAAAATAAGCGTAACGATATGAAGACCGAGCATAATCCATAGCGGTGCCCATGATAAAGTAATTATTACGGTGCCCCCTATGATCGGTATGGCAAAAAAAGCCTCTAGTCCTCCTGTAATCCATTTAAGCGTGGTGGATGTTTTCATCTTTCACCCGTCCCTTCTATATAATCCTTCTTTTTCTTTTACACTCATCTTGCCGTGGTAAACATCGGCCTTAAGCTGCTCTAAATTCCCCTCTGCCTTTTATACGTTTGAGCCCGCTATAAGTTTCATTTTAATACGGCTGGCAGTGTAATTTAAACCTCTGCCCTATTTCAAGCTTTCACCTAAAATGATGCGTTTATGTGAGACAGCTTTGTGAATCTCTGATGAAAATTCAAAAACGTATTTATAAAAACAAAAAAAGAACCAGGAATTACTGGCTCTCAAAAAAACATGTCATTTTATACGTCTGGCTGTCCTTACTATCTGTTTAGTAAACTGCCCACATATTTGAGTAACTCGTTGGCACTTGAGGTATTATAGCCATGCTCATCAATTAAACGTGCAATAACCTCGTTCATTTTCTTCAGCTGCTGCTCATCCGGCGTTTTCGATGACGTCGTAATTTTAACTACATCTTTTAAATCTGCAAATAATTTTTTCTGAATCGCCTCTCTTAAACGATCATGGGAATGATAATCAAATCGCTTTCCTTTTCTGGCATAAGTGGAAATTCGAATTAAAATTTCTTCTCTGAATGCTTTTTTTGCATTTTCTGAAATGCCAATTTGCTCTTCGATGGAACGCATCAGCTTCTCGTCCGGCGTCATTTCTTCGCCAGTCAATGGATCACGCAGCTTGGATTTGTGGCAGTAAGCCTCCACATTATCAAGATAATTATCCATAAGCGTTTTTGCAGACTCCTCATACGAGTAAACAAAGGCTTTTTGAACTTCTTTTTTCGCCATATCATCAAACTCTCGGCGTGCAAGTGATATATAACCCAGGTAGGCCTCTTTTACATCCTTCGTAATGGAAGCATGCTGATCAAGTCCTTCTTTCAGCGATCGTAAAACATCAAGTGCATTAATAGAAGAAACTTCTTTCCGAATAATAGTAGAAGAAATACGGTTTATCACATAACGAGGATCAATTCCATTCATGCCCTCGTCGTCATATTCCGTTTTTAATTCCTGCAGATCTGCTCCATTAAATCCTTCAACCGTTTCACCATCATAAAGACGCATTTTCTTAATTAAGTCAATGTCTTTTCGTTTAGGTTCTTTCAGGCGGGTAAGAATAGTAAACATCGCAGCAATTTTAAGTGTATGAGGCGCGATATGCACACCCGCGACATCACTTTCTGAAATCAATTTTTCATATATTTTTTCTTCCTGCGTCACTTGGAGATTATAAGGAATCGGCATGACAATAATACGCGAATGAAGAGCTTCATTCTTCCTGTTGGAAATAAATGACCTGTACTCAGTTTCATTTGTATGAGCCACAATCATTTCATCAGCCGAGATTAACGCAAACCTTCCAGCTTTAAAGTTTCCTTCCTGAGTCAGGGAAAGCAAATGCCATAAAAATTTCTCATCACATTTTAACATTTCCTGAAACTCCATCATCCCTCTATTTGCTTTATTGAGCTCGCCGTCAAAACGGTACGCCCGAGGATCACTTTCTGACCCATATTCTGCGATCGTTGAAAAATCGAGGCTTCCTGTCAAATCGGCAATATCCTGGGATTTTGGATCAGAGGGGCTGAATGTTCCAATACCGACCCGCTTATCCTCTGAGAAAAAGATTCGTTCAACCGGTACATTTTCAATTTGTCCATCAAATTCTTTTTCTAGGCGCATCAAATTCAATGGCGACAAATTACCTTCAATCCGGATGCCGTATTCCTTTTGAAAGTCCTCTCTCAAGGCATGCGGGATAAGATGAAGCGGATCTTCATGCATCGGACAGCCTTTTATCGCATATACAGCCCCTCTGTCTGTTCTTGAGTAGGCTTCCATTCCTCTTTTCATCATCGTAACAAGCGTAGATTTACCTCCGCTGACCGGACCCATGAGCAGCAAAATCCGTTTTTTTACATCCAGTCTTCTTGCAGCAGGATGAAAATATTCCTCTACTAATTTTTCCAAAGGTTCTTCTAAACCAAAAAGCTGATTTTTAAAGAAGAGATACTGTTTTTTTCCATTTTTCTCTTCCACACCGGCATCTTTTATCATGTTGTACACACGTGAATGGGCTGATTGAGCCACCCATGGCCGCTCTTTTAACAACTCTACGTATTCAGAAAACGTACCTTCCCATTTTAAACTTTCTTCTTCACTTCTATATTCAGCCATTCGTCTTAAAATATCCAACAACGTCGCCCCCCTTATTGGCCCTATGTAGAAAGGTATGCAGAAACTGCAGATTGCATGAAAACGAAAAATAAATTCATTTTTAATCGTTCTTCACCATTTTAAGAAAAAAAGAAGAAATTATGACTTATGTTTTTTCATCGGACCTTTTTGGGAAATATACTGCATAGTCAACTTACTGTTTTCACTGCCTGCTGATGGGTCCAGCAGATAAGATCGTGTGCTTTATGTCGTGGGTCCTGCCTCTTTTAACGACGAATTCAATAATTCTTCACATTAAAGCGCTGCATTTGTTCACTATTCTTCATTTTTAGGGTATACTTTTAAACAGCAGATCTATTTTCCCGTAAAAAAAGGAGGGCCTATCATATGAATACAGCACTTATTTTAGGTATCTGTGTGGCATTTCTTGCAGCGATTTTCGCAGCAGGCTATGATTCTAAACCAGGTACTCATAAAGATTAATACAAGTAAAAAAGCTGCCCCAGGGCAGCTTTTTTTAATGGCGATTTAATTTTTTTCCTTCAATAAAATCCTTCATATACATCCTGCTTTTTCGTTCAAGCATTTTGGCCATTTGATCAGACCATTGATCACTTCGCACGCCCTCTGTCCGTTCATGATAATAAGCAGAAATTCCTCTATCGTATTCCCTCACTTTATCTTTTAACAGATCAGGATCTGACTCGTAGCTGTTTTCGTGGTAGACCATTTCAAACGGCATTCGGGGTTTTATAGCGGTCTCCTGATCCGGCACGCCGACGGTCAAGCCAAACAAGGGAACGACATACTCCGGAGCATCTATTACCTGGTTGACTTCAGCCAGATTATTTCGAATTCCTCCTATGTAGCAGATGCCAAGCCCCATTGATTCCGCTGCAATTGCGGCGTTTTGAGCGGCAAGGGAAGCATCAATCACTGCCACCATAAATTTCTCAGTACTCTCAATCGAAGGCTGAACATCAGCATCTTTCCATTGCCCAATATGAGCATGGCGGTAAAGATCGGCGCAAAATAAAAATAAATGGCCGCTCTCTGCTACATATTCCTGGCCTCCTGCAAGCGCAGCTAACTCTTTTTTCTTTTCCTTATCTGTTATCCCTATTATCGTATAGGCTTGAATAAAGCTTGAAGTAGACGCCATTTGAGCTGCCTCTACAATAGTTTTTATTTGGTTCTTTGTTAAAGGCACATCTTTGAATTTACGAACGGATCGGTGGTTTTTAAGCAACTCAATCGTTTTTTTCATATACGTACGCTCCTTCCCTTT
Source organism: Jeotgalibacillus sp. ET6 (assembly GCF_029667115.1). GTDB lineage: Bacteria > Bacillota > Bacilli > Bacillales > Jeotgalibacillaceae > Jeotgalibacillus. The sequence goes on along the minus strand of NZ_JARUIU010000009.1, from coordinate 5,155 downwards.
AATCTTCTTTTAAAGTGTATCGAAATCTATACCAAAAACAAAGTTTTGATGTAAAAAACGCGATTCTCTGTTGCAAGAATCGCGCTCTGCTTTATTACTTTAATCCTGGAAAATTCTGCTGTCTTAGTGCCTCATACACCAATATAGCAGCTGTATTTGATAAATTAAGAGACCGGACATGATCGTTCATTGGCACCCGAAGAGCCCTGTCTTTATTTTTTTCGATCACATCAGAAGGAAGTCCTGAAGTTTCTCTGCCAAAAATAAAGTAATAATCTTTTTGAGTATCCTCATAGCTGAATGATGAATGAGGTTTTTCTCCGTACTTTGTTAAAAAGAAATATTCACCGTCTGCGCTGCTTTCAAAAAATTCTTCTAACGAGTCGTAATAGTGAATCTGTACATGGTTCCAATAATCCAGACCAGCTCGTTTCAGCATTTTATCATCCGTAGAAAAACCGAGTGGACGTATCAAATGAAGTGCTGTGTCAGTTGCAGCACATGTACGTGCAATATTTCCTGTGTTAGCGGGTATTTCAGGCTGATACAAAACAATATGATTTCCCAAACTTTTCACCTCAAACAATCTATTCAAAACTAAATCATTTCTTCATTTTATCATGTAATTGCATAAAAGTAATATTTAATTGCAGAAGTATAGGCAGACGAGTCTGTATATTCCCAATTTCTCATGCGGCTGTCACTTGTATGAGCATTTACAAGGGGGACGCCTGAGCGCATGGCAGTGACAATTGTTGTATGATTTATTCTCCCGTCCCCTTCAAAGTCATAGCAAATAACATCCCCCTGTTTTAGCGCACTGGCTCTTGAAACCTGCTGCGCCCTCCCGCTCGATTCAAGATACCACTTTAGGGAGTGAGCAACGGACCAGCTGAAACTCCATGAATTGGTGCGCACCCACCAGCCTTTTGAGCGGTTTGGATATCCGGTCATCGACCAGCCGCCTGCATGCAGGCATTGAGATATAAAGTTTGTACAATCCACTTCAAATGAAGGATAAGCAGGATTTCTGCCGTCCCACCATTTTTCTGCGTACAGCACTGCATTTCCACGGTTATATGCCAACTCATATCCCCCCTTTTTGCCATCCTACGACAGCTTCAGGGATTACATGATTAATTGTTTACAAACGCTAATCCTTTTTTAATTTCCTCTAATACTTCTTCGTCTTTCTCTTTTTCTTCATGAGCCAGCAATGCCTCATGTGCTTCCTGTCCGCCAATCTTCCCGACCGCCCAGGCTGCCGTTCCTCTGATGACTGGTCTAACATCTTCCTGCATTACACGAATCAGTGAAGGAAGAGCATTACTTTCTTTAAAGTGAGCAAGCGCAATGATCGCATTTCGCTGAATAGGCTTCTTCCCTCTCCATGAACCTGAAACATGTCCGTAGGTGTCTTTAAAATCCCGGTTGCTTATTGTCAGGAGCGGCTCCAAAAGGGGCTTTGCTATTTCCGGATCAGGTTCAAGTTCCTCATGAAAATGAAAATCCTTTCCCTTGTTTTTTGGGCATACCGTTTGACACGTATCACAGCCATAGATTCGATTCCCAATTTTGGATCGGTACTGCTCAGGCAAAAATCCTTTCGTTTGCGTTAAAAAGGCAATACACTTCTGAGCGTCAAGCTGGCCTCCCTGAACTAATGCGCCAGTTGGACACACATCTACACATTTATTGCAGGATCCGCACTGGTCATTCATTGGAACATCTGGTTCAAATGGCAGATTCGTAATCATTTCTCCCAAATAAACATACGAACCAAACTCAGGCGTAATGACTGAACAGTTCTTTGCACTCCACCCTATTCCCGCTCTCTCCGCTACAGCTCGGTCCACAAGCTCCCCAGTGTCTACCATTGAACGAAAACGTGCTTCAGGTACTCTTTCCTTAATAAACGCTTCAAGCTTGTTTAGACGATCTCTCAGGACTTCATGGTAATCTGCTCCCCAGGAAGCCCTGGCGAAAATTCCTCTTCTTTCTCCTTTTACGCTTCTTGGAGAATCTTTCATTTTAGATGGATACGCAAGTGCAATCGCAATAATGGAACGGGGCTCTGAAAAAATTAACGAAGGATCCACACGTTTATTTATGTCTTTTTCTTCAAATCCGGATTGATAGCCAAGCTGCTCCTGTCTAATTAGATGATTTTTCATTTCAGTAAAAACATCTGCAGTCGTAAAACCGATTTTATCAATTCCTAATGAATCTGCATGATCCTTGATTTCTTGTTTCAGCAAACGATAATTCATCCCGTCCCCTCCTTTCAATAAGGGTCTCTTTATTTTAACATGCTCAGCTTTCTGCTATCATAAACGATATCATTGACAACAAGGAGCTGCTATCATGAAAGTTTCTATTCATCCATCACTGCATCAGCAAAAGGAGCCCCTGTCCTTTGGCATCATTCATTACCAGGACATCCAGGTCGGTGAATCGCCTCAAATGTTAAAAGGCCGGCTGCAGCTTTTTCAGGAATCTATTTTCTTTGAACTTCAAGAGACAAACGTTGCAGACCTTGAAGGCGTCAGAGAGTGGAGAGACATCTTTAAAGCATTGGGCAAAGACCCCAACCGCTACCGGCATAGTGCTGAATCTCTATACCGCAGAATCAAGAAAAAGAATTATTTATCACCCGTTCATTCTGCTGTTGACCTTAATAATTTCTTTTCCCTTGAATACCAGTCTCCAATCGGTTTATACGATACATCTCAAATAAAAGGAGACGTCTCCATCAGATTGGGGAAACCCGGTGAAGAATATCAAGGATTGAACGGACGATCCAATTCACTTGAAAATCTCCTGGTTTCTGTTGACCAAAACGGAGCTTTTGGGAGCCCATTTGTAGATTCTGAAAGGACAGCTATTAATCAAAGCACCACTGAAGCTCTGCAAATCATCTACTTGAGGCCAAGCCTGACCCCGGAGGCTCATATACAATTAACGGATTCACTTAAGAGTATGTTCATCCAGGTGCATGGCGGCTCTGGAAAAAGCTATATAGTTTCAACCACTCAATAAAGATCTTCAAATTTAAGGATTAATACTCGGCAGCAATCTTATTTTAAGGGGCCTGGGACAAAAGAGTCTCAGGCTCTTTGAACGTTTCACTTCACTTAAAGCAGGCGCTTTTCGCTCAGCTTGCCTCAGACGGATCGGTAATGGCTGCCTCTAAATTCGGTAATATATTCATAGAAATAGAAAAAACGCAATGCTTCGTTGATACAACGAAACACTGCGTTGGCTATGTATTGTGGAGCGGGTGATGAGAATCGAACTCACGACATCAGCTTGGAAGGCTGAGGTTTTACCACTAAACTACACCCGCATCAGCAACATATATAAATTTAACATCAAATTTACAATACGTCAACATCTTTCGACAAAATTATCTTCATTTTTTGTTTTATAACTGTTTTGTTTATAGAGATGACCAAACAGTTGATTTTTATTGAATAACTGCTGGTTACTTTCCTGTTTCTTCAACTATATTCTATAATGCATTCGTTATTCCAAAGTCTTTGCAAAAAAAAACCGTAATTTAATTTTTGGAGATTTCTCAGGCAATACATCTCTTACCGCCTTTTAATTCGAATACATTTAATGAGCCGGAAGATTAGCTCGATATGATTTCTTCTGGTTATAAATAAACAAAAATAAAACGATACTCAAGCTGATTGCTGAGGACCGTTTTATCTGATTAATAAATACCTGAGGCCGGACTTGAACCGGCACGCCTCGCGGCATCGCATTTTGAGTGCGACGTGTCTGCCATTCCACCACTCAGGCATATTATTGGAGGCGGCAACCGGACTCGAACCGGTGGTAAAGGTTTTGCAGACCTCTGCCTTACCACTTGGCTATGCCGCCAAAAAAAAATGGAGCGGAAGACGAGATTCGAACTCGCGACCCCCACCTTGGCAAGGTGGTGTTCTACCACTGAACTACTCCCGCTTAAGCTGGGCTAGCTGGATTCGAACCAACGCATGACGGAATCAAAATCCGTTGCCTTACCGCTTGGCTATAGCCCAATAACTATTGAATTAAAATGGGGCGACCGATGGGAATCGAACCCACGAATGCCTGAACCACAATCAGGTGCGTTAACCACTTCGCCACGACCGCCATACTATTGTATTTTAAAATTGGCAGGGGCAGTAGGAATCGAACCCACACCGGAGGTTTTGGAGACCTCTGTTCTACCTTTAAACTATGCCCCTAAATGGTGGAGGGGGGCAGATTCGAACTGCCGAACCCGAAGGAGCGGATTTACAGTCCGCCGCGTTTAGCCACTTCGCTACCCCTCCATAATACATCTGCTAAAAAAATTACATGGTGGCTTTGGACGGAATCGAACCGCCGACACATGGATTTTCAGTCCATTGCTCTACCGACTGAGCTACAAAGCCATATTACAAATCTTACTATGTATTCTATAAGATATCAATAATATTTATAGAAATGGCGGTCCCGACCGGGATCGAACCGGCGATCTCCTGCGTGACAGGCAGGCATGTTAACCGCTACACCACGGGACCTTGGTAATTGCGGGGGCAGGATTTGAACCTGCGACCTTCGGGTTATGAGCCCGACGAGCTACCGAACTGCTCCACCCCGCGTTAATAAGTATATGCTCGTTTTTCGAAAAAGTGAGAGAATGTAAATAGAAACTATTGACTATTCTCTCTGATAATAACGAGTGGAGAATGACGGGCTCGAACCGCCGACCCTCTGCTTGTAAGGCAGATGCTCTCCCAGCTGAGCTAATTCTCCAAATTCTCTGGTGACCCGTACGGGATTCGAACCCGTGTTACCGCCGTGAAAGGGCGGTGTCTTAACCGCTTGACCAACGGGCCTTTTATACGAATAAAATGAATGGCGGAGAGCAAGGGATTCGAACCCTTGAGACAGCGGTAGCCGCCTACACGATTTCCAATCGTGCTCCTTCGACCTCTCGGACAGCTCTCCATATGGCTCCACAGGTAGGACTCGAACCTACGACCGATCGGTTAACAGCCGATAGCTCTACCACTGAGCTACTGTGGAAAATCAGCCTAGCAACGTCCTACTCTCACAGGGGGAGACCCCCAACTACCATCGGCGCTGAAGAGCTTAACTTCCGTGTTCGGCATGGGAA
>NZ_JARUIU010000099.1 GCF_029667115.1 Jeotgalibacillus sp. ET6 | reverse complement strand
CCACTACCACTACGACAGCCAGCACCGCCTGGTGTTCCACACGCGGATACAGCATGGCGAGCCACTGGTCGAGAGCCGCTACCTCTACGACCCGCTGGGACGGCGAATGGCGAAACGGGTATGGCGGCGGGAGCGTGACCTGACGGGGTGGATGTCGCTGTCGCGTAAACCGGAGGAGACATGGTACGGCTGGGACGGCGACAGGCTGACGACGGTACAGACCGACACCACGCGTATCCAGACGGTATACCAGCCGGGGAGCTTCACGCC
>NZ_JARUIU010000098.1 GCF_029667115.1 Jeotgalibacillus sp. ET6 | reverse complement strand
CTTTTGGTGCATTTGAAGGATTTCTTTATATCTTAATTGGAGTATCCGTATTAGGGTTAAACATCTTCTGCTACTGGAATAAATTCTGCCGGGGAAATCCAGCTCTTTTTTGTATTCAATCGATTCGTTCTGGCAATGTTTTCATTAATGGCTTATTCACATTTCAAATGGTATAATAGGTACGGACATCTGCTTCAAACTCAAATTCATTGGACACCGTGACATTGAAGCAGATACACAGGCTCATCTGCCAATATGTAAGTAGTTTTC
>NZ_JARUIU010000097.1 GCF_029667115.1 Jeotgalibacillus sp. ET6 | reverse complement strand
GACCTTATTTTGATGGCGGTTTGGGACTGGACCTTTTTGCTGGAAGTTCTTTTGGTTGAGAATGATCAGATGTGGAGTAAATCGACTTGGTGTGTTCGCTTTTACGGATGATGGCGTGGGGGTGCAAAATGCAGACATGATGCTTGAGGCGATGAAAAAAGCTAGATATGATGAAACCACAGATGAGCGTATTCTCCGTACAGGCGTTTTTTTTGCCTAGCTGGGGAAGCAGTTTATGATTTACTTGCCTCGACGGAATACCAATTAAAT
>NZ_JARUIU010000096.1 GCF_029667115.1 Jeotgalibacillus sp. ET6 | reverse complement strand
GCTGCTTCGCACGCAGACCTCGCCCTGCCAGATCCGCGTGATGGAACAGCAAAAGCCGCCCATCCGCGTGATCGCACCGGGTCGTGTGTACCGCTCCGACGCCGTGGACGCCACGCACTCCCCGATCTTCCATCAGATTGAAGGACTGGTTGTGGACAAGGGCATCACCATGGCCGACCTCAAGGGCAATCTGGAATCGTTTGCCAAGAGCCTTTACGGTGAAGACACCAAAATCCGTCTGCGTCCGCACCACTTCCCGTTTACCGAGCCC
>NZ_JARUIU010000095.1 GCF_029667115.1 Jeotgalibacillus sp. ET6 | reverse complement strand
AAAGAAAGCCTTTCGACTTCGTATGGGAAGTTTGTTGCTAAGCCTCTTGAACGTGGCTTTGGTTTGACTCTTGGTAGCTCGCTTCGTCGAGTTCTTCTTTCGTCTTTGCAAGGCGCAGCGATCACTGCGATCAAGATTGATGGCGTTGTTCATGAGTTCACGCCGATTCCCGACGTGAAAGAAGACGTTGCGGAAATCATCCTCAATTTGAAGGAAGTCCGCTTCAAGCTCCATGCGGAAAGTGCGACTGTCGTGATCGATAAAACCGGTCC
>NZ_JARUIU010000094.1 GCF_029667115.1 Jeotgalibacillus sp. ET6 | reverse complement strand
GATCTTCAATCACTACTCCGCTGGCTCCAGCTTCATGTAAAATATTCGAAATTGGCGGATTGGATCTTAAAAAGTTTTTTAATACAAGCTTTCTTTGCTCTCTTATCTTTTCGCTCTAAAATTATGGGTATGATATTCAGTTCAAATCTATCTAAAGAAAAAATGGACATCGGGTTATTGCGACAACCGAATTAACTGCACAAAAAACGTGTGGAAGAGGTGGAAATTTTCAGAGAATCTCTTCAAAACGCGCAGATCCATTTTTCTGCGGG
>NZ_JARUIU010000093.1 GCF_029667115.1 Jeotgalibacillus sp. ET6 | reverse complement strand
AAGATGTCGGACGTACTGCCATCATCTACGAGGGATTCGGCATAAATCACGTCCACGCAAAATTATTTCCGCTGCACAAAACAAAAGGCGAATGGAAACCAATCCACACCGACTATAATAAATACTTCGATCATTATGAGGGATATGTTTCATCTCACGAATACCACGGTCCTAATCCCGATCTCGCCAAACTCGCCGAACATATTCGTGAAGTCGGAAAAAATCTGTAACTTCCCTATCAAAAATTATGAAAGTGCTTCTCCAAACACTGC
>NZ_JARUIU010000092.1 GCF_029667115.1 Jeotgalibacillus sp. ET6 | reverse complement strand
AATTCGAATGCCTTCCACGAAAAGCACAGGCAAAGCTGGCACTCGAGCTCAAACAAGAAGGATTCCCATTAAAAGAGATCTTTGTGGTAGTCGGTATTCCGGAAGCCACCTATCATTATCATGTGAAAAGGTTGGGGAAAGAGGATGATGAAACAGACCTTAAAGAACACATCATCTCCCTATTTAAAGCGTCACATGAACGGTATGGATATAAACGGATCACCAATGAACTAAAGAAATTAGGTCTTCTGATTAACCATAAAAAAGTGTAT
>NZ_JARUIU010000091.1 GCF_029667115.1 Jeotgalibacillus sp. ET6 | reverse complement strand
ACCCGCCTCGTGCGCGAGGGCCGCAAGGTCGAGGACATCGCCGCGACCTTCGGATTGCCCGACCTCACCGTCAAGCGCGTGCTGGCACTCGGCAACCTGCTCCCCGCCATCCGCGACCTCTACCGCAAGGAACGGATCGACGCGGCGACCGTGCGCCACCTGACGATGGCGTCGAAAAGCCAGCAAAAGGCGTGGCTGGCGCTGGCCGACGACGAGAATGCCTATCTGCCGACCGGCCACCAGTTGAAATCATGGCTGTTCGGCGGGCAGTCG
>NZ_JARUIU010000090.1 GCF_029667115.1 Jeotgalibacillus sp. ET6 | reverse complement strand
ATTTGCTTATAGTCTGAATGGTTCCAAACGGAGACATCGCAGAAGAAACGAAGCTGATTGTTTCTCTCGAACGATATGTGATTAGCAAAGTATGCAGACAGTTATCCTGCTATTTTAGCATCAAGCTTTCGATCATAGTGGACATAGCTGCGCGTTGATGTGAAGGTAAATGCACCGGTGGATCATTTAGTGCTTGACGGAAAAGCGGTTACAGGCGCCGCCATCTACAGTTTAGTTTCATTCAGTGAACATCGTCATCCCATGTGCGGAACC
>NZ_JARUIU010000008.1 GCF_029667115.1 Jeotgalibacillus sp. ET6 | reverse complement strand
ATAAAGCTCATTGTGTTTCTTGTAATTCTTGTACTAACGTTGACGTTTTTGGTTGTTTAGTTTTCAAGGTTCAAGTTTTTCTCAGTTCAGCCTCTCTTTGAGGCGACTTTCTTATATTAACATAACTTTCAATGTTATGTCAATTACTTTTTTTCGCCGCTGCTAACTTCTCTCAAGTCCTCTGCAGCGACGATTTATATCATAACAAGTATTTCTAAAAAGATCAATAGGTTATTTAAAGTTTTTTTACAGAATAATATCTGTGATAGATTCCTTTACCTTTAGTTTCTACTGATTTGGTTGAAATTATATGCTTTTCGATGAGAAATTCAATCATGACGGTAAGATCTACTGAATAGTATTTGAGTTCGTCATGCAGCTGAAGATCTTGAATGGTCCACTCTTCTTTTTGCATCATTACGTCTGTGAGGTGGCTTGATCCGGCCTGAATACGAGAGTGGATAAGGAATTCACTTGCCAGGAAAAGCAGCTCCAGCCTCTTTTCAAGTGTTTCCTCACTATTTACCAGTTCCTCATACAGCTTAAAAATTTCCGGTTCAATTTGCTTTACCTGATTCCACACAGTTACCTCAGGATGAAAACCATTTTCGATAACAGCAAGTCTTGCCAAGTGATGCAGTGAATGAACAACATGATTGTAAGCATCAAGGAAATGACGCGATTCAAAGAAGCCTTTTCCATCCACGTACCTCCGGATGAGCTTAGCGAATTCAATTCCCATTTTTATTTTTCGTCCGTAAAAAGGAAAATCCCGCAGTTCTGTTCTCATATCCTCGATGTATTCATTACGGTCAAAAACAATTCTCCCAGTCAGGAGCCACTCTGTGATTTTTCGGTTGCTCCCTAAAAGCAGCCACTCTTTTATTTGCTGCTCAGATACAATATGCATCGCCGCTTTGTTATCTTCGTATGTATAATGCTTTATAAACAAAGGAACGTCTGCCTCTTTTACAATAATGAACAAAATCGTATCAAATGTATCGGTGAGCGGACTTTTAGGGCCCTTTTTTTCAACTATAACAATACCTAAAGTATTGGGCTGGCTTGCTCTTTCCTGATAAATGGGACGCAGGATGTCTTCCATGTCAATGAACTCCTTCACTATTTAATCCGTACTCTATCAATTCGACAAAGACTGTCATTTTCCTTCTGATATTTCGTAAATATTCCGTCACGAATTCGCTCGTTCGTTCACAAGTTTCTATGATATAGTAAAACTTCAGGGGGGACAATAATGGCTAAAACATATTCAAATAAAATTAATAAAATTCGATCATTCGCTCTTGCACTTATATTTGTAGGATTTGTAATTATGTATGGCGGTATTTTCTTTCGGGAGAGCCCCATTATTATGCTTATCTTCATTTCTTTGGGCATGATTGCTTTAATGTTCAGTATGGTTGTGTATTTCTGGATTGGCATGCTTTCAACTAAGGCGGTGGTTGTGACATGTCCGAATTGCGATAAACCAACAAAAATTCTTGGCCGGGTGGACATGTGCATGCATTGCCGAGAACCGCTTACATTAGATCCGGATCTTGAGGGCGAAGAATTTAACGAAGAGTATAATAAAAAGAATAAAAAAATCCAAACAGTAAACAAATCTGAGTAGACAAAAAAAGAAGCCCACCTTAGTGAGCTTCTTTTTTTGTGCCGCAGTCCTGGCACACTCCGTATACTTCCATCCGATGGTTATTCACTCTAAACCCTGTAACGTGTGAAGCAAGATGTTCCACTTCATCAAGCCCCGGGTAATGAAAGTCCACTATTTTACCGCATTCCTGGCATATAGCGTGATAATGATCAGTTGTGACGAAATCAAAACGACTTGAAGAATCTCCATAGGTCAGTTCTTTCACTAAGCCAACTTCTCTGAATACACGTAAATTATTATATACTGTGGCAACACTCATATTTGGGAATTTCCCTTCAAGCGCTTTATAAATATCATCAGCAGTTGGGTGTGACATGGACCCTACCAGAAATTCTAAAATCGCATGACGTTGAGGGGTAATGCGTACTCCCGTCCCTTTAAGTGAATCTAATGCATCTCTCAGTTGCATTTCTGACACTGCCATGCACCTCTTTCTATAAAAAGTCTTTCTTTATAATCTTTATAAATAGTGTACTCGTCTTCTCTGCACTTTGTCAAATAGTTCTATTCCCTAAAGAAGCAGAGCCTAGACTCTTTGACCGGTTCGCTCCACTTCAATTGAACACTTTCCACAGGGGGCGACGTCTTAAGCCTTCTTAGGTGGTGCTATGCTTAGCGTCAGCTTGCCGTCATATCCTGAGGGAGCCGTCGCCTTCCGCTCTCCCTATACTATTGATAAACACTATCTAATTTTTCCAGTACTTTTTAGTTCTGTCTCAGACATTATTCCCAAATGAAAAAGAGCTTGGGACAAAAGTGTCTCAAGCTCTTTGACCGGTTCGCTGCGCTTCAGGCGGACGCTTTCCGCAGGGACGGCGCTGAGCCTTTTCAGGGCAAGGCCCTGTAAAGTCTCAGCTTGCCGGCAAATCCTGCAGGAGTCGCCACCTTCCGCTCCGCTCTCCTCTTACTATTGATAAATACTTCTTCATTCTTTACATTCTTTTGAGTTTTGTCCCAGCCTCTTTTTCTAATTATTTATTATAGAACACTTCAGCACCAGGGCCTAAGTCGATTCCTGTATACATGAAGATCAAAAGCATAATGGTCCATACAATAGAAAATACAATGGAGTAAGGAATCATAGTGGAAATAAGCGTTCCGATTCCTACCTTTGGATCGTATTTCTGTGCGAATGCAATGACAATTGCAAAATATGGCATAAGCGGTGAAATGATATTTGTTGTTGAATCAGCAATCCTGTATAAAACTTGAGTTAATTCCGGCGCATAGCCCAGATCCATCATGATTGGAACAAACACCGGCGCCATAAACGCCCATTTTGCTGAAGAACTGCCTATAAAGATATTGATAACTCCAACTACAAACATGAACCCGAGAACCAGGAACATTCCTTCAAGTCCTGCGGCACTCAGCCATTCTGCTGCATTGTATGCAAAAATCTGGCCTAAATTACTTGTATTAAAATAGGCAACGAATTGTCCTGCAGCAAAAGCAAGAACAATGTACATTCCCATTGTTGCCATCGTATCAGACATTTGATTGGCAACATCTTTATCATCTTTGATTACCTTCGTAACGTATCCATAAACGAAACCGGGTATTAAGAAGAAAATAAATAAGATCGGTACAAGTGTCTGGAAGAATGGTGCTTCTAAAATATCTTCGTTTGACAGCCCTGCACGCAATGGCCCCCAGCTTGGAACCACTAAAAGAGCTATAAGAACACTAGTTACAATAATCGAAAGCAGTGCCATCCACAGCCCTTTTTTCTCGACAGGTGTAACAGTTTTCATATCTTCTGCTTCTTCTTTGTCGACGTCGCCTTTATAAGTTCCCAGACGCGGTTCAACAATTTTTTCTGTTACAAACGTACCAGCGATTGTCAGCATGACAACAGAAGCAATCATAAAGTAGTAGTTCATTAAGATATTCATGCCTTCAGCATATGCCGGATCAAATGTCGCTGCTGCTGCAATTGTTAACTCTCCAAGCAATGGATCAAGAGATGTCACCAGCAAGTTTGCACTAAACCCTGCAGATACTCCGGCAAAAGCAGCCGCAAGTCCTGCAAGCGGATGCCTTCCTAAACCTGCAAACAAAACTGCCCCAAGCGGCGTCAACACAACATAACCTGCGTCTGCAGCCATAGAGGACATAATTCCTCCAAATACCAATGCAGCTGTTAAAAGCTGTTTTGGAACTGATGTTACTAATGCTTTTAAAGCTGCCGAAATTAATCCGCTTCGTTCAGCAATTCCAATTCCAAGCATCGTCACCAAGACTGTTCCGAGTGGTGCGAATCCTGTAAAGTTTGTAACCGCAGACTCAAACATGTATAAAATACCATCTGAACTCAAAAGGTTAAAAACAGTGATGCTTTCCCCTTCCCCATCTTCAACCGTCCAGCCTAAAGCTGATCCTAACGCGGACGCCAAAACTACGAGGGCGGCAAAAATGAAGAACAGCGTGACCGGATGAGGGAGTTTATTTCCAACCCGCTCAATTCCGTCGAGCCCTTTAGAAAAGAATCCGCTCTTTTTTGTAGTATCCATCAAATCCTCCTACTCTCAAACCTTATTAAATTTTCTAAAAACTTTTTCACCCAAAGGTAGTGTCATTATAATGATAGTCTGGACGAAAAAAAAGGGGTTTTAAAAGATCCGCAATACACGGAAAATTATTAATGTTCTAATAAAAACAGTTAAGTGTTACTTTACACGAAAGATTAGGACAGGTTTTCTTTTACAAAATTCAACGTTTCCTCAACATGTCCTTTAACCCGCACGCCGCGCCACTCTTTCATGATTTTTCCTGCTTTATTAATAACAAAAGTAGATCTTTCAATTCCCATGTATTCCTTGCCAAACGTTTTCTTCAGCTTCCATACTCCATACGCTTCTGCGGCTTCATGATCGGTATCGGCCAGCAGTTCAAACGGAAGCCCGTATTTTTCAATAAATTTCTGATGCTTTTCTATCGGGTCAGGACTGATTCCAAGTATAACCGTGTCAGAATCATCAAAAGACTTCTCTTGATCTCTAAAATCGCAGGCCTGAGTTGTACAGCCCGGGGTCATATCTTTTGGATAGAAATAAAGCACAATATTCTTCTTGCCCTTAAAATCACTTAAGGATCTTCTTTCACCCGTATGCGTTGGAAGTGTAAAATCAGGGGCGGTTTCTTCTGTAGTAAAATTCAAATTTTTCTCCTCCTTCGTTCAGCTGATCTTTCTATAGCTTACTTAAAGAAGTTTCTATTTTCAAAAGATATCCTTTGAATTCTTTCCATTACGATTAAACATTAATGTCCATACAACCGTAACAGGCAAGGCATGTCCCAGGTACGTAGCAAGTATGGAAATCCACCTTCCCCATCCGACTGGGACGATTTCTCCATTACCAACTGAAAACAGCATCATGGCACTAAAATAAATGGAGGTGCTGAATAAACTCCAAAAGGACTGCGGTGCTTCTTCCGCAACCATTACATGGACTCCTTCAAACGTGAGTATGGTAAAAACAGTTGCAAATCCCGTAAGCAGTACTGCATATGTAACCGTCAAAAGGAGGAAATTTCTTAATGAAAAAACCTGTCCTTCCCAAGCGGTTGTCAGGAGACGCTTGATTGCATACCCTGTAATGATAATCACACTAATTAAAATCCCCCACCCCATGAATAGTCCCCCTTATTTGCGCATTCAAGTTCATCATATTACAATACCTATGACGCAATGACAGGGAGGAGACATCATGAATTTTTCTAAATCTGAACAATTACATAGTGAAGCACTTGAACATATCGTGGGCGGAGTGAATAGTCCATCCCGTTCTTATAAAGCCGTTGGCGGAGGATCTCCCGTGGCAATGGAGCGGGGAGAAGGCGCTCATTTTTGGGATGTAGATGGCAATCAATATATCGATTACCTCGCTGCTTATGGCCCCATTATTACAGGGCACGCCCATCCCCATATCACAAAAGCTATCGTACGGGCAGCTGAAACTGGCATTTTATACGGGACACCGACCAGGCATGAAGTTACATTTGCTAAAATGCTGAAGGAAGCTATGCCAGCGATGGAAAAAGTACGTTTTACAAACTCAGGAACAGAAGCTGTTATGACGACAATCCGTGTAGCCCGTGCTTATACAGGTAGAGACAAAATCATTAAATTTGCCGGGTGCTACCACGGCCATTCAGATCTCGTACTTGTAGCAGCAGGATCCGGCCCTGCTACATTAGGGACACCTGATTCCGCTGGCGTAACAAAGAATATTGCAAGCGAAGTCATTACAGTTCCATTTAATGACATTGAGCCATTTAAAGAAGCGCTGGCAAAATGGGGAGATGAAATAGCAGGAGTTCTGGTAGAACCAATTGTAGGCAACTTCGGTATTGTTGAACCAGTACCCGGCTTTTTAGAAGAAGTAAACCGTCTTACTCATGATGCAGGGGCGCTTGTGATCTACGACGAAGTCATCACCGCATTTCGTTTTATGTATGGAGGAGCACAGGACTTGCTTAATGTGAAGCCTGACCTCACAGCCATGGGTAAAATAATTGGCGGAGGCCTGCCGATCGGAGCATATGGCGGCAGGGTGGATATTATGGAAACAATCGCTCCGCTTGGACCCGCTTATCAGGCAGGGACCATGGCTGGAAATCCTGCATCTATTCAGGCAGGAATTGCCTGTCTGGAAGTACTCAAGCAGGATGGTGTATATGAAGAGCTCGACCGCCTGGGAGCCATGCTTGAAAAAGGTATTTTAGCATCAGCCGCCGCCCATAATGTCACCATCACGATTAATCGTCTAAAGGGCGCGCTGACCATTTATTTCTCAGATGAAATCATTCAGAATTACGAACAGGCTGAAGCAACAGACGGAGAGATTTTTGCAAGATTCTTTAAATTGATGCTTGAGCGAGGCATTAATTTAGCTCCTTCAAAATACGAAGCCTGGTTTTTAACCACCGCTCATACTGAAGAAGATATTAAACGGACGCTTGAAGCGGTTGATACAGCTTTTAAAAATTTATAATATTTTAATGAAGATGGAGGATGTTTTCACAATCAGTTGTGGAGACATTCTTTTTATGTTTCAAATCAAGGACAAATTGCAGCTGAATGACCCTGCCTTGTTTTAAATTGGATGTCACTGTCTTTTTGTAAAAGGAAAAACCGTTTTTCCTGGTTAAATTCGTCTTCTTTCTCTTGCAGTCCCCTCTGAAGCAGGGTATATTACTACTATTGCCTATTTTTTTGTTTATAATTAGGTCAATGAATAACGTGAAATTTAACGTCAAGAAAGGATCTATTCACTACATGAAGCTCGGAGCCCGAGTTCTAAAGACCGGAATCGCCATTGTTCTTGCTTTGTATTTGGCTGAACTTTTAGCGCTGCCCAGTCCTATTTTTGCAGGTATTGCCGCTGCATTTGTTGTGCAGCCCACCATTTACCGCTCATTTGTTTCCATTTTGGAACATATTCAGGCAAATGTGATTGGGGCAGGATTGGCTATACTTTTTGTTTTAGTATTTGGTAACCATGTTGTCGTCATCGGCTTTGCAGCTGTCATTGCCATTACGATTATCTTAAAACTTAAAATCGAAACGACGATTGGACTTGCCCTCGTTACACTGATTGCCATCATGGAAGTACAGCATGAGGATTTTGTAACGTTTGCCCTTCTTCGTTTTGCTACGATTATGCTTGGGGTATTGGCATCTTTTACTGTTAATTTAATTTTTCTGCCTCCAAAATATGAGACAAAGCTGTTTTACAAAATTTCAACGACAACTGATGATATGATCAAATGGATCAGACTCAGCACACGCCATGCAACAGAACACCAGCTGCTGAAAAAAGACATCGAAAAGTTTAAAGACCGGCTCGTCAATATCGATCAGGTTTACCTCATGTATAAAGAAGAACGGGGTTACTTTAAGCGCAATTCTGTTTCAAAAACAAGGAAGCTTGTTGTTTACCGTCAAATGATTTCAACTGTCCGAAGAAGCTTTGAAATATTAAAGAGACTTCACCGGTTCGAAAATGAACTTCATCATGTTCCTGAATCACTTCAGCTACTGGTGCAGGAGCAGCTTGACTGTTTAATGAGCTACCACGAGCAGCTTCTTTTACGATTCGTAAGGAAAATCAAGTTTACGAATGAAGACGATCAAATTAATCATACCTGCATGGATCATAAAGAAGTAACAGACATTTTTATGAAAGAAGTCATTAAAGCGCGGGATGAAGAGGATGAAAATGGGTACCACTTACTGCATGTACTATCGGCCATGCTTGAATATGAAGAACATCTTGTGCATTTAGATACGTTGATCGCAAGCCTTCAGTCCTACCATGAAGAGGATAATTACGTCTCTCTGCCTGAACGTGAATTTTAATAAAAGCCCCTTAGACTAGTGTCTAAGGGGCTTTCTTTTATATTAGTCATCCAATTGCTGCACTTGGAAAAGGTTGTAGTATAGTCCTTTTTCTTTCATGAGCTGCTGGTGCGTTCCGCTCTCAGCTATTTTCCCATGATCAATAACAACAATTCGATCAGCATGGGTGACTGTAGAAAGTCTATGCGCGACGATAAAAGTCGTGCGATCTTTGGCTAGCAATTCAATCGATTCCTGAATCAGATGTTCACTTTCAAGGTCGAGCGCTGAAGTTGCTTCATCCATAATCAATATTGGCGGATTTTTTAAGAAGACACGTGCAATGGCAACCCTTTGCTTCTGTCCGCCTGAGAGTTTAACGCCCCTCTCTCCTACTTTGGTGTTATACCCTTCAGGAAGATCCATTATAAAGTCATGTGCGTTGGCTGCTTTAGCCGCCTGAATCGCTGCTTCATCAGACGCTTCAGGATCACCCATTTTTATATTCATCATAACGGATTCACTGAACAGGATATTATCCTGCAAAACCATGCCAATTTCATTTCGCAGACTTCTGACACGGAAATCTCTAATGTCTGTGCCATCTAAGAGAATTCTTCCATCCGTAACATCATAGAACCTTGGAATCAGGCTGACGATTGTGGATTTCCCTCCACCACTCATACCGACAAAGGCAATAGTCTCCCCCTGCTTTACGTGTAAATGCACATCTCTTAGTACATCTGTTTCGTCTTTATCATAGGCAAAGGATACATGATCAAACACGATATCCCCTCTTACATCCTTAACTTCCTTAGCATTTGGTTTGTCATCAACATCATACTTCTCATCAATTAATTCAAACACCCTGTCCATGGAAGCAATGGACTGAGTCAGTGTTGTTGAACTGTTTACTAAACGTCTGAGCGGGTTATAAAGTCGTTCAACATAGGCGATAAACGCGACCATCACCCCAAGTGTCAAATCCCCTTCAATGACCCGGTAGCCGGCATATCCAATCACAATCAGAGGAGCAATATCTGTAATGGTGTTAACAACCGCGAAGGCTTTCGCGTTCCATTTCGTCTGGTCAATTGCCTTAGATAAAAAGTTCCCATTTTTCCCATCAAATTGATTTTGTTCATGGTCTTCAATGGCAAAGCTCTTTATCACACTCATCCCCTGCACCCGTTCGTGAAGATACCCCTGAACTTCAGCAAGAGCTTGAGAACGATTTCTTGTCAGCATCCGCAATCTGCCGAAAAAATATTGCACAGAAAAAGCATATAAAGGAAAAACTAAGATAGCAACTAATGTCAATTTCACATCATACGTCAGCATAATTCCAATCGCAATCAAGATCGTTGCAACATCAAGCCATAAATTCATTAATCCTGTCATAACAAAATTTTTCGTCTGCTCAACATCATTAATCACACGGGAAATCACTTCTCCCGCTCTCGTGTTGGAATAATATTTAAAGCTGAGCTTTTGCATATGAGAAAAAAGACCATCCCTGATATCAAAGAGAATTTTATTACTCGTCCATTGAGCAAAATATTGACGATAATATTCTACAGGCGGCCGAACAACTACAAAAAGCACCACTGCTATCCCAATAATCCAAAACAACTCTGATATTTTTGCAGCAGACGAACTATCGCCCCCGATAATATCATCAATGACGTATTGAATTAAAACCGGAATCAAAAGCGGAATCGCAAACTTCACAATTCCAATCAAAAGCGTCCAAATAATCTGCCACTTATAAGGCTTCACAAACTCCATATACCGCTTTATACTATCCAAAAAAATCAACCTACTTTCTAATTTAAAAGCTGAAGCGGGCGTTTAGGGGCGACAAGCATAAGACAACCTGCACATATAGGCGCTTTTTGCCTATTGAGCACGGTGGCTTATGACCTCGAGCCCCTGCCCGCTGAAGCTGGATACCCCTAAAAGCTGAAGCGGGCGTTTAGCTCCGACAGACGTAAGACGATCTGCCAAGCAGACGCTTTTTGCCTGCATGGCGGAGCGGCTTACGATCCGAAGAGCTGCCCGCTGAAGCTGGATACCCCTAAAAGCTGAAGGCGCTCGCCCAGCTCCGACAAGCATAAGGTGCGTTGACCATGCAGGTATGTTCTTCGCCTGCTGGGTCAGCGTGACTTATGACTCGAGCCTATGCTGCTGAAAACTCTGCATTGCCAATCAGGCCCATAAAACAGTAAAACGAAAAATCCCTCATGCAGGAGCAGCTCCAAGAAAAAAACCTGTTGAAAGGACCAACAGGAAAAGAATATAACTATTCTTTTTGACGGTATCTTTTTTGAAATAAATACCGGCTGTACCATACATCAATAAAATCAGGAGCAAACGGTCCTCTTCTTTGTTTGATCCATCTGATTAACTTATCTACATTCCGCTGAAGTATATGGTCGATGACATTAGGATACCCCATGAGATTGCGGTGCTCCTCGTATTCATCTTCATCCAAAAGTGTATAAGACATATCCGGGTAAACCTTGATATCCAGATCATAATCGATGTACTTCAGTGCTTCTTCATCATACACAAATGGAGAGCTCAAATTACAGTAGTAATAAACTCCATCTTCTCTAAGCATACAAATGATATTAAACCAATGCTCAGCGTGAAAATAACAGATAGCAGGCTCTCGTGTCAGCCATGTCCTTCCGTCTGATTCGGTCACGATCGTGCGGTCATTTCCGCCAATCACAATATTCCGGGTGCCTTTAAGAACAGTTGTTTCCTGCCAGACCCGATGTATCAGTCCATCGTGTTTGTAACTATGTATTTGTATACTCTGCCCTTCTACTGGTAGCGTCATCGCCCCTCGCCTGCCTTTATGCTGCTTGATTAGATTTACCTGATCTATAAGATTTTCCGTTCATATGTGTATTTTTCCATTATACCCTTTTCCACGAAAAAGAGCCACCAAGACACATGGCGGCTCGTTGTTCTACGTGTATTCAGCATGCAAAATGGCTAATAGTCAGGGTTGTCAGCACGAAAAGAGGCAATCACTTCATTCATTCTTTCATCAAATTCTAACTGGACCTGCTTTAATCTCTGCTGCAGATCATTCAATTGACTGGACACTTGCAGCGCAGACTCCTTAATAGCGAGCGTTTTCATCAGTTCACGCATCTTCTTCTTTTTTTCCACCTCAGCATGCAGCCATAATAGTTCCTCTGCAATTTCCATTTGATCGTATACCTGCCTTTTAAATCCATTCATTATGGAATCCCTCCTGACACTTATAGAATTCCACACTGGCTTTAATTGTCCTTTAGCTTTATTTGTCGCAATCTATGTAGTTTTATCGAAACAAACTTGAACTAAATTAAAAGCCGCTCCTGCTATCCAGAGGAACGGCTTTTACTTATTTAATTATCGGTTTTGCTGGTTGTTTTGTTGTGAAGCGTTCTTTTTGTTAGCTTCTGCTTGTTGATTTTGACGCTTAACTTCAGCTGCGTTTGTTTCTGAAGCAAACTCAGTTCCATACTGTTTGTTTGCAGCAGCATTTTGTTGTTTTACTTGTTCAACATTTGTGCCAGAAGTTGTTTTGTTTGTTTGTTTTTTCATTGTGATCTCACCTCCACGATAGTTAATGTAACCAGAGTGAAGGAAGTCTATTCATAAAATTAAACGAGCAAAGAACGTCCGCCGTCTACAATAATGGTCTGTCCGCGGATCATTGAAGAATCTTCTGAAACCAGGAATAAAACGGTTTTTACCAGGTCATCGATTTCAACCATACGGCCAGCGGGCGTTTTACTTCTGGCATCTTCCAGAAGCTCTTCGCGATTTGGAAAATGCTTTAAAGCGTCTGTATCGACGGCACCGCCGGAAACTGCGTTTACTACGATGTTTTTAGGTGCTAATTCTACAGCAAGATATCTGGTCAGCGCTTCGAGGGCTGCTTTTGAAACCCCCACAGTTGTATAGTTGTCTAAGTAACGTATAGAGCCAAGAGAGGAAATACTAACGATTTTGCCGCCGCTTTCCGGCATCATTTTCGTAGCTTCCTGTGCACAAAAAAGCAGTGCTTTACTGTTGATGTTCATGGTCCAGTTCCAGTGAGATTCCTCAAGCTCCATGGCAGGACGCAAAACGCCTGAGGCTGCATTATTAATAAAGACGTCAAGACGCCCAAACTGCTCTTTAATTTCCTCAAACATTTTTTTTATTTTATCCACATCGCCTACATTTGCCCGTACCACTATAGCTTTTCTTCCCAGCTGTTCAATTTCAGCCGCGGTATCAAGCGCCGCCTGTTTGCTTCTTGCGTAGTTTACAACGATATCATATCCCTTTTCGGCAAGAGCCAATGCAATTGCTTTTCCTACTCCTCTGCTGCTGCCGGTTACTAACGCTACTTTGTTTGTCATGATGATTCTCTCCTGTCATAAATAGAGTGATACAAACTGTTTCCATATTTTCCGATGAGACACAGGCAGTGCCATTTTCTCCACTTCTTCTTTCGATAACCACGTTGCGTGGGGTTTATTTTGATTGGAGGAGTTTGATAATTCTCCTTTAAACACAGCCATTTTCCAGGTTAAATGTGAAAAAACATGATCCTGCAGCATCCACGGCTCTGACTCAACGACTGCTTCTACGTTGAAATCAGATACCAGGAAATCATTAATTTGAGAGACCGTGCGTTGATCCTGCTGTTTTTCAAAGCTTGGGAATTCCCACAGGTTTGCTAACAGCCCCTGAGACGGCCGCTTGTTCATTAAATACTCACCCTGTTGATTTTGAACGATGACTGTTAGAAGATCAATGACCTTAGTGGATTTTTTTCTTGTTTTTACAGGAAGCTCCCGCTGAACTCCTTCCGCAAATGCACTGCAATGTTCTTGAACCGGGCATAATAAACAGGAAGGGGATGATGGTGTACAAATCAGCGCGCCTAATTCCATCAAGGCCTGGTTAAAATAAGAAGGATTTTCATGAGAAATCAAATGCCGGACAGCTTCTTCAAAACTCTTTCTCGATGAAGGCTTTGCAATATCCTCCCAGATGGACAGAACGCGGGAAAGCACCCGCATAACATTTCCGTCTACTGCAGGTTCAGGGACACCATAGGCGATGCTTAAAATTGCACCAGCCGTATAAGGGCCGACTCCTTTTAAAGAAGAAATTTCTTTTGGGTTATTTGGAACAATTCCTTTATACTGTTCATGCACTTCCCTCACTGCCGATTGAAGATTTCTGGCACGTGAATAGTAGCCCAGTCCTTCCCAAGCCTTTAAGACATTTTCTTCAGGTGCATTGGCTAAAGCTTCAATAGTAGGGAATTGTTCCATAAAGCGATGATAAAATGGAATGACTGTGTCTACTCTCGTTTGCTGAAGCATAATTTCAGATACCCATATTTGATAAGGGTCTTTATTTTTTCGCCAGGGCAGTTCACGCATTTCCTGTTCAAACCAGCTGATCAGGTCTTTTTGAAACGCCTCTGGATTTATAGCAGACAGCTTAAGCTGAAGATCTTCCTTCATCTTTATACCTCCGTGATGTTACTACAAGCTTTAGATTGGGAATAAGTAAGAATAGGGCATTATTTAAGTACAAGAAAAACAGATTATCGGTTGAAATTAATAAAACAACTGCTCATACTTACTAGTACAAAACAAATGATCTCCATTTGTAATAGCAGTTTAGTAAAGGAGGGATCACTTTGGATACAGGCACTCACATAGTTATGGGGTTTGCAATCGGCGGCTTAGCAGCAATCGATCCGGTTGTGGCGAACGATCCGGTTACAGCTCAAAGTGTTTTAATTGCAGCTGTCATTGGATCACAGGCGCCAGATGCTGATACTGTATTAAAACTCCGCAATAATGCTGTTTATATTCGGCACCACCGCGGAATCACCCACTCTGTTCCCGCTGTTATGCTTTGGCCGCTCGGGATTACGGCAGTGATATACCCGTTTTTTCCGGAAGCAAATTTACTTCATCTGTGGCTTTGGACGTTTCTAGCGGTATTTTTACACGTATTTGTTGATATTTTCAATTCATACGGTACACAGGCTCTTCGTCCATTTTCAAGAAAATGGGTTGCACTCGGTGTCATCAATACATTTGATCCGATTATTTTTGGGATACATGTTATCGGATTAATAATATGGGCTTTTGGAGCAGATCCTGTTCCCACTTTCCTGATTATGTACTCCGTGATTGTCGGATATTATATCATCCGGTTTATGCTTCAATCAGCTGTCAGGCACTCGATTAAGAATACGATCCCTCAGGCGGATAGTGTTATTATCGCACCAACTATACGCTTTTACCAATGGAGAATTGCTGCTGAGACGAAAGAGCACTTTTATGTAGGAAGAGCATACGGAAGGTCCATTACAATCTATGATAAGTTTAAACGTATCTCCATTCCTGATAATGAGATCTTTCAAACGGCTAAAACGGATCCAAATGTATCCGCCTTTCTTTCCTTTTCCCCTATTTACAGATGGGAACTGACAGAAAGCGATGATCAGTATGAAGTTCGCTTCATTGATCTGCGTTACC
Organism: Jeotgalibacillus sp. ET6; assembly: GCF_029667115.1. Taxonomy (GTDB): domain Bacteria; phylum Bacillota; class Bacilli; order Bacillales; family Jeotgalibacillaceae; genus Jeotgalibacillus. The sequence goes on along the minus strand of NZ_JARUIU010000008.1, from coordinate 117,319 downwards.
GAAGCAATGACCATTATCCATTTGTAGCCGTTGTACAAATGGACCAAAATCTGACGATCCAAAGTTCTTATACAGGCTGGATCTTCAGTGAAGAAAAGCTGAAGAAAAAACTTGATGTACTAACTATAGATTAGTCATAAATCCATTCCCAACAAACTTAAAAATACGATTACAAAGTAAAAAGCGGCTGGGACAAAACTAAAAAAAGTTTAAAAATGAGGACATATTTATTAAAAGTATTAGGTGAGCGCAGCGGAAGGTGGCGACTCCTGCAGGAGATGACGGCAAGCTGAGACTTTACAGAGCAAGGCCCCGAAAAGGCTCAGCGTCGTCCCTGCGGAAAGCGTCCTCCTGAAGCGCATAGAACCGGTCAAAGAGGGTGAGACATTTTTGTCCCACCCTCTTTTTTAAATTAATTTCTCAATCCAATTAATGTTTTGTGTCCTCCTGGCTGCTTAACAGCTCAGCATATTTAGGATTCATGGCAGCTACCTGATGCAGACGCTCCCCATAATTCACAATCCATTGCCTTACCACTCTGGCGGTCACTTCCTTGCCTTGATAATCATGGCCGGCTTTGGCATAGGTCGCTTCAAAATCCTCCCATAAAAGATCGACTAATGTTTGCGCCTTCGCTGTTGAAAGCTCTGAATTTTTCTCAAGCAACAGGGCTGTCAGGGATTCTTTTTCTTCTTTCATTGCTGTTCTCCTCCTTCTGAACGGTTATCAAGCATAGCAATCGGGAGGGCTTCAAGCTTTTTTTCCCCTTTTAAACGATAGCCCCACGCAAATACCCCATTCAGATAATCTATTTTAAAGTAGCTTCCTGGATCATTACTGATCGCGTACACTGTGCCTGGTCTGTAATCTTTTGGATTAAGCAGATAGCAGGATGCCATAATCGCTTTGCGTTCCAATACTGCAAACTCGTTTACATATCCTAGCTGTTCTGCTTTTCTTGCTTTTTCCTTAACGTTTGCTATTTCCTGCTCAAGCTCATGCTTGGTCATTAAGCTGTATCTTTTTTCGGTTGACATAAATACAACCTCCTCTAGTCTTATTTGATTCTTTATTTTATAATAAGCAAACGAATTTAAATTGCACAACGAACGGAGGACCACGTATGAGAAAACCAATCGCATTACTTACAGGAGCAGGCACCGGACTTGGAAAAGAGCTGGCGCTGAGATTTAGCCATACCCACACCGTGATCCTGATCGGACGACGAGAAAATCTGCTGAACGAGCTTGCAGCAGACATTAACACGTACGGCAGGGCTCTAGCTGTACCCTGTGATATTACGGAACCAGATGAGATCGAACAGCTCATGGTCAAGCTCGGGCGGGAATCACTGCTCCCAGTTGATTTAGTTGTTCACAATGCCGGTATCGGACGTTTTGGCAGTGTGGCAGATACAAGTTCTTCAGATCTAGAACTCATGTTTAAAACGAATGTGTTCGCGCCAATAGCTCTTACAAAAAATCTTTTGCCTTCCATGAAAAAACAGAATAACGGAACCTTTTTATTTATTTTATCAACTGCTGCACTCCGGGGTAAATCAAATGAATCGGGATATGCTGCAAGCAAATTCGCACTCAGGGGCTTTGCTGAAAGCCTCGATAAAGAAACTGAACCATTTGGCATCCGAGTGGTCCGGGCGTATATGGGAGGAATGAACACACCTTTTTGGGATCACGGGGACCATGTAAAAGATCCGTCACGCTTTTGGAAGCCAAGTGAAGTCGCTCATCTTATCATGGAACAAATCCACGAAAAAGACGAAATTGTCATTGAATCGAAAAAGCAGCAGGCAAAGGGCGGTTCCTCTTAATAGGACTGCCCTTCTTCCTGCAGATGTTCAATTGCTTTTTCGATTTCTTCTCCCGAAAACCCTTTGCGAAATAGAGCCTGCTTCATCCTTTGTTCATATTCATATCCTTCATATTTCCGAATGTATTTTGTATGGGCCTTTTTTGCCTGAGAATAAACTGCTGCCCATTTTTCTTCCTCGTTTCTTTCAATTGAGATTTCAGATAGAACTCTTCCTGTTACTGTGCCTTCATACCCTTTTCTTGAAAGCGTATCCTGGCCTTTCTTCTTTATTTGCAGCTTTGATTGTTTTGGATTTTTTTTGATGACCTTTTCTATTACCTGTTCCGCTCTTTCAAGCCACTCTTCCTGTGAAATCGCGGCAAGTGTTTCTTCGATGATACCTGCTTCAATTCCTTTGTCCTTCAAGGCTTGTCCAATATGCCTCGGTCCTTTATCGGATGTGCGAAGCTGCGTATTTAAAAAAGCTTTCGCAAATTCTGAATCATTCACATAACCATATTTTCTAAGCTTGTGCATCGTTTCTTCAATTGATGCTTCCCCCATCTCATGTTCTCTTAAGTGAAGGATAATTTCATGCTCAGAACGCATGCGGTAGCTTAAATAAATAAGCGCTTTGTTGAAGCCTTTTCGAATTTCATCTTCGTATTCTATTTCACCAATATCCAAATCGTTAATTTCTTTGTTTTTGCCAAGCTGATAGCGGGCGAGCACTTCTTCGTCCACACTAAAAGCGTATTTTCCGTCCAAGAATATATTGTATCTTTCTTTGTTTTTTTTCTGCTGGGTAATTTTCGTAATAATTGGCACCTTGATCACCTCTTTCTTCACTGTACCACATTTCAAAAAGGTTTTATCGTTTTAAAAAAGGAAATAGTAACTATAACAAGTAGGAGGGATGCGGGATGAAAATCCTTTTAAGCGGAGGAACAGGATTTTTAGGTCAGGCAATCACAAAATTGCTGACTTCTGAAAAACACGAGGTATTTATTTTAACAAGAAATCCTGATCAGCCCAAAGCAGCAAATCAGGTTCACTACGTTGAATGGCTGACAGAAAATGCTGCACCTGAAGAAAAGCTGCCTTCTATTGATGCAGTAATAAATCTGGCTGGAGAATCCATTAATAATGGACGCTGGAGTGATGAACAGAAAAGAAAGATATACGACAGCCGGATGAATGCAACAGATGAGATTCTTCGCATAATTCAACAGCTTGAGTCTCCACCTTCCGTGTTAGTGAATGCAAGTGCAGTCGGCTATTATCCTACTTCTGAAACAAAAATTTACACTGAACAGTCGATTGAACAGGGTGAGGGCTTTTTATCCCAGACAGTTGTAGATTGGGAAAAGAAAGCCATGCTCGCTGAAGATCACGGAGTGCGAGTTGCCTGTGCACGTTTTGGCATCATTCTCGGAAAAGAAGACGGTGCTCTTCCGAATATGGCCCTTCCGTATAAATTAATGGCAGGCGGTACGGTAGGAAGCGGCAGACAGTGGTTATCCTGGATCCATCATGAGGATGCAGCAAGAGCCGTGCTTTTTGCTATCGAAAAATCAATTGAAGGACCATTTAATGTTACCGCTCCTAACCCGATGAGAATGAAGGAATTCGGGGAAACCCTGGCTAAAGTTCTGAACCGGCCGCACTGGATCCCTGCTCCGGGCTTTGCACTTAAGCTGGCACTAGGAGACAAAAGCGCACTTGTACTGGAAGGACAAAAGGTGTTGCCCAATGTACTAAAAAACAAGGGATTCACATTTTTGTATCCTGCTTTAAATGAGGCATTAAGAGAAATTTATTCTTAAGATCAGAGAGGCCGGGACCATGTCTCAGCCTCTTGATTTTTTTTTGCCTTCTATAACTTCAAGCGGAGTTCTTTCTTAAACGTTCATGACTTTAATACCGTCTCCCGCTTCAAGTATGGAATTCCTTCTACCAGCCTCTTTTTCAATTGCTTCATATACGCATCCTGCCAAGGCGCACCTGTCCATTTTTCCTTAAAAATAGGATAGAGCACCGCGTCACGCATGTTTAAAAATAAAAAGAGTTGATTGATCATCTCATCATCCAGACGGTGGACCGATGAATAGCCTTCCAGCAACCCGTTGACGATTTGCGCTTCTAAATCTTTTTCCCCAGGCCTGAACGAATTCCCCTGCCAAATACCATGATATAGTGACACAGCAAGATCCTGCATAATCCAATCAGTCATGCAGTCATCAAAATCAAATGACATGATCTCATAGCCATTCATCATAAAATTACCCTGGTGAAAATCATGATGGATAAGATGGTGTGTGTCTTCTTTTACTGTGTGCTGTATCAGAGCATTCAGCTGATCAGTGTACCAGCTGTGCATCTCCGGTTCCAATTGAGCTTTAATGCCTTCAGGATCCGGGTTATCTTTGCTGCGTACAGCTTTTTTTTCAATGTCTGTATGATGAAAAGTCTGAGCAGCATTATGCATTTGTCCGATGTATTTCCCCCATTCACGAAACAACCCGCTCCCCCAGAACTGATCATCCAGAATTCGAATGGAAGTCCCCTTTGCTTTTTCAAAAAAGACAGCTTGAACTCTTTTATTCTCCATCTCCCAGTCATGGATAAATGACCCATTCCATTGTCTTGGCCGAGAAGCTTTGATTTTCTTTTGGTACAGGTGTTCAATAAAATCAATTTCAAGCTGCAGTTGATCTTTTGTTCTTCGGCTGCTCTCATTAAGCCGCAGAATTAGCGGACCTTCTTTCGTTTCAATATGAAACACTTCGTTTTGAAGTCCACCTATCGCCCTCTTCACCGCTTTATCCGGGATGTGAAGTTTTGAAGCAACCCAGTCTTTATCCATCTGTTCAACCCCTTTTTGATCAAAATAAATGAGCTTGGGACATAAGTGTCTCAAACTCTGCGACCGGTTCACTTCGCTTCAGGCGGACGCTTTCCGCAGGGACGGCGCTGAGCCTTTTCAGGGCCATGCCCTGTAAAGGCTCAGCTTGCCGTCATATACTGCTGGAGTCGCCACCTTCCGCTCCGCTCACCTACTACAAATAATATATCCTCATTTTTTAAACTTTTTTGAGTAAGATTACAGTCTCAATAAAAGTCAGTGAATTTAAACGGACTTTTTCCAAATCGTTAAGATCAAGCTGACTAAACTATTTTAACACCTTTTTGATTGTTTCCAGGCTTGTGTTATAAGGAGGGAAAGCCAGCTTTAATTCTACTTTCGTACTTTTCTTCATCATACTTTTTCTGTGAGAAAATAAGTCAAAGCTGTGCTTGCCATGGTAGGCGTTGACTCCAGAGTGGCCGACGCCTCCAAACGGAAGCTGGTCATTGGCCACATGGCTTAGCGTATCGTTTACGCAGCCTCCCCCAAATGAAAGACTTTCAAGCACTTTTTTCTCTGTCTGCTTGTCCTCTGTAAACACGTAAAGTGCCAGCGGTTTTGGGCGTGACTGAATCATGTCAATCGCTTCATCCAGCTGATTGTAGGTCAGGACAGGGAGAATCGGTCCGAAAATTTCGTCCTGCATCGCTGCATCGGACCAGGTGATGCTGTCTAAAATAGCCGGGGCAATAAATCTTTCTTCCCGGTTAGTTTCCCCTCCAGCTACAATATGCTCACGGTCTTTTTCTAATATAGAGACGAGGCGGTCAAAATGCTTTTCATTAACGATTTTTCCATATTGATCATTATCCTCTATAGAGTCCCCGTAGAAATCATGGATCGTAGATTTTAATTCTTCAATTAACTGATCTTTAATTGACTGATGGACCACCAGATAATCAGGAGCAATACATGTTTGACCTGCATTGATCAGTTTGCCCCAGAGAATTCGCTGAGCAGCCTTTTTCAAGTCTGCTGTCTCATCCACAATCGTCGGGCTTTTCCCTCCAAGCTCAAGCGTATGCGGCACAAGATTTTTAGAAGCAGCTTCCATCACAATTTTGCCGACCGGTACGCTACCTGTAAAAAACAAATAATCAAAAGGAGCATGAATGAGTAAAGAAGTTTCTTCTTTTTCTCCTTCAACAACTTTTAAATAGGCAGGATCAAAATTAGCTGAAATCATCCGCTGAATCACGGCTGTTACTTCAGGTGTGCTTTCAGAAGGCTTAATCACCGCACAGTTTCCTGCTGCAAGTGCTCCAATTAAAGGCTCTATTACGAGCTGAAAAGGGTAATTAAATGGTCCGATAATCAAAACGCTGCCATATGGCTCCTTCATAATAAAGCTTTTTGAAGGCATTTGAAAAAGAGGCGTTTTCACTTTTTCTGTTTTTGCCCACTGCTTCACATTATTAATCATCGTCTGAATACTTTTAAGCGTAATGCCTATTTCGGAAACATACGCCTCGAAAGGATTTTTTCCTAAATCTTTTTTTAGAGCGCTTAAAATTTCATCTTCATGCTCTTTAATCAGTGTCTGCAATTTTTGAAGCTGCTTAATTCTAAAATCAATCTTTTTGGTAATTCCGCTATGAAAGAATGTTTTCTGCTTCTCAATGATCTCCAGCACGTCTTGTTCTGTTTGAATGGACACGGTGATCCTCCTTTAGTGAATCGTGGCTAATTAAAAATTCAAAAATCCTTAATTCTTTAAAACCAGCTTCGTTACACTTTCCACATGAGCCGTTTGCGGAAACATGTCAAGCGGCTGAATATACTCAATTTTATACGCTGATGACAGCTGCATCAAATCTTTTGCAAGCGTCGATGGGTTGCAGGAAGCATAAATGAACCGCTTTGGACGCACTTTCAGAATGGTCTCAAGCAGAGCTGCATCACAGCCTGCACGTGGCGGATCTACGACAACCACATCCGGTCTGAAGCCGTCTTCCTTCCATTGAATCATCCATTTTTCAGCCGACCCTACTTCATATTGAGCATTTTTTACATTGTGCTGAGCAGCATTGATTCTAGCATCGTGAATGGATTCCTTTATCACATCCATCCCCCTGATTTCACTTGCTCCTTTTGACAGCCATAAACCGATCGTTCCGGATCCGCAGTAAGCATCTACAATCTTTTCTTTACCCGTTAAATCCGCCGCTTCTTTAATTTGATCGTACAGCTTCTTGGTTTGGATCGGATTTAATTGAAAAAACGCTCTCGCTGACAAATGAACCGTGTACTGCTCCATCTTGTCTTCAATTGTTTCTTTTCCTGATAGCAAAACGGTTTTATTGCCGAAGATAATAGACGTTTGGGCAGGGTTAATATTTTGCATGATCGATTTTACTTCCGGCATTTTGTTTTCAAGTGCACGAATTAATTTTTCCTTTTGCGGCAAGTCATCCACTGCTGTGACAAGTACAATTTGAACTTCTCCGGTTTCAACGCCTACACGCGTCACGATGGTTCTGACCACGCCTTTTTTTGTCCGCTCATTGTAAACAGGTATTTTAAGCTTTTCAAGCTGCTTGCGAACGACTTGTGTAGCTTTGTTGGTTTCTTTTCTTTGAACGATGCACTCTTTTATATCGACGAGTTGGTGGGAATCCGTTCCATATAGTCCTGCGACTACCTTTTCTCCCTTTTTGCCCACTTGAAACTGACTCTTATTTCTGTAATACCATGGCTCTTCCATACCAATCGTGTTTCGTATTTCCATATTTTGCACAGGGAACTTTGTATACCGTTCAAGCGCCTGTATCAAAATATCTCGTTTATGTGAAAGCTGGTGGTCATAATCCAAGTGCTGAAGCTGGCAGCCTCCGCATGCTTCATACACAGGACATGGCGGAACAACCCGGTGCGGTGATTCTTTCCGGATGGAATGAATCTTTGCTTGTGCGTATTTTGGGTTAATTTTTGTTACTTGCACAACCACTTCTTCACTGGGAAGAGCTCCTGGTACAAAGACCACCTGTTTTTTAAAATAGCCGATTCCTTCTCCATTAATGCCTAATCGCTTAATTGTTAAAGGGAACTCCTGTCCTGCATCTATTTTTTGTACTGATTTTTCACTCAATGAATTCACTTCCCTGTCTCAATGCTCCTCCATAAATAAAGAGAGGCATAGCTTAAATATGGCTGCCAGGCCTTTGTCCACTCTTCCATCTCTTCTGTGGTGGGCTTTCTTTCCATTTTATATTGCTTTTTTAATGCGTTTTGAATACCGATATCGGCAAACGGAAAAACGTCCATTCGTCCAAGACCAAATAATAGCACACTTTGCGCAGTCCAAGGTCCCACGCCGCGCAATTGGGTAAGTTCTTTAATAATTTCTTCATCACCTTTTAAAACAAATGACCCTAAATCCAGTTCACCGCTGCTGATTTTCTTCCCCACACCAATCACATACTCTGCTTTTCGCTGGCTGAACTGCAGTTCCCTGAGTTCTGAAACCGTTAAAACCGCCACTTTCTCAGGTGCCGGATAAAACCAGACACCGTCCACCTCTTCGCCATAGGTGGTAACAAAACGATAGGTTAAAGTTCCTGCAAATGCCATGTTCAACTGCTGATGAATAATACTTTTCAGCAAACAGCTGTACACGGAAGGCTCTCTCACAAGAGGCGTGCCCTGATGCTCCTGAAAAAGACTATGAAGACTCGTTTTTGAAAAATGGAGATCGATATGCGAAAGTGTCGTGTTCCAGTGGAATATTTCTTTTACATATTCAATTATTTCTTTTTTATCTTCTTCCTCTTTGCCTGTTACTTCAAAGGCAGGATGAGCTGTTGTGCCTGCTGCTTTAATCGTGACTGCCTGTTTAATTGTTCCTTCATATGGCAGTTTTACAAATTGATTTTCCTGATCCACGGCAGTAAGGGGATCGATTGACATACGCTGAAGGACGCGATCAAAAGCATAGGGTCCTTCCACTTCAATTCGCTCTTGCCACATTCTTCTCACATCCCATTTTTTCTTTATTATATCATGCTGGGAGAAGACCAAAAGAAATCCGGTTCCGTCTCTCCATAATAAAAGCAAGTGAGCCTGCAATCAGGTTCACTTGCCCTTTTTTACGGTTGATTTTTCATTAAATGATCCAAATCTTTGAACGTGTAACCCTGCTTTTTCAAGTCCTGAATGACACGTTGTAATGCTCCTGCATTATCCGGGGATACTGTATGAAGAAGAATAACCGCTCCCGGGTGAATTTGTTTCATAATTTCGCTATATGCATAGTCAGCCCCTCTTGGCTTATCCGCATACCAATCGACAAACGCTACGGACCAAAACACATGCGTATACCCTTCCTCTTTAGCAACTTTAAGTGTTTCTTCGTTAAAAACTCCTTCAGGAGGACGAAGATAAAGCATTTCTTTTTGTCCGGTGAGCTCAGTTGTTTTTTCTTTCACCTTTCGCCATTCTTCTTTCATTTGATCCGCTGTCAAAGTTGAGAAGTTCGGATGCCCCCATGAATGGTTGCCAATTTTGTGCCCATCCTTTACCATCCTTTTTACAAGAGGCTCAGCACTTGTTAAATAATGGCCTGTTAAAAAAAAGGTCGCTGGCACTTTTTCTTCCTTCAGCACATCCAGAATTTTTTCTGTGTATCCATTTTCAAATCCGTTGTCAAAGGTGAAATAAAGGACCTTTTCTTTAGTGGTTCCCCTATAGACTGAATCATACTTCTTCAAAAGCTCGTTGTATTGAGCACCGGCTTCCGCCTGTTCTCCATTTTGACCTCTTTTAAATCCCCAGTTCAGGCTCTCAGCAGAAGCAGATAAAGGCGCAGCTATACATAGCAGGAAAATAATGATATAAAGTAAAGCGTTTCTTTTCACCATGCACTCCTCCTTTCTTTAGTATGGTGTTCATTTAAAGAAGGAGCATACATAGAAAAAACACCCACAGGTAAGGTGTTTTAAGGCTGGTATTAATAAAAAAGGATTTATTGAGCAACCTAAAGTAAATGCATGTAACGTATTGGTTCTGCCACTAGCTGCTCGAGGTCATAAGTCACCACGCCATATAGGCAAAGACCGCCTATTCGGTTCGTTCGTGTTGTCTTATGCTTGTCGCCCCTTAACGCCCGTTTCAGCACTTAGTGGCTATCCGGCTTTAACGGGCAGCTCCTCGGATCGTAAGGCGCTCCGCCATGCAGGCAAAGAGCACCTGCTCGGCGAATCGTCTTACGTCTGTCAGATCTGAACGCCCGTTTCAGCACTTAGTTAAATACTGTTTCTTTGTGCTTTGCGAGTTTTTGCAAGGAGGATTGGTCAATGTCCCGGTGCAGGCTGCTGCCGTGTGAGTCCATGGTAACGACTGCTGTGAAGCCTTTTACTTTCAGGTGCCACATGGCTTCCGGGATGCCGAATTGGGTTAGGTCTACTCCTTCTACACGCTGAATGCAATCTGCGTAGTATTGGGCAGCTCCACCAATGGCATTCAAATAGACTCCTCCATGCTCTTTTAGGGCGTCTAACGTTATTGGGCCCATTCCACCTTTTCCAATGACTGCACGGATCCCAAACTTTTTCATAATATCCCCCTGGTAAGGCTCCTCTCTAATAGAGGTTGTGGGTCCGGCTGCTTTTACGTGCCAGCTCCCGTTTTCATCCTTCATCATAACAGGCCCGCAGTGGTAAATGATTTGTCCATTTAAATCTACTGGAGAGTCGTGGTCGCTTAAATATTTGTGAATAGCGTCTCTCCCTGTGTACATCATGCCATCAATCGTCACCACGTCACCAACTTTTAACGAGCGGATTTTTTGCTCCGTTATAGGCGCTTCTAAGGTAATAAGTTTCGAGGATTCAATGGATTGTGTTCTCTCGCTGTTCTCCTCTTTAAATTCAATTTTATCCCCTTCCTGGTAAAGCCCATCAAGTATGCTTCCTGTTTCTGCGTCTACAGTAATGCCAAGTCTTCTGAAAGCCCAGCAATTATACGCGACCGAAACAAAAAAACTCGCAGGAATTCTATTCATCACACCTATTTTGCACCCGAGCAGTGTCGTTTCTCCCCCAAAACCCATCGTGCCGATTCCTAGGTCATTTGCATTTTTCATGATATATTCTTCCAATTTTTTTAAATCTTTATTTGGATTTAGATCCTCTGCAGAACGGAAAAGCTGCTCTTTTGCCAAATCATATCCGGATGAGCGGTCTCCTCCGATTCCTACCCCGATAAAACCTGCACTGCATCCCTGCCCCTGTGCCTGGTAAATAGAATGCATAATACATTTTCTGATTCCATCCAGATCGCGCCCTGCACGTCCAAGTCCATCAAGTTCACACGGGAGACTGTATTGAATATTTTTATTTTCACAGCCGCCTCCTTTTAAGATCAGACGTATATCAATTTCTTCTTTTTCCCATTGTTCAAATTTGATTACCGGCAAACCGATTCCCAAATTATCACCGCTGTTTTCTCCTGTCAGCGAATCAACAGAGTTTGGTCGCATTTTGCCGTCTTTTGTTGCACGCACCATTGCCTTGTGAATTGATTCCTTTATTTTTATTTGATTAACCCCAATCGGTGTTTTAATTTTAAAAGTAGGAAGTCCAGTATCCTGACAGATAGGAGAAACATTTTCATCCGCCATTTGAATATTTTGTGTAATGGTTGCTAAGCTCATTGCCGATCTAGTCCCTGCATTTTCCTGATCTTTTCCCTTGCGGATGGCTCTTCTGACATCCTTGGGCAGGTTCGTGGATGTTTCAACGATTAAGTCATATAAACTGTTTTCAAGATTCGAACTGTTCATTTTGGTCAAACCCCTTTCCCCTCGAACTGAGTGCATCTTTTATGTATTCAACTTAACCATTATACTTTCTGCTTAAGTGAAAAGGTAGTGGTTTGAAAACGATTTCAAATTTTTCGCTTTAATCAGTGTTTTTGACCGCAAAAAAAACACCCGCATACCTATACGGGTGTTCGTTGGCCTGACAAATTCAGGCGCTAAGAACGGGATGTTCTTTATTCCGGCTTTTTAAATTGCTGAACTTTCAATTCCAGATCATCCACCATACCAATCATTCGATCGATATCTTCAAGATCTGTACTCTCAGGATCCACCGACTCCAATACTTCCAAAAACATATTTAAGCGCTGTTTTAAATAAAGTATTTGTGAGTCATTATCGTGAATGGCGTTGCCCATTGTATCGCTCCTTTCAAACTCGCTTTTATGGTAACGGATTCTTTGTGTTCATGCAACCTCAACAGATGATTTGCTTAAATAGATGATAGATGGCAGTCCTCCAATTGATAAACTACCCTTATATGGGAAACCGCCCCTTTACATCTTCGAGCTGCCATTGACAGAGCTCGTCTTTATTTAGATAATGGGGCTTAATGCAAAAGCATAAGGAGACTTTATAAATGAATGAATTAAACTCAGCTGCAATTTCCCCGGAGTATGATCCATGGGAGGCTTATGAAGACATAAAAGAGCATGGAAAATTGACTCTTTCAAATATTGAGCTGACCACCACAACGCTTTGCAATATGCGGTGCGCTCATTGCGCGGTAGGGTATACACTTTCTCCAAAAGACCCTAAAGCTTTGCCCTTGGAGGTAATTTTAAACGGACTTGATCAAATCGAGCATCTTCGAACGCTGAGTATTACTGGCGGAGAGCCGATGATGTCCAGAAAATCTGTTCAGGATTATGTTGCCCCTATTTTAAAATATGCACATGAGCGGGGGGTAAAAACACAGATAAATTCTAATCTAACGGTCGATCTTGAAAAGTATGATCCTATTATCCCCTACCTGGATGTTTTACATATTTCTCACAACTGGGGCACTGTCGATGAATTTATTGATACCGGTTTTGCAATGATGGAACGCAAGCCAACGAGAGAACAGCGCCAGCGGTTATTTGATCGCATGATAGCTAATTCCAGAGCCTTGAGTGAAGCAGGCGTTATGATTTCTGCTGAAACCATGCTCAATAAAAAAACTCTTCCTCATATTGAAAGAATTCATAAAGAAATTGTGGAGGATATGAAGTGTAAAAGGCACGAAATTCACCCTATGTACCCAAGTGACTTTGCGTCTTCTCTTGAAACTTTATCGCTCTCTGAAACAAAACAGGCCATTACCAAACTGCTGGATATACGGGATCCCAATACGTGGATGCTGTTTGGTACACTGCCATTTTACGGATGCAGTTCAAGTGAAGAAGACCGTAAACTGCTAAAGCGATTATACGAAACAGAAAACGTAACGGTTCGTAATGACCCTGACGGCCGTTCAAGATTGAATATCAGTATATTCACAGGAGAAGTAATCGTCACTGACTTCGGAGATACGCCTCCACTGGGAAATATTCAGCATGATCATTTGGAAACGATTTTTACCAAATGGCTTTCATCTAAAGAAGCAGCTCAAATGAATTGTCACTGTCCAGCTGTTCAATGTCTCGGACCAAATCTGCTGGTGCAGGATATGTACTATAAAAATATTGATTTTACGAAACGAAAAGCGTTATTGACCCGTTGAAAAACGTATTAAACGAGCCTGGGGACAAAATTTGTCTCAGGCTCTTTTTTTACCGCTAATCTGCACTTCAATCAGATATCTTGGCTGTGAGAGACCTCACGCCTCGCAGCGTTCCGAGTAACCGTCCTATCCTGCAATGAGCATCTTCAGATTCTAAGTAATGAAAAGCAAGTTAATTTATTATATTTTATTTATTTAGAATATTTACATTATTATAAATTCATGCTATACTTTCAGTAGCTTAGAAAAAGGAGGGTAGCTTCCTGAAAATAAGAAAAGAATTTATTGAAAGGATGTGGTGATGAGCGCGTAGAGTGCGATTATATGAACGATCTTACAACATACCCAATAACATAAAAACCCGGTGTCAATCTTTCATTGAAAGACTTTGGACCGGGTTTTTATGCGCAGTTTAATTTAATTGAAAGGTCTCCGTTACTTCAATGCTCCCAAGGACAGATTGAACCATAGAACAATTTTTCCGTGTCAGTTCCAATGCTTTATGGATCTTTTTCTCATCAAGGTCTGAACCGGTTATATTAAAGTGCATGTGAATCTTTTCAACCCGATTTGCCTTTTGCTCGTTTCTTACAACTTCTGTTTCAATCGCTATATCTTCAAAAGAAAGCCTCATTTTATTCATTACACTTCTCAGCACACCCCCGCTGCAAACAGCGATCGACGCAGTTAACAGCTGATATGGCCGGAAACCGTGTTCTTCATTTCCTGATACATCCAGCGTTCCGTATGGCAGGTCGGTTGTGAAACCATTTTCTTTCATTGTGAATTTCATGATGGGTTCTCCTTCACTATGTTATTTGTCTATAGTAGAATTATATATCAGACCGATGTAAAATGCTCGCATTCTAAGCTCTCTGCCGTGGTCCGGAGGATCATTTATATAAAAAGGAAACACCACTCCACAACCCGGTACGCTGCTTAAATGCCCCCCGTTTTCTGAGGAAGATAGTCTATTCTGTCCTGATTTCTTTAGTTTTACTATTATTACCAGCACAGGAATTTTATTAGTCGGGAGTTTTAGTCATGCGTGTAACAGCCAAATTGCGTTTTTGGATTTTAGTTTGTATAGTAGCCATCTCGGGTTTTTCTCAAGGAATGCTTTTGCCGTTAATTGCGATTATTTTTGAGCAGGATGGGGTGTCTTCTGCCATGAGCGGCATCCACGCAACCGGGATCTATATCGGAATATTAATTGCTTCTCCTCTAATGGAGGCTCCTTTAAGAAAGTATGGCTACAGACCCTTGATTTTATTTGGGGGCTTTATTGTGGGGATGTCTCTTCTGTTATTTCCACTGTGGACTCATTTTTGGTTTTGGTTTTTGCTTCGGCTGCTTATAGGGGTAGGCGATCAAATGCTTCATTTATCAACGCAGACCTGGATTACTTCCACTTCTACAACCGAGCGCCGCGGCCGGAATATTGCATTGTATGGCCTGTTTTTTTCTTTGGGATTTGCCATTGGTCCGGCGATGAGTTCTTTGGTGGAGATCGATCGGTCCCTTCCATTTATTATCTCCGGTATCCTCACCTTTTTAACATGGGGTCTCGTTTTCTTGCTGAGAAATGATTTTCCTGATCAGGGAGAAATAGGAACAGCGACGATGCTTGGCACAATGAACCGATTTAAACAAGTATGGAAATATGCATGGGTTGCATTTCTTCCTCCTCTCAGCTACGGGTTTTTGGAAGCCTCGCTTCATGGCAATTTTCCTATTTATGCGCTAAGAAATGGACTTGAGGCAGGAGCAATAGCGATTATCCTTCCCGCTTTTTCAATTGGCGCAATTGTGTTTCAGCTGCCCCTTGGAATAATAAGTGATAAGTTTGGCCGGCACCGCGTTTTAATGGCAGTTTTACTGACAGGTGCCATTTGCTTTATCGGATCCGGTCTTGCAGGTACATCTGCTGCCTGGCTGATTGTAACTTTTTTTGCTGCTGGTATGGCTGTTGGTTCCACCTTCTCTCTCGGAATCAGTTATATGACCGATTTGCTGCCTAAATCTCTTCTTCCTGCCGGCAACATCATGTGCGGTATTGCGTTCAGCATTGGAAGCATCTCAGGTCCATCCCTCGGTGGTTTAATCATCCAGTTTTTTGCAGACGGATTTTTCTACCTGATCAGCTTCTTACTTTTCGGTGTATTTCTTAGCTTGATGGCATTTTCATTTATCCAGAAAAACAGATCTAAAAACGTTTCAATCAGTCCTTGAAGTATGTGAAAAGCTGAATATTAAAGAAGAATGAGGCTGGGACAAAACTCAAAAGAATGTAAAGAATGAAGACGTATTTATCAATAGTAAGAGGAGAGCGGAGCGGAAGGTGGCGACTCCTGCAGGATTTGACGGCAAGCTGAGACTATCCAGGGCAAGGCCCTGGAAAGGCTCAGCGCCGTCCCTGCGGAAAACGTCCATCTGAAGCGTAGCGAACCGGTCAAAGAGCTTGAGACACTTTTGTCCCAAGCTCATTCTTTTTTTCTTAATCTCCTGCTTTGCTATCAGTACCTCTATATCCAAAAATAACTGTCTATCTACCTCTATCCTCATCGAATACTAAAAAATCTCCTGTTACAACTTCTTTTCTCCCGTTTTATTGACGAATCACACTTTATGACTTATGGTTATATACATAACTATATAACCATATAACACAAGGTGGTGATCTCCTATTGAGTCAATCATTTAACGACAGCAAGCCTATTTTCCTTCAAATTAAAGATCGAATTGAAGACCAGATAGTGAACAATCAATTAAAAGAAAACGAACAAATCCCTTCTACCACTCAGCTTGTGACGTTTTATAAAGTGAATCATTTAACCGTTGCAAAGGGCATTAATTTACTCGTAGAGGCCGGTGTCATTTACAAAAAAAGAGGTGTGGGCATGTTTGTTGAAGAGGGTGCAAAAGAATTGCTAATTGAGGAACGAAAAAAAGGATTTGTGGATCAGTTTATCCTGCCAATGATGGAGGAAGCTCAAAAGCTGGGGATATCAGATAATGAACTATCATCACTAATGAAGCAGCTGAAAGGACGTGAAAGAGGATGAAAATGGAGATCGTTTTGGATCGTGTTACGATGAAATTTGGGGACTTTAAGGCAATCGATGACCTGTCTCTAAAGTTTGATGAGGGCAAAATCTACGGGTTAATCGGTCGCAACGGTGCCGGCAAAACAACACTTCTTTCGCTTCTTGCATCTTTTTTAGAACCTTCTGAGGGGAGCATTACTGCAAAGGGTGAGGCATTATTCGAAAATCCTGAGCTTATGCAGCACGTAACCTTTGTTTACGAAAAAGATTATCAGGAAGAAACCGAAAAAGTAAAAGCATATTTAGAAGCAGTTGAAGCTTATAAACCGTTTTATGATGCTCAATATGCCTTGGAATTAATAAGAGCATTTCGTATTCCATTAAATAAACCAGTCAATGAACTGTCGAAAGGAATGCTGTCTGCTCTTAACGTTACGATTGGTCTTGCCAGCAGGTCTCCAGTCACACTTTTTGATGAAGCTTACAGTGGTATGGACGCGCCAACACGTGAAATTTTTTATCAAAAAGTACTCGAAGATCATGCTCTGCACCCAAGAACCATCGTCCTGTCCACACATCTCGTGTCAGAAATGGACTATTTATTTGAAGAAGTAGTCATTTTGCATAAAGGAAAATTAGTTTTAAAAGAGCCGATTGACGTATTGCTTGAAAAAGGGGCCTCCATTACGGGATCGGCAGAAAATACAGATCTTTTTGCTCAAAACATGAAGAAACTTCATACGCAAAAGCTAGGTGGAACTAAATCTGTCACTGTGCTTGAAACACTTTCCGATCAACAGAGGCTGCAGGCGCGTCAATCCGGCCTGGAGATCGGTCCCGTCTCACTTCAGGATTTATTTACTCATCTGACAAAAGAGGGTGATTCCAATGAAAAAATTTAACCGCAATGAAATTAAAGTTACGTATGATATGACCACGGTTCAGCTGGGCTGGGCAGCTTGGATGATTGCCATTACACTCATTATTTTTATTGGCATTCGCTATTTTTTTGGAGATAAAAACGATTTAGGAATAGATGGGTTTTTCGTTTTCATCGAAAATCCTTATAAAATTTTCATGCTGGTCATTGGAATTCTTTCCGTCCCAAGCTTTTTGAGCTTTTACGTGAAGCTTGGGGTAACGAGAAAACAGTATTTCATAGGCACCGCATTTTCTTCGGCTGTATTATCTATGATTTTTATGGTGATTGCCATGATCATTGGCGGAATTGAGCAGCTCATTGCACCTGCTGAAGTTAAAACCTTTTTAGGAGCAAATGCTCCCTGGCTTACTATCTTCTTTGTATTCACGTTAAATATATTCATTTACTACCTCGCAGGCTGGCTCATTGGGGCAGGCTACTATCGTTATGGAGGATGGGGACTGTTTTTCACAATTAACGGTGCAGTTGGGTTGATTTTTATGATGGATCTATTTTGGTCACGGGAATTAAATACCCCTTTACACCGATTCCTTTCCCTGCAGACCCTTGAGAATTTTTCACTAGTCATCTCTTTTGTAGCATCTTTTATTTTATTGGCTATATCACTCTGGGTCATCCGTTCATTAACGAAAAGAGTAAGAATTAAGATGTAGATACAAAATAATAATAGCCTGAGACAAGGTATGTCTCAGGCTGTTTGATCGGATTACTTCGCTTCAGTGGGACGCTTTCCGCTGGAACAGGGGCTTGAGCCTTTTCAGCTCGTTGCCCGGAAATGGCTCAAGACTCTTTCTTCAAAATCGTCAGACTGTTTTCGGTTTTGAAGGTCTATGTCTTTTTCTTGCAGCCATTGTGGCATTGATCTGAGCACCAATCATCATAATGATGCCGGATAAATACAGCCA
This sequence comes from Jeotgalibacillus sp. ET6, assembly GCF_029667115.1. GTDB lineage: Bacteria > Bacillota > Bacilli > Bacillales > Jeotgalibacillaceae > Jeotgalibacillus. The sequence continues at coordinate 99,185 of NZ_JARUIU010000008.1, read as the reverse complement.
AATCATTAATACGATGATCCCTCCTACACTTCCGTAGGTTGAAGCATAGTTTCCAAAACTGCTAACGTAAAAGGAAAATAGAAAGGACGTAATGAGCCAGCCAGCTGCCGCAAATATCGCACCTGGGAGAACAGAAATAAATCTGATTCTCACATTTGGAATAAATGCATACAAACCGATAAAAACGACTAACAAAACAAATGGAGTTACTGCAAAGCGCAGCACGTTCCATAACGTGAGAAATGCTTCAGATAGTCCAAATGCAGAAAATACAATTTCTCCGATTTGCTGTCCGAAAATCGGCAAAAGCAATGCAATGACGACAACAGCTACCATAACGATGGTCCATACAACTGCCATGCCCCGTGCAATAATAAAGGGTCTTGTTTCCTCTACTTCATAGGCATGATTAAACGATTTCATCAGTGCGTTCATCCCGTTGGAAGCAGCCCAAAGGGTACCGAGCAAACCGACAGAGAGCAAGCCTGTATTCTCTCCGGTTGCCACCTCAGAGATGGTTGTTTCGATTATTGCCATGGACTCGCCAGGTGCAAATTCTCTGAAGAGTTCAAGCATTTGATCCTGAGTGATCGGCAGATAAGGAATAAGAGCAATTGCAAAAATTAAAAGAGGAAACAGCGATAATAAAAAGTAGTAAGCCAGCTGTGCTCCAAGTCCGGGTGTGTCAGCTCGGGTAAATCTGCCAAGCACTTCCTTCATAAAACCACCGGGAGAATTATAATCTCCCTGCCTGGCTCCTGTATGTATTGCTTCTGTCATATCCTCAAGATGTCTATTCTTCATTCCTTCTTTCCATTGTCTGCTGCTTTCACTGTTTCTGTTATTTGTACTTTGAGGAATTGCATTTGAATTTTTTTTATGTTCAGACATGTAATCCCTCCAGCTTTCAGATTTTATACTGTCTTTTTTCCCTCAGGGCTGTTTCGCTCAAGAAATAAATCCGAACGATTCTCATCCTCAGTTTCCTCGCTGCTAAGTGCGTGCTTATATGTTTCTCCAGAAGTTTCAAATGTCTCTTTTGTTTCAACTAAAATATTCTTGAGCTGTGGAGTCATATCTTTCACCTCATCCAGCTTAGAAGATAGAAATTCAAAATCCTCCTGGATCTGCTCTACGGTTACTTTTATTTTTTCAACTTTTGATTTAGTCTGCTGGGATAATTCTTTTGGATGTGTTGAATAGTAAGAAATGGCACGGCTGCTTTTTCTGTAAGCTTCGATTGTACTTCTTCTTGTTTCTTTATCGAATAAACTCACAGCTCCGCCAATTACTGCACCTAATAAAATTCCTGTTGACAATTTGTTTCCCGCCATGTAAATTCCTCCATTAACTAGTTTCTTTTATTTTATTTAGTAATGCCTTACAACCTTCATCAATTAGGCGATAAGCCTCATCAAAGTCCTTCGTATAATATGGATTCGGAACGTCCAAAGTATACGAATGGAATAATTCAAGCAATAAAAAGTAATGAGACCTGTGTGAAGAGCTTCGTGCGAGTTTTTCCAGATCCTTCAGTACTTCCCGGTCAAGAGAGATAATGTAATCTGCAGAATCAAGATTGTGTCTTTCAAGCTGCTTGGGATGGAGGCCTTCGGTGGGGAGTCCGTGCTCCTCAAGTACCGCTGTGATCGTCTTATCTGCGGCATCTTTATTCTGCCATTGGAAGGTTCCCGCAGAATTCACATGGATGCGCTCACTGAGGTTCTCCCTCACGAGTTTATCTTTCAGGATTGCTTCTGCAAGCAGCGAACGGCAATTATTCTGTTTTCCAACGAATAATACATGCTTCACTTAAAATCCTCCAACTTTTATTCTCCTCTTTATTTTACCTTAAATAGGCAGTTTGAAACCTTAAAAATCCTTTGAAGCAAAGCATTTTATATTTTTATTAATATTCGGAATATTTACTTTAAGGGGAAGTTACTGTATTCTAGTTTTTTGACAGGAAAATTAAAGGGGGAGTTTGATGGAAGCACTCGAGAAGTTTCTTGGTGAAGTGAGTGGTCTCGTCTGGGGACCTCCTCTGCTGATTCTATTGGTCGGCACAGGAATTTATCTTACACTCCGCTTAGGCGGAATACAGTTCAGATTGACAGCTTATTCATTAAAATTGGCATTTTCAAAAAATCAGGACAAAAAATCGGAAGGAGATATTTCTCACTTTCAGTCTCTGATGACTGCAATGGCTGCGACTGTGGGTACAGGAAACATTGTAGGTGTTGCTACCGCAGTTGTATTAGGCGGACCTGGCGCTATTTTCTGGATGTGGCTCTCTGCCGTTTTTGGAATGGCTACAAAATATGCTGAAGCAGTTCTCGCGGTGAAGTATCGTGTGCAGGACGAGGACGGTGAGATGTCCGGCGGTCCGATGTATTATTTGGAAAGAGGACTGAAACAAAAATGGCTTGGTGTCCTTTTTGCTCTATTTGGAGCAGTTGCAGCATTCGGAATTGGAAATATGGTTCAATCAAATTCTGTTTCAGATGTAGTGGCAGATACTTTTGGAATTAACACGTGGATTACGGGAATTGTACTTACAGTATTCACAGCTTTGGTGATACTTGGCGGAATTAAAAGCATCGGAAAAGTTACTTCACTTTTCGTCCCTATTATGGTTGCATTTTATTTAGCAGCAGGACTTATTGTCATGATTTTGAATTTTTCTCTTATTCCTGATGCATTTGCTACTATTTTTTCGCAGGCTTTTGGAAATGATGCCATTGCGGGCGGTGTAATTGGTGCCATCATCCGGTACGGAGTTGCGCGTGGAGTATTTTCAAATGAAGCGGGTCTTGGTTCTGCCCCTATTGCAGCGGCGGCAGCCAAAACCGATATGCCAGGACGCCAGGGACTCGTTTCTATGACACAGGTGTTCCTTGATACACTGATTGTTTGTTCTATAACCGGTCTTACAATTGTTATGGCTGGGTTATATGAAGGTGGAGATTTGGAAGGCGGAGCATTAACCTCCGCATCTTTTGAACATTTCATAGGCGGCTTTGGCCCCATTATCGTAACGATTGGACTTGTCTTCTTTGCAGCGTCTACGATAATTGGCTGGTCTTACTACGGGGAAAAATGTTTTCAGTATTTAGTGGGTTCAAAAAAACTGAATACATGGTACCGCGTCTTGTTTGTTATTGCCGTCATGATCGGTTCAGTTGCTTCCTTAGATGTAGTTTGGCTATTCTCTGATGTGATGAATGGCTTGATGGCATTCCCTAACTTAATTGGTCTTCTTGGACTCTCAGGTGTAGTCGTTTATGAAACAAAGCAGATTCAAAAGAAAATAAAAGAAGAGAAAGCAGAGAAACGCAAAACTGCTTAAACTCTTTTCAGTTCTTATTGACAGATCGATTAAATCATGGAAAGATGAAGATGACGGATCGAAGGGACTGAAGATTAGATGAATTTGTCTGTAAAATCTACTGAAAACGCTGAATATATGATTGACCAAATTAAAGATCGCTTAAGAATTGTAAATGCAGGCGCAATTAAAGCCACACATTTTGATGAAGAAATGTACGAAGAACTGCATGACCTGTATACAATGGTTATGAAACGCGATAATTTCAGCCCAAGCGAAATGCAGGCAATTGCTGAAGAACTGGGTAATTTGCGTAAAAATCAATAGATTTTATTTAAAAGAGGCTGTTACAAAACTCAAAAAAGTTTAAAAAATGACGATATTATTTATTACTAGTATTAGGTGAGCGGAGCGGAAGGTGGCGACTCCTGCAGGACATGACGGCAAGCTGAGACCCCGAAAGGCAGAGCCTGAGGAGGGCTCAGCGCCGTCCCTGCGGAAAGCGTCCGCCTGAAGCGCAGCCGAACCGGTCAAAGAGCTTGAGACACACTTTTGTCCCAAGCTCTTTTTCTATGAAGCTTTTTCAACCTCGTTTTCGCTCATTGATTTTTCCTCTTCTTCTACAGGGGTGTGTATTTCCTGCTCTACATTAAATTGAGATAAATGAACGTTTAACTGTTCTGCATCCTGTTCAAGATCCTTCGCTGTTTCAAATACCTGCTGCATAGTAGAATAAGCGTCTTCTGCACTTGCTGAGGTTTCTTCAATCCCTGCAGCAGCCTCTTCAGAAACCGCTGCAATTTGTTCGATATTCTGATTAATTTCATTTGTCCTCTTTACGACATCATAGAGGGAATTCGCCACTGTTGTTATTTCTGCTGACACCTGCTTAACCTGGTCATTTATACTTGAGAAGGATTGATTCGTTTTTTCCATTTGATCCGTTCCTTCTTCAACCAGACCATACCCCTGCTTTAACACTTCCACTACTTCTTTTGATTCTGTCTGGATCGTTAAAATGATTGATGTGATGCCTGAAATGGATGAAGATACTTGTTCTGCAAGCTTGCGAACTTCATCTGCAACGACCGCAAAGCCTCTGCCATGCTCACCGGCTCGTGCTGCTTCTATCGCAGCATTCAAAGCCAGTAAATTCGTTTGGTCTGCAATCTGCTGTATTACCTGCACAAGCTGGCTGATATTTTCAGTCTGACTGTCGAGCCCTTCCACCCGGTTCATTGCAAGCTTAAAGTTATGGTTAATATCCTGGACCTTTTGAATGGTTTCGCTCATGTTCGCTGCTCCCTCTTTCGTCAGCACAAGTGTTTTCTCTGCTGTATCCCGGGCTTGTTCCCCGAGCGAGGCGGAAGATGAGATTTCGTTAGAAAAAGCAGTAATTTTATGACTTAGTGAACTGGAAGATTCAGCTTGAATTCCGGCACCATCAGCAAGCTCGATCATCGTACTTGCAATTTGGCTGCTGCCCTCCCTAACCTCACTTGCATGGGAAGAGAGCATACTCCCCCGTGATAAAACGGTTGATGAAACTGAATTTATATCTGATACCAAATGCCGGAGCTGTGTATTCATTTCATTTACAGTGTTTACTAATGTGCCGAGCTCATCCTTGCTGTTTATAATAAGCGGGTCGGCAGGGAGCTGTCCTCTCGCAATCGCTTTCATTCTTGAAGTAACCATGCGTATTGGTTTGGTAATCCGGTGGGCTGCAAGCATACTTAATCCAAAAGAAGCTGCTAAAACGATAGAGGTCACGACAACTATGGTCAAAATCATGTTTTCAGCCTGTGCCTCGTTTTCTAAAATAGCAAGATCCATCTTCGCCTGCTGTTCTTCAGACAGAGTCGTCAAACTGTCCATCAATGACCTCGCTGTGGGTTCATAATTTGAACGGAAAAACACTCTTGCCTCTTCTTCTCTTCCACTGTCATACATACTGAATACCCGTTGTTCCACATTATCCTGCCAGACTCTTGCGATCGTCAAAACCGAACTGACATCACTGCCGGCACTTAATTCCTGAAGCTGTTCAGAAATTTGATCATTTTGCTCTGAAAGCGCCAAAAATCTTTCCTTGTAATCCTGCTCTCCATATAAAAGATAGCCTCTCGTTAAAGCGATCTGCTGTGAAATATTATATTTTTTCTCCTGATCAAGCGTCAGCATAGCCATATCAGAATCCACCATCTCTTTTGTATGCGCATTCATTTCATTCACTTTAAACACCGTAAAACCAGATAAGCCTATAATTAATAATATGACACCCAGGAAATAAACAAGCAGTTTCCATTTCAGCTTTTTCATTTTCTTCCTCCCCTATGTATAAAACAAAAGTACTATTTATCTATTAAGTATATCGACCTAAACTATTTATTGTAAATAGAGGAAACAAAAAAAGAGGATCATATAAAAAAATTCTAAATAAAAACTATGGGCAAGTACTTTCTTAATCTGATAAACAAATTGTATTAGATCCACACGAAAAAACCGCCTCAGCTTCCTTGAACGGAAGACTAAGGCGGTTCCTTTATTTCTTGGTTACATTATGATAGTAATTTTAAAGCTTCTCTGGTGAAAGCAGGGATGTCATCAGGTGTACGGCTTGTCACGAGCTGGTTCCCGCAAACAACGACCTCTTCATCCTTGTATGTGGCGCCTGCATATTCCATGTCCACTTTAATTGAAGTAAATCCGGTTGCAGTTCGACCTTCAAGTGATTTAGCTGTGATTAACAGCTGTGGACCGTGGCATATTGAAAATACAGGTTTTTTGTCATCCATAAACGATTTTGCGAATGCCACAAATCTCTCATCTCCGCGGAGCAGATCCGGTGAAAAGCCGCCTGGAATAAAGAGTGCATCAAAGTCCTGAGGAGAGACATCATCGATTGACTTATCAATCGTTACAGTAGCTTCTCCCTGTTTTCCTGTTACCTGACTGCCTGCTTCTTTTTCAATAGTCACGACTTCGTGACCAGCTTCCTTAAAAGATTGAGCAGGATCTGTATACTCTACATCTTCGAAATAGCTTGTTAAAACTGTTGCAATTTTAGCCAATGAAAACATCTCCTTCTAAATAAATTGATTCATATAAGTTATTTTCCACCAGAAGAGGAAATTAAACATACATTAAGAATCCTTTTGTATTTTCACGATAAACCATCCGCCTTCTCTGATAATCGCAGAGGGCTTGTCCATTTTAAAGCCTGCTTTTTCCGTAATCTCACGCAGTTCATCTTCAGATGGAATTGGATATAAGTTGTCGAAGGTTAAAAAGAAACTGTTAAATGCACTTGAGAACTGCTTGCCATGCTTTGCTTTTTGCAGTGGAGATATGATGGTTGCAATCCCATTTTCTTTTATAATTTCGGACAACCGTTCAAAGAATGCCTGCCTGTCTTCAGGATTAATATAGTGCAGCAAATTGTTAACCATTACATAATCAAGAGGCTCTTCTGGTTCATATTCTTCTATATCAGAATGAATAATTTCAATATTTTCATAGGGACCAGAAGCTTCCTTGGCACTCTCAGCAACTTCTTTGCTGATTTCAACCCCTTTGAGGTTTAGATCAGGATATTTCTTTGCAAGACGGATCAAATAACCTGCCTCTCCACACCCGATGTCCAATATTGACTTCACATCGTGTTTTTTTACATTCCGGTCTATTAAATGGAAGGCGAGCAGCTCCAACAGAGTAGACGTTTTTGCCACTGTAGGCGCGTGCTGCTCTGAATCAAAATGATTGCGCTTCTTTTCTCTCATTAATTCAGGATAGGAAAGCAAGGACGGAATATGCAGCTCCATCATTTCTTTTAACAAATCTCCGGAAGAAGGGTGGTTCTCTTTGCCTTTCGGAAGCTTCCAGGATTTTTTGATGCTTACCCTGCCCTTATCATCTTTTTTCAAATGCTTTAATGCAACTCCAACCTCTACCCATTGCTCAAGCAGCTCAGGCTCCAGATCATAAGCATCTGCTACATCCTCTACTCTCACTGGGCGTTTAAATGCTTCAAATAAATTTAAGTCAAAACCGACATAGGCATGCCAGCTGTATAAAAATGGTACGTTTGTTTTCATCCATATTCTTGCTTTCCACATATTCTGCAAGTCTTTTATCATCCTCGGTCTTCCCCTTTCAAAGGAAATCTCTTTTTATTTGTATGGTCTAACCTCATGCACTGAAAGAATAAATATGTACGATAATTTCGTTGTAATATCTACTTATCCCTGAACAAGTGATTCCAGAATAAAGCCATTTACACTTGAACTTCTACTGTCTGCAACACTTATACTCCTTTGTGTATCCTTTCTGATTAAAAAGAAAACAAATAAATGTGTTTTTTTATAGCTTTATGTAAAAAATAGTCTAATTTACGCAATAACACCTTTTTTCTAACCAGTTTAGAGATTGCTTAGAGACCTATGAAAAAAAATTTAAGAAAGATATACCCTATCGATGTAATCGGAATGCACCAGCTTAAGCAGTATAAATAGCATGAAGGACGTAGAGTAGAGGCGACTCAAACACCTGACCAGTCAAAAAGCCTGAGACACATTTGTCCCAGGCTCTCACCTCTTTTACTTGGTTTATCTATGTCTAATTTCAGGAACTGGTAAGGGGCACTGTCAGTCTTACAATTGTTCCTTTATTCAACTTACTTTCTATTTTAAATGAACCTTTATGATTTTCTATGATCTTTCTGCAGATCATTAACCCTAGTCCCGTTCCTTTCTCTTTCGTGCTGTAAAATGGTTCGCCAAGCTTCCTCAGACGCTCCTCATCTATGCCGGTGCCAGTGTCTTGTATTGTCACGATTGCTTTTGCATCTTCTTTCTCAAGAATAACAGTGAGTGTACCGCCGCCTGGCATTGCTTCAATTGCATTCATGAATAAGTTAAGAAAAACCTGCTTAATTTTATGTGATTCACATTCACACGCTACCTCTTCAATTGAGAGAGCAATTTTGACATTATTTTTTAGTGCTTCAATTTTTATAAATTCTACCGATTGAACCATAATCGTTTTCAGTGAATTCATTTTAGAAGTAATGGCCTGAGGCTTCGCGAGAGTTAGCAGCTCCCCTGTAACATATTCAATACGGTTTAGTTCATTTTGAAGCAGTTCTATATAAGCAGATGCATTCTGCTCTTCTCCCAGAAGCTGCAGAAACCCTTTTAATGTAGTTAAGGGATTGCGGATTTCATGAGCCACCCCTGCTGCAAGCTGACCAACAAGTGCCAGCTGTTCGGATTTTTTCAGCAAGTCCTCTGTTGTTTTTAAAGTAGACAGATCCTGAACAATGACAGCTATTCCAATAACTGTTCCTTTTTTAGAGCGGATTGAAGACATATGGAGAGAAATCGTACAGGCTTTTCCGTCTTTTTTCCGGAATGTGGTTTCAAGATACTCAAGATCGTCCCCTTTTAACGCATTGCTGATGTTTTCTTTGTCTTCAGAAGACAGATCTTCGTGGAAAAGCTCTTGAATGCTTCTGCCCATGAATTCTTCCTTTTGCAGTCCGAAAATAGATTCAAACTTATGGTTCATAGCAAGAAATAATCCACTTTCAGACAATAAAGAAGCTCCATCGTTTGTATGATTAAAATAAGCTTCGAGCAAATACGCTGTTTCCTTTAGCTTATGATCCATTTTAACAATTTCGGTAATATCTCTGCCGACTCCAAACGCTCCCTCTATTTTACCATCAATCACAATCGGTACTAATGTACAGCTGATATGACTTTCACTATCGTCAGAATTACGGATGACTGTGTTGTAGGACTGCGCCTCGCCAGCCAATGCTTTCTGCAGATATTCTTTCGTAATTTCATATCTGTCAGGCCTTACAAAATCACGATAATCCTTGCCTACCAGTGTATCATTCGAAATTTTCATCCTTTTTTCAGCAGCAGAATTAATTTCTCTTACAATATAATCACGATCAATAAGAAAAACATTATCTATATGATCGTACATTAAGGACTGATACTTTTGCTTATTTCGTTCCAGTTCCCATTGTGTATTTTTCATATCTGTTATGTCTGTTACAAGGCAGATAATTTCTGTGGTGATCCCTTCTTCCACAGCAGGTATCACAGAGGCGATAAATTCAAGTCCGCAGATCGTCCCCTCATAAGTAGCTTCAATTTGCTGGTCCCAAACCTTGTGGCACAGAGGCACATAGTTCTCAAGCTCCTGTTTTGGGAAAACGGAATGCAATTTTTGATTTTTCAACGTCTGGGGGTCTAATTTCAATTTTTTAAATAAGCTCCCCGTACCTAATTTAATCACGAAATCGTCTTTGTCTTTCTTTAATTTCAATAAAAATACAGAATGCGAGATGGATGGAACTTCTTTATTTCCTATAAAAGCATTTGCTGATGAACTGTCTACACTCTGCTCAATGCAGTCCTCAAAAGTGATTTGAACCAGTCTGATCTTTTCTTTGCCATAATCTGAAGGAGCGGCTGTGATCCTTATGGCTTCTTCACCTGATAGAGTAGGAAGAGTCATTTCAGAAGTGATCTCCTGATTTCCCTTAAATGCATTTATTATGCAAGAGAGTAAATTTATGTTGCGGAAGGCATCAAAATCCGTTAGAAAAGTGGATGAACTCGTCTTATTTAAACTAAATAATTTGGTGAGTGAGTCATTCATTCCGACTATTTGCAGCCTCTCATCTACAATAGCTACCGGTTTTTCATTCTGCTTTTTATAGAATTTTCTTTTTTGCGGGATATGCTCCATATACATTCCCTCTCTCTATATGTTGTTGATACAATTTTATCAATTTTATAGTATGAATGAAAGATTTTAAGCGGTTCTAATCAGTGTTTATATTATACTATACGAAAAAGCGCAAAACCCTGATTGCTGGCCTTGCGCTTTTTATTTTACTTTTTCTTAATGTCTTTTAAATAATACTTATCTGAAGTAAAAAATTCATGTTTGAGTTCTTTTACCTTATTGCTTAACAGCAGGATTGCGATTAAGTTAGGAATTAAAATCGCAGCAAGCATGATATCCAGGAAGCCCCAGATCACTTCTGCAGCTCCAACTGCACCTAAGACGATGGCAGCCAAATAAACAAATTGAATAGCGTAGGAAGCTTTTAAGCCGAATAAAAACTCTGCCTGCTTTGCTCCGTAAAAGATGATAACCAAGATCGTTGAAAGTACAAAGAAGATTAACGATACCGTTACAAGGATGCTTCCAAAGGTACCAAAATAGCTTTCAAATGCAATCGTTGTTAGTGCACTGCTGTTCTCCATTGCATTTTCTCCCGTCCAAACCCCGGAAGATAAAACAACAAAAGCAGTTGCCGTACAAATGACTAAAGTATCAACAACGATTCCCCCAATTGACCAGAAGGCCTGACGAACGGGATGGTCGGTTTGAGCAGCTGCGTGAGCCATTGGCGCTGTACCGAGTCCTGCTTCATTGGAATACAAACCACGCGCAAACCCCCAGCGAATGACATCAACGATTGCTGCACCGGCGAATCCACCAACTACAGGTGCTGGAGAAAAAGCATTAGAGAAGATTAAGTTAAAAAATTCAGGAAGCATATTTAAATTCATAAACAATATAACAAGCGCTCCGCCAACATAAACAAGAGCCATGAAAGGAATAAAAATCTGTGTGACCTGGCCAATTCTCTTAATCCCGCCAAATACAATGATCCCCACAATTACCGCTACTGCAATTCCTGTCCAAAGAGCCGGAATATTAAAAGACTCTTCAACGGTGCTTGATAATGAATTTCCCTGCACCATAATACTTGGAATCAGTTCAAGCATTAGAGCGAAGGAGAACCAAATACCAAGCCATTTCATTCCAAGTCCTTTTGTCATATAGTACATAGGACCGCCGACAAATTCTCCTGCTTCATTTTTTTCGCGGTAATGAACAGCCAATGCGCTTTCGGAAAATTTAAGTGACATTCCAATCAAGGCAATTACCCACATCCAAAAGACTGCACCTGGTCCTCCAAACATAATGGCAGCGGGTACTCCGACAATGTTTGCAGCCCCGACCGTTGAGGATAATGCTGAGGTCAGAGCCTGAAATGGCGTAACCGTCCCTTCGCCTTTTGGCTTCTTAAAAATACTTCCGAATGTTTGCTTAAAAATATAAATAGGATAGCGAAACTGAATAAAACCGAGTTTTACAGTCATAAAGATTCCCGAAAATAGTAAAATAGCGATTAATGGATAACCCCACAGCTGCTCTGAAAAAGTAGCCACTCCTTCTAAAAAACCTTCCAAATACTTCTCCCCCTTTTAAGTAAATAGTTTATGTAAAGTTAACTAATAAATGGTTTTCCCTGCCTGATGCAAACTAAACAAGAAAATTGATATTTTTTGTCACATATTAGGATAATTGCTTTTAAAGTGCAAAGTGGCTGATAAGTGGCTCAGCATCCTATCCAGTGTCTCTAAATTTGTTTTGTCTTTCAGTAAGTATTTTCTGAGAAACGAAAAATAGCCTGAGACAAGTGTCTCAAGCTCTACGGCCGGTTCATTGGACTTCAGGCGGAAACAGATACGACGCTGAGCCTTTTCAGAGCGCCCTCCTGTAAAGTCTTCAGCAACCGTCATATCCTGCAGAGCGCCGCTACCTCCCGCTTTATCCGCCTCATGCAATTTAAACTTCTCTTAAATGTGTCTATACCCTATTTGATTCTAGTATCCTGTTAATTTTATGAAGGCGAAGGCTGGAACGGCACATCCATTGTCTATTTATGTTATCGACTAACAACATCACTGGATACCTTAGGCAAAATTAAAATTTCCACTCTTCTGTTTTGTGCTCTGCCTGATTCAGAATCATTTGAAGCGATTGGCTGATATTCTCCAAAGCCTTTTGCGCTGAACCATTGCGGATCGAGGTTCGGATTATTGATCACCAGCTTCATAAAATTAACTGCTCTCATCACGCTTAATTCCCAGTTAGAACTGAAGTCGGCACTTCCAATCGGTACATTATCAGTGTGTCCGGATATAATCACATTTCGTGGCGGATCAAATTCAAGAAGCTGTGCAACTTCTTCTGCTGCTCCGCTGTAAGAGGCCTGAACCGTTGCGGATCCTGAAGCAAATAGGACATTATCCCGGATGGTCAGCAAAAGCCCTTCATCTGTCAGCTGGGTGGCAAATTGATCGTTCAAATTGTTTTTAGATATATATTCATTAATGGCACGCTGAATTTCCTTTAGTTCTTCCTGGTCTCTCGCAATAGCTGAATCCCGTTCTGCCTGCACATCCAGAATTTCCTGAACCGTCTGCTCTGCTTCTGTTAATTCCATGTCCGTTTCATTGGCTCCATCTACAGGGTCAATCTGATCTTCCTCATCGTTTTCTTCAATCAGGCTGGCATAATCCAGCACGTTTTCTCCGCCTGTAAAGATATCATTGAAAACCTGTGACATTTGCTGGAACTTAGCTTCATTCACACTGCTGCTTGCAAATAACACAATAAACAGCGCTAAAAGTAAAGTTAACAGATCCGCATAGGGAAGCAGCCAGGACTCATCTACATGCTCTTCGTGTTTATGTTTTTTTCTACGCCTCGACACTTTCAACCGCCCCGCTTTCATCCATTAGCTTTTCTCTTTCTTTCGCTGGCAGATAAGATGCAAGCTTTTGCTCGATGACTCTGGGCGCCTCTCCTTCCAAAACAGATAAAATGCCTTCAATCATCATATTTTTGATCATCACTTCATTTGTTGATTTCCTTTTTAGTTTATTGGCAAATGGATGCCATAAAACATAGCCGGTGAAAATTCCTAGCAGAGTAGCAATAAAAGCAGCAGAAATCGCATGTCCCAGTGCCTCTGTATCATTCATATCGCCAAGTGCAGCAATCAGGCCTACAACCGCTCCCAAAACGCCGAGTGTGGGGGCATACGTTCCTGCCTGGGTAAAGATCGATGCTCCTGAAAGATGACGTTCTTCCATCGCATCAATTTCTTCTGACAGTACATCTCTAATATAGTCTGCGTTCTGGCCGTCAATTGCTAACCCAAGACCATTTCGTAAAAAAGAATCTTCAATTTCTTCTGTCTTTGTTTCAAGAGCCAGCAGGCCTTCTTTCCTAGCAAGCTCTGCCCATTCACCAAACATCCTGATGACCTGCTTAACATCCGTTGATTTGTTTTCTTTAAAAAGAATGCCAAAAAGCTTCGGAACACGTTTTAATTCTGACATGGGAAATGCAATGGTCACAGACGCAACCGTTCCTAAAATGATAATCATTAAAGCTGGACCATTTAAAAGAGCACTCGGCTCTACACCCTTCAGTACTATACCAATGCCAATCGCTAAAAATCCGAATATTATTCCAAATACCGTGGACTTATCCAATCATTTCACCTACATTCACAGATTTCTTGCTTACTTTCTTTATATCGGTAAACATGGACTGCATTTTAGATTTTTATTTTTTATCCAACAAAAGAGGGCTTTTTTTGATTTATTAAAATTAATTGATAAAATAAATATGAATCTATTTACATAAAGGAGACTGAATTTATGACGCATCAGGAATTATTAGATAAGTATGCTGACCTCGCTGTAAAAGTAGGCGTTAATATACAGCCGGACCAGTGGCTGTACATTGGAGCAAGTATTGAAAACGCACCATTTGTAAGACTTGTTACAAAAAAAGCATATGAAGCTGGCGCAAGACAGGTTTTTGTCGACTGGGCAGATGATGAAGTGAACCGTATGCGGTACGATCTGGCCCCTGAGGATTCGTTCAGTGAATTCCCGGAATGGAAGCGAATTGAGCGTGAATCCATGGCGAAAGAAGGTGCTGCATTTATGAATATTGTTTCTGCAAGCCCTGACTTATTAAAAGGAGTGGATCCTGAGAAGATCTCTTCATTCCAGCAGGCAGCAGGCAAAGCACTTTCTCAATACCGCAAGTACATTCAGTCAGATAAAGTAAGCTGGACCGTGATAGCCGCTCCATCTGCGGGCTGGGCGAAAAAAGTGTTTCCGGATCATTCAGAGGAAGAGGCAGTAAGCTCATTATGGAACGCCATTTTTAAGGCCGTCCGTGTAGATCAGCCAGACCCTGTAGCAGCATGGAAAGAGCATGATGAGACGCTTCATGAGAAAGCAGCTTACCTAAACGCAAAAAAATACACAAAGCTTCATTACACAGCTCCAGGCACTGACTTAACGATTGAACTGCCAAAAGGCCATCTTTGGGCGGGAGCTGGCAGCATAAATGAAAAAGGACACACCTTTATGGCTAACATGCCGACAGAAGAAGTTTTCACTGTCCCCCATAAAGACGGTGTAAATGGAACTGTTACAAATACAAAGCCTCTTAGCTATGGAGGAAATATAATAGATGGTTTCACTCTCACCTTTGAAAATGGCAGGATTGTTGATGTAAAAGCAGATGAAGGTGAACAAATACTAAAAAAATTAATCGGGACAGACGAAGGCTCACAACGTCTGGGTGAAGTGGCTTTAGTGCCTCATAAGTCACCGATTTCTCAATCAAATGTCTTGTTTTACAACACGCTTTTTGACGAAAATGCGTCTAATCATCTTGCCATCGGCAGTGCCTACGCATTTTGTGTAGAAGGCGGTAAAACGATGAATGAAGAGGAACTTGCAAGCAGCGGTCTTAACAGCAGCATTACACATGTTGATTTTATGATCGGCTCAGATCAAATGAGTATAGATGGAATTAATGAAGACGGTACAGCAGAACCCGTATTTAAAAATGGCGACTGGGCATTTTAATTACTGAGCGCTGACTGCAGCTATAACTAGAACTGCGAGGTTGGGACTTAACTTAAATAGTTTAGAAATTGAGACAGTATATACCGCAAAGTATGAGGTGAACGAAGCGGAGGGTGGCGACTCCTGCAGGATGTGACGGCAAGCTGAGCCTTTCCAGGGCTATGTCCTGAAAAGGCTCAGCTCCGCCCCTGCTGAAAGCGTCCGCCTGAAGCGAAGTGAACCGGTCAGCGAGCCTTAGACTCTTTTTGTCCCTGGCTCGTTTTTGTTTAGTAAAGACAACTATACTGGGCTGATACACAGCATTTCATTAGCTTATGGATGGTGAAAGTTTTTCCATTCACGCTGGATTAATAAAAGATTTTACTAATAGGTGCTTCATCCCTTATACTTAAGTCATTAAATGACTTATCCATTTTGAGAGGAGGCTGTGCGTAATGCTTCAAATGACAGCGACTTTAATTGGCTTCGTAGCTCTTATCGGACTGGTAGGCGGCGCCCTTATGTATTTTTTAAGAATTCCTTTAAATACAAAAGATGCGGAAAAAGTAGATCCTAAACCATAAAACATTGGCCATGCGCCAATGTTTTTTTACTTCAGCCTTCTTTATACAAGTTCAATTTAGCGATTTAGGAATAAAACAGGATCCGTCACCACAGATTACATAAAAAGGAGAATTTATAATGCAAAATCAAAAACATATGAGCGACACGAGAACGATTCAGACCAGCCATGTTCTCCCTCCTGATACAAATCACCATGGAACCTTATTTGGAGGAAAGCTTATGGCTTATATAGACAATGTAGCTTCAATTGCTGCCACAAAGTTAGCCAGAGCTGCTGTTGTGACTGCTTCCACTGATTCTGTAGACTTTTTAAAGCCAATCCGTGTGGGAGATGCGGTTACATTAGAAGCGTTTGTTACCTACACAGGCAAAAGTTCGATGGAAGTGTTTGTAAGGGTTACGACCGAAAAGCTTCTGACAGGTGAAGAATCAGTTGCTGCGATTTCCTTTCTTACCTTTGTGGCTTTGACTGAGGATGGGAAACCATCCAGAGTGCCTCAGATTATCGCTGAAACGGAAGAAGAGAAATGGCTCAATCAAACAGCAGAAAACCGGGCATCTCACAGAAAAGCAAGAAAGCTCCACAGTCAGGAGCTTGCACAATTCTTTTCAAAAAAACATCTGTAGTACAAACTTTATTTTCCCAGCCCCCTAAAGGCTGGGATTTTTTTGTCGATATATCTTAAGTGAGTTTACAATATATGAGTATTTTTTCTCACAAAACTCTTCATAAAGGAAAGTTTTTCTAGTACAATAGTTTTAGTTACATAAAGGACTTTAGATTTTAATTATTACTTATTTAATCGGAGGATACATATGAAATTATTAGCATGGGCCCTTTCACTGAGCCTTTTCATCACCCTGCTGTCAGGCTGTCAGTTTAATGAGCCGCAGGTAAAAAGCACTTCATTTAAGGCCACTATTGGAATTTTGCTTTCAGATACAGGTCTAGGAGATGGCTCCTTTAATGATGCTGCCTTCAAAGGGCTTGAACGCGCACGAAATGAACTGGGTGTGCGATTCGATTACCGCGAAGCTCCAGATGGCGATTATGAGGAAAAATTAAATGAATTGGTTAAAGAAGACATGGATTTGGTCATCGGTCTTGGATTTTCTGTTCAGGAAGCACTGGAAAAAGTCGCAAAAGAAAACCCTGATCAGTCCTTTCTTTTAATCGATGGTTCTTCTGATGTAGAAAATGTTATGTCGATGACCTTTAAAGAGCATGAAGCAAGCTTTCTTGTAGGTGTTGTCGCTGCCATGACGAGCAAAACCGGTGTGATTGGCTTTATCGGAGGAATGGATGCTGATGTCATTCACCGTTTTGAAGCAGGATACAGAGCCGGTGCCTTGCATGCTGATCCGGATATTGAGGTCATCACTGATTATGCTGGGGATTTTGGCGATGCTGAACTGGGCGGGAAGCTGGCTTCAGAACAAATTGATAAAAAAGCCGACTTTCTTTATCCTGCAGCCGGCTATACCGGGATTGGGGCGATATTAAAAGCTCAGGAAGAAGGCATCTTTGCTGCAGGTGTTGACGGAGATCAATTTTTCGTTGCAGAAAAAGCCGTTGTGACATCTATGATGAAAAATGTGGACATAGCTGTATTTGACCTCGTAGAAGCCCTTGTAAACGATTCAGGTGAAATGACTGACTACGAATTAGGACTTGCAGAAAACGGGGTGACCCTTGCTGAAATCAGATTGGCAGACTTATCGGTTACTCAGCAGGCGAAGCTTATAGATGCACGAAAAAAAATAATTTCCGGTGATTTAACTGTACCGGACAAAGTGAACTAGGAGGGTTTTATCATGGCACTGCGCAACCGTTTATTTTTACTCGCTTTCATCCCTCTCGTTCTCTCTACAATCATTATTGCAATAATTGTTTACCAAATGATTTCAGTAAATTCAGCTTCTGAGGAAGATGTGAATGTTCTCCTGGAAATTGAATCCTTAAATAGCGAACTGCTGATTTCCCAGCAGTCTCTTGCTAATTTTTCCCTCAGTCCAAATGAAAGCAATCGGCTGAACACACAAAATCAGCTGATGGCTACAGAGGAAAATATTACACAGCTTGCAGGAATTCTGCCGACAGCGGACTTAAAAAATCAGCTTGGAATTATACAAAGCAAGTATGAAGAACTGATAAAAGTAGCCGGTGATGCCCTTGACCAGGGTTCTGTATCCGAAACAAGCAGACAGGCGTCCAGAATGGCTGGAATAACAAATGACCTTTATTTGCTAGACAGTATGGCAGATGATTGGCACAGCAATAAAGTACAAATAACCGAACAGAAAATCAATTTCATTGTTACATTTGCTCTATGTTCAATGGCAGTCATCATTCTTTTATCTATAGCCGTAACATTACTGATTTCTAAAAGAATAACTCTTCCTTTAAATCAAATGGTCGAAAACGCAAAACGGGTTGCAGAAGGAGATTTGACCATTACTCTCCCTCCAAGCCGTTCATCAAAATTTGAAATCGATCAGTTAAACCAGTCATTTAATCATATGATCACAAATCTCCGCGGCACGGTAACTTCAATCGAAAAAATTGGGGACCGGGTTAACAGCTTTACAGGCGATATCTTCAACCGGATGACCGGCCTGACGGAAAGCAGTTCACAGGTAGCTGCTTCAACAGAAGAACTGGCAAAAGGCAGTTACTCTATTTCTGAGGACGTTCAGTCCACAGCGCAGCTGATGACAGAAATGAATCATACGTTCGGGGAAAGTGTTGCCATCGGCAGAGAGTCTTCTGATAAAGGGAAGGAAGCTTTGCATTCTGTACAATCCGGACGCGAATCCCTTGTTATGCAGGAACAATATGCACAAAAAGTAGCGGAGTCCTCACGCTCAATAAAAATTGCAATTGATCAGTTCACGGAGTATGCAGGAGAAATTCAACAGGCAGCTGTATTTGTCCGTAGTATTGCAGACCAAACCAACCTTCTCTCTTTAAATGCAGCAATTGAGGCTGCAAGAGCAGGTGAGGCTGGAAAAGGATTTGCTGTAGTAGCAAACGAAGTTAAAAAGCTCGCAGAGGACTCATCTCAGGCAACCGACAAAATTTCAGTTATGGTGCAAAACATTCAAAAAGGCATTTCTGCTATAGTCGATGCAGCTCACGAAGGACAGACATTATCTTCTAAGCAGCTTGAATCAATGGATGAAACAGAAGCTGCTTTTAAAATCATTTCATCAAAGGTTAAAGCAATTGACGACCAGCTCGGTTCTCTCGTGGAAAGCATGCAGCAATCCAGCACTCAATCCAATCAAGTGGTGATTGCCATTGAAAATATTTCAGCTGTTTCTGAGCAAACCGCAGCTGGAACTGAAGAAATTTATGCTTCAACAGATGAACAGCTCCGCGCTTTTGAAGAAATGAATAAGCAAATTGATGTGTTATCTGAGATGAGTAAAGATATGAAGTTGCAAATCAATCAATTTACGTTGCCAAATGTAAGCGAGACAGAAACTGCAACGCATGAAAAGAACGAATAAGCTTATTTCAGCTTTTTTCAATTTTTCAGACCATCCACCTATATATGTTCAAATGTCTGCTTAATTTAGAGGATGAGTCACTCGTTCTATTTTCCCTCCAGTGTTCAAAGATCTTTATTTTAATAAAAGAAAGCTTCTATAAGTCAATTAGTGACAAAATACCAGCCGAAAGTCAGCAATAATGCAGTTCCAGAGAGGTTTGTTTTATACTTCTTCCGCAAAAATAAACGTTTAAGAACCTGTCATTCAATGTGATGACGGGTTTTTTTCATTACAGATCGATTATTATTTTATTACAGCAGATCGAATTATTTTAAGAAGGAAAACGCTTCACCCCCTTTTATATAGGTGTTTCCCCTCTTTTTCTACTATTGTAAAAACTTCGTCTATTTTGTAATATACAATTTCTCCATCATTCGACTCTCCAACTCTCTTTAAAAATAGTCTATACTACACGGAAGAGCACTCAGGTCAGCGTTTACCCAAGAAGCAGTAAATTATTTCCACAGCTGAGGGATAAAAAGATAACATGAATCTTTCTTCCTCCTCTGTCTAAATTCGACAGAAATAGAGTTGAACGCGGCTGAAAAGTGCCTATATTTGACAATCTACAATCCACATAAACTATAACAATGATATCGGAGGAATAATACATGCTATCAAACGCTGAAATCGGAATCGACTTAGGAACGGCTAATATACTGGTATATAGTAAAAATAAAGGCATCATTATGAATGAGCCTTCTGTAGTAGCAATCGATATTAACACCAAAAAGGTCCTGGCAGTTGGGATCGACGCCAAAAATATGATTGGTAAAACACCTGGCAATATTGTCGCAGTCCGCCCTTTAAAAGACGGTGTAATTGCAGACTTTGATGTGACAACGGACATGCTGAAACATATAATGGGGACTATTGGTAAGAAACTTGGTTTTTCTATGCGCAAACCGAGCGTGGTCGTGTGTACCCCATCAGGAGCAACCTCAGTAGAACGGAGAGCCATTCATGATGCAGTGAAGAACAGCGGTGCAAAAGCTGTCCACCTGATTGAAGAGCCTGTAGCAGCGGCTATCGGAGCAGACCTTCCTGTAGGAGAACCTGTAGCCAACGTCATTGTCGACATTGGCGGCGGGACTACAGAGGTAGCCATTATTTCGTACGGCGGCGTTGTATCGTGCAATACGATTCGTGTTGCAGGAGATAAAATGGATGAAGATATTGTTCAATATATTCGTAAATCCTACAATTTATTAATCGGTGAACGGACTGCTGAACAGATTAAAATGGAAATCGGCTATGCCCCTATTGAACATGAAAGTCTTGAAATGGAAATTAGAGGCCGTGATCTTGTGACGGGACTGCCCAAAACCATCTCACTAACATCAAAAGAGGTTCAGCAGGCCATTCAGGAGTCATTATCAAGCATTCTTGAAGCCATCCGGGCAACGTTGGAAAACTGTCCTCCCGAACTAAGCGGAGATATTGTAGACCGCGGAGTTATTTTATCCGGAGGCGGAGCCCTTTTAAATGGAGTACAGCAGTGGCTAAGCGAGGAAATTGTCGTTCCCGTACACATTGCACCAAATCCGCTTGAATCTGTAGCAATAGGTACAGGAAAATCTTTATCTGTTATTGATAAGCTTCAAAAAATAGCCAGATAACAAGGAACAAACCTTAATCTGCGCATCAGCGGCGAAGACTCAGAAAACAGCGATTTTCTTTCTGAAAATCGCTGTTTTTTGCGTTTATTCTTTTTTATTCAGGGTAAACACTTTTCCTTTTAGAAAAAGTGATCTAAACTATAAGTTGTTTCGTTTACTTATTAACACGGAAATTGTTAAGTGGCTCTTGTTCCCGTATGATAGAACTATCATATTTTTCAGCAAAGGAGTTTGTTATGTCGGGACCACAAGATATTGAACTATATCAGCAGCTATTGCAGAAAGACAAGGGAGCATTAGAGTCATTGTATGACCGCTACCACAAATTAATTTATTCGTTTTCTTTCCGCATGACTAAGGATACGACTCTGGCAGAAGAAGTCGTACAGGAAGTATTTATTAAGCTGTGGAATTCTCACTCACCATATAGTGAAGAAAAAGGAAAATTTTCCTCCTGGCTCCTCACCATGACTCGGAACACTGCTTTGGATCACTTGCGCAAACAGTCCTCCAAGCCGGCGGTCGAGTTTGAAGAAAGAGATTCACTAAAGGAAACAGCAGAAACACCGAGTGATCTTCTTGAAGAAAAAGAGAAAAACCTGCTTGTGCGCCGCTCCGTTCAAAAATTAAAAAAAGAACAGCGCCATATTATTGAATTATTTTATTTTCAGGGATTAACCCATGAAAAAATTTCAGACAGGACGGGACTGCCGCTCGGTACTGTTAAAGGAAGAATACGGCTGGCATTAAAGCATCTGAAATCGCATCTACACGAGGAGGGAGGAAAAGCCAATGGCTAAACTCGGAGCTGAATGTGATCAAATTATCGATTATTTTAACGGGCACTTATCACAGGCGGAAAAAGAAGCATTTGAACATCATCTAGAACATTGTCCAGAATGTCAGGCAGAACTGGCAGAATGGAACGCCTTGATTGAAGACCTTCCTTATGATTCAGAGCCTGTATCACCGCCTGAAGGAATGAAGGAAAGAGTTCTGACAGCGGTTTTTGCAGAAGAGTCATCTGAACTGAATACAGCTCCCGCAGAACCTGCGCTGGTTGAAGAAAGCAAATCTAAATCTTCCTCCCAATTTAGACGTTCTTCAGCGAAGTGGGCCCTGCCGGCAGCTGCTGCTTTACTTCTTTCTCTGGGTGGCAATGCATTTTTGTACAATGAATTACAGCAGCAATCAACAGAATTATCGCAAACCCAGGATACGGTCGATGAACTGCTCCAATATGTAACCCTATCGCCAACCGGCGAAGCTGAAACCAGCCCTGCGGCGACTGCCTCCATTGTGAGAACAGGGTCTGAGGTCAACGTGGTGATCAACGCCTCGTCACTAGGACCGCTTGCAAATGATGAAGTCTATCAGGTCTGGCTAATCGAAGGCGAAAGTCCGAAAAGAGCCGGTACGTTTGTAGCCAGCGAATCCGGGGCCGGAGCTGTTGTATTTACACTTGATGAATTCAATTCGGATCAATGGAACCAGATTGCAATTTCACATGAACCCGATGCACAAAGCGAAACACCTGAAGGAGAAGTTATATTAGCCTCTGAGCTTTGATTGTATTCAAACTGCACGATTTAAAAACAAGCATGTCCCCGTGATCATGAATCACGGGGGCATGCTTGGTTCTTTGACTGCAGTATTCGAGCTGCCTTTTTTAACTAAAAGGACAGCTCTTTTTATTTGGAGCTGGTTCCGTCTGGCTTTTTAAAAAAGACGGCTGATATAAAAAGTTGGGTGAATTCCAGGTATTCTTGTATCGTTTGTGAAAAATATGAGAAGCTGCCGGTGAAACAGGCGGGATCAGCCAGGTCCAGTCTCCTGTCACCTCTCTCCCCGCATTCGCTTCCTTTTCTTCAAACAAAGCAAACTGGCTGCCTGCAGTATGATGGTCCACCATGCTTACCCCTGCCTGCTTGAAAGAATCCAATACAGCCTGATTAAGCTCAATGATCGCCCTGTCCTTCCAAAGATTTGATGATAGTTGAGTGGATAAATTCATCTTATCCGCTACTGAAGGGAGCTCATTGTATCTTTTTTCATCTGCAAAGTTGCGTGCAGCAATTTCAGTTTCCATATACCAGCCGTTAAAAGGGGCTGCAATGTACTCCAGTCCGCCTATTTCCAATTTCATATCGGAAATAATGGGAACGGCATACCACTTTAATTCAAGCTCATTAATACCGGGAATCCCCCTGTGAGTAATCGGCACTTCTTTTACAATGGAAGAGGGAATGCTGAAGTAAAAAGGCTCCCCTTCATTTATCTGAGCAACGATCGGCAATACATCGTATTTGCTGCCTTCGCCTCTCCATCCCAGAGATTCGCAAAACTTAGTAAAAGTAACCGAATGAGGGTCCCCTGTTACTTCTCCATTTTCCCCGCGATAGCCGGCATAACGGATCAGCTGATGATTCAATATCCTTATCGCATCCTTGTTGTCTTCGCGGGGGGCAAAGACCGTGATGGTGGATCTTATTTTCCCATCATTTGTGGCGTATTCTATATGATTAAGCAAGGCTTTTTTTACTTCGTCCTTTGTTAATGCCGTTCTGGCATCCACAACATGCAGACTGTTCCAAAACAGGCGTCCAATACAACGGTTGCTGTTGCGCCACGCAGCTCTCGCACCAAATTGAAGCTCACTTGCAGTATGTGAATACGTACCTGTTATCTCAATGTCGCGCTGAATTTCTTTAAGTCTCTCATCTTTTTCGTGTGTACTTATATTCATCTCACGGCAGTATAGATGAATAAAAGATTCTGCTTTATCAACTAATAAGTTTGTCATCATCATACGCCCTTTGCTACTCACAAATTTGATCTTTTATTATCATAGCATGATCAAATTAACAAGGTCACAAAGAAGCGTTTAATTTCGTGAACGTCTTATGAAAGAAGATTATACCAGTCCTGATAGTCCTGCTCCGCTGACTCTCTTTCCTGATATAGCCGCTGCAGCTCTTCAATGCTTTTTTCCTCAGTTAGCTGCTGATCCAGTTCTTCCAGCTTTTTTTCAAGCACATCAAGTTTTTGCATCCACTCCTCCTCCCTTATTTCCTCGGAAATAGGAGGAGTTTTCTTTTGCGTAGATGGGCTTTTTCTCCCTTCCTTATTCCTTTTGATTTCGTTTTTCTGAACGGATTTTTCTTCGCTTTTCTCTTTTGCCCATTCGTATGAGCCTTCGAAAACAGATAACTTTTGATTTTCCAGCCAGGCAATTTTTGTGAACAGCTGGTTTAAAAAATACCTGTCATGTGAGATAGCTAAAATCGTACCATTAAACTCTCTCAACGCATCCTCCAGCACTTCCCGCGATTCAATATCAAGGTGATTGGTCGGTTCATCCAATAAGAGCACATTGCAGGATTGATGCATGAGGATGGCAAGCCGCAGCCTCATCCGCTCTCCTCCGCTCAATCCTGAAACCTTATTGAAGACATCTGCCCCGTAAAACAGGAAAGTGGCCAGTACATGCCTCGCTTCAGGTTCTGTCATTTCAAGATCTCTTCGGAATAAATCAATTACCCGGTCGCTTTTTTCAAATTGCAGCGCGTCCTGGGACAAGTACCCAATCCGGCAGCTGCTTCCTATTTTTACAGTACCTGAATTTGGCTTCTCTATGCCGAGAATAAGGCGAAACAGCGTCGATTTTCCCGTACCGTTATCTCCGATGACGGCCATTCGGTTTTGATGAAATAAAGAAAAAGAAACCTGCTTGAATAAAAGCTCATCATAGCCTTTTGTTACCTGATCAAACTCGATTACATCTTTTCCGCTTCTTTCTCCGGAGGTAAAAGCAAGGTTCATTTTTTTAGCTTCCAGGACCGGTTTTTTTAACCGTTCGATTTTTGCAAGGGCACGCTCCATACTTTTAGCTTTCCTGAAAAGTTTCTCGTTTGGAGGGTTTGCTTCATTTGCCCATTGACGCAGCCTTTTGATCGCCTCTTTCATTTTTTTAATTTTCTTCTGCTGTTCTTCATACGCATGAAACTCGTGCAGCAGCTTCTCTTCTTTCCGTTTTGTAAATTCTGTATAGCTGCATGAGTACACCGTTAATTCCCCATCTTCCAGATCTGCAATAGAGGTAACGGTTTTATCTAAGAAGTAGCGGTCATGAGAAATAGTCACCACTGCACCGGAATAGTGCTGAATAAACTGCTCCAGCCATTCAATTGAATGCAAGTCAAGATGATTTGTCGGTTCATCAAGCAAAAGCAAATCAGGCTTTTGCAATAGTAAAAGCGCCAATCCAAGCTTTGTTTGCTCACCCCCGCTCATTTCGCTAAAGGTACGAGCAAGCAAATGATCAATTTTGAGGCCATTTGTCACCGCGTCAATCTTAGATGAAAGTTCATAGCCGTTTTTCAGCTCAAATTCTTCCTGGAATGCCCCATATTGTTCGACTAAAAGTGAGAGCCTTTCTCCATCCGTTTCCTTAGATAATAAAGCCTCAAGCTCAGTCATTTGTTCCTGAATCAACAGTTCCTCCCTGAAGGCCTGCTTTAAAAATTCCTTTCCCGACATCTCTTTTGAAACAGAAGGGATTTGTGCCAGTGATCCAACCGTGCACTCTTTTTGCTTTGTTATAACGCCTTCGTCAGCTTCTTCCTCCCCGCTGATCAGTTTCAATAGAGTCGACTTACCACAGCCATTTCTGCCGACCAGACCTAAACGTTCCTGTTCCTTTATCGTGAGGGACAATTCCTCAAATATCATTGTCCCGCTAAATTCCTTCTTCACTGATTGTACTTGACATAGTATCATCATGAGTTCCTCCCAAACGATTGTTGAGAGACCTCTTTTCCATAAAAAATAGCCATAGGGCTACTTATCCCCACAGCTACGTAAACAGAGCCAGACATTCAGTATGCTTCGGACATACTCCTGCTCTATTTTGCTAATGTTAAGGTGATAAGAGATCTCTGAATGAAATTGGTTTCGTGCATTTGCTTAAAAAAGGACAGACTGCTCCCTTTGAGCGTATATGCATGAAAAATTCCACAGCAGATCGTAAGAAAACTTAAAATCGCTGAGAAAATCGCCAATTCATTACCCATCTCATTCACCTCCCAATCCGTTCAATCTAAAATATGACTTAATTATAGAGAATATTCTTACCAATTACAACGGCTTACGCTGTTTAAATTTTATATTTTCCATTTGCTCTGTTAAAAGAGTTGAACATTTGAATTTAAAGGTTCCTATAAAAACGTGCTTGCACCATAACCTACAAAACAGCATTGAACAAGGAAAAACGAAATTCTTATTTGAAATTGTCTGTGTGTTTTGGGGTAGTCGTTTTAGGTATCTACTAGTAGCTGGTATAAGGATCTATGCAGGGTATGAGGAGAGCGGAGCGGAAGGCAGCGACTCCAGCAGGAGATGACGGCAAGCTGATACTTTTTAGGGCAAGGTCCTGGAAAGGCTCAGCGCCGTCCCTGCGGAAAGCGTCCACCTGGCGCAGTGAACTTGTTAATAAGCTTAAGATACGTCGGAGCGTGGTGAAAATTGTTAAATTTATTGTTTTTAACAGAGCATAACCATAAAAAAAAACCGGTGAACCTTTTCTCTAGTTGAAAGGTCCACCGGTGAGTATTTACTTACTATGAAAATCAGGCAAGACGCTTAAAGTTCTGACCCAGTATTTCATTCATACTGTGTACGGTAATAAACGCCTTTTCATCCTGTGCACCGACAAAATTCTTCAGTCTGGACAAATCCTTGCGTCCAAGAATCGTTGTAATAACTTCTTTTTGTTCATAATTAAATGCGCCCTTAGCTGTATGAATCGTCGCTCCACAGCCAAGTTCTCTTACAATAAATTGACGGATTAAATCGCTTTTTTGACTGATAATCACGACTTCTTTATTCGCATTAAACTGCTGCAATGTATAATCAATCATTAAGCCATTTAAAATAACGCCAAAGAAAGCATACATACCGATCTGCGGCCCAAAGAGCAAAACAGATGAAAGCGCGACAGCTAAATCTGAAAAAAGAACTGCCCGTCCAATTTCAATACGAAAATACTTATTAATAATCATCGCAATAATATCTGTTCCGCCTGTTGAAGCCCGCTGATTAAAAACAATGGCCATCCCGATCGCCGCGATGCATTGTCCAATAATTAATTGTATAAGTATATCATCACTTAAAGGTGCTGAAACCGGAACAAGAAACTCCAGCAGCCAAACATAGCCGGATAAAGCAAAGCTCGTGTATACGGTTTTAGCGCCGAATTGAAAGCCCAGAAAAGCTACACCAAGTGCAAATAGCACAATGTTTACGATCACCATGAATAAACCAATTGACATTGAAGGAAAAAGGGAGTTTAAAACAATTGACATCCCGCTTACTCCACCTGTTGCCAAGCTGTTTGGTGAAAGAAAGAAATGCACATTCAGGGCGACGAAAAGTGCACCTAGATTCATTAATAAAAAGCTTGTAACTTTTTTCATACGAAATGCCCCCTAACGCTCAAGTTATAATCACAAGACCGCATTATACGCATGTCCTATGCCTATGTAAAGCGAGAAAGAGGATGCAGAATCGCATGTGAATTCAGTCAGTTTTTAAGATGCATGAAGATGTTTTTTTATTCATTATGACTTGCTTAGCGCACTTAGATCTGACAGTACAGTTGCAAGTTTGTCACTGTTCTTCTGGTACTTTAACCTGCTTTCATCATCTGCTGCATACATGGATAGAAGATCCAGGTCTGCTTTGGATTTCTCCAGTACCGCCTTTATTACTTTTCTTTGGTCAGTTAGATTACCTGAAACAGGATCATCATAAAGATCCAGGTGCAGCTGTCCAAATGAATTAATCTGGGCTAAAAAAACATCTTCAATTTTCTTCTTTTTCTTTGCCAGCTGCGATGTTAGCCATGATTCATCCTTCCCGATGGAAGCAAGCGTTTTTATCATCACGGCACCATCCATAATTACCGTGCATGGCTCTTTTTCTTCAGCAATGGAAAGGTCGATATCTTTTGGAGTTAACGGCCTATTTTCCTTTTTTAACAGGACATTCAAATCACCTGTCGGCTCTAAAATGGCAAACTCTACATCCGACACTTCAAATACTTCTTTTTTTCGAAGAAGCTCCATTAATTCATCCGTTGTGTAGCTCTCTTTTTTCATACTTTCTTCAATAATATTGCCGTTTTGAATAATAACGGTTCCTTTACCTTCAAAGAAATCACGCAGCTTCTTATTTTTCATCGATAATTTGTCTATAAGGATGGGAATGGCAATAAAAGAGGCGATGCCAATAATTCCATGAAAAAAACTTCGATCCAGTCCAGTTATAACCTCTGCTCCGATACTTCCTGCTGTAATCCCTATCACATATTCAAAAAAAGACAGCTGGGAGATCTGCTTTTTTCCAAGCACCTTCGTCATGAAAAATAGTACAATTAACATGGCAAGCCCTCTGCCTACAACAATCAGCCAATCCGGCATCTGATCACTCCTCCCTATCAGGCTGCTTTATCACTGCCCGGCGATATCTTCCTGCATCATTTGATTTTTCATCTCATGAATCACTTCACTAACCTGTATCATCGCTTCGCTGTAAAACTTTTTTTCTTCTATTGCTGTTGCCTTAACCGCCTGCTCAGCCAATTGGCGTTCTACCTTTTTTAAATTCACCAGACAGTCTCTCACTTGGACGTTACTCATCTCTTCCCCCCTGGTTTTTACTCTTTACTCATTATGGGGAACTTGCTATGTGGTTATGCAATAAGGAGGAATTTACTTAGAAATATGCTTGAAGGAGTATTTTAAATGGCTAACTGATAACTGCATTGGAACAGACAAACTTAAATCTTTTAGGGGTAACGCCTGGTACGTGATTACACCCCCTGCTTTAAATAAACATATGATAAAAAAATCGTGTAGTGGGGGGACTTCTAGAAATGTATTCACATTCTTCTCAGCATCCTCAATATTTTCAGCAAAACAGCAACACAACACTGATAGATGATATTCAAAAAGCGATTCACGCAGAATTTAGTGCGATCGCCTGTTATGAAAAGTTAGCAGCACGATCACCCTCGCAGGAAGTGAGAGAAAAAATAGTCAAGATC
The DNA here is from genome assembly GCF_029667115.1 of Jeotgalibacillus sp. ET6. GTDB lineage: Bacteria > Bacillota > Bacilli > Bacillales > Jeotgalibacillaceae > Jeotgalibacillus. The sequence goes on along the minus strand of NZ_JARUIU010000008.1, from coordinate 70,232 downwards.
CAAAAAGATGAAAAGCGTCACCTGGGAGAGTTCAGCAGAATTTATACCCATTTAACAGGTACACAGCCAACTTATACTGTGATCGAGGAATGTCCGGAGCAATTTAGGGCAGGAATTGAATTTGCCTTTAAAGATGAACAAGAAGCGGTGGATTTTTATTTAGATATAGCAGACAACTCTCAGGATGCTTTTATTAAAGACAGATTTCAACGTGCTGCTGCAGACGAACAAAACCATGCGGTATGGTTTTTGTATTTACTGCAAAAATCACCTCTGTCACAACCTGATCGACAAATTGAAAATTACGGTGCTAAGGGTGCTTTAAGTTCTTCCTCATTGTCCATAGCTCAAATGCTCACATATGCCCTGCAGGACGAATATTTAGCTCAAGCAAGATACAATGATATTCTAAATAATTTGGGATATATTCGGACATTTGCACAAATTAAAGAAGCAGAATTGAGACATATTAATGCTCTAATACCTCTTTTTCAACGATATCAAGTACCTATACCGGAAGATCTATCTCAGCCCTTCGTTACCACTCCAGAGAATAATAAAGAGGCCTATGCTGCAGGCGTTCAAGGAGAAATAGAAAACATCTCTATGTATGAAAAATTTTTATCATTTGAGATTCCTTTAGATATGAGAACCGTATTTTCACAACTTCGAAACGCTTCTTTAAATCACCTTGCCGCATTTGAGAGAGGGCTAGCGAGGTTTTAGGTTTACCTTTATGATTTAAAATTAATAATTCTATTAGTAGAAGCTAAGCTACTCCTAGATTACCTTGTTAAAATGGCAGAGAAAATTAATTGCAAAAGAGGTCGGGACAAAAGTGCCTCAACCTCTTCTAACCGGTTCTCTGCGCTTCAGGCGGACGCTTTCCACAGGGACGGCGCTTAGCCTCCTTGGGCTTTGCCCTGCGGAGTCTAAGCTTGCCGTCGCAACCTGCAGGAGTCGTCACCTTCCGCTCCGTTCACCTATGTTTTTCTATTTGAACAAAATTAATCTACCGTTTTGGTAATTGGACTTATTCATCTTTAAAGTAATCAAAATCAATTGCTTTAACAATAAAGGTCTGATTTATATCTACTCCAACATTGTAAGAGATCATTAATTTTGAAAGTTCGATCCCGTCAATTAAAATTATTTTCTTTGATTCAAGACGCTCTGCATATTTTTTCGCACCTTCAGTAAAATAGGAGGTTGTTATAAATACACCTTTTCTTGCACCTTTTCCGTCCAAAGCACCGGAAAAACTCTGAACTATTTCCCTGCCTACTGAGTTATTGGCTGCGAATCTTTTTGCCTGAACGTAAATATTATCCAAACCTAACTTATCTTCTTTAATTACCCCGTCAAGTCCTTCATCGTTTGTCCTCTGAGTTACATGACCATCCCCATATCCCATGACCGTTAGTAATTCAACGACAATATCCTCAAACTTCATCCAATGAACATTTCTCAGTTTTTTAAGAAGGTTTTCAGCTAATTCATTGTTCAACTCGTCTAACTTTTCTTTTACTACCGTTATTGGATCTACATTTCTCTCGAGTTCTTCAATCTCTTCTGTTATTTCCGAATTGCTCTCATTAAGTAATTCGCGTCCCTCATCTGTTATTCTATATGTCAATCTGCTCACTTCTTCTATGTAATTCTCTTTCTTTAAGCTATATCTGACTCCTCTTATTCTTGATAATAGAATAATATCAGATGTATTTTCGTAACGCATATGTCGTTGTATTTCAGATAAATTAAAGTGCTTCACAATTTTTTCTGTAATATCACTTGCAGTATATATATTTCCATCTTTGATAAGTTCAAGATAAGGTATCATTAACTGACCTGAGGATGGAATGGATTCTTTTATATTCTCATCAAATAGATTTTGAACTGGTTTTAACTTTTTTTGATTTAGTATTAGGTTTTCTTCTTCTTCAGAATTAGGAACACCCTGGGTTAAAAATATTTTCTTAAGATCTGAAGCTGTATATCCCGCATCGTTCATCCTTTTTAAGAACTTCATGATCCTTAAAGATTCGTTAGTGTACATTATTCGGTTATTTGAAAGTTCGTAAGGAATAAAATCTGAAAAGTTTTTCACCCACCGTCTTCCGTTAGCTTCAGACCATCCAGTCATTTTCGACATCTTAGTTTTAGTCAATAAGTTTTTCACCGTTCGTCTGCACCTCCTTTATATTACTTTTACTGTTTAATTTTAACATATATAATCCGTCGATTCTCCATATTAAAACGAAAAACACTCATCCATACTAATTTCATCCTAAATTTTTTGCAATGTGCAAATTTCAGGTGAAATAAAATGAATGAGTGCTCTATTCGTAACTAGACTAGTTTACCGATTATCCACCGTCTCCGGATACATATCATGATTCATCAGGCGATGAAATGCCATTTCTTCATACTTCGTCCCAGGCTTGCCGTAGTTGGTGTACGGGTCAATTGAAATTCCTCCACGCGGCGTGAATTTGCCCCATACTTCGATGTAACGAGGATCCATGAGTTCGATGAGGTCGTTCATGATGATGTTCATGCAGTCCTCGTGGAAGTCGCCGTGATTGCGGAATGAAAATAGGTAAAGCTTTAGGGATTTGCTTTCGACCATTTTTTGATCAGGGATGTAGCTGATGTAAATGGTGGCAAAATCAGGCTGGTTTGTTTTCGGACAGAGTGAGGTAAATTCAGGGCAGTTGAATTTAACAAAGTAATCTCTCCCCGCATGCTTGTTATCAAATGATTCAAGGACTTCAGGTGCATAGGTAAATGCGTATTCTGTTCCCTGATTTCCTAATAAGTTTACGCCTTCAAGCTCTTTATCTGTTCTTCCTGACATATTGTTTTCCTCCTATTAAAAGATGTAGCATCTTAAGTATAAACCAGAAAAAGGACACATCCCAAGGAATGTCTCCGATTAAAAATAATCCATGTTACTATACGCCTGATGACAAGATTAGTCAATACTTCTTGTAGGCAGTTTTACCGGCACGCCAATGGTTAAAGAAGGGTTTAATTTAAAGGGATCATAGTCTATTGGATAAACATCAAGGTGATTAAAACCGGAGCTATTAATGTGGTAGCCATGCTCCTCCACCCATCTGTAGAGCTGCTCGTAGCTTTTCCAGGCGTGCTGCCCTTTATGTTCCGTTATGGCATAGTCATGGGAGGGGATAATAATTTTATGCATATCCGGTGGAATGGGCTGTGATTTTATCGCCTCGGTGCCAATGTAATACGTAAATCCATCTATTCTGTCGTGGTAGGATAAGCCAATCAAATTGGAATGTACGTTGGTCAGCTGAAGCTCCTGCAGCCGGTCTTTCGATGCCTGAATGACGGGCTGAATGCTTCCGTGCGCTGCCGCTTCATACGTTCCTGTCCATTTCAGTCCGATAAAGTAAAAGCTTGATTTTCTGATAATCCTGCATTCCTTCATTTAAAAGGCTCCTTTCACCAGTTAGAATTAGAATGAAAAATCGTCCCACTTTACTTATTCTCCTTTTGCCTCTTTAATCCTCTTTAATTCTTCACAATTCCGAGCATTATTTTTATCAAACCCTGCCTATCTGTGCTATCGTTAAGGTAGCATTGAACGTCTCTAATTCCCTTACGATCCATGTGATTAAATCTTATGCGGGGTGAGTAAATGCCAGGAAAAAACAAGAAAAAATGGTTTGGATTCAGTATTGCTTTTGTCGTGACAGGAATTGCTTTATATATCATGTTTTCGGATCAATTTGCCAGCAACTCCTATGGAAGTGAGCCATTAGATGAAATGGATGTTCAGGAATCGGAAGAAATCGCTGTTTTTGCAGGAGGTTGCTTCTGGTGCATGGAGCCGCCTTTTGAAAAGCTTGCAGGTGTGAGAGATGCTGTCTCTGGCTACACAGGAGGCAGCGAAGAAAATCCGGAGTATAAGGAAGTCGCAGGCGGAGAAACCGGCCACACGGAAGCGGTAACAGTCATTTTTGATCCATCTGTGATCTCCTATGAAGATTTGCTAGAGGTTTACTGGAGACAAATTGACCCGACCGATGCGGATGGACAGTTTGTTGACCAGGGAAAACAGTACCGACCGGAAATCTTTGTTCAAAACGATGAACAGCGTGAAACTGCTGAGGCATCCAAACAAAGCCTGGAAGATTCAGGGCGTTTTGATGAGGAAGTCATTGTACCGATTACAGATGCAGGCACATTTTATGTTGCTGAGGAATACCACCAGGATTACTATATCAAAAGTGCAGACCGCTACGGATTTTACCGAAAAAATTCAGGACGTGACCAATTTATAAATAAATATTGGGGAGAAGATCTGAAAACCTCCTTAAAAACAAAAGAAGAAGCAAAAAAAGATAATCCTTATTACGTGGACTATACAGAGGAAGAATTGCGGGAAATGCTGACCGATATTCAATACGAGGTCACACAGGAGGACGGAACGGAAAAGCCGTTTGACAATGAATATGACGGGTTTTACGAAGACGGCATCTATGTAGACATCGTTTCAGGGGAGCCTCTCTTCAGCTCCGAAGACAAGTATGATTCAACGACAGGCTGGCCATCCTTCACGAAGCCGCTTGTTCCTGAAAATATTGTAGAAAAAGACGACCCTGGATTATTTGGAAACCGGACTGAAATCAGAAGCAAGCATGGGGACTCGCATCTAGGACATGTATTTGACGATGGTCCGGAACCAACGGGACTCCGCTATTGCATGAACTCAGCTGCTTTAAAATTTATCCCTGCTGAAGATCTTGAAAAAGAAGGCTACGGCGAATTCAGCGATCTCTTTTAAGCGCTGATCAAATGAACTACAAAGAAGAATGTTTTCATGGCTGCTCATGAGAACATTCTTTTTTTATTCAAAATTTTTTGTAATGAAGAGCTGATACACAGCAAGGGCTCAAGTTCCTCCTTCTAGAAGCGGACCGGCCCCTATGTTCCACCTACAGATCTGAGTAGTACTCAGCAATTGTACTGATTACAGCTCCCATTGTTTGTCCTTTAAATGCATCGGGAACAGACACATTTTCGTGATTGGCATAGTAGAAAGCATCAAGCTGACTGTTATAGGCAAAGCCAAGTGCAGTCAACTTTTCCTGGAGTACCTGCGGGAGTGTAGTTTCACCTGTATGCTCTGTAAAATAAGCAGTTGGATACACCCAGACATCGACGTCTCCTTTGCCTGTATGAACCACAAATAAATCACGGTCAGTTTGAGAAATCCATTGATTCTTGGAGTAAAGGGAAACTCTGGCCTTTTCAAGCCCCGAAATTCCATCCAGGTTAATGCCGAAAATCTGGTTTACAATCAGTCTAAGCTCTTCACCGCTCATTTTCTTTTCAACAGACGCAAAGTATAAATCCATTGCCTGCACCTTGGTTAACGACATGATGTAAGGATCTTTTTCGTCTGATTGAGGATTGATCCCCAATTCCTTCCTTATGCCTTTCATTGCATCATCAGGGTAAGAATCTGCCCGCTTCCCCTCACCCAAGTCAGATACAGCATTCAGGTCAATGTTAAAAATATCGTGAATAATTTTTCTGCTATCTTCAGCCTTGATCTTTTTTCCAGGGTGATTAAAACAGACATCCATCACCTCTATTTTACTCATGCTTTGAAGCGTAGAAAGTGCTTCTGGGAAAGAGAATTTCCCCTTTGTTTCTTTTTTCAACTGTTTTAAAACAACTTCTGTAACCTCTAGTGAATACAATTTTTCTTCTGAATCAAGCTCTTCAATCATGTGCTTCAAAGGTTTCGCCTCTCCTGTGTCTGGCATAAAAACAAGTGTACCCGCTATCGTTAAAGCTGCAGCCCCTAGAAAAGGCTTTTTCCAATGTTTGTTTCCATTATGCATGAACAACTTCTCCATTCCTGAGATTACATGAATTAGTATACCTTAATTTACTAGTTTAGAAGTTTTGTTTTTAGTAAAATTGCCTTAATGATTGTAAAAAGTCAGTCTTCACCATAAAATATAGGAGTAAAATCATTTGACTAGGAGGATCACAACCCATGTCACTTCTTTCTGAAATTCTATCCTATAATGAACAATTTGTAAGAGAGAAAGAATATGAATCGTATGTTACTACTAAATTTCCCGACAAACGCTTAGTTATTTTAACCTGCATGGATACACGCCTGCTTGAATTGCTACCAAAATCCATGAACATGAAAAATGGAGATGTAAAAGTAGTCAGAAACGCTGGCGCACTTATTGCGCATCCTTTTGGCAGTATTATGCGTAGCCTGCTTGTAGCCGTGTATGAACTGCAGGCTGATGAAGTGCTGATTATTGGCCACTATGACTGCGGCATGGGCGCTGTAAACAGCCATTCAATGATTGAAAAAATGAAGGACCGGGGCATTGAAGAAGACACTCTGGCCACCCTCCAGTATTCAGGCATCGACGTTCATGACTGGCTGAAAGGCTTTGATGATGTACAAGACAGTGTCAGCCACAGCGTGGAAATGGTACGCCAACACCCATTAATGGACAAAAAAATCCCTGTACATGGTCTAGTTATTGACCCGGGTACAGGTCAGCTGGATTTAGTAAAGGACGGGTACAAAGAAATCGAGCTTCAAAATAAATAACAATTGATTACAAGCTAAAAAAGAACAATCAGGAAAGCAGTTTTCACTGCTTTTCTGATTGTTCTTTGCTTTCTCTCAACTCTTCTAAATAATAAATATAATCATAGGGTTTACCTTCAAAACCCAGTTGCCGGTGCATGGCCGTGACGTTTCCCCGATGATAGGAGCCGTGGTTAACCACAGTGTATACCATTTCTTCAATTGAATTTTTCATTTGAATTCCTTTCATCGTCCGAAACGTATGAACGACAGCAGGGTCCTCAACATTCTTTATGTACGTCATCATTTGCTGATGAAGCGAATTAAATTCCTGTACAGCTGTTTCCACATCAGGAAGAGCTATGGGATCAACTCCGGGTTTCTCTTCTCCCTGCATTCGTTTGAGCCATGATGAATCAACCAGCCATACGTGTTCAAAAACAGCTTGAATTGTTGGAAAAACGCTTTGGATTTGTTTTGTCCACACAGTTTCAGGCAGCTCTTGCAGATGGGTCAGCTGACGAGCAGTACCCCAAATATGATAAGAAAACCAGTCCGGAAGTGAAATCATATGAATCTCCCTTTCTCTCATTTTTAAGATCGGCCAACGGGGAATGAGCTAATAGCGGCTCCACTATCCAGCTTCGCATAAGAGGACCTCCCAAGGTAAAGAGGAATGGAAAGGGCCTGAAAGTCAGGCAGACCGTTAGCTAAAAATTTTTGCTCGTCTTTATAAAACGTTTTAATCTCCCCAACAAACCAATCATGGTCCCCGTATGTTTGCCTGTCAATTGTGGTCAGTTCATAGGCTACATAGGCATCATGCAGGATGGGTGCGTCTGTCGTTTCTCCCCGGTCAAAACCAATGCCTTGCAGCTTATCTTTTTCATTTCCTGTATAAACTCCTGATTCCTGAATAAGCTGCGCCAGCTCAAAAGGAACAAATTGAACAGCAAAGGTGCCAGCTTCCCTCAGCATCTGATAGGTATGCCGATCCCGGCCGATCGCTACACCATATAGCGGAGGATCCATTGAAATATAGGAATGCCAGCCGGCTGCCATAATATTATCGCAGCCATTTGCATGAACCGTCACAAGCGCGACCATCCCGGGATAGCTGTGCATGACGGTTTTATTCACTTTTTCCCTCACTCTATCCAACTCCTCTGTGTCTTACCTCATTATTTTACTTCCAATTGAACCGTCCATGTGTGAAAGGTTGTAGTAAAAGAAGCTTCCGGTGATGGACTGCACGCATAAAGCCCTACTTTAATAGGCTGGGTGTGGTTATCCTCATGAAGCCTTGTGATACGCATTTGTTCATATTCCTCTCCATGAAGAGCCGTCTTTACCCAAATTTGATACGTTCCGCTTGTCCGCTTGATTTTAAAAGACAGAGGCTTGCACGAATCCTTATTAGGAAAATTTTTCGAAGACCAGTCCGAAAAACCGTTATTTGTAACCACCGATCCTAAATAGCATTCTCCATCCGGCATATATTCGAGAGAAGCTTTTAACCAGCAATCCTCAGACAGCATGATAAAAAGTCCTGCCTGGTCATACCGGTTTGAAGGATCTTCCATTGTTAAATTTACTTCCGTTTCAAAGTCACCTTCGATTTTTTTATAAAAAACGTGCCCATTCATTCGTTCAAATCCGTAGTACGTTTTTCTCCAAAAATCTGTGTTTTCTTCTGATTTTATTTTCAGCACCTGATTTTCAAGTGACCAGATAGAGGGTTCATTGATCCAGCAGCAATCGTGTGACTGATCTATCAGCAGTGAACGCATAATGATTACTCCTTTCAAACCTGTAATATTCTAGTCTTTCCCTCTTCGGTCACCTTGATAACGCTTTTGGGCACATTTCTATTTTGCAAGCTCATGTTTAAAGGCATAAATGACCGCCTGGGTTCGGTCCTGCACCTCCAGCTTCCCTAAAATATTACTGACATGCGTCTTAACGGTTTTTAATGCGATATACAATTGATCTGCAATTTCCTGATTCGTTTTTCCTTCCGTCATAAGCAGAAGGATTTCGGTTTCCCGCGCAGTTAACTCTTCATGAAGCGGACGCTTATCTCCCTGACGCATTTTTTTCATCATTTTGCCGGTAACCTCAGGCTCGAGCACCATTTCCCCGTAAAATGTTTTTCTTACAGCATCTGCTATTTCACTCGCTTTGGAGGTTTTAAGCATATAGCTTGTCGCTCCTGCTTCAAGAGCGGGGTAGACTTTATCGTCATCAAGAAAGCTCGTCACAATAATAATTTTCGCCTCTGGCCATGAGGCTGTAATTCTTTTGGTGGCTTCGATGCCATCCATATTTTTCATCACAAGATCCATTAAAATTATGTCAGGTCTCAGCTCCAGCGCCATTTCAACTGCCGGACCCCCGTCGTCTGCTTCCCCGATTACCTCTAAATCTCTTTGGGCAGACAAATAAGAACCTACTCCAATACGCACCATTTCATGATCATCTACAAAAAGCACCCGAATCAAGATAATCCCTCCTTCCTTTCTTCAAACCGCACTCTTACTTCCAAACGTGTTCCTTTTCCCGGCAGTGAAACGATTTTAAGCGTACCGCCAATTTCTCCTGCACGCTCTTTCATATTCATTAATCCATAGGAGCCTGCCCGTTCAGTCGTCACATCAAAGCCTACACCATCATCTGTCACCCGGAGAATCACATACCCATCCCGCTTAATGCACAGCACCTGAAGTGAATGTGCTTTGGCATGGCGGAGAGTATTGGACACTGATTCCTGCAAAATACGAAAAAGATGATCTTCAATTCCCTTCTCAATGTTCATCTCTTCAGATTTCCATTCAATGGCTAGCGGCACTTTCTGTTTAAGTTCAAGAAGCAGTTCATCCATCCCTTCTTTCAGGGTTTTTCCTTTTAAGGCAGCCGGGCGTAAATGAAGCAGCAGCGCCCTCATTTCAAGCTGAGATTGATGAATCATTTCTTCCACCATTTTAAGCTGACGGGTTTCCCTGCCTGGTGAATCATCTCTTGTTTCATTTATAGCTGACATCAGCATGGAAGCGGCAAATAACTGCTGACTGACGGAATCATGGAGCTCCCGTGCCAGCCGGTTTCTTTCCTGGGAAACCATTTCCTGTATAATTTTCTCCTGGCTTTCCACACGCTCACTTGCAAGCTTTTGAGCGGTCCGTGCCTGGTCATGAATCAATTCCTGAATACGGTCAGCTTCCTTTGAAAGAACAGCAAATTCAGCGGTCTGCGGGGGTTTGCCAGCTAAAGTAGACCGGCCCAATTTAGTATCTTCGAGCTGATGGGTTACATATTGAATCTGCTGCCGGAGTCCTACGCTTTGAACGAGCGCCCACAGTCCTGCAATAAGGCAGATGCTCATTAAAAGAAAAAACACCAATGGAATATCAAGCAGCCGCGCAGACCAGAATATATTCCAGCTTTGAGGCGGAAACAGCAGCAAATAGACCCCCAGTGAAGCGATAACCGCAGAAAATGCCAGACCCAGCGCCTGCAGAACCAGTTTCATCAAAATGGTCATACGCGCTTCACCTCAAGATCTCCCATCCAGGCAGAGGTAAGAATTTTAATCTTTTGTGGAGAAGAGGGATAGGATTCAGAGGTAAATGACACACTCTCATTCCACAAGCGGGTGGTCTGAAAATGAAAGACGGAGGCTGTGCCGATTAAAGAAGAATGGCGAACGGCCACATCGAGTTCATATGGAACCAGGATGGTCAGCTTCCCGACACAGCTGCGAATCGAAATAACGGACTCTCCAGCCGGCAGAACCGTATTGCTTAAATCAATCACGACATCTCCAATTCCATTTTGAAGCTGAATGTCCTCCCATTCATACGTATGCTCAGGAGTATGCTGATGTCCCACCCACTTATTGTGTAAAAGCTGCTCCCGTTTAAACTGCAGTTCTTCCGCCATGCCTTCTTCCTGAGGAGAATTAACCTTTGGCGCGATAACTTCCGGATCTTTCTGTGTTTTAAAATAGTGGCTTATCCAGTACACAATTCCGGCAAGCACAAGAAGTTTCAGTGTGAACATGGAAAGAATCGTTAAAACCAAGGTCAGAAGTCCTAGTCCAAAAATGATTTTTCCTAATACCCGGGTAAATTTTTTTCGGCCAAGATACAGGAGAACTCCTGCAAAAAAGAGCGAAAACAGCGTTCCGCTGCTGAAAAATAAGATTTCAATGAGAACAAGGCCAAGCGCAAGAAGCACCCAATTGGCAATCATGTCAGTCTTAAACTTTGAAAACATCCTCATCACTGCCCCTTTCATTCCCGCAGCTTTATATAAAAACATGAACAGCCATCAGATCCACTCTGATTTGCTGTTGATGCTTTCACCTTTTCTATTGTACCGTTCTGTCGAAACAATCACTATACCAAATGAAAGAAATTCGGGAGTGCAGCACTGCATCCTCCCGATTCACATCGTCTAGCTTTACTGCGAAATGTTTGTTTCTTCTTTCATTCTTTTTTGAAGCTGAGCGATTTGCTGATCAATTGACTCCTCTTCCTCTGCTTTTTCACCTGTTTCAAGCTGCCGAAGATAATTTTCGATCTTTTTAAATCGCAGTTCTTCTTCTGTAAGACCTGAATCATCGGTAAATGTCTGCTCTGCTTTTTGATTGGCTTGCGCTACGTTCTCTCTTCCCATTACTTCAAGACGTTTAATATACATGTCTTTTAGCTTATGTTTCATCGTGGCATGCATTTCTTCCAGCCGGTGCAGCTGGTCTGTCGTATCCTGAAGGGAAAGCTGCAAACGTTCTTTTCTGCCCTGATAATGCGTGAGCTCGCGAAGTGCTGTTTTTGCTAGTTCAGCTTCTCCTGCTTCTTCAGCAATTTTGACATGCTCTTCTCTTTTAACTGCCATGGAAGAGGCCTCTTCAAGCTCTTTCGTAAATTCTTTCTTTAGTAATTTCTGGCGATCCACCAGCTTTCCGACTTTATCTGTCTCCGCTTCACATTCACGCAAATAACGATTAAGTTTCTGAATCGGCTCGCTTTTTGCTCCTCCGTTGCTTACCTCCATAAAGTCTGCTTTAATCGCTTCTGCTACTCTTGTTAAAACGTTTGTCATGATAAACCGCTCCTTTTTTATGATTTATTTATTTTTCAGCTCTTGCCATTGCTTTTCAAAGCTGGCGAATGGGTCGTACGAATGCTTTCCGCCCGGTGCGTCATCCCATTTTCTATAAACGACATACACTACATACAGCGCAATCAGGGCTAAAATAGCCGACACATTAGCAACAGCTGTAATTCCTGCAATGGCCGCAATGGATCCCCACAGGATTTTTTTAAATAGGGAATCTGTTTTCATAAACCATTTCACCGTGTAGTACAGAATTGCTGTACTGATCGCAAGACCGATTAACGACCCGAGATTTGACAGGGCGATAAAAACTGCCACAATTCCAATCACAACATACCAAAATTTATTCATTTTTTGTTCCTCCTTTTCTTATCATGCTCTAATCTTACCGTGTTCGTATTTTTCATAACACGCTCTCTGGCTCGATTTTCAACTAGGACCTGAGGCGTACCCGGATGCAGGAATTGTTCTACAAACACAAAAAAGATGAATCAGGAGCTTATCGTGCCAGCTCCTGATTCATCTTTTACCATTCACCACATCCAGCGGCGCATCATGCCCAATGTTTGTATAAAGTATTTTTCCCAGGGGGCCTTGCCCTTTCAAAATTCGTCTTCAATCATGCTGTATAAGAAGTGGTCTTCCCATACCCCATTTATAAATAGATTCTGGCGCAGGCGTCCTTCCTGCTGCATTCCAACTTTCTGGAGCACTTTGATGGAGGCCGTGTTTCTTGGAGAAACAAGCGCTTCCATCCGGTGCAGTCCAAAATCACGAAAAGCAAAACGCAAGGCTGCTGCTACCGCCTCTGTTCCATACCCCTGCATCGTTTTTGCATGATCCAGTGAATAGCCAATATAAGCAGAAGAAAAAGGCAGCCTGCGAATAGAATAAATCGAAATACTGCCAATCAGTTCATTGGTGTGCGCCAGGAAAATTCCCCAGCTGTATTCTTTTCCAAGCTTTAACTGTGCCTGCGCCTCAGCCAGTTTTTCCAGCTGAACCTCCCTTGTGTAGAATGATTCAGGGTGTTTGGGTTCATGAATTGTCCAGAAATCCCGATTGCGCCTCAGCAGCTGAACAAACAGATCCACATCCTCCACTCCCAAAGGTCGAAAATACAGCCGCTCACTTTTCAACAAAATCATCTGTACACTCTCCAATACGACCAAACTTTTTTCCATACCATAAGTGTAAACCCAAACCCCAAAAAAATCGAATGGATTTTAAAAAGAGATATTTTTGCATATAAGCGTTATATGGGGATGTTCTTTATTGAAGTAAAGCGCAAAAGGGGTCTGGCCCCTTTTGCAGTGCAGCGCATAACAGGTGCCAGACCCCTTTTATGGGGTAACGCATTAAAAAACGTCCGCAGGGAACCTCACCTGCGAACGTATCGTAATCGTTATTCAGCTGATAGCTCGATAAATTCTTTTGCGTCACGGACGCAAAGGGCAATGCCTTTTTCCCAGAATGCTTCTTTTGTAATGTCTTCGTTCAAATGCTTCATGGCTAAATCTTCTGTGCTCATGACAGCTGTATCGCGTAATAGCGCCATATATTTTTCCTCGTAGTCTGTGCCTTCTTCAAGCGCTCTTGCATAAATGCTTAAAGAGAATAGATAGCCGAATGTGTACGGGAAATTGTAAAACGGCACGCCTGTAATATGAAAGTGCATTTTTGATGCCCAGAAATGCGGGCTTGTGTCTTCCACTGCCCCGGCATAGGCTTCCTGCTGCGCCTCTGACATCAGTTCATTGAGCCGGCTTGCAGGAACAGGTCCTCCCTTTCTTTCTTCATAAAAACGCGTTTCAAATAAGAAACGGGAATGGATATTCATAAAAAATGCAATACTTCTCGACACTTTGTCTTCGAGCAGCGACAGTTTTTCCTTATTGGATGAAGCTTCTTTTACCGCTGCATCCGAGACGATCATCTCCGCAAAGGTTGAAGCCGTTTCTGCTACGTTCATAGCATACAAACGATTTAATGGATCCATTGGGCGGAGTGCGTAGGTGTGAAAGGCGTGTCCAAGTTCGTGCGCGAGTGTGGCCACATTGGACATTGAACCGCTGTATGTCATAAAAATGCGTGACTGCTCGTTTAAAGGAAAGCTTGTGCAAAATCCGCCGGGCCGTTTATCAGAGCGGTCTTCTGCTTCGATCCATCCTTCTTTAAAGGCCTTTTGAGCAAACTGGGTCATTTCCGGGCCGAATTTTTCAAAATGCTTTAAAATAAATTGAGCTCCATCATCAAACGACAGCTCTTTTGATTCTGAAGAAATGGGAGCACCGAGATGAGCCCATGTCATCTTTTCCAACCCTAAAAGTTCTGCCTTGCGCTGGAGAAAATCAGCAAACGTTTGTTTATTTTTTGCAATTGCTCCCCACATCGCATCGAGCGTTTCCTGCTTCATCCGATTAAGGTCAAGCGGTTCCTTCAGCACATTATCCCAGCCGCGCTTTTGATAGACATTTAAGCGGAAGCCGCCGAGATGATTTAATGTCTCTGAAAACAGACCTTCGTGGCTTTTCCATGCTTCTTCAAGCTTTTGATGCACTTCTTCACGCACCGCTGCATCTTTATGTGAGGTTAAATTATTGGCCTGGCCGACAGACAGGATTTTTTCTTCACCGTCTACTTGCACCTTGATGCTCATTGAGGAGATAATAGCATTGTACATTTGTCCCCATGCATGGTATCCGTCCACTCCAAGAGACTGGATCAGGGCTTCTTCTTTCTCAGAAAGCCTCTCTTTGGATTTTTCTCTCCATTCGTTTAACACAAACGTTAATGGTTTTAATTCCTCATCTTCGATCAGCCTGCTCCATGTTTGCTCATCCACTGCTGATAATTTCTGCTGAAACGCAGTGAAGGCTGAACCAAAAGCAGCACCCATGCCTGTAATTTTGCCTCTTAGCACATTCGCTCCTGTATCCTTCGTATCCTGCGCTTCAAGACAGCTGGCAAAAGCGCCTGCCTGACGAATCCCCATCATCGTTTGTTTTGCTTCTTCTATTAATTCTTTTACTTGCTTGTGATCCAGGTTCTGCTCGGAAACACTGAAATTATGTACATTTTGTGCGAAAGCTTCTGTTTTCTTCTTATACTCTTCCAGATGTTCTTTTAAAGCGGATGATTGACTTCCACCTTCAAAAAAAACTTCCAGATCCCATCGCTGTGGATATGTTGTGCTCGACATTCCAATTCCTCCCTTGAAATAACTGTTCCTGACCATAAGCCTGCCGATCAGGTCTTTGTAAACGCGCCAGTAATTTAAGAAATTTTCTGATTACTCGCTGTTTCTACTATAGCATAATACTTCGAATCACGAAACAGTCTTCTCTTTCAAGCCATTTTCCTCTTTCAACATGTCTTTTTCTTCTTTATCCACAACGGCCTTTTCATATGATAAACTAATAGAATTGAAGTTGAACGAAAGGATGATTAGATGATCCTGCAAGCAGAAAAAGCATTGCAAACCTATTTTGGCTACCGTTCTTTCCGACCGGGCCAGGATCGGGTGATTGAATCAATTTTAAATGGGGACCACTCCCTTGGAATTATGCCGACAGGAGGCGGGAAATCGTTATGCTATCAGATTCCGGGGATTATATCGGAAGGAACTGCCCTTATCATTTCCCCCCTTATTTCACTCATGCGCGATCAGGTGGATGCACTGACTGCAAATGGCATTTCCGCTACGTATATAAATAGCTCCCTTACATCAGCAGAGGTATCACAGCGCCTGCAGGATATACGACAGGGTCAGTATAAATTCGTTTATGTAGCGCCGGAACGGTTTGACAGCGGGGCTTTCTTCCAAACGATTTCTTCTATTAACCTATCGTTAATAGCTTTTGACGAAGCGCACTGTATTTCGCAGTGGGGCCATGATTTCAGACCAAGCTACCGATCCATCGTCAGCACTTTGACTTTGCTGCCTAATCTGCCGGTTCTTGCTGCACTGACCGCAACTGCAACCGATACAGTCATCCAGGATATAGCGAGACTGCTGTCGATTGAACCGGACCATATCGTTAATACCGGCTTTGCCCGGGACAATCTTTCTTTTCACGTCCTAAAGGGAGAGGATAAACAAAAATTTATTTCACGATATATAAAAGAGCATGAGCTTGATACGGGCATTATTTATGTGGCTACACGTAAGGAAGCTGACCACCTGACTAAATCGCTTTCCTCAAAAGGCCATTCAGTTACGTGCTATCATGCCGGACTTCCTGAACACATCAGGGATGAAGCGCAGCGGCAGTTTATTTATGATGAGAAAAAAATTATTATTGCTACGAATGCGTTTGGTATGGGAATTGATAAGTCCAATGTACGCTATGTCATTCATTATCAAATGCCGATGAACATGGAATCGTATTACCAGGAAGCAGGTCGTGCAGGGCGTGACGGGGAGCCGAGTGATTGCTTTTTGCTTTACAGCCCGCAGGATGTCATGCTTCAAAAATTTCTGATCGAACAATCGGTGGCAAATGAAGACAAAAAAGCAGGTGAATACGGCAAGCTTCAGCAAATGGTGAATTACTGCCACAGCAACAGCTGCCTCCCCCGCTTTATTCTTGATTATTTCGAGGATCCGCAGATGACAGGCGACTGCGGCCATTGCAGCAACTGCAGGGACGAAAGGGAAAAAATCGACCGAACCCGTGACGTTCAAATTGTTTTGTCTACCGTAAAGCGGATGGGTGAGCGATTTGGGACAGGAATGACAGCAAAAGTGTTAAAAGGTTCAAAAAGCAAAAAAATACTGGACTTCGGCTTAAATAAGCTTTCCACTTACGGCATGATGAAATCCCAGACAGAAAAGCAGATCAGTGATTTTATTCAATACCTGATTTCAGATGGCTACCTGGGGTTAGAAAGCGGTCAGTTTCCGACCATTCGTCTCGGAACCCGGGCGCTCAGCGTACTGAAAGGGGAAGAAGAAGTGTGGGTGAAATCAGCTTATCAGGTGCAGCATCAGGATTCCTCCTACGATGACCGGTTGTTTGAGGAACTTCGCACACTTCGATCTCAGCTTGCCAAGGACCATTCTATTCCGCCGTATCTGGTGTTTTCAGATGCTACGTTAAGAGAAATGTCTACACATTATCCGAAAAACGAAGAGGAAATGCTTGCTGTAAAAGGAGTCGGTGATCGAAAGCTGAAGGAATTTGGACAAGCTTTTATGGAGTTGATTCAATCCTACGTAGAAGAACATGGGACCACTTTACCAAAAACAGAAGCTCCCACTTTAACAAGCGATAAAACCCCCTCTCTCCTGCCTGAAAACGAAGAACAGCCAAGCTACTTGTTTTCTTATCAGCTTTTACAGGAAGGGCATACCGTTGAAGAAATTGCCAAAAACCGGGCGATGACCGTCCAAACGATTGAAAAACATCTTGCCGTTTCATTCAAAGAAGGACATCCACTTCCCTTTGAAAAATGGTTTTCTCCTGAGCTTGAGGAATCAATTTTACGTATTCGTCATAGCCTTGAAGAACCGAAGCTAAAACCAATTAAAGAAGAGCTCGGAGATGAAGCAAGCTACTTCCAAATTAAAATGGTGCTTGTGAAAAACAATTTTATGTAGAAAATTGTCCCATGGATGGATGATTAGCGGTATACAGGGAATACAGAAAACATAACTTAGCAGCAGGAGGTCTTTTCATGATACGTTTTTATATTAATCTTCTTGCGTTGATAGCGGTTATTGCAGTTAATGCCCTCGCTAATATTCTCCCTATTAACGGGCAGACGACCGGCGAAATATCAGACCGTCTCAATGTACTTTTCACACCTGCGGGATATGTATTTTCTATTTGGAGCCTGATTTATGTTCTTTTGTTTATCTGGGTCATCAGAGGCGCCTTTCCTTCTCAAAGAAATCGGGACATCTACAAGCGCACTTCAGCCCTTTTTGTGGCAAGCAGTGTATTTAACATTACCTGGATTCTAGTTTGGCATTATGAGTTTTTTATCGCTTCCGTTTTTGTCATGCTGGGTCTTCTGGGTTCTCTAATCCTTCTCTATCTTGTCATTCAGCGAAATGAGCCGACATTTTTTGACCGCCTTCCTTTCTCAGTGTACTTAGGCTGGGTAAGTGTTGCCACCATAACAAATATTTCTTATACACTCACCTACTATGAATGGGAAGGCTTCGGACTATCTCCTATACTCTGGGCTGTGATTGGACTTGTAGTTGGGACGTTTCTTGCGCTTTGGTTCCGCTATACGCAAAGAGACTGGGTCTACCCTCTCGTTTTTATTTGGGCGTATATCGGCATCGCGGTTAAAAATCAGGGAACAGAACCAACAGTCGTATTTGCTGCCATCGCATTAGCAGTGGTAATTGCAATCGGCACGGTATTTTTCAGGAAAAAGGAGAAAAAGCTCTCCGGATTCAGCACAAGAAAGCTTACGTTCAAATAATGATACGTCTTCACCCTTTTAAAGGATGAGGCAAAATTGATAAATGGAGAGGGCCTGGGACAAACATGTCTCAGGCTTTTTGACCGGTTTGCTGATCTTGCGCTGGATTCCAATTTCAAGAAAATCCTTCTTTAAACTAAATAATTTGAAGTTTACACCTCGATTTTGATGTCTCAGCAAGTGTGAAACTCTAGCTGAATACTGACTCCCCACTTCTATTTTTGTTTGCCATTACTGGACTTTCTGATAGGATAAGAAAGGAGTAACTTCCTGTTTTTACGGGAGAAGGAGCGGAAATTTGGACGGACAATTTGTTTTTTCAATGTTTTTAATTACACTGTCAGTGGGACCCATCCTGATGATTCTTTCAATTATTTATGGCAGAAAGAAGCAAATGAAATGGCTATGGATAATGAATTCTATTTTTCTGCTATTTTCAATTGGGGTTGTGCTGTATTATCTTTTTAATCTGGATAACATAAACGCAGAAAATGTACCGGGCGATCCCCGTGTCCTCGTATTGCTTCTGATGTCTTCTTATATTTCGATTCCCACTGCCTTGTCTTTCTTTTCTTTGGCAGCAGCCATTTTTATTCAACAAAGAAAAAAAACCAATGAACAAAATGGAAAGAAAAAAAGCTGAAGTCTTCCTTCAGCTTTTTTTAGTGCCAAAACGGTAAATTAAATTACTAGGTAGACAATTTCCTAGATCTCCTTTAATATAAAACGTAATAATTACGATTTAAAAGAAAGGAAGAACTACATGACCATTCCAGTAACTGTACTGAGCGGGTACTTAGGCGCCGGTAAAACAACTTTACTAAATCATATACTATCCAATAAAGACCATCTTCGTGTTGCCGTCATTGTGAACGATATGAGTGAGATTAATATAGATGCAGCACTCGTAAAGAACGGCCATTTCAGCCGCACCGAGGAAACGCTGGTAGAGCTTCAAAATGGATGCATTTGCTGTACGCTCCGGGATGATTTAATGAAAGAAGTTGAGCGTCTTGCTCAAAAAGGAGAGTTTGATTATATTCTTATTGAATCAACCGGAATTTCTGAACCTATACCGGTTGCTCAAACCTTTACGTATCTTGATGAAGAACTCGGTATCGACCTTTCTTCCATTACAAAGCTCGATACAATGGCAACTGTAGTCGATGCTTTCCGCTTTTGGCAAGACTATGAAAGCGGAGAAACACTCCTCGACCGGAAACAGACAAGTGACGAGCTGGATCAGCGTGATGTGTCTGATCTTTTAATTGATCAGATTGAATTTGCAGATGTGATTGTCTTAAATAAAACAGATTTAATTTCTCAGGAAGATACTCAGCGAATCAAAACCTTTTTAAAGAAAATCAATATGGAGGCACATATCATCGAGTCGTCTTATGGAAAAATCCCGCTAGAGGATATTCTTCATACCGGCCGATTTAATTTTGAACGCGCGAGCCAGGCTGCCGGATGGATCAAGGAGCTCAATGAAGAACATATACCGGAAACGGATGAGTACGGAATTTCTTCTTTTGTTTATCGCAAAAAGCGTCCCTTTCACCCCCGGCGTTTTCACGACTGGCTAATAAACCTTCCAGATGAAATTGTCCGTTCAAAAGGTTTCTTCTGGCTGGCCAGCAGGAATCAGACAGCAGGGTTATTTTCTCAAGCCGGTTCATCTATTCAGCTTCAGGGAGCAGGAGAGTGGATTGCAGCTTTACCTTCTGAGGAACAAGAGCAGATAAAACAAGAGGAACCGGAAATTCTTGAAAAATGGGATGACGTTTGGGGAGATCGTATGACGGAACTTGTGTGGATTGGCATTGAGATGGATAAAGAATCGATAATCTCTTCCCTGGATCAATGTTTATTAACGGATGAAGAGATGAAAAGCGACTGGAGCCTGCTTGAAGATCCCTTACCCGCTTTTCAGGTGAGTGAATAAAGAAAGGTACGTTACTCATTAGATTAAAAGATTATGGCAGGTAATTTTACGGTAACCCAGCTTATATGAAGCAATAATACTCCTGTATAAAGCAAGGCAGCCGCCGAGATACCTATCTTAAACCATGGTTTCTGCAGGATACGATCATAGGAAATAAACAGAAGCAAAGACAGTGAAAGAACTAATTTTATTGTTAAAAATAAAAAGGGATGCATGTCATAGACCATCCTCATAAACGGGTTTGCTTCTTCTATAAATGAATAGCTTAATCCAATATGCGTGATCACACCATCAAGCAAATTGAGTATGGACAAGTAATAAATAACAGCTTTCATACAGATCCGCCCTTTGATCGTAATGGTTAAACTTGTTTTATTATATATGCCCTTCCTTACATTTTTTAAAAGTGCTAATATACCCAGATCTTGACTATCTATGCTTGAAAGGAAAAAAGATGCTGCCGCGAATTATTCGTGACAGCATCTTTTTAAATTCAGTTCAGTGAGAAAGGGTACGATTCAGCCTTCCAAAATCAAGCTGACTCCCCTGCCTCTCTTATTTTGTTAAGATCAACGGCTCGCCTTTTGTAATCACGATCGTATGCTCAATTTGAGCGACTAAGCTGCCATCCGGAGTTTTGTACGTCCAGCCGTCTGACTGCTCTTCAACAAAATCGGCTTTAGAAGAAATAAACGGTTCAAAAGCAATAACGCTGCCTTCCTGGAGCAATTCGTTATCCCAAGGATCAAAATAATTTAAAATATGATCGGGTTTTTCGTGAAGAGATCTTCCCACACCGTGGCCTGTAAGGTTGGTGATAACTTTATAGCCGTTTGCACGGGCTACACGGGAAACGGTTTTCCCAATCTGACTCTTCTTTGACCCTGCCTTTGCTTTTTTGATGGCTTCATAAAAAGCCAGCTCTGCTGTTTCGCAAAGCTTTGTCAGTTCAGGGTTATCGCCTACTACAAAGGAAATCCCCGTATCAGCAAAATAGCCGTCCAGTGAACCTGAAACATCAATATTAACAAGGTCCCCTTCTTTTATAACACGGCTGCCTGGAATCCCGTGTGCCACTTCGTCATTTACACTTATACATGTATAACCGGGGAAATTATATTCTCCTTTTGGACCCGATACAGCTCCATATTCAGTGAATTTTCTTTCCCCTATTTTATCGAGTTCACTTGTTGTGATTCCCACTTTTGTCGCAGCTCTCATTTCGTCACGGATTTCCGCTACGATCGCACCAATTTTTTTAAGAGCCTGAAGCTCCTCATCTGTTTTTACTATCATGTTCTCTCTCCTCACACCGATTAAACTTTCCACTAACGAGTTAGCAGTTTATTGATCTTTTTAGGGTATCATTTTTCCTTATAAAAAGTAAGTGACAAGCCCGTCGGATCATTTTAGAATCGAAAAAAGGACTGCCGGATATCAGCAATCGCTGAATTTCCGTACAGTCCTTTTGTGTTCCTCTTACTTATGAAGCTCTTCTTGTACGCTGCTGAGTGGCCACCCGGGGCACCGTTGTAAGAAGTGTACCTAACACAATCGCCGTCAGGATGAACGCCGGGCCTAGATAAGAACCGTTATACGTTAGCGAAAACAGCCACGCAGGTACAGATGGATCACCGGAGCCAAAGAAGATTATACCCGCAAGATAATGACAGATAAATCGGAGCAGAACGCCGATGAACGTACCCACTGTAATCCATGTTACGGCTTTTTTCATTAATCCATCACCCAATGCGCGCTGAATGGGTGCAGCAAAAAGGCCCGCCATGCCGACTACAGTAAATGCGATTGGATAATCAAGAGCGCCCTGAACAGGAGTTAAGATATAAGCTCCTCCAAGAATAATCTGTAAGATGCCTACCAAAAAGCCTGTTAATAAACCGCCTTTGAGCCCCCATCTGAACGCCATCAAAATAATGGGCACCATAGCAAAGCTGATGGATCCGCCCTGCGGCCAAATTGAAAAACTGAATCGGTCAAGGATTAATCCGATTCCGGAAAAGATCGCGACCTCCAGTAAAAATAATAGTTTCATCCGTTCCATACTGATTCCTCCTTCTGCGAATCGATGCACCTCGCTCCAAGGGGACTTTACCAGTTGCTTTCTTGCTTTTTGATCCAGCCTGCGATGCTTGGCGGGTTTAAGTTGAAATCCCCATAAACATAAGCCGCAGCGTATGGCTAAAAAAGCATACAAAAAAGCAATGTCCTGAGGATAGAAATCCAGACATTGCTTCATCCGCGCCTGTTTCCATCCACATTCCTGCGTAAGCATTAACTTACAGGTTCAAAGGGTCTGAACAGAAGTGTTCACTCTCAGCCATAACGGCTCCCCTTGTGGAAGTTGCATCTACATTCATTGTAACGTCTATGATTCTATTTGTCACCCGAAAGATTCCCCATTCATGATGTTCATTTTATGCTATACTTTGGGATGACTAAAAATTGGATGTTTTTAAAGAAAGCACTTTCATAAGGGATGTTAAAAAGATGAAATGGATAAAAAATAGATTTATAGGCGGACGAATCGTTAAAACAGGGGTAGCCGTTTTTATTACAGCATTCATATGCCAGCTTCTCAATCTCCCTGTTATGTTTGCGGTTATTACCGCCATCGTTACGATTGAACCGACCGCAGCCGACTCCATCCGAAAAGGGATGATCCGTTTTCCCGCATCAGCCATCGGAGGCGCCGTTGCGATGCTTACTGCTTTTTTACTTGGAGACATCGCCATCACCTATGCTATCGCTGCAGTCGTGACGATCTGGCTTTGTCATAAGCTCCGGCTGGAGGCTGGAATGCTGGTGGCTGCTTTAACAGCCGTTGCCATGATTCCTGGAGCAGAAGATCATTTTATGCTTACATTTATTACACGGCTTGGCACAACACTTATTGGCCTGTTCACTTCTACGCTCGTCAACTTTGTTTTACTTCCGCCTAAATATGAAAAACAGATCACCCAGCAGTCCAACGAATCTCAGCACGAGTTTACTGCTATATTTCAACAGCGCATTGAAGAGCTATTAAATGGCAAAGTTCGCTCACGCCACCTTGAGGGAACAGCAGAGCGCCTGCGGCATAAACTCGACCGAATAGAAACCCTCTGCAAATTTCAGCTTGAAGAATGGCACTATCATAAATACAAACGGGAGGAAATGAGAAAGGTGCATTTTCATCAAAAGAAAATCTATTTGCTGAAACAGCTTACCTATCATCTTACCAACTTAATTTCCCCGCCGGTACAGGACGAGCCGCACTGGTCCGACAAAGAAAAGGAAGACATTAGACAATTAACGGCGCAGCTGATAGAACGGGTGCACAGCACGCAGCACTTAGAACCCATCAGCCGCAGCTCTTTGCAAACGATGCGTGATGCATTAAAAAATGAAACGCATGAAGATGAACTGCCCTTAAAAAGTTATATATACTTTGAACTGCTGACCATTCATGCACTGCTTCGAAAACGGAAAGATTTCGTCCGCGTGCCAAGCACCAAGCCTGCAGACCTTTAGCGGGATGCTGCTCTACTATTTCAACTCATCGAGAGCCTAATATGGAGCTAATACAATGTATATGAAAATTTGCACCGTTTTGACCCTTTTGGTTTTTTTTCTGAAGGGGGGCCTAACGGGATGTACTTAATTAAGTAATTCTGCTTAAACTAAATTTATTGAAAAAGATTCACTGATATATGTACCAAACATGGCAGGATACTTGAAACTCAGCTGCGAGATACTTACTCTTAAAAGGAGAAAGGAATCTTTACATCTTAATTTCATTATTTAAAGAAAGAACCTCATTAAATTTTTTGATTGGATTCCATATGTGAAATAATAATGGTATTGAATTAAAAAAGGGGGATTTTCATGGTTAAAAAATATGAAGAAGAAATTAAAGGGGTATATAATCAATTGACCACCTCTTGGAATGAGCGTAATGCACAAGGGATGGCCAGTCTATTTTCTGAATCAGGTGAAAGTATAGGGTTTGATGGCAGTGTATCCAAGGGTCCAAAAGAAATTGCTGCCAATTTAGAGCCAATCTTTAGAGACCATCCAACTGCTCCTTACGTTATCAAAATTAAATAAATTGAGTTTATGGGCGATAAGGGAGCCATGCTCAGGGCCATTGCCGGGATGATCCCCCCTGGTGAATCTGATATAAAACCAGAGGTAAATACTCATCACACAGTAGTTTTAGAGTTAATTGAAGATGAATGGAAAATTTTATTATTCCAAAATACACCTGCTCAATTTCATGGCAGACCTGAATTGGTGAAACAAATGACAAATGAATTGAGAGAACAACTATAAGCAGATAAAGCACCTTTCTTTGCTGCTTTTTGATGCCCATAAAATCAAACATTATTTCAAATCTAGACCTAAGACATGAATAAAAACTGCCCTCACGAACAATTTTCCTGTCCGTGAAGGCAGTTCTTTTTTTGTGAAAAAATTCTCAGGTTAAAGCACGTTAAAATATCTGGCTTCAGGATGAGCAAATACAATAGCAGAAACAGAAGCTTCCGGCTCCATCATATATCCATCCGTCAACTCGATTCCAATTTCTTCAGGTCTGATCAGCTTAAATAATTTCTCCTGATCCTCCAGATTCGGACAGGCCGGGTAGCCGAAGGAAAAACGCTGACCATGGTATTTCGCACTGAAACGCTCCTGCATCGTAAAGTCCACCGGGTCCGGAAAGCCCCACCGGTCTCTCATTTGCTGGTGAAGCAGCTCAGCAAATCCTTCCGCTGTTTCAAGAGCCAGTGACTGAAGGGCATGACTTTCAAGGAAACGCCCCTGCTCTTTGTAGGCCTGCGCTTTTTCTCTAATTCCACGCCCTGCAGTAACAGAGAAAAAGCCAACGTAATCCATAACACCGCTCTCAACTGACTT
The DNA here is from genome assembly GCF_029667115.1 of Jeotgalibacillus sp. ET6. Classification (GTDB taxonomy): domain Bacteria; phylum Bacillota; class Bacilli; order Bacillales; family Jeotgalibacillaceae; genus Jeotgalibacillus. Next base: position 45,210 of record NZ_JARUIU010000008.1, on the reverse strand, counting down.
TAAATAATCTGCCAGACACAGAAATGGTTCTCTTGGCTGACGGGGGAAAGTAAATCGTTCAATTTCATTTGCCGGATTCTCAGGGTCATAGATAATCACATCATCCCCGTCGCTTTGAGCAGGGAAAAACTGATACACTGCTGACGGCTGGATGAGGGATTCTGCCTTCACTTCCGTAATCAGATCATCCACGACCGTTTTGATCTTCATGGTTTTCTCATCTTTCTCAGCAAGCAATCTTGAAATCTTTCCTTTCACTCCAAGATGGTGGCCAATGAGCATCTGCAGATTAATATAAGCTTCTACATGCGCCACTGAATAGGAATTTAGCACTCTGCGCTTTAAGTCAGAAGGTGTAAAAACCGGAACATCTGTATTGACGGCAGGCTTTGTTTTTACTGCCGTTACGGTTTTTTTCTCCGGTTCTGCCACTGCAGCATTGGCGGCCGCTTCTTTTTTCAGGCGTCGTTCTTCTACAAGCTGCTCCCTCTCAAGTTCATCCTGCAATTGATTCGCGAGTGTTAGTCCGTTCATCGCATCTTTTGCATATAAAACAAGTCCTTCATAATTTTGCGATATTTTCGTATCAACAAACTTCCTCGAAAGAGCCGCACCGCCTACTAAGATCGGAATATCCAGTCCTTCTTCCTTCATATCTCCTGCTGTAATTACCATTTGCTGAGCTGATTTGACCAGAAGACCTGAAAGTCCAATAATGTCCGGCTTCTCTTTTTTAATCGCTTCGATGAGAACAGGCGGTGTCACTTTAATGCCAAGGTCCACTACCTCATAGCCATTATTGCTTAAAATAATATCCACAAGGTTTTTCCCAATATCATGAACGTCCCCTTTTACTGTCGCAAGCAGCACTTTTCCTTTAGAGGAGGAAGTATCAGAGGCTTCCATATGCGGTTCAAGAAAGGCAACAGCCGCTTTCATCACTTCTGCGCTTTGCAGGACCTCTGCTACAATCAGCTGATTATCGTTAAACAGCCTGCCTACCTCTTTCATGCCTGTCATCAGCGGGCCGTTAATGATGCCAAGCGGAGCGTCGTACTCTCCAAGAGCCAGCTCCAGATCCGGTAAAAGTCCTTCCTTCGTTCCCTCCACCACATAATAAGCCAGACGTTCTTCCAGCGTCATATCAGGCATCGTTGATTTGGATTCTTTTTTCTTGCCCCGGTAAAACTCTGTGAAGGTTGCAAGTGATTCGTCTGTAGTGTCAAACAGCAGCTCTTCAGCCAGCTTAATTTCTTCTTCAGAAATAGAAGCAAACCGCTCCAGTTTTTCTGTATTAACGATGGCATAGTCAAGACCGGCTTGTGTGCAATGGTAGAGAAAAACAGCATTCAATACTTCCCTGCCAACAGGCGGCAATCCAAATGATACATTCGAGATTCCGAGAGTCGTCTGCACAAGCGGAAGTGCTTCTTTAATTGCCTTGATTCCTTCTACAGTAGCTTTAGCTGAACCGATATACTGCTCATCGCCCGTTCCGACCGGAAAAACGAGCGGATCAAAAATAATATCAGAAGGATTAACGCCATACTCATCCACTAAAATGGAGTAGGAACGCTTAGCGATCTCAAGCTTTCGGTCGACTGTGACACCCATTCCCACTTCATCAATGGTTCCTACTACAACAGCCGCTCCAAATTTTTTTACCAAAGGAATGACCGCATCAAAGCGTTCAAGTCCATCCTCTAAATTAATCGAATTAATGATCGCTTTCCCTTGAGAATACTTGAGGGCTTGTTCAATTACCTCTTCATCGGTTGAATCAATGACAAGCGGAACCTTTACTTTTTTAACAACCTCCTGAATAAATGTCTCCATATCCTCACGTTCTTCACGGTCAGGATCCGCAAGACAGATATCAATCACATGCGCGCCGCCTCTCACCTGGGCACGGGCAATTTCAGAGGCCTCCTCAATTTTCCCTTCAGCAATCAGCCGCTTGAATTTCCGTGAGCCGATGACATTGGTCCGTTCTCCGATCATCAGAGGGCGCATGGAAGGGTCATCATAGACCAGCGGTTCAATACCGGATACTGTGTGAACCTGTTTTTTCTCAAACTTTCTCGGCTCATACGCTGCCATTGTCTTAGAAAGAGCTTTAATATGGGCAGGAGTTGTGCCGCAGCAGCCCCCTACAATATTCAGCCAGCCTTTTTCAGCAAATCCCTCCAGCTTTTTGGCTAAAGAAAGCGGAGTTTCATGATAGTTTCCTTCTTCATCCGGCAGCCCTGCATTAGGGTAGCAGCTCACATAGGAATTGCTCAAATCAGCCAGTGAGCGGATATGGTCCTGCATAAATTCAGGACCGGTCGCACAATTAAGCCCCACCGAAACGGGATTCATATGCTCCACGCTTATATAAAAGGCCTCGATCGTCTGACCCGCAAGAGTGGTCCCCATCGGTTCAATGGTTCCTGAAATCATAACGTGAAGCTCTTTACCGGTTTTTTCAAAAGCTTTTTGTATGCCTAAAAAAGCACATTTTACATTCAGCAAATCCTGGCTCGTTTCCACCAGCAAGAGGTCAGATCCGCCATCAATCAATCCAGTTGCCTGTTCGGCATAGGACTCAGTCAATTGGTCAAACGTCGTTCCTCCGGTTACACTGAGTGTTTTTGTTGTTGGGCCCATCGAGCCCGCTACAAATCTTGGCCGCTCCGCAGTCGACCACTTATCAGCAGATCTTCTTGCAATTTCTGCTCCGAGCCTGCTTAATTCGTAGGCGTCCTTTGAAATGTGATACTCTTCAAGCACCACACTCATGCTGCCGAATGTATTTGTTTCAACAATGTCCGCACCGGCTTCAAAATAAGCATCATGGATTCGTTCAATCACATCCGGTCTGGTGCGGTTTAAGTTTTCATTGCACCCTTCAAATTCTTCTCCGCCAAAGTCCTCTTCACTTAGCCGGGCTTCCTGGAGCATTGTGCCCATTGCCCCGTCCATTATAAGGATTTTCTTTTTTAGTTGATCAGTGAATAATGTTGGACACATTGTGAATCCCTCCGGCTCTTTTTGCAGCTTGTTTATTTGCGTATTTCGTCAGTTCAGCAGTCACTTCGTAGCGCATAAAAGGGGTAATTAAATAAATCCCGTTAAAAAGCTCAAGCGCTGCGTCGATGAGAGATTTTGTGATGGCAATCCCTTCTTTAGCGGACTGCTCTTTATCGCCTGATACTCTTGCCATCCGTTCCCGCACCTCATCTGAAAGCTTAATGCCCGGTACTTCATTATGAAGAAATTCTGCATTGCGGCTTCCCGTTAACGGCATCAATCCAATATACATCGGCTTTTCAATATGCTTCGTGTGCTCATAGACTTCAAGCAGTTTTTCCTGTGAAAAAACCGGCTGACTCATAAAGTAATCTGCACCTGCTGCAATTTTTTTCTCCATTCGTAAAACAGCACGCTCTACACTTCTGACATGCGGGTTAAAGGCAGCTCCGATTGAGAATGAAGTCGATTCCCCCAAGTCTTTTCCTGACATGGAAACTCCGCGATTAAGCTGGCTGATCATTTCAATCAGCTCAAAGGAAGAAACATCATATACCGAAGTCGCTCCAGGGAAGTCCCCCACTTTTGTCGGGTCACCCGTCACAGCGAGCAGATCGTGAAGACCCAGTGTATGAAGGCCCATTAAATGAGACTGGAGCCCAATCAGATTTCGGTCCCTGCAGGTAATATGAACAAGCGGTCTTGCACCGATTTTTTCTTTAATTAAATGGCCAAGTGACTCATTTGAAACCCGTGGACTTGCCAGTGAATTGTCGGCAAGTGTAATGGCATCTGCCCCAGCTTCTGTTAAAGCTTTAGCTCCTCGCATAAACGCTTCTGTGTTGAGTTTTTTTGGAGGATCCAGCTCCACTACTACTGAAGGCCTCGATGCGACAATGGATGGCAGCGATTCGGGAAGATCGATTGCTCTTGATCTGACTTCAATTTTTGACTCAGGCTCACGGATTTTTTTCTCCGTTACAGGGACTGCTCCTTTGAGTGCATTAGAAAAGGCGCGTGTATGATCCGGCGTTGTTCCGCAGCAGCCTCCAAGCAGTCTTACCCCCTGAGCCTGAAACGATTTTGCCACTTCCCCGAAATATTCAGGATTATTGTTATACTGCAGGCCGCCATCTGTAAAAGAAGGGAGACTGGCATTAGGATAAGAAGATAAAAAAGCCTGCTTAGGAAGCGGCACACTTTCAAGTGACCGGAGCATATGAAAGGGACCCTGCCGGCAATTAATCCCGACTCCATTAGCTCCAAGCTCCTCCAGCTGCTTCAAAGCAGCCCCAACAGGAGTTCCATCCTGAAGCACTCCTATTTCCTGCAGGGAGACCTGTGCGATAATCGGCAAATCTGTAGCTTTTCGTGCGATCTGGACTACTGTGGAAAGCTCTTCCAGATCGTAATACGTTTCAAGCAGAAGCCCGTCCACCCCTTCAAGCAGCAAGCAGTATAGCTGCTCTCTGAATGTTCGCTTAATTTCTTCGAGCTCGATGGATTGAGGACGAATGCTTCTGATGCCGCCGATTGTTCCCAGCACATGCGTCGTTTCACCGGCTGCTTTCTTAGCATTTCGAACTGCTGCGCTGTTTATTTCTTTTACATGATCCTGTAGACCGTACCTCTCCAGCTTCAGGTAATTGCCTCCGTACGTGTTGGTTTGAATAACATCTGCCCCTGCTTCGATATAAGCAGAATGTATCTGCTGAATATGTTCTGCCTGCGAGATATTCAGCTCCTCAAAGCACTGATCCGTTCCGTATGAATAAAGCAATGTCCCCATCGCACCGTCTGCTATAAGTATTTTTTCTTTCAGCGCATCCTCAAGCTTCATATTCATTCTCCTCTCCCTCTCACTGCGGTCCTTAAGCCTTTCTCTTCTCAATCATCTACTATGCTTACCAATTTGTTATATGCTTGTCGAAGCTGGGCGAGCGCCTTCAGATTTTACCCTATCCAGCTTCAGGCGCTAGCTCCTCGAGGTCATAAGCCACTCTGCCCAATAGGCAAAAAGCGCCTATTTGTGCAAGTCGTCTTATGCTGGTCGGAGCTGGACGAGCGCCTTACGCTTTTACTTTATCCAGCTTCAGGCGCTAGCTCCTCGAGGTCATAAGCCACCCTGCCCAATAGGCAAAAAGCGCCTATTTGTGCAGGGCGTCTTATGCTTGTCGAAGCTGAACGAGCGCCTTACGCTTTTAAAATAAAAAGGCCTTCTTATTTGTATAAGAAGACCTGTAGGTTTGTTTACAACTCTCCTTATCTTCCTTGCACGGTTTTGTGTGCAAGCTGGAGTTAGCACCTTTTCATGAAATGAAGATCATGAAGGTTGCTGAGGTTTCGCAGGGCCTGTTCCCTCCACCTCTCTTGATAAGAATCCAAACTATTTAATTAATTACGATTACTCTACTAGATGAGGATTGTTCTGTCAACATAACTTTCGCTTTCTATAAAGTTAGTCAAGTGCAGTAATTCCCGGTAGACGCCATTCGACTTCTTCCTCTTCGAATGTACCAATCCATTTGAAGGCGGTTGAAGTAGAGGCTGCATATTGAAATGTTGCTTCCGCAGATTCACCTGATGGAATTGTGACATTTACTTCTTCTCCATGAGCTTCTTTTTCTTCATCTGCAAGGTCCATCATTACAAAGTTTTCATTTGTAATAGTCAATTCTTCTTCCGAATCATTTGTTACATTCAATGAGATTTCATAAACTCTTTGCGTTTCATCAATTTCTTCAACTACTCCTGCTTGTGTGACTGACATTGCTGCTCCATTAACATCTGCTTCATCTCCAACGACAAAAAGAGACGATTCTTCTTCTTCCTCAGCGGGTTCTTCTGTCATCACTTCCTCCGCTGAATCGTCCTCTTCTGCTGGCTCGTTTGCGGTTTCATCTGATGAACAGGCAGCCATGGTTAATGCTCCTGCCAGTGCTGTAATTAACCAAAATTTCTTCATTTAAATTGTCCCCCTATATATGTAAAAGATTCTTACCCATTATCCTTCGTAGAACGAAAGATTTCAAGCGAATACCCAAAATAACCCAAAAGTCTAACTATTAAATATATTTAGTATTTTCTGTCTTTTTACACTCAATCACTCTGTTTACCATTTTCCAAAAGCTGTTATTGTTTATTCACTTCTTTTAATTTGTTAAACTGATGAAAACGAATGAGAGAGGAGCATGGCATATGTGCGGCAGGTTTTCACTGATCGAGGCGCTTGCAGATTTAAAAGCTCATTACGATTTTAAAATGAGGGGCGACTTTGAGTATGCAACAGGAACGAATATTGCCCCTTCTCAATATGTCACTGCTGTTGTAGAAGTAGATGAGGTTCGGTATCCTGTTCAATTTCGATGGGGGCTTATTCCTCCGTTTGCTAAGGATGAAAAAGTTGGCTATAAAACATTTAACGCACGGTCAGAAACTGCAGCTGAAAAACCCAGCTTTAAGCGGGCATTTCAAAAAAAGAGGTGTTTAATCCCTGCTTCCTCCTTTTATGAATGGCATAAAATCAACAGCAGAGAAAAGCAGCCTTATGCAATCAAGCCCTCTCATGATTCTCTTATTACCTTTGCCGGTCTGTGGGAGACATGGAAAAGCGAGGAAGGCAGTATTCGGAGCTGCACAATATTAACTACCCAGCCGAATGAAAAAATGGCTTCCATTCATGATAGAATGCCTGTGATTTTAGAGCCTGACGCTTATTCAAAATGGCTGAATCCAAATACGCCGGAACAGGAGCTTAAAGACCTCCTGCACCCGTGCAAACCTGAGAAAATCGAGCTTGAGAAAATTTCAAATGACTTCTTTAAAACAGCAAAGTAAATCTGTATGAGTATGCCTTTATGCTTTTTAAACTGAATATAAAAAGGCTGAGACGATTTGTCCCAGCCTCCAAAAATTGATCTCTACAAATACTTAACGATCTGTAAGTTGACGTTCTCTTATCCCGCGAGAACATCGGTTTTCGGATATTTTATCTTACTGTGATCCGGCTTTGCGATTGAAAAAGCAAGTGTCAGCGGACCCAGCTTCCCTACAAACATCACCACGATGAGCACTACCTTCCCTGCTTCGCTTAAATTACCTGTTATGCCCATGGATAAACCCACCGTTCCAAAAGCAGAGACGGTTTCAAACACAATTTCTATAAAGGTAAAGCCGCTTTCCGTATGGGTTAAAATCATCAGAGCAAACGTCACAAGCAATATGCTGCTCATGGCAATAGCCAGTGATTTAAAGACAAGCTCCTGCTTGATCTGACGGCTGAATAAATTAATCTCTGCTTTTCTTCTGAAAAAAGAAACAGTGGCAAGCAGAATAATCACAAAGGTCGTCACTTTTATCCCCCCGCCGGTTGATGCACTGCCTGCCCCAATAAACATGAGGACAATAATGAATAAAATAGACGAATCATCCAAACTGGCGATATCGAGCGTATTAAAGCCTGCCGTCCGCGGCGTTACAGCCTGAAAATAGGAGGCCCACAGCTTTCCATCCAGTTCCATTGATCCCAGCGTGAGAGGATTTCCATATTCATTCAGGAAGATGTAAAGCATTGCCACCACGTTTAAAACAAAGGTTCCAAGCACCATGATTTTTGTGTGCAGGCTCAATTGTTTAACAGAACGGGAATGCCAAAGGTCAATCAGCACAGTAAACCCGATCCCCCCAAGTATAAACAGAGCGGAGATGACGATATTAATAAGAGGATCATTTACATAGCCGGATAAACTATCTGCCTTTAACCCGAAGCCCGCATTATTAAAGGCAGATACAGCATGAAACAAGCTGAAGTAAAGCCCTTTTGCCATGCCAAACTCAGGGACCCATACAGTTGCGAGCAGCATAACAGCAAAAGCTTCTATAATAAAAGCAAAGATCGCAAGCTCGATTGCTAGCCTGATAATTCCTCCTGCACCATTTTGATTTAAGGACTGCTGGATAATGAGCCTTTCCTTAAAGCCGATCTTTCTTCCAAGCAAGAGGAAAATTAAAACCGCAAATGTCATAATTCCTAGCCCGCCAAGCTGAATCAGACACATAATCACAACCTGACCGAAAATTGTGTACATGGTCCCGGTGTCTACTACAGCAAGCCCTGTGACAGTCATGGCTGAAACTGCGGTAAAAAAAGCATCCAGCCAGCTTAGCTCTCCTGTAGAAGCGAAGGGCAGCTTCAGCAACAAAGTTCCGATAGAAATGCTAATGATAAAAACAGCAATTAAAAGCTGCGGGGGAGTTAACGTGCCCGTCTTTTTCATATAGGTCAGACTCCCTGCTTCTCAAATCGATGAAGTTTACGGTTTTCACCAATAACGATTAAAACATCTCCCTCAAGCACTTTGTCTTCTCCACTCGGTGATACAAGCATGTCATGGTTGCGGTAAATCCCAACAATATTACATCCGAACCGGTTTCTCACATTTAAAGTAGCAAGCGTCTTTCCTACAATTTTGGGTGTAGCTTTAATTTCCACCATGGAGTGCTCATCTGACAGCTCCACATAGTCAATAAAGTGCTCGGAAGTTAGACGGTGCGCGATTCTTCTGGCCATGTCTTTTTCGGGACGGATGACTCGTGTCGCACCAATTTTCTCCAGAACCTTTTGATGATATAAGCTTGACGCTTTTACCCAGATTTCTTTTACACCGATATCCGTTAAGATAATCGTAGTTAAAATGCTTGCTTCAATATTTTCACCAAATGATACAACGACCAGGTCAAAATTACGGATCCCAGCTTGAAGCAGCAGCTGTTCATCCTGGGCATCACCATGTACTACATGCGTGGCAAGGTCACTGTAACGATCTACTACTTCTTCATTGCGATCCATGGCAAAAACATCTGCCCCGATCTCATTAAATTCTTCTACTAAATGACCGCCAAAGCTGCCAAGACCTAATACAGCGAATTGTTTTCTCATCTTTCCCATCCTTCTTCCATCATTACTGTCATCGTTGCCTTTTTTGCACAAAAAAATCCACGAGGAAATTATCCTGTGGTCAGTTAATGGCTCACAAGCATCATTCTCTCTCCTTAACGCTTACGAGGTTAGCTGTCGGATTAGGGCATGAAGAGTAGCCCCGCCTTGAAACTAAAGGCTTCACCCCTTGCCTCCAAAAAGAAGGCATGTGTGGTTCCCCCGTTTTCCTTAAGAAATTCAGCGACTTAGAATCTTACTATGAGAGCAATATTACGCTCCTTCTTTAAAAGAGTAAAGAGGATTTACAAAAAAATATTATTTGCTCTTCTGCTCTGCTCGACCTATACTTTTCAGAAGAGAATTTATCAAAGAAAAGTAGAAAGGAGCCCGCCTCATGCAAAAACAGCCAATCCCCTCCAAGGAGGAATTAACGAAACGAATTGAGGTCTCTCAGCGCAGACGACCGGCTGATCTTGTCATAAAAAACGGCAGGATCATAAATGTGTATACACGGGAAATTACCACAGGTGATATTGCTATCATTAACGGAACCATTGCTGCGGTAGGAGATAATTATACAGGACTTAAAACGATCGATGCGAATGGCTTATTTGTTTCCCCTGGATTTATTGATGGCCATATTCATGTGGAATCAACTACTTTGACGCCGTCTGAATTTGCCAAAGTCATTTTGCCGCATGGTGTAACGACCATCATTACTGATCCACATGAAATTGCAAATGTGTTAGGGACTAAAGGGATTGACTATATGCTGCAAAATTCAGAGGATCTTCCTATAGACATCTTTTTTGTTCTGCCATCAAGTGTTCCTGCAACTTCTTTTGAACATGCAGGTGCTTTTTTAAATGCTGAAAGCCTGCGACCATTATATGATCATCCCCGCGTTTTAGGTCTTGCCGAGGTCATGGATTATCCTGCGGTTGTGAACACAGAGCCCGATATGATTCAAAAAATTCATGATGCCCGATCCCGCACCGGCATGATTGACGGTCATTTAGCCGGTTTATCGGCCGATGAAATCAATGGCTATCTAGCTGCCGGCATCCGGAATGACCATGAATGCACGACACCGGAAGAAGCCCTTGAGAGAATTCGATTGGGGATGCGGGTGATGATCCGCCAGGGCTCCGGATCTAAAAATCTTCCTGCCTTAATTCAGGCCGTTACCTATCAAAATGCTCATCGTTTTTCATTTTGCACCGACGACAAGCATATTGATGAACTGATACAGGAAGGAAGCGTCAACCATTGTGTGAAAGAAGCCATTCAACTCGGCCTTGATCCCCTGCTTGCTTATCAAATGGGAACCTTACATGCAGCTCAATGCTATGATCTGCATGACCGAGGAGCTGTTGCCCCCGGTATGAAGGCAGACCTGATTCTGATATCAGATCTTAAAGAAGTAAAGATCGAGAGTGTTATTCAAAACGGAGAACCTGTATCAGAGGGGTCGAAGCTTTTAAACGAGTGGTCCTATAAAGCTGACGGACTGGATGAATGCATCAATACCGTTCATTTAAAACCGGTATCAAAAGCACAGCTTCAGGTAAAACCGGCAAAAGAGATCGCCAATATTATTGAAATCATCCCTGGTCAAATCAAAACAAAGCACGTAAAAGAAAAGGTGGCGCTGGATGCTGCTGGTTTTTTTGATCCTGCTCTTAATACGGATCTTCAAAAGCTTGTAGTTGCAGAACGGCATCAGGCACTGGGGACTGTAGGTACTGCAATTGTTAGAGGGTTTGGTTTGGCACCGAATAGCGCAATTGCATCAACTGTCTCACATGATTCACACAACCTTATTGCTGCGGGAACCTCTGATGATGCCATTTTGCAGGCGGTCAATTGGCTGGAGCAAAATCAGGGCGGACTGGTTGTCGTTCAAGATGGAAAAATCATTGGAGAAATGGAGCTTCGTCTGGGTGGATTGATGTCGATAAAAAACGTGAAGGAGGCCAAGCACGATATGCAGACGGTTCTAGATGGCCTGCATCAGGTCTCACCTCATGCGGCCTTTAATTTATTTTCCATTCTTTCATTTTTAGCCCTGCCCGTCATTCCTTCTCTTAAGCTGACGGACACAGGCTTGTTTGATGTTATTTCTTTTTCGCATATTGATGTATGATCGTACATGCATTCGTTCGATTCAAACACACGTAGTCATTCGGAACAATAAAATCCGGACTCACGCGAATTCTGATAGCTGAATTCAAATGAGTCCGGATTTTTTAAAAATATTTTGTTATGCAAGGTCACACCAAACGGGCAATGGTATGTTTTAATGTATTAATAAAAGTGGCATATTCCAGCATATTATACCGATTTAATCCGTCTGCATGCTCAGGTTTAACACCGGTAATATAGGTTTTAGCTCCCATCAGCGAACAGTTTCCGATCAATTGGATAAGCTGCTCGATGCCTTCTGGTTCCATTTTTCCGACTGACTGCATGTCTACAATTAGTTCATGCACCCCATTTTGTGAAATATGCGATAAAATTCTGACTTTGCTTTGTTCAAGCAAAGTCCCGTCCAAATCACCAAATAACGGTATCAAAATGACAGATGGTGCGAGATGAATGATGGCAGTGGACAGCTCCTGAATTCGCTGAAAAGAAGTGTTAAGCTGGTTGTTTTTCAGCAGCAGTTCCATATCCGTTTCCTGAAGCCGTTTTTTATGCTCATTAATTTTAGTCATCAGTTCAAGCAGCAGAGCTTCCTGTTCCATGAATATGATGGAACAGGTTTCTTCTGTCCATTTTACGTGAAGTGTAAAAAGGGCTGTCTGATTATTTTTTGTGATCATATTTAATTCTATTTTTGACTGGGTGGTATCAAGCAAAAATTTCTCCGCTTTAGTTTGACTTTCTGCATCAATCCAGTCGGTAATCTTTTCTCCTTCGCCAAAAAGGTCCAACGCTTCTTCAGAAGATTGAAGAACCCTCATCTCTTTGTTCATCTCGATTGCAGGGAGAGCCAGTGTTTCAATGCTGCTCAATCTTCCTCTCCTCGCTTTCTGTCTTTCTCCATCCATTTAGATAAATCTTCCGGGGAGCGGACCATCGTAACCCGGTGGTTAATGGATTGAAGGGCTTCCTCAGCTTGAAGAGATAAATAACGTCCGCCTACCAGCAGCTCTGTTCCATCCAGCGTTTCCATGAAGCTTTGTATGTAAGAGGGAACCTTTTTTCCCTGAGCGAGCATGCTGGCAGATACTCCAACAACATCCGGCATCCAGACACTCGCCATTTCTTTCACATATTCAAGCGGCAGGTTAGCTCCCATCATTCTGACGTTATACCCCTCTTCTTCAAACAGCTGGGCCGTCATTCGAATTCCAAGGTCATGCTCCTCATTTTCCACACAGAAAAAAAGAGCCTTCCCCATTACCGAATCCTTTTGGTTGATTCTTGGCTGCAGGATCTCAAATTTATATCTAGCCAAAATAAAATCACAGGTTGCTGTAGCAAGATGTTCATCTGCCACTGAAATTTTATTTTCCTGCCATAAAGCCCCTATCTCAACCATTGAAGGGGTAATAATATGATGAAAGATATAATCTGTTTTCTTTCCCTCATCCACAGCCTGTTTAATAATGGACCAGCTTGACTCCTGGTCACCGGATAAAATTTCGTTCGTAAATGATTGTGTATACGTTGCAGTCATGCCTTCCTACACCCCTTTGGCCGATGTCCCCATAAAATTATTCATCTATATCCTGTACAAAGTATTTGCAGCAGTGCGGCTTTTTACCACTTGGAAATGGTTCATTGGCCGTTTCTGCTGTCTCCTTTGCATCATTGCAAAGAAATATCTCAGCACGAATACGATGATACATGCACGATCTTTTTCTTTATATAAATTGTCAGCTTTCTTAAGATAAAAGTCAAATAATCTTAATTACCGGGACCCATTTGGAGCACATTAAAAAAAGCATGCTGCCCGGACGGATTTATCATCCACACCTGAAGCAACATGCTTTATTTTAAGACTCGACAGACTGCCAATCTCCACGCTGAATCGTTACTTCTTTAAGATCCACATTCAACTCGCGGGCATAGCGTTTGATCTGCTTAACCTCCATAGGAGATACAAATGAAAGAACGGTTCCGCTTGCCCCTGCTCTACCTGTTCTGCCGGAGCGGTGAATATATTGATCCAAATCTTCCGCTGCATCCATGTGAATCACATAGGTTACATCCTGAATATCAAGGCCGCGTGTTGCCACATCGGTAGCAAGCATCAGGGAGAGATCCCCATTCCTGAATTTGCGCATGGAAGCAGCACGCTCTTCCTTCGAAAGATCACTGTGCAGCGGTGCAATCTCCAGATTCTTGTAATTGAGCTTTTCTGTTGCAGTAAGTACATCACGGACTTCACGCATAAATGCCAGTGATTTTTCTTTTTTCATGGAATCCATTCGAACGATCCGCCGGATTAAATCTATTTTTTCACGTGATTCACAGACCATGTACTGGTGAGTTACATTTGCTGCTTGGGATGCATCTCTTTCTACTCGGATGACTTCAGCATTTTTCGTGATCGATTTTCCGTGTTCCTCAATCTCCTTTGGAAGCGTTGCAGAGAACATGGCAATCTGGCGCTGATCTGCCAGTGTGCTTTTAATAATATCTGATATTGCCTGAGTATGCTCAGGCAGGAAAAGCTGATCCACTTCGTCAAGCACTAAAGTTGTGACTTCATGCGTTTTTATCTTTTTCTGCTTAATAAGTTCCAAAATCCGTCCAGGTGTTCCAATTAAAATATGCGGCTGTTTTTTTAATTTTTCAAGCTGTCTTTTTGGATTTGCGCCTCCAATGATAGAAGCAGCTCTTATACCACTCGGTTTCCCCCACGATTGAGCTACATCTAAAATCTGCATAGCCAATTCTTTTGATGGAGCTAAAATAATGGTCTGAGGCAGTTTTTTAGCAATCTCCATTTTCTCAATTACCGGAATGAGATACGCCAGCGTCTTTCCTGTTCCAGTCGGCGACTCAGCAAGAACATCCCTGCCGCTCATTATAAGCGGAATCACACGCTCCTGCACCGGCTTAAACTCTCCAAACCCCGCTTCCTTCCATCTATCCTCTGTTCTAACTAACATCTAAATCCACTCTCCGATCTTTCCTATTCATTCTGTTATTATACCACCGTTTGGAGAAATAGGGTAACTTCTGTAGTGCAGTAAAGCACAAAAGGGGCCTGGCCCATTTTGTGCTTTACTGTATAGAATCCTATTACTCGTGCAATAAGATTAACAAAAATAGTTAATAGGTTTAGTCTGATTTCTATTTTTTAGGGGTATGTATAGATGAAGTCAGGTTAAGGAGGAGGAACTGGGTATGGGTGATTTTTTTCGGCTGTTAAAAGGCGGAAATAAGCCGTCTTTTATGGCTGCCATCGTTAATACGTTTATTGGATTTTTAAAGTTAGGGGCATTTTTACTGACTGGAAATGTGGCAATGTTTGCAGAAATGATGCATTCATTCGGCGATGCTGCCAATCAGCTTTTTGTTTTTATCGGGTCAGCATTGTCGAAAAAGGCACCAACAGACCGTTTTCCAAATGGCTTTGGGAGACTCGTTAACTTAGTTTGTCTGGGTGCTGTTATTATTGTAGGAATCTTATCTTATGAAACAGTCAAAGAAGGAATTCATTATCTATTGCACCCGGGAGAAAGCACAGGGATCGCAATTACACTGACTGTTCTTGGAATTGCTGTTTTACTTGAACTATTTGTTCTGTATAAAGCGGCAAAAGAAGTTTTGCATGAAACCGGAAAAGAAGGAAGCGGATTATCAGTATTTGGACTGGGCTTTACCAATTTAAAACGGGCAAAACCGGCAACTAAGCTTGTTTTCATGGAGGACCTGGTTGCAACAAGCGGAGGCATTATCGCAATTATTGCTGTTCTTATTACGTATTTTACCGGCCTTGGGCAAGCAGAAGGAATTGCCTCGATTGTAATTGGATTGATGATGTTTTATGTGGTTGGTCGTGTATTTCTTGAAAACGCACGGGGCGCCATCGGGGAAACTGACGAAGAAATGCGCCAGCATATTGCAGGCATTATCCTCGCAGACTCACATGTAAAGGATATTCAGCGGATTGAAGTCGTAAAAGAGGGGGAGCATCTCCATGTAGAAGTGGAGATTGAAGTGGACCCGACGCTGACAATTGCTGAAGCCGATTCGATCAAGGATCGGCTGGCACTTCTGATATATGCACAAAAAGGAGTTACAGACGTCATCGTAGAATTTGATGAAGACAACCTCAAGGCAGACTGGGTATAACATCTTTTCACTTGCTGACTTGTGATCGTCATTTCTCATAAAGAAAAGGCTGGGACAACTTGAAGTTGAGTCCCAGCCTTTTTTTGAAATTAAATTTGCACATTCTGCCTTTTACAGAATCATTTTTTCCCTCAGCTGACTGTTGTGCAGATCGGCGTAAAAACCTTTTTGACTGATCAGGCTTTCGTGGTTTCCCCGTTCAATCAGCTTTCCGTTTTGCAGCACCATTATTTGATCGGCATTTTGAATGGTGTTCAGCCGGTGAGCAATAACAAAGCTGGTTCTGCCTTCCATCAGACGCTGAAGAGCTTCCTGGATTTTAATTTCCGTAATGGTATCGATGCTGCTTGTTGCTTCATCCAGCACAAGAATTTTCGGGTCAGCCAAAATGGCTCTCGCAATAGATAGGAGCTGTCTCTGGCCTTGACTGATCCCCTGTCCTTCCACTTGGATGAATGTATCAAACTGCTTGGGCATTTTCCGGATAAAAGATGCCGCATTGGCAAGTTCGGCTGCTTTTTCAACCTCTTCGTCTGTCGCAGTCAAGCGGCCGTAGCGGATATTTTCCCGAATCGTCCCTTCAAATAAAAAAGAATCCTGGAGAACAAAGGCCATATGACTTCTCAGTGATGACCGTTGAATGGTTTTAATATCCCTTCCATCCATTGTAATGACACCTTCATTAACATCATAAAAGCGTGAAAGCAAATTAATCATCGTCGTTTTACCGGCTCCCGTTGGTCCAACAAATGCCACGGTTTCACCGGGTGAAACGGTAAATGAGATGTCAGTCAATGTAGCCTCGTCTTTTTCGTATGCGAACGAGACATGAGAAAACGTGACTTCTCCTTTAAGGTCGTCTAATTGAACCGCTTCTGTTTCATCTCTGCGCTCTTCCTTTTCATCCATAATATCAAAAACCCTTTCAGCACCTGCAATAGCTGATAACAGGGTGTTAAACTGATTCGCAAGATCATTCAATGGACGGGTAAACTGTCGGGAATACTCGACAAAAATGACAATGACACCGATTGTCACCACTTCGTCCCCGTTTACGACTAATAGTCCGCCTACAAGGGCGATAATGGCAAAGCTTAAATTATTCAGGAAGTTCATAAGCTTTGGAATAAACCCTGAAAACGTCTGTGCCCAGAAGCCGGCGAGTCGCAGGCCTTCATTCTTTTCTTTGAATTGATGGATCACCTTTTTTTCCTGTGAAAAGGTTTTGATAATTCGCTGGCCTGATAACGTCTCCTGAATATACCCGTTTAAGTCCCCTAAATTTCTTTGCTGCTCCTTAAACAGTCTGCCTGTACGTTTTGTGATCCATTTTAACCCAAAGTACATGGCAGGAATCACCAGCAACGTAATCAGTGTGAGAAGAGGGCTTAAATAAAGCATGACAGCAGCCGTCCCAACCAGCGTTAATAAACTAGAAACAATTTGAATAACTGAGCTGTTTAAGGTAGAGCTGACGTTTTCCATGTCGTTGGTTACACGGCTCATTAATTCACCATGCTGACGTTTATCAAAAAAAGGAATCGGCAGCTTGTGCAGATGGTTAAATAATCTGGTACGCATGGTATAAACGGTGTTTTGAGCGATTCTGACCATCCACATTGCCTGAAACCAGGAGGATAGAGAATGAATGATATAAATAACTCCCAATATCCACAGCAGCTGTACAAGACCGCCTGCATCTTGATTTACGATATAATCATCGATTCCCATACCAACTAAAAAAGGACCGAGAAGCGCCATCGCTGAGCTTATCACAACCATTAGAATTACAAGGAAAAGCTTTCCCTTGTTCATGGCAAGGAACGACCATATTTTTTTTAGCGTACCGGCTGGATCCTGTGCCTTCTTTTTCTCATGCTGATTCCGGTTGGACTCATCGATCTCTGCAAAGGATCTTTTCTTATACTGAAAAGGTCTAACGACTTCTTTGAGCAAGGGTAAGCGCCTCCTTCCCGATCTGTGATTCAACAATTTTCAGGTAAAGCGGAGATCGTTTGAGCAGGTCTTCATGCGTCCCCTGAGCCAGAAGTTCACCTTCATCAAGAAGCAGGATATGATCTGATGCCATTGTCGTACTGATTTTTTGCGTAATCATAATGGTGGTACAGGATAAATCATTCAGGGATTCAAGAAGATCAGCTTCCGTTTTCATATCCAGTGCACTGGTGCTGTCATCCATTAATAGAATTGCCGGCTTTCGTACCAGGGCTCTCGCAATAGACAAACGCTGCTTTTGACCTCCTGAGAGATTGACTCCTTTTTGTCCAAGCTGGGTATCGTATTGCTTAGGCAAATTAATGATCGTATCGTGTATTTGAGCCCTTTTCGCAGCTTCCTGAATCGCTTCGAAGCTTGCTTCCTGGTCCCCCCATGCGATGTTCTCCCTCACTGTACCGGTAAAAAGCATTGCTTCCTGGGGAACAAAGCCGATTTGCTGCCGCAGATTTTCCAGCCTGTATGAAGTAAGGTCTCTGTTATCGATCAGGATTTTTCCGCCAGTCAAATCATACAGCCTTGGGATCAGCTGAAACAGAGTTGATTTACCTGACCCTGTCGCCCCCACGATGGAAACCCGCTTTCCTCCTTCTATTCTAAAAGAAAGATCACGCAGCACTTTTTCACTTGTCTCAGGATACATAAATGTTACATTTTCAAATTCAATGTCTCCTTCTTTCATCGCATGCTCTTCACTTGACTCTTTATCCAGTAAATCCACTTCTGTTTCCAATACTTCTCCGATTCGGCTGCCAGATGCTTTTGCTCTTGAGAACACCATAATAATCATCGTGACGATGGATAAGGCACCTGTCATCCGGGTTGCGTAATTAACGACAGCCACGACATCTCCTACACTTGCACGATTGGTGGACACTTCAACACTGCCATACCATAAAATCACGATAATGCCGGCATTCATAACAAGCAGGATAATAGGCATCGTCACTTCTACCAGGCGAAGCGCCTTGACGGTATTTTCCATCAGCACTTCACTAGATTGCCTGAACCGCTTCATTTCATGTTGAGCTCTTAAAAAGGCTTTAATTAATCGGATACCTGCCAGATTTTCCTGCATCACGTTATTGACGTGATCCACCCGTTCCTGAACAAGTTTAAAAAGGCCGCCCGCTCTTCGCATAATAAACAATAAAAACACCACAAGAACGGGAACAGCTACAACTAAAACCAGCGCAAGCCGCCAGTTAACTAACAAAGCCATGATGACGCTCCCGATCACTAAAAGAGGCGCCCGCATCATAATACGCAAACTCATAAAGACCGTATTTTGCAGCATGGTCACATCATTTGTGAGCCTTGTAATCAAAGAAGATGTAGGGGTCTTGCTGAAGTTCGTGAAGGAAAAGGATTGAACTTTATCATATAAAGCTTCTCTAACGTCAAATCCAAAGCTTTGACTGACATGAGAGGAATAAAAAGAGTTGGTTACACCGGCTGCAAAAGCCAAAAACGAACAGCCGATCAGTACGCCTCCCCAGAGAATAATGACCGAGACATCCTGCTCCAGAATACCGTCATCAATAATTCTGGCAATAAGCAAGGGCTGTATCAATTCCACTGCAAGCTCCATCAGCATAAGGGAGAGAGCAATCACGATGGCAATTCGATAAGGGGTTAAAAAAGGAAAAATCCGTTTCATTCTGTGCTCCTCCAGTCAGGCAAATGCGCTATTTTGTTTGATACTCGAAATAGTCTTTTTGAAAACTTTATCACAATTTTCTTAAATTGAGTAGACTGAGCCTGCGCTTCAGCTTAAAATTGCCTGGAACGAAACAGAGAGACTGTGACTAGTAAGCCACAGCCTCTCATGAATAGGTGCCAGTCCTTATTTTTCTGCCAGCACATCTGCAAACAATTTTCCATACTCGGGCAAATCCGGCGGGCGTCTGCTTGATACAATATGACCGTCCCTCACGACCGGTTCATCGTGCCAGGTTGCTCCTGCATTTATCATATCGTCTTTAATGCCTGGGGTACTGGTCACTTCTCTGCCTTGCAAAATTCCCGCAGAAATCAGGACCCAGCCGGCGTGGCAGATTTGTCCAATTGGTTTTTCATGCTTATCCATATGCCGGACCATAGCCAGCACTTCCGGGTATCTTCTCAATTTATCAGGAGCCCATCCGCCTGGAACCAAAACACCGTCGTAGTCGGAAGGTTCAATTTCTCCGAAGGCGTACTCGGATTGAGCCGGTACACCATACTTGCCCATATAGGTTTCTGCTTTATTTTCTCCAACTAAATGCACCTCGGCTCCTTCTTCACGAAGTCGCATAACCGGATACCACAGCTCCAGATCTTCAAAATCCGGACTGACTAAAGCGATCACTTTTTTTCCTTGCAGTCTCATTTTTAAAGCACCTCCATCTGGTAGTGTACCATTCCCTTAGTCAGTATTTCCAAAACGCAAAATTATGCTGTGATTACTGCTCTTCATCAAAAGGAATACAATCCCTCTCTTTTTCTGTATACTAAGGAGAGCAGTTAAAGAGAAAGGATGATAAAATGATTAAAATTACAGAATATACGGTTGAAAAAATAAACGATCCTTTTGGCATTTTAACAGGAGACCGTTATGAATACATGCTGGAAGTGGATGTTCCTGAAGACGATGAGCTTTACACAGAAACGGGAGTCGCTATTAAAGTTATTTTTCGTGTAGAGGACGGCAATAAAGGAATTGTGAAATATGATTTAATGGATAAAGCAACTTCCCAGCCGATGGATTTTGAACTTGAAGACGATGAATATGCTGAAATTGAAGCGTTCTGCTTATCCAATTTACCGGAAGAAGCATAAGAAAAAACCGCCAATTGGCGGTTTTTTCACTTTAAGTCCTTATGCATAAATGGACATTTGCCTGTAATCGGTTCGATATCATCACCGATAAAAAACTGCTTCCATTCATTGTGTTCCGGGTCTCCATAATGACTGATGTCCGGATGTTTAGGAAGCTGGTCCCATTTTTCCACCCGTTCACGGACTTTTTCGCGGGACATAATTCCGCCTTTTTCTGTTCCTTCAAGCCCCTGGAAAATGGCGCGCGGCTGGAATCCAAGGACCAATCCGTTTCCAAGGTTGCGGGTTTTGCGCTGCTTGTATGCCGGAGCGTTTCCAAAAACAAAGATGGGCTCACCTTTAAAATGAAAATCCCACAAAAAATGGTCGGGATCTTTCGGATGCTCCTCCGGCCATTCAACTGTATCCTGCTCGTGAAGATACTGAAGAATATCCCAGAATTGCTTTTGGTAAACGTCAAGCTCGCCTTCTTCTTCAAACGGCTCAACAAAAACAAAGAATCCGTGTTTGATCTTGGTAGCCTCATTAAATAACGCAAGAAATTCATCGAGCGCATCCGGCAGATTAGACCAGTCTTCTCTGGAAATATAGGCGTAGCGAAGCTCACCTTTTTTTTGCCCCTTCATGCCGAAGTAGCATGGAAACGTAGCATCTGTCACCGTTTCCTCAAATGTTTTATATTCTCTCACCAGCCATTCAGGCAGATTATCATGATCTTCCATTTGTTCTTTTGTCAGCAGTTTTGAACTTGTCGCAATCATTCACTCAGCCCCCATTTTTGATAAATACTGTTACTTCTACCCACTTCCAACCTGCGTAAAACAAAAGCAAACAGACATTTAAAAGTTTACGGGGAGTATTTACAAATATGCTTGTTTTACTTAACTTTTATAAGGACTTCATCTTCAATCCATGCAGGATAAAACTCGAATTCAATATACAAAGGGTTGGTGAATTCTTCTTTGGGAATATCAAAGCCGAACCGGGTTGAGCCTTCTCCTGTTGAATTATAAGATCCTGACATGCCAAACTCCTTATCTTCGCTGTCCTTTATTGAGCCAAATGGAACAAATCCATAGTTTTCATCAGCAATACTGAAGAAAGCTGTCCCGTTTGAGATTTCATCAAAGACAAGGCGATTACCATTTGGCTGATGAAGAATGGCACGCTGTTCTGTATCGAACACCAAAAATTCATCTTCTTTATCAATTGCCTGCATTTCATTTATTTCCAGGTACAGCTCATCTGGATTTTCAAAATAGTTGCTCTGCAAATAAATAGACCAGCCGGTTTCATTGTCTCCACTTGAAGTTAAACCGTTTGAGGACCCTGACCACTCTTCTCCATCTTCATTTACAAGGCGCATAGATTCAAAATGCAGAATTTTTTTGGTGTTATCAGGATGTGCTTTGATCTCAACAGCAGTTCGAATTGGATAGACGATCACTCTTTCGATGATCAGCGACTGCCCTTCAATGTCAACCGTCTGGTTAAGCTCATATACGTGCTTAGTTTCCTCCGAGTGTTCAATTGAAAATGGGATGGAAAAACTCTCTGATGAAGAGGCTCCCTCAATTTCTGCATTTAAAATATAGTCAGTATCAGTTGATAGTTTTGAAAACATGACTTCAACCTTGGACGTAAAACCGTCGCTTTGCAGGAACGGTCCCGTATCATAAGAAGTCACTGCTTCAAGTTCACTTCCATCAGCAAGAGTTAATTCAGATTTTTTTATGGTTAACTCTTCTTGCGTTTGCTCTGTTTCTATAGAATAAAAGACTACCATACCCTGTTCATCAGCGATTGCAGAATCAATGGTCAGCTTCATCCCATCGTTTTCCTGAGACACACCTATGTCCTGCATAAATTCATTTTCCAGAGCGGACATCAACCCTTTATCATGGTGAATCAGTTCAACCATTTTCTCCATTCCCGGAAGTGAAGCCACATGACTCGCAAAAGCAGGGGATACCCGGATGGAAGCAATGAAAGCAAAGACCAGAATAGATGCAGCAATCATTGGCACGATCCAACGCCCTATTTTCCTTATACTCTTTGTTGACTCCATATGTGCCCGGCTCATTCCTTTAGAAATTGATTGATCCAAACGGTCTGATGGTATTTCTATTTCATCGTATTTTTGTTTGTGCTCTTGTAATCTATTTTCCTCATTTTGATACACGCCTCTTACCTCCTTCCTCTGTCATATGTTCTTTTAATTTGGCGAGCGCCTTTGTCAGCCAGGTTTTAATGGTTCCTTCCGGCCGGTTCCATAATGCAGCTATGTCCTTAATCTTTAAGTCGCTGAAGTATTTTAAATGAAGCAGTTCCCTTTCGTTATCTTCAAGCATCTGCATCGCATCTTCTAATTCAAAGAATGAATAATCGTCTGCAGCGGCAATCTGGTTGATTTTGTCATCATGAAAAACCATTTGCTTATGCTTCTTTTGTTCATCCTGGCAATAATTGATCATGATCCGAATCAGCCAGGTTTTTATGTATGCAGGATTTTTTAAGCTGCGGATCGATTTATATGCTCTATACGTAACTTCCTGCACCGCTTCGAGTGCCTCTTCTTCATCTTTTAAAAACGCAAGAGCCGTCTTATATAAATCGATTTTATAGAGATGGATTACCTGCAGAAAAGCAGTATCATCTCCAGTGATTGCTTTTTGCACCACATCGCCTTTTGCCATCTCCTCACCTCTTTTTGTTATAAAATTATCTCAACTTGTTAATTTTCTCCTATACATTAGACAGAGTAAATTGAAAAAAGTTTTACATTTATAAAAGTTTTACAAATTGTTTAGAAATAGAAAAGGCTGGGACAAAAGTGTCCCAGCCTCTTTAACCGGTTCGCTGCGCTTCAGGAGATCCTTTTTTATCCTAAGATAAGTACTACCTTACCATATAGCTTTTTTGAACTTTTACTTAGCCAAGGCCGTTTACGGCTTCCGCTTAGGCATCCAAACACGATCTTCATTTTTCGTATCAGGAAATTTTTCTCCCGCTTTAAGTTTTATTTGATTTGGATCGTTGACGGTACTACCTGTTTCACCAATTTCAACATAGTACCCATTATTCGGTGCTTTTTGTCCAGGCTTAAATTGATGGTTTTGTCCCATGTATTTCACTCCTTTGCTCTCATTAGTATGACCGCTGATCTTAAATTTATTTAGCAGAAATGCCCCGGTTCGAACCAATGCAAGTGTGTTGGCATATTGCTGTGTAATATCAAATTTCGCTGGCAGTTCTACCTCACTAAAATATAGAAATCCCCCGCCTGGTCTGTACCACTCTTCATTTGTATACGTATGGCGGCAATTTTCCCATGCGGTGTTCAGATCCGGACTCCAAATATTTTCGTCCATTTGCGGGGAAAATAGTTCGGGCCAGTAGTCCGCTCTTGATCCCGTATGAGGCTTGGAAGCGGCAAATGAAAGAACAGCCTTCAGCTGGTACGGAGAAGTAAAAAGCATTCCATACAGTTTTTTGCCTAGTTCAATTCTCTGTTCCAATGGAGCAAAATGACTGACATTTAAACCAATCACTTTTACACTCTCCCCTTCCTTATAAGGGAATATGACATGGTTTAAATGAAATGCTTCCTGCAGCTTAAAAACAGCTGATGCATAAACATGTTTGCGGTAATAAGGACTGGATATGAGGCGCAGCTCTATGTAATGCTGCTCATTGATAATTAACGCAACCGTCAGCAGCTTTGAATTTGCATGTCGCAAAAACGACTGCCAGACAGGTTCCATAAAAGCAGAGACACAAAATTGAGGAAGAAGATGCATGTAATTCTTTTTTTCTTCTTTGCTTTTTTCATACAGCAGGAGCTGTGAGTAGGCGTCGTGAAAAATAAAAGCATTCGCTTTCTCCAAAAACATAAAAAAGTCTTTTCTCGGGTGGGATGCAAACACATGTTTAAGAAGACTCCCCTTTAAATCCGTCATATTCCAGCCTCCATTTCGGGAGACTACATGAGCAAGGAGAGCCCAATGGACCTCAGGGTGCCTGCGATAAAATTCAAGATAGGCTTTTGTTCTGGTCAAATTGTTAAGGTTTAATAAGGCAACCTTGCTCTTTATTTCATCAACCAGCTTCTGTTCTTCCAAGCAAATAGACTGGGTTTCAGATTTCACTTGAAAAGGCCATTGTTGGATTAATTCTATTTCCTTCATTGTGTATGATAATTTAGTCCGCGGCACCGTATAAGTCTTCCTTTCCACCACTCCATTTAAAAACAGCTCATGATCATGACATGAGCTGTAATACTTTATTAACATAATTAATGAAGCTGATTTAGTGTATCTTTGCTTTCCTTCAATTTTTTCTGCAGCTCAAGGATTGGCTCACTGCTTCCTCGTAATTGAATCGCATTCATGCAGCTTCTCTCTGCTCTTTCAATTTTTTCAAGTGCCTCTGAAATCTTTTCCTCATCAGGATTTGTTTGGACCTGTCCTACCGCTTCTGCTGCGTGGTCCACTGAATGATGGAGCTGCAAAATCATCTGATCTTCCTTCCAGCTCACGTCTGAGTGCTTTTCCATTGTCTATCCCTCCACTGCATTTTCCTGTTATATTACTATGGCTTTTACAACAAAAATTTATGCACCCGATTCAGTTGAAAAACCGCTAATAAAATTGTGAATTCTACTCATACTACGATTGTACCTTAATGATCTGAAGGGGGTTTTTTTATGAGCCGTTCTAATCACCAAACACCATCGAAAAATAAAAAATCTCTTCCACAAACGCCAAAAGGAATGAAAATTGATCCTAAAAATGTAAGCGAGGAATTTGCTCGCGAACTGGCTGCACACGGTGATACCATTTCCAAGCGTGAGATCAATAAGGTCAAAATGAATAAAAATAAACAGCAGTAAAGAAATCAGCCTCTGTTTACAGGGGCTGGTTTTTTAATTGCCCGGTATGTAAAAAAGTATGAAATCGTTATAAAAAAGCGGTGTCATTTTAAAAGAATAAGGAACAGCCTACTGAACAAGGCGAATTATTTTAATAAAATGTTGGATTGCGTTACAGTGTGAATTGAAAACATACATTAACTGGAGGGATAAGACAATGCAAAAGAAAATTCATTTAATTAACCGTCCAAAAGGAACGCCTTCTCACGATGACTTTAAAGTGGTGGAAGCACCAATTGGTTCTCCTGATCAAGGCGAAGTGTTGATCCGAACAAAATACATTTCCGTAGATCCCTATTTGCGCGGACGAATGAGCGAAGCAAAATCGTACGTTGAGCCTTTTAAGCTGGATGAGGTTATTTCAAGTGCTGTTATTGGACAGGTAGAGGAGTCCAAATCAGACCGTTTTTCAAAAGGCGATGTAGTACTTGGAGCTCTTGGCTGGCAGGAGTATTCGGTTGTTAAGGAAGACGAGATCCGGAAAGTGGATCATCATCAGGCGCCAGCCTCAGCATACTTAAGCATTCTTGGCATGACTGGCTTGACTGCCTATTTCGGATTGCTTGAAATCGGTAAACCTCAAGAAGGAGAGACTGTTGTGGTATCCGGAGCTGCCGGTGCAGTTGGTTCAGCTGTCGGACAAATTGCGAAAATAAAAGGAGCCCGTGTGGTAGGGATTGCAGGTTCTGATGAAAAAATCAGCTACTTAAAAGAAGAACTTGGCTTTGATGCTGCTATTAATTACAAAACACAAGATGTTTCACAAGCGCTCCAGGAAGCCTGCCCAAATGGCATTGATGTATATTTTGAAAATGTTGGCGGAGAAATTGGAGATGCGGTCTTCCCGCTTCTAAATCAATTTGCCCGCATTCCTGTTTGCGGAGCGATCTCTTCCTACAACAATGTAGAACAAGATTTAGGACCTCGTGTTCAAGGATACTTAATTAAGACAAGCGCTCTTATGCAGGGCTTTATCGTCGGCAACTACTCTTCACGCTTTGGAGAAGGGGCGAAAGAACTTGCCGGATGGCTCAATGAAGGCAAGCTTAAGTACGAAGAAACGGTTACGGAAGGTTTTGACCATACTATCGATGCTTTTCTGGACTTATTCGAAGGTGCAAACCTCGGAAAAGCAATTGTTAAAGTAGGCGAAATTCAAGAATAAGAAAAGACATTCCCTCCTGCCAGCTGATGCGGCAGGGGGTTTTTTTTGCGCTCCCATCGTTTCGTGTTCGTACAAGCACATTCAGCTTTCTTTTGAATAACATGTGGAAAGAGATAGGTGTTTACCCGGATTGATTACACCTGTGCAACGTCAAACAAGAAAGAAAGTGGTGAAGTAGATGTCGATGCCGAACATCCCAAATATAACCCCTCAAATTTCACTGAATCGCTGTGATACGATCAATTTGCTGTTATCATCGATTGCTCTTGAAGAAATTGGGCTATCTCATATTTTGAATGCAGAAGCAGAAAAGCTGCAGCACTTCCTAAAATTATGTCCAAAGCATCCAAATGACTATTTAGAAATGAACAAAAGCGTCAACAAGATGCTGCGAACGGTCGTTAAATCACAGATTTTACTTGAGCT
This sequence comes from Jeotgalibacillus sp. ET6, assembly GCF_029667115.1. Taxonomy (GTDB): domain Bacteria; phylum Bacillota; class Bacilli; order Bacillales; family Jeotgalibacillaceae; genus Jeotgalibacillus. The sequence goes on along the minus strand of NZ_JARUIU010000008.1, from coordinate 18,588 downwards.
GAAGCTGGAAGATGTCCTCGAACTGGATCACAAAGAGGATTGTTCTAAGAAGAACTGTAAAGATTCATCTAAACATGGCTGCCGTGATGATTATAAGAAGCCCCTGGCATCCAAAGATTGCAAGTACTGCGGCAAAGAACATTGCGATGAAAAATGCATAAAAACCTGTAAAGACTGCGGAAAAAAAGATTGCCTGGGCTGCGGGAAAAAGCCGCGCTACCTGAACTAACCCTTTATTAAGGAGGCGTTTTTTAAACGGAGGTGGCTTTACGATGAGCCTAAACGCGTTGAGAGAGACAAATAACAGGGAGCCTGATCTATTTATTGAAATGTTCATTGTATTTTTAACTAAAGCAGTTGATCTGCTATTGACTGACCAGATCTTCTCACAAAAGAAAACGTTTGTTGAGCAGAACCTGATCACCTCTCTCTCCCTTTTATCAAATCTTCACGAATCAATTGTATCGAGAAAGCTTAGATATGAAATAGATGATTCTTACACACTTCCATTTGATGAAAAACAGCAGCTGAAAATCCGGCTGCTTATTTATGAACTAAAAAGCCGGATCTATCACTCGGGAGACCTGTCCAAAACGGTGCAAGCGCAATGCAGCCGGCTGATTGATCAATTATTAGCTTACTATCCGCCTCGTCCTAATGTCCGCATCATTATTGAATGCTCCAAAAAAGTTTCTCCGTGGCTTGCAAGCACCTGAACGAACGACTAAACCAAAAGGAGTGTGGAAATGAACAACAGCGGACACCCTTCTGTTACGTTATGTATGATTGTTAAAGACGAAGCAAGCCGGATTGAAAAGTGCTTGAAGAGTGCCTCTGGTCTTGCCGAGGAAATCGTGATTGTTGATACCGGGTCAACAGATGAAACCATCCCTATTTGCAAGTCATTCGGTGCACAAATTCACTCCTTTGAATGGACACAGGATTTTGCAGCTGCCCGCAACTATGGGTTATCGCATTGCACAGGTGATTGGATTTTATGGCTGGATGGTGATGAAGAATTAGATTCCTTTGATAAAGAACAGCTTTTACAGCACTTACAAACGACTCAAGCCTCTGTTCTTTCATTACCTGTCTACAACTACGCAGGCCTGTCCCATTCAATTGATATCGACAATGTGCATATCTACTATCAGCCGCGCTTATTCAAAAATCATGCCGGCATTGTCTTTAAAAATCGTATTCATGAAACCCTTCTGCTCCCTCCCCCATTAGCAGCATCAGAACCGGAGCCCTACCCATTGACTGTTCACCACTACGGGTATTTGGAGGATGTCGTTCACCGGAAAAATAAAGGCGCAAGGAACCTATTGCATTTGCAGCGTGAAATCGCTGATCCTGATCACAGCCCCTGGATGGAGTACCATCTGGCAAGCGAATATTACAGACAGGAAAATTACCCCGAAGCCTTTCAATGTGTGAATTTATCGATCATTCTTTTTCTGAAACATATGCGAAAACCGCCTTCTTTGCTTTATAAATTAAAATACGCCATTCTTATCGAAACAGGCAGCTATGAAGGTGCAGTGAAGGGTATTGAAAAAGCGATTGAACTTTACTCTGATTATGTAGACCTCCACTTTTATAAAGGAATGGCTTTTTATCATTTGCAGCGGTACAAAGAAGCGCTCTCCTCTTTTGAAGACTGCTTGAAAATCGGGGATGATCATCCTCATCATTTAGTTTCAAAAGGAGCAGGGAGTAAGAAAGCTCAAAGCTGGATTGAAAAATGTCTGGAGAAATCCGGGGAGCTTTAATAGACCATAAAACAAAATTTTCATTTATGTAGAAGGGAAGTTTTGCTGTGTCTCAACCAAATATTCCAAATATAACACCTTCGATTACCATTGATCGGGATGACGTAATTAACCTGCTCTTAGCCTCAATTGGAATGGAAGAATTGAGTCTCGCCCACATCGTCAACGCCGAAGCAGAAAAAATTCAGTACGTACTCGGGACTCTGACTAAACGTTCACACGAGCCTACCTTATGGGAACTGCTCAAGGTGAACGATAGTGTTCAGGAAATGCTTGAAGTTGTCATAAAAAAAGAATTGCTGCTCGATACGAAATTAAGTCATGTATTGAAAGTGATCGATGCACAGGATGATAAGAGGTATCGTAAGCTGGACGAATAAATACCCGTTCATTTCCGCTCCAGGCGGAGGCTTTCCGCGTGGCGGGAGGCGAGTCCCGTTGATGCTGCCGCATCTTCCGGTTTTCACCCTTCCCGCTTCATCACGCTGGAGTTCACACCTTTCGCTCCAATGAACCTATTCTTCTTAAACTAGGCAGCTGGTACAAATTTTAAAACGGTTAATATCTTTTAGCTCCACCTTTACACTTACAAAATACAAATAAAAACCGGTTCATTTCCCTCTCCAGGCGGAGGCTTTCCGCGTGGTAGGAGGTGAGCCCCGTTGATGCTGCCGCATCTTCCCGGTCTCACCCTTCCCGCTTCATCACGCTGGAGTCCCCGCCTTTTGCTGCAATGAACCTATTCTTTTTAACTAGACAGCAGGTACATAAATCGAGCTGCACCTTTACACTTCCTTATAACGAAAGGAGCTCATCCTTGTTCAATTGTTTTGACGCTCTGAATTAAGTTTCTTTCAAGACATAATAAGCCGCTGTTCATTCCGTGTAAATGGAATGAACAGCGGCTTTGAGTGCACATGAAACGCACGTTCTGATCTTTATAAATCCTTCAGTCTTGTCTAATAAGCAACTTAATAGGGATCTGCTTTATGCCCTTTACGCTGAGCACTGTACATCGCTTTTTCACTGTCTGTGGTTCCGATTTGCTCACTGTTTTCCATGTCTTTCATTTGAGCCAGAACTTCTTCAAGCTTTTGAGCTACGCGTCTTCCGTATTCTTCATCGGCCTTGGTGAAATGATTAATCATCGTTTCCTGAATCGTTTTATGACTGACTGCCAGAGCATCAGCCAAATTGCTTACGAGTTCTTCTTTCTCCCACTCTTCAAAATTCCGATAAGTTTCACCCGCCTGCCCAAAATTATTTGGGCGGTCGATGCCTTCTCTAACCAGACGGTCGTTGTAAGAAGGCTGGTGCTCTTTTCCTTCCTGCCTGGATTCCTTCAGGCCATCCAGTACAGAAGGCTCATAATTCACATGCGGATTTTTACCTGGAGCAGAGTCCACATAATACGCACTTTGACCATCACGCTGATTTGTCGCTACACGCTTTTTAGGTGCATTGATCGGGAGCTGCAAATAGTTTGCTCCGACCCGGTAACGCTGCGTATCTGAGTAGGAAAACGTACGGCCCTGCAGCATTTTATCATCTGAAAAATCAAGCCCATCTACCAATACGCCTGTCCCAAATGAAGCCTGTTCCACTTCCGCGAAGAAGTTTTCAGGGTTTTTATTCAGTACCATTTTTCCTACAGGCAGGAATGGAAATTGATCAGTCGGCCACAGTTTAGTATCATCAAGCGGATCAAAATCGAGCTCCGGATGCTCATCGTCACTCATGATCTGCACGCAAAGCTCCCATTCCGGATAGTCTCCTCTTTCGATCGCCTCATACAAATCCTGAGTCGCATGACTTGTATTTTTTCCTTGAATTTCATCCGCCTCTTTTTGAGTCAGATTCCGGATCCCCTGACTCAGCGGCTCCCAGTGGTATTTAACAAGAACGGCTTTCCCTTCTGCATTCACCCACTTATACGTATTTACGCCAGATCCCTGCATTTGCCGGTAGTTAGCGGGAATCCCCCATGGTGAAAAGAGGAAGGTAATCATATGAGTGGCTTCAGGTGACTGCGAAACAAAATCAAACATTCTTTCAGGATTTTGAATATTCGTGACAGGATCCGGTTTAAACGCGTGGATCATATCCGGAAACTTAATTGGATCGCGTACAAAAAAGATTTTTAAATTATTTCCTACTAAATCCCAGTTTCCGTCCTCTGTATAAAATTTAACGGCGAATCCTCTTGGATCTCTGGCTGTTTCAGGAGATTCCTTTGCTCCTGCAACCGTTGAAAAGCGGACGAATACAGGCGTCTGTTTGCCAGCGCCCTGAAAAACCTTGGCTCGCGTGTATGTAGATACATCTTCTTCTCCGGCTTTGCCATACGTTTCAAAATAGCCATGAGCACCTGCGCCTCGGGCATGAACAACACGTTCAGGGATTCTTTCACGATCGAAATGAGAGATCTTTTCAAGAAAATCGTAATTCTCCAGTGTCGTTGGTCCTCTGTTTCCAACTGTTCTGACATTTTGATTATCCGTAACAGGGTGTCCCTGGCGATTGGTCAGAGATTCTTCATTTTCCCCTGTTCCCATTCGCTTATCGTGTGAATTACCTTCCCCTTCAACAGAAGTACCTGTGAATTCATCCTTTTTCTTGTCCAAGAACAATTCCTCCTTGTACCTAATTTTGGAATACAATGTACTTGTACCCACTAATTGAGTGAATAAACTGCAAATTATAACAATTTTAATTTGATACTTAGATTACCTTGTAACCGCTCTTTTAAATAGAACTAATTAGTAAAAGTGACATCCGGAAACACCCGTTCCACTGTCCCGTTAAATTCATTAACCAGTCCCTCAACCGGCTCGCCGTCTTTCACCCGCTCGCCAAATTGCGCCAGCCTGTCTCGAAAGTCCGGGTCAGCGGAAATGTATACATGGTCAATTCCCTCAAGACCCGAAGACTTGATTTCACTGGTTACGTTGGATTTCACTTCTTCAGGCACCTCTTCAGTAGTCGAATCCTCCAAATCAATCGCAACAAAGGCATTGTGGTTAGAAACAAATACCCGGGCGTCCTCCACACCTTCTATTTGAGCTATGCCGGCAGCGGCTTCTTCTGACACTTCCAGTCTTCCATCTGATGCCCCTGCTTCTTTAAGATCTTCATTATTTACTAAATCAGCCACTTCCGGATTATCGTTTTGATCCACTGCTTCATCAATTTGACTTGTATTGCATCCAATCAGCAATAAAACGGCTAAGGCTATCTGGCCGGAAATAATTAGAGTATTTTTCAATGGGTAAACCTCCAGTCTTTTACTTTAACGTAACCAATAAAACCGTAATTATGTATAGCGTTATTCAACTCTGCGGCTGCCTTTCAATGTATAGAATGAGCCTGCTTGTCCATTTTCACCTGCCTGAAAAATATGCTGGATGAAGAAAACTCGAGGTGAACTCATAAAATGCGGTTTTAACCCTCTTATCTCAATCTCTTTCAATTGTAAAATGCATAATTCTAAATCTATTATTAAACAATTCAATTAATAATATTTATACTTTCTATTGAATTTTTATTATTCAATAGTGTATAGTCTTATTCAGATATGAATAAAGGGGTTGGAATATGAATCCACTATTGCTGCTCTCTAATCAAAACGAGGAAATTATGAAAAAGCACGATGAGGACATCATTATTACCACTGCTGAAGGAAAAATTATTAAAGTAACGCCTAAAAGTGGTGAACATTATGGGCTTTCCCCTTCTGATTTGCTCGGCAGATCGGTACTGGAGCTAGAACGTCAGGGGATTTTTTCTCCCGCGATTACGCCGCAGGTAGTTGAAAAGAAAAAGAAAGTCATCATGGTCCAAAAAACGCCTTCCGGTCAAAAGGTTTTAATTACCGGTATTCCCTTATTGAACGATGAATTTGAAGTAGAACATGTGATCAGCTACTCCTATGAGCTTTCTGAACTTATGATCATGAAGGAGTATCTTGATGAACTTGAATCCCAAATCAGTCTTGCAAAAGAAGAACTTGCTTACTTTCGGAATAGGCAGATGAAAATTAAAGATTTTATTTCTGAAAGTCCTTCTACGAGACAAGCTCTAAAGACCGTTTATAAAATGAAGCAATTTGATACACCGGTAGTTATTTACGGGGAACATGGAACCGGAAAAAGCATACTCGCCAAAACGATACATAATGAAAGTGAGAGAAAAGATCAGCCTTTCATTGAGGTGGACTGCCCTTCGATTCCTGATGCAGTTTTTGAGGATGTTTTATCAGGTACAGAACAGTCACAAGGTTATTTGAAGCTTTCAAGCGGAGGAACACTTTTCCTAAAAGAAGTTGATCAGTTATCGAGATCATCTCAATCGATTTTGTTCAAGCTGCTGCAGCATCATGAAGATTCCCGAGTAATTGCAACAAGTGTGCATTCCTTAAAAGAGGCAATGCAAAACGGAAATTTCAGAGAAGATCTTTTTTATCGTCTTCACCTTGTTTCCATTGAGCTAAAGCCGCTGAGAGAACGCCCCGAGGATTTATCAAAAGCTATAACCGTTTATCTTAACAAGTTAAAACGGACCTACAGCCGAAATAAAAATATTGACGACACACTCTTTCTTCATCTTTTGCAACTGCCCTGGAATGGGAATTTCAGAGAGCTGAAAAACGTAGTAGAAAGAAGTTTCATAGAAAGTGAAAGGGATACCATCGGAATTCACGACCTTCCTCCCGACTATCAGCCCACAAAGGAAGAACAAATGGAGATTGATCTGGACGGAAAAACACTTCCTCATATTTTAGAATTTGTTGAAAAAAAAGTGATCACAAATGCTAAAAACCGTTACAGAACGACAACTGAAATGGCAGCAGTTCTTGGCATCAGCCAGCCTTCTGTTGTACGCAAGTTAAAAAAATATTCCACTACACCTTTAGGAGATGACACCTTATGACGCAAAAACAAACACCCGATTGGCAGGAGCTTGCGGGCTCTATTGGAAATCTATTAGCACCCAGCATGGCAAAGGATCACCCAAATCTGCCAGTAGTGAAAGCAGAGGGCTGCTATTACTACGGAGCTGACGGAAAAAAATACCTCGACTTCACGTCAGGCATTGCCGTAGAAAATGTTGGACACCGCCACCCTAAAGTGGTTCAGGCGATTAAAGACAGTGCCGATCATTTACTGCACGGACCCTCCGGCGTGATTATCTATGAATCAATTTTAAAGCTGGCGTATGAATTACAGCAGATTCTCCCGCCCAAACTCGATAATTTCTTCTTTGCCAACAGCGGCACTGAAGCCATTGAAGGCGGCATAAAGCTTGCCAAGTATGCGACCAAACGTCCTTACGTGGTTTCATTCACCGGCTGTTTTCATGGCAGATCAATAGGTGCATTGAGTGTTTCAACCTCTAAAAGCAAATACAGAAAATATATGCAGCCGTCCTGGCTTACGTATCAGCTGCCTTATGCACACCCGGAAGATTTGCCTGAAGGAGAGGATCCTGCTGACTACTTTCCGAAAAAACTCGAGCGTGACGTGGAGAAATTGTTTAATCATCAGGTGACTCCGGAAGAAGTGGCCTGCATCATTTTAGAGCCAGTGCTTGGTGAAGGCGGATATATTATCCCGCCAAAGGAGTGGCTTGCGAAGGTAAGGGAAATTTGTGACCGCCACGGGATCCTGCTGATTTTTGATGAAGTACAAACAGGATTCGGACGGACAGGCGACTGGTTTGCTGCGCAAACATTCGGCGTGACGCCTGATATTATGGCAATCGCAAAAGGCATCGCTGCCGGTCTGCCGCTCAGTGCGACTGTGGCTTCTAAAGAATTGATGGAGAAATGGCCGCTTGGCACACATGGCACGACCTTTGGAGGCAACCCAATGGCCTGCTCTGCTGCTCTAGCTTCTCTTGAAGTGCTTAAGGAAGAACAACTGCTGAAAAGAGCCCGTGACATGGGGGCATACGCGATGGATAAGCTTGATGGGCTTAAAGAAAAACACAGCTCAATTAAAACGATTCGAGGCGTCGGGTTAATGATCGGCATTGAATTACAGGACGTGCGCACCAGAAAACCTGATGGAAACGCAGTGATGAAGGTATTGGATGATTGTCTGGAGCGAGGCGTACTATTTTATCTTTGCGGCAATGCCGGCGAAGTGATTCGGATGATCCCGCCGCTCACGGTTACGAAGGAGCAAATTGATACAGGCATTCAAGTGCTGGATCAGGCACTTGATACACTGAAAAACGAAAAGGAGGAATAACTGATGTCCACTATACAAAAGGAAGACAGTTCCATTTCACCTTCAGCTGCGTGGAAATTTCTCATTCCTTCTTTAATCGGTGCACTGTTATTTTTAGTGCCTGTCCGTTATAACGGAGAAATTACGATCGGCGTCGGAATTCTTGCTTCATCTATTCAATCCGCTTTTGGAGACTGGATTCCTGCATTTATTTTAGTACTTCTTGGGTTATCAGCAGTGATCAGTCTCGCTGCTACAGCTGTAAAACCGGAATTTGTTCAAAAGTCTCTTTTCTTAAGCAGTTTATTTGTCACCAATATTTTCGGTCTCATTGTCCGCGTGATTGGATTTATCATTGGCTTGATGGCTTATTTTGAAATAGGTCCTCTTGCCATTTCTTCAAGAGATACGGGAGGCGTGGTTTTGTATGACCTGGCTCCTGTGCTGCTAACCTGGTTTTTATTTGCAGGCATTTTACTTCCCCTTTTAGTGGAATTCGGGTTAATGGAATTCATAGGAAGTCTGTTAAACAAAGTGATGCGTCCTGTTTTTACACTGCCGGGACGGTCGTCCATTGACTGCATGGCTTCATGGATGGGCGCGGCGCCTGTTGGTGTATTAGTTACGATGAAGCAGTATGATGAAGGCTATTATACAAAAAGAGAAGCAGCCGTTATCGCGACCACCTTCTCAGTTGCATCTGTTGCATTCAGTTTAGTTGTTGCAAACGTCATTGGCATCGGTGATTTATTCTTCCCTTTCTATGTGGCCGTTTCAGCTGCTTCAATTGTGGCTGCCATCATCATGCCAAGGATTCCCCCGCTTTCCCGAAAACCCGATACGTATTATGAACCGGTGGGAAAGAAAATTGACGATACAGTACCTGAAGGTGTTTCTCTTTTTTCATGGGGCTTTCAGGAAGCCAAAAAGAAAGCGAGCCGGGTGGAAGGTCCCAAACAGCTTGCAGCTAAAGGAATTCATACCGTACTAGATATCTGGCTTGGATTAATTCCGCTCGTCATGACATTAGGTACACTTGCATTAATCATCGCAACCTATACGCCTTTATTTGAACTTATATCTTATCCATTAATTCCTGTATTGACCCTTTTCGGCCTGCCTGAAGCATCCGCTGCTGCACCGACGATACTAGTTGGTTTTGCAGATATGTTTCTCCCGGCAGTTTTAGGCAGCGGTATTGAAAGCGAACTGACAAGATTTGTGATTGCAGGAATCTCGTTAACCCAGCTCATCTATATGTCTGAGATAGGTATTTTAATCCTACGCTCAAATATTCCTGTGAAATTTTATGAGCTTGTTCTCATTTTCACTTTGCGCACCATCATTACAATGCCCATTATTGTACTTTTTGCCCATCTGTTTGTATAAAAAAGGTTCAGCCTAAAAAACCTCCTCCTTCTATTACAAGGGGGAGGTTTTTTATATGCTGTCCTTTACGCATGGGCTTCTTTCATCCTGCGTTTTTGCACCTTTTTCTTTGCTGCCGGAATCGCCCAGTGGTCAAGACCAAATCGCTGTGCACTATATCCTGCAAGAAGCAATATCACTGCTGCTGTCAGTAAAACCGGGTTGGTGCTGATGGTGCCTGCAAGCAGAAAATTCACATTCATGAAAGCACCTGCCGCAAGAGCCGGAACGGTTAGTAAACCAGCAATTAAACCTAACCCGACAAACAATTCTCCCCATGGAATTAAGATGTTAAAGATCGCTACATTTGGAAGCGCAACATGTTCAAGAAATGCGGCGTACCAGCCAGCTACAATAGGTGCTTCTCCTCCAGCTTTTGCGATTGCTCCCTGTAAATACCCATTGGCATCAAACCCGCCTGTTACTTTCCCCCAACCTGCTTCAAGCCATTGAATCCCCAACCATACCCGAAGAACTGTCCACAAAAAGGCTGCTGCTTTTCCATTCCACCATTTTTCTTTCATGGTACTCTCTCCTTTATCATGTGAAATTTTTCACATATATGGTGCAGGTTTGTTTATGTGAAACGCTTCACAAGTATTTGTTACTTTTATTTTATTCTCAACTGTCAGAAAATACAACTCAATTGTGAAATGTTTCACAAATTAGAAACAACTTCTCTTTCCTAAAAGAACGCTGAGAAGAATCTTCTCAGCGCATGTTCATACTCGCTATTCGTAGCTCTTCCATACTTCCGGAAGCAGACCGCTGATTTCGTGAGCCAGTAATGTATGAGCAGAACGTGTCAGTGTCCATTTCTTGGCACAGGCGCCATGAAGATGAACCGCGTTTAACACTGCATGCCGCCAATTCTCATGACAGCAAAGCATTCCAAGCATAATCCCAGTCAGTGTATCGCCAGTTCCCCCTTTTGCAAGAGCACCGTCTCCTGTAGGGTTAATCCAGGTTTCTCCGTCTGGAAAAGCAATGACTGTTTCATTTCCTTTCAGAACAATTGTAACGTCCCACTTTGCTGCCCATTCTGAAGCAGTCTTAGCCCGGTTATCCTGAATTTCTTTTATCTCTAATCCTGTTATCCTTGAGAATTCGCCGGGGTGAGGGGTCAAAATTGTAGGAGCGTCACGCTTTTCATAGGACCGCTGGGACAAAGCGCCGGCATCGAGCACCACCGGACAGGAAGTCTTCAGAAGCATTTGAACCGCTTTTTCTACAGCATCATCGGGTTCAAGCCCCGGCCCTGCTGCAATTGCTTTATATTCCTGAAGTTCTGCTGAACCATTTCCCACTTTATTCAGTCCATCAGATAAATACGTCGCTTCCGGGATCGTGGAAACGGCATGAGCCACCACTTCCTTTTCCGTTCCAATAACGAGCTTTCCAATTCCACTCCTCAGCGCACCTATCCCGGAAAGCAATGCGGCTCCTGGCATATCATTGCTTCCGGCGAGCAAAAGACCGGTGCCGTAGGTTCCTTTATGTCCCGAATTTTTTCTGACAGGCAAGGTGATTTTTGCTTTTTCCTTTGTCCACACTCTCGGCTCATTTTGTTCAGTCATTTCTGCCACCTCCATATTATCCTTTCTTTTCCTTCTTTTTAAATTGGATAAACAAGATAGAAATGGTTTACAGGCTTATGTACTCTGCAACTCCAATTGCACCGGACAGTGATCACTACCAAGAACGTAAGGGTGAATAGCTGCATCCATCAGTTTAGGTTCAAGCTTTTGAGAAACGATAAAATAGTCGATTCTCCATCCAATATTCCGTTCTCTTACCTTGCTCATATATGACCACCAGCTGTACGCCCCTTCAAGCTCGGGATAAAAATAGCGAAAAGAATCGATAAAGCCTTCATTAAGAAGCTTCGTCATTTTCCCTCTTTCTTCTATTGTAAATCCGGAGTTCCCCCGATTTGGCTTTGCATTTTTCAAATCGATTTCCTGATGGGCCACATTAAGATCTCCACACAAAATAACGGGCTTCACCTGTTCCAGCTCTAAAATGTATAGTCTCATTCGCTCTTCCCACTCCAAGCGGTAAGGAAGTCTTGTTAGATCTCTTTTGGAATTTGGTGTGTAAACATTAATTAAATGAAACTCCTCAAATTCCAATGTAAGAATCCTGCCTTCTTCTTCCCGTTCTTCTCCAAGTCCGTATTGAACGGATAATGGCTCTTTTTTCGTAAATACCGCTGTTCCCGAATACCCTTTTTTTACGGCATAGTTCCAGTATTGCCAGTATCCCTCAAGCGGCAGTTCAATCTGACCCTGCTGAACCTTTGTTTCCTGCAGACAAAAAATATCTGCATCCACCTGTTGAAAATAATCCAGAAAACCCTTTTTCACGCAAGCTCTGATGCCATTTACATTCCACGAAATAAGTTTCATTCCTATGACCCCTGTTCTTTGAATCTAGTTGATTTAAATTTTATACCCATGTTTAGTCAACTATATAAAGCCATTTTACCCTTATTAACCCGAGCACAAAAGTCAAAATGCTTTCCATCTCCTTCTGCATTCATTAAACTAGTAAATTAAGGAATGAATGCGGTTTCAATTAATTTTTTAATCTTCATTTCTTAATCCCTACTAAAAGGAGTTTTACCTATGGCATACACGTCCTCTAAAGATCGGTATAGTGAAATGAAATACAATCGGTGCGGAAATTCCGGCTTGCTTCTCCCGGCTATTTCACTTGGATTATGGCACAATTTTGGCGGAGTTGATTCTTTTGAAAATGGAAGGGCAATGCTGCGAAGAGCGTTTGATTTAGGGGTTACTCATTTTGATCTCGCGAATAACTATGGCCCCCCTCCCGGATCGGCTGAGGAAATGTTCGGCTCTTTATTAAAAACAGATTTCTCAACGTATCGCGACGAATTAGTCATTTCTTCCAAAGCAGGCTATCACATGTGGGATGGGCCTTACGGGGAATGGGGATCCAAAAAATATCTTATATCAAGTCTTGATCAGAGCTTAAAAAGAATGGGGCTTGATTATGTTGATATTTTCTATTCCCACCGCCCTGATCCACATACACCAATGGAAGAAACAATGGGTGCACTCGATCAGATTGTCCGGCAAGGTAAGGCATTATATGTAGGAATTTCAAGCTATGACGCGGATCAGACAAAGCAAGCTATTTCCATATTAAATGATCTTGGAACGCCTCTTCTCATCCATCAGCCGAAATACTCTATGCTGAATCGTTCCATTGAGGACGGTGTACAGGATGTGCTTCAGGAAAATGGGGTCGGCTCGATCGCCTTCTGTCCATTGCAGCAGGGACTTTTAACCAACAAGTATTTAAATGGGGTTCCTTCAGAGTCGCGTGCTGCCAAGTCAACAGGTGCACTCGGAGAAAATGAAGTAACCGATGAGGTGATCAGCAAAGTGCAGGAACTCAATACACTGGCTGAAAACCGCGGACAAAGTCTGGCTCAAATGGCGCTTGCGTGGGTTCTCAGAGAAGGAAGAGTAACCTCTGCCTTAATTGGAGCAAGCAAGGTCAGTCAAATAGAAGAAAACGTTAAAACACTTGAAAACCTTGAATTTTCATCAGACCAATTATCTGCTATTGAACGAATTTTGACTCATTAGACATCAAAAAGTCCGGCTCTTAAAAAGAGGCGGACTTTTCTTATGATGACAATATTCAAACTCATGAAGTGGTCTCTGCATTCGTTTCTTTTTTTATCCCTAATTTTTTTTCAAGCAGCTCTTTGTTGAGAAGAACCCGTTCATCATTGGGACGATATTTTCGTGCCAGTTCATTATGTTTATAGGATTTTTCAAAATCAGGCAGATTATAATAACACACACATAACTGCAGATGCGGGTACCAGGTTGAATAAGCAGGATAGCTGAAGCTCCACCTGTTCGGGTCGTTTTCAATTGTAGTCGCTAATTCATACCAGTAAATAGCTGCCTTGTACTCCTTTTTTCGTTGAAAGTTATACCCTACCCTGCTGCACATCTCAGGTCTTGGCGTCTTAGAAAACCGCAGCGATTCAAACAAAGATGCCAGCTCTTTATCTGTATCTCCTTCAAACCGGTAGCAGTCCGCTCTGTTAATACACGCGTATACTTTATCTTCAACCCAGCCCTCTTTTAATTCTATATTTTTTGAATAACTTTCAATTGCTTTTTGATGATGGCCATTCTCTCTCAATTCATTTCCATAATAAAAATAATCACGCGGACTGAACACGTCCCCATTTTCGATTTTCGTATCGTAAATCGATAAATTCCTGCCTACTGAATGGCGGATTTTCTTATGTGTGATCGCTATATCGGAATTTATAATATGACCGAATACATTCAAATAATTATGGCAGTCGCCTTCCCACTTATAATTCCTGCTCGTTTTAACAAGACGATTGCGGCGATATTGAAGCGTAACATTTCCAAATTCATCTGTGCCGGCATTATAAAACATGGACACAGAATCAACCGCCGGATCCAGTGTTTCCTTCAACTTTTTAAACTTTTCCCGGTCTTCCTCCAGTAACACATCATCTGCATCCAGGTAAAAAGTATACTCTTTGGTCGCGTACTTAAAGGATTCATTCCTGGCATCTGTAAATCTTCCGGTCCACTCAAAGAAAAATACCCGGTCCGTAAATTCTTTTGCGATCTCAACCGTCCGATCCGTCGATCCCGTATCTACTATAATAATCTCATCCACAAGATCCTTTACTGACTCTAAGCAGCGGCCTAATACTTCTTCCTCATTCTTGACCATCATACACAGGCTGATTGTGGGCATGCAATCTCTCCTTTTTTCAATGAAATCAATAAATTGACTATTCTACACGCTATTTACATGTCTATGAGAGATAAACGATGGCTAGACCTTGGTAGTTAAGGAATTTATCTAATGAGGTTCGGTATTTATATTTTGTTTTGTGCACGCTTACAGACTAAGCAAAAACAATGCAACGATCTAAATTGCCGACTACTAAAAAAACTCCCAATTTAATGGGAGTTATTTTTTTCAGATGAATTTTTTTACCATTCTTCCGTTACCCTAAATACCGCAGAAATTGTAGGGGTGCCGGTAAAGGATCCTACCACTAAAGAGACAATTTGATCGTCAGGTAATTCAAAATCCAGGAGGTTAGCGGTAGCAAGCTCTCTGCCCACGTTAGAATTCCCACTAGCTCCCACTCCCTGAAATACAACTTCTCCCCCAGTAATAGTAGTAGCGGTGTTATTAACAAGTAAGGCTGTTTCATCATCTGGAATCGCTGTTGTTGCAGTTGGGAAATTTGTAAATGCTGTGTTTAATGTACCTCCAACTTTTACTTGAAAAAAGATATCCTGATTTGTAATGATATCGATCCCTTCAAGTGTGACACTGACAGAATTTGATCTGCCTGAACCGGCTGGAAATACTGCCTTTCTTTGAAAAGAAATCACAGGGACACCCGTCGTGTTAACAGCAACCTGCCTTCGTTCTGAAGTAATCCTAAATTCAGGATCAAATTTTCCTAGTATACTGTATTGCCGGCCGCCTACAAAAATACTTTTCGCTTCTGCTGCACCCCCGTTTACAATTTGTGCACGGAGAGGCAGGTTTGGATCCTCAAAACTCGTTTGATTTGCCGGTCTAAAGCGATGAACCGTCACCACTTCTTGGGCAAGGGTTGCTGGGTTTTGTACAACAATATTAAATTCAACCACACCATATCCATACCAAGTAAAGTTGATCTGAAATATATTACCAAGTGATAGATCTAAGGTTATTCCACTAGGACCAGTACCGTTCAGCTCGTCAACATTCCAGGAGGTTTGGGGGATAATTGTATCGGATCCAGCTCTCCTAATGGCGACAAAGATTCCATCAGCTACACTTTGGCCATAGTAAGCACCGTTTTGATCATCGAATAACCCCCACCCGAATACCTGTGTAGCAGCAGGGGGATCAGGAATTCTGACTCCTATCCCTGCCTGACCTGCATAGCCTGGCATGTAACGGCCTCTTTCAGCACTGTCCAATGTTGCAGAATCTGTAGCACCAGCTGTAACACTTAATTGATATTCAACCGATGTGTTCGTTACTGTGCCGCTTCCAGTTGTCTCCACAATATCTCTTAATTCAGACAATCCGTAAACCGATTTTAATTCCACAATGGGTGTTCGTTGTGAAACATTTAGTTCGTCAAATTGTGAACTGACGCTCGGACCTACATTTTCAATTATTGTCATTTTTTCACTCCTTCCTTTTAAACAGGCATGACCCGAAAAATCGGGATCACACCTGCTCTTTTACCACTCTTCTGTAACCCTCAACACTGCTGATACAGATGAAGTGCCACCGAAAGTTCCTATAACTAAACTCACAGGCTGCTCGTCAGGAAGTTCAAATGTCAGGAGAGAAGCTGTGGCTAAATCTCTTGCAGTACCTGGTGCACTTGCAGCAACTCCCTGATACACCACCTGACCTCCCGTAATCGTCGTAGCAGTGAAATTAACCAAAAGGGCCGTTTCATCATCTGGAATAGCGGTATTGGTTGTAGGGAAGTTAGTAAATGCACCATTTAATGTCCCATTCACAATAACCTGATAATAAATGTCTGCTGAAGTAATAATATCTAACCCCTCTAAAGTTACGCTGACTGAATTTGGTCTTCCAGAACCAGCAGGGAATTCAGGCTTTCTTTGGAAGGATATAACCGGTAACCCAACCGTTCCAACAGTGACTGAACGTCTATCCGAAGTAATCCTGAACTCTGGATTAAACTTTCCAAGTATGCTGTATTGTCTTCCGCCCACGAAGATACTGTTAGCAGAAGCGGTACCGTCGTTTTCGACTTGAGCTCGTAGCGGCAGGTTAGGATCAGTAAAACTTGTTTGGTTAGCAGGTCTGAAACGGTTAACTGTAACAACTTGCTGAGCCAACGTAATTGGGTTTTGCACCACAATGTTGAACTCAACTACCCCATATCCATACCAGGTAAATCTATTCTGAAAAATATTACCTAGTGATAAATCAAGGGTAATTCCACTCGGTCCAGTGCCATCAAGCGGATCAATATTCCACGAAGCTTGAGGAATGATCGTATCTACCCCCGCTCTTCTGATCGCTACAAATATGCCATCAGCTACACTTTGACCAAAATAAGCCCCATTTTCATCATCAAATAAGCCCCATCTAAATACTTGGTTTGCGCTAGGCGGAGCCGGAATTCTTACACCAACGCCAGATTCCCCAGCATATCCAGGCATATACCGTCCTCTTTCTACACTATCCAATGTTGCTGTATCCGTGGCTCCAGTTGTTACACTCACTTCATATTCTACCGTGGTGTTTGTAACCGTTCCTCCACCAGTAGTGGTGATAAGATCCCGCAAATCTGATATGCCATATACAGATTGCAGTTCAAGCACTGGAGTTCTTTCTGCAGTATTGAGTTCATCGAACTGCGAGCTTACACTCGGCCCCACATTTTCAATGGTAACTCCTACTGCAACTGGTCCGGTTGGTCCGGTTACTCCCGTTGGACCAGTGGCTCCTGTTGCTCCTGTTGCTCCTGTTGCTCCCGTTGCACCTGTTACTCCGGTTGCGCCAGTTACACCTGTTGCTCCGGTTACTCCAGTTACTCCTGTTGCTCCAGTGGCACCAGTTGCTCCGGTCACGCCGGTTACTCCAGTGGCTCCGGTTGCTCCTGTGACTCCTGTTGCTCCGGTTACTCCAGTGGCTCCTGTTGCTCCTGTGGCTCCTGTTACACCAGTGACTCCAGTGGCTCCGGTCACGCCGGTTGCTCCTGTTGCTCCTGTTGCTCCAGTGACTCCCGTTGCTCCGGTTACTCCAGTGGCTCCTGTTGCTCCTGTTGCTCCAGTTGCACCCGTTGCTCCTGTGGCTCCGGTTACTCCAGTGACTCCTGTTGCTCCGGTCACGCCGGTTACTCCAGTGGCTCCGGTTGCTCCTGTGACTCCTGTTGCTCCGGTTACTCCAGTGGCTCCGGTTGCTCCTGTGGCTCCTGTTACACCAGTGACTCCAGTGGCTCCGGTCACGCCGGTTGCTCCTGTGGCTCCAGTGACTCCCGTTGCTCCGGTTACTCCAGTGGCTCCTGTTGCTCCTGTTGCTCCAGTTGCACCCTTTGCTCCTGTGGCGCCTGTTACACCAGTGACTCCTGTTGCTCCGGTCACGCCGGTTGCTCCTGTGGCTCCGGTTACTCCAGTGGCTCCTGTTGCTCCTGTGACTCCCGTTGCTCCGGTTACTCCAGTGGCTCCTGTTGATCCTGTGACTCCGGTTGCGCCTGTTACACCAGTGGCTCCTGTTGCACCCGTTACTCCGGTTGCTCCAGTTACTCCAGTTGCTCCGGTTGCTCCAGTGGCTCCGGTCACGCCGGTTGCTCCTGTGGCTCCAGTGACTCCCGTTGCTCCGGTTGCTCCGGTTGCACCAGTTGCACCGGTTGCTCCAGTTGGGCCAGTCACACCTGTGGCTCCGGTTACTCCCGTTGCTCCGGTTGCACCAGTTGCACCGGTTGCTCCAGTTGGGCCAGTCACACCTGTGGCTCCGGTTACTCCCGTTGCTCCGGTTGCACCAGTTGCACCGGTTGCTCCAGTTGGGCCAGTCACACCTGTGGCTCCGGTTACTCCCGTTGCGCCGGTTGCTCCGGTTACTCCTGTTGCTCCAGTGGCTCCGGTTGCACCAGTTGCTCCGGTTGCTCCAGTTGGGCCAGTGACTCCTGTTGCTCCGGTTACTCCAGTGGCTCCTGTTGCTCCTGTGGCTCCTGTTGCTCCTGTGACTCCCGTTGCTCCGGTTGCGCCAGTTGCTCCGGTTGCTCCAGTTGGGCCAGTGACGCCTGTGGCTCCTGTTGCACCAGTTGCTCCTGTGGCTCCTGTTGGGCCGGTTGCTCCAGTGGCTCCTGTTACACCCGTTGCGCCTGTTGCGCCGGTTACTCCGGTCACGCCGGTTGCTCCTGTGGCTCCAGTGACTCCCGTTGCTCCGGTTACTCCAGTGGCTCCAGTTGCACCCGTTGCTCCTGTGGCTCCGGTTACTCCAGTGACTCCTGTTGCTCCGGTCACGCCGGTTGCTCCAGTTGCACCGGTTGCTCCGGTTGCACCAGTTGCACCGGTTGCTCCAGTTGGGCCAGTCACACCTGTGGCTCCGGTTACTCCCGTTGC
>NZ_JARUIU010000089.1 GCF_029667115.1 Jeotgalibacillus sp. ET6 | reverse complement strand
AGCTTTCAACTTCCTTGTCGGATAACCGTAGGCCCGGAAGCAAGAGGCTTTATAATTGGCTGTCCTGTTGCTTACGCATCATTTTGAGAGGCTTGTCCCTTTTCTTTTTCAGAAACAACTGTATGGGTATTCCTTTACCGAACTGACTGTTCAATTGGTGAAACCGAAACAAGTACCTTGAATTAGATCAAGTACAGTTTCACCATGACCGAGCGGAGACGTATTCACATCGAAGAAAAACTGAGCGGATGGTCTAAAGTTAAAAACAAAAAA
>NZ_JARUIU010000088.1 GCF_029667115.1 Jeotgalibacillus sp. ET6 | reverse complement strand
GGGAGTTTTCCCAGTTTCAAGACATTTCTTTTTTTCATTATTATCTGTACACCATGGCTTCAATTGAAATTCCGGCTGGTGGTTCAATGACACTAAAGATGGAATTCTTGCTCAAATGACAGACCTTTCAAACGTAGAACAACTGCAGGCTGAAAAAGGAATTCAACCAGAAAAGAAGTGTCACGCAAACTTGCATCTGAAAAAGTAGTTAAAGAGTGCAACCCATTTAAACCGCAACATCATCACCCTTGAAGACCCAATTGAAAGAGTACT
>NZ_JARUIU010000087.1 GCF_029667115.1 Jeotgalibacillus sp. ET6 | reverse complement strand
ATGTACCTCGGCAATATCATCGGCATGGTGCTGTCTGCCGACATCACCGATGGTCAGGCCACGAATCGTATCAATGATCTGGTGCTCGGCGGCAATGAGTGGGTGAATGCACTGTTTGTGGGACTGCTGGCGCCGATTTGCGAGGAATGGCTTTTCCGCAAGCAGATCATCTCCCGTCTGCGCAGGTACGGGGAAAAGACGGCTATCGTGTTCTCCGCACTGGCATTCGCGCTGTTCCACATGAATCTGTTCCAGTTCTTCTATGCCTTCGGTC
>NZ_JARUIU010000086.1 GCF_029667115.1 Jeotgalibacillus sp. ET6 | reverse complement strand
ATGCTGGAAAAAGCATTAAAAAAAGATGGATACTTCGGAATCGTTTGCTTCAATACTGAGGAAATCATCGGACCTCTGAGTTTTTTATATCCTCTATGGATTCAAAGTCTGATAAGGATTTAATCTCTTCAAACGGTGCTTCATGAGGAACATATACAGGAAAATCCCGGTTGAACGTTCTAATATGATGGCAAAAACATACTTTATAAAAAAAGCAGCACCCGGTAAACCTGCACATTATTGTGTTAAATACTAATGGCGGCGGAATTTTCTC
>NZ_JARUIU010000085.1 GCF_029667115.1 Jeotgalibacillus sp. ET6 | reverse complement strand
TTCTTTATGACTTTAATTTAAATAAGAAAGAGCTGGATAATTTCTCTTTTCTTTTTTCAAGTGAAGGTTAATTCGTCTATATATTTTGTGGACATTGGAATGAAGGAACCGTTGATGAGTACACCAATATGTTACTGAACACCGTTTTTGGCGGCATCCCTTTTTGGGCGAGGTGTGTGGCAAACGTATGCCGCAACATATGCGGAAAATTATTAATGTTCTAATAAAAACAGTTAAGTGTTACTTTACACGAAAGATTAGGACAGGTTTTCTT
>NZ_JARUIU010000084.1 GCF_029667115.1 Jeotgalibacillus sp. ET6 | reverse complement strand
AAACCTTCCGTATCTTTATCCAGGCGACCAACCGGAAAAGGGTCAAAAACAGATAGTTCCACAGATCGGGTACGGAGCTCAAATGGTTGAATTCGCCAAGTAACCAAATCTTCCTTCGTATATGTAACGTTTTTTTCAAGAGCTTTTTCATCATGCTGCTTTAGCAGAATAGCAGCTGACTTTAGCCTCATGCCGGAGATTCTCGTAACATTATATGAAGAAATAGAACAAAACATCAATAAAAAAGGATTTGCTGTTAAGGTTTATTCACAGG
>NZ_JARUIU010000083.1 GCF_029667115.1 Jeotgalibacillus sp. ET6 | reverse complement strand
GCAAGGTCAGAGCGTGGAGCTTTATGCGTGATATCCAACCTATTCTTAATCGTAAGTGTATTGGATGTCATAATAGCAATGATGGAAATGTGCAAACCGATACCCCATTACCGAACTTTGCAGATATTGAACCTATGACTTATAAGTATGCCCCCAAGCATAATAAGGGGATTGCAGATAGTGGCTCAGGTGCATTTAGTAGAAGCTATCATGACTTAAATCCTTATGTGCGTAGACCAGGGTCAGAGTCTGATAACCACATCTTTAATGCGTA
>NZ_JARUIU010000082.1 GCF_029667115.1 Jeotgalibacillus sp. ET6 | reverse complement strand
ACTGTAAACTTGCGGATTTTCTAGATTTTTAAGAGGCATTCTGGCAACATAATCTGTTTTTTTAGAAACGATGCTCTTTTTGCCACTAATTACAACTTCTTGTAATTCCTTATTAGAAACTTTTAGTTGCAGGTTTAAGGTATTGGTTTCATTTTCTATAACAACAACTTCTTTCTCAGAAGTTTCATAGCCAGTTAAAGAAATTTGCAGCGTATAAGTTCCTGTTTTTACTCGGTTAAATTCAAAAGTACCATCGTCATTAGTTGTGGTTCCAT
>NZ_JARUIU010000081.1 GCF_029667115.1 Jeotgalibacillus sp. ET6 | reverse complement strand
AATCTGAATCGGAGTCAAAAAGCGATTTTGTCCAAAATGAAGGGGTTCATCAAAACCATGTCCGAAGTTAAGGGTTCCCTGTAAACTCATTGTATAGATTTAAGGGTTTTCATTAAAACTTACTGTCTAATGGTAAGGGTTTTAAAAACTCAATCTGTCCAATCTATAGGGTACATTTTATTAATAGCTGTTATATTTTGTTGTTAAATTCACTGTAAACTCTTGAAAACGCTGGATTTGTCGCAGGTGAGCTTTCCCTTATTGTTTCCCTTGTG
>NZ_JARUIU010000080.1 GCF_029667115.1 Jeotgalibacillus sp. ET6 | reverse complement strand
ACATTCATATGTTACTGTTTGTAGCACCCGTGCTACAACCGCGAATTACAGGTTTAAGTATCTTAAAGATCACCTGTTAGATGGCGAGTCTGAGTGATTTAAGGAGGTGCACGAGAATGTACGCAATTATTGAAACTGGCGGCAAGCAAATTAAAGTTGTTGAAGGTCAAGAAGTTTACATCGAGAAGCTAACTGCAGAAGCTGGTGTAGAAGTAACTTTTGACTAGGTTTTATTCGTAGGCGGACGTGATGTTCAATTTCTGGTATATGCTGAT
>NZ_JARUIU010000007.1 GCF_029667115.1 Jeotgalibacillus sp. ET6 | reverse complement strand
AGCGGGAAGGGTGAGACCATGCAGATGCGAAAGCATCAAAGGGGCTCACCTCACGCCACGCGGAAAGCCTCCGGACGGAGCGGAAATGAACCGGTCCCCGTTCCTTTTACAACAATAGTTGCTTGCAAAAAGAAGAATAGAGAAGGTTACATATTTTATTTACAAGTGAACTCACCAAAGAATAGGTTCATTGCAGCGGAGACCGGGGACTCCTGCGTGATGCAGCGGGAAGGGTGAGACCACGAAGATGCGAATGCATCGAGGGGGCTCACCTCACGCCACGCGGAAAGCCTCCGGACGGAGCGGAAATGAACCGGTCCCTTTTAAGAAAAATTAATTTAACCTCAAATAAAATACCGCTTTAATTTCCCCATCACCTGCTGCAAGTCAGCAGATCCATCATGAAACCCCACATGTCCATCCGGGCGTATGAATAATGTGCTGCCTTTTTTCATCCCAAGATTTCTGTCTAAGTGGCGATAGGAATCATAAATAATAGGCAGTTCATCCCTGTCAGTCAGCACCGTTCCGCCCCTTGCCACAAGATACACCTTCATCATATCAGGAAATGCTTCATTTGCTTTTTCTGTAAACTCATACGCATAATCCACCAGACCCTGCTGATAGGAGTCAATATAAATTAAACAGACATAGCCCATTCTTTGAATGATCGGATACAGTCTTTCATCCGTGGTCCCGTTCATAAATAGCAGCTGATCCGGCACCCGTTCGCCTGCCTGAATCGCTCTTCTTGGCAAAGAAGTATCTTTAAACGAGCGGTTGATCGGCGTTTTATCATAATCGCTGTGAACATGGGACAAGGCTTTAGCAAAGATAGCCTGAACCCAATCTTGTGTTAAAGCGGCTTTGCCTGCCCAGTTACGGAGCTTGCCTGGTATACCCTGCAAACGGATGAGCTTCAACTCCATCGTGGTGTGTCGAATCACCTCTTTGGCAACTGGAGCCCTTTCTTCATGATACGTATCCAGAAAAGGATTGCCGGCATATCCCTTTAATACCGTATCAATTTTCCAGCAAAGATTCGCCACGTCTTCAAGTCCAATGTTCATTCCCTGGCCGCCCAGCGGATTATTGATATGTGCAGCATCTCCTACAAAAAAGACCCTTCCTTTTCGGTAATTGGGGACTTGCCTGTGTGCTGTTCCAAAATAAGCCAGCCACTTAGGGTTTTCAACCTGATAGGATGTATCCAAAATTGTATCTAGAGTACTTTGCAGTTCTTGAAGCTCCATTTTCCTTTTTCGGGGTCCATCCTGTCTTGTCCGGTCAAATCCTACTACCCGGTACGTACCATCCTTGTATGGGAAAAAAGCAGCTGCACCTCGATCGTTAAGATGAAGATTGATATGAATTTCCTTCATGTCGGGAATTTCCACATCTCCTGTAAAAAAGGTAATTCCCTCATCCTCACCCTCAAACTCAACATCCAACAGCTCTCGAACTTTACTGTGTGCACCGTCACAGGCAAGCACATAATCTGCTAAATAGGTTTTCTTTTCGCCGTGATGCTGAGCTGTAACATACACTCCTTCAGCCTGCTCATTTACTTCCAGGACCTCATGTTCACGTGAAATTTCTCCCCCCCGGTCATTTAAATGCTCCTCAAGAATTTCTTCTATCTCATGCTGAGGAATGATTAACAAATAGGGATATCTGCTTTTTATATGATACATCTCCACATAGGAAGGTGCTTTACCTGCCAAATGAAGCTTTGCACCAGGACCTGGATAGCCCCTTTTCACAAAAGGCTGATTCACACCCAGGAATTCAAATAATTCAAGAGACCTGGCTTGAATCCCGAGGGCCTTAGAAAGAACTGAGCGCCCTGCTTTTTTTTCTAGGCAGACAAAATCTACCCCTCTTTTCTGCATGACATTCGCGGCCATCAGTCCAGCCGGTCCTGCTCCTATAATTAAGACATCTGTTTTAATCACTGCCATATGACGAGCTCCTTTCGTTCATCATTGGTTTATAAAATAAAGATTTGGACTGATTCAACAATAGTCTCTTTGAAAAACTGCCAGTAAAAAAGCGTTTCAGAATAAACGTAACCTACCATACGATACCCTTATTCCTTTCCTACATGCACAATTTAGCCTATAAAAAAGAAGAGGGGGTCCATTTACTGCAATTGGACCCCCTCTTCTTTCACTATTGACTTATTGATTTATTTTTTTACCGGAATCCAGATTTCAGAATAGTAATCCTCTGAGTATGGATTCCCTGAAGGATAGACCTCTAATTCCGGAGTACCAGCGTGTTTGTAATTACTCACTGGAAACCATTCCGTGTAGATGCGATTCCACATCTGTTGAATCGCATGCGGCATGGCTCCTCTTACTTCAAACACCGCCCATTTAGATGCAGGCAGTTCCATCATTTCGAAACGTTCATCACCACTGCCATCATGAGCAACTCCAACCCAATAGTCTAATGTGTCAGCCTTCTCTTTACTCTTATCCACGCAAATGCCAAGTATTCCTTCTATTGAACCAGTATTCACCGCAGCAAGTTCCTCAGTCGTACCATCTTGATTTACCCTGTCCCAAATTTTCGTGATCTCTACCAGGTTGTTACCATCCACACAACTTACTTCCTGTTTTAATCCGACAATTTGAACAGGCCCCTTTTCAATAATCTCAACATTCATCGGCGTTTCTCCTCTCACGATCACCTGGACCACCAGGCGATTATAATATTTAAGCTTTCCTTTCCCGCTCTTTGCTTCTCTTGGTGAAAGTCCATGCTGCTTTCGAAAGGCTTTTGAAAACGATTCAGGAGTGTTATAGCCAAACTTTAAAGCGGCATCAATAACCTTAACATCGTCCCTTACCAACTCGTGCGCTGCGAGTGTCAGTCTTCTTTTGCGTATATATTCTCCAACTGACATGTCCGTCAGCAGTAAAAACATGCGCTGAAAGTGATACGGTGACACAGAAGCCCGGTTTGCTGCTTCTTCCAGCTGAATCTCTTCTAGAAGATGGGTTTCAATGTAGTCAATGGATGCCTGTAATGATTGAATCCAGTTCATGAGCTTCACTCCTTATGACCATCATAATGGATTCGAAACGAGAAAACATGTCAATTTTTGCTTTTGGGGAACAGGTTTCGATCAATTACTTCGTTATTGTAAATCAGCATTAAGAAAGAGCCTGGGACAAATATGTCTCTGGCTCTCAAACCGTTTCACTTCGATTAAGACGAACCCTTTCAGCTGCGTTCAC
Organism: Jeotgalibacillus sp. ET6; assembly: GCF_029667115.1. Classification (GTDB taxonomy): domain Bacteria; phylum Bacillota; class Bacilli; order Bacillales; family Jeotgalibacillaceae; genus Jeotgalibacillus. The sequence goes on along the minus strand of NZ_JARUIU010000007.1, from coordinate 138,267 downwards.
TTCTTACTAATAAGATATGTCATCATTCTCCAACTTTTTTCGGTTACATCCCACCTTCTCTTATTAAAAAATCGTTTATATTGGACCTTCTGCAGGATCATCCCGCATGTGATTCTTTTATGCTTTTTTTATTTTCTTCTATTATTAATCTTGCCACTTGATAAAGGGATTGACTGAGCAGAAAAAGACCCGGCAAAAAAAACAGCAGGAAAATACCGTTTTTTGACTGAGAAAACTCAATAAGATAGCCGATATAAGGAACCGTCACTCCTTCGTATTTAGCTACTATATTTTGGGGCAGCAGAAGAGCAGTATCCGGCCCGTCATTAGCATCTCCTTTTGTTCTGTACATCATTTGATTGTTTTGCGAAATGACTTCTATAATTCTATGAGTGACGAGCTGGTGACGATTCACTTTATAGGTGACGATGTCGTTTTCTTTAAAACTTTTAAGATCTCGCGCACCTTTCACCACAATGATGGATCCCGTTTGAATACCGGGCTCCATCGATCCTGATAATACAGTTTTTATTTGATATCCAAATACTTGGGGCGGTTCCCCGGTGACTTTAGATGAAGCAACGAAAAAAACCATGATCATCAGCATCAAATAAAACAAACCGGTTATGCATTTCGTTAAAAATAGTACCATTTTCTCCTTCACTTCTATCACCTCTCATTCTTCATTTCCACTTCTTTATTTTTTACATCATTTATATCTTTCTCACTTTTTCCTTCCTCAGCCTGTGTTTCCAGCTCCTCAACCTGTTCTATTTCCTCACTTTCATGTTCATCTTCCTTTACAGCCATTTCCTCTTCTTCACCTGCTTCTATTACATCTTTTTCCTGCTCTACCGTTTCATCTACAACGTCTACTTCATCTTTTTCTTCTATTTCTTCATTTAATACATCATCATTTTCATCTTGATTTGATGCCTCTCTTGCCGGATCCTCCACAGTGGTATTTTCTTCTTCTTCCTTTTCTGCGGGTGCTTCCTGCATATCATTTTCTTTTTCATGTTCCTCTTCGGTCAAGGCATCAGATGGATCTGTTTCTTCGTTCACCTTGTTATCCTCTTTATCTGACTCTTCTTCCCAATGGCCCGCCTGAATCGTTCCTTTGAAAGGATAGGAGGTGGTGTAAAAAGCAGTTGTGGTAGAACTTATGTACGTTATGATTACGAACATCATATAAAATACGCCTATAGAATAAGCGGCCAACCTATAGCGGCTTGTTTTTTTGGCTTGCTTGAATTGTTTTATCATAATCCCCCATTTCTCATGTATGCAGAATTAACTTTTCAGCGTACTTCAATAGCAAACTATTACGGTACGCTCAAAATTCAATATCTTTCTATTTAGGATAGAAAGGTGAGTTTCCTCACCTTTCCGGCCTTTACATATCTTTATTCAATATGTTCTCCCTCACCCTGGTTTGCAATAAATTCCCATGTGATTGACAAAGAATCACCTTGAAATTGATTTTGATCTCCTTCGTTATCAATAAATTCAAACTGAACAAACATCTCGTCACTTGTTCCCGCGTCTAAACCACTCTCTTCTCCAAAATAATCTTCAACAATCTTTTTTACAGCGTCCGGTGTCATATATTGCAGATCATACAGCGTCGTTTGAAAGATGATATCGTTATATTCAGCACGCCCCGTTTTGTCTGCATTTTCAAGAAAATTCACTTGAATGTATTTTCCGAAGTCTTCTGTATTATCGTTATTTGCATCTATTACTTCGTAAGTAGAATTTAGTGTGACTTCCGGAATATCGAGTGATCCGTTATTCTCAATGTAAAAGACACGATTCATCCAGTCACCTGGTTTCATGCCATCCACATCGATAATGGTCTCCGGATTTACGGCAATATCTAAAGTGCCTGCGGCAAACGTACCATTTGCTTCGGCTGCATCAGTAAAATATGCGTATGTACCTCCAGCCATTAAGGTTATGCCAAGTGCCGCCGGAGCCAGTCCCATTGCAATTTTCTTTTTCATTCCCATTTAAATTCCTCCTCTTATTTGATTACCTGTTGTTCTTTAGTAAGAATATAGTTCTTGATTAAGAACTAAAAGACCATAGATATCTCATTTTATTAAACGATTTACACTTTTTTATCCACTTTTGTTCTCTTACTGGATTTCACATTTTTTTGGAAAAGAGTAAAGATGCAAGATCGCTTACATCTTCACTCTTTCTTAAGTTATCTTCCAGGAATATCAGGTCTTCCCGGTATCGGTCTTACCGGCCGGTCCTTGTCTCCAGGCGACCAGCTGTTAATAAACAGCTTGCCTTCAGCAAGTTGACGGGCTTCGTTTCCGAATTCATCGTTCACCATGACTTCTACTCCTACTCCATCGGCAATAACGGACGATGTGGCTGTCCAATACGCCTCATATTGACCCGGAGCTACTTCATTGACAGGGAGCTCGGTTACATTACTTGTGCCTGAAAGATTCGTTAAAGGCATACGTAATATAAAGCTGGCATCCAAATCTTCTTCACTTTCAAAAGAGATCTTAACAGATTCTCCTGCTTTAAGATAAACATCTTCTGAAGGCTGAAGGTTTTGTATTTCAATTTCGCCAAACTTCGCTTCAACTGTTAAAGTTTCAGTTGTCGAGTTGCCGGCTAAGTCTGTTGCCGTCATTTCAAATTGATTTTCACCGTTTTCCAGGAGTAATCGTTTGGAGAATGCACCGTCCGTAACGGACACGTTCTGCCCGTTAATCGTGAATGTGTCAAGATGCTCCTCGTTTACCATTCCTGTGATGGTGATCGTCTCTTTATTGGTCTTCAATCCGTCTTCAGGACTCGTCACTTCTATGACAGGGGATGTCAGATCTACTGTAATTGTTACAGGAGAGGACTCGTCTGTCATGCCGGCTTCGGTAGAAACTCTGGCAGTAAGTACGTTTTCCCCTTCTGACAAGTCAACAGCTACCTCATATTGTCCATCCTCAGAAGCAGTTGTTGTTGCAGCTTCTTCGCCTTGGTTGTAGACAATTACATCTGTATTCGGTGCTGCATTCCCTGTTACATTGACGGACGTTTCATTCGTAAATGAACCATCTGCAGGAGAGGTAATAGAAGGCGCTGTTACCTCATAGTCCACGAGGGCGCGTATCATGTAATTTCCTTCTTCTTCAGGCACTGGTGACCATGCACCGCCTACATACTGCCAGCTTCGGCCGGCATTTGGTCCATCTTCATCTGTACCTAGCCCAGGGGTGTCAGGATTAGCCTTCGATTGAATGTAAACCAGATAAAACTCTCCGTCTACGACAACACCTTCGCTGCTAAGATCCACCTGAGTCCAAGTACCATCACGCTTAGCTTCAGCATCAATTGGACCTGCTAATTTTTGTCCAGGTGCACCATCTGCTCCGCTCGCATCATAGATCTCTACTTGAAATTCAGTGCCGCCCGGGACCGGCCATTCTGTGTCCCAGAATCGGAACAATCCGCCTGTTACAAGAGCCGCATCAGAACCTTCTTCCAGTGACATTTTTACAGCCCAGCCATTTCCAGCATCAAAGAAAGCTCTCGCATTTTCTGCTGTCCCATCGTCATAGCCAATTTCACCTGCATAGCCGATGAATGGACGCAGTTCAATATCCTGTTCTACATCCCCTTCAAGCATTACTTCAACTTCTTCCCCATAAAAGTTTGGTGCTACAACTTTTAAAGTGTAGGTGCCTTCGTAGCCTGTAATGGAATAGTCTCCATTTTCATCTGTTTCAACAGGCGCCACCGCGGCATCTTCCATTAGATACAAAGTTGCTCCGGTAATTGGTTCACCCGTTGCCTGGTTGACAACTGTTCCCGTTACCGTTCCTGTTGGAAGCTCTTCAAGTGAGAAGGAAACGTCTGTATTTTCATCTTCCACAACGGTAACCTCTTGTGTTTGAGGTGCAAATCCGTAAGCTTCAGCAAGCAGCGTATAGTCGCCAACCGCATGAGTCATAGAATACTCACCCGTTGCAGGGTCTGTATTGACAGAACGATTCGTTTCTTCCACCGTTACTCTTGCACTTACAGGCAATCCGGAAAGAACAGATTCTTCTGCTGGATTTTTCTCTTCAGCTGCTTCGGCATTTTTCCGATCAACGGCTTTTTGTGCATTAAATTTAGGTGCACGTTCTTTTTTAACGGGTCCGCTGTCTTTTACCGATTTTACTTTCGTCATTGAAGAAAGAGCTTCATCCGTAATTTTAAAATCATCGATATACCAGCCTGGTCTTACAATGGTAAAGTCCGACTCAAGCTCAAATGCTACAACAATAGTTTTGCCGGCATAAGCAGATAAGTCGTATTGGCCATCAATCCAATCACCGCTTAATCCGGTAAATGAGTCAATTAACTCCCATGTAGTTCCCCCGTCCTCCGAGATAAATACATGGCCGAAATCCCAGTTTGTTTCAATGTTGTACCAGTGTTTAAACTGAAGATAGGCAGCACCTTCTTCAGGTATGGCAAATGGCGGAGATTCAACTGATTCAAATAAATCATTGTCATAGTCTCCAGCTAAATTAGTTGCTATGACTTTCTCACCTGAGAATGCTGAACCAGGACCGGATGCAGGAGCACCCCACTGCCATGTTTGCATTGGGCCAGTCATTGTCCAGCCATTAATATTGTCTTCAAAATCCTGCTCGTATCCGACAGTCGGAGGAGCATTCACGGTTATATCAGCTTCTTCGCTGACGGTTTCATTTGCACCGAAGTCCACCGCTTTCCAGCGATAGGTGATGGTGCCTTCTGTAATCCGATCCCCGTCGATCGTTGCGCGGTACGTTCCATTGCGGTAATCACCGCCAACACGTGATGCAGCTGCCATTTCCCAAGTCCCGTCCTGCTTTTGGTACTCAAGCATTACGTCTGTAACACTAACATCATCTGTTACAGTCGCTTCTAATGTGACAGGCAAGCCTGCAAATACTTCTTCAGGACCTGAAAATTCAATTTCAGGAGCAGTTGCATCCTCTCCATCTTTCGTTACTTGACCGCTGATCGTTCCCAGTCCGGAAATAACAGCAGATACTGCGTCAAACACATTGATTATCCCGTCGCCAAAACCATTATTCGGCGCGGTTGGGTATTGTGCATTGGTTCTTGGCGTTGCTGTATCCATAAGTAAATCTTCTACGTCATCAATGCTTAGGCTTGAATTAGCCTGAAGGACAAGCGCAGCCGCCCCTGCAACATGCGGTGCTGCCATTGAAGTTCCATTGTAATTTCCATAAGAGCCTCCCGGAACGGACGAGCGAATCGAAACCCCAGGTGCGGAAACATCCGGCTTCTGCGTCCCATATGGAGAAGGACCTTGTAAAGAGAAGGAAGCCAGGTTTTGATTAATATCCGTCGCCCCAACAGCAAATGATTCAGGATAATTCCCCGGAGCTGATACAGAACCAGGCCCGCCCGGATTTCCTTCACGCGTGTTTCCTGCAGCAAAAACCGGAATAATTTCAGCCGCTCTCCAGGCCTGAACCATTGGGCGATACCACTCATCAAGTCCAGGACCGCCGCCCCAGGAATTATTTACGATATCCGGAGCCATGGCTGGATTAGGATTGCCCTCTGCATCAGTAGGCGCTAAAATCCATTCACCCGCTTGCAATAAGTGAATATCCTCTCCGCCTAATGGACCGAATGCATTTGCTGAAATCCATTTAGCCCCCGGTGCAACCCCAACCTGATTGACATCGTCCGGCTCTGTACCCGTCATCGTTCCGGTTACATGCGTTCCGTGGCCATCAGGATCGACAGGTGTGGCAGAGCCATTCACAGGATCAAACCAGTTATATTCATGACTGACTTCGCCATTATTGAATCCCCTGTATTGCTCTTTAAGAGCAGGATGATCCCATTGAGCACCCGTATCGATTGATGCCACTACAATTCCGGCGCCATCAATCCCCTGTTCCCACACTGCCGGTGCACCGATTTGATCGACTCCCCATTCGACGGCTTCGGTTTGGTTTTCAGGTGCTGCCGTTTCTGTATCAATGACTGCTCGTATTTCATTTGGATCAATACTCGCAACTTCAGGAAGCAATGCGATTTTTTCCATTACCTCCTTTGAAGCTGTAACAGCAAGTCCATTCACAATGTAAAAGGATTGAATATCCTTTGCATTTCCTTTGCTTTCCTGCTTTTGCAGAAGATCCAATACTCTTTCTTGTGATACTTTAGCTGTGGATCTTAATTCGTTGACGATTAGAGACCTTTTTGTCAGTTGAGCTTTTGAAGGAGTTAATTTTGATTTTACGGCGGCTTTATCTGCTTCTTTAGCTATACTGGCCGTATCCACTTGCTCCTTCATTCGCACTAAAAATGTCACCATTTCATCTTCTTGGTATAGCTGATTCAACTTTTTATCCACTTTACTTTCTACTATTTCCTTACTGCTGCCTAAATAAGAGGTTGAAGGTCCATTTGATTGTGCCGATGCCTGGCCATAAGTGAATGACGGTGCAATTAACAGCATGCACATCACCAATGACGCCGCTCTCGTAAACTTTCTTTTCATGTTCTTATTCATTCTCATCCTCCATTATTTGTAGTGTTTGAACGAAAAGATCGTTCCCCCTTTCGCTATGTTCCCTATGATCCGAGTCAGACATTGAAAGCAGCAGTTCAGAACGCAGCTCCTCATGTACGCTGTTGTTATGAGATCAGTTTAGACCAATCAGTTATGTAGGAAAATAGGTATATCTATACTCTACTAATAGTGATAAAAGGATGTTGTCGAAAAAAGAATGAATTTTCAAACTATTTAAAAAGAGGTCATATGAAGCAGGCAATTATACATATGACTAGTTTTTTGTAACCATATTTTCCTTGATTTGTCATTATAAAATGTTTTTTTAAGTAAAAATCAGTTTATGAGGGTAGTGTGTAATTTCTTACTTCGTTCAAATTTAAATAGATTTTACACATAAATTGTAAAAAAACAGTCGATATAGGTTGTTATATAACGATTTACTTATAGAAAAAAGTCGAATGTGGAAATTTGATCATTAGCGCTTTCTACCCATTCACTCGAATTCTTTAGTTTTCCTAATGAATATTCACCTTTGGAGAGTGTATTTTCTTTAAAAACATCCATATAAGGGATGGACACTTCTTGATAAATTTTTTTGTCGAAACCGAAATATTTTAGGAGAAAAAGGAAACACCAAAAAAGAGCTTGGGACAAAAGTGTCTCAAGCTCTTTGACCTGTTCGGCTACGCTTCATGCGGACGCTTTCCGCAGGGACGGCGCTGAGCCTCTCTAGGCCCTTGCCCCGGATAGTCTCAGCTTGCCGTCAAATCCTGCAGGAGTCGTCACCTTCCGCTCCGCTCTCCTCTTACTATTAATAAATACTTCTTCATTCTTAAAATACTTTTGAGTTTTGTCCCAGCCTCTAGAAAGAGCTCACTGCGCTTCAAAGGACCCTTTTCGCTCTGCTCACTTCATACATAGAATAGATACTGCCTCATTTTTAACTTTCTTCACTCAAGATCCAATCACTCAACCCTGCTTAATTAAAGAGGCTCTTAAACTAACACCATATTCCATGTACCCTTTCAGGCACGTTAGCATATAAACCCATCCTTCTTTATTGTCCAATAGTTGAGAAATTAGGTTTTCGTCCTTGTTGTCAAACCCATCTTCTTTAACTTTTACAATCGTACTGTTGCTTTGTTCGGGCAGGAAATGAATGGTCACAGCGTGACTGCCAGCCCATTCGAAAACAATTTTCTCATTTTCCAGAAGTTCAATGATTTTAATATCCCCTTCAGCATCATACTCTTTATAGGTTAATGTAACGGTTTTTCCTTCCTGCCATCTTTCAGAACTAGAGGAAAACCAAAATCCGCCTATCTTTTCAGGATCAACAAATGCTTCGAAGATTTCTTCTGCCGGTTTTTGAATTCTCATTTGCGATACGGTATTCAATCTGTCTCACCTCCTTTTCAACGTGAGGCGTTGCTGCTTGAAATCAGTAGCTTATTTTATATAACGGTATTCCATTAAACGATTCAGCAGGGTGACCTTCTGAAGCAGTTCTTCCCCCACATTCGTTTCCATCACTTTTTTTCTCTTCAGCTCTTTATCTACCAGTCTCTTAACCGACAACACGTCTGTTCCATTTAGAAGAATGTCTTCTTTTGAATTAAAATGCTGGTGAGCGACAAGCTGCATGCCGTAGGAATTATATAACAGCGTATAGCCCGCGATGCCGGTTTTGGATTGATACGCCTTTGAAAAGCCCCCGTCAATCACGACCATTTTGCCATTCGCTTTAATTGGGTTTTCTCCGTCGATTTCCTTCACCGGTGTGTGGCCATTAATAATGTGGCCCTGATCCGGATTCAGGCCGAACTCCTTAAGGATGGTGCGGCAGGTTTCCTCCTGTTCACGCAAATGGTAATAGGGATTTTTCTTTTCTTTATGCGCTTCCTTATCTTGAATAAAATAACGTTCAAATGTCGTCATTTCCCGCTTTCCGAATAGAGAGGAATATTCTCCGGTCCACAAATACCAAACCATATCTGTATCCAGGTCTTCGGTTTGATCAGGATTGGCAAATGACCTGCGGAGACATTGTTCAAAAAGATCAAGCAGCTCACGGCCTGCATAGGTTTCATTCTCGATCATCATTTTTTCCATATTTCCTTTTTCATCAAGAGGAATGCATCCATGAATTAATAGATTCCCATTATATTGTAAATAAAGACTCCCTTTTTTCATGAGAAAATTCATATGTCTGGCTAATTTTTCCGAATGCTGGACGGAAAATAACAGCTTGTCCATCACTTGCTTTTCTTCTTCTAAAAGCTCATCAGGCTGCTCCGGGTTAATTGTTTTAAAGCAGGTATTTTCCAGCAGATATATTTTTCCATTTATATTAATTTCCCGTTTATCAAAATCAATTTTTTCAAGCAAAAGCCTGCCTGACATATTAAAATTCGGACGCCTTTTAATAATCGGGCTTTCTAGCTTAAACTGAATCATCGCGATCGCCTGATGAATTTTTGTTATTTGCAGCCGTTCATGGTCCGATGTATTTTTATCTGTCTGGGTTTTCGGTCTGAAAACAGGATTATCCTCGTAGTATTTTTCCGCCAGGTTCAAAAGAGGTCTTAGGTTAATGCCATAAACGTCTTCAATAATATCAAGATTGTCATAGCGGGCGCAGATTCGAATGATATTTGCAAGGCACACCTTGGATCCGGAAAACGCGCCAAGCCAAAGCACGTCATGATTGCCCCATTGGATATCAACAGAATGATAGTTAATAAGCGCCTCCATAATTTTATCCGGCTCCGGTCCCCGGTCGTAAATATCCCCCACTACATGAAGATGATCTACGACCAGCCTCTGCGTGCTGTAGGCAAGTCCAATAATGAGCTTATCTGCCTGACCGAGCGAAATAATCTGCTGAACGATTTTGTTATAGTACTCCTCTTTATTCGCGAATTCATCTTTCTTATACAGCAGTTCTTCAATGATATAGGCAAACTGTTCCGGCAATGCCTTCCGCAGCTTCGACCTTGTATATTTGGAAGATGCATAGGAAATCAGCTTGATCATCCGCTGAATCATTTCTTTATACCAGTGATTCAGCTCCTGTTCATTATCAAAACTATTTTTAATAATCTGTAATTTTTCTTCAGGATAATACACGAGTGCCGCCATATCATTAATTTCATTTTCGTAAATGACACCGCTGAAGATGTCCCTTATCTTCTCTTTAACTCTTCCCGAGCCATTTCTCAGCACATGCTGAAACGCCTGATATTCCCCATGCAAGTCACTTACAAAATGCTCTGTACCTTTAGGCAGATTTAAGATCGCTTCATAATTAATAATTTCTGTCACGACCTTTTCTTCGCTGTTATATTTTTGCGCCAGTAAATCCAGGTAATTTTTGTCCATTATAATGAAGCCCCCTTTTCCTTGCATCCCCATACTTACTCTACTTTTTAAAATTTATATTCCTTTTCATCTCTTATCATCTTATCATTCTATCAGGAATTCCTCATAAGTTTTTATGACAGGCTGTCCTTAACCGAATGGCTATGTAATCTTTTTTTAGAAATGAATTCCCTGCCCCTTTCATTTTTCTTATAAGGGTGCAAGTTCCTGTTGCTAGAAAAAATTAAAAAAATTGGAAAGTGTGCTATACTAAAGAATACAAAGAATACACCTTTCCCTTTTAGACCAATGACCTCTGTTCACTTCGTCTAAACGGGTAAGGTGTTTTTTTATGTACAATTATAGGAGGAACACTAATTGAAGAATACTGCCTTAATATATTGTGAAAGAAACTTTGGTAAAATGGACGGAAAAACAGCCAATGGATTGATTCGTCAGTCAGGAAAATATGATATTACCGGCGTAATTGACAGTACACAAGCAGGTTTAGATGCTGGTGAAGTGCTTGATGAAGGAAAAAACGGGATTCCGGTATTTGCTAGTTTAGAGCAAGCGATTGAACGTCTGGAGCAAATGCCCACAGATTTTATTTATGGGATTGCGCCTGCTGAAGCATTTCTTAAATCAGAAGAACGCGAGCTATTATTTCAAGCGATGAAGCAAGGGATGAATATTATTAACCCGCTGCATGAATTCTTAGGGGAAGATGAAGAATTTAAACAATATGCTGAAAAGTACAGCGTGACAATTGTTGACGTGCGAAAACCACCTTTGAAAAAGGATCTTCATTTATTTTCCGGGCAGATTTTATCAATTGAGACACCGATCGTAGCTGTACTCGGAACGGATAGTGCAGTAGGAAAAAGAACCACCGCCGTTTTGCTTCAGGCTGCTCTTGAAAAAGCCGGTTTCTCTGCGGCTTTTATCGCGACCGGTCAAACAGGACTGCTTCAGGGTGCTGCTTATGGGGCCGCTGTTGATGCGCTTCCTTCTCAATATATAACGGGGGAAATTGAAAACCAGATAATGAAAGCGTATAACAAAGAACATCCTGACATCATTATTGTAGAAGGACAAGGCGCTCTTAGTCATCCTGCTTATATCAGCTCTTCTGGTATTTTAAAAGGGGCAAGACCAGGCGCTGTCATCGTGCAGCACCCGCCTATGCGTGTAAACCTGGGCGACTTTCCTTTTATGAAAATGCCTACAGTAAAAAGTGAAATCGAATTAATCGAAAATTTCTCTCATTCAAAAGTAGTTGCCATTACCATTAACCACGAAAACATGACGGACCATCAAATCGATCAAACAGTTAAGAAGTATGAGGAGGAACTTGGTCTTCCTGCCACGGATGTTCTTAAGCATGGCTGCGATAAACTGGTTCAAAGCATCTTAACCGCCTTTCCGTCATTAGCACATAAGAAAACGCTCGTTAGGTGAACGCAGCCAATCAGCCATTTATTGAGACACACTTCAATCATTCATTGCCTAAAATGGAAATAAACCTTTCGAAAATTACGCATAACGCCAGAAAAATTATGGAGATCTATGGAGCGAAAGGGATTCAAGTAATGGCTGTTACAAAAGGCGTCTGCGGCAGCTTAGAAATTGCTAATTTACTGATTGATATTGGAATTCGTCAATTAGGAGATTCAAAGATCGAGAATATAAAACAAATGAAAGACGCCGGGGTACAAGCCGAATTTGTTTTATTGAGAACGCCAGCCTTAAGCCAAATTGAAGCCGTTACTGAATATGCAGATATTAGTATGCAAACAGAGCTGGTAGTGATCGATCATCTCTCTCAGTGTGCAATGAAAAATGAGACTGTGAAGAAAATCATTTTAATGATTGAACTCGGGGATTTGCGTGAAGGAATCATGCCCGACCAGCTAGCTCACTATCTCCCTCATATCATACAGCTGCCGGGAATCGAGCTAGTTGGAATTGGAGCTAATTTTGCCTGTTTCGGAGGAGTAAAGCCCGATACGGAAAAAATGAACACACTCTCTGCATTGGCAGCTTCGATCAGAAAACAATATGCCCTCCCTTTGCCGATTGTTTCTGGAGGAAATTCTGCCAATTATAATTGGTTTTCATCTAGTGAAGAAGTAGGTGAAATTAATCATTTGCGCATTGGAGAATCCATCCTTCTTGGACGTGAAACCCTTTCCCGTGAAGCTATTCCGGGATTGTATACAGATGCTTTTACATTTTACTCAGAAGTCATCGAATCTAAAGTAAAACCTTCTGTCCCCTATGGTCAAATCGCACAAAACGTTTTAGGAGTATACCCTTCTTTTGATGAAATGGGTGATATAAGGCGTTGCATTCTTGGCGTTGGTTTTCAGGATGTCTTAGTCTCCGGGCTGACTCCTTTATTGGATCTGAATATTATGGGATTCAGCAGCGACCATACCGTACTCAACGCAAAAAAGGTGGATTTGCAGGTTGGGGATGCCGTCGCTTTTTCAGTCAACTATGGGGCTTTGTTGTCTATCATGACTTCTTCTGCTGTAGCCAAAGAATATATCTAAAACAGATGTAACGTATACGGCCGTCTATGTTGAGTCCTTCTCAACAGACAGGCCGTTTTTCTTTGCTGTATAGCAAAATAAATAGGTATACACTCTATAAATCTAGATTATATCGAAACAAATTTGTGCTAGTTATTAATTTTTAGTAAAGCACCTTTTGGATCGCTGAACAGGTCCTATGTCACATTGAAAGCCCAATAAGATTTTAAAGAGTCTGGCTTTCTATCAAAATGAAGTATTTTTAAGGTGTACAAAGATCTACTCCAGTGTCATTGATCCTTTATGAGTGCATGTAGATGTCTCTTACGTATGTGGGTCGTTTACAAATTATTAACTTGTTATATGTTTGAACTATACTCTAACATTGCAACTAGAACCACTCCTGTTTTATCTGTCAGAAAACGATTTTTGCTGTAAATTTTAATGTACTCCCCCTACCCGCGGTATTCACATTTTGTTCAACTCACATGAGCAGGATGTAAATATATAAAATTACATACTAGGAGGCATTACTTTGTTTAAAAAATCGATGGTATTTATTTTTGCCCTGCTTATCTCTTTTGCTGCTTTTCAGTTTGATGCGCAGCCAGCTTCAGCTTTTTTGCCTGATACTCCTTCCAAGTCAGCTGCCCAATCTCAATTGAACTCGCTAACCGTAAAATCGGAAAACTCGATGGCCGGCTACTCCCGTGATGAGTTTCCTCACTGGATCGGACAGGGCGGCGGCTGTGATACCCGCCAATTGGTTCTTCAACGCGATGCTGACTATTTCAGCGGAGACTGCCCTGTCACATCCGGCAAGTGGTACAGCTACTTTGACGGCATCACGGTGTATTCTCCATCTGAACTCGATGTAGATCATGTTGTTCCATTAGCTGAAGCATGGCGCTCCGGAGCTAGCAGCTGGACAGAAGCGCAGCGCCGTGAATTTGCAAATGACTTAAGCGGTCCGCATCTGATTGCTGTAACCGCCAGCGTTAACCGCTCCAAAGGGGACCAGGATCCATCAACTTGGCAGCCTCCCCGCTACAGCGCACATTGCGGATACGCGAAATGGTGGATTAATACAAAGCACACTTGGAACCTAAGCCTCCAGGCATCGGAGAAATCTTCCCTGCAAACCATGCTTAACACCTGTTCGTACTAATCGTTAAATGATTCATATCAGGAAAGGAGTCTTTCTCATGGATAAAAAGTCAACGATCTTTACCGCAACACACGGAGTCATGACCACTGAAGTTGGCGTCATCAGCGGAGAGCTTGAACTGCAGACTACTTGTGATGACAGCGGTATGCTTACACTCTCCATTACATATGCCGGAGCCAAGGAATGGTACACTTTACCCGGCAAAGACTACCGTCTGAACGATACAAGTGACCATGAAGTTGTCCACCGTATGCTCTCTGCTGTTCTTGAGCGTCCATAATAACTGGGTGACGTAATTCTAAGTTGATTGTAAAGTTTAACAAGCCATGCACAACGGAGACTATTTATTCCTTTTAACAGAGGCATAAAAAGAACCTGGGACAAAATTCAAAAAGTTTAAAAAATGAGGAAATTTTTATTACTAGTAGTAGGTGAGCGGAGCGGAAGGTGGCGACTCCTGCAGGTTATGACGGCAAGCTGAGCCTTTACAGGGCAAGGCCCTGAAAGGCTCAGCGCCGTCCCTGCGAAAGCGTTCGCCTGAAGCGCAGCGAACCGGTCAAAGAGCTTGAGACATTTTTGTCCCAAGCTCTTTTTTCACTTTATATCACTGTCACTGCCAAAGCTCCAGTCGATCCTTAATCATTTCTGTGTAATCAGCCTCAGCCTGTTCAACACCTGCACTCTCCAGATCGGCCATGAAGCTCTCCCATACATCGTCAAACTCAGACGGGTCTGCCAAAATGGCTTCAGGTATACGTTTTTTCACAACATCCAGCGACTTTTGCATGATCAGTTCAAGATCGGAACCTGCTTCAACCTGCATGTTGTAAGCTGCTCCCCATGGTTTTACCGGGAATTCCTCTGTTTGCGGATACAGGTCTTTCCACATCTCTACATTGTAGTTTGACAGCACTTCTTTTTCTGTATCCGTATAGGCATTAATAATTTGATCCGGACTAGCAATGGAATAAGTCTGTCCGGTTGAATCCGTTACACCATCTCCATATAATGGAGCAAATCCGCTTAATACGCCGATACCCGTATTTTTCACATAGTTGGCATTGTTATTGCGTTCATTCATTTCCTCATCTGATATCACACGTTTGCCGTCTTCAATTGTGTAATGCTCACCCTCGATGCCCCAATTTTGCAGGATTTGGCCTTCATCAGATGCTAAATAATCCAGGAACTTAATTGCACGAACCGGATCTTCACACTCGGTTGTGATCCCGATTCCCCAGCCTCCAAGATAACCGGTATCCTGGAAGTTTGCATGTTTATATTCTTCAGTCAAAGTGACAGGGTACATCCCATGCATTCTCTCTGTTTTACCTGCTTCACGTAGTGCACGCTGTGCGTCTCCTACTTCCCAGTCTGTGTCAATCAGACCAAGCACACGGCCAGAGGATATTTTCGCCAGGTACTGATCATATTTTTGAACAAAGCTCTCCTGGTCCAGCAGACCTTCAGCGTTCATATGGTTCAGCCACTTAAAGTACTCTTTTTCTTCAGGACGGCGATAATGCATGGTCGCTTCATATGTCTCGGGATCAATATAAAATTCGCCGTCATCCGGAGCACCTGTTGCGTAAAAAGCCGGATTCGTTGTTGAAATCATAATTCTCCAGTCATCAGCCAGCAATGACAATCCGATCGTCGGCTGCCCGTCAATGGTTGGGTTCTTTTCCTTGTAGTCTCTGATGGCATTCTCAAAATCGTCTACTGTACGAATTTCCGGATAACCCAGCTGCTTTACCACATCATGCTGCAGCATAAAGCCATTGCCCGGTGCCCAGTACGTATGATCAACTCGGGATGTTGGCAAAATATAAATAGATTCGTCTTCTCCGCTCCATTTTAACCGGTTGAAATAATCACCATATACTTTTTTCAAATTCGGAGCATGCTCTTCAATCAGATCCGTTAAATCAATGAGCGCACCCGCATCTACCAATTTGCCTGCATTCCCTTTTGGCAGAATCAAATCCGGATATTCACCGCTTGCGATCATGAGAGGGATCTTCTGTTCTCCGCCTCCAACGTCAAATTCCGGCTCAATCGTGACTTCAGTTGTCTCTTTCACCATCTGACTGACCGGGCTTTCCATGTTGTCCCATTGGGAATGAGGATCGGCACTAAAGAGTGAAAACGTGACTGGACCGGTTGTTTCTTCTTTTGTCGCTGCATTGTCACTTTGACAGCCTGCCACTGTAAGCATGGTCCCCATAATAAACACAGCACTTGCTTTTCTCCACTTTGTTTTCATCAATTTCTCCCCTTTATCTAGTTAGCTTTTTACTGCTCCAAGCGTCATGCCTTGCACAAAAAACCGCTGCAGAAATGGATATACCAGTAATATTGGGATAATGGTAACCATTGAGATCGCCATTTTAATAGATTCCGGTGACACAGAAGAAGCTGCCTCCTGCCCCTGAGCATCGCGAAATGCATTGGCATCTGTAGCACCCATTGTAGTATTCTGCAGTATTTTCATTAATTCAAACTGCAGTGTAGTTAAACTCGGATTGGAACTATTGTATAAGTATGTGTCAAACCATGAATTCCATTGGCCTACTGCGATAAAAAGAGCGATTGTTGCAAGTACCGGTGTACATAGCGGCAGGATGATCCGCCAGAAAATAGCAAAGTCATTAGCGCCATCCATCTTGGCTGATTCCTGCAAAGCAAACGGCAGTCCATCCATAAACGAACGGACAATAATGATGTTGAAAGCATTTACCATGCCCGGAAGGACGTACACCCAGAATGTATCAATGAGCTGTAAATCGCGCATTAACATATAACCGGGGATCAGACCGCCGGAAAAATAAAGTGTAAGAACAAGAACGGTTGAGAAAGCTTTTCTTCCCTGAAAATCTGCTCTGCTTAATGTAAACGCTACCATAGCAGAAGACACCACACCGAGCACCGTACCGATTACCGTACGTAAGGTGGAATTTATAAAGCCGGTGATCAAGTTATCGTACTCAAAAATGGTCTGGTAGTTGGTAAGTGTAAACTCCCGCGGAAAAATAGTGATGCCGCCTCTGACCGTATCGGTGGATTCATTTAGTGAAATTGCCAGCACATTTAAAAATGGATAAAGCGTAACAAGTAAAACGACTGTTAAAAACGAATAGTTAATTATATCAAACAGCCGATCATCCCATCCCTTTCGGCTTCCTTTCATAATATCCCTCCTTTACATGACACTTTGATTCGTGTAGCGCTTAAAGATGCCATTGGCAAGAAACAGCAGAACAATACTTACCAGAGAGTTGAAAATTCCGATCGCTGTTCCGTAGGAGAAACGGCCAAGACCGATTCCATAATTCAGAGCATACAAGTCAAGCACTTCAGCGTAATCCACGACAATCGGATTGCCGAGTAAAAACTGCTTTTCAAAGCCGATGGTGATTAAATGACCGATGGATAAAATTAACACAACAAGAATCGTTGGCCGGATTCCAGGAAGCGTTATATGCCAGATTTGACGCAGCCTGCTCGCACCGTCTACCTTCGCTGCTTCGTATTGCTGCGGATCAACCCCTGCCATTGCGGCCAAAAAGATAATCGAATTCCAGCCCATTTCCTTCCACAAATCCGACAGCGTCACAATCATCCAGAACCATTCGCCTTTGGTCATAAACTGAACAGGATCATTTACAAAGCCTGCCGCCATCAGCATTTCATTGACGATTCCCCCGTCAGTAGACAGCATCTTGGTAACAATGCCCGCCACAACGACCCATGAGACAAAATGGGGCAAATAGGAGATCGTCTGAACCGTCCGCTTAAACGTCTGGACCCGCACTTCATTCAGGAAAACCGCAAAGATAATGGGAACAACAAATCCAATAGCGAGCCCCATAATGCTCATCGCCAGCGTGTTGCGGAGAACCAAATAGAACCGTTCATCCTGAAAAAGGGCAGCAAAGTTCGCAAGACCCACCCACTCCTGCTCCATGAATGACCTTGCCGGTTTAAAGTCCTGAAAGGCCATGGTCCAGCCCCAAAGCGGGACATAATTAAATACAATCACCCACAGAACAAATGGAACAGACATCGCATATAAATACTTTTGCTGCTTCATCGTTTTAAAAAATCTGTGCTGTGTTTTGGCAGAACGGTTTATTTTTGTATGCGCTTTCTTTTCAACCGATTCCACTTTATCTCCCCCTGTTCTATACCTCCATCTTACAAGGAAAGATTCGGGTTCAATACCTGCTGATTTGCGTTAAAAATCATGTCAAAATTAAAGGATGCCCGTCCTCATTGGTTTAAAGCAACGAAGAACGGACATCTTTATTGGTTGTGCTTGTTTTTAAAAGTCGTTGGAGAAACACCTGCATGCTTTTTGAACTTCCGGTGAAAGTAATCCACATTTGCATACCCGACTTTTTCTGCGACTTCATATACTTTATAGCCTCTATTCAGCATTTCTTTCGCTTTTTCGGTGCGGACTTTATCTACATACGTATTAAAATATTCACCAGTATGGCTTTTAAACAGCTTTCCCAGGTATGCACTATTATAGTTGAAAATCCCGGCAAGCGTTTCGAGTCTCAGATTTTCGTTATAGCGTGTGCGGATCAAGTCAATCATTTTATTCATGACGCTGTCCGGTGTACCGTCATCCATTATGTCAAGTACCGCTGTGAGAAAAGAATGGCATGATGCATGCATGGCTTCCATGGAAGAAGCCTCATATAACTCCGTTGTTTTTAATCCCGTTTTGAGAAGCAATGATTGTTTTTTTGGATGGACGGCAGCAAGTTTATTCATCACCTGATTGCATAGGGAAGCTGCTTCTTTTTTTACTTCCTGCTCCGGCCATTTTCTTGCTGTCCATTCTTCCATTACCTCATCTAATATGGCGTACGCTGCTTCACTGCTTGAAGCTTCCAGGGCAAAGAAAAGACGATTGCGGTACACATCCGGATGCCATTCTTTCGTTACCACATCTTCTCGATCAAACGGCTGCTGAAGTACTGTTTTTTCAGGTATGTAAAATGATGAATCCAACACCCGCTGAATGTCCTTCCATTGGAGCAGACTATCTTGTAGTTTATGAAGAACCGCAGACGCTGCCACATGATAAGGCATTGATTCGCCAAGCTCCTGCAGGAATGTAGCTGCATGGGAAGAGACGGGCAAAATAAAAATAAAGAGGTCTTTAATAGGAAAAACAATCACTGATTCTGTCCGGTGAATCAGCTCATCTATTCTCTGCTGCCAGTGCTGCAAATGGCGACCGGGCTTTACGACTAAAAGGCGAGAGGGCCCTTGCCAAATTCCTTTTTGTTCAAAAATAGAAATGGCTTCAGTTCCATTTTCATCAGGAATATGCTGAAAAAGTTCTTTCCAGGCGCTGGACCGGCTTGGTTGATGGACAGAGAGTATAAAAGATGACTGAATGGCGATAAGCTTCTCAATCAGCTCATCTTCATCAATCGGCTTAAGCAAGTAAGCCTCAGCTCCGCAGCTGATGGCACGCCTTGCATAGTTGAAGTCTGCATAACCGCTAAGCAGAATAAAGCGGATATTGTGTGATTCATCGCGAAGTGTTTCGAGCAGTGTAATTCCATCCATTTCCGGCATCTTAATATCGGCTATAATTAAATCCGGCTTCAGCTGATGAAACTTTTCATAGCCGTCTTTGCCATTTCGGGCCAGCCCAACCACACGATAGCCGTATTCCTCCCAGTCAATCAGCGTCTTTAGTCCCTCTCGGATCATCGGTTCATCATCTACAATCAAAACGTCACGCATCATGTCACTCTCCTTGTATAGGAATCACAAAATGAATCACTGTACCTTCTCCTTCATCACTTCTAATCTGCAGTCCGGATGAGTCGCCATATGTCAGCAGAAGCCGCTGATGCACGTTTCTTAATCCAATTCGATTTTCCTCTTCTGTATCATTAATAAAATGGAGCACTTCAAATAACCGTTTTTCTGTGAATCCTTTACCGTCATCTTTTACGGTCACTTTCATTCCGCCAGATACCATTTGAACATAAACAGAGACCTTTCCTCCGTCGTCTTTATCTTCAAGTCCGTGAATAACCGAGTTTTCCACAAGCGGCTGAATAATAAGAGGTTCAATATACACATCTTTTGCTGACGGATCTACAAAGAGGTCATAGGAGAGACGTTTCTCATAGCGGAACGATTGAATTTCCAAATAACAGCGGACCATTTCAATTTCCATTTCCACCCGAACCGGGCGCCCGCCAGTCTCAATGCTTTTTCTCATCAGCTTCCCTAACAGCTTAACAATGCCTGCCGCTTCCTTTGCCCCTTCCATATGGGCTTTCATCCGGATCGATTCAAGCGTGTTAAATAAAAAATGCGGATTGATTTGACTTGCCATCATCTTTAATTTTATATCTGCCTGGTTACGCTGCAGCTGTGCTTTTTGGCTGTTTGATTCCTTCAGGGTCTCAATCGATGCATCCAGTTCTTCCACCATGTGCTGAAACTGACGGGACAGTTCCCCAATTTCATCATTGCCTGACATTTCAACACTTGTCGATAAGTCTCCTGTGGCAACTCTGCTGATCCTGGCGCTTAGCTCATCAAGCCTTTTTGAAAATAAACGGGACATAATGGCAATAAATCCAATCGCTACAAGTGCTGCTAAAACCGTCATGAGTGCCCCTTTTGCGGCCAGGGCATTTGCGTTGCCAACGATATGATGATGCTGAACGGCAGTTACTACACGAAGCCGGTTTTGACTTAATTCATCGATTAAAATATCACTTGTTATAATTTGAGAAGCATTGCCATCTACAACCGCTTCATATAGCGCCTCCTCATCATCTTCTGTACTGTCATCCAAAATCGTGCCTAGCTTCTGACCTTTATTTGAAGGGTCATTAGAGGCAACAATATGATCATTTTCATCTACAATCATCGTTAAAAACATTTCCTGATTTAAAATTACATCTAAAACAGCAGGATTGATGGTAATAATTAAAATAGCGAAGCTTTTTTCCTCCAAAAAATTGATGCGGCGAATCAGGCTCAGATACGGCTTACCGCCTTTTGTTTCATCTTCTATGTACTGCCACTTCATAAACCCGGCATCAGCGGCTGCTTCCCGGTACCAGGTTTCGTCCATTATCGTTTCATTCAGCGGGATCAGCTCCCAATTATTGATCATCGTTTGATTTTGTGTATACAATCTGATGGACTGTATATCAGGGTAGTATTGTTTATAGTAAGAAAACGTATTGAATGAACGATAGGCTTCCACCACCTCGTTTGTTCTCGTAAATCGGGTATTTACAAGCATTCTGAGACGGTCATCAAACATGAGATTGTTGGAGACAAATACAGGTACACGAAGGACTTCCGATGTCCGCTGACGAACCCGCTCATTATTTAATGCAGATTGGGTAATCGCATCATCAAGAGCGTCCTGACGCATTTCATTCGTTAAATAGATACCTGCAGACAGAATCGGAAATACAACGATAATGAGAAAAAACCAAATAAACTTCTCCGGCAATTTCATATTGTTAAACCGTAAAAGCAGCCACTTTTTCACTTAAACACCTTCCCGTCCATCTGTAAGCGCTTCCAATTATGTTACTTCATTTTATCATGATCTGTTTTGTTTTCTGAAAGTGTATACTGTATCTATTTTCATGTCAAAATTAGTGATATTCAATTTCAGATATCTGCTTGGAGTTGTTTAATTAAATATAAACAGCAAAATCCGAGCGCAATCGAAACTGAAAAAATTTCGATTGTGTTCGGATTTTTCATAAGGTAAATGTTCCTCTGGATTTTTCATTTGCGCTACTCACTTGCTTTTGACATGGCCGTATCGAGACTTGATATAGGACGGGTATGCCCGGTACTTTCCATATTCTTCATCTTTAAATATCCCGTTTGCTGAGTCAGTCTTACTTGATAAAAGCGGTAAAAGAGACTAAACGCAATATAAGCAAGAACAACTGCTGAACAAAATGGCAGTAAGAAGGTGTAGATAGAAGAGATGTAAAAGAGCGTCCCCGCCATTGCAGCAATCATGACGATAGAGAGCGGTCTCATAGCAGTCATAATTACTGCATTTTTAATTGTGTGCAGTACATTTACGGAAAAATGTACTTGAAACGCAAAGAAAAAGAACATCCATGCGAGCAGCCAGCTGCTGATAATGACGATAACCAACTGAGGAAGCGATCCGGCCTGTACAAGCCATCCGGTCCAGACGATCGTAAAAAATACTCCCCCGATCAGGCTTTGAATGAAATTGTTTTTAAAATATCGAAAAAAAGCCAACACTGTCTCCTCTTCCTTCAACACCCACTTCCGCACAATCGCAAACAAGGCGGCTGTGGATGGAAAAAACAGCAACGGCACAAGGGCAATAGGTACACCCAGCCCTAAAGCCAGCTCTCCGCCGTTTGCCCAATAATCCGCCAGTATAAAGAAAAGCGGAGCGTTGCATAAAAACCACAGAAAGTTAAGACTTGCTCCCTTTGTGATCCAGCTCGTACTCCGGTGCACACTTCCAAGCATTCCGCCCATTTGCATACGATCTCCTCCATTCAAGTTGAATCGGTTCTTCTGCCGGCAAGGGTTGCATCCACTCCATTCCTTCCTCTTCGTTTAGTGACCATCCGGGTTGCCGGGTATAGAAGACAACTTCCTGCTTTATTCTTGATTTGATGATCAGCTGCATAATGCCCGCTGGTACATTCCAGTTAAACCGAATCACTGTCAGCCCGCCGCGGCACAGCATGCCTTTTAAGATGCCTTCGCTCATTTCAACCGGCAGTGCCGGAAGCAGTTCAATCCTGCCTGGCAATGAAAAGAGTGCCGTATGTTGAATCAGCTCCGGAAAAGCCCCATTTGCATCTACATTAAAAACATCATGATGTTCAAAATGTGCAGTCATAAAGCTTGGATACACTGCACCTCCTGAAAGCATCATTTTCATTATATCCGCAATGGTTTTACCGTCTCCCAGCCTCGCTGCACAAAGAGCAGCATGCATCCGGCCATGAGACGATGTATCTGTATCCGGATTAAAGAGCCAATGCTTCAGCTTATTTTGATAAGCTTTTTCTGCCGCTTTCCATAAAACCGGGGTTTTTTCCGGGGTAAATTCATAGCTTTGAAACAGCGGATACAAGTGTGAAAAGTGGCGGTGATTATCATTTTCTTCGTGGTCGTCTACAGCCCACTCCTTTAAGGCGCCATCCTCAGTCAATTCATAAGAAGGCAGCTTCTCCAGCATCTTCTGCCAGCGTGGAATGTCTTCTTCTCCTGTTTCAAGAAGGCGATTTGCCCTAATCAAATTTGTTAGAAGCTCTCTAACCACGGCAATGTCCATCGTACTGTTGGCAGCAATCCCATTTTCCGCTGAATAAGACGGCAAAAAAAGCAGTTTGCCGTGTTCTTCTATTAAAAAATCCTCATAAAACAGTGCTGCTTCTTTCATAAAAGGAAGGGCATGATCACGTAAATATTCGAGGTCTCCAGTGTATTGATAGTAATCAAAAAGCCAATGAGCCAGCCACCCTGCGCCGCACGTCCAAAATGCACCAAAAAACGTATCGCACTCCCGGTCTCCCCAGCTTGAATCGCCCCAATGAGTGTGACGTCCGCTCGAAGAAGCACAAACACCCGATAAAATTCCCCTGCAGCCAAACATCCTTCTGGCATTATAACGGAAATCATCCATATAGGATTCCAGCAGGCGCGTATAAGGTTCCATTCCGTGCAGCATGTTTGCACTGAAAACGGATGCCATCGCCAGCTGCAAATTCGTGTCCATGGTATAATCCGAGGACCACGGCGGATCAAAGGCTCCTGTCCAGATTCCTTGCAGATTAGGCGGGCGGCTGCCTGCACTGCATAAGAACATATAACGTCCTGCGTCGTAGCATTTTTCAATCAGTGCGGGGTGCAGTACACCCGTTTCTTTGATTTCTTTTAGCAATGCCTCACCTGTCCAACTTCTTCTCTCTCCACCGTTTAAATCCAATGAGGCCTTGTAAAACAGCGCTTCATGTTTTCTCTTGTGACGTTCAAAGCATTCTGCATAGCTGCCACTTGAGAATAAGAAGTCATTCCCGATCTCAGGAGCCACTTTCATTTTCAATTCAATCGTTGTCGCACCGTTTATGATTAAACAATCTTCTGCAAATCTTGCTTCACCATTATGATTTGCTTCAATTTTGCTTCGGTAGCCGCCACCGTGTGTATAGGAGTGGATTCCGCTCCAGGTTTCCCCCTTGAATTGGACATCTGCTTTTACCCCTGGATGGCCTGCTTCTTCAATTGACAGACGTACATTTTGACGCGCACTGCCGGATGAAATTCGCAGCATGACGCAGCCATCCGGACGGGAGGCAAATAATTGATGCGTAAACGTCTCACAGCAGGAGATGATTTCGCCGGTTGCATAATTAACCGAGCGGCTATAGCCTCTTGCTCCACTTGCCTCCTCCTGTTCAATCACAAGTGTTAATGCCGGATGAAAAGGGTCGGTTGAAACAATCGTATGACCCAGTTCCTCCCCTTTTCGGATAAAGTAATCATGCCCAGCCCTGTATCCTTCTGATCGGCTGATTCTCCGTACTTCCTCCAAATAAGGTGCCATGTCCGGAATAGAGCCTGG
Organism: Jeotgalibacillus sp. ET6; assembly: GCF_029667115.1. GTDB lineage: Bacteria > Bacillota > Bacilli > Bacillales > Jeotgalibacillaceae > Jeotgalibacillus. The sequence continues at coordinate 114,001 of NZ_JARUIU010000007.1, read as the reverse complement.
AGAGCCAAGCGGCATAAACAGCTCTGCATGGCTTAAGACGATCCGCTCTTTTTCGGGCGGCCCATACTGAATCACACCCATTTCACCATTGCCTGTCATGTGACCGAATTGCCAGGTTAAGGCAGGAGTAAGACTGTGCGTACCGTGTCTTGGCACTTGCAGGGTTCTGCCGCTCATTGTCCGCTCTCCTTCAGTACTGCCACCCCATATGGAGAAAGATCAATGGCCCCTTCATATTCCTCTCCATCCAGTATATTCGTGTAGCTTTTATCTAATGAAACTCTCCCGCTCTCCTGTGAATGATTTAATAGGAATATAAACGTGACGCCGTCTTTTTCACGCGCCGTCACTTCAACGTCGGCACGAGCCTTTGACCCAAGCAGAGGCTTAAGACCATGAGAGGTGCACAGCGATGAAACAATCCGCTCCATAAATTCATGATCCATACTTGCCGCCACATACCAGGCGTGTCCTTGGCCAAAGCGGTTTTTTGTCAGTGCGGGCATCCCTTCATAAAAATCACTGGCGAATGACGCAACCGCTTCAGCCCCTTCTAAATGAAGCAAATCGCATAAGATGGAAGCCTCATATTCACTCCCGTCTTCCTTCATCACCACTTTATTGGTTTTACCAGGAGGCAGGGAATCAATTTCTTCTACCCAAATGCCAAGCAAGGGGCGAAGTTCACCAGGATATCCACCTGTTACGACTAAGTCGTGTTCATCGACGATCCCGCTGAAAAAAGTGGTAATAAACGTCCCGCCGCTTTGTGTAAAGGCCTCAAGTTTCTTGGCCATTCCCGGCTTCACCATATACAGCACCGGCGCTGCGACGATTTGGTAGCTGCTCAAATCATCCTCTGCACTAATCAGATCTACTGGAACATCGCATCGCTGGAACGCTTCGTAATACTTAAATACTTCATTAACATAGTTTAAGTCCCGGCTCGGTCCGCTTGACAGCTCCATCGCCCACCAATTATCCCAATCAAACAGGATGGCGGCTTTGGCAGGAGTTGTGGCGTGAAGAAGCGTATCTCCAAGAGCAGTCAGTTCATTGCCAAGCGCTGCACATTCGCGAAAAACGCGGGTATGTTCATGACCCGCATGATCAATAACCGCTCCATGAAATTTCTCACACGCACCGATCGACCGCCGAATCTGGAAAAACATTACGGTATCTGCCCCATGGGCCATCGCCTGCCAGCTGTGTAGCCTCATTTCACCCGGCCGCTTCAGTTCATTGTAAGGATGCCAGTTTGTTACGCTCGGTGTCTGTTCCATCAGCATGAAGGACTGACCCTGTTTTAACCCGCGCATGACATCATGACTCATCGAATTTAAAAGCGGGGAAGATCCTGCCTGCGGATAGCTGTCCCATGATACAATATCCATTTCTTTCGCCCATTTATGATAATCAAGAGGTTTATACGTCCCCATCAGGTTAGTCGTTACGTTGATCCCAGGCGTCCATTTTTTTAAAATGTCCCGCTCAAGCTTAAAGCAATCAAGCATGCTGTCTGAGTTAAAGCGGCGGTAGTCGAGTGAAATCCCTTGAAACGCTGTGTAATCATATTGACCCAAATGCTCACTGAGATTATTTGGCGCTACGATTTCCTCCCAGTCGTAAAATGTGTGGCCCCAAAATGAGGTATTCCACACCCTGTTCACTTCATCCAGCGAACCGTATTTGTTTTTGAGCCAGTTCCGAAAGCCCTCTTCGCACTGGCAGCAGTAGCAATCTCCTCCAAATTCATTGGATACATGCCACAGCAGTAGAGCCGGGTGGTCGTGATACCTCTTTGCAATCTGTTCAACAAGCCTCCCTGCGAAGCGGCGGTAGGAGGGACTGTTCGGACAGGAATTGTGCCGAAGACCAAATTTCCTTCTCCGCCCCTCAAAATCTGTCCGCAAAACATCGGGATAACGATGAGCCATCCAGGCCGGATGCACTGCAGTAGAGGTGGCAAGGCATGCATATCGATTTTCTTCCGCCAGCAGATCCATGACTTGATCAAGTGTGGAAAAATCGTAGGTGTCTTCATCCGGCTGAAGCTTTGCCCAGCTAAACACATTGACCGTCATGATATCCATTTCTGCAAGCTTTGTGATTCTCATATCTTCCTTCCATATCTCTTTTGGCCATTGTTCCGGATTGTAGTCGCCTCCGTAGAGCACCTTTTTTACTTTTTCATGAATCATAAATGAGATTCTCTTCTTTCATTTAGTGAAAGAACTGCTTTATCTCCTGTCATGACGAGCATTTTGCCTGTTCCTGCAGCTTCCAGCTTACCGCCGTCAGCCCGGTCTATATCTTCACGATGGAGGTGCAGAGTACAGCCTGACAAGCCTCCTGTTTCTACCGTGATGGTGCTTCCATTGCGCGAGGCTTTTGCCCACCCTGCTTTTTCTCCATCTTTTGTCCAGACATCCGCAGCAGCCGTTTCCCCTTCCTGAAGGTCAAATACATGTACGGTCACATCTTGCAGATAATCGTACTCAGCTGTTTGTTCCTGAGCTCCTGTAATCAAAAGGGACGATCCTTTTACTAGAAGCGGCAAAGTCATATAGCTGTGTTCTTCTGTATACCAGCGTCCGCCTGCCATTTTTTCTTCAGTTAATAAATTCGTCCAGCTTCCTTTTGGAACATAATACCGCACCGTTCCTTTATCGTTGAAAATCGGCGCCACAAGAAGTGAATCCCCAAGCATATACTGGCGGTCAAGATACTGACACGTATCATCCTCGGGAAATTCCAGCACCATCGGACGCATCATGGCCACACCGCTTTCAGTTGCTTCACAAGCCTGAGAAAATAAATAAGGCATCAATCGGTTTTTCAGCTTGGTAAACTGCCGGGTCACGTCCACTGCCTCTTCCCCGTATTTCCATGGCACCTTGTATTCAGAATTCCCATGATAGCGGCTGTGTGAAGACAGCAGGCCAAATTGTGTCCAGCGTTTATAAAGATCAGGCGTTGCTCCATGTTCAAAGCCTGAAATGTCATGACTCCAGAAGCTGAACCCGGATAAGCTGAAAGACAGCCCCCCGCGCAGCGTTTCAGCCATTGACCTGTAATTTGACCAGCAGTCTCCTCCCCAGTGGACAGGGAATTTCTGGCTACCTGCAGTCGCAGAACGAGCAAATAGAGCCGCCTCTCCCTTCCCTCTTTTGCGTTCTAAAAGAGTAAAGACGGTTTCATTGTATAAATAGGTGTAATAATTGTGCATTTTTTCGGGATCTTCCCCATTATGATATACGACATCAGTTGGAATCCTCTCTCCAAAATCGGTTTTAAACGAATCCACTCCCATGTCCATCAGTACCTCAAGCTTTTCTTCGAACCACTTGCATGCATCTGGATTGGTAAAATCCACAATCGCCTGCCCTGCCTGCCATTTATCCCATTGCCAGACCGAGCCGTCCTCTCTTTTTAGTAAATAGTCATTTTTCCGGCCTTCGTCAAACAGCTGTGATTTCTGTCCTATGTACGGATTAATCCAGACGCAGATTTTTAACCCCTTCTCCTTTAATCGTTTCAGCATAGCGGCGGGTTCCGGGAATACACGGTCGTCCCACTCAAAGTTGCACCATTCAAACTCTTTCATCCAGAAGCAGTCAAAGTGAAATACATCAAGTGGAATATCCCGTTCAATCATGCCGTCTACGAATTGGTTCACAGTTTCTTCATCATAATCGGTCGTAAAGGACGTGCTCAGCCATAATCCGAACGACCATGCAGGCGGCAAAGAAGGCTTTCCCGTTAAATCGGTGTATTTTTTCAGCACTTCTTTCATTGTCGGACCATAGATCACATAGTACTCCAGCGACTCCCCTTTAACGGAAAACTGTACATTGGACACTTTTTCAGATCCAACTTCAAACGAGACATTCTCCGGCTGATTGACAAAAATTCCGTACCCTTTGCTGCTTATGTAAAATGGAATACTTTTATAGGCCTGCTCACTGCCTGTACCGCCATCTTCATTCCAAATGTCGATGCTTTGTCCATTTTTCACAAATGGGCCAAACCGCTCTCCAAGACCGTAAATTAGCTCACCGACATCCAACGACAGCTGTTCGCGCATGAATGCCTGCTTTTTATCGCTCGTGATATAGCTCATATTTCTCGAGCCTGTCTCGGTTAAAAACTCATCGTCCCCTTTAAACTGAACAGACCACCCCCCGGATTTGTTCACTTCCGTTTTTAGCCGGCCGCTCTGAAAGATGAACGTGCGATCTGTTTCTTCTGTGTGAAAGGACGGTTCATGGGATGCTATTTCAAAAGAAGGGAATTCCTTCATTTTTCCTTTGTGATGAATCATTTTCACACCAATTACATCTGCTGCCGGCGCTGACAGCTCAATTGTCATCATTCCGCCGTCAAGTGTATTGCCTCTATGTACGACAGGAACAAACGGGGCATACAAAACCGCTTTGTCATCGTGAACGGCTGTATCATGTAGCTGTGACGGATATTGCAAAGTAAAGCCTTCCCGGTCCATCCAATTCCCATTGCTGAATTTCATAAAAAACTCCTCTTTTCCATGATGTTTTTGCCAGTATAGCATCACAAAAAAGCGCTTACATCCCTTCGACTTTCACACATAATCATGTCATTTTTAGGGATTAAAGAGAAACTAACAGAATTGATGGCAATTATTCAGTATAGAAAAAACCTGCGACAAAGGGTCACAGGCTTTTTGAACGGCTCACTATACTACGCGCTTTAGCTTATAGCAGGGACTATGGAATGTTTTACATGGTCATGATGATTGCTTAACGCTCAAGAACGTAATGGTTGTCAGAATGACCACCATTCCAAGAACTTGAATGATGCCCAAATGATCTCCAAGCAGTAAAACGCCCAGCAAGGACGCTGTAACCGGTTCAATCATGGCCACCATTGAAGCAGTTGAAGCGGCAGTCTGCCGTATCCCAATGACATAAAAAATGAAAGATAGCCCCGCCCCCATCAATCCTAATAATAAAAACCAGCCAATGTCATTTGAAGTCAGCACGGCTGCTGCCTGATTATTGTCTGTAAATATGAAAAGTACTAGGCAGAATGATAAAAATGCGATTGTTAAGATAATGGGAGGCTTACCGTATAAGGAGGCTTTTTTGAATCCGAATATGAATAAAGCATAGGAAAGCCCAGCGGCAAGTCCTGTTGCAACTCCTGCAAAACTTACTGAAATAGAACCGGGGTTGTACGCACCGGTAAGAAGGATAATGCCCAGGAGCACTCCGCCTATACTGCCCCATTTAAACCATGTAGAGCGCTCCATTCCTAATAAAAAGGAAGTAATCAGTACAAAGACAGGTGCGGTATACATTAACGTAGCGGCAACCGGTACACTGGAAGCCTCGATGCTTAAAAAATAAAAAGTGAAATTCCCGGCAACCCCCACCCCGGCAAGCAGGGACCAGATATACAAACCTTTAGATACAATCCAGTTTTTCTTAAAACGGAGTAAAAACCATACGAGAAAAAGCAGCAGACCGATTGCTCCGCGATAAAATGAGATGACAAGGGGACTCCATTCTTTATCCAAAAGGATATCACCAATCACTCCGCTAACACCCCAGAATACAGCGGCCAGCATAACGAACAACACGCCAGTATATTTCATCAGATCCCCCTCCCAAAAAACCATTGATAAAATGGATCGATAATACAAAGAGACTGAGACAGTTCACTATCGTCCCAGCCTCTCATCTGTCTGTTTAATTTGGATCCACTGTCACCATTACCACATGTTTTAAATTAAACTTGTGGAGTTTGCCGTCCGCACTTTCCACAAATTTATTTTCATCATGACCAAACATTAGGACGGCACTTGTTTTATCTTCGGCCTCCACATGATCCACAACTTCTGCTCCAGTGATAAGATGATACGTTACTTTAAATTTTTCCATGAAATTTACCTCCCTGATTTAACTACATATAAACACTTACATCCCGCTAGTTACCCTGTGGCAGATGCGGTTAAACGAACTGGATGAGATGTACTATTCTTATGCAAAACATTTCTGTTACTGTAACGTTTCTATTTTTTCAGCCTGACGTATGGGAGGATCTGAATCCTCCTGCTCACCATTCCAATACAGTAGAACCCGGATGCCCTTCTCCAGCTCTTTCAATTGCTCCGCTTCCACTTCATAGTAGGCACCCTCTTTTTCGCTGGCCATCATCACCAGCTCTTCGTTTCTTTTATTATCAATATCTTCTTTTTTGAGATTTGGAATCACTAAAATGTGGTCCTCATTTTTCTCCGCAATAAGGCCTTCCTGCTGTTTCAAAGCATCATTATTTGTTTCTTCTGATGAACAAGCGCTCAAAATAGCAGCAAATACTACAACAAATACTATAATTGCTTGTCTCACGCTTACAAATCCTCCTTTCCTTATACAAAAAGCTTCCTTTTACCTATATATACCTTACGAATAATGATGAAAACAATGAATCTACTGGATGAAGGAAAACATTTTACGATTTTAAAGGAAACCCACCCCCTTTCCTAGAATGGAGACTCAGTACGGCAAAGAAACGGGGTGAGGATATGAAACAGCAATCTCTAAATAAAATCCACATTATCGGCTCTGTAGGAAGCGGTAAAACGACGTTAGCAAAAGAACTTTCCTCCATGTTAAGAATTCCTTATTTCGAATTGGATAATGCGGTTTGGATCAGAAGCAGCAATGGAGATATCAGAAGAACTGAACAGGAAAGAGAAGAATATCTAAACGGCATCCTGCAAACTGATCAATGGATTGTAGAAGGAATACATAATGAAGATTGGGTAGACCGCAGTTTTAATGAGGCAGATATCATTATCTATTTTAATACTAGATACTCTATAAGAACCTATCGCATCATTAAAAGATTCCTAAAACAAAAGCTTCGGGTAGAAAAATCGCATTACAAACCTACATTCACGATTTTCATGAAGATGTTTAAATGGAACCGGTCATTTGAAGATGTTGGGAAAGTTAACTTTTTCACCAACTATGCCATACATAGCGAAAAAATTTTGGTGATTAGATCAACCAAGTGGCTGAAGAAATGGATCAATCAAGCATGAAATTACCATACTTCTCATCATTCTTTATTAAAAAAGGGGAATACATCATGAACAGACATGTTACTTTTTGAGTAAGGACCAACAGAATTTGAGGCAGCAGAAACGTTTAACGCCGTCCATGCGTAAAGCGTCCGCCTGAAGCACAGCGAACCGTCAAAGAGCCTGAGACACCTTTGTCTCAGGCTCGCTTTGATGTTAAATATTTTCCTGCTTCAAACCATCTATGATGTTTTGTTTCTTTATTTTGGAAATAGAGTACAGCATAGCTGAGCTGACAATGATGAAAATGGCAACGACCACAAAAAGGATATCGAGCCATGGCAGTTCAAATCCGTATTCAAATGTTTCTCTTACTGATAGATGAATGAGATACATCAGAATGAAACTAATTGGCAGGCCAATCATCAGTGAATTCAATCCGTAAAAAATGCTTTCATAATTGATCATTTTATTAAAGCCTTTTGGCGTCATGCCAACTGACTTCAGCATGGCAAATTCTTTCTTTCTCAGTGAGATGCTGGTGGAAATCGTATTAAAAATATTTGCAATGGAGATCAACGAAATCAGCGCAATGAATCCGTATGTGAAGACGGATAAAAACATGATTATCTGTTCATCACGTTCTCTGTTTTGAACAACATTATAGATATAGGTTGAAGAAGGAACGATTTCTTCGAGTGCCTCCTGTGTTTTCATCGGATCACTGCTGTTAAGGTAAAGGCTTGAAGTCACTTCACTTTCTGCCTGTCCGGTAAGGAGATGATCTAGAGTTTCCATTGTGACAATTACATCAATTCCACCAAGATGCGCAGTATCACTAATCCCCATCGGAATCTCATCAGTTAATGCACCGATTTCCACATTTCCTAAAGAAGAGATTTCCTCCGTTTCATAATTCGTAAACAGCAGTTCAATAGTCTCTTCAGGCTCTGCATTAATAGACTTTGTTTCAATAAATTTGGAGCTTTCAAAATCCTGAAAAGCAATGTCTTCAATCAAAATGGCTCTTGGCTGTTCAACATCCTGATAAGCATCCCAATCGGTTCCCACTTTAGCAGCATATTCTTTAAAGCTGCTTTCACTTAAACCATAAAAATTGACGTAGTAGGGATACCTGCCATCTTGAAGTTCAATCTGCTGTTGATTGATTAATGCAGGCAAGCCTTCAGGAAATTTTTCTTCCTCGATCAGAGAAGTAAGGGAAATGTTTTTTTGAATACTATAATCGGTTACCCCTTCCAACTGGACTAGTGACTCAAATTCAGAAGTATCTCCATTGCTGCTGCCAACTGAAATATCAAAATTAATGCTTTCCTGTGACATTTCGACCGACCTGCTTAAGTTATTCGTGAAAAACGACACAGATAAGAACAGGATGATGCTAATGACAAGTGAAAAAACCGTCGCGTAATATCTCTTTTTATTTCTCTTCATGTTTTTCATGCCGATTTCAGCTTCCAGACCAAAAGCTTTTCTGACGATACTGGAGGTTTTAACCCCTTTAGCGGTTAGTTTTATGTCCTGTGTCTGGCGGATAGCATCCATTGCTGAAACTTTTGATGCTTTTCGGGCTGGCATATAAGTAGATATAAAAATTGTACCGGAGGAAATTAAACAAGCAATAATAATTGAAGCGGGTGTCACCACAATAGCCAGCTTTTCTGTTGTACCTAATGCCTGTTCCATAAAGGAGTTAATGAACAGGAAGGTGATGGAAATCCCGCCAATTCCTGCTAGAATGCCAATCGGGATACTGATCAATCCTATGACTGCTCCTTCAAAAAAGACCGAATTCCGCTTTTGTTTTTTCGTTGCCCCAACACTTGAAAGCATCCCCAAATGTCTTGCCCTTTCAGAAACACTAATGGCAAATGCATTATAAATGAGTGAGACAGAACCAATTATAATGATAGCGATAATAATGCCTGCTAATGAAAACATGGTCGTCTGAAGGTTTCCATTATCCGTCACACCGTAATATCTTAAAAGCTCGTCATTGTACCCGACACTTTCAATCCCATTTTGTTCTGCCAGATTTTCTGCTTCTTTATATAACGATTTGTTTACTTTTTCTAAAGTAACAAGTGCATTTACTGATTCCGTTGCTGCGATTTCTTCCTGATCAATATAGCTGACCATTGTATAACCAGGTGACCACGAAGGCTCCCATTCCGGTCTTTTTATGATCCCGACTACTTTAAAGGTTTTGGTTGTTTCGATTTGGAGACGTTCATCTTGAAAAGTATCATTTTGGTCAAGTAATATACTTTCTTCCTCTAAATACCTTTCTCCGATTTCAACAGTCAGTTCATCGCCAATGTCATAATCTACCGAAGTATCCTTCAAAAGATGTTCAGGAACAACGATCTCGTCTGCTGCGTCCGGAAGACGTCCATCTGTCACCTCAACGGGAAATACCTCGACCCCTGCTGAATTGTATCCCTTGAAGAATAAATAAGGCTTATTTTCATTTTCTGCTTCCTCTAATTCCGCATAACCAAGATCATTGGAAAGAATGACGTTTTTGCTATTTTCCTCTTCTTCTATTGCCTCCAGTTGTTCGGCAGTAACATTTTTGTATTGAACATGCCACTCCCCGTTGTCCGCAATGGACTGTCTTTTCATCAGGTCAAGAAACGAAACACCAAGTGTAGCAACAGCTGTAATCATCGCCACTGAGATAATAACGCCAATAATCGTTACAAGCGTTCTTCTTCTATTTTCTTTTAAATGCCTCAGTGTCAGCTTGTGGATGATGTTCATGGACGGATCACCTCATCCCGGGCGACTTTTCCGTCATTGATCTCAATCACCCGATCCGCCTGCAGAGCAATCCTTTCATCATGAGTGATCACAATCAGCGTCTGATTGTACGTTTTATTGAACATTTTCAACAGTTCCATGATCTCTCCGCTGTTTTTACTATCCAGGTTCCCGGTTGGTTCATCGGCAAGAATGATCGCTGGATTACTGATCAGCGCTCTGCCGATTGACACACGCTGCTGCTGCCCCCCGGAAAGCTGATTGGGCAAGTGATTTAAACGATTTGTTAACCCCAGAGTCGTTGAGATTTCTTTAACTTGTTTTTGATCCACTTTGTGTTCATCCAGAAGCAATGGCAGGGTCATATTCTCTTCTACCGTCAAAATTGGAATCAGGTTATAAAATTGATAAATTAACCCGATTTGTCTGCGTCTGAATATCGCCAGCTGAGTTTCATTCAACTGATAGATATCCGTATTGTCTACCATCACCTTGCCCTTAGATGGTCTGTCCACCCCGCCGAGTAAGTGCAGCAGTGTCGATTTGCCTGAACCGGACGGACCAATTATCGCGACAAATTCCCCTTTTTCAACCGTAAATGATACATCATCTAATGCCTTTACTGCTGTGTCGCCCTTGCCATAAATTTTAGACAGATGTTCGATTTGTAAGATACTCAATTGCATTCCCTCCATATTTTAAATCCTGATCTCAGTGTATCTGCCTAAGATGACTTTAAAGTGACTATTATCGTGACAGTTTAGTCACTTAAGAGGAGAGGCTCCATATCCTAATCGGACGAACCTCTCCCCTGATGGTAAAACTTTATATGAAACTCGGTTCCGCTGCCTTGTTTGCTTTTGACCTCGATGTCCCCCTGCTGACTTGTAATGATGCTGTAAGCCATCGCAAGCCCAATGCCAACACTGTCTTCTCCTGCATTTTTCCCTTTGTAAAAACGTCTGAAAATATATGGCAGGTCTTCTTTAGGAATTCCTCTTCCATTATCTTTAATTATGATTTCTGTAAAAAGAGGGTTCTCTGAGAATGTAATGGAGATATGCCCCTTGACCGGGGTGTGCTCTACACAGTTTTTCAAAATATTAATCAGTGCCTCAGCTGACCACTGGAAATCGCCAGAAAAAGAGACGGAATTATCCCCTTCTACCAATAACGTCTGCTCCTTAATATCCATAGGAATCATCACAGGCTGCACGCTGCGATCAATCAGCTCTCTGAGGGATACATGTTCTTTTTTGAACATGGCAGTTCCTGCGTCGATTTTTGATAATTTCAGCAAGGAAGACACCAGCCACTCGATTCTCTCCAGCTGATTGAGGATATTCTTTGTAAATTCAGCCCGTTTTGATTCACTCAGCTGACTGTCACTAAGCAAATCAGCCATGACTGTCATGGAAGTCAGCGGTGTTTTCAGCTGATGAGAAATGTCTGAAATGGCATTGGTCAGCTTACTTTTATCTTGTTCGAGATAAGAGCTTTGTTCTGACAGCATGAAGGTCACTTTATATATATCGCTTTTTAAAATACTCAGTTCTCCCTCATAGTTGTCCCGAACATCCAGCGTATAATCACCGTTGCTTATGCGGCGCAAATAGTCAGAGAGCTTTCCTATTTCGCGGTATCTCCATCGGGTAAAAATTACACTGCATGTTATAAGAAGAACAGAAGTCAAAAAAACCAGCAACACAGCAGGCATGGGCAGGAAGAGTGCCGCACCAGTACTTGCCGCAGCACCAATGAGAATCATGAACATTAGGTAGAGCCGTATTTCCCTATTTCGCAACATCTTATTGACCTGCCTTGTAGCCCATGCCGCGAACGGTTCGAATAATCACAGGGTTTTGCGGATCAGCCTCCAGCTTTTCCCGCAATCGCTTAATATACACAGTAAGCGTGTTGTCATTGACAAAATCACCCGCAACATCCCAAATCCGATCAAGAAGCTGGGCTCGAGTTAAGACCTGCCCGATATGATTGGCAAAAATCATCAGCAAGCGGTATTCCAATGCCGTCAGCAGGACCTCTTCCCCATTTTTCAGCACCTTGCCTTCGAGTGTATTAATTCGAATAGTTTCAATATCTATGTAGGTTTTTATTGGTTCAGCCTGCTTCTGGTAACGTCTCAAAACGGACTTTATCCGGGACAGCAGCTCCCGAACCCTGAATGGCTTTGTGATATAATCATCTGCTCCCATATCAAGACCCATCACCACATTGACCTCATCGTCAAAGGCTGTTAGAAAAATAACCGGCTTATCCTCCCGCTTTTTTACTCTTTCGCACAGGTCATAGCCGCTGCCGTCAGGCAAAGACAAATCGAATAAGCACAAATCAATATCATTCAGCCGGTCGTCAATCACGCGGCCCGCCGATTCAACATTATGACAAACAACCGTGTCATATCCATCCTGCCGAAGAGAATAGTCCAAACCAGCAGCAATCGTCCGATCGTCCTCTACCAGCAATACTTTCATCGTTTCAACACCCTAACCATTTTCTTCTATCATATTTTATCTTATACTTTCCGTCAAAAGGCATAGGAGAAGAATCCCTGGGTTTAGAACATTGTTAGCAGAAGTAATTTAATAATTCTAGTTTGTAGTATGCTTTAAATTGCCATAATTTTGTATATCTACTTGAATGATTGGATTAAACGCAAGGTTGGGGTAATAGTCAGAACGCCAATTTTTCAGGTCTTTTCTGGGTATTTCTTTTCTGAAATGCTGCCCGATTCCTAAAATATCGGCTTCACTTGTTTTCAATTTCACGATCAGGGCTTTATATCGATCTAGTAGCAGCTCCTCTAAATTCATTTTAATGTCCTGAGCGCTCGGATTTCCATTGGTTTCAAGTATCATGACACTAAAATTGAAAGTGGTTTGCAAGTGCGGAGTCTGATCAGTAAATTCAGCTTTATAATCCGTATCGTTACTTAAGATCATTACGCTGGCATCATCTAAGATTTCAATTTTCCCCCTGGTGCTTTTATTGTTAAATGCGTTATAAAGGAGCGTTTCGTCCGATGATATCACTTCTACCAGCCTGCCGTTTTTAATAACAGCAGAGCCCACAATTTCAAGAAAGGTTGTTTGCCCTCTCTTTATCATTGGTATTGCTACATCTCTGGTATAGGAATGACTGCTGCGATAGACCTCCCATACTCTTGACAGCGCTACGTGAGGATCCCATCCGGAATACTTTTCAAAGTAATCAAGAAGAATGGTTCCTTCACCTCCTTCTGCGTTTTCCATACTCTCAAAAAATTGATCAATATTATCGTCACAAATAGCGATGACTGCTTTAGCTGATACATCTCTTGATCGTATAAATCCGGAAATCAAATCATTTAAGCCTTCTTCAGCCAACCGTTTGTCTACTACAATGACTTTCACATGCAGCAGATCCACGGCACTTTCCATATTCACGCTGATGTTATCGATAATTTGGTTAATGGTTTCTCCCTCTCCTGTCACGATTCTTGTCCCAAGACTTTCTGAAGAGGGCTCAGGGATTTGCAGAAAAACTTTGTATCCTTCATCCATTTTTGCTACACCTATGGAAATCGGCATAACTCGATGATTAATATCTCTGTTATCCCAGCATCCGCTTAATGGAAAGAGGAGAAACGGAAGTAAACTGAATATAAGCATTTTCTTTAACATGTTAATACACCTTCTTTTTTGACAAATGCCCTAAAAAATAAATAGACAGCGGGACGGTCAAGAGCACGTAAAATCGCAGAACTGAATTCCACTTAAAAAGCATCTGGACTTGCTGCCAGTTAGGAATCAACAAACAAGCGATATAGATCACAAACGTCAATGATACTACTATATAAACTGGCTTAATCGATGGAAGCGAATGATGAATAATAATCGAAGCTTTCCATAATACAAGTGAGATAAACAGCATGATAAACGTAATCAAACTGAGAAGAAAAAATACGGTAGCCCGATCAAACATGATCCAGGACAAAGTTATCGTATCCAGCGCTAGCACAAACGGAAAGAGGAATGTTTCAGCGGTTGCTTTTCCGAAAGTAAGAAGAGGAATATAAACTGAAAGAATAAAAGCAGGAACGACGGCCGCAAATGCAATCACAATTTTCTTGTGCTTATACGAAATTTCAGGTTGTATAAATCCAAGGAATAAAAAACCTCCACTGATGGCAAAAAAACTATTGATATAAGATTGTTTTGTCATGAAAGAAAAATCATTATTCCATAGAGGATATATATAACTAGCATCTACATTTTGAAAAGAAACGATTAAGATAAATACAAGAAAGGGCAAGAAGAGAAATGAAACTAAAATGCCTGTTCTAAAGATCGCCTGAACACCTTGAATAGCTAAGAAAAATGGTATAAAAAGCAATAATGCCATGACTGCCCATAGTGGAGTATTCGCAAGAAAAATGATCGTAAGGATTTCAGAATAAGCCCGAACAGTTATCGTTACAGCAGAAATAAAGTACAAAAATATTGGCAATAGGAATAAAATTAAGTACACTTTCCCAAATGAGGAGTAGATCATGATGATATTTCTTCTCGGGAAAAAGCTTAGTCCTTTTAAATAAACAAGCACAAAAATGATGTGAATAACAATTCCTAAAGAAATAGGAATCCAATGGCCTTGATCTGTGCTTTCAATTATATTTGAAGGATAAAGAAAAAAAATAAGCCCTAGATGAGTGAGGATATACATCATAACAACCTGTACACTTCTATCCATTATTTCCTTCACCCTTTGAATGTTTAAAATTTAAATAAGGCACCCCTATTGAAGAAACACCTGCAAGATAAGCACAAATAAAAAAAACACCTGCCAAAATTCCAAGAACCCCAAAAACGGAAGAAAATATCAACACAATATATTTAAGTAAACGAATGGATATCAGATTTTGAACCCCTATTACTGTAGAGTTTGCGATCGTGGTGGCAGCTAATACAATGACCAGCAAGTTACTTACAAGCTGTGCTTCTACAGCAGCCTGGCCGAGAATGATCCCCCCAACCATTGTGATGGTCGGACCTATGCTTTTGGGAAGCCTGACACTTGCTTCCATGATCAGTTCGAGAACAACAAGCATGATGATTATTTCAATAAATGCCGGGTAAGGCACTCCTTCACGACTTTGCGCAATAGATAAGGCAAGCTCCAGTCTTAAAACTTCGGGATTTACAGCAACAAGCGCTACATAAAGACCTGGAAAAATTAAAGCAATTAACGTTCCAGCTATTCGGAGCGAACGAAGTGAGATCATAAGAGGAAAAGTCAAATTTTTATCGCTCTCCAGAAAAAACATATCAATAAAAACACTTGGAAGAATTAAAGCGAATGGGAGACCATCTAAAAACAAAACGATTTTTCCTTTAAGCAATGATTGAGCCGCTTCAGAGGGTATCTCGGTTGTTTTCACTCTCGGTACAATACTATATGGTGTTATACCCAGCATTTTAGTAACGTCCTGCAGGCTATAAAGATCACTTTTGCTATTGCCTTTAATTTCTTTTACTACAGTTTCTAAGAGATTCTCTTCAACTATCCCTTCGTAATAAATAAGTGAAAGTGCTTTTTTATGGTGAATTCCCGTACGAAAATGTTTAACCCGAATTTTTTCAGATAGTAATTGCTTCCTCATAACCCCTATATTTGTAAGTGAATCTTCATTAAAAGAAACTAATGGTCCTAACATTGTGTTTTCATTTGTAATCTGATCGATTGCACGATTAAGCTTTACAGGGACTGGATCTACACTTACGACAGAATCTGAGTTGAGCGAGATGGCAATCATTAACTTGCCCTCTAAAAGCAATGAAGTGATCTCACTGGCATTTCTTTTTATTTCCCCTAACTGACTGATTTGCTTAAGTTTTTCTTTGCTTGAATAATTTTTTTGTCCCATTTTTTCCAATTGTTTTATAGAAGGTCCTAAATCAACAAGGCTGTTAAGACCAATAAATACGACAGAAAGATCAGTTAATTGATGTTCAGTGAAAAAAAGATCATCATTATCACCTATTGAATCTTTAATTTCTTTTATTAAAGAATTCATATTTAAAACCCTTTCTTTTGTCCATTTCGACTGTGTTCTAGTATCTCCAATCAGAATTACAGGTATTCAGATTATGAACTTTGACTTGAGAACAGTCTTTCACTGGGGTTAAATTCTTTTGATTACTATCAGAACTTTTCGGCTTTCCAAACGTAGTACCTACTATCCACATAAAGGAGGAATTTTTGATGTCAAAGTACTCCATTAAACAATTTGTTCAGAAAACGAAGCAGGAAGAAAGTGCACGTGCCTTTTTCGAGCTTGAAACAGATCGGATTTTAGAAGTAAATCTAAACGGACAGGTTTGGGCAAAAGCCGGATCGATGATTTCCTATGAGGGAGCCATCAAGTTTGAACGTGAGGGAATGTTAGAGCACGGAATTGGGCGATTTGTAAAAAAAGCATTCAGTGGTGAAGGTGCTCAGCTAATGAAAGCCAATGGCCAGGGAAAACTGTATGTAGCGGATATGGGGAAGAAAATCACCGTTTTGGATCTTGAGGGAGAAAGCATTTTTATAAATGGGAATGACCTTCTTGCATTTCAGGACGGCCTTGATTGGGATATCAAGCTCATGCGCCGTGTAGCGGGAATGATGGCCGGCGGACTATTTAATGTACGTCTAGAGGGACAGGGACTTGTCGCTTTTACTTCTCACTACGAGCCGCTTACATTACTCGTTACACCTGACAGACCCGTATTCACAGATCCTAATGCAACGGTCGCCTGGTCCGGAAACCTTGAGCCGGAATTTGTAACAGATATTCAGCTGAAAAGCTTATTTGGCAGAGGAAGCGGAGAATCTGTGCAGATGAAGTTCTCCGGCAATGGATTTGTGGTCGTGCAACCGTATGAAGAAGTGTACCAGACGCAGCAGAGCTGATAAAGATGAAGGCCAACATTCCACTTTAGTGAAAAAGGGGGTTGTTGGCCTTTAATTCTAAAGCTCTTTCTGTACAGAGGTATGTCTGAAGCTTTTGCAGGACATCAAATAGAGATATAACAATGGCATCAGTTCATTAAAGAAATCACTGCATGTTTCACTCACTGTATAGTTACTGATCCACATCACTTCACTACTCTGTAATACTTACTACAATGATAAAATAAAATCTGAATAATGAGGGAGTTAAGCATAGATCTCCTTTATTCAGTCAGATTATCATTCCTTTTTCCAAAGCTTTATTACTTCAACAAATGGAATGATTCGGCATTTCCGCAAAACTTTCTCGCGGAAAAAACTTCTTCTACTTTTCCTTACCTTTATCGATATTAACCGAATCCAAATATAGATCAGCGTATGTCTTTGAATCCCCAATCAACTCATCGCAAAAAGCCGCAACGTCAGTTCCTGTGACGTCAAGCACAGCTTTTCCGGAAGCCGCATTCTCTTCAAAGAAGCTGAGAATTTCCAACAGCAGCCCGTTCCCTTCATTTAGTTCAACAGGACCTACTTTGAACAGGTATTTTTGAATTTCTTTATAAACAATCTGGTAATCTTGCGGTAGGTGTTTGACACGTGAGACAGTGGCTCTCCATTCCTTTTTTTCTTCTATGATTTTTTTAAAGTTCATGTCAGCCCTCCCAATTTTTTCATGACGCTTTTGTTGAGTTGTTCACGCCATTTATCCCGGTACGTTTTAGCCCCTTCACCACCCACAATCGCCGCGCTAAAGCCTTTAATATCATCTCCGAATACTTCATCAATACTCTGGCCCTGTGCTGATGTCACTTCAAGCAGTTCAAGGACATTCTCAAAAATCGGAATCAGATTTCGACCGCTGAAACTGCCGTGGACCCAGAGACTGCATGCAATTTCGTTCCAGGCAATTTGATAGTCAGCTGGCAACTTTTTTGCACGTACTTCAAAACTTTTTATATCTCTTGTCAGATCACTGCCGGTTATTTTTTCTAAAAAGCTCATATCAGCTTCCTCCTTTAAGGAACGAATCTGTTTATCAAAATAACATTATTTAATCGAGTCGTTCAGCTTCTGCCTTTCCTTATCTCTCCAGGATTTTGCATCCACGACCAGTTCGTCGCAGAAGGCTGCTACGTCACCGCCGGTCACTTCTTTCACGCGTTTGTCGTTGGCGGCTGCTTCTTCAAGCAGGTCAATGATGTGTGTAAAGACCAGTTTCGTTTCCTGCCAATCGATTATGCCCCCAGTGTTCCACAGATATTTTTGCATTGCTTTGTAAGCATTGTGGTATTCACTTGGAAGTGTTTCTGCCCGCGCCTCCATCGCCTTCCATTCCCGCTTGTCGTTCATGCTGCCGATAATCTTCTCGAATATGCTCATGCTACACATCCTTTTGAATTTTTTTTGCTTTCACTTCGCTGATTTTACTTGAGACGAATTCCCACTTTCTCCAAAACGTTTCAAGATGCTCATGTCCTGCTGCATTGAGTGTGTAAAATTTTCTTGGGGGACCCATAGTGGATGGCTTTTTCTTAATGTCCACCAGATTGTTTTTTTCAAGCCTCATAGTAATGGTGTAAACCGTTCCTTCCACTACATCAGTGAAACCAAGCTCCCGCAGCTGCTGTGTGATTTCATAACCATAGGTTTCGCCGCGGCTGATGATCTCAAGCACACATCCCTCAAGCACCCCTTTCAGCATTTCTCTGAAATTATCCATTTCACCCTCCATATGCCTTTGTATTTTCGACTCTGGTTTACAGTATTAATACTGGTACTTAGTATAACTTATTACTAGTATATAGTAAAACAGAGTAGTTGTGCTGTCAAGAATCAAAACTATTGGTGTAATTCTATATTTTAGAAAAAAGAGCCTGAGACAAAAGTGCCTCAAGCTCTACATTCGATTCATCAGGGGGACGCCGCCTTCCGTACACCTCATTCTAATAAGTATTTTTTGACTCATTTTAGTATTTTTCCAGTTATGTCCCAACCTCATAGATAAAATTAGATAGATCCTCTTTTAGTCTTTATACAATAAACAGAAGCTGGTTTTATTCTTCATCGGACAAAGCACTCTCTGCCCATTTAACCGTGCGCTCCATTGCACCGCCGCCTGAAATCCAGACGTCTGGTTCAATGCCAACCCCTTCTCTTTGATAAGAGTATGGACCGATCGATAAACTCGATGGCATGCCAATCATAACGCCTGAATGAGGCAGAAAGAACAAGGATCCTGCATCACTCGTAAAGGCACCTGACGTTGTACTTCCAATTAGAATCGTGTTTTCATATTTCATTAGCCCCTCTATAATCAGTTCGGCAGCTGAAGCCGTATTTTCATTCATCAAGATATAAAGCGGAATATCTAGAGACGGTTCTTTGGAAATTTCAACGTCTGTTCCTGCCCATGCCGTTCCAAAGGTTGTAACCCCAGCATCTGGGACCACGGGCAAATAGTCAACGTCGTATCCTCCATATATTTCTGGCGGAAGATGTTCATAGAAAGTTTCCAGTATTGCCCCTTGCTGCTGGTACAATTCTCTTATGGTTGACAATAAAACATGGTTCGTATTGGTATCAATCCAGATAGACTCCGTACCTGTTGGGGGAGACCCTGTCAGATCATGAATAAACCGCGTCGAGAAAAAACCATTTCCCCCACCGTTATTTCTCAGGTCCAGTATTGCTGCTGGTGCTTCCTTTATATAATCCACTGCCGACAGCATATCTTCATATGTAAAAAAATCTTCTTCGTGAACCATCATTGTACGAAATGTTACAACAGAAATTCCTTCGTCTGTTTCACTAATGTTAAACGGTTCTTGCCCTTCTGAATGCGTGGTCAATTGAAAGGGAACAGCTCTATACGTATCTGAATCGGTTTCAAGCGTCCATTCCTCTTCACTTTCCTGGGTCATTGCTGCAGCAAAGTAGATCAGCTCGCCTTTTTCATCGAAAGACGATTTGATATAATTCTTCGGGGATTCATTATTGATAAGCTCAACTTCCTCGCTATTAAAAAAGTATGCATTTTCCTCCTTTGTAAACTGCCATTCCTCAACTCCGACTGGAGCCACTTCTTTTTGAAATGGATTCAATCCCTCAATGTAAAAATGCTGGTCTTCAACAAATGAAAACGATTCCCGCAGCTTTTTCGAATATTCTTTGCCGCTTCTCACTTCAGCAGAGGAGTGAATCCAGTTTTCAACTTCATCCGCTGCAGCCAAAAATGCTTCATCTCCTCCATAAAATTCATATGGCCCGAAGCCGTAGCGCATCGCACTCAAAAATGTCTCCAAGTCCTTTACCATGTCCTCCTGTGAAAGCTGGCCTGCAAGTTCACGTTCTTCTGTAATGGATTGAAGCATGTCAGTCGAAAGCTCTGGAATTTCAGTCTCCTCAAAATCCGGCAGATAAGCTGCAATTGCAGGCGGTTCCTCAAACGTACGATTAACTACAAGCTCATTCTCGAGGCTTTCTTCTCTGATAGAATCAGCTTGGGTACACCCTGAAAGCAATGCGACTGACAATAGTCCAATGCCCATGAATTTTTTCATCTCATCCCCACCTTCTTTTGATTTTTTACGTGGAAATGTTTTGAAAAGTTTCAACATTATTTACTTTTATTGTTCTTTCTATATTTTTCCTTCTGGTTTTTCTTCGCTATATTTTCGAATCCCGTATCCTGTTCCGATTCCTATAATTAAGCAGGTTAACCCCCACATGTCCCAGTCACCTGTAAAGCAGCTAATGGCACCCCATGCTATGCAGGCCCCTAAGATTGCCCAAAGTAAATGTTTCATTCAGCATCCCCTATCAAATTCTTTTACCATTTTTCCTAAATAAAAGGCAGCCTGAAAATTCCCGTGCAGTAAGTACACGTAAGAATCTTTTCCCGGCTGCCCCGTAAGCTTCTATTCAGATAAGTAGTTGGTCAGTTTTGTCATCTGTGAGTTATATCCTTCGATCATGCCCATCTCACTCATTTTTTCTAATGTTTCAGGTGAATCAAATGTTGTGGTCGTCACCACCATCGTGCCACCATCTGTCGGTTTGAATTCAACTTTTATATCCATTGCAGGCATTTCCGCGTTCACGTTGCCTTGCTGATCAGAAAACATATCCTCATAGTGAAATCTTTCAGGTGCCTGGATTTCTTTGAATTTTCCAATCCCCCACGATTCCATGCCGTAGAAATCACCCTGGCTTTCATCCTCGCATTTCATGCAGTAGTGCCAGATTCCGCCCGGCTCGAATTCAAACCGCTTGTTTTCTGTTTGCCAGCCTTCAGGACCCCACCACGCTTCAAGTTCATTTGAATTTGTAAAAGCCTGAAACAGCCTCTCCTGCGAAACAGAAAACGTGCGTTCAGTGATTAACGTATTACCTTCTGCCATTGTTCTCATTTTAAAGCCTCCCATTTTGTAATCCAAGCATCCTTGAATGAATGACAACATCCGGATTTAAAAGCCTGAAAGTAAAACAGTAAAACCTTTAGGGCTTGCAGAAAGCATATTCCTCCGACCGTGAAAACTGGGACCTAAGAAATAAATACATTACAAATTAGAATATATCAAAAAATTCAGTTAGTTGGTAGAGTGGTAACTAAATTTACTATTAATCTACCGCGTTTATCAGAAAAATTTATATTTAATCATCAAAATAACACATCTGCAACCGATTCCCGTCCGGATCGTAAAAATCAAAATAATGGTTTACACCGTCTTTTTGCAGCACATTGATGCGAACACCATGATCTTTTAGCTTTTCATATGTACCTTCAATATCTTTTGAGTAAAAGATGGGGTAGCTTTGATCTGAACCATTTACAATTTTTAAGAGTCTTTCTGTTAATAAGAATTTTTTCCTTCTGCCTTTAAACATATAAAACAGAGGCTGGGACATAACTAGCTGAAATTCAGAAAAAGAAGGTACTGCACACCATTTTTGATGAGCGGTGCCTTTTTTCTATTGGTAGTTTGTTTGGTTACTGGGTTATCTTGCGCTAATGGCTGCGAACTTTCTCAAGTTCACAGCCATTAGCGCAAACCCCAATTCATTTTTCACTCGGGTTTTTCCTCGGACAGATAACCGGGTGAAACCTAAATTAGCCTTCAGAAATCCAAAAACTGGCTCTACGTCTATTTCCGTCTTCCGTAGATTTTTCCCGCTTTTTCTTCTGAAAGCAATGTTCTAATTTGTTCTTTTTGTTGTTCCCATTTTGGGTTCATAAAGATCTTTCGATTGTTTCCTTCTTTTGCTTTGGTCCATTCCGAACGGAATGGACAACCCATACAGTTCTCACTTTCGTATACTTTGTATTCCCTGGTAAAGCCCTTGCGATCGGTCTTACGGGAATGATAACGGAAGGTGAGTTGTTGGTCATTTGGGCATTGGAAGGAATCTGTTTCATTATTGTAGTTCCAGTTGGCCGAATTAAACACATTTTTCTGATTGCGTTTCTTTTGTTCTTTCCGATACGTATTGTAGGTAATCAATGGTGTACTCTCCCGATTGTCCAGTACATCCTGATAATTTTCTTCACTTCCATAACCGGCATCTGCGACTATAAAAGTAGGAAGTTTAAAGAAGTGCTGTTCAATCGAATTAAGAAAAGGAATGAGCGTACGTGTATCCGTTGGATTTGAAAAAATCTCATAGGCAAGCGTATATTGACCTTCGGTCGCAATTTGAAGATTATAGCCAGCTTTCAGTTGGACATTTTTCATATAATCATCTTAAGGAAAACTGATATTTTAAGGCACAAAAAATAAAATTTTACAATTTTATAAAATTTAAATTATACAAAACGATGTATAACAATAAATATTGAATAATAAGTAACATTTACTTCTTTTATAATTTCTTATAAAATAAGGAAAAAATAAGGAGATAATATAGTCATTCTCTATAATTAGTTTTAGAAGGTTACATGTGGAAACTAATCCAGGTTATAGAATTAGATACTATAGAAAAAAGCAAAGATGACACAGACAGAATTATCACGAGGATTTATTTCTGTTTCCTATTTATCAAAAATTGAAAACGGTTATATGAATCCGCCAGCAGAAATAATAAGGCTTTTAAATGAAAGATTAAAAATAAACTCTCATTCAAAAGAAGAAAATAGTGTCTTTAAAATATGTCATGATTGGTTTAAATGCTTATTGCAAGCGAATAAGGAATCGTCTGATGAACTATATTAGCCAATACTCCCCTGATAAGATTAGTTGAAATTCATAAGCTGTGTTATTTTATGCTGAATGTCAGATATTGATCGGAACCTCCTTTCAACTGGCTAATGAATTTGAGGACGCTATTGAGAGCTATCATTTTGCCGAAATTACTGCTCTTAACATGAGTGCTAGCGATATCCACGCCATTTGCAGGCAAAATATTGGAGAATTATATTCCATACAAAGAAAATCTGATCAAGCCATTGATTCTTACTTAAAAAGTTATGAGTTACATAATATTAGCCCGATACTCAAAAAAATCATGCCGGTCTCCGGTTTAATGAAAGAGTATTACACGAATAGGGATTTAAGGAATGCCAAAAAGTGGTTAGAAGCAGGACTAGACTTGACCACTCAGTTGGACCCTTTTGACTCAATATATGTATACGAGTTTGAAGTTTATACCTAATTAATTAAAGGATTTAATAGCTCATTTGAAGACTTAATGATTAAAAAAGTATTACCTTTCTTAGCTGAGAGGGAACTACACTATGAGAACCTAATTTATTCACGTATTTTAGGAGATTATTATTTTAACAATAAGAAGTATAAATTAGCAGCAAAGTACTACAATTGTACAAACAAAACCTCAACTAATTTCTATATAGGATAATGGTGTACCAAATGAATCTCATCTAAGGTTTCAACATACTTCTGGGGAGAACCAATCTATTTACAACTAAATAAAGAATTTTAAGGATTTTTAATTATCTTGTTTGATCCCTCTGAGGTTGCCAATAGGGTTTTCTAAACATGGATCTTTAATTAATGGACCAAGAGTCCAAACATTTTCATTCATGATCATAAATTTCAGTCAGGGATTATCCAAAAGACTTAAAGGTTTTTTAGAATTTTTTTCATGCAAGAAAATTCTCTTGTGTAGATGCACTTTGGTATTGTTAATCAAAAACTATGAACAGTAGGAGATCTCGATGAAAAATTTCCAATTCATAAACAGAAAATACAATAGGTCTGCAGAATGGGTGAAAGAACATTCTATCGGTATGGAGACCTTAATTGACGTTAAAATGGAGGATTTTCATTTTTTAGAAAGGGTTTTAAAAAATAAGAGAATAGTATGGATGGGTGAAAATGGCCATGGGGTTGCAGAGCATAATTTATTAAAATCCAAGCTAATTGAATTCCTATATCATAAGATGGGATTTAAAGTTATTGCATTTGAGAGTGGATTAAGTGAATGTTATAGCTCGAATTTTTTGAAACAAAAACTATCAGTAAATGAACTAATGGATAAATCCATCTATTCGTTATGGAAAACAGAAGAAACCGTATCTTTATTTAAATTAATAAAAGAAACTGATTTGAACCTTCTTGGATTCGACTTCCAGCCATCTACTAATCAAAACTTGTTCCCAAAGTTTTTAGAAAGCATCGACATTGATATTCCGGTAAATTTTATATTGTCTGTAAAAAGGATAGATAATGTAACTATTGACTGGTACAAACGTATTGGTAAGTATAAAGCGAGCAGAAAAAAAGTTCCAAAAACCATCGCTCAAGAGTACCAGAAAGACCAACAAGAACTACTCGATGTAATAACTGAATTAAATAGCAAACTTGGGGATTTAGAAGATGAATTTCTTAAAAAAGACTTGCATATTTTCTATAAAATAATTCAAAAAGTGTTAAGTAATAAGCGTCTTTTTTTAGACTTTCTAAGAGTTGACCGTCGCTCTTATTTAAAATTCCGAGATCAGGTGATGGCTGACAATATAGAATGGATTTGTAATGAGTTGTATCCTAATGAAAGGATAATCATTTGGGCTCATAATTCACATATTTTCAAGAATTATGAAACTATGTTTAAGTTCAAACCTATGGGGTCCTTAATGACCCCTGACATTGTAAGCCACTCCTATTATCTTGGTCTTTTCATGTATGAAGGCAAGGCTGCTTTAGATAAGGGAACTATTTACGATATAAAGAAACCACCTAAAAAAAGTCTTGAAGATTATATGAATCATAATACAAAGCCAGTATCTTTCCTAGATTTTTCAAGTGCTTCACAAAATTCATTAAATAAGTTTTTATTCAGTAAAACTCTAATATTAGAGTCAGGTACCATGCATAAGTTAATAATTCCAGCAGAGCAAATGGACGGTATTTTCTTTATAAAAAAAATTTCACCACCTCATTATCTCTAGGCTTTTTAGTGTCCAAAATTAATAAGCGGAAAGTCATAAATTCATCTACTAATGGCAGTTTATATGATTTTACTGCTTTGAAAAAGGAAGTGTTCACATGTTGTTAGATATGATAGTAGATATATTCTGTACAATCTATTTTAATTCCAATTTTGGATCGAATGAAAATAGAATAAAAAGAAAAGTTAAGAGATTATCAAAATATTCTCCTGAAATACTGGACCTTTACAATACGCATCAAACTGAGTTTGAAAAGAACCAGGAACTATTTAACTTAGTCTTAAAGTCTAAAGTGAAAAATCAAGAACAGAAAGAAGAACTACTATTCAAAATTCAAGAATTTCTTAAAGTGAAAAATCATGCGTGAAAAAAGAGGATGAAAATTTATTTAAACAGGCGATTAATCCTTCCAAACTCCCCCCTACATTTACATACCTAGGTTGTTATTAAGGTTTGTGCAAGCAATGGAACTTAAAAGGATGGCTTCGGCCTAATGCCCAAGTTATCTCATCTCAGGAGAAGAATAACACACTCCTCCTCTAAAATTTCTCCTCCAAATAATCAGTGGTAAATGTATTAGCTTATTGATTACAATGATTGTAAGTCTTCAAAGATACTTCTCCATTTACTGTATAAGACACTGTAACAAACGTACAGCCAGTATTAATAACACAAGCAATCCTTCGTTAGATTCTCGTTTTCCGGTACCTTACACTTACCAATTGGTTTAGGCGTTTATTATTCCGAATAACCAATCAAATCCCTGTTGTTCGAGTTAAACCTTACCTCTTAAACTAAATAGTATTGATCTCATTTGGTTTAAAACTATTCTTACAACATCCAATCCTTTTCAGCTACTTTCAGGGTAAAGGTTTATTTAAGGTTGATCATGATAGCAATCAGCTGGCGGCAGTGCTACGGCTGAATCAAAAAATAAAGAATCTTTTTGTTCATCCATACGCATCGCTTCAACACTAAACAGCCCGATAAACACGGTCCGTACGGCTGTCACCTACGGGCCGAAGGGTTCATCGTCGTCATGCAGGTACATTAAATGCTAGTATCGTTCATCCTCGTGATGTGTTTAAAACCGTGATTTTGAATAATTCGGCTTCAATTATTGTCAGCCATCAGCATCCGAGCGGTGATGTTAGTCCAAGTAAAGAAGATATCGATATAACCAGACGCTTAGCTGAAGCCGGGAAAATACTCGGTATTGAACTTCTTGATCATTTGATTGTTAGTTATCGAGGGAATCAAAACGTATCGATCCTCTCAATCATTAATAAGCCTCCTTTAAATCCGTTCTTAAAAGCGAAAACACCACCGCATCGTGGGACTGATTGTTTTGATAAAGGTACCCTCTCAGCCGTCCTTCTTCTGTAAATCCTGCTTTTTTCAAAAGCTTGATAGACGGTTTATTCTGAGGGTAGGTGACAGCACCCATTCGGAATAAATTCAGATGATCAAATGAATAGCGCAGCACTGCCTCCACGGCTTCACTCGTAATCCCTTTCCCCCAGAGCGAGGGCTTCAACTCGTAGCCAATCTCCGCACACTTTGAAGGCAGATTCAGATTGTTCAGTCCGACCGTACCGGAAAATTCAGCTGTTTCCTTGAGCACTATCCCCCATCTGATGCCTCTTTTACTCTCATATGTTCGTTGCATAGAAGCGATAATATTCTCAGCTTGTTCCAGCCTTTTCAGTGAATCCATGCCATAATACTTTGTTAGATCATCATTAGACATAATTTCAAAATAGCTTTGTGCATGATCTTCTTTTATTTGGACAAGTCTCAGACGACTTGTTTCTAATTCTGGAAATGTCATTTATTTTATCCCTTCTTGCTAATGATTTGAACTAGGAGTTGTTCTGGATCAACTTCAACAGCCGCTCTGAATCTTCCGTTGAAACATGTTCAGCTAATCTGGCTGCAGCAATAATTGGCGCCCATTGCATAATTTCCGACTTTAATAGACCGCTCTTTTCACAGTAAATCGTTATATACAGCTCCGCTAATTCAGTTGAAAAAGGCATATATAATAGATAGGTTCGACAGACGTCTGCGCGAATATCCCCTGAACTCGAATCAACCCAGTCAATGACCGTAATCTTTTGATCCCTCTGAATTAAGTTAAATAAATGAAAGTCACCATGACAAAGCCTGCTTTCATAGGAGAAGGAATTTAGTTTTTTTAACAATTGTTCCTTTATTCTTTGATCTAATTTCTGCACGGACTCAATCTGCCTTTGCAGCTTATCAAACATCGTTTCAATTTTATCCGGGATGACACTGTGAATCTTGAGCTGTGCATCCACTGAAATCGTCAAGTAATCATGAATAGCTTCTCTGTTTTGTAAAAACATCTCCCCTAATGAAACTCCCTCTACGTATTCCATGATGATGGCTTGTTTTCCATTTATAGTGGTAACCTCTAATACTTCAGGTACAGGAAGCCCACATGAAAAGGCATATCTTTGTTTAGTGGCTTCCTTTTCAGACTCTGTATCAGGCAAAAAATCGTTAAACACTTTTATGATCTTATTTTTAGAGAGATAGATCTCCGCAGTGTTGCCTCTTGCGATTGGTTGTCCTAAATCCATGAAATCACCTCCCTATTCTGGTTTTTTAAATGGGTCTTTCCTTTTATCACTTTAGTCATTTATAAGATACCTCTTTTCTTTATCATATTTTATTCTATAAACTATGTTCAAATCCTTGTTTATTCTCGTGTAAAAGGCATCTTGTTTTTAAATTAATCTGGATAAGAATAACACTACCCTAGAATCACCTAATGCGTTCTTTCCTCTTTGCTGTGATACCATAGATCGTGAATCATAATTTAAGATGGGAGTATCCAGAATGAATCAATTCGCTAAACGGGGATATACCCTATTAATCAGTTTGTACGTGATCATGCATTTTATCGTTTCGTTTATACAGGATGAATCACTAGTGACGATCTTGTCGTTGCTGGGTTTAGCCGCTTTTATAATCGGGTATTTTTTCCTGCCGGTGAAGCAGGCCTCCATCTCTCTTTTACTTTTTGGTATTGCAATAATCATACATTTATCAGCTGATACCTCTCTCGTTCAATCAGGCGTTTCAGGATTTACTGTCATGAGCGGTCTGATTGCGCTGCTGCTGATTGTCCCCTCTATCAGCTGGGTGCTTGAAGAAAAACCTTATATAGAATCGGTGATCCATTTTGCACAAAAGCTTTTGAATACAAGCCGTAAATTTTATTTTGGCATGCTCATGATTACCCAAATCATCTCCTACTTTTTATTGTTTGGAGCGATTCCAATGGTGTACGGGATGGTAAACGGATTTCTAAGCGATCAAAAGGGTGAAGCATGGGAAAACTATAAAGGAACGGCCTTACTTCGTGCCTTTGCCTTAACCACTATGTGGGTTGTAAGTATTCCAAGCTTTATTTTTGCCGTTGATGCACTTGGTGCTTCATTAAGTTTATCGATTCTGCAGGGCTTTTTTCTCTCTTTTGCAGGAGTGCTGCTAGCTGTACTCTTTTCCTATTTTCAAGAACGGCATTACGGTGTGGATCTGACGGAAGGAATTCAGGAACAGCTTGCAAAAATCTCAAAAAACACGTTCTCTGAAACGCAGGGAAAACGGAATGTAATTGAGTTTATTTTTCTCTTTATTACTCTGTTTGGATCTATTTTTCTGTTAAATGCGATCTGGGATGCCAGTTTATTATTGATCATTCCTATCGTCATCACAGCCTGGGTCACGATCTATTTTTTCATCACTAGAAAAAGCATCAGGATTATAGAAAATGGGAAGCACTATTTGAAAAAGGGCATTCCCAACAAGGCACAGCAATTTTCTATCTTGCTGGCAGCTGGGTTTTTGATTGATGCGGTGAATCAGTCAGGGTATGGTGAGTTTATCGTGGATGGTCTATTTTACGTCACAGAGGCCGTTCCATTTTTAAACTTCCTTTGGATCTTGCCTTTCGTTGTCATCATCTTAGGGTTTATTGGACTTGGGCCTCTGACTGTGATCGTTTTGGTGTCAGGTATTTTACAGGGTGTTGAAGTGCCTTACCCACCCGAGCTTATTGTTCTAGGGATCACCTCCGGAAGTGTGATTTCCATCATGCTCTCCCCGCTTATTTTACCGACCATTGTGTTGAGTGCTGTAAACCGGCTGAGTATTGTGAAGAACAGTCTGATGTTTAACTACAAGTACGCGATAGCGTTTTATGTGATGACACAGGTATACATGCAGGTTTTTGTGCTGCTCTTCTTATAGAATTAATGAGTCTGAAACTAATGTGTTTCAGGCTTTTTTTACTTCTAATTAGGCTGATTGTTACTCAAATCACCTTCTACTTTTAAAAATGATCTTACGTGCAAACCCTAAAAAGGAATGATTACTATTTACAAATCGTAATGATTACGATATATTGTGTTATGTAAAATATGAGGAGGAGATACATATGAGCAAAAAATGGATGACTACATTTGCGTTACTTACTGCCTTAACTCTGGCGGCCTGTGGAGAAGAAAATACGGCTACAAATGAGGAGGAAAACGGCTCCGCTGCAGAAGAGGTTGAGGAACAGGAACATAATCACGAGGAAGAGCATGATCATGACCATGAAGAAGAGCACGATCATGAACATGACGAGGAGCACGACCATGGCCATGATCATGAAGTAGATGAAGAAGCACAGAAAATCTATGACGGCTATTTTGAAGACGACCAAATTCAAGACCGTGAGCTGTCTGATTGGGAAGGCGACTGGCAATCTGTTTATCCATATTTAGAAGACGGAACGTTAGACGAAGTGTTTGCCCACAAAGCAGAAGAAGGCGACATGACGGCTGAAGAATACAAGGAATACTACAAGGTAGGATATGAAACAGATGTTGATCGTATTGTGATCGAAGATGATACGTTTACCTTCACTGAAAACGGAGAAAAATCTTCCGGAAGCTACACCTATGACGGCTATGAAGTGCTGGAATATGAAGCCGGCAACCGCGGCGTACGATACATTTTCAAACTGGATGAAGAACAGGAAGGATCCATGCCTGCCTATATTCAGTTCAGTGACCACGGAATCGAACCGACCGATGCAGACCACTACCACTTATATTGGGGAGATGACCGAGAAGCGCTGCTGGATGAAGTCACCAACTGGCCGACCTATTACTTCTCAGACCTAAGCGGTGAGGAAATTGCTGAAGAAATGATGGGGCATTAAGCAAACATCTGACCAAATACTATACGAATGAGAGCTTGGGACAAAAGTGTCTCAAGCTCTTTGACCGGTTCGGCTGCGCTTCAGGTGGACGCTTTCCGCAGGGACG
This sequence comes from Jeotgalibacillus sp. ET6, assembly GCF_029667115.1. GTDB lineage: Bacteria > Bacillota > Bacilli > Bacillales > Jeotgalibacillaceae > Jeotgalibacillus. The sequence continues at coordinate 83,406 of NZ_JARUIU010000007.1, read as the reverse complement.
GCGCTGAGCCTTTTCAGGGCCTTGCCCTGTAAAGTCTCAGCTTGCCGTCATATCCTGCTGGAGTCGCCACCTTCCGCTCCGCTCACCTATTACTAGTAATAAATATATCCTCTTTTTTAAAACTTTTTTGGGTTTTGTCCCAAGCTCTTTTTGACTGACTCACTATGCTACAGAGGACGCCTTCCACTCCCTTCACCTCATACTATTATTAGATACTCTAACATTTTTATTCTGCTAGTATACTGCGTGTGGTAAAATTCAAATATAATAATTTACCATATTAGTGAATTGATGTTAAGTAAATTTTGTATGGAGGTTACGAAAATAAAACTTACACTATTTATTTATATAGGACTGCTTATAACTACAGGTTACCTTATTAACAGCTTTTTTCAATTTAGTCCAAATTTTAATGAGTATAGAGGTGAGATATGGTTCCTTGCATTTATATCTTTTACACTCGGCTTTAAAGATGTAAGAGAAATCATAAAGCCCTTGCTGAACGTAAAATTCATTTACAAACCATCAGCCTATCTATATATAATCATTTCATTAGTAATACCTTATTTACTTCTACTTATATGTGTCCATTATGAAATCTTATTAGATGAATCATTTATTTTTAATTATAAATATGGACAATGGCCGACAGCAGGGTGGAGCGTCTACTTAAGATCAGGCATTCTTACTCCTATATGGGAAGAATTCTTCTTTCGTGGTTTTTTATTGTTTTTTCTGATAAAATACACTAAGCCATTTCTGGCAATTAGCACAACTTCCATTTTGTTTGCATTGTTTCATCCACAGTTCTGGATCATCACACTTGCTGCAGGTGTACTTTTCTCTATAACAGCGTACAAAACGAACTCATTAATTCCCTCGTTACTTTCACATTCTCTTTGGAATTTATTTATGACGAGTTTATTTCTTTAAAAATACTACTTCATAAACGCTACTTTACCTTCTACTTTAGATTTACTTTACAACTTAAAACCTATGCCAATCTTCTAATTACCCTGAGGAAGCAAGAACGGTTAATTTACACCTAAAGACGTATAAGGACGTATTTGGAAAATACCAATTACCTAAAAAGAAATGGATTGATGAACTGGCGAAACGAACGATTGCATCTAAGAAAAATGTGACAACCTTTATAAAATACTAATGAAACCAGAATTGAAAAAGCCCGGCCCAATCGCCTGACTTTTCCCACCATCTATCCTTCCCTTGCTATTTGCTTTCCACTTTTCTTTGGCTTCCACAGCTCCCCTATTTCTTCGAGAGATTTGTTTTTCGTTTCAGGAACGATGGTCATGACAAAGGTGAAGCAAATGACATTGATGACGGCAAACATCCAAAAGGTGAATGCCCCGCCCATATTGTTAATCAGGACTGGTGTAAACTGTCCGATTGCCCAATTGGCGCCCCATAGAAACATCGTTGCGATCCCGACTGCTTTTGCACGCAGGTGGTTCGGAAAAATTTCCGGGATCATAATCCATGGAATGGGTCCCATGGAAACGCAAAATGCGGCAGTAAATCCTGCGATAAAAATGATAAGCAGCGGTCCGCTATTGGCCGGCTCAAAGTAGAATACACTCCCAATCAACACCATAAAAATGGCCATGAGGCTGGAGCCAATTGCCATCAGCTTCTTTCTTCCCAGCTTATCAATAAGTAATAGGGCTACGATGGTGAAGACTACCTGCACACTTCCAATAATGCTTGTTGCGAGAAATTCGGTATTGTTTTCAAAGCCGACACTCCTGAAAATATCCGGCCCATAATATGTTACAGCGTTCATTCCGATTACCTGGTTGAACAGAGCAAGGAAAATCCCTACACCGAGTGCCATACGAAGTCCTGGCTTTAATAGTTCCTTGGCTGAGTAGCTTTGCTCAACATCCAGGGAAGCTTTAATTTCTTTTGATTCTTTTTTCGCGATCGTTTCTCCGTTAATTCGTTTAAGAATTTGAAAGGCCTCTGAGTCCCTCCCTTTTTTTATCAAGTACCTCGGACTTTCCGGAATGAAGAATAACAGGATTAAAAAAATGATTCCCGGTATGGTTCCATAACCGAGCATCCAGCGCCACCCTTCTTCGAGCCCCCATGCATAGCTGCCGCTGTTGGCCACACCATAGTTGATATAAAAAGTGGCACAAATCCCAAAGATCGTGAATAGCTGATAAAGTGATCCAAGTCTCCCACGGATAGCCGGCGGCGCACATTCACTGATGTAGGTAACGGACAGTGCAGAAGCAAAACCGATTCCGAACCCGCCGATGATTCTGGCCCAGACCAGCATGGTTACACCTGTCGCAAAGGCTGAACCAAGCGCTGAAATTATGAACAGGACCGCTGCTACAATCATAATATTTTTTCGGCCAAAGCGTTCACTTAAGAAACCGGAAGCCGCAACTCCAAGGACTCCCCCAATCATGACACAGGAGATGACCCACCCTTCCATTGCGGGGCTTAAATCATATAGCTCCTGTAAATAACCAATCGCTCCAGAAATAACTGCTGTATCAAAGCCATATAAAAGTCCAGCCATACCAGCCGATACTGCGATGACAATAACATACCAGGTTGAATGTTTTTCTAACATGTGTATCCTCCTTGTCTGCAAGCACAAGATGCATATAATGAGCCAGGAACGCGTTGCACCGTTTATAAACAGCCGCCGCTTCTTGGTAATAGTCAATTTTATACAAGCACAATCTTTTTAAGTGAGCCGAATCCATCGAAGATATAGACGGTTCGGCTCCTCATAGTAATTAGCATCCTGCAGCCTTACTTGATAATGACGTATTCGAGGTCAACGAGTTTTGCATACGCAACAATTTGATCAGTGGTCAGGTTAAGCGATACGACAGTATGATGACCGCCGCCATTTTCGATCCAGGCCTTCACTCCATCGTGAAAATTCGGTTTAACTTCCCACAGCACACGTGCCACCGGCAGTTTCGGTGCTTCTACGGTCGGTTCAAACGCTGAAACCTCGTTAATCAACAGCTTGAAGTGCGTGCCAAAGTCAGCCATCGACACGACTACACCGTCTCCTGCTTTGCCGTCAAATACTAAGCGGGCAGGGTCTTCCCGGTCACCGATTCCTAAAGGCGAAACAACGATGGCTGGTTTATTGCTTGCAAGCGTCGGGTCCACTTCAAGCATATGAGACTGCAGAATAGATTCCTGCCCCGAAGCCAGCTCATACGTATAGTCCTCCATAAATCCGGTTGATTGGTTATGGCTCATGACCTTAAGCAGACGGTCAAGGGCTGCTGTTTTCCAGTCCCCTTCCCCCGCAAATCCGTACCCCTGAGCCATTAAGCGCTGAACCGCAAGTCCCGGAAGCTGCTTCATCTCATGCAGTGTTTCAAAGTTCGAGGTGAAAGCAGTATAGCCGCCTTCGTCAAGGAAACGCTTGATTGCAATTTCATAGCTTGCCTGCACCTTTACGCTCGCTGTCCAGTCTTCTTTGCTGTAGGACCCGTAATCAAATGCATAAAGTTCTTCATATTCTTTAAAAAGAGCGTCTATTTCTTCCTCTGAAACTTCGTTTACATACTGAACCAGGTCGGCAATGCCATAGTAGTCGACCGTCCATCCAAATTGAATTTGCGCTTCAATTTTATCTCCCTCAGTTACTCCAACATGGCGCATATTATCTCCGAAGCGGGCAACTTTGATGTTGAAACTCTCATTGTATGCTGCCGCAACATCCATCCAGTCTGCCATCTGTTTTTGAACCTCCGGCCGTTCCCAGTAGCCCACTACAACCTTATTATTTTTATTTAATCGGGCATTAATAAATCCATACTCACGATCGCCATGAGCCGATTGATTCAGATTCATAAAATCCATATCAATGGATTGCCACGGAATGCTTTCATTGAATTGAGTCGCTAAATGCAGCAGTGGTTTTTGTAATAATTTCGTGCCGCGGATCCACATTTTTGAAGGAGAGAACGTATGCATCCAGGTGATGACCCCCGCTACTTCATCCCGGTAGTTCACTTCTTTCATCATGCTTGTAATCTTATCTGCACTGACTGCCAAATCCTGCAGCACAATCCTGTAAGGCAAGACACCGCTTTCATTTAATGCATCTGTCATCGACTGGGCATTGGCTTTAACCTTAGCCAGTGCTTCTTCTCCGTAAAGCTGCTGTGAGCCTACAACAAACCAAAACTCTTTTTTCTGTGTCATGTAGTAATCTCCTTTTTCATCGTTTTATGATTTTTGTCCATAATAAGCATTCTCGCCGTGCTTTCTTAAGTAATGCTTATCTAAAATCCGCTGCGGCAGCTCTTTGGCGAAATGATTTAATTCACGTGCAAATAAATTCATTTTTGATACTTCTTCCAGCACTACACTATTCATGACGGCGGATGCTACGTCTTTTCCCCATGTAAATGGAGCGTGTCCCTGAAGCAGGACGCCTGGTATAGCTAAAACATCCAGCCCTCTTTGCTTGAAGGTTTCGATAATGACATGACCTGTTTCTGTTTCATATCCGCGGTCAATTTCTTCCTGCGTTAAAAAACGGGCACATGGGACATCCCCGTAAAAAGTATCGGCATGGGTAGTGCCCATAGCGGGTACATCAAGACCTGCCTGAGCCCAGATTGTCGCCCAGGTGGAGTGGGTGTGTGCGATGCCCCCAATTTCTTGATAATGCTTATACAAAACTGCGTGAGTGGGGGTGTCTGAGGAAGGATTAAGCTTTCCTTCTACAACTTGGCCATCTAAATCCACGACCACCATATCGCTTGCTTTCATTTCGTCATACTGCACCCCGCTTGGCTTGATCACAAATAACCCACTTTCACGGTCAATGGCGCTTGCATTTCCCCATGTGTATTTCACAAGTCCCTGCTTCGGCAATTCAAGGTTTGCCTGGAATACCTCTTCTTTCAGCTGCTCTAGCAATTCAATCCCTCCCGTTCAGACAGACTGTTAATGGCAGCCCGTTCAATCGATAGCCCTTCTGTATATCGCTTGATAAATGCTTCAAAGCCTTCAACATCCGTTTGATCAGGATGAATTTCCTGTACCTCAGCACTTGAGAATACTTTTTCATCCAGAAACTCTTCTAAACTTTCATTCTCTTCTTTTTCCTTCATATAGTTAGCGAGAATAGCCATTCCCCAGGCTCCACCTTCTCCAGCGGTTGGCATAACGGAAACGGGAACATTCATCGCAGCAGCCAGTATTTTTTGAACGACTACAGGCGTTTTAAATAACCCGCCATGACCGACAAGATGGTCAATGGAGACATTTTCCTCTTTCGTCATAATGTCCACGCCTAATTTTAAGGCGCCAAAGGCTGTAAAAAGATGGACTCGCATAAAGTTCGCTAACGTGAATTGACTCTGCGGCGAGCGGACAAACAGCGGACGGCCTGCTTCAACACCTGTAATGTTTTCACCAGAGTAATAGCCGTAGCTGAGCAATCCACCCCCATCAGGATCTCCTTCAAGTGCCTTGTTCATCAGCACCGTAAACAACTGATCCTTCTCTGCTTTTTGTCCCATCGATTCGTAAAACTCGTGAAACAAGCCGATCCAGGCATTGAGGTCACTTGAACAATTATTGGCATGAACCATCCCAACAGGACTGCCGCTTGGTGTAGTTACCAGGTCAATTTGCGGATATACCTTTGAAAGCTCCTTCTCCAGCACAATCATGGCAAAAACAGAAGTTCCGACAGAGACATTTCCCGTCCTTTTTCTCACGCTGTTTGTAGCAACCATCCCAGTTCCCGCATCACCCTCCGGAGGACAGAACGGAATTCCAGGCTGCAGACTTCCTGAGCTATCCAGCAGTTTTGCACCGGCGTCAGTTAGCTCCCCTGCCTGATTGCCAGATTGATAGACAGAGGGCAATACATCCTTCAGTTTCCACGGATAGCCTTGGCTTCCGATCAGCTCATCAAACGCTTGAACCATCGTTTCATTGTAGGTATGAGTAGTTTCATCGATAGGAAACATTCCTGAAGCGTCTCCTATGCCGATCACCTTTTGTCCTGTCAGCAGCCTGTGAATAAACCCGGCTAATGTGGTGATGTAATCCACTTTCTCTACATGTTTTTCCTGAGCGAGAATGGCCTGATATAGATGGGCAATACTCCATCGTTCCGGGATATTAAATTTAAAATATTCCGTTAATTTTTTCGCCGCAGAAGTTGTCGTCCCATTTCGCCATGTTCGAAATGGAACTAGCAGCTCACCATTTTTGTCAAAAGCCAAGTAGCCATGCATCATAGCTGAAATGCCAATCGATCCGATTTTACGAATGGTAACGCCATACTTGCGTTCCACTTCCTGCTTTAAATCCCGATATGCTTCCTGTAGACCTGTTAATATGTCTTCTAAGTTGTACGTCCAAAAACCATTCTCCAGGCGATTTTCCCACTCATGACTACCAGAGGCGATTGTATTAAATTGATCATCCATCAATATTGCTTTAATCCTTGTAGATCCAAGTTCTACTCCGAGTGATGTCTCCCCATTTGCAATGCTCTGTTTTATTTCTGATTGTACTCTACTCACTTTTTCACCTCTTTTGATAGCGTTTTCAACAATTCCAGTATAATTTCTGTACGTACTATTTGTCAATTAAACATAAAATGTACATACAAATAATCCGTAGATAGCTGACTTTAGAGTACAGCTTTTCAACCAATTGAAGCTGCGCTATACTATGAACATCAGATAACTGACTCCATTAAGCATTTAATCGAACTCGGAAAGTAGTGATTTCTCAATGAAGCCAAAGTATCAGACATTGTTTGAGGATATAAAAAGCAAGATTCTTTCAGGGGATTATGCAGCAGGAGAAAAAATTCCCACTGAATCTGCTTTGCAGGAATTATACGGTGTCAGCCGTCACACTGTTCGAAAAGCCATTTTGGAGCTTTCCAACGATGGATTTTTAAGAAGTGAAAAAGGCTCAGGGACCTACGTCAGCAGCCAATATTTATCAAAATCCCGTGACAATGCCCATAATAAAATTATCGGAGTCATTACTACCTACATTTCCGATTACATTTTCCCCTCGATTATCCGGGGAATTGAAGAACGTTTAAAAGAGGACAATTATTCGCTTCTGTTAGTCAGTACGAATAACGATGTTGATCAGGAAAAAAAAGCGCTTGAAATGATGCTGTCATTCGGTGTGGACGGCCTGATCGTCGAACCGACAAAAAGCAATCTGTACAATCCCAATATTGCCTACTACTTATCGTTCAAGGCACAGGACGTTCCGCTCATCATGATTAATGCGCATTATGAAGAATTAGATGTTCCGTTTCTCCGTCTGGATGATGTGCAATCAAGCTATCTCGCCACGAAGGAATTAATCTCTAACGGCCATACAAATATCGGGCTTATCTCAAAGATGGATGATTTACAGGGGAAATATCGAATGAAGGGCTATATTAAAGCACTTGGCGAGGCAAAGTTGAAGTTCCAGCCAGAGCATGTTCTTTCCTTTAAAACAGAGACAAAGCTCGACCTATACAGCAATTTAAAGCAATTTTTAACCCAAAATCAAGACATGCTTACGGCGATCGTTTGCTACAATGACGAGGTCGGACTGGAATTGATCAATGTATGCAATCAGCTGGGAATCACTGTTCCCGGACAATTATCCGTTATTGGTCAGGATAATTCGTATATCGCAAAAAATGCCAATATCAAACTTTCCACTCTCACTCACCCTCAGGAAAAAATGGGGCGGGATGCTGCTGAGTGGATTATAAAAAAATTGCAAGGAACGAAAGATCTGCCGAATGAAACGTATTATCAGCCTGTGATTATTGAAGGGGAAACGATCAAAACAATCAAATAAATATACCTAATTGTTTCAATCAAATCTTCATGCGCAAAAAAACCGGCAGTCATGTGTTGACTGCCGGTTCTCGGTTTAATTAGCCGATAATTCTTTTTCAAGAAGCCACTTGTAGTTAAGAGCTGTATCTTCGCTTTCAGTCAGGGAAAAATCCACCATATAAACAGTGGCATCTTCCTCTATCGCTTCAATGACAGCATTTGCCTCATACATACCTTCTATTCGCTCTGTACTGAGTTCAACTTCTTCTCCTTCAGCGTAAGAGCCTTCATTAGATCCTCCACGGATTTCTTCGTCGATTACCCATTGATAATTCTCTACTCGTTCACTGCTGTCTGACCGGTCATACGATACACTATAAGCATTTGTATCAAACGCACTGACAATGGTTCCTTCGGCGCCTTCCATACCTGCAATATGCGAGGCATTAATTGTTACAGTATCCCCTTCTCCATATGCAGGATCCTCAGCACCCTCAAGTCCTTCCGGAATCTCTCCATCTCCAGAGAGCTCAATGCCTTCAAAACTTTCGTTAGGCTGTGGATTGGCCGTTCCATCTTCACCTGTTTCAACAATTTCATCTCCGCCTTCTGATGCCTCATCTCCTGAATTCTCTTCAGGATCACTGCAGCCGCCTGCAACAAGGACTGTGCTAAGAGCAACAGAAGCCGTTAAAAATTTATAATTCCGTTTCATTTGATCACCTTCCGTAAATCTGGTTATTAATTGTTTACCCATTTGAGCTTATCTAAATCAGATTTAGCACATTTGGTATAGCTGACAGGTATAGGCATCAAAATAATAGAAATTCTTTCAATCGTAAAATTAATCCCTCGGGCTAATAAATACATGAGTAGTTTTTTCTCATTTCATTGCAATCATGGCAGTAAAAAACGCTAGATTTCCCACTCACATATGATTGTTAGGTAATTCTCCCTTAACTCTGCACGAATCGTTCCATTTATTTTCCCCATTAAACTTTTGGCAATGGGCAGACCCAGACCGGTTCCTTTTCCCGTTCTCGTTTGATCTGCTTTGAAAAAACGGTTAAACATTTGCTTTACATCCTGTTCACTTAAGTTGTCTGCAGAGTTTGATATTTTCAACTGCACCACTGAATTCATTTTCCGCAGATCAATGGTAATATCTCCTGTGGAATATCTGATGGCGTTAACGATTAAATTTTCTAAAATTCTTATGAATGCAGAAGAATCCGTCCTCATATAAATCTCATCTTCAGATATGTGAATATTCGGCTCTATGCGGTTGTTGGTAAATTCCCCATAGAAACTGAACAATGTATCCATAACTACATCATTTAGCCGAATCGTTTCCATCTTTAACGGAAAATCATCTTGTTCGATGATGGATAACTCAAAAAAATCCTCAAGTAAAACCTTCAATCGTGCTGTACTATTTTTTATTGTTGACAGATATTCTTTCTTTAACTCTGAACTAATTTCATCTGATTCCAAGAGTTGAATATAGCCTACTATTGATGTCATCGGGGTGCGGATGTCATGAGAAATATGTGAGATCGCTTGTTTCAGCTCATATTCAGTTGAACGCTTCGTCGCTTCCGCCTGTTTCGTTAAGTCAATCTGCCCATTAATCTCCATTGCGAGTTCCTCAAAATCCCTATCAAAAAAGGAAACATCCAATTTTTTTTGGGTTTGATTTTGGTTCACCTGATGAAGCTGCCGAGCCGTGTTTTTTATTTCTTTTTTGAGCAGATACAGGCGAGTGAGCAGATAGATAAACCCTATGATCGCACCAATCAATAAATAGAGCATCCGAGCTCACCGACCTTTCGTTTACTTAATTTCTTTTCGCATAAAAATAGAAACGCCTATTCCCCAAAGAAGCACGAACGTTAAAACGGGAATTCCATAAAGGAATAGTTTATCCGTGCTGCTTACCTCATTCACAATACTGATATCGTAAATTAATTTGAAAACAGAATGAGAAAGAACCGGTTCAAACGAAGGGACTTTAACTGCTAATAATTGCAAGGGCCAATCCACAAACACAAAAAACATCAACAGAAATCCTATCGTTTTTCCGCTGTCAGTAAACAAGATAGAAAAAACGGCCATAATCGAGGCAAAAGCTGCAGCATATAAAAGGATTAATCCGATGGTTTGGAAATAGTAGGACCATTCAGGCATACTTTCGAAGCCGAAATAAACAGCACTCGTCCCTGTCATAATGATCGGCAATATAAGCGATAACAAAATGGCTCCAAGTGAAAACACAAAAAGTTTAGCAGAATAAATGCTAATTCTGTTATTACCAGAAGAAACCATGCTTTTCATGGTGCCCATAGAGTATTCGCTTGTAATAAAAAATCCGGCGAGAATACTTGGTATAAGCTTTAGTATGTTTGCATGCGGACCGAGGATGCTTTCGACGTAGTAGTCTTTTACAGCAGGAAGTCCGGGAGCACCATTATCGAATTCCACAAGAGGAGCCAGCACGGCAGCAATCAACAGCATCCAGGTCAAAAATCGGAATGAGCGATCCTTTGTTAATTTATACCATTCCGCTTTCAATAGCCTGCCCATGCTTTTCACCTCCTATGCGATTAGTAAAATACGTTTCCAAATCTTCTCCCATCGGCATAAATTGTTCAATAACCAGCCCTTCATCCGTTAAAATCCTGGACACTTTTCCAGGAGAATCTACTGAAACAAACAATTTAATGATTCCATCAGGCATGACTTCATACTCACGTGTTGACAACTGACTTTCAATTATCGTTGCAGCCTTTTCCGGATGATCCACTTTTATATGCAGGTACTGCTGACATTTCCCCTGCAGTTCTTTTGCAGATAACTGCTCAATCAGCTTCCCCTTATGAATAATGCCATAATGAGTGGCCAGTAAATGCAGTTCGCTTAAAATATGGCTTGAAATCAAGATCGTGATTTCATATTCCCGGTTCAGCTTCTTTAGTAATTCCCGTATTTCAACCACACCCATTGGATCCAGCCCATTGATTGGCTCATCAAGAATCAGAAATTCAGGATCCCCTAATAAGGCTATGGCAAGTCCGAGACGCTGCTTCATTCCTAAAGAAAAATTCTTCGCTTTCTTTTTTCCTGTATTCTGCAAACCCACCATTTTAAGTGTTTTTTCAATACACTCTTTCCCTGGTATTCCTTTTAACAAACGATGGGCTTCGAGATTTTCAACAGCCGTCATTTGCGGATATAAAGCAGGACCTTCAATGATGGTGCCAATCCTTTTTCTTGCTTCAATGATTTCTCCTTCATGAACTTTTCCAAATAATTCATACGATCCTTGGGATGGAGAAGCAAGACCAGTTATTACACGAATCAATGTTGATTTCCCGGCGCCATTTTGTCCTATAAATCCATAGATAGAGCCCTTTTTTATACGCAGACTCACTTTGTCGAGCGCCATAGTATGTTGATATTTTTTTGACAGCCCGTTCGTTCGTAATACATATTCATCCATTGCGATTCCCTCCTTAAGCAAGATAATGTAACAATAAGCAGGGAACCTTAAAAAACTCTTAAGTAAATGCTTAAGAAACCCTTAAGTTTTCAGCTTGTAGCCCATCCCCCAGACGGTTTCAATATATTCTTCCTGCTGATTAGCCCTGGATAATTTACTTCTAATATTACTTAAATGAACATTAATGATATTATCGTCACCATGAAAGGTTTCGTGCCAGACACTTTCAAATAAATTAGCCTTAGAAAAAACCTTATTTGGCGAGGACATCATCAAATGCAGGATATCATATTCCCGGGCTGTTAATTTAATTTCTATTCCACTCACTTCTACACTCTTAGCCTCCTTATTCATCACGATATCTTTATGTTCAAGTTTTGAAACAGTCGTGTTGGATCTGCCTCGTCTTCTGAGACAAGAATCGATCCTTGCAGACACCTCTTCGATATCAAAAGGTTTTGTAATATAGTCATCAGCCCCGCACCTTAAAGCATTAACTTTTGATCGTGTTTCAAGCTTTGCAGAAATAATAATGACTGGAGCATCACTCTGCTTTGTCACTTTTTCTAAAAGTTCTTCGCCTGTCAAACCAGGGAGCATTAAATCAAGCAACACCATATCCCAATCCTGGTTGTCCAGATAGACCATCGCTTCAGTGCCTGAAAAAGCGGGCTTAGGAAAATAACCGCCTTTAGCTGCGATATCACAAAGCAGTCGATTAATATCTGCATCATCTTCCACAACAAGAATATGAACCTTATTATCCAATTTACTCAACCTCGCATTTAAGAATGTATTTCATGATCTTTTTCTGTCGGAAGACCTTTTACCCTGGATAGGAGAATCACTTCTCCTATTCATACTTTTCATTTTACTTTACTATTAGACAATGAAGTAAGCTGCAATTCATATTAAATCTATCGCCGGATCTACGGCGGTACTATCATTCCATATGGTTGTATTGTAAACAACTGACGAATTCCTACAACACAAATCAAAGCGTAGCCCTTTTCTTTTAAGACCTATACAACCATAATGTATGACATGAACAACTCCATATCACAACGAAAGCGAGTGTTTACGGTGCCCTTAGTTACGTTAGAGAATGTTATGAAGCAAGAAGACAATACCACCGTTTTAAAAAACATCAATTTAATGATAGAAGAACAATCTCAAATTGGCATTAAGATGACCAACGAAGAAAGCTTCGTTTTCTTCAAACTGCTCACTGGCGAATTGACTCCTTCGAGCGGACAAATTAACAGTGAAACAAACGGGATCCTGATGGAATTTACGGAGGATGGTTTATATGACAATTTGTCTGTTTTCAGCTACTTGGACATTTTCAAGAAAATTGCTTACTTTAAACATCCTTTGAAGGAATTTAGTGCCATTTTTTCGTTATCCGATGTGTGGGATACAAAGATCAAGCATTTATCATTTGATCAAAAGAAAAGGGTCAGTTTATTTCGAATGTCCTTATTTTCCCCAAAGCTTTTATTGATTCAAAGTCCCTTAAGCCATTCTACTGTTGAGGGCATCGAGCTATATAAAAAAGCACTGGAATACCTGCAGTCTCAAAATGTCGCCATTTTATTTACCTCTCATTTTCTTGAAGAGCTCGTATTAGTGAGTAACGAGATTTATCGATACAACCGGAATACCGGTTTAGAAAAAACAGATCTTATCAATGAAAGCAAAACCGAGTCTTCAGAACTAAACGATACAGATAGTAAACCGTCGAGCGTATATAAAGTATCCAGTAAGATGGCTGATAAAACCATCTTCTTCAGCCCGGACGAAATTGATTTTATTGAAAGTGTCAACAGCGTAAGCACGATCCGTATTGGTGAAGAATATTTCCCTACAGCTTTGACAATGAATGAATTGGAAGAAAAGCTTACCCGATTCGGATTCTTCAGATGCCACAGATCCTACTTAGTGAATTTACAGCGGGTGTCCGAATTAGTGAGCTACTCGAAAAATTCTTATACATTAATTCTTCGGGGCAGCAATAAGGTAAACTTGCCGATTTCCAGAAATCGTTTGGAAGCAATGAGAGCATTAATTGAATTTTAGGGTACAGTTGAGGGTGAAATGGGTTAATTTCAGCCTCTTTTTGCTACAATTGACGGTTTGAGCATGACGATTCAGTTTGGTTTTACGACTTTTCCGTCCCTTTCCTATAAAGTTTTTAGCAGATGGAGAAGCAGCCAAGAAACATTCTTACTCCATTATGCAGCGAAAAAAGGAGAGACAAAAATGGGAAAAAGAGTGATCCAGGTTGAACGTTTATCTAAAAAATTTAAGGATCAAGTGGCCTTAAAAGAGATTTCTTTTTCTGTTCATGAAGGAGAAATTTTTGGATTCTTAGGTCCTTCAGGGTCAGGTAAAACCACCACTATTAAAATTCTGACCGGGCAGCTTGCTCAATCATCAGGTCATGCTTTTGTATTGGATCAGGCAGTGGAACAGATTAATGAAAGTATTTACGAGCAAATTGGAATTGTGACGGATAACAGCGGATTATATGACAGGCTGACGGTCTATCATAATTTAACCGCCTTCGCCAGGCTGTCGAATGTGGAGACCAGTCGGATTGAGGTTCTGCTGAAAAGAGTGGGGTTATTTGAGCATAGGAACAAAATCGCCAAAAATTTATCCAAGGGCATGAAGCAGCGTTTGATTCTATCGAGAGCCATGCTCCATCAGCCAAAGGTTCTTTTCTTAGATGAACCAACGAGCGGTCTTGACCCAGTTACAATGGAGGCCATCCACGCACTGCTGGTGGAATTAAAAGAAAATGGAACGGCGATTTTTCTCACTACTCATAATATGGAAGAAGCAACAAAGCTTTGCGATCGTGTAGCGCTATTGAATGATGGGTTAATTGTCGAGCATGATTCACCTAAAGCGTTAACGCTTAAATATAACCAGGATAAACGGTATCGGATTCTATTGAAGAATGAAAAAGAAGTGCTGCTGCCTCACACGTACGATTCCATTCAGAAAATTAATGAATGGCTGACTGCTGACGAGCTTTTAACCATCCATTCATGTGAGCCCAATTTAGAAAAAGTATTTTTAGAAGTGACCGGGAGGGAATTAATATGAGTCTATCCTATAGAAAAATAAATGCCGTTCTTCAATTGAAGCTTCGTTTAATGCTGAGCAATTTGAGTGTTCTGTTTCCCCCGATCTTTTCCATCGTGTTTGTAATCGCTATGGGGAATCTGATACCTGACGTAGATGCCGGCGATGCGGGCGCACCGTTTTCCACAAGTGGTTTTTTATTGAGCTTTGGACTGATCTTCAATATTGCCATTGCCGGCATCACGATGAGCAGCTCTCCTATAGCGGAAGAAAAAGAAAAGCATACATTGAGAGTGCTTATGACCTCGTCTGTTAAAGGCGCAGAATATTTTATTGGCAGCATGATTCCAATATTGTTCATCTTAGTCCTGACCAATCTTTTGTTAATACCGGCGAGCGGAGTGTCTTTTGCGGATATACCTGTCCCTACTTATCTCGCTATAACAACTTTGTGCAGCTTAATCAGTATTTTGATTGGCTACATTATTGGTGTATATGCGAAAAACCAGGCGCAGGCCTCACTGATGAGTACGCCAATTCTACTAATGCTTACATCGACCCCTGTCCTGAAGGCATTTGACGAAAACCTTGCACGATTTTTAGATTATTCCTACGGCGGCGTCCTATCCAATCTGTCTGATTCACTGGCCGCAGGGAACGGATACGAGTGGAACCTGACCGATGCCAGTGTTCTTTTCGTCTGGCTTGCAGCTGCCTTGGTAATCTTTATATATATCTATAAGAAAAATGGGCTGGATAACGGCTAATAAAAAGAATAGGAGTGAGGACGAATGTTTGGTAGTAAAAAAGAAAAAAGATTTGAGGAAATTTCAGTTCAGCATTATCAATATGGGTTAATTATGCTTTTGGTTGATACTGAAACCGGCGTAAACTATATGCATGCCTGGACGCCGCAGGGGATTTCTCTTACACCTCTGTTAGATGAAAATGGTGAAGTGGTGGTAAAGAACATAGAGTAGGATCGCTAACCAAAACATGGTATTAACCACGATACTAAGCGGCTGGGACAAATCTGTTCCGGCTTTTTTCAAATTGTACATAATCAAGCGCTAAAGAAAAGCATTATTTTCACAATCTTCCACTATTCGGTTTACCATCTTCCACAATGAGGTATAAAGTCTTTTGAAGACTGGATAAATATGCTTATTTATTCGCTGTCAGGCAGTGTCTTCAGTCATAGTAATTGATTTAAGTATGCCTAGGAAGGAGAAATACCATGGTTATTATTGCAGCAGTCATCATCGTCTTTGTGATTCCTTACATCTGGATGGCCTGGTCTGGCATCGATGTAAAAAATGGAAAGCGCGAGAAGATGGAGTGGAAGAAGCCAGCCATCACTTTCCTCATCATTTCGGGAATTAGTTTAGCAATTAATTTTTATTATTATCAAATGTACCATCTTAATTTCTTTCCCAACCTCTTTGAAAGCATGGTTACCCTAATTGTTACCGGGGCGTTTTTAGTTGTTTTTATCATAGTCAATATTTTGGCAGGCATTGTTTATAAAAACGCGCCTAAGTCGTTTCACAATCCGAAAGTTATGTGGATCTTTACAGCGGTTTTTTGCCTGACCGTCCTTTTCTTCGGTTCCTGGGTATTCCCTTTTGGACAAAAGAGCTCCTATGTAGTCAAAGTTGAAGCTGCGATGCAGGAGCTGTCAGAAACGGAAGAAGATACAGAAGTGTCCGTTCTTTTTTTAAGCTCTGAACAAAACTGCATCAGGCGCAGAACCTCGGGTTGTGTAAGCGAGGAATATCAAAATGTTTTCTTTGTTAAAAACAATCTGGATGAAGAAAAAGAGGTGCAGGTGCGCATCCGTGCACTAGACTTTAATCAAAATGAACTAAAAGTAGTAGATTCAAAGATTATGACTCTTGGCGCAGAAGAACTGAGAATGGTGGAGACGGAGGAGACATCGGATAAAACCAGTATTTGGAACAGCTCCACGTTTGAGACAGAACAACGGACGCAATTCTATGAATATCAGTTCCGGTTTCGGGAACCAGAGTGAGAGGCTGGAACATCTTTGTATCAGCCTCCCTTTAGATATTCACACTAGAGCCAAGGGCTATTTGATTTCATACTTGCTTCCAATCATTCCAGTCATTAGATTAAGAAAGCGGAATTTCATAAAGCATGTCATCCTGATCTTGCGGATTTCCTCGCCCATCTGTGTTGTTGCTGATAAAATAAAGGGAATCCCCTTCAATGAACACATCCCGAATTCTGCCAAGATCCGATACGAAATCCCTTTGTTCATTTGTTTCAAGGTCAAATTCCAGCACGGCAGTTCCTCTTAAAGCGGCAACGTATAATTTCCCCTCGTAATAAGCAGCTCCAGATGGCGCCCAGGTGGATTCATCTCCGGAAGTAAAAAGCGGTGAGACCATTCCATCCTGTTCTTCATCCCCTTCAATCACAGGCCAGCCATAATTCTGACCAGGTTCAATTAGGTTGATTTCATCATTTGCATTGTTTCCATGCTCACTAGCATACATTGTTCCATCCTCTGACCAGGCAATGCCCTGAGGATTTCGGTGGCCATAGCTGTAGACATAGGAATCAGAGATTGGATTGTCCTCCGGGATCGATCCGTCGAGGTTTAATCTTAAAATTTTCCCGCCAAGAGAATCGACATCCTGTGCAATCTCACCGACAGAAGCATCTCCTGTTGTCGCGTACAGCTTATCATCCTCTCCCATTTTAAGCCTTCCTCCATGATGGTATGTTCCGCTCGGAATTTCATCAAGAAGAACTTCCTCTTCCAACCATTCATCTCCGTTTAACTGCAGCAGCACAATCCGGTTAAACTGGTCAGCCCCTTTTTCATACGTATAATAGGCATAGGCAAGATTTGATTCAGCAAAGTCAGGTGCCAGAACGAACCCAAGCAGCCCTGCCTCCGAGGCTGTGGATACTTCTTCTTCCAGGTCTACACGCTGCCGTTCGGTCTGTCCTTCTTCTATTTTCACGATGCTTCCTTCTCTTTCCGTTACATAAAAGACATCATCCAGCTTCTCAATGGACCATGGAGCCTCCAAATTTTCAGCGACCACTTCCAAATCGGATGATGCTTCGTTCGTTTGTGAATCGTTCATTCCGTTCGAAGAATCCTGTGGTTCGTTTTCAGAACATCCTGCTATGAAGATCATAGAGACAAGTGAGGTGAATAATACCTTTTTCAATTCAATCTCCCCTCTCCTCATTTTTATAATAGAACTGTTATTTATGTTTAATAATTGAGAATCAAACCGTTTACCTCCATATCGGATTCTTTCGGCACTTCTTGCACCTATTCGGAAACGACAATCCTTTCTGCTTAAAGAACTGCTGCTCTCCCACTGAGAATGTAAACCGCTTCAGACATCCCATGCACTTAATCTTAAGGTCAACTGGATCTTCCACCTCGAGCGCTTCATTGATAGCTTCCTCTCTTGCCTTAACGACTGAGGGATCGATTGGTTCGTTATGATTAATAGCTTCAATCGCTATGCGAATTTCCTGCTTCATTTTTTTATAATCAATTTTTTCCCATAGTTCCAAATAAGGAATGAAAGCTTTCTCTCGAGACTCTTTTATCTTTTCAATCAGCAGTAAAATCATTTCCCTGTTTCGGTCCTTTAAATAACTCATATCCGGATTTTGATATCCGTCCCTGATCCATTTCCGCCATTCCTCCAGCAGCTCGTCTGTGTACTGGTCCATATGAATCTGCCAGCCTCTAGGGGAAAAAACAACTAAGGGCAGCTTTCTATCGTACCTGATTTCAAGAAACTCATGATCGATCATCCAATCGATTTTAAGCAAAATATCATCGATTTTCCAAGTCTTATAGAATCCGTAAACAGGACACTGATCGAGCTTCAGTTCCATCACTTTTTTCTCTTTTGAACCCTTTAATATTTTTGCAAGAAGGGTTCTTCCCCCCTGAAGAATGATCTCGTCCGCCGCTCTCAATATGACTTTAATTTCATCAGCAGTTAATTGATTTGCTGCAGTATTCAATGGCAATTCCTCCTCTAGATCCGGGTCATTTATGTTATTTAAAAGATAACATTAAAAGGGGCTGGAGAAAATGTATATCTTTCTGAGTATGGTACTTGACCTCTTATAGACTACAGTTGTAATATTAGATTACAAACGTAGTCTATTACGTTAAATCTATCGGAAAGAAGGTAATGATGTGAGAAAAAGATTCTCAACTAATAATCGAATTCCTATGCTGGCGCTATCCCTGCTGTTTTTCCTGGCACCGCTGTCCGGTTGTGTGAATGCAGACAGCAAAACATCAGCAAAAAAGGAAACTGATAAGGATCAAGCGATTCAACTAAAGGAAAAATTTGAACAGCTTGAAAATGAATCTGGCGCACAAATCGGTGTGTATGCACTGGATACTGAGACAAATCAAACCGTGGAATATCGATCAGATGAACGTTTTGCCTACGCATCCACCTTTAAAGTATTGGCAGCTGCTATTCTGCTAAAGCAGCATGATGAAAAAGCTCTTGAAAAAAACGTTACATATACGAAGGAAGATTTGGTTACTTATTCTCCCGTTACAGAAAAACATGTAGATAAGGGCATGACGCTGCTTGAAATAAGTGAAGCAGCCATCCGAAAAAGTGACAACACCGCGGCGAACCTTATGCTTGAAGCAATTGGCGGCCCTGAAAAATTTGAGGCGGAACTTCGTAAGCTTGGAGACGACACAACGGTGAGCGAACGGTTTGAAACGGAATTAAATGAGTATGCACCCGGACAGGACCGGGATACGAGCACGCCAAAAGCCATGGCCGAGAACCTGAAGAAAGTCGCAATTGAAGAATATCTGCCAGAGGATAAGCGGGAATGGTTAAATGACTGGATGAGCGGAAATGCCACAGGAGATGCTTTAATACGGGCCGGAGCACCTGAAGGATGGATCGTTGATGATAAAAGCGGGGCAGCCAGCTATGGAACAAGAAATGATATTGCCGTTGTAAGACCTCCTGACAGAAAACCAATCCTCATCGCCACCATGTCGAAGAAGGATAAAGAGGATGCGGAGTATGACGATGCACTTATCGCGGAGGCTGCCAAAATTACGCTCGACACGTTTAAATAAAAGCCCAATCCCAAACTCTATTTAGCTTTTTTTATTAAATCTATGTGTTCATAAACTTTCTTTGTGGTAGATTCATACTAAACAGAGCGCGAGTTTAAAGCTTTTAATAGATACTTTTATAGAAAGGGGTTGTACATATGTCTACCCTCCACTTGGCAGTCAGTTTGTTTTTCTCTTCTGTCATGGTGCTCCTTGTCCTGCTGATGAGAAAACTGCTTAAAAGCCAATTGACACCGACATGGACGTACAACCTCTGGTTCGTGTTTCTACTCGCTTTACTGCTTCCTTATCTGCCTGCGCAATTATTGAACTCTGGCAGTCCGTTTATGGAGAATGAGAATCCAGGAAGGAGTTTGCTCTCTGCAGGCACTCCCGCCGAAAACATTGGATTGGAAAGCGGAAAATGGATGCAAGACTTCTCCCTCTCCGTTAATCGAACGGACTTGACCTTTTCAAATCAGGTGTTTACCATCATATGGATTTCAGGTGTGTTCATGATGGGTGCTTTTGTCATCCATGCCTGGACAAAGCAGCAACAAATAAAAAAGTCTTTAATGCCAGTGACAAACCCCGGGGTTTTATCATTATTTGAACAATGCAAGCAAATGGTCGCTGTAAAAAAGCCTCTGGTGTTGGCGCAATCAAATCTGATCAGCTCCCCATTAACGTTTGGGCTCGTTAAAACCTATATCATCCTGCCGCAGGACGCTGAAGCATCGCTGAACTTGGACGAAATAAAACATATTTTGCTTCATGAATTACAGCATTATAAATATAAAGATATTGCAACAAATTATTTGATTATCCTTTTTCAACTGTTGTACTGGTTTAACCCGCTAATCTGGATGGCCTTCAGGGAAATGAGAATGGATAGGGAAATCGCTTGTGACCATGCTGTCCTGAAAAAATTAGATCATAATCAGCGCATAGCTTACGGAAACACCATTATTAAATTTGCCGATAAATCCTTTCTGTCTGCCCACTTCTCAATGGGGAACCAGCTGGCCAGCCCCAAAAAACAGGTAAAAAAGCGGATTGAACGGATTGCTGACTTTAAAACCGAAACTAAGTGGGATAAACTAAAAAGCATTCTGGTTTTTCTTCTTCTTGCCGGGACAGTCGTAAGTCAGGCCCCAGCCGTTTCTGCGATCCCTTGGGGTGAGGATCGGATTGATTTTGACAACAGCCGGACAGACTATGAGGATTTAAGTGCATTTTTCGGTGAACACGAAGGCAGCTTTGTTCTGTATGATTTACACGAAGAGAAATACACCATCTATAATGAAGACCGAAGCACGTTACGCGTTTCGCCGAACTCCACGTATAAAATTTACAGTGCATTATTTGCACTGGAGGCAGGTGTGACCACACGTGATGACAGCTTTATGCAGTGGAATGGAAACCCCTATCCCTATGAAAGCTGGAATCGCAATCAAACGATCTATACTGCAATGGAAAATTCTGTGACCTGGTATTTCCAGCAGCTCGATAAAAAGACGAAAATGAAGAACATACAATCCTACCTAAATCACATTCAGTACGGGAATCAGAATGTATCGGGCGGAATTGAAGGCTTTTGGCTTGAGTCTTCCCTCAGGATTTCACCCATTGAACAGGTCCAGATTCTTAAGGACTTCTATACAAACGAATTTGGCTTCGATCGTGAAAACGTTCAATTCATTAAAGATGCAATCAGACTGGAGACACGGGACGGGGTTACACTTTATGGCAAGACCGGTACAGGAACGGTCAACGGTCAAAACGTGAATGGCTGGTTCATTGGCTATGCAGAAACGGAACAAAGCACCTACTTTTTTGCCACCAATATTGAAAATAACCGCCATGCCAGCGGCAGTAAAGCCGTTGACATAACAAACAACATTTTGCGAAAAAAAGGCTTAAAGTAAGAAGAAAAGGAAGGGATTCATGTGACCAATCAAATACCCCCTATTTCAGAGTCGGAATGGGAAGTCCTGAAGGTGCTTTGGGCAAACTCTCCCCAAACAGCAAACGAGATTATCTCTTCACTGCAGGAACAAACAGGCTGGAGTCCCAAAACCGTACGCACCCTATTGGACCGCCTTACGAAAAAAGAGGTTGTTGGCGTCCATAAGGACCTTAGAGTTTTTACATTCTACCCGCTGTATTCTCAAGATGAGTGCCAGCGTGCCAAAACAAAATCCTTTTTAAAACGGTTTTATGACGGGACATTAAAGTCCATGCTCGTTCAGTTTATTGAGGATGAAGACCTGTCAGAAGATGAGATTAAAGAATTAAGATCGATCTTAAACAAGAAAGAGAATAAGAAATAGGATAGGCGTTTTTGGGTAATCATTCCCTTAACGTCCTATCCTTTCAACACCTGTTTAACCCCTCTCCTCAATCGTTAAAAAGGCAAATCCTCGTCACTTATTTTATGTTTGGAGGCAGTGTTCCTTTGCTCTTTATCTTGTAACAATACCTCTCCAAATTTATTCTCATAAAGCTCACGAATCCAGACATTAACGGGTGCCTTCTATTTTTGATTAGGAGCAGGGATGTTTTTTATCAAACTTTTTGGGGTCATGCCCAGCTCTTTAGCCATCTTTAGCTCATTTTCATTCAAGCGGCATCGTTTTTTGGCTTCAGTCCATTCCTGTGATTTCTTTTTTGCTGTCATTTCGAGAACCAACCTATCTCTTTTTATTTCTGGTAAAGTTTTCTTAGCTCATCCAATAAAACAAACTTTCACTTATACTGATCCAGACGCCATTCTGATGAATATATCAATCAGTTGCTTGAATAACTGATGAAATGAAAAAAAGATGGAAAAGGAATTATATTAGATTCAAATTCCTTTGAAACTGTTATACGTTATACAGCTGTAAACGAGAGTCTGCTTAGGATGATCCTCATTTTAAATTAAATAATCATACCCAAAACGGATACTGCCAGCAATACACCACTTAGACTTGCCATCAGATACCCCTCAGCCTTTGACTCTTCCTTTATAGAAATGATGCCTGTAGTACCTCCGATTAATGCCAGGAAGAATAAAGGAAGGAAAAAACCAATATTCATGCCAACGATGGCAACAATAAATAACACAAGTGAAGCTATGAGGATTGTTCTCTTTATGCTTATCAACCAACCATCCTTTCTGCATATCGTCATATTATATATAGTAAGAATAAACCGGATTTTCATCAAACAGTTACACCGTATGTGCCGTTTTCTATTGCATTACCACATATCCCTGTCATTTAATCCGGGAATTTAATGAAGAAGATCCGACAGGTTTTATGAGGTTAAATCCATTCATTAGCCTTTTCACCAAATCCTACATAGATTCAATACCGTTTCCAGCAGGGAACGGTCTTTTTCTTTAGACAGAGTTCTCCTTCAACACTTCCTCACATGTTCCGGACGTAATAAAATAGCGGATCCGTGTTTCCTGTTCAAAGCTTTTTCATTCAGTATCTTTGTATTCTTTCTTAATGGAATCGGCAGAACCCGTGTCCGGTGAAGAAGAAGTTAAAGCAAACACAAGGTTCCATTCTTCTTTTGGCTTTATTTTTGCGTGAACAGCATCAATACGTTCCTCCCAATTCTCGGGCAGTAGTAACGCTGGGGTATCGTCTGGCCCCCAAGCGCCAAACCCTAGAAGCGGCTCTTCAGGCATAAGCTCCACCAGAACGGCCTCTGTGAGTTTCAAGCTCTCTGCATGAACTAAAGACACATCTGTAATGGTACCAAGATTCAAACTTCGGCCAACTGATTTTGTGTCAGTACATCACTGATAACCAAAAACACCATGAGAAATAAAAGGGACTTTTTTGAATCAGCTTAAAGTTTTTTATACCGTTTATATTCCAGTCTCCTTATCTATCGACGGAAATTTATTTACACGCCATTTCCAATCCAAAATCACTCGCATATAAAATCATTCTATCATCCGGTATACTTAAACATAACGAAAGATGAACATTTCAGGAGGATCCTATGGACATTTTTGATATTGCAAACCTTGCAGGAGTATCAAGAAAGACGGTGCAGCGTGTGTTAAACCAATCTCCTCAGGTTAAACCGGAGACGCGCGACCGCATTCTTAAAATCATGAATGAGCATCAATACCATCCAAATGTGTCAGCAAGACGGCTGGTAAAGAAAAAAACCCGTACCATCGGGCTTTTTATCATACAGGATCCGGCGAAGCATGATATTTATTCGGATGATCTTTTTTACAGTGTCGTCATCGGCTCGATGATCAGGTCTTCATCAGAAAGAGGCTACAACGTGCTTGTGACGACCACAGATGTGACAGACCCCGCACCAATTTTGAAGCTGTACAGGGAAAAAAGCATCGATGCCGGCATGATTATCAGCTGGACAAATGTTCAATCGATTGTGGATTCAATCATTTCTGCCGGATTTATCGTCGGTCTATTTGACCAAAATAATGTGAGCGAGCGTCACCCCGTCGTTCCCATCCCGCTGTTGTGCAACGAAGAAGGAGCGAAGACTGCGACCAACTACCTGATTGAACTCGGCCATAAGGACATAGCCATTATTACGGGTGAGGAAGAAAATCCAGCTGCCAATGAACGCCTGAATGGCTACTTGGAAGCATTAAAAGAAGCTGACATCCCGGAACAAAAAATTTTCAAAGGCCGGTTCGTCGAGCAGGCAGGCTATGAAGCCGTCCATCATTGGATAAGTCAAAAAGCCCTGCCGACAGCGATTGTCTGCTCCAACGATTTAATTGCCTTTGGGGCATTGAAGGCTTTAAATGAAGCCGGTCTCAGTGTGCCGGATGACGTTTCCCTCATTGGATTTGATAATGTCCTCCTAACTCAATACACAACACCTGCTTTAACGACGATGAATGTACCAAGAGTTGAAATGGCCGCTTCTTTAGTTGAACAGCTCGTTCAGCAAATAGAAGATGAGCCGATGATCAAACCTCCCTCTTTTCATGCAGCTTTGATCGAGCGAAATTCTTGTGCGCCATTAAAATGACTCCTATAAAGCATACTGATCGTTTCATGCAGCAAAGAATTTTACATATAACGCATTTATTATTGTAAAAAAATGTTGTCAAAACGTGAAGATGCTTTTATAGTTATAATCAAATGTCCCACGTAAGACATTATTAAAAGGAGGCGTTTAAATGTACAAAAAAATGGTGTCCATTCTGCTCGTATTTCTTCTCGTGCTGCCTTTTGTACCAAATGACACGGAGATTAGTGAGGCAAAGCCAAAAGGCCATAACATTTCAAAAACCACTAATCTTAAGCAATCTACACTGAAAAATCAAACGATCCTGGGAGACCTGATTATCACCCCTGCTGCCGGAAAAAATATTATATTAGAGAACGTGAGGGTTCTTGGAAAGACCTACATAAGGGGAAAAGCCCCAGACACACTTGAATTATCTGATACAACCTTGCGAACCCTGATAGTAAAAACCCCCTCCCACTCTCCAATTATGACAGTTAGCGGGAAATCAGTTGTTCATGAGACGTTCATTGATGCAAATGCTACATTAAAAGAAAGTGAGATTACGAGTAAAGGATTTCACAACGTCACTATCCACCCTGCCTCCTCTAAAGAAGGAAAAGTAACATTGTATGGAGATTTTAATACCATCACGACTGCCTCTGACGGAAATAAAAATAAGAAAAGTCAATTGGAACTACACGGCATTTCAGAACGACTAATTTTGAATACGCTTTCACACATTGCCCTCACGGATGAAGGAGTAGTGAAAGAGCTTGAGGTCACTTCAAAAGCCCGTCATTCAGCTATTACGGGTGATGGCTTGATTCAAAAAGCCGTATTAGAAAGCCCTATTGAAGTGAATGGTGAGGAAACAGACGATCCAGACACATTTGTCACGCCATGGTCCCTTGTGTGGAATGATGAATTTAATAAAGAAGAAATTGACCGCTCCAAATGGGGATTTGAAACAGGCAACGGCTTTACTGATGCCAACGGTGAATTTATTTCAGGCTGGGGCAATAACGAAAAGCAATACTACACCGACCGCCCTGAAAACGCCAAAACAGAAGATGGCCAATTGGTCATCACAGCAAAGGAAGAGGAATATGAAGGGTTTTCCTATACCTCTGCCCGGTTAAGAACTAAGGGGCTTTTCTCTAAGACCTATGGAAAATTTGAAATGAAGGCTTCTCTACCAACAGGAAAAGGCTACTGGCCGGCTTTTTGGATGCTTCCTGAAGATGACCTGTATGGAGGCTGGGCCGCTTCTGGAGAAATTGACATCTTAGAAGCAAAAGGCAGCCGTCCTCATGAAGCCATTGGAACGATTCATTATGGTGAAACATGGCCTAACAATAAATACACCGGCGCTGAATATACGTTTGAAAATGGATCCACGATTGCCGATGAACATGTATATTCGGTTGAATGGGAACCGGGAGAAATCCGCTGGTATGTAGATGGCGTACTTACGCAAACCCAGGACAACTGGTACAGCAAAGAAACGAATGCTTCAGCAAACCATACGTACCCTGCACCATTTGATCAGCCGTTTCACATGCTTCTGAATCTTGCCATTGGCGGAAACTTTGATGGGGATCCGACGGAAGACACGATGTTCCCTCAATCGATGAATGTGGAATATGTGCGGGTGTATGATCTGACAGGACGCCCCTACCAAACTCCTGAACTTCCAGTAGTCGAAGCCGAGCCGCTGCCGGAGGACGCAAAATTGCCGCTTGAAGATGGCAACCTGATTTATAACAACAACTTTGATGAGGAATGGGACGGCGTAGAGGGAATTGAAGGCGTTCCAAACACGGATTACTGGTACTTCCTCACACTGCCGGACTTTGGGGGGCAAGCCGCAGTAACAATCGACTCACTTGAGGACCACTCCTTTGCAAAAGTGGATATCCAAAACGGAGGTAATCAGCCCTATGCTGTTCAGCTTGTTCAGGATGCCACGATTGGAAAAGGCCGTTATTATAAGGTCACGTTTGATGCGAAAACAACAAACACCCGGGACATTAATGTAAAAGTCAGCGGCGATGCAGACAGAGACTATGCCACTTATTCAAACAGCCAATCATTTAAACTGACTGATCAGGTGGAAACGTATGAAATGGTGTTCCAAATGACAGAAGAAACGGATATTGCCGCCAGGTTAGAATTTAACCTCGGACTGTCAACTCTTCCTGTATGGATAGGAAATGTAAGAATAGAAGAAACCACTCCTTCTGAAATGGATGCAGATGCGTCAAAACCGGCTCTGCCAGACGGCAACCTCGTATATAACGGAACCTTTGATCAAGGCTTTCCGGACCGTCTGTTATTCTGGAATAGCATCGACTCAAAAGAAGCTTCTTCCATTGAAGTAGATCCTGATTCCCGAGTATTAAACGCTCAGGTACTCAAGGAAACAGCTCATGCAGAAGATGTTCAACTCGTTCAAAAAGGGATCCAGCTTCAAGGTGAACAGGAATACGAACTAATATTTGATGCAAAAGCAGACATTCCCCGGGAAATTAAAGTCGAACTGCGCAGTCAGGATGGGAATGTGACGTACAGCAAACAGTCAATTCCCCTTACAACAGACTGGGCAGCAAGCGCAATGAGTTTCACAATGCCTGAAGTCTCAGACTTAGATTCTCAGCTGATCTTTCATTTAGGCGGAAAGCCGGTTAAAGTGGAGCTCGATACAATTTCACTTAAGAAAGTGGGCGGCCCAATCAATCCGCTCCCTCTTGAAAACGGAGATTTTGAAAACGGATTAGAACCTTGGCAATCCTATATTCACTTTGATGCTTCAGCAAGCATTCAGCATACAGACAGCCAGGCGCATATCCTTATTGACCAGGAAGGCCAGGAACCATGGAGTGTTCAATTCTTCCAGGATAATCTTATTTTAGAGCCAAATAAAGAATACACTCTTTCGTTTGAAGCTCAATCAACCGTCGACCGGTCCATAGAGGTCACGATTGAAAACGCAGAATACACACGATTCTTGTCTGAAACCACTGAACTTAAGGAAAACAGCACACGCTATGAATTCACCGTACAAACACCGTCAAGTGAACCGGTAAGTTTGAAGTTTCTTCTCGGGAAAGCCGGTTCCCCAATCGGAACGCATGACATCGTGATTGACAATGTGGAATTAAAGCAGCAGTAAATCTAAAGGAAGCCACGATGAGAAATCATCGTGGCTTCCTATTTGCAACTGAAATTTTGAATTTATCTTCAACGAATACTTTTGCATGTGAATCCGGCTCGCCCAAAAAGGTCTTTTACAGGAGGTGCTGTATGAGGTGATGCTTCACTGTTTCTCGTTAGGCCGCCCCTTTAAATCATTTAGTGATAATATCAACCCGGTTTGTCCATATATACCCCTGATAACCTTCCGGGATTTTTTCCAGACTTTCTTTCGTATCAAACCCCTCTGACCATTTGCCATTTCCCTCTACAATGACGACTCGTGTATTAACCGATTCCATGCGGTCAATAAATTTAGCAGGCCATCCCCATAGAAGCTTCGCATATTTCAAAGGTACATGCAGCTCCATATTATGCAATTCCTTTGGGATGTACCCTGTCCAGCCCGCTACTTCATACATTACTAGCGCACTGACCATCATGTCCTTTGTCAACAGTTTCATCTCTTCATGCTTCGATCGCAGGTAATCAAATCCTTCCCCTGCTCCGTCACCATAAACCGTTATTCGATTCAACTGCTCCTTAGATAGATTGCTTAAATAGCCCTCCCAAAGTACTTTCGTGGTTTCCAGTTCGCCATCTTTGTCGTGAATCAGAAACGATTGATCAGGAAAAGCTGCAAGCACTTCGTCCAAACTGGGCATCAATCCGACACCTTTACCGCGAAATGGGTAGCTTTCCCCCTCATCAGCCGTATAACGATACCCAACATCCAGTTCCTTCAATTCTTCCATTGTATACTCGCTGACTTCGCCTTTCCCATTTGTGCGATAAGCTAAATCGAAATCATGAAAAACAGCTAATTGGCGATCTTTCGTTAGCTTTATATCCAATTCCACAATGTCTGCTCCATGGTCAAAAGCAGCTTTTATAGAAGGCAGAGTATTTTCTAAATAAGGATGCTCTGGCGGATAAATGACTTCAGCTGTATTTGTATCGTACTCCACCTTGGATACATCGAAGGTTTGAGCCAGCCCTCTATGAGCAAGAACCTTAAAATCCGTATCGTTAGAATAAAACAGGCTCGTATTATTCAACCACACGGCCACAGCAAATAAGAGGAATGCCCCTAAAAGGATGAGCCTTTTTTTCCGGTTTCTCTTTTTCATTTATGACTCCTTTCTTGTCATCAATTAACTTCATACTTTAAGAGTAGAACTGTGGACTCCCGATCTCTGTTCATGTACTTAGCATCTCACTACCTGGTATAGGTCTCGGAAGATGCCTCAATCATTTTGACCATCTCTCCAGCCGGCAGAGGTTTACTCAAGAAATATCCCTGTATTTGATCGCATCCTTTTTCACTTAATATCTCATACTGTTTTTCATTCTCCACGCCTTCAGCAATAACGGTCAGGCTAAGATTGCGTGCTAAGTTCAATATGGTGGAGACAATGGCTGCATTGCTCCTATTATTCTCAATATCATCAATGAATGTTTTATCAATTTTTAATATATCGATCGGCAGATTTTTAAGGTGGCTCAAAGAAGAATAACCTGAACCAAAGTCATCTACTGAAATATTGATTCCCAGACTTCTTAATTTTTCCAGCTTCGCCACAACTAATTTAATATCCATCATGGTGCTTTCTGTTATTTCCAGCTCTAAAAATTTTGGTTCGAGGTCAGCTTGTATGAGTACATTCTCTACCTTTTCCACAAAATCCTTCTGGAGAAATTGAATGGTCGACACATTAACGGAAACAGAAAACTGATTCATCCCTGCAAGATGCCACTTCTTTAGCTGTAAACAGGCTTCGTTTAAAATCCAGTCCCCAAGCTTCACAATGAGTCCCGTTTCTTCAGCCAGCGGAATAAACGTAGAAGGAGAAATAGAACCATATTTTTTATGCTTCCACCTTAATAGAGCCTCCGCTCCTATGATTCCTTTTGATCTGAGCTCCATTTTCGGCTGGTAAGCCACACTTAGTTCATCAAGTTCAATCGCCCGTCTTAAGCCATTTTCCAAATTGGTTTTTAACAGTATTTGTTCATCCATACTGGCGTTGAAAAATTGATAGCGGTTTTTCCCCTGATCTTTGGCGCTGTACATTGAGGTGTCCGCTCTTTTTATTAACGTGTCTGCATTGCTGCCATGCTGAGGGTAGAGGGTAATCCCGATACTTGATGTAATAAACAGTTCGTTTCCATTGATCGAAATTGGGTTTTCCAACTCTTTCACGATTTTTTCTGCTGTCTGTCCTGCTTCCTCCCTGGATGTGCTGCATAATAGAATCATAAATTCATCCCCGCCCTGACGAGAAACGATATGCTGGTCTCCAACGATTTCTTTTAATGATCTGGCAACATGTTTTAATAATAAATCTCCTATGTGATGTCCTAATGTGTCATTAATAAATTTAAATCGATCCAAATCAATAAATAAAATTGCCAGTCCATTATCAGAAGACAGTGACTCTTTCATTGCTTTCTCAACTGCTTCTTCAAAATACCGTCTGTTGGGCAGTGAAGTCAGGCTGTCATGATACGCAATATATTCTACTTCTCTCATAGACTCTTCTAATTCCTGATTTTTAACATGCAGCTCTTTTGTCCGATCTGCTACTATGATTTCAAGCTTCTTATTCAGCTTTTGAGATTGAATAAGGAAATCGCGATTTTGTATTAACGTGAAAATTTGCCGGATAATAATTAGTAATGTTGAAATAATAGAGCCTATCACAATACTGTTAAATTCCAATACCCCTTGAAAAATCATAAATACGAAAATAATCACTACGCTTAAATAAGGCAGAATTAATTTGATCGTTAGCGAATTTTCACCTGATCTCTCCATACTCTTTTCATCAGTTTCTACCATTTTTTTATCAGATTTCTGGTTGTACAGGCTCCCCAGCCCAAAAAGCAGCATAGAAAGAGGCCAAAGGGGGTCACTAAAATTATCTGCTGCATATCCATAGTTGATCATGATGTAAAGAAAAGAGATATTCGCAAGCAATAACACCGTAAATCCCAGTATGTTAATGGCAAAAACTTTTTTTGGGAAAACCGTATCCTGAGAATAATAGATGCTTAATATCGCAAATAACATAAGGAGGATGCCGACCAGATAGCTGATAAAGGTGAAGACCTCCGCCCCTCCAGTGCTGAGGCTGAACAATGGATCGATTAAAAAATGCCAGCTGATGGATGTCGCCACCACCATGACAATAAAGATATCGAAAGCGTACTGAATGGTTTTTGCCGTATTTTTGGTTAGGGACATGATAAAGACGAGTGCTGAAATAAATGAAAGGATGCTTAAATACCAGAGTATATCGTAATAAATTGTACTGGTGGTAAGATCGTATACGACTAAATTATATCTGAAAATGAACGTTCCAAAACCGTAGCTTAATGCAGCAATAGAAGCCAGCAGCCAATAGATCCTTATTCGATCACCCTTTAAAAGAAGAAACTGCTTGAAGATCATAGCTCCTGCAACTAAAGGTGCGATCACTTGAAGAATACTCCCAAAGAACGTCATAACCTCACGATTACTTTGAAAAAAAACAATAAGTGAATAATAAAAAAGGATATATAGTGCGATAAAATAAATAAAGTGTTTGGGTTTTAGGTTCATTTACATTTCCGCCTTATGTAAATATTTTATAGGATAGTCTTACTTACCTAATAAAATAAGTATATTTTACTATATAGATGATTATATACTACTATATAGTATCGGGTATACATGTCAATTATTTAATGGGTTACTCCGCAATGCTGGCAAAATATTTTAAAAATTCCAACGGGTATCATATTTGTGCAATGTGTTCATAATCTGCGTTTCAATTAATATGTTCAATGGAGAGGGATTCAATCGTTGCACGCTTATATAATATGAAAAGCGGAGGTGCGCATGGAAAAACTGATTGCAAAATTAGCGAGCCTGCTGAAAATAGACAATGTAAATAAGATAAACGAAAATATAATCGAAATAGATCATAATGGAAATGAAGTACCTGAAAAATACTTACTTCATGCCCTTCTCTCTTCTGTTAAAGGGAACCCCGATCAGTCATGGCTTTGGGTTTGGAGAGGTTCTGTGGAATCCCCTTCGAATCCTGTATATGAATCATTGCTTACACAATTTTTTAAGGATATTAAACCCGATAAGAGCGAATTAAATGTGCTTCACGGCTCCATAGAAATCGCCAATCAAATGCACGCCATCTCCAAAGGATTGTCCTTGCACAATGTGAATGCGAAATCCATTAATTATTACCCCTACTATCTGGGCTACTCCTCTGACTACACGATCAATTTACTTAAAAAAAGAAGCACACCTGCGCTAAACTCAGTTCTGCGAAAGCTCGCTGTGGAGTTTACTAACCGCTATGATCAATTTCATTTTCACTTTGGCACGACCCTTACATTCGATTATTCAGATCTCGCTATTTTAACAGCTGCTAAAAAACCGATGATCATGCACCACTGGGGAAGTGATGTGAGAATGCATTCAGCCGCTCTCCGCACAAATCCTTATGCACTGGTAAAAGACAAGAATGAAGATAAGATCAGTAAAAAGCTTACAACCCTATCAAAATCCATCAAGCATTGCATGATTCCGGATTATGAATTATACCCTTATGTAAAAGACTATTATGAACACGTCCATATCGTGCCCTCGATGATTGACTTAACGGCTTACCCATCTGACACATGTCTGCCAAAGAATCCACTTCCCTTGCTTGTTCATGCACCAACCTCTCCCTCTATTAAAGGAACCAAATATATACTCCAGGCAATCGAAAAACTAAGAGCAGACTATTCATTTACCTTTAAGCTTGTCCAGGGACTCTCTCACAAGGAGGCAAAAGAGATTTATAAAAAAGCGGATGTGATTATTGATCAGCTTCATGTGGGGAGCTACGGCTTATTCAGTGTAGAGGCGATGGCTCTTGGAAAGCCGGTGGTCTGCTGGATCACGGATGAAATGAAACGTCACTACCCTAAAGAGCTCCCTATTCTGTCAGCCAACCCGGATACCATAAAAGACGTGCTTGAAACCATTTTAAAAAACCAGGATATGCTCAAGGATATCGGGCAAAAAAGCAGAAAATATGCTGAAACTTACCATGATGCAGCCGTTAACAGCAAATTAATTAAGGATATTTACACACAACAAAAATAAAAGAGCGCCGGGGACGATGCCTCGCGCTCTTTTACCGGTTCACTTCGCTTCAGAAGGACGCTTTCTGCATGAACCGATGAACGTGCCGTCTTCTTCTGCAGGAGTCGTTTTTGTCACGTTCCCTCCAGCCATCTTTTCGTTTTCTCAAGCCCTTCAAAAAGCGTATGTTTGTTTTTCCAGTTCAGTTCCTGTTCAATTTTAGCTGTGTTCATGCATCTTCTTTGCACGACATCCACTTCGCGCTTGGGATGATATTCATCAGCGAGTGTTTGCGTACCGGTTACTTGTTTAAGGACCTGGGCAAGTTCGACGATGCTCGTTTCCTCACTGGTTCCCACATTGTATTTCTCCCCGATGGCCGCATCTGTTGTTGCCGCAAGCAATGTGGCCTCAATCGCATCCTCTATATAAGTAAAGTCCCTTGTTTGTTTTCCGTCTCCGTAAATTTTAAGCGGCTGCCCGTTTTGGACTGAATCAAAAAATTTAGCAATCACCCCGCAGTAAGGATTAGAAACAAGCTGCCCGGGACCGTAAACGTTTGAAAATCTCAGCGTCGTGACAGGCATTTGATACAGAGTGTAATACACATCACAATAGTGTTCGGTTGTAAATTTGCTCGCTGAATACGGCAGTCCAATATTATAGTAGGACTCAGGAGTAGGAAGAATATCGGCATTTCCGTAGATAGACGCAGTTGAGGCGTAGATAAACCGCTTCAGGTTAGGGCATAGCTCTTTTGCTTTACGCAGCAGCGTGAATCCGCCGAGCACGTTTGTATGAAAATCAGCATCTACATTGATAACGGACAAGAGAAGATTTTTGCACGCAAAATGAAATATATACTCCACCTTTGGAAGAATTTCATCTAAGACCTCTTCGTCTGTAATGCAGCTTTGATAAAAAGTGACTTTATTGGATGCCGGGACCGCTTCTTTAGAGGCCGTTGATAAATTATCAATAATATAAATATGATCTGATAAGGGCAGTAAAGCCTGAACAAGCTGAGAGCCTAAAAAACCAGCTCCTCCTGTAACCAGCACATTTCCAAACAACTTCATCCCCCCTATTCTTTTTCTAATGAAACGCTGGATAAATCCGCCATAATCAGTGTATGCGCAGATGATGCTTCATGAGACGGCATCTTTGTATTTTGGGTGGGAGTTATGCGTTTAAAAAAAGACATAAAAAGGTCTGGAGGGCATCCTCCAGACGAGGTATTTCTAATTGATTCTATATTGGTTTATAAATCAATTGATATACTGTAAAACTCAAGAAATATAATATTGGATACCAATATTATATTTAAACTTCTTGAACTTTTATTGAAGTTTTGCATCCGCTATTTAAAAAGGTTGGTATATTCTTCTTCACTACTTAGTTCCGTTAAAAATGGATGCAGGGAAATAATTAAAATGAATACAATAGGAAATGAACTTAATAAAATGAGGCCTGGAACATCAAAGAAAATGTTAATCAAAAGCGGTATTAGTATGAAAAAATTTAAGGAGGCACTTTTCATTCTTGACTTTTGTGTTTGATATTGCGTTTCACCACAATAAGGACAAGACATTGCGGGGTTTAAAGTGAAAGTCTTTTTGGAAGTTTGTTTCCAGGACCACTTATTATCACATTTTCTACAAAACGGCATATAACCCCACCCTAAAATTATTTTTTAGCATATTACACTCTACTATTATAGGTGTATTCAATTAAAAATGTTTCATCTGTTATCGTTACGAATGTACATCCATTAATATGCCCGGTTACTTAAATAAGCAGGTGCGATTCCGCTCTTTGAGAAACGCTCCGATTCCTATAAGACTTAATTTCAAGATGTTTTGTGGGATCATTATCTAAGAAACACGCCAGCACGCTAATCCTAATCTTATTTTCCTACTAACAATCTCTCCGCGCACCCTATTTAATAATTAACGAAGCGTTTTCCGTAATGGTTGTTTTGTTATCTTCCAATGTGATGTATTCCATACTACTTCTTGTTTATCTACGAGGAGGATTATGTTTCTTACTCATTTTAAAACCCCTTTATATTAAATACGAAAAAACATACTTAAGTTTCAAAATTAAGCATTTCATTTTGAACTGAGTTTTCCACAATCTTTTGCCATTAGTTTAAGTGAAAAAAATCACAAATATATATTATTTTTATTATAACCTCTGCTTCCACTCTGCTTCTTAATTAAGTAAGTCCTTATCTAACAAAATAACCTCCTTAGATATAATCCAAAGAGGCAAAGCAGCATGACATTTTTTAAACGTTTCATCTTTTTTATAAACATCCCAGCTTTATTTTAAATCCAGACCAGGATTTATATGATTAAATCGGTATAGCTTACTACACTTTCAACAAGGATTGAGTAGTCGCAGGCAGCAGGATTTCTATTGTCGTTCCCTCATTAACTTCACTTTGAATGTTCAGTTTGCCTTTATGGCTTTCAATAATTTTATAGCAGGTCATGAGTCCAAGACCCGTACCCTTTTCCTTTGTGGTGTAAAAGGGTTCTCCAAGAGTGGAAAGCCTCTCCTTAGGAATGCCGACTCCTTGGTCCACAATGATGATTGAAATTTGATCTTCTTCTTTTTCCTTTACCTTCACATCGATGATTCCGCCTTTTGGCATGGCTTCAATTGAATTTTTAAGGAGGTTCAGAAATACCTGCTTAATTTGATTTTTTTCGCAGCTGACCATTGGCAAATCACTTTCGAACTCAACGAAAATCTGGACATTATTTAAAATAGACTGTGTATTGATTAAGGTGACAACGTCTTTGATCAACACCTTCACATCTTGTTCGACAAACGTTGCTGCACTTGGTTTGGCGAGAACAAGGAATTCGCCTACGATTTCATTGATCCTATCAAGCTCTGAAAAAACAATATCAAAGTATTCCTCTTTTCGATTATTGGCCTGTAGCAGGTGGATAAAGCCTTTAATTGAAGTAAGGGGATTCCGGATTTCATGGGCGATACCTGCTGCGAGCTGACCGAGCATGGCCAATTTTTCAGATTTTTGAATGAGCTGTTCAGATTGAAGCTTTCTGCTCGTGATATCTTTTCCGATGGAGAGGATAGCCGGTTTGTTACCAAATGCAATGGACAGTGAAGAAACCTCGAAGAAAAACTTCGATCCGTCCAGACGTTTTAATCTGTGCTCGATACTGTTTAACGGCCGTTTCTCTTTTTTTGCCTGTTTTACTCGTTCCCTTATCCGTTCTTCATACTCTGCATCAATAAAATCCAGAATTGATTTGCCGAGGATTTGTTTCTCAGTGGAAGCCCCCATCATTAAAACCGCTGCTTGATTAACGTAAATAATAGTAGAGTCCCTGTGGATCAGAATGGATTCCGGCAATGAATCCAGCAATTGTTTATAGCTGTCTTCACTCGAACGTGCCTGTTTTTCATAATAACGGGCTTTATCGTATTGCCAGCCCACAAGCCAGGCGATAAGGGTAAAGATAAAGAAGTCCATTGTGAAAAAGGGTTCACCATTAACTATTTTTTGATACGCCGTAAATACGAGAGAAATCAATACTAAAATTATTTGACCCCATTTATTCATTTCATCCCTCTTAAATTTATTTTTGCTAATATCATAGCATATTGCCAGAAGCTTTTAATTACTTTGAAAATAATAATTTGGGCTTGATGCCGCGTGATTTCACCGTTAATTAAATAGTAAAAAAAGTCCGGAAGGCATCTTCCGAACCATTAATTCTCTTAAATTCACCAACCTTCATTCGCACCTTTGGCTCCCTGATTTATCAGCCACTCGATCAGTGAATGATGCGCGTGGTTTCGTTGTACTGCCTCTAGCGGGGTCAGGTTGTCGTAGCCAATCCAGTTAAGATCAGCCTCTTGAGCAAAAAGATATTCTGCTGACCTTTTCTGCCCGCCGTGACACGCTAACCAAAATGCCTCAGTAATTTGCTCAGGAGCTGGTGAATCACCACCTTGAAATCGCTGCTGAATCCGATTCATAAGTCCAAGTGCAGCTTCATTCCAAAGCTTCGTTTGTGCTCCGCGTTCAACTAAACGGGTCGCTGCATTCCACTGTGCGAAAGCAACCGCATCGTCCAGCGGAGTCCCGCCTCCAATCACCGCTCCATCCGCGTCGATCTCAGCACCGCCATCTAAAAGCGCATCCATTACTTCGACATCATTACTGCTTGCAGCCCAGTGGAGAGCCGTTTCGTTATGTGGACCCATGAATCTCGCATTCACGTCAGCACCTGCCTCGATCAGAACTTTCACCGTCTTTGCACCATTTGGAAAGTTCCCCGGCCAGTCGGTCACAATAATATGAAGGAGCGTACGCGACATGCCAAGCTCATTGCTATTTTCAACATAATCTCTTCGAACGATTCTTGCATGAACAAGATGTGGATGCTCAGCAAGCAGCTTGTCTAACGTGTCCGCCTGGCCCGTTTGGATTGCCTTAACTACTTCTGCAGCCAGATCTTCGTCTTCATATATAATGGTCATGGTTTGCTCCTTTCTGGACCGGTAATTGCTCAAAAACATATTATGCAAGATCTACATAATTACTAGATTCAATTAGTCCCTCATTGTAATCCAATTCTATTAATTGAAATTTATTATTAGTTTTTGCAGGAATTTTGGACAGAACACTGCCGTTGTATAAATATAAAAGGATGTTTTGGATTTCTGGAGTCTCATGATTAAAATGATCTTTCACCAAAGTTAATAATGAATTCAAATTTTCTGCCAGCCTGCTTCCCGCAGGAGCCGTTCTAATTTTATAGCTATCTCCAACTATATCGTTGCCTATATGTTCAATAAATTGGTCCCAACTTGCAAATTCTCCTTTAAACCAACTTTTTATGTAATCCGTAAATATATGATGGCGTCTCTCCTGTTCTTCCCGCAAAAGCAAATAATCCCCTTTTATTTCAGAAGAACGATCCCATTTACTTTCCCCAAGATACACATGAGTTTTGCTCAAGAAAATAAAGTCAAACTCTCCAAACTGGGCACTATTTTCACCACCACGGCGACCAAAGCTCGGTCGGTAAATAACCTTACATTCTGATATGGATGATGAATCTTCAAGCTTACTCAAAATCGTCGACAACTGATGCTTTAAAGCCCATAAAGTATAAGCGTCTTCCCCATATGATAGTATCTGCATGTTTTCAGCTCCTTAACTTCGATCTTGGTAAACCACTTAGATGACAAGAGAAGTATTTTAAATATACTTTCGTTATTTAACCTCCTATACCTTTAAATTGTTTTTAAATTATTTTTCACTCATAAGAATGTAACCCCTCCTTTAATAAGGAGAGGCTTCTTTTCATACTTTTGATTTTTGATTCGGTTAAACAGACAAGGGAATAAACACATTAAAAACCCCGATAAATTTCATTTCCCTTTCCTGGAATTTAGTTTCAAACGTGTTGAAGATCACATAGTCCTCTACTTCTGTATTGTTTTCAATCAGCTGCTCTCCAAAAAGGGAGATCCCCATGGCTGCCATAGGCGATTGTTCATCAAGTCGATTGCTTATGTTTTCAATCAACCAGGCATTATACCTTTCTTCAGAAGGCTTGGTAATAAACATGATGACAAGTAATGCGATGAGCAGGATTCCTGTGATGGCGATCCACTTTTTCAATGTTTTATCCCCCTATATAAGGAAAGCAGACAAAACGGACCTGCTTTCCTTTTGTTTTACATTCTTCTCCATTTACCCGCTATGCTGTAGAGGACAGGGATGAACACCAGGGTTAAGAGCGTACTGGTTGTTAAGCCCCCTATTACCGTAATGGCCAGGCTCTTTGAAATCACACCTGATGAACTTTGTGAAAGGGCTAAAGGCACTAACGCCAGGATAGTGGCAAGTGCGGTCATAAGGATGGGACGAAAGCGTGAATTGCAGGCTTCAATAAGTGCCTGGTGCAAGGACAGGCCTTGTCTCCTGTTGCTTTCTACCCGGTCCAGCATGACAACGGCATTTGTTACTACAATTCCAATGAGCATAAGCATGCCGATCATGGCACTCATCGATAAACTTTCTCCCGTCAGCATAATCGCTCCAAGAGAGCCAATCGGCACAAAAATAATTGACGACAGGATGACAGCTGGTGTTATGATTCCGCCATAGGTCAAGACAAGCGTTAAAAACACAAGTCCTACTGCAATGATCAAGGCCTGCCCTAAGTCACGGAATCCTTCTGTCATCATTTCCTGTCCGCCCCCTGTTTCCCACTCCACTCCCTCCGGCAACGAGAGTGTGGCAATGTCCTGTTCGACACGCTGGGTCACTTCCCCAACTTCTTCAGAGATACTTTCAGCCGAAACAGTATAGGCAGACTCAGCGTCCTTGTGAGCAATCGCAGCTGGGATTTGCTGTTCTGCAATTGTTGCAATATCCGATACCTTTTTCGGTCCTGCCGGTGTTAAAATCTCTGTATTCTCTAACTCTGTTTTAGTTGAAAGCAATGAATCGTAGGATACAAAGATTTCTTTTTCTTCTTCATCAAGAATCATTGTTCCAATAGAATGTTCATTCATTTGATCTTCCACCTGTTGATAAACGGCCGCTTGTTTGACTCCCTGTTCCTTAGCCTCCTCTGTCAGTTTGAGTTGAAGCTTGGTTTGTTTTTGTTCAGCCCCGCTTGCTACATTGGTGACATCGTCATTTTGCAGCAATGCTTCTTCAACCTGGCTTGCTGCCTCAATTAAATGGTCCTGATTTTGTCCATACAATGTAATATCAATCGTTTTACCGGAAGGGGGGCCGATTTGCTGTACTTCCTGTATTCGAATTGAGCTCTCTTCATACTCTTCCTTCACAAGGTCCCCTACCTTTTTTTCAAGAGGAGCTTTATGGGAAGGAACCGTCTCACCTTCTGTTAACTGAATATAAAACAATGCAGTGTATTCATTTGAGCTGTTTTGTCCGGGCACGCTTGTGTAATTCGCTGACCCAACCTCTGTTTGGACGTAGTCTGCTTTTTCGTAGCGGCTTAACTCCCCTTCGATTTCTTTTGCCAAATTATCTGTTTCTGCCAATGGAGTTGAGGCAGGCAGTTCCACTTCAATCTGCAGAGCACTTGCCGGTCCGCTTGGAAGAAATGATTTGCCGACAGACGGAATCATAGCGATCGTACCGGCCAGCAGTACCATTGCAATCGAGATGACGATCCATTTTTTTGATAGAGATATTTTTAACATATGATCATATCCCCGCTGCAGCCAGCCTGCTTTTTCCTCATGCAATCCTGTTTTGAGGAAAATCATGCTTAGTACAGGAATGAGCATGAATGCCACAAGGAGGGATAGAACAATGGATGTCACTACAGCAATTGAAAACGGTCTGAAGAATTCTCCAACCACTCCTCCTACAAATGCAAGCGGCAAAAATACAACAACGGTCGCCACTGTTGAAGAAGTTACGGCTCCAACCACTTCTTTTGCAGCTTGATAAATTAACTCGCGTTTGGTGTACTCCACTTTCTTTTGCAGCCATTTAAAAATATTCTCTATGACGACAATGCTGTCATCCACAATTCGTCCTATAGCCACAGCAATGCCGCCAAGGGTCATAATGTTCAGGGTATACCCCAGATAATCCAATACAGCAATCGTCCCTAAAATGGACAACGGCAAAGATAGGATGGCAATAATGGTTGCCCGGAAGTTCCTCAGAAAAAGCAGAATAATGATGACGGTAAATAGTGCACCAAATCCACCTTCTTTGATGAGAGAGTCGATAGATTTTTCGACCTCCTCACCCTGATCAATAATCGTGAATTGCCCGTACTCATTTTCTCCGCTAAATCGTTCAACCTCCTCCTTTACAAGGTCAACCACTTCTGCTGTATTTCCTTCCTGCGTTTTAACAACCTCAAGCACAACAGCAGGCTCACCGTTATAACGCGTAATGGCGTTTACCGTCTCTACTTCCTTTATCTCTGCAATTTCTTTTAAAGGAACAGATGCTTGCTGTGGCTGCTCTATCGGAGAGTCCGGATTTAGTGCTGCCGGTCCTGCAGCAATCGGTATTTCCACTTCTTTTAGCTCTTCTATACTTTTTATTTGGCTCTCAATCGAAACCGGAATGCCATTTCCTTCACTTTGAAGTGAGCCTAATGGCAATACGTAATTTGCTTGTTCAAGATGCGCAGCGATTTCTGCTGCTGTTACGCCTGCTTCCTTACTTTTTTCCTCATCTACTTCAACCATTAATTGAGTGGCTGATGTGCCGGAAACGGATGCACTGCTTACCCCTGAAATATTCTGTATTTGAGGAAGTAATTCATTGGTTACATCCTCCTGCAGTGAAGTCAGGCTTTCTGCTGAGAAAGCAAGCTTGTAAATAGGCTTAGAACTGGCAGAAACTCTTCTATATTGTAATTCAGCTTCTTCAGGCAGACTGATTTTATCGATCGCTAATTGAATGTTGCGATCGATTTCCTCCATGTCTTCGCCAAATTCATAGCTCACCTGAATAAGGGCAGTGTTGTCTCTGGTCGTACTGGTTAATGTGTCATAGGGCTTTACATTTTCTATTGCTTCTTCTATCGGCGTCGTGACTTCATCTTCCACCTCTTCAGAAGAATGATTCGGATAAACTGCCTGTATTAACAAGGTAGGAGCCTCTACGTCCGGATAGGTTTCCACCTGTATCTGTGAAGTTGAAACAAGACCTGCTGCAATAACCAGCAGAGATAATACAAGAATGGCTATTTTATTTTTCAAGCTGAGCTCCAGCAATTTTCTCATCTTCCTATCTCCTCTCTTTCATACAAGTAGCATAAAAAAGAATTGTGACCTGAAGATGACCAAAAGATTAAATGAGGAGTAAATAAAAAAAGCCTGTGACAAAAGTGTCTCAGGCATCTTGACCGGTTCACTGCGTTTCAAAAAAATTTTTAAACCTCCTTTAAATTTTATTCTATTTTTTTGGCAGTTTAATCATAAACGCAGTTCCTTCATTTTCACGACTTGCAACCTGAATGTCCCCTTCATGAAGGTCGATAATTTTTTTAACAATTGCCAAACCGAGTCCACTCCCCTGCTTTGACCGAACTCTTGCACGATCTACCGTAAAAAAGCGGTCAAAAACATGCGGCAGATCTTCTTCCGGTATTCCCGCTCCTGTATCTGAAAAAATGACAGAAATAAATTCTTCTCCTTCTTCCAGGGCTGCTTTAATTTCTCCGCCTGTCCCGACAAATTTTAAACTATTTATCAGAAGGTTATGCCATACCTGCTCAAATTGATCCTTGTCTGCAAACCATTCTATAGGTTTCAAATCCTCTAAATGAATGTGAATCCCTTTTTCAAGCCATTGAGGCTGATGGGTTAAGAAGACATGCCGAATCTGCTTGTCCACTCGGTACATCTCTTTATTGAGAGGATTTTCTTTGCTTTCAAGCACTGAGAGCTTTAATACATTTTCACTTAATTTTGCAAGCCTCTCACTCTCCTTTTGAATAATAGTTAAGTAATGGTCCTGCTGCTCTTTTGTAAATTCATTTTCCTTTAACGCCACCGCAAAGCCTCGGATCGAAGTTAGGGGAGACTGAAAATCATGTGATACATTCGAGATAAATTCTCTGCGCATGGTTTCCAGGTTGTTTAATTCATTGTTCATTACATGAAAGCTTTTCGCCAGTTCTCCGATCTCATCTTTTCTCCTGACCGGAACATGTCCTGTAAAATTCCCCTGTGCAATCTTTGACGTATAGAGCGTCAGTTTTTTAATAGGCGTTACTAAATAAAGTGCAACCAGAAGATACAATGCACTCCCGATCAGCAAAACACTCAATAGCACCGTCATGAGCGCTTCTTCAATGAGATTTAGTCTGCCATTTATTCCTGGCTTCAGAAAAAGAGCATAGTTCTCTCCATCTGCTTCAAAGGGCAGCCCAACAGACGCATTTTTCAATAACCTTCTATCTTCATTTTCAACTCTGTGAACGTCTCCACTGAGGACTTTAGTAATTTCATCGGGGTCTGCATAATTTTCCTGCCTTGCCCTTCCGTAATAAGAAGCTTCTCCGTCTTCCGTAAACAAAGCAATATTGTAGCGGATGGACGATACGCTCTCCAGGTATCCTTCAAGACTCTCTGGCTCCAATTCATTGTATAGCTTGATAATCGTCTGGCCAGACAGCATCATTTCTTCCTCCAGTTCGTTCATCACGCGTGTTTCATACATATTATAGGTGATCATAAATGAAATCGTCACACTGCTGATGACGACAGCTAAAAAGGTAACAACCATTCTCAAATACAATGAATTAAGCACGAGGTTCAGCCTCCAACCTGTATCCCAGACCGCGAATCGTCGTAATCTTCACGAGTGAATGCTTCTCCTCCAGCTTTTTTCTAATTTTTTTTATATGCGAATCAATCGTTCTTTCATTTCCATAAAAATCAATGCCCCAAATCTCTTCAATAAGCTGATCTCTCGAAAACACCTGCCCCGGATTGGTCGCAAGCTTATATAGGAGCTGAAATTCCTTTAGCGGCAAATCAATGGGGCTGTTATTCACCATGACCTCCAAGCTTATGCCGTCAATTCGTAAATTACCGACAACTGCCTTTTTTTCAGCGTGAATTTTACTCCGCCGCAGCAATGCCTTCGTGCGCATCACAAACTCTTTCGCATCAAAAGGTTTAACAATGTAATCATCCGTGCCATGCTCAAACCCTTTTACTTTATCTTCACTTTCCCCTTTTGCCGTCAGCATAATAATCGGGATCGTATACTCTTCTCGTATTTCCCGGCAAAGGTCCCAGCCATCTTTTCGCGGCATCATAATATCGATGACAGCCAGGTGAATGCTCTGGCGTTTAATAATATCCAAAGCTTCTTCCCCGTCCCCTGCCTGCAACACATTAAATCCTTCCATCGTCAGATAAAGATTAATTAACTCTCGTATATGGCTATCATCATCTACAACTAAAATGGATACTAATGACATAAAATTCTCTCTCCTATTAGTCAATCCTGCTATTTTTAGTTACAACTCATAAATTATTAACTACTCTATTTCTATTACTATACTCACAAACAACAGTCTATATTCTACTTTATCTTGAAAACACTTCATTTACGGCTTCGTTTAGCACGAGAAAGCCTGCCCTGACTGGCTTCATTTTTACTAAACTGTTTAATCCAATGGTTTTTTGATTTCCTTTTTCTCTATTAATCTGTTCAGTTGAAAGCACTAGAAATTCCCAACGATCCAAATTTAGAGGATTTACAACGCTGCGATCCTTTTCATGAAGTAAACAGAACACATATACATCTGCGCTTTTCATAGTTTCTGCAGCATATGTATTCGTGCTCGCTGCCCAGCCTTTTGCAGGCGCAATGTCAAACGAAATAATGGAATTTTTAGTTTGCGCCCATGACTGAACATAAGCGGCAGATTTCACTTCAATTTTTATGCCTGAAGGTG
This sequence comes from Jeotgalibacillus sp. ET6, assembly GCF_029667115.1. Lineage (GTDB taxonomy): Bacteria > Bacillota > Bacilli > Bacillales > Jeotgalibacillaceae > Jeotgalibacillus. The sequence goes on along the minus strand of NZ_JARUIU010000007.1, from coordinate 39,065 downwards.
TTACTAAATCATAGGCGTCCCACTCTATTCTCACCATGTTGGTTGCATTAACAGCTTTTGCTACGATAAACTCTGCCAGTGTTCCGCGAAGCGCATTATTTAACAGATCTGATTGATTTCACTGCCTAAATTCCAATAGAATCATATCTGTCTCGGCACCTCTATGAAGAAACCGTTCCTCCCCACTTTTTCTCATTAGACACTCCCCCTTTCAAAAGATTAAATACTTGAATGGGAACCGTTGCTGCAAGACAGCCTTACTATATTATTTCCATCAAGTCTATACCTTTATCTAGTTTAGATACTACCCATTGAAAAAATATGGAGTCACATTTAACAATATGGTAATCAAAAAGAATGAAGTTCAAATTTTTGAAACGTTTAATAAAGGCTACTTATTTAACTAACTGAGCAGTAAAATTGAATAAGGCAGGTAATTAAGATTGTACTAGTAAAATACTTTTTCAGAAAAGGACGGTGTAAAATGATTAGTGCAGAAGAAATCACCATTTACCCACTTCAGAACGAATTAATCAAAGACATCAATAATACAAATGATTCCTTTAAAGTGTTTGGTAAGATTGTACCCATTTTACAATCAGGAAAATGGTCTTTTGAAGAGAAACTATTCAATGAAACGCAAGAAATTCGTTTTCCGGATGATCAACTTGATTGGAGCCAATATATAAACCAGGGGGATAAAGCTCTATTTTTAGCCTATAAGAATACGAGTTGTATTGGACAAATTAGAATAACGAGGGATTGGAATCGCTTCTGCTATATTGAAAATATTGCTGCAAAAAAGGAATTTAGAGGATATGGAATTGGGAAGCTGCTCTTATCTAAAGCGGAAGAGTGGGCTAAACAAAGAGATCTTATCGGAATGTCTCTGGAAACGCAGGATGATAATCTTGGAGCGTGCAGGTTTTATGTGAAACAAGGATTTTTACTAGGTGGAGTTGACACCTTGAAACAGGCCTATAATCCAAATATAGAAACCACTTTGTATTGGTATAAGTTATTCAACTAACAGGTACGTTACTTAATGAAGCCCCCTAAAGCCAGATGGCCTCAAGGGGCGGAATAGGTAAAAAAGCTCTGGCAGAATCATAACTATCGTTAATGGTCTGCTTTTAAGCCCAATCTTTTATCCAAATCATCCTTTTGCATCAGATGGTGACGAAAATGCATTTCGATAAGAGCAAACCATTCTCTGGCATTCAGCCACCCAAAGCCTCCATGTTCAGCTTTGTATTTTTGATTTATATCCCCTACTTTCTTTTCCCATTCCTTCACTCTGGTCATTAATTGTTCAAGCTCGAGGATCAAGACTTCTCTGCTTTTTGAATTGTCAGGCGGGGCATTCATTTCATCCGGTAACTTAATTTTAATTGGAGGAAACCCACCTGTTGAAAATATAGTTTCCCCAAACTCCGTCTTCCCGTCCTCTTGTTCTCTCCCAGCGGATGCACAATCCTCAACGTTGTCCAGATAATCCTGAGCTGAAACAATTAGATGGTCATACATTTGGCCGACGGACCAAACTCCTTCCTCAGGTACATGCCTTAGTTGTTCCATCGAATAATTTTGCAAGAAACCTTTATAAGCATCAATCAATTTCAGATTATCCATCTGCCCATCGTCCTTCCCGACTAAAACAAATGTTCTTATCAGGACTAAGTTTATTCTTATCACCTAAAAATTACAACAAAATTCTGATAATTAAAGGGCTACTAAGAGTGATCTATTTGAAATCTGGAACGAATGCTTCTAACGCTGTATAAATATCTATTTCTTGGAAGTAAAAATGTAAGAAGGCGAGAATACTTTCTTACGAGGATATGAACTCAGTTAAATATCTTCAGTATAAAAGTCTCCAAAAAGAGAACTAAAAATAAACCCCCATCAAGCCGGATGGCTAATGGAGGTCAGCGTTAGGAGTGAATTCACAGTGTTGGTCACTGGTAATTTCTAGATCCTTCGTTCATTCACCTCGGCCGCGTCTTCTCTGCATGTATGGCCGCTTTTTCGGTTTCAGATGTTGTGCGGTTCCCTTCTCCTTCTTTCTTTGTTTTTTCGTCTCCACCAAAAACATGGTCCACGTCGTCCATAAGCGCTTCGTATCCCTGCTTGGCGACAAGCTCTTTGTCATTTTTGCTTGATGAACCGATTTGCGTGTTGCTCATTCCCGCATTGTCATGGAAGTTGGTGTCGGTGGCTCCAGGCAGCAGCGCTGTTACGGTAACGCCTGTGTCACGAAGCTCCTCGCGAAGAGACTCGGCAAAGGCAAAACCAAATGATTTAGACGGACCGTATACTGTTTCATAGGGTGTTGGGGTCGTAGCTGAAATAGAAGATACAATCAGGATTTTGCCCCGGCCGTTTGGCACCATATGCTTCACGACCCGTTTAGCTGTATGGACGGTTCCTGTAATATTGATGGAAATAAGCCTCATTTCTTCTTCTAGGCTGGTCTCTAAAAAGGAGCCTCCCCCGATTCCAATCCCAACATTTAGCACAGCGGCTTCCACCGGGCGCTTGAAGTCACTGACAAACTTCCAAAACCCTTCAACCCCCTCGTATGTCGCAGCGTCTGCTTTATGGGGATAAACTTCTGCCCCAAGCTTCTGAAGTTCTTCAGCCGCTTCAAAAATACCGTCGCTTGAACCCGTAATGGCAAGATCATAGCCATCTTTCGCAAACAGCTTTGCCATCTCAAATCCCAATCCTGACGATGCGCCTGTAATCATTGCAAGTGAACGTTGTTCTGCCATCTCTCATTCTCCTTTATGTACGACTTTTACATGAGTGAGTTAGTGAAGCATCTCTTCGTACTCTATTTCACGCTGGGCTCTTTTTAAACATTTGAAAAGTAATAGACTCCTAAAATTGAAATATGTGCATTTCTTGTAAGCTTAAGCTAATAGAAAAAACCTCGTGCATTTTTTTACACAAGGTTTTTTAGTAAATACGCTCATACAAACACACAGCGAGGCAAGAACGAAAGCTATCTCCTTGAAAATAAAACTTCAAAGAACAGCCATTCGAATAAGCTACTCACTTTGACTGTTACAATCCGGAAGCAAGTGAAGGATATCAAATGTGAAGGTGGCTTTGTTTCCTGCACGTGAAGCAGCGACTAAAACCCCGACAGACTGAACGCCAAAGTTGCAAAAGTCAGGACATGGATCGGAATCTTCTACTGAAGCATAACAAATTACATTGTCAGCACATGTGGTACCAGTACATGAGAATGGCAATTGATTGACTACTGCACAGTTGCCCTCGCCATCGTTAAAAAACGTACTGAATTCAAGGTTGAAATAATAGTTGATATACCCTACAGCCTTGACCTCATTTACGGTTACGCCCCCTACTACTCCACACGGGGTACAAGCTGAAACCTGAACCGGCGTGATGCAGCAGTTTAAGAAAAATGGGTCATTCAGCACATTAACGATAAACGGCGGCTGTACGATTCCTGTTTGCACAGAACCCGCTGGGAACTCGATCGTACACTGATCAAATAGAATCTCAAGACAGTTTGCTTGCTGGACTTGCTTAAGCTCTGTTAATACATCAAGCATTTGCTGGTGAGATTTTGGATCAGTCGTCTGTTCCATCTTCTCCTCGATTCTTTTAATCGTTTCTTCAAGCTTCAGCTTATTTGCCTGCTCCGCCTCAGCATCCCGGTTAATATGAATATTTTTACGCATCTTTACACCTCCTATCTTACTTCTATTAAGATATTCATAGATTTGAGAATTGATTGGACAAATTATTCGAATCAAATAAATCTGCATTTTAGCTATAATTTGTGAAAACCGGAGTTTATACTTAGCGTATAAACTTCCAACTGGAGTGTGTTTAAAATGAATGTTAAAACGATAGAAGCCCGCGGACATACGTTCGCCCTAGTTACATCTGCTTCCATTCTGTTATCCGATCAACAAAGCGCATTGGATTTTGTGATGACCATAAGCAGTGAAACAGCAAGCGAGCGAATCGCTTTAAATAAAGAAGCGATCTCAGAGGATTTTTTCAAGCTGCATACAGGACTTGCAGGAGAAATTCTTCAAAAATTCATAAACTATAACATAAAATTTGCCATTGTCGGAGATTTCTCATCCTATACCAGTAAGCCATTAAAGGATTTCATTTATGAATGCAATAAAGGGCATCACATATTTTTTGTATCCACAGATCAGGAAGCAGTAGAACGATTGGCAGGTCGTTAACAAGATAAAGAGGATATGGTCGAAAATTTAATATAAAAGAATGCTAAGGATTTACCAATCGAGAATTCTAAGGAGGAAAATAAATGCCGCATCAGAATTCGAAAAATCCCAACTCTAACGAAAAGTCAGGGTTAAAACTTTTGCTAACTTCCGCGGGCGTCAATAATCATTCAATCCATCATGCGCTTGTGGACATGCTCGACAAGCCGATCGAAGACTGCACCGCTTTGTGCATTCCGACTGCTATGTACGGCCACCCCTGGGTAGGTCCCGGTGTCAAAGCCTGGGAGTTTATCACCGGAAATGCTGAAAATCCCATGGTTAACCTTGGCTGGAAATCTGTTGGCATTCTCGAGCTGACTGCGCTGCCAAGCATCGGCAAAGAACGATGGGTTCCTCTCGTAAAGGAAACAGATGTTTTGCTGGTATCCGGTGGTGACGCCCTTTTCCTGAATCACTGGATGCGGGAATCAGGTCTGGCAGAACTTTTGCCGTCACTGAATGCGGTCTATGTGGGGATGAGCGCAGGGAGCATGGTGATGGCTCCTAAAATCGGCGAAGAATTTATTGGCTGGCTCCCGCCTGCTGGTGGAGATGCAGCACTCGGTCTGGTGGATTTTGCGATGTTTCCTCATTTAGGTCACGAACTGCTGCCGGACAATACATTGGAAAATGCAGAAAAGTGGGCTGAGGGCGTCTCAGTACCCGGGTACGCAATTGATGATCATACGGCCATCAAAGTAAGCAATGGCGAAGTTGAAGTCATTTCAGAGGGACAATGGAAACGATTCAACCTTTAAAGTGCAGCTAAAATGAAAAAGCCTGATTTCAAATGAAAGTCAGGCTTTTTACTATTGCGCTCTTCTGTTATTAAAAAAATTCTGGATAATGGTTAATTAAAAAAGGCCCGCCATAAAAGCAAACCCAGAGCGATTGAACATATCAGTCGATTTTATTGTAATTCGCTACTGCCCTTGTCTTCCCTTCGATTAAACCCTTTATCCAAAGGATACACGGGTCTGTTTACCCTTTTGTAATTTAAATTCTGTAAATTGTAGCAGCTCAGTCCAGGTGAGTCTACCGTAATAATTTTCTTCGCGAGTGGTGTAAAAGAAGAACGAAAATGATTTTCGGATTTTAACGCAACGATTTTATAATCTGTCACATCAATCCCGTGCAGAATAAACATTTGTTCATCAAATGTCTGTGCTCTTATGGAGCAGACAATGACATCCACATGCCCTATTTGAAGTCTCGCTGATTTTCCTAAATTCATTTTTTTCCCTTTATACATTTCGGTGCTGTGCACAAACTTTCCATCCGACAGTGCCTTCACATAAGCGTGAACGGCTAAAGGGCTTCCGTGCAGGGAATCCGTTTTACCCCCAAGCGAGATGGATATCCTGCTGCCTATTCCCGCTTCATGAGCGGCTTTTGCCGTTTCCGGATCATACATAAAACCAAAACAAGCATGTTCAATATTCATTTCAATCATTTCTTTCAATAAGTGAGTGCCATCTCCGGGTGCACCCGCTCCAGGATTATCCGATGTTTCATTTATAACAATGGGACCGCCCTGCTCTGAAAGGGCTTGTTCTAACCCTTCTCTTGGACCAGGGAGAGGAAGATAAAAATCCTCACGCAGATCCCAGATTTCGTCGGTTACATCCCGGGAAATTGTTGCAGCTAATTCCTGATCCCCGTCCGTAGTCGTAAGCACGGAAAGTCTCATGTCAGGGATATCGGTATGGGAAAAACCGTGAAAGAACGTGCAATCGATGACACCCTGCTGTTCTTCCCATTTCCAGCATCGCTCATTGATATCCTTGACCGGGGAATGATCCGATGTGCTTGAAGGAATCATCATCGGAAGCTTTTCAAAATGCATCACAGGCTTAATTTTCCCCTCCACAATGTCGATTAAGGTTTCAACTGCTTCTTGTCCTCTTTCATAACAGTCTGTATGAGGATAAAAATTCACCCCAAGCAGCGCATCCGCTTCGTTAATCATCGTTTCTGTTAAATTTGCATGCAGATCGAGCGTAGCCACTATGGGAATCTTTTTGCCGACCACTTCTCTTACTTCAGATAGGATGCTGCCTTCAAGATCCTCAACCCCATCTGCGATTCCGCCTCCATGAAGGACAAGACAGATCCCATCGAGGTCTCTTACCTGTTTAATACTTGATAAAAGATTAGCAAGCAATTCCTGGTAGGCCTCACGCGTAATCAACCCCATTGGATTGGCACTGGCCCAAAACGTGGGAATAAGCTCCACGTTCATTTCTTCCCCTTTTGAAATGATTCCGCCTAAGTAATCGCCTACTCCTCTGTGATTGTTGATGATCTCTTGACCGCTTTCCCATTCATTCTGCTTAAACATATCCACCGTTGCCTTTACATTTGAAAATGTATTCGTTTCATGTTTAATTCCGCCGATTGCGATCTTATGTTTCGTCATTTTTACTTTTCCTCCTGTTATTCACAACATTATGCTACCAATCTCATGAACAAGTAATGATGTAAATGACATGCTGCAAAATGACCTGATGATTTGGTCTATTAATGTATTCAAAACAATAGAGGATGGTACTAAAAGAGGGAATTCAATCCCCCGATACTGGTCTTAGGGATTCCATAATTTTCTTTTTCTAATAAATATTCTTATCTTTAATCATACAGTAATTCAGATAACTATAACAATTTACGTTATCCAATTATTCCTTTGATGCTGGTGGATTTAGAAACAAGAATCTAACGAAGTGGAGGGATTGACCCTTGCGCAATGGAGAAAAATGACTGCTTGAAAGAATGAAACTGTTTTCTATCACTGCTCACCTAACCATAAGTTGAATTTCCCACCCCGCTCCCCTTTTTGCTATACTTTACCTGAAAGCGCAGGTGATCTGATTGTTTAAAATCCTTTTAATTGAAGACGATGAAACGCTGTTTAAAGAAGTTAAAGACCGGCTGACCGCCTGGCAATATGAGGTGTACGGGGTTGAAGACTTCCAAAAGGTAATGGAAAGCTTTGCCCAGACCCAGCCGGATTTAGTGATTATTGATATTCAGCTTCCGAAATTTGATGGCTTCCACTGGTGCCGCATGATCCGTGAGCATTCAAATGTTCCGATTATCTTTTTATCCTCACGCGATCACCCAACAGATATGGTCATGTCGATGAATTTGGGGGCAGATGATTTTATACAAAAACCGTTTCACTTTGAAGTCCTGATCGCAAAGGTTCAGGCGATTTTGCGCCGGGTGCATAACTACAGCTCAACCACATCTGACCTGAGAATGTGGATGGGGGCTGCGATCGACATGGAAAGCAATCGTGTGAAAAATGATCAGGGCACGATCGAGCTGACAAAAAATGAAATCTTCATCCTCAAGCTTTTAGTTGAACGAAAAAATAAGGTCGTGACCCGTGAGTATTTGATGGACCTGCTTTGGGATGATCAGCGCTTTATCAGCGACAATACATTAACCGTCAATGTGAACAGACTGCGAAAAAAACTGGCGGAGATTGGACTAGGCAACGCCATCGAGACGAAGGTTGGTCAAGGATACACGGCGATCGAGAAGGTGGAAAAATGATCAGGAAATTTCTGATGGAGAGAATAAGCTGGATTGGACTCATTTTGCTCCTGCAGCTTGTAGGGTTGACCATCGCCTACCTCGATCCTTCCCTGTCTTTTAGTTCAATGATGTATTACGTCTTTTTGTCACTCGTGATTTCTTCCGTGTTTATCATCATCCGTTATTTTAGAGAAACTCCCTTTTATAAAGAACTTGAACTGCGGGAAGCAACAACAGATCTCACCAGCTTCCCTGAACCGAACAGCCCGTTTGAAGGATCTGTTTATGAACAGGTTACCTCTGCCATTGAAAAGCTGGAAAAGGATGCTTCCCATAATCAGCTGCTTCTTGAAGAGGAAAAAGACGAACTGCTTTCCTGGATCCATGAAGTAAAAACGCCGTTAACTGCGATGAAACTAATCATTGACCGGACCGAGAATCACCAGTTAAAATCCGAGCTTATGTATGAATGGCTGCGAATTTATTATTTACTTGATCAGCAGCTGCATCAAAAGCGCATCCCTTTCATTGAAAATGACTTGTTCATTGAAAAGGTTGAGCTTGAACCACTGATTTATAGTGAAATTCATACGCTGCGTTCCTGGTGCTTAAAAAAGAAAATTGGCTTTGAAGTAGAATTGGATTCCCCTCATGTGCTTTCGGATGCGAAGTGGCTCGCTTTTATTCTCCGGCAGCTTTTAACCAATGCCGTTAAGTACAGCCATGAAGGTTCTGATATTACCATTCATTCCTCTCAGCATATGGGTCAAACCGTTCTGACCCTGTCTGATCAAGGTCGCGGTATTGCCGCCCGTGACCTGCCAAGAATTTTTGATAAAGGCTTCACGTCTACCGGCAATCCCGATCAGCACGCGACCGGCATGGGGCTGTACTTGGCGCAAAAGGCTTCCGTCCCCCTTCACCTTCACCTCTCTGTTCAGTCAACTGTGGGCACGGGAACAACTGTGATGCTTACCTTCCCAAAAGAAAATCAATTTCTCGAAATACAGGGCGTGTGACAGAAATGTCACACGCTTTGCTTTATTGTTAGGACAATCAAAGGACTTCACAAAAAGGAATCGATACAATGAATGTATCTTAATTACTTGGAGGAAATCGCCATGACTATATTAGAAGCGAAGAAAATTTATAAGAGCTATGGAAATAAATTCACGAAGCAGGAAGTGTTAAAAGGAATTGATGTCCGCATTCAAAAAGGGGAATTTGTGACGATCATGGGCGCATCCGGCTCAGGAAAAACCACCCTTTTAAATGTACTGTCGACAATTGACCGTTTAAGCCACGGCTCCTTAATTATTGAGCAGGAGGACCTGACCAAAAGCAGAGAAAAGAAGCTTGCCCAGTTCAGAAAGCATCATTTAGGCTTTATCTTTCAGGATTATAATCTGCTCGATACGCTGACCGTAAAAGAAAATATCCTGCTGCCCCTCTCCATCACAAGTACGTCTAAAAAAGAAGCGCAGAGTAAATTTCAAACAGTTGCACGGGATCTTGGCATTGAAGACATTGCAAATAAATATCCGAACGAAATATCAGGCGGCCAAAAGCAGCGGACCTCTGCAGCAAGAGCCTTCATCCATGAACCAAGCATTATTTTTGCAGATGAACCTACAGGTGCGCTTGATTCAAAAGCAGCATCTGATTTGCTTGCCAAGCTGACTCATTTAAACGAAAAACGCCTGGCCACCATTGTAATGGTCAGCCATGACCCTGTTGCCGCAAGTTACAGCAGCCGGGTGATTTTCATTAAAGACGGGCAGATTTATACACAGCTCAACAAAGGCGAAGAAAGCCGCAATACCTTCTTAAAAGATATCATGAAAACACAGGGCGTACTGGGTGGTGTGCACGATGAGCATTAATCAGCTGATTTTCCGCAGCTTTCAAAAGAATCTTAAAAGCTATTACTTATATGTATTTGCGCTGATCTTCAGTGCCGCTCTTTATTTTGCCTTCGTCACGCTGCAATATGATCCATCTATGGATGATGCGTCCGGTTCCGTAAGAGGTGAAGCAGGCATTAGGGCCGCTTCTGTGCTTTTGATCGGGATTGTTTCGGTATTTTTACTGTATGCGAATAATTTATTTATCAAACGCAGAAGCAAAGAAATTGGGTTATTTCAGCTAATCGGCATGACAAAGAACCGGATATTTGCCATTCTGAGTGCTGAAAATTTGCTGCTTTATTACAGTTCACTGATCGTTGGTACATTTATCGGCTTTGCTATATCAAAATTAGTGGCCATGACCTTATTTAAACTAACGGGCGTGGAGGATACAGCAAATCTCTATTTCTCCAGTCAGGCTTTTATCCAGACGCTGCTTGTCTTCAGTGCCGTCTATCTTTTGATCATGGCGATGAACTACTTATTTATCAAACGCCAAAGCATCTTGTCCCTCTTTCATGTAAAAAGCAAAACCGAAAGCCGGGTCAAAAAGATTTCCATCATTGAAATTTTGATCGGACTGCTTGGGATCCTCCTTATTGCCGCGGGTTACTATGTATCATCACGGCTTTTTGATGGGGAATTTGTATCGATGACTCAATTGTTTGCTGTAATGGTCTTTATCCTGGGAAGCGTGATTCTTGGAACGTATTTCTTCTATAAAGGGTCTGTCAGCTTTATGGCCAACCTAATTCGGAAAAAGAAAGGCGGCTACTTAAACATCAACCAGGTCATGTCGCTTTCCTCGATCATGTTCCGGATGAAATCCAATGCCATGCTCCTAACCATTATTACCACGGTGTCCGCACTTGCGATCGGCCTGCTGTCGTTAAGCTATATCTCCTATTACTCTGCTGGAAAAACAGCTCAAAGCGCTGCGCCTGATGATTTCACCTTTGTCTCAGAAGAAGATGCAGCAGTGTTTGGTGAGATATTAGATGAAAACGGCATTGCGTACAGTGAAAAACAAATCGACGTCATTCAGGCGGAAGTCGGGATTGAAGATATTCTCGGGACGGAACTAGATAATTTTAACTTTGAAGACGGCAAAATGATCATGGCTGTCATTAGTGAGAGGCAAGTGGAGGATATTGAAGTAAACGAGGATGAAATCTTATTTTCCGGCTCAAACGATGCCCTGCAGGCCCTTTTAAATTTGCAGGATGAAGGAACACTCATCTTACATGGCGCCACCACTGCTGTTACCAAAGAGTATGCCGGACTAATTGATGAAAGCGTTCTGCCATTTTATTTCGCTGGCGGAGTGCCTGCAGCCATCGTGGACGAAGCTGTTTTTGCCGCGCTTTCTAAAGATAGGAACGAAGAAATCCAGGAAGAGTCCTCTCTCTATATTGGCTTTACCCTGGAGGACAGTGACACTGTGGAAAACGCGAATGAACTGTTTAGCGGCATGCCATTCAGCGATGAGCCTGGAAGCAATTCTCAATACGCAGCAGAGCTCCAGCAAAAAATGAATATGGGCTTTATCATGTTCATCGTCGGATTTCTCGGCCTCACCTTCCTAATCACATCAGGCTGCATTCTCTACTTTAAACAGGTTGAAGAAGGAGACGAGGAACAGCCAAGCTACAAGATCCTGCGAAAACTCGGCTTCACTCAAAAAGACCTTTTGCAGGGAATCCTCCAAAAGCAGCTGTTCAACTTTGGAATCCCGCTTATCGTCGGTCTCCTGCACAGCTATTTCGCCGTCCAATCCGGCTGGTTCTTCTTCGGAACCGAGCTGTGGACGCCGATGATCATCGTGATGGTGTTGTATGCTGCACTGTATTCCATCTTTGGGATTTTGTCGGTGCTGCATTATAAGAAAGTGATTCGGATGTCGCTGCAGTAAATACAATTGAATAGGAAAATCCCCTGTCCTGGATGCTGTGAGTAGAATATTCAGCATTGTTATTAGTAGGACAGGGGATTTTTTATGTTCACTCACTTTAAAAAGCAGAACCGCCTCGATCTTTATAGTAAATCGTCATGTTTTGTGTTTTCATTGCATCTACTTGTTCATCAAATGATTTTATTGCTTGGTCGATCGTATCATCTGCTTCTTCCAATACCGCCTTATTTCGAATAAATTGCTGGTCTGCTTTTTCTTCCATAGACTCAATTAATTTGCCTTTGCTGCCGCCTTCTGAACCAAATTTCTTGATTAGCTTGTAAACTTGTTCGTCCACATCTGCAATTCGATCGAGTGAAGATTGAAAATATTGTTTTCTATATAGATGTTCTTCACTATCAACAATTTGATGAGTAACGTTAATAGACTCCTCTGTGGCCACTTTCTTCTACTCCTTCCGCAAAGTGATAATTGAATAATGAAGCGATAATTTCATCCTTTTGAAAGATCTGCTCAATTGCTTCACGAGTTGAAGTAAGAAAATCTTCTGTCCGCTGAATCGCAGTCGTTAACTGTTCCCAAATCGGGTCAAATGAAATCCCAGTAAGTGGTGTTAGGGAATCATGAACCTCTATTTTAGTTACAGTCTTCTGACCCCTTGCGGAATAAACGTACTTTCTAAATATGGATGCTGAATAGGCTTGAGGGTTATGTTCAATATCATTAATAATCGTAACAACCTTTGTTTTTTCCGTATCAAAAGCTTCTACAAGGCCATTCTGATAGGTGCGCATGATAACAAAAATAGCCCCCCGCTTTTCTTCAAGCAAGGCCTGGCCTTCTTGATACATCCGAATGGCTTCAGAGATATTTACATGTACTTCCTGACCATCCTGCTGCCCTACTGCAATCATGTCGTTCCCCAAATACATTCGTCCATTTTCTTTTCCAAGTGTATTTAACATTTCTTCAATACTGTGACTATGTACGATCTCTTTAAGCAAAGGACCAAGAATCTTTTTAAATACATCCGGACTATTGGAGAGGCTTGAAGCGGCAGAAATGATATCACCTATTTTGGTAACAGAAAATTCATTTGATAGAATGGTTTCCAAATTAGATCTCACTGACTCAATCTCATTTAGTAAAGTCGTCTTCTCACTTTCAGAGATGTACCCATTTGCAGCTAACTCATTTACAATAATTTCTCCATTATCTGAAATATGCCGCACAAGTCTAAGGAGTTCTGGCAGCTTCGTTTTAACATCTTGGATCATATTTTCCGTCTCTTTCATATTAGAGGCAAAAACAAAATTAAAACCCAAAACCCCGCCATCTCTATACTTATCCACCAATTTCATATCAATACCTGTAAGTTCTTTAATTACCTCATCACTGTCGCCTTTTTCAGAGGCGTCAGCATACTGTATAGCCAACTGTTGAAAATCAGCAATAATTTCATCCGGTACTTTATCCATCATGTCACGCAATCCCGAGAGTTCCGGGTTTGTGTCTACCATCTCTACGTTGCCCAGCATGACAAAGCCTCTTGTTCCTGCTAGTGCAAATAGAAGATCATCAACTGACAATGTTTGATGGATATTTTGGGCTTTGTCTTTATAATAGTCTTCTCCAAATGCTTTTAGTTCGTCGGGTGGTAAACCATATATACTATCAGGATCACTTCTATTAATTTTAAATCTTTTTATTAAAGCTTCTCGAAAATTTATATCCGTTTCAAATAATTGATAAATAGTCGGTTGTGCACCGTTCACTCCATACAATTTATCAAAAACGTCCTCAGATAATTGGGCTATAATATTATTATTGTGTCCTAATGAGTGGGAAAGACCAATTATCGTAGTCGTTGACTGAGATTTTGAATCTGTTTTAAAATTTTCTAAGGCTTCTTCCTTAAATCTATATATACTTTGACTTTGAGTTGCCCTGGTTCCAGCAAATATAGAACCGACATTATAGTTCCAATCAGTTCTATCGGTACTTCCTTGGGAAATAATATATATCTGATCTATATTTTGTTTTTCAGAATAAAAATGTATTGCAGTGCCATCATAACCTGATTTATCACCTTCTAACCTCTTTGCATCATTAGATGATAAATAATTAATTTCAAGCTCCAATGATTCCCCAGTTTCTTCTAAATAAATTCTTTTAACCTCTTTAATAAAGTTCTCTTCGTCTAAATTTTTGTATTCCAATTCTATAATTCGAAGTCTCAAGGATTCACTAAACAACACTTCATTGTTCATCTTTATCTTCCTCTTTTGAATTGGTATTTAAAAAATTAAAAGAAGCTGCAATTTTTGTTAATTTATTTTCCTCATCATCAACTAGCTCTGTACACTCCACATCACTGCCTTCCGAACAGCTGGTAGTATAAAAAATTTGCGCACTTCCATCTCCTGATTTATTTTGTATGAAAATGGCATAGCTCATTGTTTCTCCAAAACTATTATCACTTGAAGACTCTAACTTACCCATATATATATCTTTATTACTGTCTTCAGTCTTTTCAAAAACAATGTCTTCATCTGCTTGATTCTTTACACTATCAAGATACTCTTCAACAAATTCGATTTTGTCAAAGTTATTGAAAGTCATTTGTAAACTTGATTCCGATCCGTTGTTATTTTCTATTCCTGTAAGAAAACTTTCGAATGTTTCCTCTGACTCCAATGTATAACTATTTTTACTGATTACCGTCCCCCCCGGTATCCACATCTCATATAAACCAGTACCAGACTCAAATGGGTATAGATTATCAGCCACTTCTTCAGTAGATTTCATAAAACTCCGAGTAAACTCATCTTGAAAAGCACGGACATCTGGTAAATCTTCGACACTCATTTCACTGGGTTTTAGCTGCTCTTCTTGATTATTACCATTAGCCATTTGGCAACCTCCTGAAATTAGAACACTTACAAACACGAATAACATTATTTTTTTGTTAAATAACATGTTTGCCTCCTTCAATATATTATTCCACTTTATTATAGCATTTAATGGAAAAAAGACTACAATCTAGCTATTCAACAAATGATAGAGAACTGATGGAAAATGTTTCCGGAAAATTTAATTCATTTCTTCAAAATCATATATTTTCATCACTCCTTTTAAAGCTAACTGAAGATGTAATCTTAATTACTTTTTCTTTTTCTGCATCAACAATTGCTTTGCAGTTAATTTTCTTTTCTTCACTACAAAAAGTTGTATAAACTAACTCTAAACTCCCATTCCCCTCTTCATTTTGGACTAACGCAGCATAGCCCATTGTCTCTCCATACCCTTCTTCCTCTAAATACTCTAAAGGAGCAATGAAGATGGCTTTATTATCAGAACTAACTTCTTCAAATTCAAGTTCTTTGTCGATACTCGACTTTAAGAATTCTAGATTTCTCTCGACTGAATCTATTGTATTATGATGATCAAATGTAACCTGCAGCTGGGAAAAAGACTCGTTATCATTCTCTATATTTCCTAAGAACTGTTCAAAATTCTCTTGTGCTTCTAAAGAATAAAGTCTCTCATCAAGAGTTGAATGTACTGGCAGCCACATCTCGTACAAATTTGTACCTGAACGAAACTCATAATAGCCACTATCTACTTCTTCAATAGATTTCATAAATGTTCTAGTGTATTCATCTTGAAAGGTGTCATTTTCAGGAAAATCTTCTGCATTCATTTCACTAGGTTTAACTGTTTCTTCCTGGTTATTACCATTAGCCATTTGGCAGCCTCCTGAGAATAAAACTGGTACAAACACAAATAACATGATCGTCTTTTTAGTTAACATGACAGCCTCCTTTTAATAGATTAATTGCCGCTTCACTATCTAATTTCTTGTTTAATCCATAATCTACGCATTTTCTTCATTCGTTACTACCGTCATTTTTAAAGTCAACAGATAATGAAAGTTTTACGATCTTTTCTTTTTCTACTTGTGGTTTACATTCAAAGGAAATGTCTTGGCGACAAAACGTGGTATAAAGTAGATCTATGCTTCCTGTCCCTTTAGTGTTTTGAATAAAAACACTAAATCCTATCGTTTCCCCATACTCCTCTTCATTAGTAATTTCAAGAGGGGCTAAATAGATATTTTTTTCTTCAGCTATAATTTCTTCATATTCCAAGTCATATTCAGACCTGGAGTTTAATCGATCTAAATTTAAATCTATTGAGTCTTCATTGTTAAAATCAACAAAGGTAACTTGTAGTTGTGAAAAAGATTCATTTTGGTTTTCAAAACTTGCCAGGAAATGCTCAGACGTATCATCAGATTCATACAATTGTTTATCCATCACAAATTCTGGGGGAACTAACATGTTGTACAAATCAGTTCCTGACTCAAATTGATATAAGCCATCTTGATTTTTCTCTGCGGCGTTGATAAATCCACGGGTAAACTCATCTTGAAAAACTGGAACGTCAGGTAAATCTTCAGCACTCATTTCACTGGGTCTCACCTTTTCCTCATCAGGATTGCCAGCAGCCTTTTGGCAGCCTCCTGATAGTAGGACACTAACCAACACCAGCAACACGGTTCTTTTGTTTACTATCATGTTTCCCTCCTAATATATATTCTCCAGATTATTTTAAAGTAGAAATGGATATCAATTTAGCCCATCTTCAGAGTCCTTTAATTTCTTAACTCCCATCCATCTTCACTCATTTTCATCATTTCCTTTAAACTTAATTGATGATGATATTATTAATATGTTTTGTTTCTGTTTTTCTCCTGTTAATTTTTGACCACAATCATTGGTATTTTCTTCACTACAAAACGAATCATAAAGTAACTCCAAACTCCCCACTCCTTCAGGGCTTTGAACAAACGCAATATACCCGAATCTTTCACCATATTCTTCGTCATGGGTACGTTCCAGCTCGGCTAGATAAATGGTTTGTCCTTTTGAATTAATTTTTTCAAAATCTAATTCTTTCTTACTCTTTAAATTTATATTATCCAGATTTCGATCTACCAAATTCGGTTCACTATAATTCACGAATGTTGCATGCAGCTGAGTGATAGACTTATTGGAATGTTCAATAGTAGCGAGGAATGTTTCAAACTCACCTTCAGCTTCTAGTGAATAAGATTTTTCTTCAATAATCGTTTCTTCCGGCAGCCAAAGCTCATATGCCTTTGTACCAGATTCAAAAACGTAAAACCCCGGTTCAGCTTCCTCCAAAGACTTCATAAACCCCCGGGTAAACTCATCCTGGAAAACTGGAACGTCAGGTAAATCTTCAGCACTGGTTTCACTGGGCCTTACCTTTTTTTCATCAGGAGTATCAGCAGCCATTTGGCAGCCTCCTGATAGTAGGACACTAACCATCACCAACAATACGGTTCTTTTGTTTACTAACATGTATTCCACCTCATATGTATTCTCCCATTGGCTAGAAAGATCAGCCGAGTTAAACGAAATCTAGCTAAGCATCAATGTCATGTATTTTCATCACTCTTTTTAAAGGTAACGGAGGATGCAATCTCTAAAATTTTTTCTCTTTCTCCTTCTTTCATACTTTCATAACTGCAGTCATTTTTATTTTCCTCACTGCAAAAGGTGTCATAGATTAGATCGACACTTCCTGTCCCGTTCGTATTTTGGACAAAGACCGTGTAACCGAATGTTTCCCCATAGCCTTCATCTTCTGTATACGGTAAAGGAGCGATATAAACAAGGGTTTCATCAGATTCTACTTCTTCAAACACTAATTCATTTTCTTTGCCTGATTGTAATCTGTTAAGATTTTTTTCTATTGATTCCTGTTTATTAAAATCCACAAAAGTGACTCTAAATTGTGTGACTGATTTATTTTCATTGGAGATAGTGGACAAAAAATACTCGGATTTTTTATCAGAATCTACCTCATAAAGCTTCTGGTCAATCACAGTTCCTTCTGGAATGGACATCTCATACAAATCCGTACCTGACGTAAACTCATAAAGTCCGCCCTCTACCTTCTCTGTTGATTTCATAAATCCCCGCGTAAATTCATCCTCAAACGTTTCATTTTCCGGCAATTCTTCTGCATTCATTTCACTTGGTTTAACTATTTCCTCCTGGTTATGACCAACAGACATTTGGCAGCCACCTAAAATTAAAACACTTATAATTAAAAGTAGAATTTTCTTGTAGTTAAAAATCATAATACCCTCCTACTAAATATTCCTTTCATTTACTATAGCATTTTATGGAAAAATAAATATATTGTATTACAGCAGCAGAACCTTCTGTCAGGAGCTTCAGAACAGCTTTCAATTGCTGCGCTATATTTCATCTTTGGTATTTTGTCGGTGCTGCACAATAAGAAGGTGATTCGGATGTCGATGCAGTAAATATAATTGAATAGGAAAATCCCCTGTCCTGGATGCTGAATTTCTTTCTCTCTTTAACAGAGATAGCTCAGCATTTTTCTTAGGACAGGGGATTTTTTATGTATACTCTTTAAAAAGCAGAATCGCGCACTCAGATAAAGCGCGACATAGGAACATACGGTGCTGAGATGGTTTTACTGATTTCAATCCAAGTAAGACAGTCATATAACATGAGGCATTAACATTTCAATCAAAGCACACAAGTAGAGTTAGATTGTAAGTTTCTCGACAGTTGGCTGAAACGGTGAAATTCTACCTGTTTGCTTAAGCTATCATTAACTCAAATTCTTCAACGCTTCCCGCCTGCTTAGCGGCTTCAACTCATTTAAGGAAACAAACTCTTTCACAGCTGAAGGATTTGTTTTCGCGTATTCCCTCAATACCCACCCGATCGCTTTTTGAACAAAAAATTCTTCACTGTCAGCCCTTTTCACAATGTATTGAAATAAACGCTTTTCATCCGTTCTATTTTTATAATAAAGCTGATAGAGCAGCGCTGATCGTTGCAGCCAAATATTCTCATCTAAAATCCATTGATCTGCATATTGTGAGATTAGTGCTGGATAGGCTGTAAACATATGTCCCATTATATGAGGGGAAATCACATCCACCGTATCCCACCATGACTTCTTAACGATCAAAGAACTCAACCAGGGCATATCCTCAGGGGTAAGTTCTTCTTTTACTTTTATTAACAGATCGAGCGCTGCTTTTTGATACTCTCTTTCTGACCGTTCCCATAAAAGAAGGATGATAGATTCCAGATTTTCTTTTGCGGGCACACCAAATTCTTTTACAAACTCTTTCGTAAGTTTTCGCCGTAAGGGTGTTCGAATCCCTAGAAATTCAAATTGGTTCCTCATATAGTTTTTAGACCAGTCAGCATACTCCATTTCAATATGCTGGGTATATACTTTCACAAGTTCATCCACATACTTTTCATTTGATATCATCGCAATCTCCTATATTCTAATTTTTACAGCTGTTCTTCTTTTCTTCCCCTTTAATGTTAAATATTTACTCTCTAAAGTATCTCTTCCTTAAATCCACATACCCCTCAACCTCCTGCCAATACTCCTTTTCATTTTGCGGAACAGGAATCCAATCTTTATCAGGCCAATTTTTTTGGACTTCTTCGAAGGTCTTCCCCTCTAAGTATTCATAGTCTACCGTGCAGCCCTGCTGTTGCCTTATCGGCTTTAAAAAGATGTAGCCATCGGACACTTCCTTGAGGGTGAAATTTTTATAAGGGACAGGATGGTAGTTGACATCGGGGATATCGCCCATGGCCGTGTTCTCCAGATCAAAGCCGCCGGGTTTATTATGTACGCTCTCCATAACTGCTTCGATCGTTTGCATTCCCCCTGTGGTATCTGGAAGCAGCGTGTCGATATTTACAGCGGGCTGATGCATCAGAATAGTACATATTTTAGAGCCGAATTTTTCATATAATCGGTTGCCAAACCCGTCTCCCTGGAGAATGTAGAACTGGTCCGCATTATAATCAAGGACAGGATTCTTGAGTTTTGTAAAGGCGTGTGGTGTTCCAGTTAATACAAAGAGCTTTTCAGACTTGGCCAAAATTTCTTTTTCAACAAGATCGGCCCTGAAGGCAGCGATGTTTCCTTTATGAAATACCTTCCTTAAGCTAATAGGCGTTCTCATACCCGAAAAACCTTCCCAATTATAAATGTAGCTCAGGTTTACTATCCTGAATTTTTTTGCGTCCTTTGGCAGGGACTTGTTCAATTTCCAGACAGCTTTATAGATTTCGGCGTATTCTTTATAAGCCCATTTAACATTGTAGGTAAACAACAAGTTTCTTGCTTGTGTCTCGTCATATTCTTCGCTGGTAATCAGCCTGTCTAAGTCAGCCTGATCTTCACTCGCCCCAAACTCCATCCCGAGGTTATACACGCCAGAGTGATATAATAAGGGAATAAGGGTAATGACCATATTAAGTGTGTCTTTTACAGCGTGGTCTTCTCCTAATAAAATTACTTCATGATCATTAAACTTCCTTAGGATATACTGCTCCGGAGTTAAGAAGTTTTCTTTTAAATAGTTGATATACTTTTGCATCGTTACACCATCCTTTTTATTATCTAATAAGCCAATTCATCATGCGGGAGAAACTTATAGTTCGACCCAAATTTTTATTCACCCTTACTTTAAGAGTTTACTAATACTAATGGTTTAAGATAATTAAGGAAAAAAGCGCTCTTTTTTGATCTTTATACGAAGCAAAATAATGGGGAAATTCAATGAGGAAACCCAGAATAAGGCCACTCCATTACTATAGTACATTTTATTTAGCCATAAATGTCTGATATAATTACATCTATCTAATTTGATCTTTCTGTTTATAATTCTTTTGTAACAGTGTCTTCAATGAAGTAAATGACCTATTTTGAAAGGAAGTTAAAGATGAATTCACCATCTGATTATAATCGCCTCGCCCTCCACAGGTTTAAAAACTTCGATGAAGCTGCTGAAAGTATCCTGCATACCATCAGCGAACTTTTGGATATTAACACATTATTTATTGCGAAAAATGATAGCAGTACCAATGAAATTGTTAAAGTGGTAAATAAAAATGAAACATTGTTAAACGAAGGGGACAGCTCTCCTTTTAAGGATACCTTTTGTAAGCTGAGTGTGGATCATGGAAAAGGGGTGCTCCTTATTCCTGATATTACTCAAAATGAGCAATCCAAAGAGCTGAACGTGACGGAGACATTTGGAAGAGGAAGCTTTGTCGGCGTACCGATCTATTATGAAGACGGCAGAAATTACGGTACGATTTGCGGTCTGGATACTAATTATTTTGATTTATCCGAACGTGATAAACGATTGTTTCAAACCATGAGTTCTTTACTTTCCTATGTTTTAGAATTAGATGAGGCTACTAAGCAGATAGAAGATTTGTCTGCACCACTCGTGCCGATCACAAAGGGAGTAGCCATTTTACCTATCATAGGGAATATCGATTTAAATAGAGTAGAAAGGATTACAGAGCTGACCTTGCTCAAGAGTCAGCAATTGTCCCTGGATACGATCCTCATTGATTTATCCGGCATCACCCGAATGAATGATGAAGTCGTCACGTATCTCATGCGAATCGTAGATTTATTGGATTTGGTGGGAATTATTCCAATCCTGACAGGCCTTCGCCCGGAAACAGCTATGCAAGCGATTCGTTCACATGTAGATGTAAATCAATTTCAAATTGAATCCACTGTTGAAAGTGCACTTAATAAAATTGGATTTGAACTTCATAGAAAGTAGAAGGAAGATTAATTTGAATGAGCCTGAGACAAATATGTCTCAGGCTTTTTGATCGGTCGTTTTTTCCTTCTTTTCCATGCTTCCAAGCTACATTTACTTCTGTTTCCTTCAACTTTTATAACCTCCCCTAGCTTGTCCTATGACTAGTATGAAAAGGGCAGGAGTTAATATGGTCATCAACCATTCCGATAGCCTGCATAAAAGAATAGACTGTGACAGGACCAACAAACTTGAAGCCGCGTTTTTTAAGGTCTTTACTTAATTGAATGGATACATCAGTTTGGGATGGAATATCCTCATCGGCGCTTCTGTTGTGGATGATGGGGGTGAAGTGCACATATTCCCAAAGAAAATTGGATAGACTTCCAAATTCTTTTTGTATTTTTAACGTTTGGATGGCATTATGTTGAACGGATCGGATTTTAGCCATATGTTTGATTACTTGATGCTCTTCTTTTATTCCTTCCAGTTCACTTTCGGTCAATTCCGCACAGAAGCTGATATCAAAGTTATGAAATGCTTTTTTATAACTTTCCCGTTTCGATAGTACAATATCCCAGGACAATCCTGATTGAGCCCCTTCAAGAGTGAGCATTTCAAAAATGTATCGATCATCCTTGTTTGGGATGCACCATTCCCTATCATGGTACTCTTTCATACGCTGGTTATCGCCTGGCCATAAACATGCAGTCAACTCGCCCACTCCTTCCTATGTCTCATAACAAACAGATGCCTGCGAATCCAGCACACTTGAAATAAACTCGGCAGCTTCTATATGCTTTGGATGGGAAAGGTATTTTTCCATCTCTTCGTGCGTTTTAAAAGTAGTGATAAATAGCAAATCATAATCATCTTCTCCGGAACGAGTATTTAGCTCTACCTGTATGGTAAGCAAATACTTTATCTCGTTTTTCATACGTAGAAGAATGTTTTTAGTTTGGTTGATTTTATCTCGGTCATTTAACTTCAGTAGTACATTGTTTACTATCATGCTTTCCCTCCTTGCTATTTAATTGATCAAAAGGCTTTTTATCGTGTCATCATGAAGTTGAAAATGAAAATCCAGGAGCAATGGATCCGGCAACCCTGTTTTGTCATAATCACCAGAGAGCTTAAAGGTGACGATTATTTCCTCATCGTTTTGTTGGGCTGTAATGGGATCAAGCTTTACATTTGCTCCAAAGTGAAAGTCTTCACTCCATTTTTTTATCGCGGGCTTGCCCACGCGTTCTTGTCTTTCATCTACAACGATGGCTTCATCTGCGAAGCAATCAAGAAATGCCTTTGGATCAGGTTTGTTTGAAGCGGCAATAAACTGTTGAATGATTTGTGGGAGTTGTTTGATATCCAAAATGATTTCCTCCTTAACATGAGTAAGCTGACTTGCTACTGCTAGTGTAAAGGACTTAACCTGACAACAATGTGTCAAGTTAGCTAAAAATAGTTTTCAGCCATCTTCTTAATCCGTCTCGCCAACTCAGAGCGGATCGGTTTTGGTTCCATCACTTCAAGCAAACTGCCATATGAAAGAAGGAAATTAAACAACCATTCACCACCTGGCAAATTGGCATTAATCCTATAAGATCCATCCCCCTCCAAAGTTATCTCGTCTGCATTAAAATCATCGTATACGCGGTAAGCTCCTTCACCCGCTATTTTCAGCTTAAGTGAGATTTTATTGGTCTCGATTTCTTTTGAGTCTGCTGCAGCGATTAGATTTTCCGGGTATTCATAGAGTGGAGACTTATCTGTAATCGATAGATCGGCCATACGTGTAAGTTTAAATGTTCTTAACGCATTACGGTCAAAGCAATGCCCTTGGACATACCAGGACTTATCTTTAAATAGAATTTTGATTGGAGCGACCTTCCGGCTGCTTTTTTCTCCATCACTTCCATAATAGTCAAATGTGATGGACTGCTGGTTGAGGATGGCGTGTTTCAATTGATGAAAGATCTCTTTTTGCCACTTCCCGCTCCCCCACGGTGAGAAATCCACTTCGATCCAATCCACACGATTTTTCTCAAATAAACTGTTTAATTTAGACTGCACGTGATCCAGATCCGGAAACCGAACAGCAGATAAGCTTTGTAAAGCAAGAAGGATTTCGTCCTGCTCCTTATCAGAAAGCAGTACCTTATTTAGCGTAAACCGGTCAACTAAATGGATGCCCCCTCCTTTTCCCTGTTTTGCATAGATCGGAACTCCCGCCTGACTCAATGCCTCGACATCCCGATAGATAGTTCGTGTTGAAACTTCAAAATGCTCCGCTAATTCTGAAGCCGTGACAGATCCTTTTTCAAGCAAAATATAAACAATATAAAACAGCCTGCTTTTCTGCATGCTATCACCTCTTACTTATTGTAAATTCTTTAACTTGACATTAGTATGTCATGTTATCGATATTTCTAGTGCAAGTGGAAAACTTGATGAATAATGTAAACCACACTTTTTGCTCGATAGGGTTTTGGAGGGGAGGTTAAAGAGCGGAGGTTATAGAGGAGAAATCTAAAGCAACAAAAGAGGATCACATCGTTTGAAGACTATACACGGTGAAAAAGAGGAGGAAAGATATCGGAGGGAAAATCGGTGGTGGATCTTTACTGCAGAAGTGTAAAATTAAACTGACGTCTTCATTTATTCGATAGTGAAGGAAAATGAATTCGGCGATACAGGTCAGGATTTAAAAACTGATATCAACCAGGAAGCAAGCGCTAATTTTTTCTCATTTTGGAAGGCAATTATACTTGTATCTCTTTCTTTGTATAAATTTTATTTAAGACAGCGAGGATTTTTTCATCTTGATTTATCTCTCTTCTAATAATTTGTACTGCGCTTTCCATATTTGACTTATCTAAGTTAATAATTTGCTTCATAATTTCTTTGTATTGCTTAGGATCTTCTATAGCAGCTCTTAACATTGCTATCATAAAATATCCTCTACGCTCAATTGCACTCGTAATTGTTTTAAGCATTTCAACACATTCATTAATTGTAGCAGGCTTTTTATTTTGTAAACTATGACCCGAAAAGAAAGACTTGACTTCATATTTTTCATCAACATAATCCCATAAGAAAAAGGTATTCACATATTTTTTGAAAGACTCACCTTGAAGCCAAGTCTTATCTAATTGCATAAGCTGAAGGCTTAAATCCCAATAGTCAGAAGTTTTAATAGCTCTTCTGCCATTAAATCCTTTCGGTACTAATATAAAATTACCAATCGTGTGAGTTAATCTCACATATTCTTTAAGTAAAGGTCCAATCTCGTTGTTTTCTAGTACATATTTAACTAAGTTTAAAAATTCTTCTTGGCGAGTATCTAGCTTACTCCAATGCCTTTTTCCTTTAATCTGTTTAAAGTATTCTATCTTTCCATTTAGATTTACAACTTGAATGACTTGCGTAATTACATTAAAAAATGAATTCATCGTATCTGGCCCCATCAGCATAGCTCTAAAATAGCATGTGCTTTTATATCTATTTTCTTTGTCGCTATTCCATTCCCATAGCACCTTGTAAATATCACGTGTTAATTCACATGTCCTTGTACCATTATTTCCACTTCCGTCGCAGTCCCACTTTTTTCCTTCATTTCTATACTCTAGCCATAAATCGATATTTTCTTCCTTTTTGTAAATGCCTCTTTCATGTTTAAAATCATACTTCACTAGCTCATCGATATTTTTATTTTCTTCTAATAGCGCAGTTGCATTTTTATATGCCATACGTTGTTTCCCATCCTTTATAATAATATCTGTCTATAATCTAAAATTACTCTGAATAACAAATATGCTTTTAAAAGCAACAATGCCTACTTAAATTAATTAATTTCTAACAACTTCATTTTCTCAAAAATCTTTTCAGATATATCCTCTGGGCTATTCACTGCTAAAAGAGGAATTCCTATCGCCACTGCTTTTTCAAGTCCCCAGTATCTTGATTTTCCTATTGCAGTGGATTGACTGGTCCATAATTCATTTTCTTTAGTAATAGTAAAGAATCTTTCATTGCGGAAGGGATCCCAAAATATCGAGTGATCTGAGGTTGCTGGTGTTCTGGTCCAAATGGCAAAATCAAATTTGAATTTGACAATTGAAATAACAGGGAAATTTTCTTCACCTTCAAGATCAACCTCAATACCAAATACATCTTCATCAAACATATTAGGCAAATGTTTTAGCGGAGTATTACCTTCTTGCTGATATAGCTTAATAAAGTTGCTCGTCAACCAGCCTTCAGGGTTTGAATCAGACTTCCAGCGTAAGAACTTCGGTGTAATGGAATTAAACCCATGAACTTCTCCTACCCTATCTAGCTCTGAAAATAATTTATTTAAGTTTTTATAGGTTTCTTTTAAAACATGAACAGCATTAGAAATATTTGCTCCGACCTCACTCGCTGAATTCGAAAACATATGATTGCTCCTCCTTAATAATTTGTTTAGTAGGCCAGTTCCAGCATTTCTGATCCCTTATAGTCCGATCCTCGTTAAATTGATAGTGAGCTTTTGATATAGCTACAGTGTTTTCATTAACTCCAAACCCTCTAAAGCGGATTAATCCCTTTTTCACAAGTAGCTGCAATAAATCCTCTACAATGTATTGCTGCCCCTGATCATGAAGGCTTAAATCTATCATTTTTAACGATTCGTGAATGTCTTCCCAGTTCAAATAACCAACATCGACTGATGGAGCAATAATCTTTCTTCCCTCCATTGAAGCCTTCACCTCATGCATCATTTCATAAGGAGAAAGAAAAATAAGGTAAGCATTCCGCTCTAAAGAGATTCGATCCAGCATTCTGGAGTATCTTGCAAGCTGATTTACACTATCTACATGACCCGCTAAATCTAATCCGGGAACATCTTCAGACGAGATTCCGCTGAGATATTTTACTTCTATTCCAATGATCATGTCAGGAAACGTAAGTAATAAATCGATCTCTCCCTCATCTTCACGATGCCAAAAACTCCATGTTCCTGAATAACCCCTTTGGTTATTTAATTCAGTTACCCACTGATCCTTAACCAAATTCTGTTTGAAGTTAGTTGCTTCCAAGACCTGTTTCAATCCTGATTCAAAAGGGAGATAACGAATCGCACCAAAAAAATCTCCCGTCAGCTTGTCCTCCAAACGATCAGATAAATTACTGCCAGATTGAGATATTTTATTATGTATTTCTGCTAACAATGTGATACCTCCTTCAAATGAATAATGGACTTATAAATATCAATTTAATACACTTTGTAAACATTAGATTATTTACTTATTATATCCTGATAGAGATTGTGTGAATGGAAAGTTTCACGATCACTCGTTTATACAGAAGTTGAAATCAAGCGATAAGTGGTCCAAGTATCGCAATTATTATGATTTTGGGATAATTGGTCACATATTTTTCAAGAGATTTTCTACAAATATATCTATTAAATGATAATTAATGCTATTATATACATGGTTTAATTTTACTTTATTTGTTTAATTATTGTAATAAAAATAAGATTAACCACTATTAAAATGGTAGGATGGAGGATTTTATTTTGTATAAAGAAAGATGGTATTATTCTGTATGGTTTATTTCACTGTTAATGACTATGTGGTTTCTAATATTACCTTTAGCAGCAGCTATTACTCTCATAGTCTTTCGACAGAAAGAAATGAAAAAAGCTCGTTCGGAATGGGAAAATAGTGGTTTTAAGGAGTATGGAGAAATTAAACAGGCCTCAAGTGAATTACGTAATCAATATGATTCGTTACTATCACAAAAACAATTGCTGCTTGCAGAACTTGAGGAATTTAAACCTTATCAAAACGAAGTTGAGTTGAAACAGAAGTTAAAAGAACAAAATAATCTTTTGGAGAAACAAAAGGAATCACTATTGGATCAAGTACAGTTGCTTGAAGATTTTAATGAACTTGAGGATAAATACAAGGAAGTTGAGACTTCTCTTAATGATCTCATATCTTCAAGACAACAGGTAAGTGAAAATGTTGATTCACTAAAGAGCCAAATTGTTGACTTGGAAGAAGATATTTTAATGCAGTCATTCGGATTTTATCAGCCTAAATATGGATTTGAAACTTCCGAGCTGTATCAAAATGCTCTCCTAGAACTACGAAATGAGCAAAAGAAACTTGTTAAAGAAAAGCGGGCAACTAATCATTCAACTGATTGGACAATAAGCAATGACAAGAAAAAAGGTAAGGAATTTATTTTAGACACAGTCAAATTAGTTCTACGTGCTTTCAATAATGAATGTGACAACGTAATTAGCAAAGTGAAATTTAACAATGTTGAGGCTAGTGAAAAAAGGATAGTAAAGATTTTCACTGAAATAAATAAATTGACGGATATGCAGCACGTATCTATTACAAGTGATTATTTAAATCTAAAGCTAAAAGAGTTAAATTTAAAGTATGAATTCGAACAGAAAAAGTTAGAGGAAAAAGAAGAACAGGCAGCAATTCGAGAGCAGATGCGTGAAGAGGCAAAAGCACTCAAAGAATTAGAGAAGGCAAAAGAAAAAGTTGAAAAAGAAGAAAAGCATTTTACACTTGCTTTGGAAAAGGCTCAACTTCAACTTGCTGAATCAAATCCTGGTGAACAGGATAAACTTTTGGAGAAAATTAAAGAGCTGGAAAACCAACTTACATTGACGCAAAAAAATAAAGAAGATGTATTATTCAGAACACAAAACACTAGAGCAGGATATGTTTATATCATTTCTAACATTGGCTCATTTGGAGAGAACGTGTATAAGATCGGAATGACCCGCCGTTTAGAACCACTGGATCGTGTAAAAGAACTGGGTGACGCTTCTGTTCCATTCTTATTTGACGTCCATGCCATGATATTTAGCGATGACGCTCCAATGCTGGAAAACACCTTGCACAGAACCTTTACCCATCGTCGTGTAAATCGCATCAATGAGCGCAAAGAATTTTTTAACGTTTCACTTGCTGAGATTGAAGCTGTTGTGAAAGATAACCATAATAAAACTATTCAATTCACTAAACTTGCCACTGCGGAAGAGTATAGACAATCTGCTCAGATGGATAAAGAGTTGTTACACGCTTAGTATGTATAGCTCTCGCTCATTGAAATGAGAGGGCCCTTTTCGTTTCATACCTGCTATTTCAATACAAGTCGATCAATAATATCAATAAGAAGTTGAAAGCATTGTTCAAAGCATGCCTCTCACATGTTCATGCAATTATAAAAAAATCCCCCCACACACAGTGGAGGGATTTTTCTAATTTACGGGCGATGATTACATCATGCCGCCCATTCCACCCATGCCGCCCATGTCAGGCATTCCGCCTCCGCCATTCTCTTCTGGAATGTCGGCTACGACTGCTTCTGTTGTTAGGAACATAGCTGCTACGGATGCTGCGTTTTGAAGTGCAGAGCGTGTAACTTTAGTTGGGTCTACGATGCCTGTGTCGATCATGTTGACCCATTGGCCGTTGGCTGCGTTGAAGCCTACGCCGATTTCTTCTTTTTTCAGTCGCTCAACGATGATGGAACCTTCAAGGCCTGCGTTGTGTGCGATTTGACGGATTGGCTCTTCAAGTGCACGGAGCACGATGTTGATACCTGTTGCTACGTCGCCTTCTGCTTCTACTGCCGCTACTTTGTTGTAGACGTTCACTAGAGCTGTACCACCACCGGATACGATTCCTTCTTCAACTGCTGCACGCGTTGAGTTCAGCGCGTCTTCGATGCGTAGTTTACGTTCTTTAAGCTCTGTTTCAGTAGCTGCTCCGACTTTGATTACAGCAACACCGCCAGCTAATTTCGCAAGGCGCTCCTGCAATTTCTCTTTGTCGAATTCAGAAGTAGTTTCTTCTAATTGAGCACGGATTTGGCCTACGCGTGAACCGATTTTGTCAGCTTCGCCGGCGCCTTCCACAACCGTTGTGTTTTCTTTTGTTACGACTACTTTCGCTGCGCGTCCAAGCTGAGATACATTGGCTGATTTAAGATCAAGGCCAAGGTCTTCTGTGATCACTTCAGCGCCAGTAAGAACCGCTAAGTCTTCAAGCATTGCTTTACGGCGGTCACCGAATCCAGGAGCTTTCACCGCTACTGCATTGAATGTTCCGCGAAGCTTGTTCACAACAAGAGTAGCAAGCGCTTCGCCTTCTACATCTTCCGCTACGATTAGAAGCGGTTTGCCTTGCTGAACAACCTGCTCAAGAACAGGAAGAACTTCCTGGATGTTGCCGATTTTCTTGTCTGTGATTAAGATATATGGATTTTCAAGTACCGCTTCCATTTTATCTGAATCTGTTACCATGTAAGGAGAGGCATATCCGCGGTCGAATTGCATACCTTCTACTACATCAAGCTCTGTTGTGAAGCCGCGTGATTCTTCGATTGTGATCACGCCGTCGTTTCCAACGCGCTCCATAGCTTCAGCGATCAATTGACCAACTTCTTCGTCAGCAGAAGAAATCGCTGCAACCTGTGCAATCGACTCTTTGCCTTCGATTGGTTTAGAGATGGCTTTCAGCTCTTCAAGTGCTGCAACTACTGCTTTTTCGATACCTTTACGTACGCCTACAGGGTTCGCACCAGCTGTTACGTTTTTAAGGCCTTCACGGATCATTGCTTGCGCAAGAACCGTTGCAGTTGTTGTACCGTCACCGGCAATTTCGTTTGTTTTGCTTGCTACTTCAGCTACAAGCTTTGCACCCATATTTTCAAATGCATCTTCAAGCTCGATTTCTTTTGCGATCGTTACGCCGTCATTTGTAATTAGTGGTGAACCAAATTTTTTCTCAAGAACCACGTTCCGTCCTTTTGGTCCAAGTGTTACTTTAACTGCGTTTGCAAGTTGATCGACACCGCGAAGCATCGAACGGCGAGCTTCTTCACTAAATTTAATATCTTTAGCCATGTTAAGGTTCCTCCTGTTTTGCAGGCGCCGGAAAATGTCCCCGTCTGCCTGATGTATTTTTTCATGCTCTTTATTTAATAAGTAAGTGGTTGTTCATTATCCAACGATTGCTAAAATGTCGCTCTCACGAAGGATTAAGTATTCACTGCCTTGATATTTCACTTCTGTTCCAGCGTATTTCGAGAAGATGATGCGGTCTTCAACAGATACTTCAAGTGCAACAGTTTCTCCGCTTTCAAGAACGCGTCCTGTTCCGACTGCAACAATTCTGCCTTCCTGCGGCTTTTCTTTTGCGCTGTCCGGAAGAACAATCCCGCTTGATGTTTTTTCTTCTGACTCTACCAACTCAATTACTACGCGATCACCTAATGGTTTTAACAAGTGAAACAACCTCCTTAAGATATGTGTTCTCCTTATTAGCACTCTAACTATCCGAGTGCTAACACAGTTATTATGATAAAGAATCCTCACCCTTTTTGCAAGCACTAACGTTTACTTTTTTTCCGACATATTCTGCCCTTTTTTGAGAGGTTAAATTTGATGGGGGTCTGTTTTATTAGTAGAATATAGTTTATCGGCATTTGTATTACAGCACGTCGAGAAAACTGAATTAAAGGGGAATACATGTGAATCGAACCTTTCTGATTATTATTATTGCCTACGTTGTGATGCAGCTTTCCGGCATTGTCGGCGTTCCGCTTTTATATTTGGGCGGTATGCGATGGACGGATGCGGATCCTGCGGCGATGCAGAATTATGCAGCCGGTTACTGGGTGTTCTTCAGCTTCCTTGTGACCTTAATCATCACGCTGATTCTTCTCAATAAGCGTAAAGGTGCGCTTGATCTTCCGGGAGAGCGTTCAAATGCGGGGATGGTCGTTGTGTGGTCCATTGCTGGGATTTTCCTTGCCTTCTTCAGTCAAATGATCGCAGCGATGATCGAGATGCTGATCGGCATTGAGCCTGGCTCTGAGAACACCGCAGATATTATTTCCCTGCTTGAATATGTACCGGTGGCCGCTTTGGCTGTAGCCGTTTTTGGACCGATCTTAGAAGAGATTGTGTTCCGTGGCGTCATTTTCGGCTGGCTGTACCGCAAGTATAATTTCTTTATTTCCGGTATGCTGAGTGCGTTAATTTTTGCGGCGATTCATTTGGATTTCACGCATATTCTGATTTACACAGCGATGGGCTTTGCCTTTGCGTTCCTTTATGCGATGACCAAGCGTATTATTGTCCCGATTATTGCGCATATTGCCATTAACTCCTTTGTGGTGCTTGTACAGTTTGTGTTTGCAGACCAGCTTGAGGAACTAATGGAAATGAATGAAGCAATGTTTATCCTGCTTCGTGGGATTATTGGAGTGATACTATGAGGAAGCCGTTAACTCACGGCATTACTTACATTCTGCTTGGAGCCGTGTTTACGTATTTTGCGATCAACACGGTTAATACGGACGGCTGGGGATTTTTCGCGTACCTGTTCATTTTATTCGCGACCTATGATATTGGATCCGGCATCCGGTTAATCGGGCTTCATTTTCGAATTAAAAAGCATTTAGACCAAAAAAAGTAGCGGCGAAATTATTCGCCGCTGCTTTTTTGATTGGCCAATTCCCGGTCAATCCGTTCTCTTCTTTCTTTTTCATCGATCTCCCGCTGCTTCGCTTCTGCTTTCAGCGCTTTGCGGTAGCCGATTTTGGCAATCCACAAACTGATTTCATACAGAATCAAAAGCGGAACCGTTACAAGAAGATGGGAAAAAATATCAGGCGGTGTCACAAACGCCGCCACCACAATCAGCACAAAGTACGCATACTTTCTGATTTTAGACAAAACCATTGGTGTGACAATGCCAAGGCGCGTTATAAACAGCATGATCACTGGCAGCTGAAACAAAAATCCGAATGGAATCGTCATTTGAAATAAAAATTGAAAATATTCGTTGATTCCGATGACCTGCTCAATGCCAAGGTTGTCGGATAAATTCATCATAAACTGAACAACAAACGGAAACAGGATAAAATAAGCAAAGGCAAGGCCGCCTAAAAATAATAGTGCAGATGCCGGAATATAGCTTAGCGTCACGCGCCGTTCCCGTTCATGAAGCCCCGGGCTTACAAAGGACCAGAGCTGAAATAATATTAAAGGCGCCGTCATGATAAACGCAATAAAAAGGATGATTTGAAAGTAGATCTTTACGGGATCTGTCACCCGGAATGCGTTAAGCGTCATTTGCTGTGCTTCATCAGAGGATTGCAGAAACTTCATGAGAGGCTCTGCTAGGAAAAATCCGACGGCAATCGCAAAGACAAAGAAAACGACTACAAGGATGAGTCGTTTTCTTATTTCATTTATATGATCATGGACGGACATATCTTTCTCGTTCATATGGCCACCATCCCGTTTTTAGTGCTTCTCTTCTTTCTTCTTGTCATCGTCGTCGTCAGCTAGACCTTTGGTTGCGTCTTTGAACTCACGAAGCGTGCTGCCCGCTGCTTTTCCGAGTTCCGGAAGCTTTTTCGGACCAAAAATCAATAGAGCGACAATGGCGATGATGACTAGGCTCATTGGACCTGGCATATTCATGTACCTCCTTTTCGTTCTTATGCCCCTTAAGGCAACAGTCTGTAAAATGATGAAGGCTGTAGTTTTATCATAAATCATTTGGGCTTGTTTGGCTATTCTATTCCTTCACCCAATTGTGACGGTTCTACGTCTTCTTCTGTTCCGTAATGGCGCAGAAAATAAATCAGTGATTGAAGCTCAACGGCCAGATCAATATGATGAATACGGATCTGATCCGGAACATTCAGCCGGGCAGGCGTAAAATTCAGGATGCCCTTAATATTCATCGGAACAAGCCGGTCGGTAATCGTCTGTGCAGGTCCTGCCGGCACAGTGAGGATCGCGACTTCAATGTCACTGTCCGCCACCCGCTCCTCAAGCTCGTCCATAGAAAAGATCGGCACATCGCCAATCGACGTCCCGGCCTTTTTCGGATCGGCATCAAACGCCATTTCAATTTTCGTGTTGTTGTTTTTCAAAAAGTTATAATGAAGGAATGCGGTCCCGAGATTCCCCACTCCAATTAAAATCACCTTGGTGACTTCATCCTGGTCCAGCGTTTTTCTGAAAAACGTCAGCAGATAATTAACATTATAGCCATATCCCTTTTTTCCTAACGCACCAAAATAAGAAAAGTCGCGGCGAATGGTGGCTGAATCCACCTTTACGGCCTCACTCAGCTCTTTTGATGACACCCGCTGCTTCCCTGACGAATGAAGGTTTTTCAAGAAGCGGTAATAAAGAGGAAGCCTCTTGGCAGTTGCCTGTGGTATTTTCATTTCCTGGTTCATTGTTTCACTCCCTTTAGACTCCATCATGGGATGATCTAAACGGTACCCCGTAAAATCATGTGAAGTAGTCAAAAAATCTGTTAACGCTTCCAACACTTCCGACTGTAAATACATCAGATGAGGAGCGTTTCTCTATAGGCAGAAAAGCGTTTGATCGCTTCTGTATCCAATTTATACAAAGCATTTAAATTTATCATACACCATTCCGTTCCCTCAGTGCAAAGTTTGCATGCTCTTTCACAAATTCGTTATATTGCACATCGGTTCTTTCATGCGATACACTTAAAGGAAGAAAATGAGGTGAGCCTGAATGATTTTACTGCAAGTTAATGGACTCTCGAAAGCATTTGGCGCTGAAGAGATTCTTTCCAATATAAAGCTCGAAGTTCAAACGAAAGACCGCATCGCACTCGTTGGGCGAAACGGAGCAGGGAAATCCACCCTGCTGAAAATGATAGCGGGCAGCATGTCCTATGATGAAGGAGAAATCATCAAGCCAAAGGAAGTCTCTCTTGGCTACCTGGAGCAGCACAGCGGACTCGAATCCCAGCTGTCGATCTGGGAAGAAATGCTGTCTGTCTTTGACCACCTGAAAATAATGGAGGTTAAACTGCGGGAAACCGAACAGCAAATGGCCGATCCTGCGGTATACGAAAATAGTGAACGCTATGAGCGCGTGATGAAGGAGTACGATGCACTGCAGGTTGCGTTTAAAGACCAGGGAGGCTACCAGTATGAAGCTGATATCCGCTCGGTTCTGCACGGACTGCGCTTTGGACAGATGGATCATGATACCGCGATTTCAACATTAAGCGGAGGTCAGAAAACGAGGCTGGCACTTGGTAAAATGCTTTTGACCAAGCCGGATATTATGATCCTGGATGAGCCGACCAACCATTTGGACATTGAAACCCTGTCCTGGCTTGAGCAGTATTTGCAGGGCTATCCCGGCGCTATTTTGATTGTGTCGCATGACCGGTATTTTCTTGATAAAGTCGTGAATCAGGTGGTCGAGCTCTCCAGGCACCGCTCACGCAAATATCACGGAAATTACAGCTATTATCTCGACCAAAAAGCCTTAAGCTATGAGCGTGAAGTAAAAGAGTTTGAAAAGCAGCAGGGAGAAATTGCAAAGCTCGAGGACTTTATTGCACGCAATCTTGTTCGTGCCTCAACTACTAAGCAGGCACAAAGCCGGCGCAAAAAGCTTGAAAAAATGGACAAAATGGACCGTCCGCAAGGAGATGAGAAATCAGCTAGCTTTGCTTTTTCGATCGATCGCCAAAGCGGCAATGACGTGCTGAAGCTGAACGATCTCACCATCGGCTACGACCGTCCCCTTTCAAGCCATATCTCCACATCGATTACCCGTCAGGACAGTCTGGCGTTAATCGGACCAAACGGAGTCGGAAAATCCACTCTGCTGAAAACGCTCGTAAAAAAACTAGAACCTCATGCAGGCTCCATTCAATACGGTTCAAATGTCAGCATCGGCTATTACGATCAGGAGCAGGCGGAGCTGAATTCCAGGAAAACCGTTTTAAACGAACTGTGGGATGACTACCCGATGAAAAACGAAAAAGATATTCGCACTGTCCTCGGCAATTTCCTGTTTTCAGGGGAGGATGTGTTAAAGCCGGTTAATGCACTGAGCGGAGGAGAAAAAGCAAGACTTGCACTCGCCAAGCTCATGATGCAGCAATCCAATCTATTAATTTTAGATGAGCCGACCAATCACCTGGATCTTGACAGTAAGGAAATACTTGAAAATGCACTGATGGATTTTCCCGGTACGATTCTGTTTGTTTCCCATGACCGGTACTTTATCAACCGCATCGCTTCTAAAGTACTTGAGCTCTCTCCTGAAGGCGCAACAGAATTTCTTGGAGACTATGATTATTACCTCGAGAAAAAGCTTGAAAAAGAAGAGCATGAAGCATACGAGCGTGAACAGGCTGAAGCAGCCAACCCTTCCCTGTCACCGCAGAAAGACAAAAACAGCTTTCAAATGGATAAAGAGCAAAAAAAGAAAGAACGCCAAAAGCGGCGCAGACTCGAAGAAATTGAAATACAAATCACCGAGCTGGAATCTCAAATCGAGGAAAATGAAAACATTCTCTGTGACCCTGACATCTTTCAGGATCACGAAAAAGTAATGGAATGCAACGAAGCGATTGAACAGGCAAAAGCGGTGATGGACGGACTGATGGAAGAATGGGCTTCTCTTGAAGAAGAGCTCGAAGAATAGATTTATTCAGGGCGGATGTGAATATCCGCTCTTTTTTTATGTAAATATAAATGAGTCGAAATATGTTGAAACGATGACATCCATGTAACAATCCACAGAGTTACCCACAAATCGCACAGCTTTTATTCAGTTATCAAGATAGTTTTCCACATTATCCACAATCGCCTTCTAGTTTATCCCCATTATCCACAGTTAGCGACACACTGAAATATTTACAGTTTTTACACAGGACTTTTAAACTTATCAACAGGTTATCAACAGACTGTGAACAAGTACAAATGTTCTTACAATTTAAAAAATCATCAGGCAGTTAACCTGATGATTTTGTTATCTTAGCTCAAGTCCTGGATTCCCATTAAGCGTGTAATCCGAACGTTTCCCCTGTTCATAGGAAATGGTGCCGGCAGCTGCGATCATGGCCGCATTATCTGTACAAAGAGAAAGCGGCGGAATGACTAGTTCTATATCCGCACGATCATTAAACGTTTCATTTAATCTGTCACGAAGCCCTTTATTCGCCGCTACACCGCCTGCCACTAATAGCTGCTTGGCTCCAAACTGGCTGACTGCGCGCTCTGTTTTGGTTACCAGCACATCAATGACACTTTCCTGAAAGCTTGCTGCGAGATCCTTTGCATCGAGCTGTTCCCCGCGCTGTTCTGCATTGTGAAGGGTGTTGATAACTGAAGATTTCAATCCGCTGAAGCTAAAGTCAAATGACCCTTCTTCCAGCCAGGCTCTCGGCAGTTTAATCACAGGCTTGCCTTCCTGGGCCAGACGGTCGATATGCGGTCCGCCGGGGTATGGAAGTCCAAGCGTCCGGGCTACTTTATCGTACGCCTCTCCTGCTGCATCATCCCTCGTTTCGCCGATCACTTCATAGGAGCCATGCTCTTTCATGAGGACAAGCTCTGTATGTCCACCGGAAACCACAAGCGACACTAAAGGAAATGTCATTTCTTTGCATAACCGGTTGGCATAAATATGACCTGCGATGTGGTGCACACCAATCAGCGGTTTTGAATGAGCAAAGGCGATGGCTTTTGCTGCATTGACGCCAATTAATAACGCCCCCACGAGTCCGGGTCCTTCTGTCACAGCAATCGCATCGATGTCTTCAATTGTCAATTCAGCCTGTTTTAATGCTTCTTCCACAACAATCGTCACCTGTTCTACATGGTGCCTGGACGCAATTTCCGGGACCACCCCGCCAAAGCGTTTGTGGCTTTCAATTTGCGAAGAAACGATGTTTGAAAGAATCTCAGTTCCTCCCCTGACGACAGACGAAGCCGTTTCATCACAGCTAGTTTCAATTCCCAATATCAATGTTTGGTTTGTCATCTTAATTCCACCCACATGACTAACGCATCCTCCTGATTATCTGTATAATAATTTTTCCTGATGCCGCCTTCTAAAAATCCGAGTTTTTTATAAAGAGAACGGGCAATGTCGTTGCTGACGCGCACTTCAAGTGTGACCGTTCTTGCCCCGGCATCCTCCGCAAACTCGAGAACTTTTTTCATTAATTGTTCGCCCAGCTTCTGACCGCGCAGCTTTGGAAGGATGGCGATATTAGTCACATGCGCCTCGTCCATAATCAGCCACAGTCCGCAATAGCCGATGACCTCTTCATTCTTCAATAAGAGAAGATATTTAGCAAACTGATTCACTGTTAACTCATTTTCAAAGGCAACCCGCTTCCATGGCACAGAAAACGATTCCTGCTCTACAGCCAGCACCGCATCTATATCACTCATGGTCATCCAGCGGAACTCCAGCTCATCCTTCATGAGAATCCGCCTTCTTTTGCTGTTCCAGCCATTTTGTTTCTGCTTCAGCCATTCTTATATAATTTGGCACCACATCATGTACGTGCCCCGGTTCCATTTGCATCCCGATTAACCCGAGTTCAGCTGCACGGGGCATATTCTCTGCTAGTGAAGCAAAAACGGCCTGATCGCCAAGCTTAGCTTCAATTTGTTCACGAAAAACGGCTGCATCCTGTCCTGTAAACAGTATTTTTTCATCCAGTTCAATTAATTCATCCAGCCAGTCTTCCATCAATCCGTTCATATCTTCCTTGACCTGAACAAGCTCCTGGTTTTTATAGGTGTATAAGCCGGTATACGCTTGTCCTCGTCGCGCATTAAACACAGGGCAGACAAAGCCATTAAAATATCGGCCAGGCCCTGTCAAAGCAGCCAGGCTCGAAACGGCAACAAGCGGAATAGAAAGTGTCCAGGCGAGCGTTTTCGCAAGCGTAACCCCAATTCTCACACCTGTGTAGGATCCCGGACCCTTCGCCACGACAATCCGTGTTAGATCCTTTGGAGACAGATCAACGGATTGCAGCATGGATTCAATCGCAGGCATCGCCTGAATCGAGTGATTCTTTTTGCTGTTGATCAGCGTTTCAGCTAAAACCGCGTGTTCATTCAACAGTGCAATGGACAGCGGAGCAGCAGAAGTATCAATAACAAGTACATTCATCGCAAAATCTCCTTACAAAGCTCTTCATATCTTTCACCTGCAGGACGCAGTTCAAATCGTCTGGTTTGCTCACCCTCGTAAAAGATTGAGATTTCAAGCCGCTGTGGGGGAAGCTGTTCTTTTATTAAGTGTGCCCATTCCACAAGACACACCCCTTCACCTTCAAAATATTCATGAAAACCCAGATCCTCGCCCTCTTCTCCAAGACGATAGACGTCCATATGATAAAGAGGAAGCCTTCCCATATATTCTTTCATAATGGTAAAGGTCGGACTGTTGACCGTTCTTGTCACACCGAGTCCCTTGGCAACTCCTTTAGAAAAAGCGGTTTTTCCTGCACCAAGATCGCCCTCCAGTGTAAGCACATCACCAGCTTTCAAAAGCTCACCCAGCTTACAGGCAAATTCGGCAGTTTCATCCGGATGGTTTGAATTCCAGTTATAAATCACTGCACGTTCCCCCATTTTTATCTTTTCATCTTTATTGATAACACTTTTATCAATTCTATTCTTTCATTAAAAAAGACTCACCCGTTTGGAGTCAGTCATGGTTTATACGCTTCTATTAGTGTACATGATTTCTAGCGAAAGGCAAAGTCCTCTACACCGGAGCTTCCCGGTTTTAGACAAAAAAAATAACCATGAATGAATTCATGGAAAATGGCGGTCCCGACCGGGATCGAACCGGCGATCTCCTGCGTGACAGGCAGGCATGTTAACCGCTACACCACGGG
>NZ_JARUIU010000079.1 GCF_029667115.1 Jeotgalibacillus sp. ET6 | reverse complement strand
CACAGCAAACTCGTGGCGTCAATTCACGATGCCATTGTAGCAACTGGGCTGAAGGACGGCATGACTATTTCTTTTCACCATCATTTTCGTGAAGGGGACTATGTGATGAACATGGTCCTAGCTGAGATTGCCAAAATGGGGATCAAGAACCTGTCAATTGCGCCAAGTTCGATTGCCAATGTACATGAACCAGTGATTGAGCACATCAAACACGGTGTGGTGACCAACATCACCAGTTCCGGCTTGCGCGACAAAGTGGGGGCAGCAATTTCAAGC
>NZ_JARUIU010000078.1 GCF_029667115.1 Jeotgalibacillus sp. ET6 | reverse complement strand
TGGATCCGTGCCTGCTATTGTGACTGGGAAGAAAACCACGGGTACACAGTCTCAGCCTCTTTGACTGGTTCGCTGCACTTCAGTCTTCTTCAGAAGCTTTTACTGCCAATTCATCTTCGAAATGAAAGCTGATAATGGCGATGTAAAATGCCGGCAGCAATAGAGCGATCAAAAAACTGCCCAACTGTATTAAATAATATAAATTTCTCAATGGACCAACAGGTCGATTTCCTTAAAGACTAACGTTATTGGGCCCATTCCACCTTTTCCAATGAC
>NZ_JARUIU010000077.1 GCF_029667115.1 Jeotgalibacillus sp. ET6 | reverse complement strand
ACTCTTGTGATCTTTTTTCTCATAAATATTATTTGTTTTACATAAAAGTGTAAAAACTGTAAATATTTCAGTGTGTCGTCTTATTTTCAAATAAGCAAATAGAATATTATGTTAAAATAGAAAGTTTTTTAAACAAAACAGAACGTAAAAGTATTTTACGTTAGTATTCGCCTTTGACCTTTATCAAGCGGATAAGAAACGCTTCCATTTAAAGTTTCAAAAGGTGAAAGTTCAATAGCGAGTCTTGAGCAGGAACTAAATGAAAAGGAAAGTTTG
>NZ_JARUIU010000076.1 GCF_029667115.1 Jeotgalibacillus sp. ET6 | reverse complement strand
AATGGGACACCGATTTTTACTTCAACATGTCTGTTTCTCCTTATTCTCACTCATTGCAGCAGCAGGCATCATTGTTTTAATTGGCATATCAAAAGAAAGGATTAGGCAAGTTATTAATAAATCCTATCATTGAAGCCATCACCAATGCTGTTCAGCATGCATACAGCTTTAATTTCAAGTGCTACGTCAATATTGCCTCTTGTCGCTTTTGAGTAAGGGCTGCTTTAAAACGTAGCTGAATTTCATTTTTAACATCTACAAGTTCAACTTCGTCTT
>NZ_JARUIU010000075.1 GCF_029667115.1 Jeotgalibacillus sp. ET6 | reverse complement strand
AGTAAACTAATGGAAAGTGGGTGTTGGGAATGGGGAACAGCCAGATTGTAAAATTACTGCTTACTGTTTACACGGTTAGGGTCCATTTTATCTTTAAGGGTCTAAAGAATGGAAAAAGAAGAATACTCCGACTTGGAAAGATGAAACAGATTTTTGTTTTTTAGCTGCTGTGGATTTTCATAGGTGAATCTACCATTTATGGAACAGAAGAAGAAATTGCAGGTACATCTTGCTCGAAAGTTCTCCAATTGTCATATCTCCTGCTTCAAAAAGCCA
>NZ_JARUIU010000074.1 GCF_029667115.1 Jeotgalibacillus sp. ET6 | reverse complement strand
GTAGTGGATTTACTGACGGAGGAAGAATTTCAAGCGCTTTATTCGAAGCTGCAGCGAAAAGGCAAACTAAAGAAGATGCTCCTTTTGAATACGATCTTGGACGATACACTTTTATGGGATAAGAAAAGCATAGAGGAAGCGCTGCTCTTAACAGCACAGCAAGCAATGGAGACCTATAAAGTCGATGCAGAAACTTCGAGGGGCTTTTACTACATGATGGAGCTTGTTCAAAGCGGAATCGGAGAACAAGCCGCTAAGGGATTGAAGATTGAAATAT
>NZ_JARUIU010000073.1 GCF_029667115.1 Jeotgalibacillus sp. ET6 | reverse complement strand
GTTATTTTCCCTTTTGACAGAGATCTTTCTCAAATTAGTCCGGAAGAGAAACAAGAGAAATGGGAAACTGAATACTTAACTCTTGAATGACTAGAATGGAATTGAACACGTATTTTTTATCAGGAGCTGAGTCCGACAATTCTCTTAATATCCTTTAAATTCAATCCTTCAAAAAACACATTGCCACTTTTAGGAAAAAGGATCATGTTTTCCCTCTCTTCTTTCTTTTTCATCGATCTGAGTGCTTCGGCTTGATAATGAAATAGTCATTTTCCTC
>NZ_JARUIU010000072.1 GCF_029667115.1 Jeotgalibacillus sp. ET6 | reverse complement strand
ATTACTCCTGCCTCAAGACATTGTAAATTCCTAAAAAAACCTATAATCGACTGTATTTAACCTGTATGTGTTTCGACAGACAGGATCACTTTACTATCTGTCTCTATTCAGCCTTACAAGCATATGACAGTTTTTCCAAAATTAATTTTTCATCCTTGTTGTCTGCAGAATTGATTTCAAGCTTACTTACAGGAATTCACTGTTCTTCTTCAGTAGCAATGTCCATTAATAAATCCTTGTATTTTTCTTCTCCACGGCAGTTAAATCCCTGAAAAAG
>NZ_JARUIU010000071.1 GCF_029667115.1 Jeotgalibacillus sp. ET6 | reverse complement strand
CCGCAAGGGCTGCGACGAAGCCACCCTTTCCGCTGTCGTGCGCATGTCTCCCCGCCGGGTGGTCTACGTCAGCTGCAACCCCGCCACCGCCGCAAGAGATGCTGCATGGCTGGAACAAAATGGATATCACGCAGAGAAGGTGCAGCCGGTGGATCTATTTCCAAGAACACGGCATTGCGAGTGTGTGCTGAGCCTTTCCAAGGTGTGAGGTTTGAAAAAATGGCTATTCCAAAATATAATGAACTTTACTCGCTGTTCCTCTTTGCAATTCAGGACGG
>NZ_JARUIU010000070.1 GCF_029667115.1 Jeotgalibacillus sp. ET6 | reverse complement strand
TTAAGCGTGCCAAAGCAGAAAGAGCAACAGCGAGAAACGGGATCGTAAGCATTGTCACAATCGTTAAAGGAATTGAATAGAAAAGCATGGATCCTTTACGATACAATTTGACAACCCAATTCCACAATGTCTGCTCCATGGTCAAAAGCAGCTTTTATAGAAGGCAGCGTAAAAGGGGCGCCGCCAAATCCAATTAAAGGAACTGACTAGATAAGAACCGTTATACGTTAGCGAAAACAGCCACGCAGGTACAGATGGATCACCGGAGCCAAAGAAGA
>NZ_JARUIU010000006.1 GCF_029667115.1 Jeotgalibacillus sp. ET6 | reverse complement strand
CTTGGGATATGATATTTTCTTGCCAACAAATCGTAGCTGAGATCCCCATTCAGATACTCGCTAATAAGCTTTAGTTTGAATTCCTCACTATATATCGCCATAAAAAATACCCCCGAAAGTTAGTTTTTCACTCTAACTTTCGGGGGTCGGTTCCCAAAAATAAAGTCTCAGGCTCTTTAACGTTTCACGGTACTTCATGCACATGCTTTGAGCAGGGACTACGCTCAGTTCTCCAGGCTTGTTCAATTAGGTCTCATTTATATTGTTTAATCAAAAGGCTCTGTTAAAGTTTAATTGATATTCGCTCAAATCGAACAAATGTTCTGTAATAGAGTCATCAAATAGGAGCAGGTGATGACTGTGAGAGCAACCGAAATCCTTAAAGCCATTCAAAAACTGAATCCAGCGGAAAAGCATCGGTTACGGGAATATTTAATCGATGCTCTTACTGCATCATCCCCTACGGGAACCCCACTACAAGAGATTTCAGAACGAAAGCATAAGGAAGGTTATCGTTGTCCTGATTGCGAATCCGAACATATTGTTCGATTCGGAAAATACTCGATCGTGGACGGTGAGGAAGTGAAGAAACAGCGTTATCGCTGCAAGGCTTGCCGTATGACGTTTACGGACCTCACCAATACCGTCTTATACCGCACGCGCCATCTCCATCGCTGGATGAAGTTTATCGAATGTATGATAGAGGGGTATTCCCTTCGCAAATCAGCACAGTTGATTGGGGGCGTCACTCACGTCACTTTGTTCTATTGGAGGCATAAGCTCTTATCGGCATTAAAACAAATGGATAGTTCACATTTCCAAGGTATCGTTGAAATGGACGAAACCTATTTCCTGTACTCAGAAAAAGGGAAAAGGAAGATTGCTGATAGAAAATCTCGCAAACGGGGTGGTCCGCAAAGAAACGCGGCATAAGCAACGAATAAGTATGTATACTTGTCGCAACAGACCGTGACAAGATAACCTTTTCGCAGACGTTAGGGATGGAGCGATTGACTTTCAAGATATAACTGTTGAATCTTGTTCCCTAAGAGAGGATTTATCTCGAAACTGAGTCTTCCAGTATAGGGCAGAATTGTGGAAGACTCATTTTCGAGATAAACTGTAATTATACAGAGGTAAGAACTAAGTGATCTGTTAATATGGCTTACTGATATTTTGTTGCTATTGATCTTGACTTCTGTTATTTTATTACGTTCATTTGAGCTACGCTGGTATATGTTAGATGACTTGCTAGATTTTGAAATAACAATTAATAAGGAGCTGTTTATTACTATGAATCACGTAAGGCACAAAATCCAAAACAGTAAAACACTCTTAGGACCTTTCCCATCATTTGAAGTTCAAGAGACTCCTTATTCTCCCTACGAACTATTCTTAAAATGGTTTCAAGTCGCACTTGATCATGATATTTATGAACCTCATGCAATGAGTCTTTCTACAGTAGACAAGGAAGGTAAGCCTGATTCGAGAGTTCTTATACTTAAAGATGTGGACGAA
Organism: Jeotgalibacillus sp. ET6; assembly: GCF_029667115.1. Classification (GTDB taxonomy): domain Bacteria; phylum Bacillota; class Bacilli; order Bacillales; family Jeotgalibacillaceae; genus Jeotgalibacillus. The sequence continues at coordinate 142,532 of NZ_JARUIU010000006.1, read as the reverse complement.
AAAGGCTGGTACTTTGCTACTAGTACTAATAGTGAAAAAGGTAAACAATTAAGGGCTAATTCTGATGTTTCCTTAAACTTTTATTGGTCTTTAATTGGTCGGCAAATTAGGATACGTGGTAATGCAATGAAAATGGATAGAGAAACAAATGTTAAGGACTTTTTGAACCGAGGAAAGGTAGCACGTGCTATTTCATTAATAGGTAAACAAAGCTCAATTTTGGAAAAACAAAGCGACTTTGAGGAGGCTCTGTCAGATCAACTGTCTAACTTGGAAAATAATCCTGTTAGAACTTGTGATTCTTGGGCCCTTTACAAGGTTAGGGCTAATGAGGTTGAATTTTGGCAAGCAGATGAAAATAGACAGCATGTTAGATTAAAGTATTTTTTGGAAGGTGACGATTGGATAAAAAAACTATTGTGGGCATAATTAATAAATACTCTAAATTTGATTTTTAGTTATCCAATGAAAAGATGGTGCTTAAATTAATGTAACTTTAAATCGAGTCTTACGGAATCGGGGGCTTTAGTTTAATAAAGAAATATATATAATCAGGACTTCCATAAAATTGGAAGTCCTCTTTTTTAGGTAATATCAACACTCAACTTTAACAGAGCCATTCAAAAAGATAAAAATCAATAAATGGCGAAGTTTTAGGGCTGTCAGCTTATAGAGCCAGCCTGTCAATGGACTGCACTAATTCGCTGATTTGAGGCTTGCTTATTTGTTCATCCGCTCCTACCTGGTTGCCCTTATGTTTCAAATCCTCCGTGATAAGAGAAGAAAAAATAATGATCGGCAGCTTAGAAAAAACAGGGTGTTCTTTTACTTTTTTTGTAAAATGATGGCCGTCCATCTGCGGCATCTCAATATCAGTAATGATCAGCTGAATACATTCTTCAATTCTTTTTTCGCTGTCAGCCTCATCTACAGATGTCAAAAATTCAAATGCGTCTTTTCCGTTCTCAAAAAACTCAATTTGATCGTATCCGGCTTCATTTAACGTATCGAATAAAAGCTTGCGGAGCATTGGAGAATCCTCTGCAATAAGCAGTTTTTTGGAGGAACGTTCTCTTTTTCCCAACTGTTTTACCATGCCTACGTTAATTCCCGTCTCCGGATTGATTTCGAGCAAAATTTGTTCAAAATCAAGCAGCAAAAGCATCTCGTTCTCCCGTTTAATTACGCCAATAACCTGTGAGGCTTCATTTTGGTATATTTGTGAAGGCTTTTCAATTTGATCCCATGATATTCTGTGAATCATGGAAACATTATCAACTTGGAAAACAATCTTCTGCTGATTAAATTCAGATACAATGAATTTTTGATGGGGCACTTTTTCCTGCCGGGCGGCGCCAAGTACTTTTCGTATATCCACTACCGGAAGAACTTCTCCTCTTAGTTGGATAATCCCCATTACGAAAGGATGGGCATGGGGAATGGGGGTAATAGCTGCAGGCTGAATTATTTCTTTAACTTTAATTACATTAATTCCATACCTGTTATGATTGATTTCAAATTCAATAATTTCCAGTTCATTTGTTCCGCTTTCAAGAAGAATGCCCTGATTTTCTTTCACTGGGTCCACCTCTGTATCTTTTTTCCTATACTATACCATGATAAAAGATTGAAGGCACGAAAAAAATGAGCCTGAGACAAAAGTGTCTCAAGCTCTGCGATCGGTTCACGTCCCTTCAGGCGGACGCTTTACGCAGGGACGGCGCTGAGCCCTCCTCAGGCTTTGCCTTGTGGGATGTCTCAAGCAACCGCCATGTCCTGCGGGGAGTCGCCGCCTTCCGGTCCGCTCACCTTATACTGACAATGTATATACTTACTCAGTTTTCTTTAAATTGTACTTTCTGCAGACCTACTTCTTTTCTTCGACTCCAAGCACACGATTCAAGCGCTTGCGAAGCATTTTCATGCCGCTTCCGCCTGCTTGAAAATGGCGGAGCTGACCTTCTTTATCAAATACATAATAAGCAGGTACATATTGATTTTCAAATGCTTCTGTCAGCTTATGATCTCCATCTACAAAAATCGGCTGAACAATGTCATGGCCTCTTGCCACTTGTTCAATTACACCCAAGTCAAGGTCATCTTCAGATCTTGGCATATGAACCGCTATCACATTAAGGTCATCTTCATATTCATCACGTAATTCATTAATATCCGGCATTGCTTCTTTACAAAGATGGCAGCTTACAGACCAAAAATGTATTAAAGTAGGCTTATCTCCCACCAGATCATTCTTTGACACCTGGCCATTCAGCCATTTTGTAGCTCCCTGCAGTTCGGGCATTTGTTCTCGCAATTTCATATAAAACAGCCTCCTTAGACATTAGCGTGATCAGATTCTCTTCACCATATTCATTTTTGAACCAAATGGTGTGATTTATCTTTTTTCACCACATTAAAATAATTATTAAAAAACACATTTTCCATTATAGAAATGAGGACTCTGCCAGTCAAGAAAAACGCTTAAATCATGGTGTTTCATTATGCGAGGGCTGTTTAACTTTGAATAATATAATCAATCCGATTATCGCCATTACTGCAAGGGATGAGATAGCAAAACGACTTGCGATATCGCCGTATTCCCTTAAGCTGAGAGTGATGGTACCGTAAATAAGCGGTCCAATAATAGAGGATACTTTACCGGAAAAGGCAAATAAGCCAAAAAATTGCCCCCGCTTCTCTTCTGGTGTTAATTCCACGATCAATGTTCTAGATGTCACCCACATTGAGCCGAGTGCAATGCCTACCAGACTCCCGGCTAACCAGAACATCCATTGAGCTACAGCAAGAGCTGCGATTACAAGTGCAGTGATTAGTATGCATGCAACTGCAACAATCGCATTTCTGGAGCCGATTTTTTTTGTTATGTATCCAAACATGAAAGAACCTATAATGGCCGCGATCGTAGAAACCAAATACAAAATAATAAATTGTCCACTGTTAAACCCCACCACGGCTGTAGCGTAAATTGCCATAATAGCTATAGTCGTTGCGATGGCATCATTCAGGAAAAAATAAGCAATCATAAATGTAAAGACATTCTTATACGATTTCATCTCTTTAAATGTCGACCAGATTTCTTTGTATCCTGACAAAAACGATACATTTGATTGTTTACTTTTATATTTGGGAGCCGGATCCTTTAAAAAGAAAAAAAGAGGAAGTGAAAAAAGCAGGTATAAAATGGCTGTTGGTATAAACGCCTGTTCCGGACTTCCCTCCTGCACAAATAAATAAACCGTCAGACCAACCAGCGTGCCAAGGTAGCCTACCGCTACTCCAAAGCCTGATATCAAGGGCATTTCTTCTTTCGTTCCCAGGTCACTCATCATCGTGTCGTAGAAGACAAGTGAGCTGTTAAAGAAGAACTTTGCAATGACGAACATGATGACGACTAAAAACAACTCGGCGGGCAGACCAAACCACTCTGCTTCTAATTTCCCAAGTGCAAGGACCCCCATCATGAACGTACCGATGATTGAAATAGAGGCAAACCAGACAATATATTTCTTCTTCTGGCCTGTCCGGTCGATCCAAACTCCGTAGAGAGGGGAAAATAGAACAAGAAAAAAACTTGCCAGTGCATTCGCATATGAGATAAATGTACTTGCCACCTGGCTCATTTCTTCGCTGCTCCCTATCACAGAATCAAGATAGAAAGGAAAAAAAACAGTGTTTATATTTGAAGAAAAGATGGTATTGGCAAAATCGTACAAGGCCCATGACAAAATAGGCAAAGTTAAATAAAGCTTCCATCCCTTCCTCGGCGGTTGCGTGTTTCTTACTTGAATGGGTGTTTTTTGCATAGTAAATATATCCTCCAATCTGCTCTCTATACAATTCCGGCAACAGGGGCAATTTTCCTTCTCATTTACGCATTATTTACATTTACAGTATGAAAGCTCTTCGCTGAATAGTATCTTATGAATTTTAAAAACACGTTTTATTCTCTTTTGATCACTCATTTACCAGTTCTCATTATAAAGGGAGAACAAAAAGATGAGCTTGGGACATAAGTGTCTCAAGCTCTACGACCGGTTCACTTCGCTTCAGGCGGACGCTTTTCGCAGGGACGGCGCTGAGCCTTTTCAGGACCTTGCCCCGTAAAGGCTCAGCTTGCCGTCATATCCTGCTGGAGGCGCCACCTTCCGCTCCGCTCACCTACTACTAGTAATAAATATGTCCTCTTTTTTTAAACTTTTATGAGTTATGTCCCAGCCTCATCTGTGGTTTCATCATATCTAGTAAATGGTTTGACAGGCACAAGTCCCAGTCGGCTTAACTACTTAAGAAAAATTCTTCTTCTCTTCTTCTTTTTTGATTTTGAAAAACGGAGCCAGCCAATCCTTCTGAATACGAGAAACATTACCATCGCAATTAAAGCCATAATAGCGAGCACTACAAAATAGCCATTTTGGTATTCGAGCTCCGGTATATGAACGAAATTCATCCCATAAAGTCCTGCAATAAACGTCAAAGGCATAAAAATGGTGGTAATAACGGTAAGCGTCATCATAATATTGTTCATTTTGTCAGAACTGACAGATATGTAATTATCCCGAATGTCGGAAGAAAATTCACGGTAGGACTCGAGCATCTCAACAAGTTTTATGACATGATCATAAATATCCTGAAAATATAGCTGCTGTTCTTTATCTATGGAGATTTTCGATGTGCTCAGCAATCTGTATAGAAGATCACGCATTGGAAGCAGAGATCTTCTCAGCTTCTGCATATCATGCCTGACATCAAACAGCCGGTCCATTAAGTCATGAGAGGAATTTTCATCCGTACGTTCTTCTATATGGTTTAAATGGTCTTCAATTCCGTAAACATAAGGAAAATATTCATCAACAATATTGTCAACGATAGCATGTACTAAGCTGACAGGATCAAATTCTTCCACGTCCGCGCACTGCTGAAGCTTCTTCCAAAGCTGCTCAATGCCTTCAAGCTTTTCGTGATGAAACGTAACCAGCATATTGTCGTTAACAAATAAATTCACTTCCTGTGCATCATACGTCTCTTTTGACAGACTGTGTATCAGAAAAAATATGTACTCATGATAATCATCTAATTTTGGCCGTTGGTAGCCTTTTTCCAAACAATCTTCTATTGCAAGCGGATGAAAATCAAAGGTGGCTGCGAGTTCCTCTTCCTCCTTTGAGTCCGGCTGGTCAAAATCCACCCAATACCAGGCAAATCCGCCCCGCTTAATGTCTTCAAGAGAAGCATTTTGTTGACAGGTTCCATCCTTTTTAAAGCCGATCGTTCGAATCATCTAATTCTTCCTTTCATGCTCGATACTTAGGTTTATCCATTTTATTAAACGTTTAATCCTAATTAGTGAAAATGCTTTTTAAGAAACATGCCTTTTGTCTAGTGAAATGGTAAACTATCGTAGAAACACGAAATGGAGGGAACTCTCTTTGAGTATAAATTTAAATCCGCAAGTACAAAAACTCGAGATATCCGGAATAAGGCAATTCTTCAACCGAATCTCCCACATAGACGACATGATCTCTCTGACTTTAGGTCAGCCTGACTTTGAAACACCCGGACATATAAAAAACGCCGCCATTCGGGCAATAAATGAAAATTTCACCTCCTACACACATAACGCAGGGTTCATTGAACTAAGGCAGGCAATCAGTGATTTTATGAAACTGAAGTATCATCTGCACTATCATCCTGAAAATGAAATAATCGTTACGAACGGAGCTTCACAGGCGATTGACACTGCATTGAGAACCATTCTGATGCCCGGGGATGAAGTGATACTGCCAAGCCCGGTTTACCCGGGTTATACGCCCATTATCACGCAATGTGGGGCCGTGCCTGTATTAATTGATACGACCTTTTCAGAATTTAAACTAACGGCAGATCAAATCCAAAACGCTTTAACACCTAAAACGAAATGTATTATACTGCCTTACCCATCTAATCCTACTGGTGTAAGTCTGCTTGAAAGTGAGCTTGAAGCCATTGCCAGAGTGGTAAAAGAAAATGATTTACTTATCGTGGCTGATGAAATTTATAGCGAGCTCACCTACGATCGGGAGCATGTATCCATAGGCAGCATAATCAAAGAACATACGATCACGATTAATGGTCTTTCCAAATCCCATGCCATGACGGGTTGGCGAATCGGGGTGCTGATGGCACCGGAGTGGATGGCAAAAGAGTGCCTTAAAGTGCATCAATACAATGTTTCATGCGCTTCATCCATCTCTCAAAAAGCGGCCCTTGCTGCTTTTACTAAAGGAATGAATGATGCTGTTCCAATGAGAGATGAATATCGAAAAAGACGTAAGATCACAGGAGATTACCTTAAAAGTCTCAACTTTAAAACAGTGGAGCCGGACGGGGCATTTTATTATCTGGCCGGCATTCCTTCTTCCATGACTTCGTTTGATTTTGCGGTTCAGCTTGCAGAAAAGGAAAAGGTTGGGGTAATCCCAGGCACTGCCTTTGGAAGCCACGGAGAAGGGTTCATTCGAGTTTCTTATGCATGTTCTGAACATTCGATCCATGAGGCATTCCACCGCATCAGCAAGTTTCTAGATAATAAGTTAGAGTAATCCATACATTTAATTCAGACTGCCGGATAAGCACAATGTTCCATTTGCTTATCCGGCAGTCTTATTATCCCTGTCGGTAATACGAAATCAGCGCCTGTGTTCCATTGTCATCATACCCTGCGTTTGATATTTCATTATATAGTGAATGGGCTAATTGGAGCCCCGGCAGCTTTAGTTCCATTCGTTCAGCTTCTTCTAAAGCAATCGACAAGTCTTTTATAAAATGCTTTACGTAGAAGCCTGGTTCAAAATCGTCGACAATCATTCTTGGAGCCAGATTCGATAAAGACCAGCTGCCTGCTGCGCCAGTTGAGATGCTTTTAAGAACAAGATCTAAGCTTAAACCTGCGTTTTTAGCATATGTTAATGATTCACATACCCCTATCATGGTTGAAGCAATAACAATCTGATTGCTCATTTTAGCGTTCTGACCGCTTCCAGCAGAACCGTGATAAACGATATTCTGGCCAAACGTCTTGAATAGCGGGAGAACTCTGGCAAATTTTTCTTCGCTTCCTCCTGCCATGATGGACAGAGTACCATTCTTCGCTCCAACGTCTCCCCCCGAAACCGGTGCATCTAAAAGGGACAAACCAAGTTTCTCAGCAGCCTGATTGAGCTTTACCGCCAATGAAGGAGTAGACGTAGTTAAATCAATGAAGATCGTGTCTGCTAGTGCATGATGAAGCAATCCGTCCTGTCCCAAATATAGTTCTTCAACATCTTTGGGATATCCTACCATTGTAAAAATCACCTGGCAGTTCTGAGCTATAAAAGTGGGTGAGTCCTGCCATACTGCTCCCTTCTTAATAAGAGAATCGGCTTTCTTTTTTGTACGGTTAAAAATGTGAATTTCATTCGGCAGTGTCAGCAAGTGCTGAATAATTCCGGTGCCCATTACTCCTGTCCCAATAAAACCAATCTTTATTTGTTCCATTATAACCCTCCTTTTTCTTCTATCTTTTATTATTCCTTATATAAAGAGAAAGAGCAAAGCTATGGTAGGATGATAGATAATAATAATTAGGAGGAAATGCCATGATTAAAACATTTTATATTTATAAGGGGGAAGAATTACTTCCTGTTAAAATTAGAAACTATACTGTTGAGGACTCAGAAGGACTGATTCAGATTCAAAAAAAGGCATTTCCTCCTCCATTTCCTGAAGAATTGCTCTGGAGTAAAGAACAAATCGCCCAGCATGTATCTTTATTTCCAGATGGTGCTTTATGTCTTGAAGTAAATGGAGTGCTTGCGGGATCGATAACAGCGATGAGAATTGATTTAAACGATCAGGAGCCGCATACGTGGGAGGAGATTACTGATGCAGGATGGATAAAAAAACATAATGACACAGGTTCAACACTCTACATTGTTGACATATGTATTGATCCTTCATTTAGAGGTCTTGGTTTGGGAAGACAGCTTATGTATGCCGCGTATGAAACTGTCATATTTTTAGGAATCAACAGACTTGCAGGGGGATGCAGAATACCCGGATATTCGGCTCATAAAAACGAACTAACTATTGAGACATATTTTGAACAGCTAACAACCGGCAAATTGAAAGATCCTGTATTCAGCTTTTTAGTAGGCGCGGGGAGAACACCTGTCAAACTCATTCACAACTATATTGATGATGAGGAATCTGGCAACTGTGCAGTATTAATGGAATGGAAAAACCCGTTTCAATAAAAAAGAACCGGATAATGGGGGTTATCCGGTTCAAAAAAGGGAAATCAGAATGAAAAAGTATGCTTGTACTACTTATATGCTTCCCCGATTCACAATACTTTATTCATTTTTAATGTAACAATTTGATTACAGTTTTACTGCGTTTTTTACGATTGAAATTACTTCCTCATTTGTTGACAATGAAAGAGCCTCTTCTGCAAGACTTTTCATCTCATCTCTTGAAAGACCCAGGAGCTGAGCACGTGCTGGAAGAATTGAAGTAGCACTCATCGAGAACTCATCAAGACCAAGTCCTAATAAAATCGGAATGGCAATTTCATCTCCAGCCATTTCACCGCACATGCCCGTCCACTTGCCTTCTTTATGAGAAGCGTCAATGACCATTTTAATTAATCTTAAAATGGCAGGATTATATGGCTGATACAAATATGAAACCCGTTCATTCATGCGGTCAGCTGCCATAGTGTATTGTATTAAATCATTCGTTCCGATACTGAAGAAGTCAACTTCTTTGGCAAATTGATCAGCCAGGACAGCAGTTGAAGGAATTTCAACCATGATGCCTACTTCAATATCATCTGAAACGGATACACCTTCTTCAAGAAGCTCTTCTTTTACTTCTAGAAGAATCGCTTTCGCACTTCTGAACTCTGAAAGATTTGAAATCATCGGAAACATAATTTTAAGATTGCCATATACGCTGGCGCGAAGAAGAGCACGCAATTGAACCTTAAATAAATCAGTTTCTTCCAGGCAGAGCCTGATCGCTCTGAAGCCAAGGAATGGATTCATTTCATGAGGAAGGTTCAAGTATGGAAGCTCTTTGTCTCCGCCAATATCCAATGTTCGAACGACAACCGGTTTCCCTTCCATTCCCTCAAGTACCTCTTTATAGGAAACAAATTGCTCTTCTTCAGTTGGAAGTTCGTTTCGTCCCATATAAAGAAACTCAGTACGATAAAGACCGATTCCTTCGCCGCCGTTATTGCGAACTCCTTCAAGATCTGCAGGAGTTCCGATATTCGCAGCCAGCTCCACATGGTGACCGTCTTTTGATACAGACTTTTCGTTAACAAGCTTTGCCCACTCTGCTTTTTGATCAGCAAACTGGTCCTGCTCTCTTTCATAATTGCTGATGATCTCTTCAGTCGGGTTAATGTGAACTTCTCCATTCAGTCCATCCACAATAACAAGGTCGCCGTTTTGAATCTCTGAAGTGGCTTCTTTCGTTCCTACTACTGCAGGAATTTCCATTGAGCGTGCCATAATTGCGGAATGTGAAGTTCTTCCACCGATATTTGTAGTAAATCCTTTAACAAATTCTCGGTTAAGCTGCGCTGTATCTGAAGGTGTTAAATCCTCAGCTATTACAATTACTTCTTCAGAGATCATGCTTGGATTAAGTACTTTCACACCGAGCAGATGAGAAAGCACGCGTTTAGTAACGTCACGAATATCTGCAGCACGCTCCTGCATATATTCGTTATCCATTTGTTCAAACATTGCTACAAACATATCAGCTGTTTCTTTTAAAGCTGCTTCTGCATTGACAGAATCCTGCTTAATTTTATCCTCTATAGGACTAATTAATTCAGGATCACTTAAAACAAGGAGATGAGCCTCAAAGATTGCTGCTTTATCTTCCCCAAGTTCTGTCTTTGCACGGTCCCGAATCACTTCGAGTTCAGAGCGGGAAGTCGCCATCGCCTGTTGAAAGCGCTCAATTTCCTGCCCCGGATTATCTACCTTTTTTTCTTCAAACGACAAATCCGGCTCTACCAGACGGTAAGCCTTTGCAATCGCAATTCCGCTTGAAGCTGCAATACCTTTAAGTATAGAAGACATCTTTTATGCCAAACCTTCACTGTGCAATGTTTCTTCGAGGCTTGTAAGAGCTTCCTGCTCATCGCTGCCCTCTGCATGAATAACGATTTCAGCGTTTTTGCCAACACCTAGAGACATAACACCCATAATCGATTTAAGGTTTACTTTTTTGCCTTTGTACTCAAGCTGTACATCTGAATCAAATTTGCTTGCTGTTTGAACAAGCAATGTAGCCGGACGTGCATGAATCCCTGTTTCTGCTGTTACTGTAAATTGTTTTTGAGCCATATTGTATCTTCTCCTTTTAACTTGTATTTACAACATCACCATATTAAATTAACGAATTAACACATCAGAGTCAATATAATATTAAATGTAAAATAATACGATGAGTTTGTTATAACTTTCTTAAGAACTAAGAATAACATGTAAACCCTTCTATAACAACGATTTTGCAGTTGTAGAAACTTCCTTGTTTGACTTTATGATGGAAATATCACATCTTAAATATACATAGATGTATTTACCTAGTGTTCATAGATCATTTTTCGGGACATCCCTCCATCAATAATGAGGTTTTCACCATTGATAAAGTTATTGTCTTTATCCGTTAAAAACACACAAGCTCTGGCAATATCGCTCACTTTTCCCACTCTGTTTGATGGATGCTGATTGTGATCGACATCTCTTAATTCATCATAGTTTTCAGTTTCAATCCAACCAGGGCTTATGGCATTGACAGAGATATTCTTTTCGCTCAATGTTACAGCAAGCGAATGGGTTAAAGCATGGATGCCTCCTTTTGATGCTGAGTACGCCTGAGTATTCTCTTCAGACATAAATGCGCGGGTAGAACATAAATTTACGATGGATCCTCCATTCATAAAACGGGCTGCTTCTCTTGAACAATAAAAGACACTCGATAAATTGCTGTTTATAATCGATAACCAGTCTTCTTCTGTAACATCCCATATCTCTTTAAATTCCGACTTGCCAGCATTGTTAATGAGAATATCAATTTTCCCTGATTCATTGATAACCTGCTCCATCATTCCTGCAACATGGTCCATTTTTCCGACATCGGCATAGTGGCCAAAAGCTGAAAAGCCGTCTTCTTTTAATTGCTTTACTTCCTCCATCAAAGTCTGTTCATCTGCGTCCACTAAATGAACCTCATCCCCCTTCAACAGAAATGTCTTTGCAATTTCAAGACCTATGCCTTTTGCTGCTCCAGTAACCACTGCTACTCTTTTTGCCATAGACTAAAACCTCCTCAGCTTCTTGGATCTTTCAGATATTCATAGATTACATGACCGTTGCGCTGGGCTATTCCTCTGAAATGCTTAAAATCAGGCTGCGCAACAATCTGCTCTCGTAAAGATTGAAAATCCTCCTTTGAAATTTCAAGCTTTGCTATTTCCCCATTCCGTAAATCGTTCAGCATTTCTTTCATTTTTTCTTCTGTCATTTGCTGCTCCTTTCTTCTACCCTTCTTTACTTTATTATTAACTAGTATTCAGTTGATAACCAGCCATTAAGTCAGCGTTTTGGGTAAATCAAAAAAATTACACTATATTCTTCTATTAATTACTGCTAAAATGTTCATTATATTTTGCAGTTTAAAATCTATCATTTTTAAGATTCATTTTTCATGGGTCGAACCCGGGAGGTTTATTATTTGTTCAAGCAATTTTTATGGCCGCTAGCTGGCCTGGCAGTGATTCATCTATTAATGTACTTTACATTTTTTGACCAGAAAATATTCTGGTATTTGTATTCAGGTACAGCGTTGGTGATGATTGCTTTAAGTATCTCACAATCCGGCATTGAAAAGGGCCGGCACCCTATAAATCGTTCGATTATGTACGGAATTTTCTCCGGTGTTATCCTGTACTGCATACTTTACTTTACATACCAGCTATTTTTGCTGCTGCCTGGTCAATTTGACCAGATTATTTCCTCTCTTTACAATGACTTGAAACCGGATCTGGTCTGGCAGCTCCTCTCACTCATTTTGATTATTGTACCTGCTGAAGAAATATTCTGGCGTGGCTTTATTCAAAGAAAGCTGCTTGAAATCGTATCACCTGTCACGAGCGTAGTGATTACTTCAATCTTGTCGGCTTCTGTCTTCATATATTCAGGAGAGTGGACCTGGATGGCCGCAGCTTTTCTGGGATCCATCATATGGGGAATTATGTATAATTGGAAAAGGAGTATTTCATTCATTATCATTTCACATTTAGTCTTCGACTTACTATTTTTCTACGTCGTTTTTATCTAAAGAAAAGTTTGCTCATATTATGTAATTACTCGTGATATTGATTGATGAAAGTTAAAACGAAAGTTTAAAAATTGAATGTCTCAAAAGGAATGTCTCATTGAGGGGCATTCTTTTTTATGCAAAAAATAAAGATCACAAAGATCGAATCTTATTCCGATTTAATGCCAATTCTTCCTATTCTTTTTCTTTTTAAGTTTCGTATCAGTCCATTTCTTAAAACAATTCCCTTGTAAAATCTAATTAAAATATACCTCAATCAAAATACTTGAAAGTCAGATAAGGTCAAATTATAATGTGAATATAAGGTCAACAATAGTCAAATAAGCAGATCAATAGACACGACATTGCCCTTTCGATACAATAGCAAAACATTCAATAAATTATAATGATTTTATATAAGGAGGAGTCACAATGATTTGTGAAAAATGTCAATCAAATCAAGCGAATGTTCAGCTACGTCTTCAAATTAATAGTCAGCAGCAGGATTTCAACTTGTGCTCCAATTGCTATAGAGAAGAAAAAGCTAAGCTTCATTCTGCTATGAACAAACAAAATAAACCGTCTAATGAATCACCTATTGACGATTTTCTATCATCCTTTAATCAGGGTCAGCCCAATGCCAAAAATCAAACAGGTCAGCAAGGGCAAAAAGATGGCTTGTTAGGAGAGTACGGACGCAACATATCCCACCTTGCTAAAGCCGGCCTAATAGATCCTGTAATTGGACGCGATAAAGAAATAGACCGGATGATTGAAGTATTAAACCGCAGAAATAAAAACAACCCTGTTCTTATCGGTGAGCCTGGTGTAGGGAAAACAGCAGTGGCCGAAGGTCTTGCTGCAAGGATTTCGGAAGGAAAAGTTCCTGCTAAGCTTAAATCAAAAGAGGTTATTTTACTTGATGTGGCTTCACTTGTTTCCAACACAGGAATCCGTGGACAATTTGAAGAACGGATGAAGCAATTAATCGCAGAACTGCAATCTAAAAAAAATGTCATCCTCTTCATAGACGAGATTCATCAAATTGTGGGTGCCGGTTCTGCAGAAGGTTCTATGGATGCTGGCAATATTCTTAAACCTGCCCTTGCCAGAGGCGAACTGCAGCTTGTCGGCGCTACGACACTGAAAGAGTACCGTAAAATCGAAAAGGATGCTGCGCTGGAGAGACGCTTTCAGCCAATTCAAGTTAATGAACCTTCAGTTAAAGAAGCACTGGTTATTTTAAATGGACTTGCTCCACATTATGAGAATTTCCACGAAGTTAACTATGACCAGGAAGCACTTGAAGCGGCTGTTAATCTTTCTCACCGGTATATTCAGGATCGTTTTCTACCGGACAAAGCGATTGATCTTCTCGATGAAGCAGGCTCAAAATTAAATTTGACCGTGGATGCAGCAGATACTGAAACAATCAATCATCGCTTATCTCAGATTCACGCCGAAAAACAGGCAGCATTAAAAGAAGAGAACTATGAACTCGCCGCCGCACTTCGGGATGAAGAGGAACAACTCGAGGAACGGTTAAATTCCAGCAGCACTTCCATTCAGCCAACTGTTACAAAAGAAACAATTCAACAGTTGATTGAACAAAAAACTGGTATTCCAGTCGGAAAACTCGAGGAAGATGAGCAGGAAAAAATGAAGCGCATTGAACAAAGCCTCAATGAAAAAGTGATTGGTCAGCAGGAAGCGGTTAAAAAGGTCGCTAAAGCTGTCCGCAGAAGCCGGGCAGGTCTTAAATCAAAGGACCGTCCAACAGGTTCATTCTTATTTGTTGGTCCAACTGGTGTAGGGAAAACGGAGCTTTCCAAAACACTCGCATCCGAATTATTTGGAAGCAAAGACCATATGATCCGTCTTGACATGAGTGAGTACATGGAAAAACACAGTACAGCTAAATTAATCGGCTCACCACCTGGATACATCGGACATGATGAAGCTGGGCAATTAACTGAAAAAGTACGCAGATCTCCATACAGCATCATTCTGCTGGATGAGATTGAAAAAGCGCACCCAGATGTTCTCCACATGTTCCTTCAAATTATGGAGGATGGCCGTTTAACAGATAGCCAGGGTCGAACGGTTAACTTTAAGGATACGGTTATTATCATGACAAGTAATGCAGGTGTAGGTGTGAAAAAACAGGCAGTTGGGTTTGGCTCAAATGCAGCATTAAATGAAGCAAATCTTTTAGATTCATTAAGCGACTTTTTTAAACCGGAATTTTTAAACCGGTTTGACAGCATAATTGAATTTGCTTCTCTAGGAAAAGAAGATCTGCTTCAAATTATTGATCTTATGCTTGCAGATCTTGACAAAACACTGGCTGAACAGGAAATGAAGCTGTCAGTTGATCATGATGTAAAAGAAAAACTTTCTGAATTGGGCTATCACCCTGCCTTTGGCGCCCGCCCATTAAGAAGAGTCATTCAGGAGCACTTAGAAGATGCTATTACAGACTTTATGTTTGAGTATCCTGAAATTAAGAATGTACAAGCAGTTTTAGAAGAAGGAACCATTACATTAAAACAAAAGTAAAAAATGAATCTATTGAGAATAGTAATGGAGCCTGAGACAAAAAAATGTCTCAGGCTCTTTGACGTTTCATTAGGACTCTTTCGCAGGGACGACTGTGAGCCATTCCACGGCCTTGCCCTGTATTGTCTCAAGCAAGCATATTAAACAGGAGTCACTTCTTTGCTCATTTTCTATTCTGCTTAAACTTAAAGAGATTTATCATTTACTGAATTTAACCAATCTTCGATGATGCCGATGACAGATTCCACACATCCGTCTTCAAATGGAGAAAGTAAATTAGCTTCTTTTACAAGCGCTGTAAAGGACTTAGATCCTCCCAGCTGACATAAATGCAGATAGTCTTTCCATGCTTCATTAAAGTCTTCACGCGACCTCTTCCAAAATTGAAATGCACAGATTTGAGCTAATGTATAATCAATATAATAGAATGGATCTTCATAAATATGCCCCTGACGCTGCCAGACTCCACCTGCCTCTAAGTAAGAATGACCGCCATATTCCCGGTGAGGAAGGTAAATTTCTTCAATTTTTCTCCAGGCTGCTTTTCTTTCCGCTGGGGTCATTTCAGGGTTTTCATATATTGCGTGTTGAAATTCATCTACAGCGACCCCGTACGGTAAAAACAAAAGACTGCTGCTTAGATGAGAAAATTTATATTTTTCCGTTTGATCTTCAAAAAACCGTTCCATCCATGGCCACGTAAAAAATTCCATGCTCATCGAATGAATCTCCGCTGATTCATGCGTAGGCCACAAATACTCAGGGATATCTATATGTCTGCTGGAGTATACCTGAAATGCGTGGCCGGCTTCATGAGTCAGGACATCTATGTCTCCTGAAGTCCCATTAAAGTTTGAAAAAATAAAAGGAGACTGATAATCTTCTATAAATGTGCAGTAGCCCCCTGCTTCTTTCCCTTTCTTTGCTTCGAGGTCCATAAGTTTTCGAGAAGTCATGTAAGTAAAAAATTCATCCGTTTCAGGCGATAGTTCCTGGTACATTTTTTGGCCATTTTCGATAATCCAGTCAGGTGACCCTTTTGGCACAGCATTACCAGACAGGAAAGACAATGGCTCATCCCAGAACATCAGTTTTTCCACACCAATTCTCTTTGCCTGTCTTCCTCGAAGCTTTGTCGCCAGCGGTACAATATAGTCACGAACTTGATTTCTGAAATTTTCAACCATGTCTGCATCATAGTCAATCCTCAGCATCCGTATGTAGCCAAGCTCAGTAAAATTCTTATACCCTAATTTTACAGAGATTTCATGACGTACTTTTACCAACTGATCATACAGATCATCAAATTTATCCTCGTGTTCCTTATAAAAATCATAATTAGCAAAGGTTGCTTTTTTTCTGGTTTCCCGATCAGTAGATTCAGCATAAGGATACAACTGTGCCAATGTTAATTTCTCTCCATTGAACTCTACTTCTGCAGATGCCACAAGCTTAGAATATTGTGAAGTCAGTTTATTTTCTTTTTGAAGCAATGAAATGACCTCGGGAGAAAAAGCTTTCATCGAAAATTCTGCCAGATCGAAAAGCTGTGACCCCCATTTTTTTTCGAGTTCCTCTTTAAAAGGCGAATCAACTAGAGCGCGGTAAAACATATTTGTCAATTCAGTTAATTGCGGCTCCACTTCATCAAAAAAGTCTCTCTCATTTTGATAAAATTCATCATTCGTATCAATAGATGCACGAATATACGCTAAATTAAATTGAGTTGACAGCTTATTTCTAAATTTATTAATTGCTGTGATCGCTTCTGTCTGCCCTTCTACAGAATTTGCATGTTCAAACGAATCCAGCAGCTTCTGAAACCGAACTTTTTCTTCTTCAAGCACCGGCCGCTTGTATTCATATTGATCAAATGTTTTCAATTTAAATCCCCCTTTTACTATCACATTCTATTGTCATATAGCAATTTCCTTCAAGAACGTAAAAAAACTGCCTGAATAACGGCAGTTTCTTAATATATTTTGCTTCCTATCGAAAAAATGATAAGAAAACCTATTTCTCAGTATGAAAGATCCCGAATAGATAAACCAAGTTTTTTTAGAAGTTCTATAGCCTGCTTCTGCTCTTCTGATGTCAATACAGACATCATCCCATGCAGATTTTTTTCGTGGTTAGGGAAAATTTCAGCCATAAAATCGTTGCCTTTCTCTGTAGTCTCCGCATAAGTGACTCTTCTGTCCTGTGGAGAGGCAACTCGCTTAATAAAACCTTTTTTTTCCAGCTTATCTACAACATATGTGATACTGCCGCTTGCTAATAATATCTTTCCGCCAATTTTTTGAAGAGGCTGCTTTCCTTTATGATAGAGCAATTCAAGCACAGCAAATTCTGTAGGATTCAATCCCTGCTGCTGAATGAAACGATTACTCATTTCATTCATTGATTTATATGCCCGTGAAAGTACAATAAATAATTTCAGGGATTGTTCATGGTCAACAGTTTCGCTCATTACAGTCAGTCCTTTTTTATGCACTTTTATATAGTAGTATATCGATATATTTTAATGGAAGTCAAACACAGCTTTTACATTTAGCTATGATCTTATCTCATTTCATGCACCATGGCGCCCCTTTATATTAAAATTATTTAAAAACACTCAAAGCAGCAAACGAATATGAATGAGGCTTTCTCATCTATGAGCATTAGAATTAATTACTTTAAAATTATTGTTAACTTCGGCTTTTATCGTTTTCTTTTCCAGGAGATCCTCAGCTAAAAGCTCTGCCATATCAATGAGTATTTCTTTTACAACAGGCTTGTCTTTAAACATAGAGAAATTACCTCCTCCACCTGCTCTATAATTATTCATAACGACATGATGAGGTCCTTCCTTATAAAATTCGAGTTCAATTACCCGCTCCCCGATCGGCTTGGAAACATCTATTGTATAAGAAATACCTTCCCACATATCGTAGTTATAATGCTGGGGCTTTGGCAAAACAAATTCAGGGTTAACATCAATTTGACCCTCTTCATTCAATGTAAAGTAAGATGCTGACTGTTCAAGCGCTTTTCTAATATCCGCTTCAGAAAGCTCAAGCACTGTTAATGTATTCGGATAAATATAATTGGAAACGATCTCTCGCATTGTCACTTTTGAAGGAAGACCCTCTGAGATGTTACTTAATAGAGATGTTGCGGAAATGCTGACCCCCGAAGCTTTCATTTGTACTTTATTTATCCACTCAATCATCGGATGCTCATGCGTTCTGACTTTCAAAGGATTATGAATTGTCATATCACCATCAATATACCCAATAGGCTGATCCAGCCATTTTTGTGTTTCCATTTCCTGGAAATAAACTAGATCCAATACATCCTTATCAGGAAGCTGATCCGCCATGGATACGACTTCGCCCTCTATATTTTCAACTCTCCAGGAGTTTGTTCCTTTTTTAAGATGAATGACTGCTTTGCCTATATGCTGGCCATTATAACCGGGCTGGATAATATATGTGTCATTTACTGACTTAGAAAGGATTCTATGCTGATGACCGGTTAGGAGAAGATCAATCCCAGCTACCTCCTTTAAGATTTGGCCTCCCTGATTTTCACCCGTTTGCTGTTCAGTAAGGTCCCCTGTTTCCAGATCGCACTCAAACCCGCCATGATAGCTGACGATAAGTACATCGGGTTGTTCTGTTTCATGAATAAATTGCACCCATCTTTTTAAAGACAGGAGGGCATCTTCAAACGCCAGTTCTTTTATATGAGATGGATTTTCCCAATTTGGTATGTAATGTGTGGTGATGCCGACTATGACAATTTTTACTCCTTTCACTTCTTTGACTGTGTAAGGATATCCGAAATACGATTCCTTTGTATCTCGATGTAAGATATTTGCAGACAGCCATGGAAAAAAGGATTGGCTGACCGCTCTGCTGACAATTGACATGCCATAATTAAACTCATGATTGCCAATCACGGCACAATCGTACTGCAGATGATTCATAACCGAGATAACGGGATTTGGCAAATGATCACGAAATTTCGCATAGTGGTAAGTTAAGGGTGTGCCCTGAATGCAGTCCCCATTATCAATCAGCAAAAGATCCGGCTCCTGTTTTCTCATATCTTTTATGTAAGAAGAAATACGCGCAAGACCATTAGGCGTTTCCTTATTGGCAGCGTAATGCAGCGGCATAATATGTCCATGAATGTCACTGGTTTCGAGTATGGTAATTGATACTTCATTGAGTGCCATCTTATCCACCCTTTCTCTTTGTAGTTATCTTACCAAAAATAAAGAGCTTGTGACATAACTGTCTCAAGCTCTTTTACCGGTTCGCTGCACTTCAGGTGGACGGCTTTCCGCAGGGACGGGGGCTTGAGCCTTTTGTATACCCCTGTAAAGACTCAAGCGCCCGTCATATTCTGCTGGAGTCGCCACCTTCCGCTCCGCTCTCCTCTTACTATTACTAAATACTTCTTCATTCTTTTAACTTTTTGAAGTTTTGTCCCAACCTCTTTAACTTTATTCTTAAATTTTTATTTGAATTTTCAGCTGATTTAGTATTTTAAGTATAACAGCCGCTTCATCAAGTTTAAACAATCCTTTTTCGAATCGCAGCTGATATAAAGTCAATAATTGTCACAACCACTATGATGATCAGAATAATTAATCCCATCTCATTCCAATTCCGGTTGCTTGAAGCAAAGAAAATAAGCGTTCCAATCCCTCCGGCTCCTACTACTCCTAAAATGGTAGACGCTCGAACATCGACTTCAAAACGGTAGATCGCATAAGATAAGAACTCAGGTATTACCTGCGGAATGACACCGTGAAATAAAATCTGCAGCTTATTTGCTCCGTTTGCTTCCATCGCTTCAACAACCTTCATATCGATTGACTCAAGCACTTCAGAATACAGTTTCCCAAGCATGCCGGTTGATCCGATCGCAATAGCAAGTACACCAGCAAACGGATTCGGTCCAACTGCGACTACAAATAATAAGGCAAGAATTAAATCAGGAAACGCACGAACAGCACTTAAAATCCATTTGCCTACTCCTGTTAAAAAGCGATTGTTCGTCATATTATTTGCAGCCAAGAACCCTAATGGTATAGCCAGAATAGCCGCCATAAGCGAGCCGGCGAATGCTATGTAAAGCGTTTCAATCATTGCATCCATCACTTTATCAAATGCATCCCAATCCGGATTAAACAGCCTTGGAATAACCCGTTCAAAGTTATTAACCATCCGTTCAAATGCTCTTGCCCAATCAATATTGATTCCAAGAAACGTCCAAATATACAGTGCAATTACAGCAGCTGCGATAATACTTCTCTTTATTGTCTTAACCGGGCTGTTTTTTTTCTTAGGGGGCATCTGCAACTCAGCCATCACACAATCGCCTCCCTGATTTTATTACTGATAAACTCGATAATGACAACCAGCACAAAAATTCCTATAATGATTGCCATTGCATTTTCAAGGTTGTATAGTCTTATTTGCTGATCAAGCACCAGCCCAACTCCTCCTGCGCCTACTAGACCAAGCACAACTGATGCCCTGATGTTTATCTCAAACACATATAATACTAATGATGAAAACTGCGGAAGGACTTGAGGAACCAATCCATAATAAATGGTTTGAATCGTTCCGGCACCCGAAGCCTGCATAGCTTCAAGCGGATTCATATCTACAGATTCAATCGTTTCACTTATCAGTTTGGCCAGGATTCCAAGCGAAAAAATGATTAGAGCCAGGATTCCCGGAAAAACACCAAGACCAAAAATACCGACAAAAATGAGCGCTAACACGATATCGGGGATCGTTCTTAACACATTGAGAAAAAACCTCATAAATCCATATAAATACTTATTAGTGGTAATATTTTGTGCACCAAGCAAACTCAGGGGCACACATAAAACAGCTGCCACTGTGGTCGCAATAATAGCCATTTGTATCGTTTCTGAGAACGCGGCAACGACAGATGAAGCAATGAGAACTTCAAAGTTCGGTGGAAAGAACTTAGCCAGCAAAGCAAATAAATTCGGCAAACCAATCACTAGCTCCGCTGGTGTTGAATTCGTTTGGTAGGTGCTAAATAAATATAAAGCGAGTACCACACCAAATATGAGCAGTAAACGGGACTTGGTTTTCGCTGTATAGATTGACGGCGTTTTTCCTGCCATCACCTGCCCATAATCAATCTTCTTCACGATCAGCACCTCCGCGCATATCGTCTTCACGAATCGCACGGCCGTATATTTGTTCAAATGTCTGATCATTGACTTCAGAAACTGGACCGTCAAAAACGACTTCTCCTGCTCGCATACCGATAATACGGTCTGCATATTCCATCGCCATATCGATAAAATGCAAATTTACGATTGTGGTGATTTTATCTTCACGATTAATTTTTTTTAAATAAGACATAACCTGATGAGAGGTAGGCGGATCAAGAGAGGCCACAGGCTCATCTGCCAATATGTAAGTAGGCTTCTGAGTAAGAACCCGTGCAATACTGACCCTCTGCTGCTGTCCACCGCTAAGCTCATCTGCCCGGCTATAGAGTTTTTCTTCAATATTCACTCTTCTCAAGCTTTCATAGGCTAAAGAACGGTCTTCTTTGCTGAATAAATTGACTATCGATCGGAACGTTCCCGTGTGGCCCAGTCTTCCTGCCAAAACATTTTTCATCACATTTGACCGTTTTACCAGATTATAGTTCTGAAAGATCATGCCGATTTTTGTACGAAGCCGGCGAAGATCTTTTCCTTTAAAAGTTAAAATATCCTGATCATCAACCATAAGTGCTCCTGAAGTAGGAGTCACGATTCGATTTATACTGCGGATAAACGTCGATTTCCCAGCACCGGATAACCCGACAATCACAACAAATTCTCCCTCTTTAATCTTTACATTTACATCTTTAAGCCCTTGTGTCCCGTTTGGATAGACAAGAGATACATCTTTAAATTCGATCACCCTTCTTCAACCCCCAAATTATCTATGCTTTTCTTATCGCACTATTAGCTTTTTAAATAGGATTATTTCGGTATCCAACTCGATTATTTAGTTGATACAATGTATTTCAATCCTATTGATTCAACAAAACTACGTGAAAATAAAGAAGGGAAGAGTTTCCTCTCCCCCTCTAAAATCAGTCTGCTTAATGATTAGTCAAGAGAAATTGAATCTTTAAACTCTTGGTACGTATCTTTTACTACCTGATATTCTTCATCTGTTGCTTCATCAATTGCATCCCAATTATAAACAGAGTTCATAATTTCGATCATTTCTTCATCGTCATTAAAAGAAAGGAAAACTTCTTTGATTTCAGCAACCATTTCATCACTCAGTTCAGGAACAACTGAAATTGTATCATTAGGAATTTCGTCTGTATAACCAATAACTTTAAGCTTATCCATTACATCAGGATATTCTTCTTCAAGTTCACTTCTTGCATCATCAAAAGTAGTGGCTACATCTGCATCGCCTTCGTACACTGCAATTGCAGCATTATCATGTCCGCCTGCAGCAGTTGAATTGGAGAAAAACTCTGTTTGCAAAGCTTCAACTGAATCAAGATCAAACTCGTTCATTAACTGGGAAGCCGGGAATAAGAATCCTGAGGTAGAAGCTCCGTCCGGATAGGCCCACACTTTTCCTTCCAAGTCTGCAAGTGTTTCAATACCGGAGTCTGCTTGAACGACATACTGTGCTTTATATGTTCCGGAACCATAACGGATCGATTTTAAAATAACCTCTACATCATATTGCTCATTTGCAAGAACATAGCCAAAAGCTGGTATAAAACCAACCTGCACCTGATTAGCCCCCATAGCTTCAACCAGTGCATTGTAACTTGTTAGAACTCTTCCTTCTACTTCAACGCCAAGCTCTTCACCCAGACGGTCTGCCAAAGGCTCAACTGTGTCAGCAATCGTATCGGAATCCTGGGAAGGAACAAAACCGATAACAAGGTTATCAGGATCTCCCCCATCAGAACCCTCATTACCTGACGTCTCTTCTTCACCGCATGCTGCTAAAGACAACCCAAGAACTAAAACAAGCATAAATCCGTAAAGCTTTTTCATTCGTGTTTTCCTCCTAAAATAGTTGTAATCAACTTGCAACACTCAATATACAGGACTAATTGACATATTTCTATTACTTTTTTAACTTGTTTGTAATATAATTCAGAAAATTTACAAATAATTCTTTATTTAGCTTATTTGAAAGCGATATCACATTTTTACACTTTACATTATCTTTACAACTATTTACTTTATTAAGTGAAGCAAATTCTTTTTTGCAGGCATATACTATCCTAGCTTTAGCCTATATATGATAAAGTAGTGTTTAGTTTATTTTTTGTCTCGCAGTATTTTAAAAGAAAGTTGGTCAGCTATGGACAATGTTTTTATAGGCAGTACTCTTTCCGCAATGTCTACTGGCTTAGGTGCATTGCTCGTTTTATTTTTACAGGGCAGTCTCACCCATAAATGGAGAGATATGCTTCTTGCTTTTACAGCAGGGATCATGATGGCTGCCGCTATGCTTAGTCTGATTCCAGAATCACTTAACAGCGGAGGCCTTATTCCGGTGGCAGCAGGCCTTTTTATTGGAGTTCTTACTCTAACTTCAATGGAAAAAGCCATTCCACACATGGATTTGGATCATAGCAAAAGCAATATGGAGATCGATCCAAAAGCCATGCTGGTGGTTGCGGCCATTACCCTTCATAATATTCCGGAGGGTTTATCAGTAGGCGTCAGCTATGCACTGGGTGAAACAGGTGATACCGGCAACTTGATTGCTTTTGCCATTGGTTTGCAAAATGCGCCTGAAGGGTTTTTAGTGGCTCTCTTTTTAATGAACCAGAAAATGAACAAATGGAAAGCGTTTATCATTGCTACATTGACAGGTGCGATTGAAATTGTCTCTGGACTTCTTGGATTTTATTTAACTTCTTACGTTGAATTTTTAGTTCCATATGGTTTGGCTTTTGCTGCTGGAGCTATGTTATTTATCATTTACAAAGAATTGATACCTGAAAGCCATGGAGACGGAAATGAACGACCTTCCACCTATTCTTTTATTATCGGCATTTTATTTATGGTTGCTTTAATTGAGTTAATATAGGAAAAGGCTGACCAGCAGGTTTTTTTTATCCCAGCTGATCAGCCTTTCTTAGTCATTAAAACAAATTCAGTTTCTTGATTCTTAGGGCTGCTTCCCTGATTCGGTCTTCTGTGGCAAGCATGCCCACTCTTACATATCCTTCTCCATATTCACCGAAGCCGATGCCTGGTGCCATTACGACATTAGCTTGTTCTAACAAGTAATCTGAAAAAGAAGAAGAGGTGAATCCTTCCGGCACTTTAAACCACGCAAAAAACGATCCTTTTGGAGCTTGCACATTCCAGCCGATGGCCCGAAGCTCCTGAACGAGTACATTTCTTCTGCTTTCATATGTATCACTTAATTCAAGTGCAGCTTTGTAAGAAGAGGACAACGCTTCTTCTGCAGCTTCCTGTACAGCACCAAATACACTGACATGAAGATGGTCCTGAAGGAGATTCAAACTTTCAATAACTGAGGAATTCCCTACAGCAAAACCAATCCGCCACCCTGCCATATTAAACGTTTTAGACAGCGTATAAATCTCAAGACCATTATCAATCGATCTTTTTGATTGAAGAAAACTTGGCGGCCTTATCCCGTCAAAGCCGATGGAGCCATATGCAAAATCATGTACAATGAAAATGTCATATTTATCTGCAAATTCGATCGCTTCTTTAAAAAAAGTTTCATCTGCAATACCGCCAGTAGGGTTATTAGGATAGTTTAAAAACATTAATTTGGCCCTTTCGGCAATGTCTTCAGGTATTTTAGAGAAATCAGGCTTAAAATCGTTTTCTTCAAGAAGAGGCATCTTATGCATGACTGCTTCTGCTAGAGAGACTCCCGACCAATAATCCGGATAGCCTGGATCCGGAACTAATACGATATCTCCAGGGTTTGCTAAGCATTGAGGTAGTTCCACAAGACCAGCCTTACCCCCCAGAAGCACTGATACTTCTGAAAAAGGATCAATTTCCACCCCATATTCCCTATGGTAAAAACGTGCGACAGCTTCTTTTAAATAGTCCATTCCTCTAAAAGGTGAATATTTATGATTCAGAGGATTTTCAGCTGCTCTTTGCAATCTTTCAACAATATGTATGGGTGTAGGAAGATCAGGATTGCCCTGTCCTAAATTAATTACATCATGGCCTTCAGCAACCCGTTTCGTTACTTTTTTTGCAAGCGAAGCAAAAAATTGATCGGGCAGCTCTGTCAAACGAACTGATTTTTCAAACTTTTTCATTTAAACATCCTCTCTTTCTCTTTTAAATCGTTGTAACAAATGGTATAACGAATGAAACTGGATGTAAAGATTCTTTCGACCATGGGAGGGCTAAAGATGAAAATAGGATTACTGCAGATGGATATAGCATTTGGAGAGCCTGAAATAAACAGGCAGCATGTGGAGACTCATTTTAAGAAGCTGGAAAATCAGCAATATGATTTGATTATGCTTCCTGAGTTATGGACTACCGGATATGATTTATCACGCCTTGAAGAGATAGGAGACCTGGAAGCGAAAGAATCGATTTCTTTCCTTCAGCGTCTGGCAGTCCGATACAGCGTAAATATAATAGGCGGTTCCGTTGCTAACAGAAAGAAAGACTCCGTTTACAATACATTAATCGTCGTCAATCATCAGGGAGAACTCGTGCACCTGTACGATAAGCTGCATTTGTTTAAACTGATGGATGAACATAAGTTTCTGTCGGCGGGAAAAGACACACCTTCTTTTACATTGAACAATATCCATTTTGGAGGATTTATCTGCTACGACATCCGTTTTCCTGAATGGATCCGAAAACCAGTCCTTGATGGTGCAGAGGTTATTGCAGTTGTGGCGGAATGGCCTGAAGCACGGACCGACCACTGGGTCACTCTTCTTCGGGCACGGGCCATTGAAAACCAAAGCTATGTCTTTGCATGCAATCGTGTTGGACAAGACCCGAACAACTCCTTTGGAGGGAATTCACTGATCATAGATCCCTGGGGAGAAATTATCGTGCAGGGATCTTCAAGTGAGGAGCTTATCACCGCTCATGTTGATTTATCACTGGTTAAACAAACAAGATTAAAAATACCGGTATTTGATGACCGGAGGGAAAAGTTTTATTTAAGATGAAAGCGCCGATGAGGGAAACCCTCTGCAGTTTTTCTGGCAGTAAGCGGCTTGTAACTTTTATTAGCCTGGGACAAAACTGAACTGCCCCCTGTCAAGTAGACAGTGGAAATAATAAAAATGATTTAAACGGCTTTCGCTCTATATTCCATAGGGCTAAGGCCGTTTAGTCGTTTTTGATATCTTTCATGATTATAAAAATAGATGTACTCCTCCATTGCTTTAGAAAGTTCCTCAAAAGTCTTGTAAGTATGTAGATAATACTTCTCACATTTCAACGTCCCAAAAAAGGATTCTATCGGTGCATTATCAATACACCGACCCACTCTTGACATGCTTTGCGTCATTCCTGCTGCCTCTACTTTGTGTTTATACACCTTGGAGGTGTATTGAAAACCACGATCGCTGTGGATGAGAGGACACTCATCATTCAGAAGGGCCGTCGCTTGAGCTAATGTCTGAAATACAAGTGGATTATTATTGGCGTGTCCCAGGACATAACTAATAATGGATCCGTCATACAGATCACGAATGGCGCTTAAATAGGCCTTTTTTTGCCCGTACTTTAATTCTGTCACGTCCGTAACCCATTTTTCATATGGTTTTTCCGCTGTGAATTGACGGTTTAATATGTTTTCTGCGACATGTTGAGGTGTAGAGCGCTTGTATTGCTTTTTCTTTACACGAATGACAGAGCGTAATCCAGCTACTTTCATCAACCGATAGATTCTCTTATGATTCAGTTTCTTTTCAAGCTTTCTTTTCAATTGAAGGGTCATCTGACGATACCCAAATGTTTCATCCGCTTTTTCATGGAGTGCTTTCATCTCTTTGATGAGTTCTTTATTCTGTATTTCTCTGGGGGAAGGCATACGGTTTAGCCACTTATAGTAGGCAGATCGTGCAATACCGGCAATATCACAGAGTAAGCAAATGCTTACTCTTTCTTCCTTGTTTAGCTCTTGAATCGCGATGTACTTATCCTCAAATCGGATTTGGCTTATTCTCGCCTCCTTTCGATCTCCTTCAACTTTTTTAAGAATAAATTCTCTGCACGTAACCGATCATTTTCTCTTTCTAACTTTTTCATTAGGATTGTGACTTTCTCTTCTGGCGTCAGTTCCTCTTCTTCTTTATTAAATCCGCGTCTATCCTTCAATGCTTCCTCTCCGCCGTCCTCAAACTTCTTCACCCATTGATAGACCTGTTGATAAGAAACCTGATGAGTAGTCGCTGCTTCTTGATAATCTTTTCCGTTCTTTAAACAATCAAGCACAATCTGGATGCGTTCATCCCAAGTCGTTTTTCTCCCTTTCGTCATAGAGATCGTCCTTCCTTTTGGAGTATCCTTTAATTCTCTATGACGATTATACTTCTTTATCCACCTTCGAAGAAGACTTCTACTTGAGATCTCATACTTTTCAACAAGCTCATACTGAGAGGATCCCCCTGAGAGATACTCTTTTACAGCTGCTTCTTTTACTTCCTTTGAGTAGGTTTTCCAGCTGGACCGTTGGAAACTTCCTGCTCCATATTTCTCGTACTGTTTCACCCATTCTCTTAATGAATTCTCCGAAATGTTGAAGTATAGACAGAACTCTCTTGCGGTACATTCTCTTTTTTCATAAGCTAATACCACTTCAATTTTAAATTCATTAGAATACTGTTTTTTAGGCATAGAAAAACTCCCCTCAAAGTAAGCAGATTTTTGTTTTTTAATCTGTCTACCTAAAGGGGAGCTTATCAAACTGTCTCAGGCTATTTAACTGGTTTACTTCTATTCAAACAGACACTTTCAGCAGGGACAAGCCTTATTACTTTTTTGCCTTAAAGGACCAACTACTTTTATTGTTCTATTACTTCGTTCCTTTAATCGCCTGGTCAATTAAGCCACATCTCACGAGGATTTACTTCGTATATACCTTTATCCCGGAACATAAGCTGATGGTTAATAAATTCCCTTCTGAGCGTTGCATAGTCTTCATGGTACTTTTCAATAAATGTATTTATTTCTTTTTCCGAATATTTTTTTCCTACTTCTAATTTTTCTACCAGATATTCAAGTACAATGAGTTTTTTCTTCCGTTGGGCAGGGATTGTTTTTAGCCTGCCCTCTTTAGAAAGAAAATTCTTAAGTATTTTCTCTTTATCTTCCACTTCCTGCACCTCCCCGTTGTGATCCATGATGGCCAAAATACTTGTCAAATGCTGTGTCATCATTTTTTTATTCAACTCAAAATAGATGGTGTTTCTGTCTCTTCTTGAATTTATCACCCCGCTTTCTCTCAATTTGTTTAAGTGATGAGTGATCGTAGGTGGAGTAAGACCTAATTTACCTGCGATAGCCTGGCCGTGCAAAGGCTTCGCAGCCAGTAGATGGAGAATTTTAATGCGCGTCGGGTCACCAATTGATTTTAAAAATAGCACTTGCTTTTCAAGCTGCATAATTATCTCCTTTCATGTTTATCTAATTAGATATATATCAAATTATATGGAATGTGTCAATTTAATTCTCTATCTTATTTGAAAAAAAAACAAATAAAAAAGAGCTTGGGACAAAATGTCTCAAGCTCTTTGACCGGTTCGCTTCGCTTCAGGCGGACGCTTTCCGCAGGGACGGCGCTAAGCTATCCGAAGTCTCAAGCCACGGCCATGCTCTGTGCTACAGGGAGTCGCGTCTATCCGCTCCACTCTCTTAGAACTATTCATAAATATATTTTCGTTTGTAAACTTTTCGAATTTTGTCCCAACCTCATTCTCAATATTCATTTTCTGTTATCTATCCTATTACATTTTTAGATTAGATTGAATCAAATTTCAGTAGACCTGCTTCTCCAATTGAAGCAGCGTTTCCTTTTTCGATGTTTCGCTTCCCGCATAGCCTGTCATAGAACCATTTTTTCCTATAACCCGATGACAGGGAATCACGATCGGCAATGGATTTTTTCGATTAGCCTGTCCTACAGCTCTTACGGCTTTTTCACTGCCAATTTGTCTTGCTAAATCCTGATAGGAGCAAGTCGTTCCATATGGGAGGCTCATTAAACCGGCCCAGACTTTCTTTTGAAAGTCGGTCCCTTCAAAATAAAGAGGCAATTCAAAGGTTTCCCGCTGCCCGGAAAAATATTCGTTAAGCTGCTGTTCCGCTTCATCCAAAATACCGTTAGAAACTTCTGTACGAGTTACATCATTATTTGTTATAAATTCAATTTTTATCAGCGCTTCTTCATTGGCAGTTAATCTTAAATGATTTATCGGACTTTTCATTATGCGCTCATACATTTTCCTCATCCTTTGCAAATGGAAAAATAACAGTAAAGACAGAACCCTTCCCTCTCCAGCTCTTCACTTCAACTCTGCCTCCATGCTCTTCCACAATTTTATAGCTTACAACTAACCCAAGCCCTGTACCGTTTTCTTTTGTCGTGTAAAAAGGCTGATTTAATTTTTTTAAATGGTCTTCTGGTATTCCGCAGCCTGAATCCTTTACCGTTACATACTGGGCATACTTGTCAGTGTGATAATTTAGAGAGATCTGCCCGCCCTCGGAAATGGCCTCTATTCCATTTTTAACAAGATTAATAAACACTTGTTTCAGGCGGTTAGCATCCCCATATAGCTCCAGTTCTTGATCTGATGACTTCACTGAGAGCTCAATATTATATAATGTAGCCTGAGCTTGCATTAAATCAGCTGTTTCTCTTATAATATTCGCCAGGTTCACATTTTTTAACGAACTGGCTTTTGGCTTTGCCAGCATTAGAAATTCAGTCATAATCGTCTCAATTCGGTGTAATTCAGACATGATGACACCGAAATACATGCTGTGATCCTCTTTTACACTGGACTCAAGCAGCTGAATAAACCCTTTTAGTGCAGTCATTGGATTTCTTATTTCATGAGCGATGCCGGCAGCAAGCTGACCTACAATTTTTAATGTATCATGCTTATTCATCTGCTCCATCATCTGCACCATTTCCGTTACATCTCTTAAGACAGTCAGGGTGTACTGTTCAGTAATACCACGCTCTGTAACCACTTCATAAAAACGGTCCTCAAATTGACATATGGAAGTCTGGAGGTTATCGGAATGAAGATAGGGTGATAACTTTTTTTGAAAATCATTGTCTAATGACAAGGTAATCTCGTGGTCTTTAAAAATTTTCATTGTATAATTTGAACATAAAGCAGAATCAATCGATAAAAAAGCAGCTGCCTGCTGATTCATTGTAACGATATTTCCATCCAGGTCAGAAAGAAGAAGTCCATGCATAGATTTAGTAAAAACCTGTTGATAAACTTCTTCTTCAGGAGAAGGTTTAATTTCTGTAAAGTCTCTGATAATAAGCAGCACAACCGAATCACGCTCAATCAAAATAAGATCACATTTACACTTAAGATGTATTCCGCCGGATTTAAATACAAAATGATCCGTCATTCTTTTTTCTTTTATTAAGGACAGCAAAAGACGGTAAAAGCCGGCATGATCTTCCTGAGGCATCAGATCCGTTATGCTTTCTGCTAAACGGGATGATGATTCCAGCTGCAGAAATTGACTTGCAGTAGAGTTATAAAGCAGGATTTTGCCCTTATCATTAAATAATAGAACGCCTTCACTCATATTCATTAAAACTTGCAGCGCGACTTCTTCCATCACCACGGGTTGAAGAGTATCTTTAATAGACCAGTTTTCCTGTAACTTTCCAAATTTTTGCAAAGTCATCACCTCAACTTCCATGAGTAAGCATCCTGTTAAGACTGCCCGTATAAAACAAAACCATTTAACCAGATTTCATTTCTGTGAAAACGGGTAAAAGCAATAAAGATCTTTAAGAAAAGTTGGTGCCACTATGACGAAACGTGATTTTTATTTTGATAATGCTAAATTTTTGCTTATATTCCTCGTGGTGTTTGGTCATGCTATTCAATCTCTTATCGAAACAGACCCACTGCTGCTCTCTTTATACAAAACGATTTATTTTTTCCACATGCCGGCCTTTATACTTGTTGCCGGATACTTTGCTAAAGGGATTTATAAAAAAGGTCATTTTACAAAGCTCATAAAAAAACTGATTATACCTTATTTAATTTTCCAGCTGATTTATACACTGTATTATTATTTTCTCAGGGATGAGCAGTCTTTAACGGTAGATCCATTTAATCCTCAATGGTCATTATGGTTTTTAGTCAGTATGTTTTTCTGGAGTTTGCTGCTCCTGCTGTTTGTACACGTATTTAAACTCAGTTTAAAGGCGGCGCTTCCGATAAGTGTTGCTCTAGGCTTGCTGGTAGGTTTTGTTGGTGATTATTCTACCATTCTCAGTATTTCACGAACTTTTGTATTTTTTCCTTTTTTTCTAATAGGCTATTTTGCTGATCGAAGCTGGTTTTATGCATTGAAAAAAAAGCCATTGAGACTGGCGGCTATATTTTCATTAACCAGTGCATTTCTATTTATGATACTTGTTCCTGAATGGAGCAATAACTGGCTATTAGGATCACATTCCTATGAAAACTCAGGGGTTCAAACCGAAATCAGCCCGCTTATCAGAATCATCATTTACACGATTAACATCTGGCTGGTTGCTTCGTTTTTTGCTTTAACCCCGGAGGAAAACCACTTTTATACTAAATGGGGGAAAAATACGCTTTACGTATATTTGCTGCACGGTTTTATTATTCAGTTCTACAGGGAAGCTGACTTTGGGGTCTTTATTAATCCGTATGTATCTTT
This sequence comes from Jeotgalibacillus sp. ET6, assembly GCF_029667115.1. Taxonomy (GTDB): domain Bacteria; phylum Bacillota; class Bacilli; order Bacillales; family Jeotgalibacillaceae; genus Jeotgalibacillus. The sequence continues at coordinate 110,638 of NZ_JARUIU010000006.1, read as the reverse complement.
ATTATTAATCATGATCAGTTCATGGCTGCTGACCATCTTACTATCAACAAACTGGGTAACTGCTTTCACACAGCCATTAATCGAATTAAAAGCCAGCCGGTTAAAAAGACGGTGAAAGTTGCTGAAAGCTTTACTGCTGCTCGTTTTTCTTTAATTGAACAGAAGCGGAGTCAGCTGAGATTTGCACTATAAAACACTGCTTTAAAATTGTTTTAAACTTAGAAACAGTCCTTATGCCGGACTGTTTTTCTTTTCCCAATTTTAGCATTTAATAAGGAATAAAGAAACTGTTTTTCTATTTTTATTCATTATTGAGAACAGCTATTCTACTCTTAATCAGGACCAATCCTCCTATAAAATAGTGAAAGATAACCAAGTACTACCGGGTATTAAAAGAGCCTATATTGTGTCTTTCCCCCGCCTCATGTAAAATGAGTAAAAGTTAGACCCGAAGAAGGAGTTTTAATAATGAATATCGTTTTATCTACACTCAATGCAAAATTTATTCATACGAACTTAGCTCTAAGATGTCTTAAGGCATATGCAGAGCCGGATTATTCCGTTCAGATTCAGGAATTTACCATCAAAGATCCCGAAATGAATATAGTAGCTGAGCTCTACGCTAAAAAGCCCGATGTACTGGGCTTCAGCTGTTATATATGGAATATCGAAGAAACCATTAAAGTCATTAATCTAGTTAAAAAAATATCCCCTCAGACCACGATTATTTTAGGCGGACCCGAAGTTTCTTACGATGTTCCCTATTGGCTTGAGCGGCTTGATACTATTGATTATATCGTTGTTGGTGAAGGCGAACAAACGTTTAAACAGCTCCTTCATGCGCTTCACGGCAAAATTGAGTTAAAAGAAGTTAATGGCATTGCGTATCAGAAGGATTCCAGAGCTGTCATTCATCCTCAGACCAACAAGCTGGATTTAAAAACACTGCCTTCCCCTTTCAGATTCATTGAGGACAAACTGGACCTCTCAAAGCGGATTGTCTACATCGAAACAAGCAGAGGCTGTCCATTCAGCTGTCAATTTTGTTTATCTTCAATTGAAGTTGGCGTTCGCTACTTTGATCGGGAAGCAATAAAAGAAGAGATTCGTTATCTGATGGCGAACGGGGCTAAAGTAATAAAATTTGTTGATCGGACATTTAATATCAGCAGAAGCTATGCGATGGAAATGTTCGAATTTCTTATTCGCGAACATATTGAAGGGACAGTATTTCAATTCGAGATTACAGGCGATATTATGAGACCCGAAGTAATCCAGTATTTGAACGATCATGCCCCGGAAGGATTATTCCGGTTTGAGATCGGGGTACAGTCCACGAATGATGAAACGAATGAATTAGTTATGAGAAAGCAGAATTGGGAAAAATTAAAGCGAACCGTCACAATGGTCAAAGATGGCAGCAAAATTGACCAGCATCTTGATTTAATAGCAGGCCTTCCTGAAGAAGATTACAACTCTTTTCGGAAAACCTTTAATGATGTATTTGACATGCGGCCTGAAGAACTTCAGCTGGGCTTTTTGAAAATGCTGCGGGGCACAGGTCTTAGAATTAATGCTGAGCGGCACGATTACGTGTATATGGATCATGCACCATATGAAATTTTAAGCAATAACGTTCTGAAATTTGATGACATTATTCGTATTAAGCATGTGGAAGATGTTTTAGAGAAGTACTGGAATGATCACCGAATGGATTTGACAGTGAATTACACAGCTGAAAATTGTTTTGAAACGCCTTTCGACTTTTTTCAGCAGTTTGGGACTTACTGGGATCAGCAAGGCTGGTCAAGAATCGGTCATCAGCTTGAAGACCTATTTAAAAGACTTTATCAATTCCTGCAATCAAAAAACATTAAAGAACTTGATATCGTTGAATCCCTTATGAAAAAAGACTATATGCTCAATCAAAAATTCAAGCCTCGTAAACCATGGTGGGAACAGGAAGATAATTCAGACCGAAAACAGGAAATCTATCAAAAACTTTTGGCAAATCCCTCTCTTGCTGGTGAAGAATTTGCAGCACTAAATTTAAAACAAAAAGATCTTTTTAAACATACCTTTATTGAAGAAGGTCTGATAAAAGGAACAGACGGCACATCCACAAGTATTTTTATGATAGCGTATTACAATCCTAAAAGCGGAAAGCCGACTCTTTTTGAGTTTACCGCTTAAGAATGAAGCGTTTGAAGCGGGTGGTATTTTCTTCATTTTTTTGATAAAAAGGGCCTGAGACTTTAGTGTCTCAGGCCCTTTAACTGGTTCCCCGCTCTTCAACAGGATGCTTTTCTCAGGATCGGTACTATGCATACAAATTCATTTATAAAACTTTTACTGTTATATGACTGTTCGTCCCACACTCTTTCGGGTCAGAATAATCAGCCAATAATAACCCGCTCTTTTGGATAGTGATATTTTGCTTTTTTATTATTTCCGCCGATCATAAATAGAAATGAAATCAGCCCGACTCTCCCAATGAACATCAGGACCATTATAATAAATTTGCTTGGGGTGGATAAGTCAGGTGTAATGCCCATGGACATGCCTGATGTTCCGAACGCTGAAGTTACTTCAAATACGACAGAAATAAAGTCATGAGCATCGAAAGCCATTATTAATAAAACGGATGTTATGGCCATGAAGGAAGCCAGTATAATAACTGCATAAGAACGGTAAACATCAATTAAGTGGACCTCTCGTCCAAACACTTGTATTTGATTGTTCCCTCTTGAAAAGTGAATCAAAAATAAAATCGCTATCGCCAGGGTAGTCGTCCTGATTCCACCGCCCACAGAACTTGGTGAGGCCCCGATAAACATCAGTAAACTTAATAAGATCTGAGTAGCCTCCGTGAAGGTACTGACGTCAATCGTTACAAGACCGCCTGACCTTGTGGAAGCAGACTGAAACAAAGAATAAAAGAACGCCTTATGCCAGCTTATTCCCTCAAAGCGCTGGTTGAATTCTAAAAGGAAAATAAAAAGCGTCCCCAGCACCAATAAAATACCATATGTTATGGTCGTCAGTTTCGTAAACAGGGAAAAGCGAAAATTTCCTGTTTTATTTGACAAAAACTGTTTTAGCTCAATTAAAACAGGGAATCCAATTGCCCCCAGAATGATAAGTAATATATTTACTGTTTGTACAAAGTAATCATCTGCATAGGGCAGAAGAGATTGACCGGTAATATCAAACCCTCCATTAGTAGTGGCTGATACTGAAGCAAATACTCCCTGAAGCAATGCTTCTCCTATGGAATCGTAAAATTGTGTAAAGTAAACAGCAAGCAGCAGAGCGCCTGCAGCTTCAATTAAAAGAAGGATTTTTATGATTTCAATAATAAGCTTCACTACACCGGATAAATTGTATTGATTATGGTCAACCATTATCAATTGTCTTTCTCTTAAGCCAATCCGCTTGCCAACCAGAAGCCAGACAAAGGTTCCCAAAGACATAATTCCAATTCCGCCAAGCTGCAGAATTAATATCATCATAAAGTATCCGAATGTAGTATAAGTTTCTGAAATATTTATAACGGTTAAGCCCGTTACACTTACTGCACTGACTGCAGTAAAGAGCGAATCAATAAACGATATGTATTCACCATTTTGATGAACTCCCGGAAGCCTTAGCAAAATAAACGAAAGGCTGATGGCGAGAAAATAATACACAACAATTAATTGAAACGGCTTCAATGTTCTAATTCTATTTTTAATTTTTGACCACATAGGTTAAATCCTTTCACTTGCCTTAGTCTAATGATAGCTTAGCTGATTTTCGACAGAAAAGGAATGAGTAAATGAAAAACCATCAAAAATTTGCATCATATTGTTATTATACCCCTTTTTTTGCCTAACTTTCTTTTAGCTAAAGGAGCTATATTTTCCTAATCAATACTTGAAAAAATTAAAATGTTTTTATGAATTCTCAATATCCATACAAAATCCATACAAAATCCATACAAAATCCATACAAAAAGGCTGTCTGAAAACTCACAAATATGCGAGTTCCCAAAAAGCCCATTGTAAGGTTTTGTGTCCTTAAACCGAAAGATCTTCTATATTTTCCTGACTTCCTTTCTTTCTTGCCAGGATATAGCCTCCCACTGCGATGATAACCAATATGCTCCAGAAAATGATTTTCCATGGCGTCGAATGCGGGAAGTGAGTATCGATAATTGCAAGGTTCGGATGCCCAAGCGTAAGAACTACCAGCTTAACCCCAACCCATCCGACAATTAAAAATGCAGTTGTTTCAAGCAATGGGTATTTACCGAGCAGACGAACGAACCAGTGAGCTGCAAACCTCATGATGATCAAGCCAATCAAGCCACCCAGGAAGATTACGATAAATTGGCCTCCATCAATGCCGCCTATTTCGAATGCTCCAACTGCCGGCAATGTCAAAGCCAGTGCGACTGCTGCAAGCATGGAATCGATGGCGAATGCAATATCTGCAATTTCCACCTTTAGAACTGTCATCCAAAATCCTGAACCCTCTGTTTCTTTTTTTGCTTTTTCTACGTCTGTGAGTTCAGCTTTAGAAGAACGGGCCTGCTTTATAATATGGCTGATTGAAATATATAACAAATAAATAGCTCCAAGCGCCTGCACCTGCCATACATCAATTAAGACTGCAATCAGAAATAAAGATGCAAAACGGAAGATAAAAGCTCCAAATAGACCGTAAAATAATGCCTTCTTTCTTTGCTCCGGCGGGAGATGCTTTACCATCACTGCCATTACTACTGCATTATCCGCTGCTAGTATACCTTCTAACCCCACAAGGATGAGTAAAACCCATCCGTACTCTAATAGTAAAGCTGCATCCATTCATTTTCCTCCTTTACTTCATTGTCACCAATATCATGGGGTGCCTATGCAAAAAACCGCAAAAAAGACCTTTACCTAATAAAAGGCAAAGGTCTTGCTAAGCATATGTATATGCCATTAAGGCCGATGGATGATGACTCCATGTGATGACGACCAGTAATTAGCCGCCTGATTAAAGCGACCATAGCTACTCCCCCTTGACAGCATGTCAAAGAAATATTTAATTTATTTTATTATAACACCTGATGGAAAATTGTACACATATGTTTAATTTTTTTCAGTTTACAGGAGGATGTAAGTTTTTATTATTTTTATGCTGTTCATAATATGTCACCATTGCTCCCAATGTGTCTAAATAGTCGGGGCAGCTGATAGTAGAGCCCGCCAGGTCTTTTTCTGTCTCATCCTGAACAAACCTTCCCATATATTGAAAATAGTCAAGCGCCTGTCTCTCCACACCTAAATATTTTCTGATATAAGGTACACGAAGAAGTTTATTAACTAATGAGTAAGGAACAGTGTATGTTGGTTTTTTTCCAATCTGCGCCATCATCATAAAGCGGAAAATTTCCCGCGCAGGGTAAGCTTGCGGGTCTGTCAGGTGATACGTCTTTCCTGCACTGTTATCCAATCTGCTCAGCCAGTCAGCAGCTGCAATCACATAATCCACAGGTACGACGTTTAATTCGGCACTGCTTTTTCCTATGTAAGGGATTGATCCGTATTTCCTTAATCTGTCCATAATATTCATTAAATAATATGGACCATCAAACTTCGTGGTAGCCCCCTTTTTGTCTCCTTTCACAATAGAAGGCCTGAAAATAGTAATTGGAATCTCTTTTTTGCATTTTTGGACCAATACTTCCGCTTCGTATTTTGTTTCTTCATAGTAATTTCTAAATTGATATGGACGTATTAGTTCATCCGCTCTAATAGCCCCTTCTCTTCTCCCTGCAACATATGCGGTGCTGAAATAGACGTAGCGCTTTAAGTTTGGTAGACCCTTTACCCATTCATTTACATGATACGTACCGGTAACATTCACTTTATAGGCCAGAGATTTTTCAACAGCAAGATCGTATACTGCTGCGAGATGCCAAACATAGTGTATCTTGTTCTGAAGATGCTCTTTTGTTGGGAGCGGCAAGCCCAGATCTTTTTTTGTAATATCTCCCTCTATAACGTGAATGGTGGATGTATTCATTCCTTCACGCATCAGCTTTTCAATGGTTTCGTTGGCTTTTTTCATCATAGCAGGAAGCACCAGCACATAGATTTTTTTTTCACTGCTTTCAGAAAGCCAGAATTTTATAAGTTGTTCACTAATAAAACCGGGAAAACCTGTAATAAAATAACCTTCTTTCATTCTTTTATTCCCCCTTTTTATTCAATAGTAAAGATATTAAATAAGGGGTTCAACCATTTTGGCTGAACCCCTTCATATTAATTTTCGTTCACTTGTATTTTCTTTTTACTTTTTTTGCGATTCATCTTTCTTGTTTCAGGATCTAAGAAGCTGTAAACAATCGGGACAATATACAGGGTGAGGAATGTAGAACTGATAAGTCCTCCTATAACTGTAATTGCCATCGGCTGATTAATTTCCGTTCCTTCCCCAATTCCCAAGGCCAGCGGAAGAAGGCCAAGAATCGTGGTTAAAGCAGTCATCAGAATTGGACGAAGCCGGTCCCGGACGGAAGTCACAATAGCATCATAGCTTGACATGCCATCCGCTTTTCGCTGGTTAATATAATCGACCAGCACAATCCCATTGTTTACAACAATACCTGAGAGTACTAACAGACCAATAATAGCGGTCACACTGACCGGGGTTTGAGTAACAACTAGTGCAATTGCCACACCAATGACCATTAGCGGTACAGTAAACATAATGACGAATGGGTATTTAAACGATTCAAATTGTGCGGCCATTACAAAGTAAACCAAAATGATCGCAAGTACAACGGCTAAGAGCATATCGTTAAGAGAATCATCCAAGAGCTCTCTGTCTCCGCCAAATACTACTTCTGTTTCATCCGCGAGTTCAAGATCAGCGATTACTTCATCCACTTCGGTTGATATAGAACCGAGGTTGGTTCCAGAGGTATACGTAGCTGTAAACCCTACTGCCGCCTGCTGATCAATACGTTGAATGGATACAGGTCCTTCTGCTGTTTCGATAGCAGCCAGTTCCTGCAATTCAACAAAACTTCCGCTCGGAGCCCGCAATGAAAGTGACCGTAATCCTTCAAGTGTATTAGCCACTTCTTCTTCATACTGCACAAATACACTGTATACCTGAGAATTTTCAGAGATGATTTGTGTAGCTAATGCGCCCCTTGTTACATTGTTGACTGATTGAGCAATTTGAGCAGGCGCAAATCCGTACTCACGCGCGCTTTCCCGGTCAATTGTAAGCTGTATTTCCTCTACTGTATCTTCAAGGTCAGTTTCAACTTCTGTAATGGAATCAAGATCCAGAAGAGCTGTTTCGATTTCATCAACAGCTTCCTCCAGTCTGGACTCATCAGTATCCCTGACGGAGAAGGACAGCGTCTGCGGTGATGATCCTGTGGCTGTCTGCAGATCCGCTGACACTTCTGCGGTTTCATTTACTTCGAGTGCTGCTTCTTCGATTTTTGGAGAAAGATCTTCAATAAATTCAAAGACAGAAACATCCCGGTCATCAAGTGGAATCATCTTCACTGATATATCAGCTATACTTCCATCCGATCCCCCATCAAAGGAGCCCTGCTGGAGTGCACCTACCTGACTGACATACACCTCAACTGCTTCTTCTTGTTTCAATTCCTCTTCTATCGCTTCTACTACTCTGTCTGTTTCTTCAAGAGCCGTACCATTCTCTAATGAAACACGGATACTAAAGAACCCTTCATCTGTTGCAGGTAGAAATTGCGTTCCTACAGTGGTAATTCCTGCTGCACCGCCTGCAAGAAGCAGGAAAGTCAGCAGTATAGGCGCCCAGCGTCTGCGAAGTGCCCAGCGAATCGTTTTTTCAAAGCCCTTCATATACGATGTCTGCTTTCGCTCTGCTTCAAAGTTTTTAGGCGGAGTTTTAAGCAGTCTGCTCGCGAGCATCGGTACAACTGTCAGTGCCACTACCAAAGAAGCAAATAAACTGAATGATATGGTTAAAGCAAATTCGGTAAAAAGGTCTCCAATCAATCCTTCAATAAAAATAACAGGAATAAACACAGCTACCGTTGTTAAGGTAGAAGCGGTTATCGCTCCCGCTACTTCCTTTGCCCCATCTTTAGCGGCTGTTTTAGGATCTTTTTTCATGGATAAATGCCTGAATATATTTTCAAGTACTACAATGGCATTATCCACAAGCATTCCGATTCCCAGTGCCAAAGCACCCAGCGTAAAGATATTTAAGGAGAAGTCTGAGAAAAACATTAAAACAAATGTAACGATAACCGAATATGGAATGGCTACTCCAATAATAATCGGACTTTTTACATTACGTAAAAACAGGAATAAAACGATCATGGCGAAAAGCCCACCAATAATCAGGGCATTACCAATGTTTCCAATGGCCAGCTGGATATAATCCCCCTGGTCAAATAACACATCCGCAGTAATGGATTCGTAGCGGTCTTCCTCAAGCAAACGGTTTAGCTCGTCCTGAAAAGCTGTGGATACATCAGCTGTATTGGCATCGGACTCCTGCAGCACACTAATCAGAACCGCTTGTTCTTCATTTGCACGTGTTATAACATCAGACTCTTCCTCCCCTAATGTTACTTCCGCAAGATCACTGATAAGTATATTTTCTCCATCTGCCGGATTAACGGTAATAACAAGATCCTCAATGTCTTCGACTGAAGTAAGGGTGCTTAAAATTCTTGTAGTGAGGTCCTTGCCTTCCGTCTGAACGGTATCACCAGGAAATGAGATATTATTGGACTGAATAGAATTCAGCACATCTGATTGCGTAAGTCCATATTCTTCAAGCTGGTCCTGATCCAACAAAATCCGGACTTCTTCGGATAGTGAATTGGAAATATCGACGCTTGCAACGCCATCTGTTCGGGTTAATTCCAGTTCTAATTCTTCAGCAAGTTCCCGGATATCTGCTGAATCGTCAGACGATCTCAGGCTTAGCTGTATGACTGGAAATTGAGAAGGATCAAATTTCAGAACCCTTGGCTCAGCTGCACCTTCAGGCACTTCCACCTGCTGAACAGCCTGCTGGATATCTCCTTCTACTTCATCTATATCTGTTGCAAAAGTAAATTCAAGGAAGACCAGATTAGATCCTTCTTCCGAAGTGGACTGAACATTTTTCAATCCAGGAAGCAGCGCTAGCTGAGATTCAATCGGCTTAGTGACTTTTTCAAGAACTTCCGTGGGGCTTGCACCGGGATACGAGGTTACGACGACTGCAACCGGAGGATTTATATCCGGAATAAGTTTAATTGGGATTCTTGTTAAAGAAATAGTCCCGAGTAAAATTACTAAAAGCATGGTGACAATGGTAAAAACAGGTCTTCTTACTGAGAAATTACTGATATTCAACCGAAACTCTCCCTCCGCCGGACAAAATTGACATCGTCCAACTATCATACTATGTCTATTTACTATACTGACTAGTGTGTCGTTATTCAATATTTAAAGCGGTCGTTCACAATATAAACAAAATTACCAATTATTCTAAATGCCTTTTCTTCACTCTGAAGATTCTATGTTTTTTAAATTAGTGCTTCTATGATAGAGGTAATTTATGGGCAAATCGTTATTTTTATAAAAAGAGCTTGGGACAAAAGTGTCTCAAGCTCTACGACCGGTTCACTTCGCTTCAGGTGGACGCTTTCCGCAGGGACGGCGCTGAGCCCTCCTAAAGGCTTTGCCTTAAGGGGTCTCAGCTTGCCGTCATATCCTGCAGGAGTCGCCACCCTCCGCTCCGCTCACCTACTACTAGTAATAAATAGATCCTCATTTTTTAAACTTGTTTGAGTTCTGTCCCAGCCTCACTTATCATTTTATTTTACAATATAGAGCTATTCTTTTTTTGGTGGGTAATGGTCCATCCAGTTAAGCAAAACAGCACGGTCAGTACGGGGCAGAGCAGACAAAACAGCGCAAAGGGAATGTACTCAAGCGTGGGCACTCCAAGCACGCTGGTGATAAATACCCCACACACTCCCCATGGCACGAGTGGATTAACCACAGTTCCTGCATCTTCAAGCACCCTGGATAAATTTTTTCTTTCAAGACTTAAGTCGTCAATGGACCGTTTGTAAGATTCTCCGGCCAGAAGGATTGATAAGTATTGTTCTCCTATAACGACATTAATGCCAAAAGCTGTTCCAGCCGCAGATAGCAGAGCAGAGGATGATTTTTTCAGCTTCTTTTCGACCAGGGAAAGTAATGCTTTTATGATGCCCAGTTTAAAAAGAAGTCCTCCCAGACCAAGTGCGAGGAGAACAAGAGAAACAGTAAAAAGCATGGACTGTAGTCCGCCTCTTGTAAGGAGTTCATCAATGTTTTCTATACCAGTGGAAGAAACATACCCATCCATTAAAATCGATGCCAAGTCTGAATAAGAGGTAAATGTGTGCATGTATGACAATGAAATACTAAAAACAATCGTTACTGCAAGAGCAAGCTTGGCTGGCACCTTTTTTACCGCCATTATAAGCAGTCCTGCGATAGGCAGCAGAGAATACCAATGGATGAGCCCAGTATCGGTGAGCCCGTTTCGTAGAATATCCAGACTTTCGCCCGTGATTGCTTCCTCATTAGCAGGTGATAGAATTCCAAACACCAGTAATGAAAGAATAAACGCAGGGAGGGTTGTCCACGTCATATTTCTTATATGATCAAACAGATCCACCCCAACAACCGTAGAAGCAAGATTCGTTGTATCGGACAAAGGTGACATCTTATCTCCGAAGAAGGCACCCGACACGATTGCTCCTGCTGTTACTGCAAGGGAATAATCCAGGGACGTAGACATCCCTATAAACGCTACCCCTAATGTAGCAGTGGTAGTCAGCGAACTTCCTATGGAGATTCCAACCATCGCTGTAACGATAAAAACAATTGAAAAATAAAATGGCCAGTCAGCGATCAGCAGCCCGCTGTACATTAAAGTCGGAATGGTCCCTGAAAGGATGAAACTGCTGATCAGCATGCCAATAAAGAAAAATAAAAAGACGGCGCTTAATCCTGAAGCTGCACCGGAGGTCATCCCTTCCTGCAGTTCTTTAATTGAAACTCTCTTCCATAAACCAAATCCAAAAAGCAGCAGAATACTGATGACGATTGGAATGTGTGGAACTGTTTGAAAGTGGATCATACTTGCACTGATACACGCTACTATAGTAAAAAGAATGAAAATTGCTTCTCTGTTTGACGTTTTAAAAGACTCAGTTTCGTTCATATTTATTACCTCCTGGCTATTCAATATAGATCACAAAACGTATTTCCTAAAAGAGAGTTCTTAGATTCTTTCCTCATTGTTAACAGTATGGGTCGTTTAATAGCCTTTTTATAGCCAAAATAAAAAAGAGAACGTCTTAATCCCTGGTTAGGGACGAAGAAGTTCTCCGCGGTACCACCCTGTTAAACTGTGTACACAGTTCGCTTTATTTCGTACATCCACTAATGGCAGTGTAATTCAAAAACTCATTGCCTAAGCTTTCACCACCCACTTAGTCTCTATGTTCTGCACATGAATTTTTTACTCTGTCTGCCGGATCGTCGCTTTATGCTATTTCACTTAAACGCTTTTAAGCGCTAAAGAATCATTCTTATAATAGCATAAATTTCAATACAGTCAACCGGCTTTTGAGAAATCAGATTTCTTACTCTCAGTTACGAAACAAATGCTTCAGTTACTGCCGGCAATTGTGCAGACTCTGATGGTTTTCCAAAAAGATAGCCCTGGCACAGGTCAAGCCCGAGCTTCTGGCATATTTCCAATTCTTCTTGACGCTCAATTCCTTCTGCAAGAACTTTTATGCCTAAATTTTGGGATGTTTCACGAACCTCTTTTAAGAAATCTTGTTTTTCCGCACTCGTATCGCAGAAGGAAATAAATGATCGATCAATTTTTACATAATCTGGCTCTAGAAGCTTCAGCATATCGATCGTTGAAAATCCTGCCCCCACATCATCAAGTGCTACTTTAATTCCTTCACGCTTGTAGGTATTAAACACGGATTTAAGGTGATCTACATCAGTGATTTTTTCTGTTTCTACCACTTCAAACACCAGGTCTTCAGGGTCTATATCATATTTTTTTACAATATTAAACGTATGTTTCAAACAATACTCCGGATTGTAAATGGTTGAAGGAAGAAAATTTATAAAGCTTTTAATTCCATGCTGAATATGCATTTTTTTGGCCTTAATAGCCTCTTCTCTTGCCCGCTGATCAAGAAGTGAATGAAAACCAGTAGTATTCGCGACTTTAAACAATTCAAATGGAGAGATGCTTTTTGATGGATCGTTCGAGCGGAGCAAGGATTCGTAGGCGTAAACGTCTCCTGAATCAACTTTTAATATTGGCTGCAAATGACTGACAAATTTGCCATTTTGAATGAATTCAATCGTTTCTCGGTTTTGAATTCTTTCAAGGAATAATTGAATGTCCATAAACGATGCTGTGCCGCCTTGATGAGCCACTCCGCAGTTCACATGATGATATCCCCTTGCATATATTTTTTTTGCTGCTTCTTCAATATCTTGAAGATTCGTGTAATTAAGTGCTGCAGAATTGTCAGATTGATAAAACGAACGGGATATCGTTTGTGCCTCACTAAGCTGTATTTGTTTTACAAAAAATGTTCCTTGTTTGTTAAAATTAACTGACACCCCGCATTGGCTGCACGAATAATCCATCTTTCGACCCACTCCCTTTTATAGTTAAATAGTATTATTCTTATTTTATATGTAAATAGTCACTATGAAAACCTTTTTTAGTAAATTTTTTTATTTAGGTTTTTTAAATATAATCAGGACAGTTTTATGTAATGTCATATTGTTAGAAAAGTACTTGATCAGGAGGATTAAGTAGTCAAAATTAAAAGGAATGTGGCTTGGATAAAACTAAAATAAGTGAAAAAAATGAGGAAATTTTATTAAAAGTAGTAGGTGAGCGGAGCGGAAGGTGGCGACTCCTGCAGGACATGACGGCAAGCTGAGACCAAGAAAGGCAAAGCCTGAGGAGGGCTCAGCGCCGTACCTGAGGAAAGGGTCCGCCTAAAGCGCAGCCAAAACGGTCAAAGAGCTTGAGACACTTTTGTCCCAAGCTCGCTCTTTGTGAAATTTATGAATTTTGTATTATACATGAGTAGATAAAATTTTCTAAAGCAGACTGTAAAGTTTTATATCAGGATGTTTATCAGAAAACCAGCGCATAGCAAAATCATTTTCAAATAGAAATACCAGCCTGTCATGCCGGTCTTTAACAAGCATGCTTCTGCTTGAAGACATTGAATCCTTTACTTCATTTTCGTTTTCGATCCATCTGGCAATTTTAGAACCGATATTCTCCATCATGACATCCACATTGTATTCATTTTTCATGCGGTGCTCAAATACTTCAAATTGCAGCTGGCCGACAGCCCCTAAAATGACATCTTCCGTCCGTAGTGTTTTATAAAGCTGGATTGCACCTTCCTGTACGAGCTGATTAATTCCTTTGTGAAAATGCTTCTGCTTCATCACATTTTTAGCGGTGACTCTCATAAATAATTCAGGTGTGAACTGTGGAAGCTTTTCAAAATGAAAGCTTTTTTTGCTTTCCGTAATCGTGTCGCCGATCTGATAGTTACCCGTATCGTAAATTCCAATAATATCACCGCTTACCGCCACATCGACCGTATTTCGGTCATCTGCTAAAAAGGAAGTAGAGGAAGATAGTTTAATGGTCTTGCCCGTTCTGGATAATTGTACGGACATTCCTCTTTCAAACTTACCTGAACAAATGCGCAAAAATGCAATCCGGTCTCTATGTGCGGGGTTCATATTGGCTTGAATTTTAAAAACAAATCCTGAAAATTCTTCTGAAGCCGGCGCAATCGGACCAATATCTGATTCTCTGGGCTGCGGTGCAGGAGCGAATTCAAGATAGGTTTCCAAAAAGGTTTGTACTCCGAAATTGGTCAGAGCACTGCCGAAGAAAACGGGTGTAATTTCTCCATTCGCCAGACGTTCTTCAGTGAATTCATTTCCTGCTTCTTCAAGAAGCATCACATCTTCAAGTGCCTGATCATAAAGACCTGATTGTTTAATGGAATGATCACCGTCTAGTTCTCCTTCATCATTCAAAGGCAAAAACCTCTCATGATCTTCCACTCTAAACTGTTCAATTCTTTTATGATGCCGGTCATAAATGCCAAGAAACTCCTTGCCCATTCCGATCGGCCAGTTCATAGCATAAGATTCAATGCCAAGAACTTCTTCAAGTTCTTCCATAATTTCAAGCGGTTCTCTGCCCTGACGGTCAAGCTTGTTTACAAATGTAAAAATTGGAATGCCCCTCATTTTACATACCTTAAACAGCTTTAACGTTTGCGCTTCAATCCCCTTTGCCGCATCGATAATCATGACGGCACTGTCTACAGCCATTAACGTTCGATAAGTGTCTTCACTGAAGTCCTGGTGACCCGGGGTATCAAGTATATTTACGCGTTTATGATCATAATCAAACTGCATGACAGAAGATGTTACGGAAATACCACGCTGTTTCTCAATTTCCATCCAGTCTGATGTAGCATACTTCCCTGTTTTTTTTCCTTTTACTGTTCCAGCCGCTCGAATAGCGCCGCCAAATAATAAAAGCTGTTCGGTCAGGGTTGTTTTCCCGGCATCCGGGTGGGATATAATAGCAAAAGTCCGTCTTGATAATACTTCATTTTGTAATGTAGTCATTTTTTTAATCCTCTCGATCTTTAAACTGTATCCATTAAATGATAGTGGTTCATTCAATGGATTGCAAATGTGTATTTATTTCTGCAAGGCTTTTTTAATTTTATTAGTTTTAAAATGAATCTACGGTTGCTAAAAATGTTGAATTATGGCCGTTATCTACGCTTTTTTATGCCGGTCCAACCTTCCGCCAAGACTGTTTTTTTTGTTGATTTAAAATTTACACTGAATTTTCAGCATATTGAGAGTTGATCTAATATTGTACATAAGTTATAAATAGATTGTACACACGTTGTACAAATACTTTAAGAGGAGAGTGAGTGGATTGAAAAAGGTTTTTGCTTCTTTTTTTGCTGCTGTAATGATGCTTGCGCTAATGGGAGGAGCCGCCCTTGCTGACGATCATGAAGGTGAAGGCTGGGTAAGAATCCTGCACGCTTCACCTGATGCCCCTGCTGTAGATGTTTACGTCAATGGAGAAGCGGTTGTTGAAGGCGCTGAATTTAAGGCCTACACAGATTACTTAGCCTTGCCAGCGGGTGAACATGATGTGGAAATTTTTCCTGCCGGTGTTCAGGAAACTGCCGTGATCACAGAAACGATAACTGTTGAAGCAGGCAGCTACTATACTGCTTCTGCCATTAACCTCTTAGAAGCCATTGAATTGAATGTTACACAAGATGATCTTATGATAGAAGAAGGAATGGTAAAGATCCGAGCTGGACATTTTTCTCCAGATGCACCGACAGTTGATGTGGGGCTTGTTGGCGGAGACGCGGTCTTTAGCGGAGCTTCATTTCCAGGAGTGACTGATTTCACTGAGCTTCCAGCAGATACTTACGATCTTGAAGTACGTACACCTGAAGGAGATCAAGTACTTGATCTTTCCGGAACAGCGCTTGAAGAAGGAATGGCTTACAGTGTCTATGCAGTCAACACACTTGACAGCATTGAAGCTCTCGTATTGACAGCTCCTGGTGCTGAAACAATGCCAAGTAAAATGCCTGAAGCAGGTTTTGGCGGAGCGTCCGGTCAAAATGATTCGTTATTCCCTTATGCTATGACGCTTGCAGTATTGAGCGGTGCTATTGCATTTGCAGCACTTCGTAAGAAAGTATTAAATTAATTGAATCCTAACAACCTTCTTCTGGAATGAACAGAAGAAGGTTTTCTTGTTTCAATAGCGTATTTTATTCTAAATCGTATAGTAAGGATTGCAATTGCACAACATACTAAAATGGATTCTCTTTACATCTCATTAGTCCACTGAGAAATTCGCTGAGCAATTTCTGCTGACTCCTCAGCGTCTGTTGTTTTTTGCAAGGTTCCCTTTAGTTTATGATTTAACTCCTCACCTAATTCATCATATGTAAATTCTGCAGACCACGAGAGTGTGGGAATGGCTACTAAGATGGTTTCCTCTTTCTTATTTTCATGAATAAATACTTTTCTTTCATTAGTACCAGATATACTTCTTCTAATTTTCATGGTAATTTTTCCTCCAGTTGTCAGACCTCTGACATTAATTTGACACTTTTGTGACTATTATTGAAACGCTTGCAATTGCATTGTAAAATGAGTGAAGTGTTTTGACAAGCATGACTAAAAGAATGGAGTTGTACACAGTGATAAATATTCTCTGGGGTCTGGCAGGCATTATCGTGGTTTTGGGAATTGCCTTTGCACTTTCATCAAATAGACGCTCAATCAACTGGCGCCCTGTATTTGTAGGTCTTGCCCTTCAATTGACGTTTGCATTTCTAGTTCTTAAAACAAGTCCTGGCCAATGGGCACTTGAAAGACTGACATTTGGCGTCAACAATATCATTACGTATGCCAATGAAGGAATTGAATTTGTTTTAGGCGGCTTTATGTATCAGGATGACCGAATTGTTTTTGCGATTAATGTGTTATGTATTATTATCTTTTTCTCAGCACTTATTTCTGTTCTGTATCACCTGAAAATTATGCAAGTCATTATTAAATTCCTTGGCGGTGGTCTTTCCTGGCTGCTCGGCACACGAAAAGCAGAATCCATGTCTGCAGCAGCAAATATATTTGTAGGCCAGACGGAAGCTCCTTTAGTCGTGAAACCTTATATCTCAAGAATGACGAACTCAGAGCTATTTGCTGTCATGACAGGTGGACTGGCATCAGTCGCTGGTTCTGTATTGATCGGATATTCCCAGCTTGGAGTTCCGCTTGAATATCTATTGGCTGCAAGTTTTATGGCGGCACCAGCTGGTCTGGTAATGGCAAAAGTATTCGTACCTGAAACAGACGACCGGCCGGATCCGGAAGATTTGGAAATGGAAGCAGATGCAGAAGCGGCAAATGTAGTTGATGCTGCTGCAAAAGGAGCCAGTACCGGTCTTCAGCTTGTACTGAACGTTGGAGCTATGCTAATTGCCTTTATTGCTTTAATTGCCATGCTGAATGGAATTTTAGGAGGCATTGGCGGATTTTTCGGCTACGACAACCTATCCATTGAATTAGTTTTGGGCTATGTCTTCGCCCCTCTTGCCTTTGCCATTGGAATTCCATGGAATGAGGCAATTCAAGCCGGAAACTTTATTGGCCAAAAACTTGTTTTAAATGAGTTTGTTGCCTATGCAAGTTTTGCTCCTATGATTGATCAATTATCGGAAAAAACAGTAGCGATTATCACATTTGCGCTTTGCGGTTTTGCAAACATTTCTTCTCTTGCCATCCTTCTTGGCGGATTGGGAAATCTTGCTCCTGAACGCAGACCTGATATTGCGCGTCTCGGAATACGTGCTGTCATCGCCGGTGCGCTTGCATCGCTGCTGTCTGCTTCAATTGCCGGTATGTTCTTTTAAATTAAATATATTTTCACGTTAAAAAAGGCTGCCGATGGGCAGCCTTTTTTATATTTAAAAACGTTCAGCTATTACTTCAAGCGCGATCCCTCTGTCACTGTGGGGATATTTGGTATTTTCGATAATCTGGTAATTTTCGTGACCTTTTCCTGCGAAAATAATTATATCATCAGGCTCGGCTATTTCCATCAGATGACGTACTGCTTCTTCCCGATCTCCAATCAACGCATATTGGTCGTGTGTCATTCCTTTGCCTAAATCATTCACAATGCTGTCGTAGCTTTCAAACCTTGGATCGTCTGTGGTCAGCACAACATAATCGGCAAGTGATGCTTTTTCAGCCATGGCGGGACGTTTTGATTTATCCCTGTTGCCTCCAGTGCCTACAAGAAAAAGAATACGATTCTTTTTAAAAGGCATAACCGATTGAATTGCTTTTTCAATCGCATCCGGAGTATGAGCATAATCCACGTAGATTGATAATGGCGCCTCAGTATGAACACGTTCCATCCTTCCGGAAACAGGCGGAATCTCTTTAAGGATTTCTACGAGCTTTTCTACCTTTTCCCCTTTTGCATAAAGGGTGGCTAGGGCTGCTAATATATTTGACACATTAAATGTCCCAAGCAGCTGCGTTTCGACTGTAAACGTCCCTTCCGGTGATTCAAGTTCAAAGCGGGTCATGTCGTCCATATACACAATATCTTTAGCCCAGAAATCCGCTTTGTCTTTCATACTGTAAGAAATAACCTCAAAAGGTGTCATTTGAGAATATATATCATGCCACTCATCATCCTGATTTATGACAGCGTATTTAGGTTTTTGGAGATTTTGACCTAGCTGGGAAAACAGCAGTCCTTTTGCGTAGCCATAATGTTCCATCGTTCCATGAAAGTCCAGATGATCGTGGCTTAAGTTTGTAAATGTTACAACATCAAAGTCAACACCCGAGAGTCTTCCTTCAACAAGACCATGGGATGAAACCTCAAATATCATATTGGGAATGCCAAGGTCCATTGCCTGTACCATCATTCGCTGAGTTGTAACAATATCACTTGTGGTATTGGCACTTTCATGAAGAATTCCATCCAGGTCAAAGCCAATCGTACCGGACAATGCAGATCTCTCCCCTCCCCGTTTTATCAGCTGATGGATCAAATTGGTAACAGATGTTTTTCCATTTGTACCTGTTACTCCAATTACATTTAATTTATAGGAAGGGTAGGAATAAAATTGATTAGCTATAAAGGCCAGTGCTCTTGAAGTGCTTTTGACAATTACCTGTGCGGCTTCACCAGCTCCTAAATCCAGTTCTTTTTCAGTAACAACCACTGAAGCACCTTTTTCAACAGCTAATTGAGCATAATCATGTCCATCAGCTGTATGCCCTTTAATACAGACAAATACTGCCCCGGGCTTAACTGCTCTGGAATCTGCCTCAATATATTCCACTTCCTCAGGCAGTTTTCCAATGATTGTTTTCAGTTTTAATTTATCAAAAAGGTCTATAGTCTTCATTTTTTATTCCTCTTTCTTAGCATCTATTTCTTAGGTTTTTCTGTTGAGCTATTTACTGGAAATTTATTCTTTTGGCATCAATGCTGTAATATAGCGGTATATCAACGCTTCAGTATGAGAAATGGAGCTCACATGGGTCCGTTCATTTGCGTGGGAAGAATCGATCCCAGCACCTATAAGGCCATGCTTAACGTCGTATCCTGCTTTCATGGCGGCTGAGGCGTCCGAGCCGTAAAAAGGATAAATATCGACTTTATAGTCAATATCATACTTTTGTGCAAGTTCTACCAGCTGTTTTCTTAAACCGTAATGGTAGGGTCCAGAGCTGTCTTTTGCACAGATTGACACGGTATATTCATCTGAAGCCTGACCATCTCCCAAAGCACCCATGTCAACGGCAATGTATTCAACCGTTTCCTTTGGAATATTAGAATTTCCGCCATAGCCGATTTCTTCATTGTTGGCGATAATAAAGTGAGTGGTATAAGGAAGTGTTTCTCCAGCGGTATGCAGTTTTTCCAGAACGCTCATCAAAATTCCCACGCTGGCTTTGTCATCCAGATGCCTTGATTTGATAAATCCGCTTTCAGTTACTTCTACCCTTGGATCAAATGAAACAAAATCTCCCACTTCAATTCCTAGTGCCCTCGTATCTTCTGCATTATGTACAACTTCGTCAAGCCGGACTTCTATATTTTGCTCATCTCTGGAAGCAGATCCTGCGTCCTTATAAACGTGAACAGATGCCTGATGCATCAAAATGGTTCCGGAAATCATGTTCCCGTCAGATGTTTCCACGCTGCAGTATTCCCCTTCTGCAGCATTCCATCTGAAGCCGCCAATCATTGACAGTTTAAGACGGCCATCACTTTTAATCTCTTTAACCATTGCTCCAAGCGTGTCTACATGTGCTGTGAGTACACGATGTTTAGACGTGTCTTTTCCCTCTTCCGTTACAATTAAACTGCCCTTATTTGTAATTACAGAAGGGATATTTTTTTCTTCGAGCCACTTTTGTACAAATGTTATGACACGTCCGGTATTACCTGAAGGACTGGGTATTTGAACAAGCTGTTTAATTACTTCAATTGTTTGTTTTGTATCTTTAAGTTCCATAAATCAAACGCTCCTCTTATTAACACTGAATTATAGTTTCTCTCAATATACAGTGTACTATATAATTCTCCTGTTTGAGGGATTGGAAAAAGAATTACATAATTAAATATTTTACCACATGACTCTTTAAATTGAACGTCAAATCTTAGACAAAGAGAGATCTGCGTTTTAAGATATGATGAGATACGGATTAATCTCAGAAAGGAAGAGTGTAATGGCACTTCATTCATTTATCTTACACGCAAAATGGCCCGGCGGGAGAAACAGCGTTGGCAGTATAGAAGCTGAAAAACTTAAAACAAGCATCTCCATTCCTGCAGAAATGGACGGACCCGGAGTGGGCACTAATCCTGATGAAATGCTTTTAGGTGCTGCTTCAACGTGCTACATCATTACGCTCGCTGCAATGCTTGAACGGGCAAATATTGAGGTTGCAGAGCTATCTCTAGAGTCAGAAGGGCGCGTAGAAGTCAACAGCGGAGTTTTTACGTATAAAGAAATTATCCATCGCCCATACGTTAGAGTCAAAAATCAGAACGACTTTAAAAAAACGGAACGGCTCGTATTTAAAGCAGACGAAAGCTGTATGATCTCTAGAGCTGTTAAAGGAAATGTCTCTATAGAAGTACATCCAGTGATACGGTAAATTTTATGGCAATTTCGATGGTGATAGGCTGAATTATGTTTTTCTTTTGAATGATGTGGAAAACAGAGAGTATTCTGCATATCAAAGGAGGAATATTCATGATCGAACATAAACTTTATATTAATGGCTCTTACACAGAATCTTCTTCTAATGAGTGGATAGATATAGTGAATCCTGCGACTGAAGAAGTAATTTCCCGAACGCCTAAAGGGACGGAAGAAGATGTTAATAAAGCTGTAGAAGCAGCTTTTAATGCCCAAAAAGAATGGGAAAAGGTTCCTTCCAATGAGCGGGGGAAAATTGTACGTAAGCTCGGTGATGGGATTAAAGAGAACCGTGAAACTTTTATTAAATTACTGATTGAAGAGCAAGGAAAGCCTCAGGACCAGGCAGCTGATGAAGTAGATACAGCAATTGAATATTTCTACTATATGTCTGAATGGGGACGTAGAATTACAGGTGAAGTTCTCCCTAGTGACCGGCCTAATGAAAATATTATGATGTACAAAAAGCCGATAGGCGTTGTGGCTGGAATCGTACCATGGAACTTTCCGGTATTCATTTTAGCCCGCAAAGTAGCCACAGCTTTAATTGCCGGCTGCTCAATTGTGCTAAAGCCGAGTCAGCAGACCCCAAATACTGCAGCGGAGTTCACAAAGCTAATCGAAAAAACCGATGGCCTTCCTAAAGGTGTTTATAATTTTATTACAGGAACTGGTTCCACTTTAGGTAATGCATTGGCATCGCACCCGAAAGTATCCATCATTACGATGACCGGAAGCGTCGGTGCCGGTACGAAAGTAATGCAGGCAGCTGCTGAAAATATCACGAAGGTAAACCTTGAGCTTGGCGGAAAAGCGCCGGCCATTGTTACAGAAAATGCCGATTTGGATCTTGCTGTCAAACATATTATGGCATCGCGTTTAACGAATTCTGGACAGGCATGTACAAATGCGGAAAGAGTGTATGTTCAGGAAAATGTTGCAGAAGCCTTTACTTCTAAATTGAAGGAAGCGATGCAGAACGCAAAAGCCGGCAACCCAAATGAAGAAAATAATTTAGACCTCGGCCCATTGGTGAGTCAGGATCGGCTGGAAGAAGTTCATTCCATGGTGGAACAAGCCGAAAAAGAAGGAGCAGACATTTTAACCGGAGGCAAACCAATAGATCGCAAAGGGTATTTTTATGAACCAACGTTAATTACGAATGCCAAGCAAAATATGACGATCATAAAAGAAGAGATTTTCGGTCCTGTTCTTCCTCTGGTAACCTACAGTACATTGGATGAAGCAATTGAAATGAGCAATGATACCGAATATGGTCTCTCTTCATCTGTTTATTCTGAAGACTACCACGAAATTATGAGAGTAGTAAATGGCTTGAAATTCGGTGAGACATTTGTTAACCGTGAAAATTTTGAAGCATTGCAGGGCTACCATGCCGGTGTCAGAAAATCCGGGCTCGGCGGAGCAGATGGCAGACATGGTCTGGAAGACTTTTTAGTCACTCACGTTGTTTACATGCAGTATAAGCAAGAATAAATTTGTATGAACAAGGCTGGGGAGTACAAATCTCCCCAGCCTCTTTATTTTGAACATAAAAAAAGCCTGAGAAAAAACGTCTCAAGCTCGCTGACTGATTCAATTTATAAACTTTTTAAGTTATGTCTCAGCCTTGCTTTACTATTTGTCTTTAAGATTTCCTATACCGCGCTGGACATCACCCTGGGTTTTATCTTTTTTCCCTTCACGCTGCATGCTGCGGTCATTTTTAGCATTTCCCACCTGATCTTTAACCTCGCCAGTAGCCTTGCTTACGGCACCTTTAACTTTATCTGACAATCCTTTTTTATCACTCATGTTTTATTCCTCCTTATATTTATGTACTATTCTTGCATTTACCCTCTTTATTGACACTTAAAACGGAGAAAAAAATATCAATAATACTAGTATAAAATCTTGAAAAAAACGTTTATAGATGATGTAAAAAAGGTAAAGAGTACTATACAACAAAGGAGGACGATCGACATGTTTGAAGAAAAAATTAAGTATAACAGAACCGATATTTTAACAGGACTTGCCGGAACTGGAATTCTTACTTCCATTCTACTACTTGTTACAGCCCTATGATCAAAAACTTCTCCAATAAAATAGAGCATACATAAAGAAGACGGCGCGCTCCCATTGGCTGGACGAGCTGTCTTTTTTTTGTTTAAAATATCTTTTTGAGAAGCGGATTCATTCTAATAGACTTGTATGTGCAGGTATGGTAAATTTAAAACCGATTAAATCACTAGGAAATGAGGGACATATATGACACAGCATGCTTCAGAGACTCCAGAGTTAATGAAGAAGCACTCAACCACGATTGTATCTTCACTTCCACCGCTTCAGAAGCCTTTGGTCTTTTTAGGTATAGTAGCAGCGATTATTTTATTTTCCATTATTACCTTAACGACCAACGGGACACAGGGGGTTTTATTTTTAATTGGAATTGCATTGGGCCTTACTTTATTATACGCAAGATTCGGGTTTACCTCTGTCTTCAGACGCCTGGCAGCAGTAGGTAATGTACAGGGCTTGCAGGCGCATATGGTTATGCTTGCAGTAGCATCTACATTATTTGCGATTATATTAGGCACAGGTTTTAGTTTTACAGGAGTCGCTCCTGCAGGATACGTTTCACCTGTTGGAGTCAGTGTGCTTTTCGGTGCATTTATTTTCGGTATTGGAATGCAGCTGGGAAGCGGATGTGCCTCCGGGACTTTATATACGGTTGGAGGCGGACAGTCTTCTATGATATTAACCTTGTTCGCTTTTATTGCCGGTTCTGTATTAGGGGCTTATCATCTTCCTTTTTGGACGGAGGAAACGTGGGCGTTGCCGCCAATTTCACTGGCTGAATCCACCTCCCTCGGCTTCTTTGGGGCATGGGCTGTACAAATGGTCCTTTTTGGAATCATTTACTTTTTATTGTCACAGTTCGCAAAACGGAGAAATCCTCCCCCTATGAAACCATTGCCAACGACTACCGGCTGGAAAAAAGTTTTCAGAGGTTCATGGCCCCTGCTAACAGCAGCCATTGTACTGGCAGTGTTGAACGCATTAACGCTGACGGTGCGTGGAAATCCATGGGGCATTACTTCTGCATTTGCGCTATGGGGATCTAAAGCACTTGAAATGGTTGGAGTTGATGTTTCAAGCTGGGGTTACTGGCAGGGGGCAAACGCCGTTCAGTTATCTCAGACTGTTTTAGCAGACTCAACGAGCGTGATGAATTTTGGTATTATCCTCGGTGCATTTATTGCGGCGACTGCTGCCGGAACATTTAATCCTAAGAAAATTAAACCAGGTATCGCAGCAGGCTCAATTATAGGTGGACTATTAATGGGCTATGGAGCAAGACTTGCGTTTGGATGCAACATCGGAGCATATTTCGGCGGTATTGCATCCTTCAGTCTGCATGGCTGGGTATGGGCAGTCATGGCGTTGCTTGGAACCGCGCTTGCTCTTTTCATTCGGCCATTATTCGGTCTCAAAAATCCCAAACCTAAAGATACTATGTGCTAAAAAAGAAAAACTGCAGTCCAAAGTTGGCTGCAGTTTTTTATTATTGGATTTTTTTAAGCTCTTCTTCAAAGTAAAAGGTGGCTGAATCTTCCTGTATAATATAAGAATATCTTTTCATATTCGCTACGTAGGACCACTGCTTTATTGTCACAACTTTTTCATTCAGCAGTACTTGTTCTCCATCAATAAATTTGTTTTTATATGTTTTCATCGTTCATCCTCCAATTTTTAATAAGATTTGCCGGGCAATTGAACGATAAGGCTAATCTTCGGTCTGGTACGATAAGCCGCTCTGTCTAATTTGGCTGAATGAGATTTACTAATCATCCCACCCTCATTAATTTAAGTATAGCACATTTCACAAGGCAAATTAGTTTTCTTTTTTCAACCCTTTAAATAAAAGTCTATAGTCCTATATATTTATTCAAAAAAAAGAGAGCTTTTCAGCTCTGCTTCGATTACTCGACCCATGTATACATGTACTGTGGATCCTCTATGTGCTTTGCTTTTTTCACTACTTTTAAGGGCTTAAACGTATCAATCATTACAGCTAATTCCATCGTTTCTTTTTTTCCGATGCTTGCCTCCGTTTTTCCTGGATGAGGTCCGTGGGGTATGCCGCTTGGATGAAGGGTGATCGAACCTATTTCAACTCCTTTTCTGCTCATAAAATTGCCTTCCACATAGTAAAGGAGCTCATCGCTGTTTACATTGCTGTGATAATACGGGGCAGGAATCGCCTCAGGATGATAATCGTAGAGTCTTGGAACAAATGAGCATACAAC
The DNA here is from genome assembly GCF_029667115.1 of Jeotgalibacillus sp. ET6. GTDB lineage: Bacteria > Bacillota > Bacilli > Bacillales > Jeotgalibacillaceae > Jeotgalibacillus. Next base: position 85,411 of record NZ_JARUIU010000006.1, on the reverse strand, counting down.
AAAATTATGTCCCTCGAACGTCTGGTGAACAGGCGGCGGCTGATGAACCCTTCCTGTAATCGGTTCAAAATCTTCCACATTAAAAACCCATGGATACAAACATCCATCCCACCCCACCACGTCCAGGGGATGGTGATTTAATACATGATTATGCAGATGTCCTCTTGATTTTGTCATTACTTCATAGGACCCTTTTTCTTCAAAGGTTACTAACTCTTCAGGGCCCCGGATATCACGTTCGCAAAACGGACTGTGCTCAAGCAGCTGGCCATATTCATTTCTATATCTTTTTGGAGTTGTCAGCTGACTGAATGATTCAATCAGCAAAAATTTAGATTCCGTTTTTTCAGTTGGAAGAATCCGATATATTGTGCCGATCGGAATAATAATGTAATCGCCTTTCCGATAAGAAATCGTTCCAAACATCGTTTCAATCTTTCCCTCTCCGTAATGAACAAATAACATCTCATCTCCGTCACCGTTTCTGTAATAGGAATCCATCGCTTGAGATGTCTGGATAATCCCGATTAGCAGATCATCATTTCCCAGAATGTAGTCTCTTGCGGAAAATGCATCTCCTTTTTGTTTTAGCTTTGAGGTTAAAAAATGACGGTGTTTTAGTACCCCCATTTCTTCATATTCCGGCAGATAGGATCCTATTAACTCGGTTTTCGAAACTTCAGTCGGCATAAAATGATGATAGAGAATGGACTGAGTTCCGCTGAACCCCTTTGTTCCCATCACCTGCTCACGGAAAAGCGTACCATCTTCTTTTGTAAATTTCGTATGGCGTTTATGAGGAATCTTTCCAAGTTGACGGTAAAACATCTAATCACCCTTTTCCACTTCCAATTTTGTTTGTCAGCGTTCCAAGTCCTTCGATGGTCAAAGATACTTCATCCCCTTCCTTCAACCAGGGGTGAACCTCCCTGCCAAGTTCAAGAAGGCATCCCGTTCCTACCGTTCCCGAACCTATAATTTCTCCGGGATAGAGTGTCACACCTGCAGAGGCCCGTTCAATCATATCTCCAAACGAATAATAGAGATCCCTTGTATTCCCTGAGGACAGCTGTTTACCGTTAACAAACGCTTCCATTTTTAATTCAATGTGACCGTTTTTCATTTCGTTCACTTCATCCAGCGTTACGATATACGGGCCTATTGATGTTGCAAAGTCTTTCCCTTTAGCCGGACCAAGCCCCACTTTCATCTCCTCCCGCTGTAAATCACGTGCGCTCCAGTCATTCATAATGCAAAAACCGAAGATATAATTGGATGCGTGATCGGAGGATATAGCAGATCCCTTTTTTCCAATTACGCATGCAATTTCAAGCTCATAGTCCAGTTCGCTGCTTTCAGGAAAAAGTATGACTTCACCTGGTCCTTTAATAGCTAAATGGTTCGAAAAATAGAATGCAGGAAACCTGTACCACTCCGGAATCATCTCGAGTCCTCTTCTTTCCCGTGAACGTTTTACATGCTGTTCAAAAGAGTAAAAGTCTCTAAAACTCAGAGGATTTGGCAGAGGCGCCATAAGCGTTACCTCACTCAAAGAATAAACTCCGTCAGTTTCAATCGGAGTATCTCTCCATTTTTCTACCAATTCCATATACCGCTCCTGATCCTGAAGAAACTCCAGGATCGTTGATGGGAGGGCACCTTTTGAGAGTTCGTTCATATCAATTGCATATTGGTCCTGATGAATCCAGCCGGCTTTTACCATACCATTGGGGAGGCGAAAACTTATCCACTTCATGTTTTCACCTCTTATCAATTTTTTGGCGAATTAGTTCAAAAGTATCCGTCATAGGTCTCGTATAAAGCTGACCGGCCAATCTTCCAATCGGCTTTAGCTCCTGAGCATTAATTCTGCCCTCATTCAGGAGAGAATCATCGATCTGAATCGTAATTACTTCGCCTATCACCAGGCTTCCTGCACCGGGGTGATCACCGAAGTGCAGGATTTGATTCTTTATACATTCCATATGAATCAGGCTTTCTTTAACACGGGGCGGCTGAACCGAGCGACTTGAACTTTTCGTCAAACCTGCTTTAATAAATTCATCTTCCTCCGGTAAATAATTAATGGCGCAGTGATTCATTTTTTCGGAAAAACTTTCACTCACAATATTTATCACAAATTCTCCTGTTTCCTCTATATTGATCAACGTGTCTTTTTTTGATCCGTCCTCCCCATTCCGCATCGGAGAAAAACAGACCATCATGGGATCCGCGGAGATTGCTGTAAAAAAACTAAAGGGTGCCAGGTTTGCAATTCCATCTTTATTCATGCTTGATACAAAAGCAATAGGTCTTGGCAGGATGGAGCCAATCATTACTTTATAGGCCTCTTTCCACTTCATTTCATTTGGCATAAAATCCATCCGGTTCTCCACCTTTCGTTCACGATAATTGAGGTTGTTTTGAAATAAATTCTGCAAAAGAAAAGATCTTTTAATGGTTTCCCTATCATGCAGCTGCTTTACAAGTTCCCTCTTCTTTCCTGTTCCCGCTCAATCGATTCAAATAGAGCTTTAAAATTTCCTTCCCCAAATCCTCTAGCTCCCTTTCGCTGAATGACTTCGATGAATACTGTAGGACGGTCGACAATCGGCTTCGTGAAAATTTGCAGAAGATAGCCTTCGTCATCTCCATCTACTAAAATATTCAGTTCCTTCAGTTTTTCAATTTCTTCATCAATGTCCTTAACCCGTTCGCTCAGCGTTTCATAATAGGACGCAGGAGTATTTAAAAATTCTACGCCATTTTGTTTCAGGATGCCGACTGTTGTCACGATATCTTCCGTTAAAATAGCAAGGTGCTGAACGCCTGGACCATTGAAAAATTCAAGATATTCCTGAATTTGAGATTTCCGCTTGCCCTCTGCCGGTTCATTAATTGGAAATTTAATTCTTCCTCCATTGTGCATTACTTTTGACATTAGAGATGAATACTCCGTGCTGATATCTGCATCTGTAAAATGACGCATTTCCTTAAAGCCCATTACTTTTTCGTAGTAAGAGGTCCATTCCTGCATTCTCTCCACGTTTCCAACCACATGATCTACGGCAATAATTCCGGCATCTTTCACCGGGATAGAAGATTCGTACGGTTCAAAACCAGGAAGAAAAACCCCCTGATAACCGGTGCGCTCAATTAGGGTGTGAACGGTATCTCCGTATGTTCCGATAACCGCTTTCCTTACTTTTCCATACTGATCTTCCACTTCGTATGGCTCTTTTATAGGAATTGCCCCTCTTGAGACCGCTTCTTTGTATGCACTTTCAACATTATCCATTGTAAGCGCAATATCACGTACGCCGTCTCCGTGTTTTTTGACAAAGGCGGCTGTGTCAGATGAGTCTGTTAAGGATCCGGTGATGACCAGGCGCACTTTTTTTTGCTGCAATACATAAGACACGGTTTCTCGATTGCCTGTTTCAAGACCCGAGTAGGCTGTCATTTTAAAACCAAATGCGGTACAAAAAAAGTGGGCGGATTGTTTTGCATTTCCCGTATAGATTTCAAGATAATCAACATCTTTAACCGGAAAAAAGTCATTAACCTGCTGATTCATTGAAATGGATTCTTTTTTCATTTTAAATTCCTCCAACTCGTTAATTTTATTTATTCTATCTATACGTTAATTTTGGATTGTCCTGCGGCAAGATGAATCGATTTACCTGTTAATGCTTCAACTGCTTCTAATAAGCCCTCGCTTACACTCGGATGTGCATAAAGTCCAAATGTCAGATCTTCTGTACGGCCTGCCATTTCAAGAGCAAGCACACTTGATGCGGCAAGCTCCACGGCCCCTTCACCAATTGCATGGAGTCCCAGTAAAACATCTGTGGCTTCATCAATGATGACTGTCACCATTCCTTCCCTGTTTCCTGTTACAGCGGAAATTCCCAGTGCAGCCAGAGGAAACGAAGCGGTTCTACTATTTTTATACATTTCCTTTGCTTCATCCTCTGTCAGACCACAGCTTGAAACAGGCGGATTGGTGTGAAGGATCAGCGGTAAGAATCTGCCGTCATATTCAGCGCTGCAGCCTGCAATTACTTCAGCTGCGACTTTCCCCTGTTTGATGGCTTTAACGGCGAGCGCAGGACCTTCTGTAATATCCCCTACTGCATATATCCCCTCTATAGACGTTTGACAGGCATCGTTTATGAGGATATGACCGTTTTTTCCTGTCTTCATTTTTAACCGATCTGCACCAAGATGAAAGCTATTCGGTTCTCGGGAAGCAGCTTTCACCATGTGTGACGCCAGAAGAGAAGACGTTTGTCCATCTTCTCCTTCCAACACAATCTTAATCTCCTCCTCATTTGAATCTATCTGCTGAACTTTTTGATTAAAATGCATTTTAATATTTCTTTTTTTGAAAATTCGTTTTAACTCCTTATTAATAGAAGCTTCAAAATGAAAATCTTCCTTTTCCACTACTAACGTGACTTTTGCGCCAAGCTGCTGAAACGAAGAAGCGGCTTCGAGTGCAAGATAATCATCCCCAATGACCGCAAGATGCTTAGGAACTTCCTGCAGGGCATAAATAGATTCATAATCTAATAACCGGTGATCTTCCGATTCTTTGGTGCCGGCTATTGAGCAGCCTGCTGCAATGATGGCGGATGAGAATCTGAAAATAGAAAAGGTATGACCGCTTTCGACTCCAATCCTGTCATTGGCTAAAAAATATGCAGAGCCTTTTATCCGTTCAATCCTGTTTTCATGAATCAGTTTTTCGATTCCGCTTTGGAGCTGCGCTATCACTTTCTGCTTTGTGCTTTGCAAAACAGATAAATCAAATGAATCTTCACGTACCGCTATTCCTAATCTTGATAAAGAGTTCAGAGAACTTCTTTTCTTACCCGCCTCAGCAAATAGTTTAGAAGGTATGCAGCCAGTAAATAAGCATACGCCTCCTACATTTTCTTTTTCAATCAGTGTCACTTTTCTTCCCAGCTGAGCGGCCCGTATTGCAGCCTGGTACCCACCCGGACCTCCTCCGATCACCACAACATCTTTTTCTTCTGCAATTTCCCCTACGACCATTACGTAAGCTCAACCATCATGGAAATGGGCTGTTCAATCAGCTCAGCAAATCGATTCGTAAACATAACAGCACTTCCTCCGTCTATAATCCGATGGTCATATGTCATTGAAATATTCATCATAGATCGTATGACAATTTCATCTTTTGCATTTACCATCGGTCTTTTTTTAATTTTGTGAAACGCCATTAGGGCTGATTCCGGGTAATTCAAAATGGGGGTTGCTCCTATACTTCCTCCAAGCGGACCTGCATTGCTGACGGTAAATGTACTTCCGGTTAGGTCAGCCATGGAAAGTGCCTTATCTTTAGCTTTTTGTTGAATTTCTCTCATCTCCTCCTGAAGGGCACGGAATGATTTTTGAGAAATATTCTTTAAAACAGGCACAAGCAGTCCGTCAGCTGTATCGGTAGCAAGTCCAATATGAATGGCAGGATGAAGCACTATCAACTCATTTTTTTCATCCAGGGATGAATTAAAAACAGGAAATTCTCTCAGACAAACACCAAGCGCTTTTATAAAAAAGATGGTTGCTGAAATGTTTTTCCCTTCCTTCTTCAGCTGTTCTTTAAACTGAAGAAGTTCGGTAACATCCACTTCTTCAAAATGAGTACAGTGCGGTACTGTGAAAAGGGACTGAGTTACTTTATTTCCAATTTTTCTTCGTATTCCGGAGTAAGGGATGCTGCTTTGTTTCTCTTTTATCACTTCTTCCGTTCGTGCAGGAGTTTGATTCGTCTGGATTTTCTCCGCCTTAATCGCTGAATAGATGTCTTCATCGCTAATTCTGCCTCCAGGACCTGATCCATCGATCATTTCAATAGATATTTGGTGATCCCGTGCAATTTTCCTGGTATAAGGCGAGGCGAGAATGCGTTTGGTTTTATTTATTTCTGTGTCTATTTTTTTTACATCAGATGATTTTGTAGCAAACTCCTTTACAGCACGGGTATTTGGCTCTCTTGATTTTGTCGAATTTACTGCTTCTATTAGCATAATTGTTGTTCCCACCGCAATAGTCGCCCCTGGTTCGATCATAAGTTCTTTTACAATACCTGATGCAGGGGAAGGTATTTCTGCAGTCATTTTATCGGTTTGAACCTCCACCAGCGGATCATCTGCGTTAATTTTGTCACCAGGTTTTACAAAATAATGAATAAGCTCGGCCTGCGTCATTCCTTCTCCAATATCATGAAGCTTGATTTCCATCAAGACATCTCCCCCTTTGACTTAAAAATTCACCACATCCATTACCGCCTGCACCACCCGTTCTGGCGTTGGAAGGTAAAAATCTTCGTAGCCAAAATAAGGAACCGGCATATCAAATCCTGATACCTTTGCTGCAGGGGCTTTTTGATACAAAAAGGAGGTATCATTAATAATGGATAAAACATCATTTGCTACGCTGCTCTGAGGATGTGATTCTTGAACAATGACGGTTCTTCCCGTTTTTTGAACAGAAGAAGCAATCAGATCTTCATCAATAGGAGAAAGTGTTCTTAAATCGATTACTTCACAGGATACATTCTCCTGTAATAGAGATTCAGCCGCTTTCATTGAGACAGAAACCATTGCTCCCCAGGCAATAATGGTGACATCCTCTCCCTCCAGCATTGTTTTCCCTTTCCCAATTTCAACCGTGTACTTTCCTTCCGGCACTTCTTCCGCACTCGACCGGTACTGACGCATGGGTTCAAGAAATAATACAGGATCAGGATCTTCTATTGCTGCAATCATTAGCCCTTTAGCATCATAAGGGCTCGACGGACATACAACCTTCAAACCCGGCATATGAGTAAAAATGGATTCAGTGCTGTCACAATGGATCTCCGGAGCACGCACTCCCGCTCCATACGGCGCACGTATGACGAGGGGAACAGTAAAATGTCCCATCGTTCTCGATCGTAATCGAACTGCATGAGTCATTAATTGTTCGTATGCAGGATAAATGAAACCGAGAAACTGAATTTCCACTACCGGCTTCAGCCCATTTGCTGCCATTCCAATTGCAGCTCCTACAAAACCCGCTTCGCTCAATGGAGTATCTATTACTCGATCTTCCCCGAAAGCATCCTTAAGGCCTTCGGTTACTCTGAAAACACCTCCATTTTGACCAATATCTTCTCCAAGCAAAAGAACTCTTTCATCTTCTTCCAGCATGACGGAAAGAGCCTCATTAATGGCCCCGGCCAATGTTAATGGTTTTCTTTCAACTGAGCTTTTCACGAGTTGCCCCCTAACAGACCCATTAGATACGATTTTTGTTTAACGAGAGATGGAACAGGATTTTTGTATACATGATCAAATAAAACAGCTGGATCCGGAGCTGGAAAATCTTCCATTTCCATTACAGCCTGCTCTATTTCTTCAACAGCTTGCTGTTTAATATCCTGAGTCCATCCTTCTTCATACCACCCGTTTATTTTCAAGCATTTTTCAATGCGTAAAATTGGATCAAATTGCTCCCGCCTTAAATTGCTTTCCTGCTGGTCCCGATATTTTGAAGGGTCATCAGCGGTTGTATGAGCTCCGTACCGCCATGTTACCGCCTCTATTAAAGTCGGACCGTTTCCAGCTCGTGCCCGTTCAAGCGCCTGGGTTACATAATGGTAAACAGCATAAACATCATTGCCATCGATCCGGAGGGATGGAATATCATAAGCAAGTGCTTTTTGTGCAATCGTCTTTGTTTTCATCTGTTTGCTTAACGGTACAGAAATAGCATATTGATTATTTTGATTGAAAAAGATCACAGGTGACTGGAAAACAGCTGCAAAATTCAGTCCTTCATGAAAATCACCTTCGGACGTTGCACCATCTCCAAAAAATGCAATCGCAGCGTTTTTCGTTCCTTTTCTTTTTTCCGCAAAGGCTGCGCCTGCTGCATGAGGAATTTGAGTTGCAATCGGAATTCCAGGGGGGAAAATCTTCAGTCCGTTCGGGGGAATATTGCCTTCATTCCGCCCGTTCCAAAATAATAGAACATTGCGCAGGGAGTGTCCGAATGTCATGGCAGCTCCATGATCGCGATACGTTGGAAACATCCAGTCGTCTTGTAACAAACACAGAGCGCTTCCAACCTGCGATGCTTCCTGCCCTTCAAACGGGGCGTACGTGCCAATCCTCCCCTGCCGTTGAAGAGAAATCGCTTTTCGGTCAAACGTTCTGATTCTGACCATATTCATATAAAAGCTTTTCGTTCGCTCCTCGGTTAAAAGTGAACGCAGTTCTTCACTGGTCCACTTTCCATCCGGGTCAAGCAGCTGCTGAATCGGATACGTTTTTTCCATTGTTCTTCCCCTCTCTTTTCCAGGAATTACTGTCATATCCTGACCGCCCACTTTGGTCGTTTCATATGAGAGAAAAAACTGTTTCTTCGTGCTCTTGACCGCATTCGCTGCTCACAGAAAAGATTTGAAGCTTCTACTGTAGTCATCCCATTTTCTTCAGCTGTTCTGTAAATATTAAGGAGTGAAGTATAGATGCCTTTTGTTTGTCTCAAGACTCTTTCTTTATTAGGTTCGTAAAGTTCATCTGCTACCTGTATTAATCCGCCTGCGTTAACGATATAATCCGGTGCATAAAGAATGCCTTTTTCCTTTAAAGCCTGCGCATGCTCCTCTTCAAGCAGCTGGTTATTAGCTGAGCCCACGATGGCTTTTACCTGCAATTGTGCAATGGTTTGATCATTTAAAATCCCGCCCATTGCACAAGGAATAAAAATATCCCCTTTAGCATCATAAATTGCATCCCCCTGTGCCACTTCAACCTCAATATTCATCTTTTCACCAAGCGCCTGAATATGCAGCAAAGAAAGTTGATTCAAATCAGATACAACCAGTTTTTTTGCTCCTCCAGTGATTAACTGCTCCGCAACTTTCGCTCCTACTTTTCCTAACCCCTGAATAATATAGGTCCTGTCATGCAATCCATCAGATTCATATAATACTTGATTCGTAGCCTGTAAGCCGTAGATTACCCCGTGAGCTGTCGGGATGGACGAATCCCCGCTGCCTCCATACACCTCATCCACCCCGACAATACAGTTGGTTTCTTTTAGAGCATGTACAAAATCTTCCGGTGTTGTTCCCATATCGGTTCCTGTATAAAATCGTCCGTTCAGTGACTCTACAAACTGACCGAATGACCTGAATAACTCAGGGCTTTTGTCTTTTGAAGGGTCTCCGATAATTACCGCTTTTCCTCCACCAAAATCCACATCCGCTGCCGCACATTTATACGTCATCCCCCTGGAAAGGCGAAGAACATCTTCAAGTGCATGATCTACACTCTCATATGGCTGCATTCTGCACCCTCCCAGAGCTGGTCCAAGAGATGTATTATGTATTGCGATAATCGCTTTGAGACCAGTTTCTTCATCATTGCAGAAAACAACCTGTTCATGGCCTTTAATTTTTTCAAACATATGCACGTGTAATTCCTCCTCATTAAAAGAAAACGCTTACATTTTTATCTGAATTAAAAGCGCTTATCCAGCGACCCATTAAACTAGTTCAACCTTAACTCTAAGCGATAAATATACATGATGCTGAAGGCAGACTTAGAAAAAACATATGACGGTATTTTAACGCTATAATATCATTTCGTATCATCAATAGTCAATATATTGAAAAAATTCAGTTATTACAATTTATATCGGCAGTTTTTTTTGAGCAGAGCTTAAGAAGATCTTTGCTTCTGCTACCATCGTTTTGATTAAATCCTCAACAGAAGGAATGTCTTCTATAAGGCCGGAAATTTGTCCGCCGTTTAAAAAGCCTTCTTCAAGCCTGCCCTCCATGGCTCCCGATATATGATGAAATTCAGAGGTTGCATCAAGATATTCGTTGACGGTCATACCCTTTTCTTCTGTTTGTAAGACATTTTTTATATAAGGTGTAGGCAAAACTCTTCGTACTTTTCCGACTGTCCTGCCAGAGATCAGTGTGCCATCATCACGACTTGAAATAATGGCGGAGATGTAATTAGCATGCACGCCAGATTCTTTTGTCGCGATAAATCTTGTCCCCATCTGAACACCGAAGGCACCAAGAGCAAGTGCCGCAGCTAAACCCCTGCCATCTCCGATTCCTCCGGCTGCTGCAACCGGTATCGAAATGGCTCGGCACATTTGAGGGATTAATGCCATAGTTGTTGTTTCAACGGGAGAATTTATTCCCGCTGCTTCATACCCCTCGCCAATCACGATATCAGCTCCTGCTTTTTCTGCTTTAACTGCCTGAGCAACAGTCCCTGCAACGGTCATAACTGTGCAATGATGCCCCTTTAACATTGGGATATGCGGCGCCGGATTGCCGGCAGATAAGGAGACAATTTTAATCTGGTGTTTTCCCACAAGCTCCAATAATTCAGCAGCATGATCATTGACTGAAAGAGCAATATTGACCCCAAAAGGCAGACTCGTTCTTTTCTTTGTGTCAACAATCATGTCTTCAACCTGTTCAGGCTCCATTGTTCCTGCTCCAATCATGCCAAGCCCACCTGCATTGGATACGGCTGCAGCAAGTGGAGCATTGGAGACGTTTCCCATGCCGCCTTGAATAATCGGATAAGTGATGCCCAGAATCCGGGTTAAGTTGTTCATGCGTTTCCTCCCTGCTTTTAGCGCTGAAATGCTGCTTCTAAAGCTTGATCGAAGTTGGTCTAAAAAAGAAGCCCTAGTTGATCATGAACGGATGGTTCATCGCATTAGTAGAGCTGTTTTTCAAAGTCAGTTCGTTTCCCTCTCCAAAAACGGATTCAAAAAATCTAAGGGCCGGCTGTGCAAGTTCACTATAATAAGCGTCGAATAAATAAGCAGCCTCATCTCCCAGCCATTTTTCAGGCAGAAGTTCCTGGGGGAGTCCGGGGTCCACAAACAAAAACTTACGGTATTCATGCACAAGTTCTGTCCGTTTTACAAAACACTCCGCATCTAAGGTTTTTCCATTCAGAATCTGTTCTTTATCCGTTATGTATTTCGGTTTGTATTCATTGATAAACCATTTATATTTTGCATTGATTTCATTTAAATCCCAGCTTTTATTTACCAGACTTTGATTCGTTTGAGGTGCGATATAGTCTGCAACGAAAAAATCTACATACTCACCGATCTCATATTTTTCGATCAACCCTTTTACCTGTTCCTCAAGATTATGTGGTGAGATCCAGCAGCTGGTCGATAGCGAGCCGAACCCGCTCCATACCAGCTCCTTACGAAGTTCATCTCTTACTGAACGGATCTCTTCCGGTATGGTATACATCAGCATTCTCCATTTGCCGTCCCACTCTTCAGGCTTCAGTTTAAATATTCTTTTAGCTGCCTCCTCCATCCTGGCAGATCCTCTTTGTGTAAGCGAATAAAAGCTTTTGTTTCCCTTTTTTTCACCTTGAACCCATCCCTGTTTGTTCATTCGGGATATTGCCGCACGAACCGCCTGATCATTGTGGCCAAATTCATTTAAAAGGCGAATTAAGCTTCCTACCCAGATTTTATTGCCGTAATGCCTGATATAATCACCATATAAAGTAAAAATCATCGACCGTGTATTCATTCTGTTTTTCATCCTTTACTTCAATCGGTTTATTTCTTCTGGTTTAATATTACCACGATCCCTGCCCGATTTCTTTAGAAGTCATGTTGTCCGGATGAATGATTCCTCTTCTGTTCAGCAGCGTTCTATAATCGTCGTAAGTCCCTGCCCGACTCCGACACACATGGATGCAGCACCGAATCGTTTGTTTTGTTTGTTTAACTCGTGCACAAGGGTGGTCAGAATGCGTGCACCGCTAGCTCCCAATGGATGTCCAAAGGCGATGGCACCCCCATTTACATTCACCTTTTCTTCCTTAATTCGGAGCTCCTGAATACAGGCAAGTGTCTGAGCAGCAAATGCTTCATTTATTTCAAACAAATCAATTTCTTCAATCGACAGACCCGCTCTTTTTAATGCTTTTCTGGTTGAATACACGGGACCAATCCCCATTAGTGAGGGTTCCACCCCTGCTGCAGCAGAGCATACATAGCGGGCTAATGGTTTTATATTAAGTGCTGATGCTTTCTCTTTAGACATTAAAAGAAGCGCTGATGCCCCGTCATTGATCCCGGAGGAGTTTCCAGCCGTAATGGTTCCATTTTCAAAAAGAGGCTTAAGTTTCTCTAATTTTTCAATGGATGAATTTTTTCTTGGGTGCTCATCCGCGACAACTTCTGCTTCATATCCATATTTATCTTTTATCTTCAGTGCTATGATTTCATTGGAAAAACGGTTTTCGCTTATCGCTTGTTGGGCCCTTAGTTGACTTGAAAGCGCAAACTGATCCTGTTCCTGTCTGGATATATTATACTTACGGGCTACATTTTCGGCTGTTTGAGGCATGCTGTCCGTTCCGAATTTCGATTCCATAACGGGATTGCTAAAGCGCCAGCCAATTGTCGTGTCCATCAATTGCTTATTTCCTCGTTCAAACGGATCTGCATGTTTAAGCATGACATATGGAGCCCTTGTCATGCTTTCGGTTCCGCCTGCTATAAAAACATCACCTTCTCCTGCTGCAATTGCCCGGGCAGCATAGTTCACTGCGTCTAGACCGGAAGCACAAAGACGATTTATGGTGACGCCGGCTGTTTGAACAGGCAGGCCAGCGAGCAGCGCCGACATCCTGGCGACATTCCGGTTTTCTTCGCCTGCTCCGTTTGCGTTTCCAAAAACGACTTCTTCAATCATTGAAGTTTCTACAGAAGGATTTCTCTCAAGCAGCTGTTTAATGACTGCAGCTCCCAAGTCATCTGGCCTAATGGTTTTTAATATGCCGTTATACTTTCCTATTGGTGTCCGAATGGCGTCCACTATGACCGCTTCTATCATGCTTTCTTCGCTCCTAACTTTTTCAAGTGTAAGTAAATACACCCCGTCCCGACTTTCTTCCAAGCCGGCCTGCTTTCACATACTTAACCAGCAAAGGCGCAGGTCTGAATCTCTCGCCCAATGTGGAGTGCAAATAAGTTAAATTATTTAGTCTAGTATCTAATCCCACTAAATCACCGAGTTCAAATGGTCCCATTGGATAATTAAGGCCAAGCTTGATGGCTTTATCAATTTCCTCAGGAGACCCAATCCCTTCCTGCAGCATATGAAATGCCTCATTTCCGACTAATGCAGAGATTCGGCTGGTTACAAAACCTGGTGATTCATCAATGACCACTGTCTCTTTCTTTAACTGCTTTGCCAGATGCAGTGTTTTTTCAACCGTTGTCTCAGAGGTTTCAAGTCCACGTACTACTTCAATCAATGGCATTTTATGAACCGGATTAAAAAAATGCATTGCCACAACTTTTTCAGGTCTGCTTGTACAGGACCCCAATTCTGTTGGACTCATGGTAGACGTGTTTGTAGACAAAATGGTGTCAGCACCTGAGTGAAGATCCATTAGTTTAAATACCTGTTTTTTGATTTCCATCTTTTCCGTTACGGCTTCAATAATAAAGTCTGCCTGGCTAAAAGCTGCAGGAAGGTCCGTTGTATAGCTGATATTTTCACTTACTCTTACTGCTTCTTCCGGCTCAATCTTATTTTTTTCCACCCCTTTATGCAAAAGACCGCTGATCGTTTGTTCAGCCTTTTTCAGCTGCTCCTGACTTATGTCAGCAAGCGTAACCTTTAGTTTATTCAGGCCGGCTATGTAAGCAATTTCCCTTCCCATAACTCCGGCACCTGCAACTGTAATTCTCTCCATAGGAAATTCACCCTCCCCTGATCAAAATCACTCACGGAGAGGTTTATGCTCCGTGAATGAATTTTTTCCTTATACACCAAGCGGGTTTAATGGCTTGTTGCCATAATACGCAACAATACTTTTGGTTTCACAATACAGATCCAGCGTTTCAACACAGAGCTCCCGGCCAAAACCTGACTGCTTGTACCCGCCAAACGGTGTCCCTGGAAAAGCTGAAAATGGACAGTTGACCATGACAATGCCTGCCTGAATTTGTTTGGACACCCTTGTTGCTCTCGCATGATCTTTTGTCCAAATCGCTGAACCCAATCCGTACTCGCTGTCATTGGCAAGTCGAATCGCTTCTTTTTCATCCTTAAATTTCATGACAGTCACTACGGGACCAAATATTTCTTCTTTCACCGCTTCCATATCCTGCGTGACATTTGTCAGAATCGTAGGTTCATACCAGTAGCCATTTTCATAACCGGAAACAGCCGCCTTCTGTCCGCCCGTTTCAACTGTAGCCCCTTCTCTTAAGGCAGATTTTACAAATCCATCTATGACGTTAAGCTGATCCTCATTAATAATTGCCCCAACATGTGTTTCTTTAAGAAATGGGTTGCCAAGCTTTAGTTTTTTTGTTTTCTCTATAAACATTCTCATAAAGTCATCATAGATGTTATCCTGCACATACAATCTGGATCTAGCTTCACAGGATTGTCCCGAATTATAAAATATTCCAAATAAAGACCCATCTACAGCTGCTTCTAAGTCCGCGTCCGCAAATACAAGACTCGGTGATTTGCCTCCAAGTTCTAATGTGACTCTTTTTAGCGTACTCGAGGCTTTTTCCATAATTTTTCTGCCGACAGGGGTTGAGCCCGTGAAGGCAACCTTGTTTACTTTTTTATGTTCCACTAAATAGTTGCCCACATCCTGACCGGAGCCGGGTACAATATTGACCACACCAGCAGGTACACCAGCCTCTAAACAAATTTCCCCTAGAACAATAGCTGTCAGTGGAGTCAGGGAAGCAGGCTTAACAATGATCGAACAGCCAACTGCAATAGCCGGTGCCACCTTCCACGCCGCCATCATCAACGGATAGTTCCATGGAATAATCTGTGCACAAACCCCTATCGGTTCATGTTCTGTGTGGTTTTGAAAAGCACCAGGCATCGCATTTACACTTCCTCTGTGGCTGACAATCGCCCCAGCATAAAATTCAAAATCCTCAATCGCCTGCATAACCTGACCCTGCGCCGCAGCCAGAGATTTTCCGGTGTCCAATATTTCCAGTTCAACAAGTTCGTTAAAGCGTGCTCTCATAATTCCAGCAATTTTATTCAGGATCCGAGATCGCTTGTTGACAGGAAAATGTCTCCATTTACCATGATCAAAAGCTTGTCTTGCTGCTTCAACCGCCAGTTCTGCATCCTCAATGGTTCCCTTTGAAACACGGGCTATTTCTTCCCCTGTAGCCGGGTTGACCGTTGTAAAGGTTTCTCCGCTTAACGATTCTCTTCGCTCTCCGTTAATAATCAATTGATAAATACTTCTCTTCATAACCATCTGCTCCATAGGCTGCTCTTTCATGGTTGACATATTTATCATCCCTTCTTATTCCCCTTTAAAATCCGGGGTTCTTTTTTCTTTAAATGCTGCAAGACCTTCCATGTGATCGGGAGACTTGCCTGCTATTCTCTGACTATAGCTTTCTTCAAGCAAATACGATTGAAGATTTTCACCCCAGCTTTTTTGAAGAAGGCGTTTAATAAGGCCGACTGCCACTGTGGGTTTCTGAGCAAGCATTGCGGCAAATTGCGCTACCTCCTTCTCCCAGTTTTCATCATTCACGACCCGTGTTACGAGTCCGGACTCTTTAGCTTCTTGAGCGGTAATCTTTTCTCCAAAAACAGCAAGTTCCATTGCCTTTGCATGTCCAATCAATTTAGGCAGATAAAACAGATTAGCGGAATCAGGAATTAATCCTACGTGGATAAACGCTTGCACCAGTTTCGCTTTTTCGTGCATGAGCCTGAAATCACAGGCTAGCGCCAAACTCAAGCCAGACCCTGCTGCTGCGCCATTTATTGCTGCTACTACAGGCTTATTAAGAGATGCTATCTGGAGCATCACAGGCATATATCGAGTTCTGATGACTTCACCATGATCCAGTTCTTCTGTTACACCATCCAAATCTTCACCAGCAGAAAAAGCCTTTCCGCTGCCTGTAATCACGAGGCAGCGTACAGTTGGTTCTTGCGCTGCTTTTTTAAGCGCAATCATCAGTTCCTGGTGCATCCCTTCAGTAAAGGCATTTAATTTATCTTTCCTATTCAATGTGATCGTTGCCACGCCATGATTTTCTTCATAGAAAATGGTTTCAAACATCGAAACAGCCTCCTGATTATCTGCCTTTAAAATCAGCTTTTCTCTTTTCTTTAAAAGCACGCAGTCCTTCTTTTTGATCCTCGGAAGAAAATAGTAAATAGAAATTTTTTCTTTCCTGCTGCATTCCTTCAGCGAGAGATAACTCATTCGCTTTATGTACGGACTCTTTAATAAGCCTGACGGAAAGCGGCGGTTTTTTTGCGATAGCTTCTGCCATTTTTTCTGTTTCTTCCACTAGAAGCTGATCGGGAACGATGCTTGAGACGATGCCATATTGCCATGCATCTTCAGCCGAAAAGCGCTCACCGGTCAACAGCCATTTCATTGCCCTCGCATGTCCAATCAGCTTTGTCAGCCGCTGCGTCCCCCCTGCTCCCGGCATAATACCAAGCCCTGCTTCCGGAAACCCAAATTCGGTGTATTGACTCGCAAGTAAAATGTCACAGCATAGCGCTAACTCGAATCCTCCGCCTAAAACAAACCCATGAACTGCCCCAATAATCGGTTTTTTAATTCTGGCAATTCGGTCCCAATCACTGAATTGATTAAGGAGCTCTAATTCGATCGCATTTTTATCGAGCATCTCATCGATATCAGCACCGGCAGCAAAAGCCCTGCCAGCACCTTTTAGCACGATTACCTTAACGGTTTGGTCCTGATCAAAATTCTCCATCGCCTGAACGATTTCTGAAACCATCATTGTATTCAATGCATTCAGAACCTCGGGACGATTTAACGTGATCGTTCCTGCGTTTTTTACGATCTCTGTCTGAATGTGCGACCACTGATTATTCATGAACCTCTTCACCGACCATTAATGTGACAAGATCTCCCGCAAACGACATGACATCTTTTCCTGAAGCTTTTGCTTCATCCGTTTTCATGGCTTTTTTAAACGCATCATTACTCTCGTATACCATTTCACACATCAAGTAATAGGGAGCTTCTCCTCCCATTGGACTCCCAGACATTTTTGTTACCGTCATCTTTTGAAGTCCTGGAATGGATGCTGTAATAGGTCCGTGGGTTCCAAAATAGTGCTCATCAAATGCTTTTTTGTTTTCCGGCTGTTTGTAAAGTGCGATCAATTTCATCATTGTAAAATTCAACTCCTATTTTGTTTTTGGGAAATCTGTTTCTATTACTTGATTACATCCAGTTAGAGACCGGCTTCATGGCCTCAAAAGGATTTTTACAGCTTTTGCAGTATAAAATGCTGCGGCAGGCTGTAGGCCCAAACAGATTATCTAAAGTTGTATAAAGAGAATCGCAATAGGGGCAGGCTGCCTGCCACTCACCCGTGGTGCCTGCTTCTTTCATAGGCGGAGCGATTCCAAACTCTTTCAATCTGAGTTTTCCTTCTTCACTGATCCGGTCCGACGTCCAGGGCGGATGATAAATAAAGTGAACATCCATCTGCTTAACCTCTTTTACTTTTGTAAACGCTTTCAAAATTGAGGTTTTAATAATATCAAGGGCAGGACACCCCATAAAGGTTGGTAGAAGAAAAAGGGTCAGCGTACCATCTTGCAACTCTGCCCGCTCCACCATACCCAGTTCCAAAATACTGATTGAATCTATCTCCGGATCTTTTACTGACTGAAGTACTTGATTGATTCTGATTTTTTCTTCAACGTTTAAACCGTCATGCCATGTCAAAAGAAGCTGCCTCCTTTCTTTTTCACCAGGCTGCTGCTGGATCTGTTCGGTAGACCTCAGTTAAAGTTGTTAGTGCATGCTGAAGTTCCTGTGTATGTTCACCAAATCTTCCTCTTCCTGAACGGTACCCAAAGCTGCCTTTATAGGGAATAGATAATGTGTGAAATACCGGTTTTACACTATTATGAAATCTCTCGAGTAATACATCCTCTTTATCAATTAGCTTGAGGTTTGCCATCTCAGCTGATAAAGGACCTAATGAGCAGACATCCCCAAATTCCTGTTCAACACGGATTATGGCTTCAAGCATTCTTTGCTTTGCCTCTCCCCCTGAAAGTATCAGCTGTTTAAACCACACCGTCCAGTGCAGAATATGGTAGTGCAGCTCCATGTTTATCTTTACAGCTGCATGAGCCAAAGGTTCGTAGGCTGATTGCTTTAACGATTCCAGTTTTATTTTTTTTGCGATAGAGTAATAAAATTGCCTGACCACTGTAAAAGCCCAATCATAGCGAGGTTCCTTTAAATAATGACCTGTACCATTTGGAATCTCGCACAGAACCGCATTTTTACGCTGACTTCCTTCCCTTGCATGGGAAAGCTCATCCATATTGCCCTCACCCAGCTGCTCCAGCAGGCCATAGAACATTGCTGCATGCCCCATTGTGTCCTGACTGATGGAAGAAAAAGCAACGTCCTCTTCAATATGAGGAGCAAGACCAAGCCATTCTGAACCGCGGCAGGCCAGAATAAAATCATCATCTGCGAGCTGATAGAGAAGTTCTACCACTGTTTTTTTAAAAGATGGCGTCCCCAATTCTGTCATTTCTTCAATTTCCCTCCCCACGAAAAAATCTCTTTTTCATCGAGCATTTCCTGTTCATACTGCCGCCATTTTTTTTGAAGATAGCCATATCCTTTTGTGTTTCTGTAATCTTTATTGTCAATCCTTAGCAATGACAGTCTTTCTTCCGGTGTCATTTTTTTTATTGATGACCGTTTCATCACCCATATATCTGCAACCGGCTCACGTCTCATAAAATTTTCCTGAGCAAGAACGAGTGCCATTTCTTCGTTTGGAGCAAGCAGGCTAAATTGATATTGCATTGGTGAAGTAGCCGTTCTTTTACTGAACACCTCATATTCCTGAAAAAAACCAGCTGTCTTTGAGTTCAAATAAGCCCCACCTTTCTATATTGCTTCCTCTGATTGAGCTAGGGCTTCCCTTACCCATTCATTGTTTTCATAGGAAAGCTCTCTCAATCTTAAGCGTTCTTGAGATTTTGGCCCTTTATTCTTCACAATTTCTTTGAACTTTTCCCAGTCCGGCTGCTGATACACCCACTTATCCTGTTTTTGATCATACAGCATGGTTGAATCAGGAATAGTCAGACCAATCGACAAGATCCTTGGGACATATTTTGTGAAAAAATCCTGACGCAGCTCCTCATTCGACTTTGACCGGATTCTGTATTTTGCCGTAACATCCTGTTTTGATGAACCAGTAGCTTTGGCATCTCCAGGCCCAAAAAACATCAGCAGCGGCTCCCACCAGCGGTCGACTGCCTCCTGCACCATTTTTTTCTGATCGTCGGTTCCTTCCGCGAGTGCCAGTATGATCGCCTCTCCATGCTGTGCGTGAAACACCTCTTCGGCACAAATCCGTTTTAAGGCACGGGCATATGGTCCATAAGAGGCATTCAGCATATTCGTTTGTGTAATAATAGCAGCACCATCAATGAGCCAGCCAATTAAACCGGCATCTCCCCAGGTTGGCGCTTCCATATGAAAAACGTTGTGAAATTTCAACCTGCCCGTGAAAAGATCTTCCATGATGTCTTCCCTTGTTCTTCCCAATGGTTTTATCAGATCTTCCGTTACTCTTAACAAAAGCTGTCCATGACCCATCTCATCCTGTACTTTTGCCATGATGCCGAGCTTTCTTTTCAGTGTAGGGGCTTTGGGGACCCACTCTTTTTCAGGCAGTGCACCCATGATTTCGCTAATTCCATGCATGGAAATAAGCTTAATCAAAACATTTCGGTACTCATCCGGCATCCAGTCATCTGCTTCAATTTTTTCTCCTGCCTCAATGCGCTCCATAAACCTGATGTTCTTATCCTCTAACGATTCTAAATTGATCATACTACCACCTTTTTATATGACGTTATTTTAACGTAATTATATAATATCGTCATGCTTTGTCAATATAATTTTCAGAATTTAACAAAAACATATAGAGGATTTATCTGTGTTCAATTTTGAAAACAGCTTCTCTAGTCAATGTCTGATCATTCTTTAGTTGTTTTGTTGCCTAGTAAAAAGAGAAGGTGTTGCGTCACTACTGAAAAAAGTTTTAAAATGAAATTTTTTATATGTAGGTGAATGAAGCAGAAGGCGGTGACTGTAGGATATGACGGCAAGCTCATATTTTAAAGGGCAGGACCTGTAAAAAGCTCAGTGCCTTCCCTGCGGAAAGCATCCGAAGGTCAATGAACAGATGAAAGAGCCCGGGCTACTTTGTGTCCCAAGCTCTTTCTGATAGCAAATAAAAATATATTTTTTTCAAATCTTTTCAAAAAGGTAAAGATAGTAAACGCTTTTGAATACGTATGAAGTAGACACTTTAAGAAATGAGGGGGTACGATGAGAAAAAGAAATTTATCCTTTATACCCGTGCTGCTTTTATCGATCGCAGGGGTGATCATTTTAATTGTCCTCTTTTTTCCTTCTGAAAAAGATCAGGTAATAGAAGCTGCAGAAGAATTTTATACCCTTGAACAGCAGGGTGAAGCATCCTCTTCCTGGGATTATCTTCATCCGGATTTGCAAAAAAGGTTTTCAAAGGATCAGTATATTATTGACCGTTCAGCATTATTGAATGAGCATTTTCAATCTGACTCTTTTTCTTATTCCCTGGGCTCTCCTGAAAAGATAGACAGCTGGCAAATGACCAACGAAGCGACCCCCCTGCCTGTTTATCAAGTTGAAGCAACGATCAGATATAACAGTGTATACGGGAAAATGGAAATGGTTCAGTACCTGTACATTACTGAGCTTAATGAAGAATGGAAAATACTTTGGGATTACAATTTTTGATGCCTATCCTCTTTCTTTATGAAGATGCGGCAGAACGGATTGTTCCTTTAGTTTAGCTTCGAACATGATATCTGCATCCACTCCATCCAGCAGTCCCAAAAAAGCATCCAGATCTTCTTCTAAAATCAGATCATGATGGCTGCGGTCAGTTGAGTGTGTTTTTCCGCTGCTGATGTGACATTTTGGCTTTTTGTCTCCCCAGCTCTTCCACACTTCATTCAGTAAAGGCTTTAGTTCCTCTTCCCCTGGATTGCAGTTGTGGTGATGAATATCAAAGCATATAGGCGCACCTGTTTTTTGATGCACCTTTACCACATCCTCCAACGTAAAAGATTTATCATCATTTTCAATTCTGAGGAGGGATTTAATCCCATCCGGCAGCCGTTTGTAATTTTGGGCAAACCTTTCAATGGCTGCTTCCTTATCACCGTAAACCCCGCCAATGTGCAGGATCATATCCTGGCCATTGACTGCATTCATCATTCGTTCATGGTAGGTTAAATCGTTTATTGTATTGGTGACAACAGCCGGATTTTTTGAGTTTAATACATTGTATTGACCCGGATGACAGCTGAAACGCATGGAATAGTTTTGCTGGAGTGCTTTTATTTCATTTGTAATTTCCAATACATCTTCATCTGTCCACCACTCCCAGTCATTAATTTGATGGGTGGCAAATGGCACCAGATCACTGCTGAAGCGGTAAAAATAAATATCGTTCTGAAGGTTCCATTTTACAGCCTCCAGGGTCTGACTGAAATTACTTAGCGTCAGCTCCTTAATATAGTCGATTCCTTTTTCTTCTGCCGTTTTCAGGCGGCAGGTTCTAAATTTAGTGGGGATCGTTAAATTAATGCAGGCATAACCAAACCTCATTATTGCACCTCTTCTTAATGCCACGCTGCTTGTTTACTTTAGCCGGCTAGTATTGTTTATCATATATTTATCACGTTACAATAAACGATAAACGGGGATGTGACAAATTTTGATGTGTAAATAAGGGGGAAAACATGACACTAGATCATGATCGGTCAAAACACGGCGAAAAAAACATTCGAATGGATTTTAAGGATGCGATGACCTACGGTGAATATTTGAGTCTTGATCATTTGCTGGATGCTCAAAACAGATTATCAGACCATCACGACGAAATGCTCTTTATCGTTATTCATCAAGTAAATGAGCTTTGGATGAAATTAATTTTACATGAATTAACTGCCTCTATTAAAGCGGTCCAAAATAATCAACTGGATGCTTCTTTTAAAAAACTGGCTCGCGTGTCCAGAATTCAGGCTCAAATTATCCAGGCATGGGATGTACTCTCTACTCTTACTCCTGCTGAATACAGTGAGTTCAGGGAATCGCTGGGAAATGCCAGCGGCTTCCAGTCATTTCAGTACCGTATGATTGAGTTTGCTCTTGGATATAAAACAGCTCATATACTTAAAATATATGAAAAAGATCAAAAGCTTTCACAGACCTTGCACGAAGCACTGCATGCCCCTAGTCTATATGATTCAGCTATTCAGGCACTAAGCCGGGCTGGCTTTCCAATTGACCACAACGTCTTAGCCCGCAATATGACTGAACCATATACTGAAAATAAATCTGTCCTGCAGGCATGGCTTTCTGTATACAAGAATAAAGAGGAAAATTGGGATCTATATCAGCTGGCAGAAAAACTGGTAGACATTGAAGATGGAATGCAGCAGTGGAAATTCAGACATATGAAAACCGTGGAGAGAATTATCGGGTTTAAACAAGGAACAGGGGGTTCCTCCGGGGTTCACTATTTAAAAAAAGTACTGGATCAGCGTTTTTTCCCGGAATTATGGGAACTGCGAACAAATCTTTAAGGCTGACAGCACTTTTTTAAAATAGCAAAAAAGCCGTTCCATAAATGGATCCGGCTTTTTTACTTTGTCGGCCGCCTTTGCCGTATGGATTAAGAAAGTTTTAAACCACCACTCCTCAAAGTGGGTGTTCGCAAAAACATTCATGTATGTCCTCCTTGTCTTATAGACGGAGGCTTGCCAATTCCGTTTTTATTTAAAACTCCCTATTACAGCTTAAAGGTTAAAACTTACTTAGTTAGTACGAACAACGCAGCCTGTTGATAAATCATATAATAACCCCTTCGCAAATGCAATAAAAAAGATCCGCAATCATACGACAGATTATTTATAAAATACTTTTTCGATATTGTATTTCGACTGAAACTCATTGATAATAAAGGTTTCGTAAATATCACGTTCCATTGGATGGTCAACAACACTTACGTCTATCCGGTAAATTTCATCCCGGTGGTTTTTTACGGGCGAAACTTGATCTTCAAAGTGTTTTTTAATCCGCTGACGCAGTTTTCGTGCCTTCCCTACAAATAACAGTTCATCATTTACATTGTAAAACATGAATATGCCGCCTTTATCGCGGGGGATTTCATGGAAGTCAATAAAACCGTATATGGATTTTATTGCAGGTTCTCCTTCTGAAAATGATTGCTTTCTTTCGGTAATGCTGACATCTATCGCTGGCATTTCAATTGTAAT
The DNA here is from genome assembly GCF_029667115.1 of Jeotgalibacillus sp. ET6. Taxonomy (GTDB): domain Bacteria; phylum Bacillota; class Bacilli; order Bacillales; family Jeotgalibacillaceae; genus Jeotgalibacillus. The sequence goes on along the minus strand of NZ_JARUIU010000006.1, from coordinate 61,932 downwards.
CATCGTTTCACGTCCTCATCTAATATAAGAATTTATCGTATCATACTCCTGAGAATTAGGCTATAAATTCCGTAAAGTACTTTATGTATAAACCGAAAGAAAGCTGGAAAAACCGCTTTCTTTCGGTTTTATTACAGGGTATCCTCAAGATGACTGATCTGTTCCTGCATTCCTCTCAGCTGTTCCTGTTCGGCCAATGTAGAATTCGCAAAAGCAGAGGAGAGACCGTTTTTAGCCTTCGCGATATCCTCTGGCTTTTTTGAAAATTGCGCCTGACTGACAAATTCCCTTGCTTGCTGATATAGCTGGTTTTTCATGCTCAAAAACCGCCAAGTGTCGGATCTTTTATTGCATCGGGATCTGCAGCTGAACGCCCATTAGCGGTTTCAGCATACGTAGAGTGGTAAGGGATGCGCTGATCGTGCTGAGTTACAGCATTTTTGCCTTGCTGAGTAAATCGCTTTGATTTGCTTCCTTTTCCCATAGTCCATTCCCCCAACTTAATTTTACACGTTAAAACCGTGCACTCTTAGTATGAGAAAAAGCCGATATTTTAGTGCAGGTATTTTTTTACTTATGGGATATTTTACCTTGAATTTTTTTTTACTTAATGAGCATTCTAACTAAGGCAAGGAACGAAATACTCCAAACGGGGTGAGGGCTTTGGACGATCATCGGACTATTTATTTGTCAAATCATTTTCATGTAAATGAGGTGTTTGTCAAAGATCAGGATCATGACGTATAAAACCATTCGTTATTTTGCATAAAATAGTATCACAATGGGATACTATTTTAAACTGCCGGGTTAATCCCGGCAGTTTTTTTGATCTTACTATTCAGTAATTGCACCAGAAACTGGGTATTGAGCTAAATCAATGTCTGTTTTTTCCCCACAAAGCAGTTTAGATAATTGGTACCCCAGATAAGGCCCCGTCGTAAGGCCGGAAGCACCCAAGCCATTTGCAATGTATACACCCGTAACGTTCGGTACTTCTCCTATTACAGGGAGAAAGCCGGGAGTAAATGGACGAAACCCTACTCTGGTTTCCTTTATTTCATAATTTGTCAGGCCTGGAGCTGTTTTCAGTGCTTTATCTAAAATTTCTGCCATTCCTCCTGCTGTTACCCGAAAGTCTATACCAGCATCATTTTCATGAGTAGCTCCTATAATAACTCTTGTTGTCGAACTCGGGACAATGTATTGATCATTAGGCGGCATAATGACAGGTTGATCATCGCAATTATTTGCATGCTCTCTTTCAAGATGAATGATTTGAGCTTTTTGGGAACTGACAGTGAGATTTATCCCAAGCGGCTTTAAAAGATCTGCTGCCCATGCACCAGCAGTAATGATCACTTTTTCACCCGCAATTTTCCGGTCATTCACTGCTGCCCCCGTAACTTTTTTTCCTTCATAAAGCAGACTCGCACTTCCTTCAACAAGTGTCGCTCCATTATTGCGGGCTCCGTTCAGCAGGGCATCTCGAAGTGCTCTTCCATCAACCCGTGCAGCGCCTGCAACGAAAAGCGCTTGATAATCGCTTGATAATTCGGGAAAGTATTCCCTCGCCTGTCTTGCCTGCAATTTTCTGATTTCCCCGATTTCAGGTGCTGCTGCTCTTTTCTCTTTTGCACGGACTTCCATTTTATTTAGCTTATCCTCATCACGATGCAGACTAAGGGCCCCTACTTTTTTATAGCCTGTCTCACTCTCTCCATCCTCTTCAAGCATTGGAATAAGGGATTCATAATACTTCGCCCCGTTTTTTGCAAGTTCATACCAGGCCTTATTTCTTCTCTGTGAAAGCCACGGACAGACAATACCTGCAGCAGCATCCGTTGCCTGCCCCTTATCTTTTCTGTCGATGATTAGTACGTCTTCTCCTTTTTTAGATAAGTGATAAGCAGCAGATGCCCCGAGTATACCCGCACCTATAATGATGATTCGACTCATAACGAAAACCAATCCTCCTGTTTATATATGCTGTTTATTTTACCTAAAGCAGACAATCACCTCAAATATGTGTTCTTTTAATAGGCGCTCTGGATTTTTTTGCGGTTTTATGCTACAATTTAGGTTAAGTAGTTAGGAGGGATCCGTTATGACAAATCAAGTTCATAACTATGTCTACGGAATTGAAGCTGCTGCCTCCATCCTTGGGTTACCTGAAAGTTCAATAAAAGATCAAATGAACCGTCAAGAGCTGTATTCAAATCAAATTGATTCAAACGTTGTATTTAACCGCTCGGAACTTTTTGACAGAAGATATAAATCAATTAATGAGCAAATTAAAAGTTTAACCATTATGTACAAGTCTATTCCAACTTTTGATGACAAGCTTACCATTGCCAATGGGAACCAACGGCAGGATATCGCAGAAATTCTTGCAGAACTTGAGCGCTCCGTTCTTTCAAGGGAGCTCCAGGGTTACCAGGAAGTCAGAATCCGGCATAAAGAAAAAGAGATAAATATTACCTGCAATATAAGATATTACAACGATAACATCAAGGTTATTTATTTTAGATAGCAAAAAAAGTTTTTCGCTCCCGCAGAGTGAAAAGCTTTTTTTATTTTACAGCTATATTTCACATCCCGCTGACATAGAGTACTACTATCTGTATGTGAGAGGATGATGGCACCAATGGACCTTCCAGTCACCATAAAAACGAAATCTCTCAACAATCCTGCACTAAACATAAAGATACTGTATCCTGAAGTAACAGAGCTGTACAATCCTTCTGTACAAATGAATATCAACGTTAAAATCGTAGAAACGTTAAATAGAATGCTGCTGGATTTAGGGTATCACGATCCTAACCTGCAGGAGATGATTGGCTATTATGAAATAAAAACAAATGAACGTAGAATATTGAGCTTATCATTAATTGTGTATTCGTATACCGGGGGTGCGCATGGTTTAACTCTGATTAAATCGCTCACGTTCAATGCTGACACTGGGAAAATGTATTTACTTTATGAATTGTTTAAACCGGGGGCTCCTTTTGTGGAAAGACTGTCCGATATAATTAGCGAAAAAATCAAGAAATGGGACATTCCTTTAATAGGCGATTTTACATCCATTCGAAGAGATCAGGATTTTTATCTTGCAGATCACAGTCTTGTCATTTACTTTCAGCAATATGAAATTTCTCCCTACGTAGCCGGATTTCCCTATTTCCCTATTCCAATTTGGGATATAAAGGATCTAATTACAGACACTGGACCGTTGAATACACTTCTCCCATTTACTTAAGACTTACCAGCAACTACTTCTACTGTGTGGCACCATTTAAAAAGGGCCTGAGACAAAAGTGTCTCAGGCCCTTAGACCGGCTCATTGCTATTAAGGCGGAGCTCCTCAAAGATGGCGCTTAATTTTATCTGAGGCCTGGTGCTATCGAAATTCTCAGCTCGTCTTCAAACTCTGCTGATGCTTAACTCGCCGCCTTCCGCTCATTCTCATGCTAATTTGTTATCAAGGTTTTAAGACCACTTTAACGCATTCATCTTCGTGATCATTAAATATTTTATACGCTTCACTTGCCTGATCTAAACTCATTTTGTGAGATACAATCTCTGTAGGATCAAACTCGCCTGCCTTGATCATTTCAAATAATTTAGGCATGTAGTGAATAACAGGTGCCTGTCCCATTTTGAGCTCAACATTTCGTTCAAAAATGTTGCCAAGCGGGAATCCGTTGTATTTTGATCCATAGACCCCGGTTAATTGAATCGTTCCAAATTTTCGAACCGCGTCAATGCCGATGTCAATTGCACTCAATGTTCCCCCCTGAAGTTTAAGCTTTTGCCCAATTTCCTCAGGAAGTGACTTCTTGCCATCCATTCCAACACAATCAATAACTGCATCTACACCGCCATTTGTTATTTCTTTAATGTGAAGTCCCATTTCATTAAATTCTTCGAAATTAAAGATCTCGACATTGTTCATTTTTTTGGCGCGTTCCAGACGGTATGGAAGATTATCTACAGCTATTACACGTTTAGCGCCTTTCATCCAGGCAAACTTTTGAGCCATTAATCCGATTGGCCCACAGCCCAGAACGGCAACTGTATCACCTTTTTTCACTCCGGCATTCTCAATGCTCCAGTAAGCTGTCGGAAGTACATCTGACATAAACAAAAGCGCTTCGTCTTCTAGTTCCACAGAATCCGGAATGACGAGAGGCATAAAGTTTCCGTATGGTACACGCAGATATTCAGCCTGTCCACCTGGATGGTTCCCGTATCGCTCGGTGAACCCGAAATAGCCGCCCGTATCTATTTCCGGATTAGGATTTGAATTATCGCATTGACTTTCTAAATCATGCTGGCAATAAAAACACTGGCCGCAAGAAATATTAAAAGGGATGACAACACGATCGCCTTTTTTTACTTTCGTCACTTCCGGTCCCACTTCTTCTACGATTCCCATTGGTTCGTGGCCCACAACGTAATCCTTATGGGTAGGAAGTGCACCTTGATATATATGTAGATCTGAACCACATATAGCTGTAGAAGTTATTTTTACGATAATATCATCATTCTTTTGAAGTTTTGCATCAGGAATTTCTTTCACTTTCATGTCTTTGATTCCCTGAAAAGTAACACCTTTCATAGTAAAACCTCCATTTGAATAATATTTTGTCTTAATCAGTGTTTACCCGGAAGTCATTTTAATACTCTGATTACAAAGTCCTTATTTAACATATATAGCTTTAATTACCAATTAAAATAGGGACTTTTTTCTTATTCAGTTTTTCCACCCAAAAAAAGTACAGTTTAAAAATACAATATAAACAAAAAAGTGCATCCCTTTTTAAGGGATGCACTTTGGGAATGATCTGAGAGGGATTCGAACCCCCGACCCCGTCCCTGTCAAGGACGTATTCTCCCGCTGAACTATCAGATCTTGCTATTTAGCAGGCAAACAATTACTTTTTATCTGTTTGCACATGGTGATGACAAATACTATTTTATGATAGATTTTTCATTACGTCAATAATAAATCTCATAATAAAAAGAAAGAGCCTGGGACCAAAAGCGTGTCTCAAGCTCTTTGAACGGTTCGGCTACGCTTCAGGCGTACCCTTTCCGCAGGGACGGCGCTGAGCCTTTTTAGGACCTTGCCCTGTAAAGGCTCAGCTTGCCGCTACATCCTGCAGGAGCCGGCACCTTTCACTCCGTTAACCTCATCCATAAAAAAATATGTTCTCATTTTTTAAACTTTTTTGAGTTTTGTTTATTCATCTCGTCTATAAACTCATACTTACGCTTGAGCTGTCTGCATTTTCGCAGGATCCTTCCGTTTCCATACAAATTGCAGAACAAGCAAGGCAATAAACAAAACTGCGCCTAAAATATCGGTAATGCCTTCAGGGTAAACCAGCATTAGTCCGGCGGCAGCTGCCAGCAGACGCTCCACAGGATGGACGGGGCGGTACCAGTAGCCAATAACGGCAGCTCCTATTGCCGTCATACCTGCTAATGCTGTGATGACTGAAATTGAAATTTCAACAGCATTTGTATCGATCAATAAAAGCTGTGGAGAAAGAACGAACATATACGGAATAATAAAGGCGCCAATGGCTAGCTTCGCCGCATTTACCCCGGTTCGTATCGGCTCTCCTCCTGAGACCCCTGCCGCTGCGAAGGCAGCCAGTGCCACTGGCGGTGTAATGTCGGCTACGATGCCGAAGTAGAAAACAAATAGATGTGCAGCCAGCGGCGGTACATCCAGCAGAATCAACGCAGGTGCTGCGATGGTTGCTGTAATGACATAGTTGGCTGTCGTCGGTGAGCCCATTCCAAGAATAATCGCTGCGATCATGGTAAAGAAGAGCGTGAGCAGCAGGATTCCACCGGATAAGTCCACCAAACCGTTTGCCAGTTTAAGACCAAGACCAGTTCTCGTAACAACTCCTACGATCAGACCGGCACAGGCGGTTGCCACAGCAACAGACAAGGCTGTTCTTGCACCATCAGCAAGTCCCTCAATGAACTTTTTAATATTAATTCTCGTATCTTTTCTAATTAAGCTGACTAAAATTGTAATTACAATAGAATATAAAGCTGCCCGGATAATAGAGTTTCCGTCAAGCAGCAAGAATACTACCGCAAAAATGGGTGTTAACAAATAAATCTTTTTAAGTACCACAGATTTTTTTGGTATATCTTTATCCGGCAGCCCGGTCAGACCAATTCTTTTAGCTTCAAAGTGTGTGATAATCCAAATCCCTGCAAAATATAGCAGAGCAGGAATGGTTGCCGCTTTGGCAATTTCCCAGTACGTGACGCCGCCGATGAATTCCACCATCAGAAACGCCGCCGCCCCCATGATTGGAGGCATAAGCTGACCGCCGGTAGAAGCAGCTGCTTCCACTCCTCCTGCGAATTCCTTCCGGTAGCCAAGACGCTTCATCATAGGAATCGTAAACGAACCTGATGTTACAACGTTTGCTACAGAGCTTCCGCTTATCGTTCCTTGCATAGCACTCGAAAAGATTGCTACCTTTGCTGGTCCGCCAACACGTTTACCGGCAAAAGCAACAGCGAGGTCATTAAAATACTGACCTATCCCGGTTTTCACTAAGAAAGCCCCAAACAGCAGGAATAAAAAGATAAAGGTTGCTGACACATAGAGCGGGGTGCCGAAAATTCCTTCCGATGAAATAAACATTGTATTAACCATGTTTTCAAGGTCCAAACCTCTATGTCGAAGAAAACCAGGCATGGACCTGCCAAAATAGGCATACGCCAAAAACAGGGAAGCGATGACAGTGATTGGCAGCCCTACTGCTCTTCTTGTCGCTTCAAGCACAAGAAGAATTGCAATAAGTCCAGTCCAGAATTCCATCGGTGTAATCGTGCCAATCGTATTTACAATCCGTTCCTCATTTAATGGATAGTAGCTTCCCACCCAAATCGACATTAGTGCTAATAGTGCATCATACCATGGCAAATTGTTTTTCTTTTTCTTAGGATTTTTTATCGCAGGAAACAATAGGAAAACTAAAGTAAGGGCAAAACCAAGGTGAATCGATAATAACGTTTGTCTAGGAATCGATTGAGTAATCGCTGCATAAATCTGAAATACAGAAAAAGCAACCAGGCCAATAAAGACGATCCAGTTCATGATGCCTTTATATTGCCTCGTTCTTGCTTCAGGATCATATTTCGCTAAAAGCTCTTTTTGTTCTTTTTCGGTAAGCTGTTTATTTTGCTCTGCAGACTGATCTTTCTTATTATCCATTCATATTCACTCCTCTCAGCAGCTGGTACAAGGTTAAGTTTTTAATTTCAATTTTAATTAAGGATCCCGGTTTAATAAATTCATGCATTTCATAACTTTTTCCATTGGTGTTGATTTTGTGGCTGATGACGACCTGGCTTGTCCTTAACGTGATAGACGGAAAAATCCGGTTCATATTTTCAATCAAATAGTAACCATCTTTCTCTGAGAATATCTCCCCTTCATACATGGCATTTGAAGGCATTCCTATCGCCGTATCTTCAAATTGAAGTTCCGTCTGCTGAATTTGATCATCAGGTAAAACGAAGTAGGTGTCAATAACAGTGGATTTATGGATGGAATGGGTATATTCGAGTTGAAATGCTTGATGATCTTGTACCGGGAGATAGGCAAGAATCTCTTCTGAACGAAGATCCTGAAAGGTTATGGCTTTTTTTGCAGGGAAAGCAATGGCGATTAATAAAAACAGTATAAGTGCTAAACAGAGGATACGCCATATTATTTTTTGTTTTGCATTCTTTTTTTCTGCAATCATCTTAAACCATCTCCATAACAATTAACAAACAGGCCCAAATTGGACCTGTTTGATCTTCCGTACGGTTATTCTGCTTCTACACCCTGCTCATCAAAGTAACGCTGAGCTCCAGGGTGAACCTCTATGCCAATTCCCTGAAGTGCAGTATCGGCAGTAATAAATTCTCCCTTTGGATGCGTAATCTCATCCGTGTTTTCAAAGATGCTTTTTGTTATATCGTAAACAAGATCATCAGAAAGGTCAGCAGAAATCGCAAGCATTGCCTGCACAGCGACTGTAGGAACCGCTGAAGTCAGACCATACGTATCTACTGGCACTTCATCTTCGGAATAAAAAGAATAAGCTTCCATTAATTCCTGTGCTTTCTCCTGCTCAATCGGTACAATGACTACATCTACTTGAGCAGCCAGGCCTTCAACTGCACCAGTCGGCGTTCCGCCTGTAATAAATGCTGCATCAATTGAGCCATCTTGAATCCCGGTAGTGGAATCATCAAATGAAAGGTTTTGAATATCCATATCCTCAAAGGTCATATCGTGGATTTCAAGAATTTGTTCTGCATTTAGTCGTGTTCCAGAACCTGATTCACCAACTGACACTGTCATGCCGGCAAGATCTTCTACGGATTCAATTCCTGAATCAGCAGTTGTAACAATCTGAATTGTTTCAGGATATAGTGTGGCTAGTCCTCTGATTTTCTCAATTGGAGCATCAAACATCTGCGTTCCCTCAACCGCGTAGGAAGCAATATCGGTCTGTACAAAAGCAATCTCGGCTTGATTATTGTCAATCATCGCCATGTTCTCAGCAGACGCATTGGATGTTACAGCATCCGTATCAATTCCTGTTTCATCGCTAATTAAGTTTGCAAACGTTCCGCCAAGCGGATAATATGTACCGCCCGTTCCGCCGGTAGCCAGTCCAAGAATATCGGGTTCTTCACTTTCTCCTCCGCCGTCGCCGCTGTCATCTCCGCCGCAAGCAGCCAAAATCATGGATACAGCAAGCAGCATGACCATAAACAAATAATATTTACTTTTTTTCAAAATGTCGCCCCCCTTATAAAATTCCATTAATACGTATACTATTTTATCACGAAATGTTACATTCTTGTCAAATTGATTAAAGGGCGCTCCTATGGATCACCCTTTAAACGCAACTATATCAACCTTTTTTCTACATGAAGGGTGAGCGTAACATAATTAACAATACATGAATGGGGATTAAGCTGCAGCAGAGGTCTGCATAGAATGTGCATGACCGTCTGCTTTTATTCATCTTCAATTATTCTCCGCTCCTCTGGTGGAAGGTTTTCTTCCATATCCCTTAATCGATGAGCGAGACGTGAAGATGCATTCGCTGCTATGCTGGCAATCATATCGTCTAGAAATGTGTGCACACCGCCTCCCACTTTTGTATCCAGTTTGGCAATGATGCCGATTTTATTTTTGTCTAAATGGCCAAACGTAGTGACCGCAATGCTCCCATACCCTAATGAAGCGCCCAGGGCAATTGTTTCATCCACTCCAAATAACCCTTCATCTGCTTCTACTATGGATTGAAGAGGCTCTGACAATTTTTTCTGTTCAGCGAGCTTATCTAATTCCACCCCAACCAGTAATGCGTGCTGGATTTCTCTTTTTAAGAGGACTTTTTCTACACTGTCCACACATTCCTCAATTGTTAATTTGCTATTATATGGTCCCTGCATTTGCATGACAATTTCAGCAATATCAGAAATTGTGACGCCGCGCTCTGTCAAGCAGTTTTTTGCAGCTTCTGTTACCACATGGGAATGAACTCTTTCGACTGACATTGGTCTTCCTCCTTACCTTTTATCAAACCAGGTTAAAGTATTTCACAATTAAAATCACAAAATGTTATGATACAATTTATCTGCAAACGCTTCAAAACTTACTGATCTTGAAACGGAGGAACAAACATGGGATCCATACATGAACACACGCTTTACAGTGAAGCTCTCAAAGAAGAGATGACACTGCTCGTTTATTTACCTTCAAACTATTCTCCCCTTTATAAGTATACGGTATTAATTGCACAAGATGGCAAGGATTATTTTCAGCTCGGGAGACTCCCCAGACTAACAGATACATTATTAGAGCAGGAGGAAATTGAAAACCTCATAATCGTAGGTGTGCCATACAAAGATGTACAGGACCGATCAAGAAAGTACCACCCGAGCGGAGAACAGCATGAGGCTTATATTCGCTTTTTAGCCAGAGAGCTTGTGCCGTATCTGGACCGTGAATTCCCAACCTACCAAATGGGAATGGGGAGAGCTCTTATTGGTGATTCTCTCGCTGGAACTGTTTCATTTAAGGCCGCTTTGCAGTACCCTCATACCTTTGGACGGGTTATCATGCAGTCGCCTCTTGTTAATCACCAGGTGATTGAAGCTGCTCAGTCTTTTAAAGATGTGCATTTACTAAATGTTTATCATACTATTGGCAAGGAAGAGACCATTGTAAAAACAACTCGCGGGTCAGAAGAAGATTTTTTAACTCCGAACAGAGAGCTTCATTCGGAAATGGAAAAACAGGGATTTACGGTTTTCTACGATGAATTTGATGGAGGCCACACGTGGAAATTTTGGCAGCCTGACTTAAACAGAGTTCTGACAAAGATGTTTAAAAAGACTGCTTATTAATTTTTGGGCTTCTTTCACATCTTTTTGATATAATTAAGTTGTATACACGTATCAGCAGAATAGATCAGAGGAGGCATGAGTGATGACGAAATTTGGTATCGCAATTTTCCCATCCAAAAAACTGCAGGATTTAGCGAATTCGTATCGAAAAAGGTATGATCCGCACTATTCATTAATTCCACCGCATATTACAATCAAAAATGCATTCGAAGCAACGGATGAAGAAATCGCAGCTATATCAACAAAGCTGATTGAGGTCGGGCAAAATACAAAGCCGTTTACCCTTCGCGCATATAAAATCAGTTCTTTCCAGCCCGTCAATAATGTCATTTACATGAAAGTGGACAGCACACCTGAACTTCTTGCACTCCATGAAGCTCTTCACACAGAGGACCTTGGAGGAGCTCCCGAACTTTCATTCGTGCCTCATATCACAGTTGCACAAAAGCTGTCGGATGATGAGCATTCTGATGTTTACGGTTCACTGCGTATGGCAGGAATAAATTTTGAAGAAACAGTTGACCGCTTCCATCTTTTATATCAGCTTGAAAATGGCTCCTGGACGGTGTATGAAACGTTTCGCCTTGGGAGTGAAAAATAATATGCTTCAAATCGTCCATGTGACAACTGAACAACAAAAGGAAGATGCAATGTCTGTTAGAAAACAGGTCTTTGTAGCTGAACAGCAGGTTCCTGTTGAAGAGGAAATCGATCAATACGACCCTTCAAGCGATCATTTTGTATTATATGACCAAAATCACCCTATAGGTGCCGGAAGATTCAGAATGATTGAAGAAACAGGTAAGGTTGAAAGAATTTGTGTCCTTTCCAGTCATCGCGGGAGTGGTGCAGGAGTCTTAATAATGCAAGGAATAGAAGAATTCGCTGAGAAAAAAGGAATAGGCAGGCTAAAATTGAATGCACAAAGCCATGCGTTGTTATTTTATGAAAAGCTCGGCTACCATATAACCTCTGATGAATTTTTAGATGCAGGAATTCCTCACAAATCAATGGAAAAAAACATAAAACAAACCTGACATCCCTGTCAGGTTTGTTTTATGCTTAAACAGAGGCATTAAACAGTCTGCCTTTTCCTGTATATTTCGGAATCACATGCATGGATAAGAACTTTTCATCTGGCACTTTGGATGTCCCGCTATCAGCTTCATGTAAAGTCCTGTTTGCGTGCAGTTCCTTATCTTTCGATTGAAGGTTTTCTGATTCTTCGCCTGATGACCGGTAAGGACTGACCCTCTGTACAGGGGTTAAATAAAATGGGTCATAGTCTTTTATAACATCTCGTTCAGCGTATTGCTGGTACTGGTAGTTGTTTACAGGTGCTATATAACCCATAGCGTTTTTCCCCCTTCAGAAATTTATCATTTTTACTTTTTACCCATATTTTTAAAATGATAAACGCTGCAGTACTCTCTCCAAATCATTTTTTATTTTCCATCCTTTTTATTCATCATGTCTGAAATTGTATTAAAATCAATGGACTTCCCTTTAGCAGTAATGGTTTCCACAATTTTGTCCTCAAGGTCTTTTGTAATGGGTTTATTGGCTACTGCAGACACCTGCTTAATTAAGTTTCGAACAGTTTTTTCATCTTTAAAATCTGCACTTTGAAAAGATTGGGCCAATGAAAAGACGTTATCCATACTGACACCTGTCTTTTGTTCGATACGTTTAAAAAATGCATCGTTCAATGTATTCCCCTCCTCTATCATCTTTAACATCATATGTAAAGTGAACCAAAATGGTTCGTGTCTTTTGAAACCAGAGAAACAAAAAAAAGAACTGAAAGAAATCAGGTTGAACCTGATAATCTGACAGCTCTTTTAATCAATTCTTAATGATAAATAAATTTATCATTTAGCAGAAACTTGCACCAACAATAATTAACAGGATGAAGAGGACTACAATTAAAACGAATGTAGAGTAGCCGCCTCCATGACCATAACCACAGCCACCGTAGCCACCGCCATAACCGCCGTAACCAAACATGAACTTCACCTCCCCTTTTCCTTCTTTCATATACTATGAAAAAAAATCCTTCAGGGAGTGGGCACACGGTTATCCTTTCGGTTTAAATAACAATGCGCCGATAAATCCAAATATAATAGCAGCGGATATCCCGGCGGAAGTTACCTGAAACATCCCCGTTAAAACCCCAACAATTCCATGCTTCTCTGCTTCCTGCATCGCACCATGCATTAGTGCATTTCCAAATGATGTGATCGGAATCGTTGCACCCGCCCCGGCAAAATCGATTAATGGCTCATATAATCCAAAAGCATCCAAAACAGCACCGCTAACCACCAGTGCACTTAATGTATGCGCTGGTGTAAGTTTTCCGACATCCATTAGCAGCTGTCCAATGACACAGATCGAACCGCCAACAACAAAAGCCCAAAAAAAGAACGGCCACATTATATTTCCTCTCCTTTAGTTAACGTATAAGTACTTGGACTGCTTAACTCTACCGCATGAGCGATACATGGAATGGACTCTCCCTGTTGAAATGTAAGCGGTGATAGAAGAGCGCCTGTTGCTACAGCCAGCATTTTTTTAATCGATCCTTTTTGAAGTTCATTTAGAAAATGGCTGTAAAGAAGCATTGCTGAACAAGCTGGACCGCTTGCTCCCGCTTGAATTCCCGGATTTTCCACATAAAAAAGTTTTCCACAATCTAAGAATTGTCCCTCTTTGAACGTCCACCCTTTTTCTTTTAGTAAATCTTCCGCTATGGAATGGCCAATCCATGCCAGGTCTCCGGTTACTATAAGATCAAAGTCATCAGGCGTTTGATTGGTCTGTGTCAGGTGGCGGTGGATTACATCAGCTGCAGCCGGAGCCATCGCAGCACCCATATTAAAAGGATCTTTAATTCCTTCATCCACGACTTTACCGATTGTCGCTTTTTCAATGAAAGCAAAGGGTGAAGATTGGGTTGTGTACTTTTCAACTAGGGCAACTCCTGCTCCTGTGACTGTCCATTGAGCGGTTGGCGGTTTTTGTCCCCCATATTCTGTCGGATAGCGAAATTGCTTTTCAACAGCTGCATTATGACTTGAGGCCCCCGTTACAATCTTGCCGCTGTAGCCGCCATCAACAAGAACAGCTGAAAGGGCCAGCCCCTCCATTGACGTAGCACATGCACTAAATAGTCCAAGGTAAGGTACAGATAGAGTTCTTGCGGCAAGACTGGTTGGTGTAAGTTGATTAATTAAATCCCCCATTAAAAGCGCATCGATCTCAGAAGGCTCAATTTCCGATTTTTTCATAAGAACTTCAATTGCTTCTTCAATTAAAAGGCGGTTTGCTTTTTCAAAACTTTCCTGCTCCATCCATAAACTATCCATACAATAATCAAACTCAGAGGTGTAGGGGCTTTTCTTTTCAAAAGGTCCGCCAACTACCCCGGAACACATAATGGCAGGTCTATTTTTAAAGATCCATGTTTTAGTATCCATCAATTTACCACCCCAAAATAAATGAGAAGCGTTTTTATAGTAGCAAGTAAAAAGGCTGCAAACACTCCGAAAATAATAACAGACCCGGCAAGCTTAAACATATTGCCCCCGACACCTAAAACGAAGCCCTCTGTCTTATGCTCAATTGCAGCACTAATCACAGCATTTCCAAATCCTGTTACCGGAACTGCACTTCCCGCACCTGCAAACTGGCCGAGACGGTCATAAACACCAAAACCTGTCAAAAACATTGCAAAAAAGATCATCGTCGCAACGGAGGGATTGCCGGCTGTTTGTTCAGTAAAGGAGAAGAATGTTATAAAGAAAACCGTGACCGCTTGTCCAACTATACAAATGAATCCTCCGACTAAAAAAGCCTTTATGCAATTGATGAGCACAGGACGCTTGCGATCATGCGCTTCAACTAAGCTTTGATAGGATTTTTCACTAGCTGTTTGTTTTGCCATATATACCCCGCCTTTTTACGTTAATTCATTTTTCAACTTAATAATTTCATCTAATTTTTTTTGAGCTTCTTCTATAGAAAGAGAACCCTCTTCCCATGATTGAAAAAGATTATACGATTCCAGAAATATTTTATAATCACTTGAAACGTCAACTTCCTGATTTGGAAATTCTTCTTCTGTCCACTTTTTAATTTTTTTCTCAATTGCTTTCATATGAAAACGGTTCATATGGTGAACTTTGTAACTGACTAGAATTTTATCTTCTCCTGCAATGATAATGGTATCGTACAGTTCTTCTGACTTTTGAAGCTTTTCATTTATAATGTGCACTTTTTCTTCGTGGGTGTCATGAATAATCAATTCACTTGGCCCTACTTGTTCAAACATCGCACAGCCGCCTAACAGCATCATCAGTGGGAATGTGCAGATCCATTTTTTCATTATGCGATCCCTCATTTATTTTTAGATATATATCTTCTGCTATAGTTTGTAACAGTTTTAATTTTTCATGCCTTTTTTCATAAAACAGGCGAATGACTAAGCCACAAAGAGAAGGTTTGAATACCTTATAGAGAATCCAATGTAAAGGAGGAGAAATAATGAGCTGTTGTGGAAAGAAAGATAATGTGAGTGGGTTTGAAGGCTGCGTATGCGAGGTGGTACGCGCAATAAAGGATATTCAGGACAATGCTGTTGAAGAAGAATGTCAGCCGTGTCTAACAAGCTGCTTCCTTGAGCCGCTTGGGGATCTAACAAGTCCGTCACGCAGAAGACCTGCAGATACGCGGGTATTTATTCTAAAAACGAAGGACGGTTCTCCGTTCCACGCTTTTTACCGTGATGGAGACAGATTTGATCACGACTGTATTTCAATTTACTTCCGTGTTGAAAGCATCTTTGATAATTGCTGTGCCACACTTCGTGTCCTTGAGCCAAAAGACAAGGAAGGCGACGAAGTGGATCTGCTATCAGATTGCGGATCAAAAATTAATCTTAAAAAGCTTTGCAAAGTGTACGACTTTGAATCAACGGATAGCTGTATTACAGTAGACCTGAACTGCTTCTGTGCTGTTCAATGTATTAAAGATGTATTTCTTGGAATTTGCGACTAAGGATGAAGTGGTCCCCCTGATCAACCAGCTTATGACTGTAGGGAATGAACAAAGCATACATGCAGTTTAGCAGCTAGCTTCTAAAGAAGTGACATGGTGATTCTGCCTAAAATGTTAATCGTCCTTAGATCTTTCTCCTAAAGAAATAACACAACCGCTCTGCTAAATCGCAGAGCGGCTTTTTTTTTTGAACAATATCGCCCGTTTCACGGGGCATTAGTCTTTACTTGTAATACATCTTAATTAATATAAATATTTTTCAGCTCTTCTTTCTTCCTTTTAACGAGTTCACCGTCTTTAGCTGCAATGGTTACTTCTTCTTCTCCGCATTCATTCAACACGCCTTTTACACGGGTCTTATCCTCAAACTCAAATAAACAAATGAATGGTGCTCTTTTTCCTATAAACGGCTTCAGATAATCAAGCCTCTCTGACACATCCATTTCCTTAAATGGTTTTAATGGCTTAAAGCGTTCTATCACTGAATGTCGTGCAGGCGCCTCTTTTTCTTGTTCTTCTTCGATTTCTATTTGATTCTTCAATGATAATTTTTCACTTTTTTCATCTTCATATACATATCCAAGCGGTTTTGCCTTAACTTTCTTTTTTGGGGTGGACTCTTGCCCTAAAGCTTTTTTATCATCCTTCTCTTTTGTCCGGCTGGTTTGATACACTTGCTGCATGACAGGCTTTGAGCATTCAAACGATGGCTGATCAATGTATAGTAAGGGGTTGTGTGCTTTTTTTTCTTCTTTATTACTCATAGAAATCCCCTTTCTTAAACTTAGTCTCATTCATTATATGGGAAAGTAAGGCATTCATGATTTTTAAATAAAAAAAAGAGCTTGGGACAAAAATGTCTCAAGCTCTACGACCGGTTCACTTCGCTTCAGGCGGACGCTTTCCGCAGGGACGGCGCCTGAGCCTCCTCAGGCTTTGCCTTGCGGGGTCTCAGCTTGCCGTCATGTCCTGCAGGAGTCGCCACCTTCCGCTCCGTTCACCTACTTCTATTAATAAAAATATCCTCATTTTTTAAACTTTTTTCGACTCGTTCACTGCGCATCCGGCGGGACGTTTTCCACAGGGACGGTTGCTTGAGCCTTTTCAGGGTGCTCTCCGGAAAAGCTCTAGCAGCCCTCCACTCCAATCCCATCACGCTAATAATATATACTGCATCATTTTATAAATTTTTACAGTTATGTCTCAATTTTTTAATTCTGAAATTTGGTTTAACCTACGATGTGGTAACCAGAGTCCACATGAAGATTTTCGCCTGTGATTCCTCTTGAATAATCACTAAACAAAAAGGCAGCCGTGTCTCCAACTTCCTCTGGTGTTGTGTTTCTGCGAAGAGGTGCTTTTTCTTCAATTTCTTTTAAAATGGAATTAAAATCTCCTATTCCCTTAGCTGACAGCGTACGAATAGGGCCAGCTGAAATTGAGTTGACTCGGATGCCGTCTTTTCCAAGGTCCCCTGCAAGATATCTTACACTTGCTTCTAATGAAGCTTTTGCTACACCCATTACGTTGTAATTTTGCAGAATGCGTTCTCCGCCAAGGTAGGTGAGGGTTACAATGCTGCCTCCCTCTGTCATAAGCTTACGCGCTTCCTTTGCTACTGCGGTTAAAGAATAAGA
This sequence comes from Jeotgalibacillus sp. ET6, assembly GCF_029667115.1. Classification (GTDB taxonomy): domain Bacteria; phylum Bacillota; class Bacilli; order Bacillales; family Jeotgalibacillaceae; genus Jeotgalibacillus. Next base: position 44,785 of record NZ_JARUIU010000006.1, on the reverse strand, counting down.
ACTGATATTGTGTGCAAGCAGAAAGTTATCTCTGGTTGTAGATAAATATTCCCCTTGCAGATCTTCTTTTTCCGCAAATGCGATGCAGTGCGCGACTCCATGAATCGTTCCTGCTTTTTGCTGAATCGTCTCAAAGCAGTTCTTAATCTCTTCATCATTTGTCACATCACACGGAAGAATATGCGGGTGCTCGCCTTCTAATGATTCGGCCAGATCTCTTACTGTTTTTTCAAAGCGTTCTCCGGCATATGTAAAAATGATTTGTGCTCCAGCTAAATCCAGTGAACGGGCAATTCCCCACGCAATGCTGCGCTTGTTTGCTACGCCCATTACTACGAATGTTTTTCCTTTTAAAGAAAGCGACATATAAGATTCCTCCAATTTTAGAACAAGTATTAGTACCTGATACTAATTTATCATGTTTGTCTTCAACAAGCAATGCAAAAAAAGCCGGCACTGTTACATAAAGAAACAGTCGGCTTTTCCTTAAATTAAGTAACCCATAAAGGCTGTAGCAATGCCAAAGTAAATAAGGATAGAGAAAATATCGTTAATTGTCGTAATAAAAGGACCTGAAGCTACTGCAGGGTCAATATTAAATTTGTCCATAATCAACGGGACGAGTGAGCCCGCGAGTGTCGCTACAATAAGCGAGGCAAATATTGAAATACCTACAAGAAGTCCTAAATAGATTTCACCCTGCCATACATAGACAATTCCAATGACTAATATCCCACAGGTTGTGCCTGTAATCAAACCCGTTCCTGCTTCCCTGAGGATCAGTTTCCATTTACTCTCATCATGGATATCACCAGTTGCAATGCTTCTTATCGCAACGGCAAGGGCCTGAGTTCCGGTGTTGCCAGCCATTCCGGCAATAAGTGGTATAAACACAGCTAAAATGGCCACCTGATCAAGGGTCGCTTCAAACCGGCCAATTAAATTGGCAGTCAGCATTCCAAGGAATAACAAAGCGATCAACCAGGGGAGTCTCTTTTTAGCTGCACGGAACGGCGTACGGTCTCTTGAATCCATATCGGATACCCCTGCCAGTTTTGAATAATCATCTGAAGCTTCTTCATCAAGAACATCAATAATGTCATCCACGGTGATAATTCCAAGAAGATGGTTTTGAAAGTCCACAACGGGCAGAGCAAGAAAATCATAATCCTTCATCATTCTTGCTGCCGTTTCCTGGTCTTCCCCTACCGAAACAGAAACAACTCTGTCAGACATGATCTCTTTAATTAATGTATCTTCATCGGCAGTAATAAGATCTCTAAGCGATACAACTCCGGATAACTGTTTTTCTTCATTAATTACGAACGTATAATAAATGGTTTCCGCACTTGGCGCCTTGGTTCTTAGAATAGCCATTGCAGAACGCACAGTGGAATGTTCAGGTATAGAAACAAATTCAGTGGTCATAATAGACCCTGCAGTATATTCTTCATAGTGCAATAAATCCTTAATTTCCTGAGCGGACTCATTGTTCATTATGGTCAGATAACTTGCTACTTGCTCTTTGTTTAATTCATTCAGCACATCCACTGCATCATCGGTATACATATTCGCCAGCATGTCTGCAGCATACTGAGGAACCATTTCTGATAAAATAGGCTCATAGTCTTCATCATCAGCATCGAGGTTCTCAAAAATATCGGCCATTTCCTCCGGCGATAAACATTCATATATCCGTTCGCGAAGCTCCACATTCAGACGAAGATAAAATCTGGCTTGATCATATGGGTGCAGCTTAAAATATTCTTCTCTGAACAGTTCAAGCTCGTGGTTGATGAGAGTTCGAACGAGCAGCTCTTCATCATATTTAGCCTGATCTTTTTCCTGGAGATTTTCAGCCATTGCGCTCACACTCCCTTTCCGGATAATTAAATCATCATTATACTAGCAGATTCTTTACTATCTGTCTCTATTCAGCCTTACAAGCATATGACAAAAACAAACAGGAGGTCCAGCATGAATATAGATATTATTGGCGATATACATGGCTGCCGCACGGAATGGATAAAGCTGACAAAAAAACTTGGCTACAGCTGGAAATCCGGTATACCTATACATCCTGACGGGAGGAAAATCGGATTGGTAGGAGATTTAACCGATCGCGGGAAGGACTCAGCAGGTGTGATTAAGGACATCTATTCTCTTGTTAAAGAAGATAAAGCTTATTATGTTCCCGGCAATCATTGTAATAAACTCTACCGCTATTTAAAAGGAAACAACGTAAAGATCATACACGGTCTTGAGACAACAGTGGCTGAACTAAATGCTTTGCCGCCACAAGAAAAACGGTTGATAGCTGCACAGTTTAAAGAACTGTATGAAAGCTCCCCTCTTTATCATGTACTTGATCACGGCAGACTGGTAATCGCTCATGCAGGAATTAGGCATGATGACATTGGCAAAATAAACAAACGGATTGAATCGTTCGTTTTTTATGGAGATGTAACGGGTGAAACAACTGAAAAGGGACTTCCTGTACGGAGGGATTGGGCAAAGGAATATGAAGGAAATGCACTAATTGTTTATGGACACACACCGGTCCATGAAGCAAGATTTAAAAACAATACGGTCAATATCGATACAGGAGCAGTTTTTGGCAACTGTCTTACAGCTCTTCGCTATCCTGAAATGGAAGTGGTTTCCGTTCCTTCATCCATGCCTTATAATAAAGAAAAGTTCAGAGATCAGGATTTCCTTTAACACCTGATCTGAACTGTTCAATGTACCTAGCACAGACTGCTTATAGTTCTGAATGACAGCTTTTTTAACTATATGCATTAAAAAGAAGAGGCTGAGACAAGGTGTCTCAGCCTCTTTGACCGGTTCGCTGCGCTTTCAGCTAACGCTTTGTTTAGCCATTACAGAAGCTTACTCTGCAAAAATCTCAGCTTGCTGTTCTCTCCTGCAAAGCCGCCACCTTCCACTCTAATAACCTCTTACGAATAAAAGTATTTCAAACTTCTTTTCCACACATCTGCTCTATAACGGATGGTTAGCTATTCCAGCCTTTCATAAGAGAAAGGATATCTTCAGGGGGTTCTGCTTCAAAACGCAGTTCTTTTTGTGTGAAGGGATGAAGAAAAGTCAGTTCTCTGGAATGTAAGGCCTGTCGTTGAATAACATCTCTTTTTCCGCCATAAAGATCGTCACCTACTATCGGGTGGCCAAGGTAATTCATATGCACCCGAATCTGATGGGTTCTGCCCGTCTCCAAAGATAATTCTACTGAACTGTAAAGACTATTTTGGCCGAGCAGCTGGTAGTTCGTTACAGCGTGCTGTCCGTCCTCTCTCACTTCTCTTTCAATAATGCTCGTACTTTTCCTGCCGATTGGAGCAGATACAGTCCCCCAAGATGGACAGATTTCACCATGAATAACAGCCAAATAGGACCTTTTCACTTTGTGCTGTTTTTGAAGCTTTCCGATTAAATGATGGGCATGAGCATGCTTTGCAATCAGCATAAGACCTGAGGTATCGCGGTCAAGTCGTGTGGCGATGTGAACAGCTCCATGATACTCTCTTCGGTCGTACAAGCCCGCAATTGCATTGGCAATACTCCCCGATGTGTGCCCTCTTGAAGGGATGCTGTTCATATAAGGCGGTTTATTGATAACAAGGACATCATCATCTTCGTACAGGACCTCGAGCTCAATCATTTCAGGCAAAAGTGCAGGGCTCCTGTTTTCAAGAGGAAATGCAACCTCTACTCTGTCTCCTCGATGAATATAATTTCGCACGGTAGTCTCTAGACCGTTTACCTTGATCTCTCCGCCTTCATATTTTATATGTGTTAATGATCTTTTGGATATTTCATTGTTTTTAAGAAAATCTCTAAGCAGGATTGACTCTTCATTGACAATCCACTTTAATCTAACCCGTTTATCCATTTTAGCTCCTGTTCTTACCCATCTATGAATGAATCATGCACTCTTTTCCAAAAAGGAAACGGTCTGAAACGTGCAAATCGTATTTTTTCATCCGCCACGCGATACTGGATGGATTTCACATCCTTGTGAACCAGCGTAAGATGGTCAATCGTTATAAGGAAATCAGATCGATTAACCGGTTTAAGCATACAGGTGTGATGCGCAGGCATAATCAAAGGAGAGCCTACTGTACGGAAAACACGATTATTAATTGAAGCCATCTCCGCCAGCTGAATGGATGGAAGTGATGGATGAATAATGGCGCCTCCTAATGCCTTGTTATAAGCGGTACTTCCTGATGGAGTGGACAAACAGAGACCATCTCCCCTGAAAATCTCAAAATGCTGTCCGCGGATTTCAACATCCATTACGAGTGTGCCGTCCACACTTTTAACCGTCGACTCATTTAAAGCCAGATACCTTGTTTCCCTTCCGCCGCTTTTATAACGGATTATGGCTTCAATTAATGGATATTCAATAATCTGATAAGGTGTTTTTGCGATTGCAATGACCAGTTTTTCAATTTCATCCGGCACCCAGTCGGCATAAAAACCTAAATGACCCGTATGTACTCCCACAAATGCTGTTTTTGATAAACGTGAACTGTAGCGGTGAAACGCATAAAGGAGTGTCCCGTCGCCGCCTACCGATATTACGATTTCCGGTTCTTCCTCATCCCATTCCATATTAAAATCTTTTAAATATGATTTCATCTTGTGCATTAATGCATTTGATTTCGCATCGCCTTTTGAGGTTATTGCAAATTTCACTCAGCTCGCCTCCCTGTCAATGACTATCACCAAAATTTTTTCTTCGGCTTGACCGCTCTTTTCTTTTATCCTTCATTTGGTCTTCTTTTTTTTCTTGAAAGAAAGCCTGTGCCTCCTGGATTTCTTCCCGGATTTCAGACATTTCCTCATCAAGCCTGAAAGCTGCTTCAGCTGCCCGCTGGAGACGATTTTGAATTTCCTTTGGAAACTGCCCCTGATATTTATAGTTTAAGGAGTGTTCCACTGTTGCCCAGAAGTTCATAGCAAGGGTTCTGATTTGTATTTCTGCAAGAATTCTCTTTTCTCCGTTAATCGTTTCAACCGGATATTCGATGATCACGTGATACGACCGGTAGCCGCTCTGTTTTTTATGTGAAATATAATCCTTTTCTTCTACGATTATAAAGTCTTTACGCTGTCTTAGTAATTCCACTACCTTTTCAATATCATCCACAAACTGGCACATCATCCGCAAGCCGGCAATATCCTGCATGTCGGAGGCCAGCTTTTCAAGCGGGACAGACTTTTCACTTGCCTTATCCAAAATACTTGCTATCGGTTTGACCCTGCCGGTAACAAATTCAATGGGCGAGTGAGTATGCTGTAATTGAAATTGGTTTCTCATACCTTTTAGTTTAATTTTCAATTCATCCACTGCTTGTTTATATGGTTCTAAAAAAGACTCCCAATGATTCATCCACATCACCCCATGCTTTCATAACATCCGGCATTTGATTAATCGAACCTTATTTTTTTATAAAAACGGATTCCACTTTTTCAACAAAAGCATCTCCATAATTGCTGTTTCCTTCAATATTCATCACCAGATCATTTAACTCGTCTTCAAGCTGCTTTAATTCCATTTCATTTTCGCCGATATGAACTTTAATGACCTGTTTTTTATTTATCGCTTCTATGATTTCAGGCCATAAAAAATCGGGCAGATACAAATATGTATATTCACTTTTTTCTTCTGCTAAATAAACAAAAGCGAGCTCTTCAGAATCAACAATAACCTGACCAGCTGGTTCGAGTTTGCCGATCTCATCTGTTTGTTCTCCCTTTAAAATCAATTCACTGTTTATTTCAGCCGCTTGATTCAGCCATACTTTCTTTCTGCTCAACTTTATTTCCCCTTCCTGCTGATTTTCTATCTACATCTTATCATATTCAGGTTAAATCTTGCATATTGCCATTGCAGATCCAGCCCAAAGAAAGGATAATAAAGGACACACGAGGTAAAGGAGCGAATCATCTTGTCTCAGGAATTAGAAATTGAGTTTAAAAACTTACTCACGAAAGAAGAATTTCATCTTTTATGCGGACATTTTCAGGTATCCAGCCAAGAAAGTATACGCCAAAAAAATCATTATTTTGATACACCTGATTTCCAATTAAAAAAAATCCACTCCGCTTTGCGTATTCGCGAAAAATCTGAAGGCTATCAATTAACGCTAAAAAAGCCTGTTGAAAAAGGAATTTTAGAAAATCACCAGTGGATTGATTCACAGGAGGCCAGCCAGATGCTCGAACAAGGCGGGTTGGTTCAAGGGGAGATAGCAGGACTGCTTGAAGAACTAAAAATACCCGTACAGCAGATTATATATTTCGGGACTCTTGCTACAGAGCGTATAGAGTTTCCGTATAAAAACGGCTTACTGGTTTTAGACCACAGTACCTATCTAAATAAAGAGGATTTTGAACTGGAGTATGAAGCCGCTTCTTACGATGAGGGTCAGGCCATATTCAAAGAGTTACTTTCGACCTGTAAAATTTCTGCAAAAAAAACCGATAATAAAATTGAGCGCTTTTATAAAGAAAAAATACGCCGTTCACTCCTCTGATTCATCTAAAGCTGCTTAGGGATAACCGAAATTAAATTTTATCTTTTTTAATAGTTAGGAGGCTTTCATTTGAATATCAATGCGGTAAAAATGATGATCGATGCTCAGGCACTTAATACGTTAGGAACTTTCAATTCTGACAAAAAAGCAGAAGCCGGTCAGACGCACTCGCTTTTCACCCAAATGATTCAGGAATCAATTGCGTCCATATCTTCCAACCAGCTTGGTTCTGTTTCAAATTTTTTACAGAATAATCCAACACCTGCATTGAGCAAACCTTTTATGAATGAAATTCAGAACTATCAAGCTTCTGAAACTAAACCGCCGGCAAGAGAGGCTGTTTCTTCTTCTCTAGATGGAATCATATCAGACGCCTCTGCAAAGTATAATGTTCCGGAAAAACTGATCAGATCTGTCATACAGCATGAATCAAATTTTAACCCTAAAGCAGTCAGTCACGCAGGCGCTTCAGGACTTATGCAGCTCATGCCGGGTACAGCTAAATGGCTTGGGGTAAAAAATATATTTGATCCTAAGGAAAATGTGGAAGCGGGAGCACGCTATTTACGTGATATGCTTGACCGCTATAATCAAAATCCAACGCTTGCGCTCGCTGCCTACAATGCAGGACCAGGCAATGTCGATAAGTATAATGGAATCCCGCCATTTAAAGAAACAACCCAATATGTTCAAAAAGTAATGAAGACATACAACGCATAGTGCATCGTATTCATTCTTCTATCAATTTCCAGCTTGTTCAGCTGACGGCCCGTCGGTTTAGCAGGAATCAAAAGATTTATCCCCTTTGATTTAAAATAGATACGCAGACGGCTGAGACAAATTTGTCTCAGCCGCTTTTTGGTTTAGGAAAATGGTTCAAGGCGATATATTTGAGAAAAGAGGAAGGCGTTGCTACAATAAAATTACATTAAAAATTCAAATGGGAAAAATAAAGGATAAAGGAGTTATTTTTTATGGTGGATCGAATTCTTACACCTTATGAAGTAATCGGTGAAGAAAAATTATCTGAACTTGTTCATGCGTTCTATCATCAGGTTGCCCGTCATCCTGAATTAAAAAGTATATTTCCTGAAGACTTTACTGAAACAATTCGTAAGCAGCAGCAATTTTTGACTCAGTATCTGGGCGGCCCTTCACTTTACACTGAAGAACATGGCCACCCCATGTTAAGAGCCCGTCACATTCCGCATCCCATTACGCCGGGCAGAGCACAGGCATGGCTTGCTTGCATGGAAGCAGCAATGGACGAGGTTGAATTAAACGAGGAAATCAGAGACGGTCTTTTCCACCGGCTTACACTAACTGCCCATCATATGATAAATACTCCCGAAAAAGCAGAGGGTGATACAGATTGACTGCAAAACATTGGTCTGATGCCAACTGGCAAGAGCTAGAAAAAAAACCGCTGGAAATTTATATGTTTGTTGATCCCATTTGTCCGGACTGCTGGGCGCTGGAACCCATAATAAAGAAAATGATTATGGAGTATGGGACGTATATACGAATTAAGTACGTTTTAAAGGGAGGCCTATCCGGCCTGAATAAAAAAGTGTGTTTACATTCATCTTCATTAACTTCACAGACAGACTCAAAAGCATTGGATAGAGAGAACGCACCGTGGAAAAACAGCCCAATCACTTCTCCCTTTATTGCTTCAATTGCTATTAAAGCTGCTGAATTGCAGGGGAAAAAGGCAGGAAGCCGTTTTCTTCGCACTTTGCAGGAAAGATTGTTTCTTAAAGAGCAGGATATATCGGAGTATGAAGTTCTTCAAATCTGTGCAGATGAAGCAAAGCTTGATCTCGATGAATTTTGTCAGGATATCCACTCCACTTCGGCCTCAAAGGCTTTTCAATGCGATTTGAAAATTTCCTCCGAGATGGAGGTCGAAAGTACGCCTACTCTCGTCTTTTTCAATGAAAATATTGAAGACGAAGGCATCAAAATCGAAGGGGTTTACCCTTACGAAGTTTATGAACAGATTATCGAAGAAATGGTTGGTGACCCTATAAAAGACCAGCTGCCAACAATTGATGAATTTATCGAGCAATTTAAAATTATTGCTTCTCCTGAGTTAGCTCTTATTTATAATATGAGTATTCATCAGGCAGAAAAAGAACTTAAAAAAAGAATGCTGCAGCAAAAAGTTGAGCAGATTACAATGAAAAACGGAACATTTTGGAGAATACTCTCTTGAAAAAGATCAAACGAAAAGCCCTCATCATATGATGAGGGCTTTTCTTACGAACAAAGGGGATGGGAGAAATTTTTCACGGTCAAACAAAGGGGTATATGTTTGCTTGTGATCAACTTCACACGATTAGTTTATCATGTATTTACAAGTATGACAAGTAAAATGATGTTCTACTATTCATTAGTCATGAATATAGCAATATAAAGGGGGGAAATGGATGAGAAAATGGACGGGTCTGTTGTTAGTAATATTAATAATTGGGGCCTTTATGCTTCATTTATTTGCAATGCTTGAGATCTTTCCCCTCTTTCTATCTTCGATTATTTTGTTTATTGTCCTCTTTTTAACGATCATCTGGGCAACATCAAAAAATCGTTTTCGCGGCTTTTCATCCTCAAAAACTTTTCCAAAACGCGGCCGGTAGATACTCCGTCCGCTTTACCACTAACGATCACATCAATTACGAGTGCCACAGAAGCATGAAGCATTTATTATTCAAATAAGATGGCAAGCTGAGACTCTAAATGCCTAGAAAGCTTATGCCCCTTCATGCGGAAAGTCTACCTGTGAAGCGCAGAGAATAAAGAGCTTGGGACAATAGTGTCTCAAGCTCTTTGACCGGTTCGGCTGCGCTTCAGGCGGACGCTTTCCGCAGGGACGGCGCTGAGCCTTTTCAGGGCCTTGCCCTGTAAAGTCTCAGCTTGCCGTCATATCCTGCAGGAGTCGCCACCTTCCGCTCCGCTCACCTACTACTAGTAATAAATATATCCTCTTTTTTAAAACTTTTTTGGGTTTTGTCCCAGCCTCTTTCCTCTTCAAATGAGTCAGTGGAAACCCTTAATTAAAACTCCACTTCTTTTTCTATATTACAGTTGTGCCAAAAGCTCTTCCATTTCGTTCAATTTTTCTTCAAACACTTTGCATGCTTCTTCAATAGGAGCTGAAGTCGTCATATCCACTCCCGCTTTTTTCAATACCTCAATTGGGTAATCAGAGCTTCCTGCTTTTAGAAATTTATTGATGTATTCATCAACTGCAGGCTGGCCTTTTTCCAATATAAGCTTGCTTAAAGCAGTCGCTGCGCTGTAGCCGGTCGCATACTGATAAACATAATAATTATAATAGAAATGAGGGATTCTGGCCCACTCCAGCCCAATTTCCTCATCCACTATAATCTCATCACCAAAATATTTTTTATTCAGGGCATAGTATTCTTCTGTCAGGCTGTCTGCTGTAAGTGCTTCACCATTTTGCGCCTTCTGATGAATCAGATGCTCAAACTCAGCAAACATAGTTTGACGGAAAACCGTTCCCCTGAATCCTTCAAGGAAATGATTAAGAATGTACAACCGTTTCTTATTATCTTCGATTGTATTCATCAAGTAATCATTGAGCAGTGCTTCATTGCAGGTGGAAGCTACCTCAGCTACAAAAATTGAGTACCCGCTATATGGATATGGCTGATTTTCACGTGAATAATAGCTGTGAACGCTATGACCGAATTCATGAGCAAGGGTAAATAGATTATTTACATTATCCTGCCAGTTCATGAGTATATAAGGGTTGGTGCCATATGCGCCAGAAGAATAAGCTCCGCTGCGCTTTCCTTTATTTTCTTCCACATCCACCCAGCGATTCTCAAATCCTTCTTCCACAACTTTACGGTATTCCTCTCCAAGAGGAGCAAGCCCTTTAATCATTAAATCTTTTGCTTCCTCGTAGGATACTTTCATTTTCACATCTTTAACCAAAGGTGTGAAAAGATCATACATATGAAGCTCGTCAAGACCTAATACTTTTTTACGCAGCTTGACGTAGCGGTGAAGAAGCGGAAGATATTTATTTACCGTATTGACAAGGTTTTCATATACTTCTTCAGGTATGCTGTTCGTTGATAGTGCAGCGTGTCTTGCCGAATCATAATGCCGCACCCGTGCAGAAAAATTATCTTTCTTAATTTGACCGCTCAGCGTAGTGGAAAATGTATTGCGGAATTTCCCATATGTGCTGTAGACCGCTTTAAAAGCATCTCTTCTAACACGGGGATCTTCACTTTCAAGGAAATTGATGTATCTGCCGTGCGTTACCTGAACTTCTTCCCCATTCTCATCCTTTATCACCGGAAATTCAAGATCAGCATTGTTCAGCATGCTGAAAGTATTGCTTGCATTTCCTAAAACCTCTGATGCCTGGGCAAGAATCTCTTCCTGACCTTCAGAAAGGACATGCGGCCGCTGCGCATTGATTTCTTCAAGTGCGTGTTTATATACTTGCAATTCCTTTTTTTCTTCTAAGAAAAATATAATCTTTTCCTCTTCAATTGAAAGAATTTCAGGAAGCATGAATGAAAATAGGCTGCTGATCTGCGAAACGAGGTTCTTCGCTCTGTCGTCAAGTCCCTGGTAAAAGGAGTTGGTTGTATCCTGGTCGTATCGCATATGTGAATATGTATAAAGCCTGCCAAGCCTCTCCATGATCTTATCCTGCAGCTGAAGGGCATTATAAAGATGATCCGCACTTTCACCAAGTGTCCCTTGTACTTCTTTCGCCTGCTTGCTCTCTTCCTGCAGTGATTTGTATTCCTGATCCCATTCCTGATCTGAGGCAAAGATATCTTCCAATCTCCAGGTCATTTCTTCTTTCACCTGAGTTCGATCCTGCAACTTCTTCACTGAAGAACTGTTCGTCATTGTATACTTCCTCCTCTAATCATTCTTTCTTTCCTATTTTCTCTTTTTTATCCTGTTCTTGCAACTATTGCTGACTATTTATTTAGTGTCTCTAAAAGTAAATTCTGATACTGCATCCAAAATTGTTCTTCCGTACGTTTGATATCCAATACTTGATCGATACTTACGTAAGGATGCTCCCAGCATAGTGTGTATCCTTTTTGCTGTCTCTCAACTATCCCTATTTTTTGCAATATATTTAAATACTCTGTGACTGCCATTAAAAGCCTGCCAGGTGTCCGAAACTGGATTTGACGCAAAGATAAATAACCCAGATCTATATAGTCATTCATCTTTTTTACCATATCATTCAATGTTAATGACTTTTCTTCCGATTCCATCAACAGTAAATAAAGGTAACACTGCCATTCAGCATCAGGTTCTTTAATAAAAAGTGAATGCCTCACTGGCACTCCTACCCACGGCGGAAGCACCTGCAAGTTTGTCCCTTGCTGGTACAACAGACTTAACAGGCCGTCAACGCAGCCTTTACCGTAGACCAATCGACTTTTCAGCCATCTCTTTCTTTGCTCTTTGAGTATGTTCAATTCTTTTTCTGAGTAAAACAATGGTTGCAAAGAAAAATGAGGAAATTCAACATGCGTTAAAGGGAATGAGGAGTTTGAAGAAAGAAACGCAGAGCTTGATAGTGGGATCAGGTAATGAAGGGTGCTAAAAGATTGATGCACATGGTCATAGGAAACCAGGAAGAATTGTTTAAGGGAAGGGGAGTATCGAATAAATTGCTGATGAAATGATGACAACGAAATTTTATTTTTCAGAGGTTTTTTTAGTACATCATGTGATAGCAGCCACACCGGCACCACGTTATTTGAAGTATATTCCTCTGTTCTTTTTATAAAGTCCCGTGGTGCTATTCTGGAACGCTGAAATTCAATAGCGTAATCCTTGCCCCTTAGGCGAACGCCAATATCTGCCCGTTGATTAAAGTCGGGATATATCTTTTCTACTTCTGCCTGTTCAGCGGAATTTTTTAACCATTTATAAAGCTGTAATTTCGCTTCCAAGTGCTCTGGAGACTCCGGTTCACTAAATCCCTTGCAAGTATTGGAAGCTTTGTGAGAAAAATGTGGAATTTTAAGATCTCCCACTTTAAGTATGACATTATCTGAGCATTGGGGGCAAAAATACATATTATTTTGCAATTCCCTCAATTCGTCTCTCGTTTTACTGCCGTCTAAAAATATGAAAAGCCCTGTTTGGATTTTAGCAACTAAAATAAGATCACCTCCAGATTGATTGTCACCATTATACTAAAAAAATAAGAAAAAAACCCTTTAAGACATTGTCTTAAAGGGCTGCCGCCTATAGAAAATATTTTCGAACATTTGAAAAGACTTTTTCATTCATTACAGCTTTGCCATACTCTTCAAGACGATGAACAGTTATTTGTGTTTCTACTCCGTACTCAAGCAGAAGACTGAGTATATTTTCAATATCGTTTTCTTCAAAAAGATCTTCTTCAAATTCAACGAATAAATAATATACATTTTCAAACGAATATAATTTTGTTATTAACTGCTCATGGTCAAAGCGTTTTGATAGTGATATAAGATCTTCAAAATCTTTGAATTTCATTGTAAAATCCAAAATATCATCTTCTTCATTATCATCCATGTCGAAATGCTCTTCTAAATATTCTTCAATCTGATCACTTACAGAACCATCTTTTTGTTTATCTTCTGGAATTGGCAATTCAAAACGTTGTCCATCTTTTGTTACCTGCGCTTTTGTGACAAGAATCTCCAAACCTTTTTCTAGCGCCTGAACCTGTATCCACAAAGGACCTTCGATTGCAAAATCTTCCTCTTGATGCACTTCATCCATCATTTCCCAGAAGAGTTCTTCACTTTTATCTCGATTGTACCAGATTTCTTCGCGGTCAAATCCTCTATCTTCAATATCGCCATAAGAAATGTAAAACTTTACGGTGTGGTCGTTAATGCGTTCTATTTCCATCATTTAACTCTCCCTTCCTGTATGTTGGATGAAGGGAATCCCCCCTTAATTCTAGGTCTGATTCGCAACTTTTTTAACGATAGGGTGATCTTTCTATATTATTGTATGATAAATAGACCGTAAAGGGAAATCATATTCAGTCCATTTATTTAAACATGATGTAAGAACCTATTGTTCCTAGAGTGTAGACTATTCAGTGACTAAATTCAAGCAAAGCGATTATGTAACTTTACTTCCTGACACTTATGCCGTCCACTGGATTAAAGTAAGCTCTATTCGCATACTGGAATTTATTTCTCTTCATAAAAAATGACGTAAAAAAAGACTTATCCCTGTAAAATCAAAGGACAAGTCTTATGGTCGTTATTATTAATTAACCATTTTTTGCGCTTCAAGAAGCTGATACGTTCGCACTTTCCGTGGTAAAAAACGTCGAATTTCGTCTTCATTATAGCCGACCTGAAGTCTTTTCTCATCCATAATAATTGGTCGTCTTAATAAACCCGGATTTTCCTGAATTAACTCAAATAAATCTTGAAGAGGTAAAGAATCTAGATCCACATCGAGTTTTTGAAAAATCTTAGATCTGGTTGAAATGATTTCATCCGTGCCGTCTTCAGTCATTCGAAGAACTTCTTTAATTTCTTCTATGCTTAGAGGCTCAGAAAAAATATTTCTTTCCGTATATGGAATATCATGCTCTTCTAACCAAGCCTTGGCTTTTCTACAAGATGTGCAGCTAGGTGACGTGAACAAAGTTACCATGAACCATTCACACTCCCTTATATAGTAAAAGATTGTTTAAGTAACATCTTTATTTAAAACAGCTAAATTAAAATTGTTTTAAAAAGATATTATAAATTTATTATACAGTATTCCTATTCAAATGAATAGAGTTTTAACGAAATTGTCATATTCTTAAGATTGAATGTCTTTAATCATAACTTCTTGTCCTAATTTTACTATTCCCTGTTTTGTCAAGGATAAACCAGATTTCTAAAATTTCTTCAGATTGATTCTCATTTAGAAATGCTGATTGAAAATATTACAGCCCTTCCAAAACATTACGATCGTTTTTTTCATCCCGTTTCAGCACATTGTCAACCGGTTCATAAGTGTCGCCATAAAAAGTATTATCTTTGTAGGTATGGATCATTTCGTACGTTTTTTTCATGGCATTAAAAATAACTTCTTCACTTTCATTTCCCGGAGACCAAAATAAAATTTCCATCGGGTTGATTTCCTTCGTTGCGAGGGATCTTCTTTTATATCCTATTGAGGTTGCATGATCAAAGCCTTCTCTTTTATAAAAGCGAAGTCTTTTTTCTGTGTCAGTGTCCTCATAGTCAACAGGTTCCACTTCAAGAATAATCGGTTTGTTTTTCGCTTTTAATTTTTGGATCAGCTTATGCCCAAGCCCTTCCCCTCTGGCATCTTTGGAAACAAATAAGTAATCTATAAACGTAAAAGAATCCGTTTCCACATACATTAAAACATGTTTGGGACCTTCATCTTTTTTATAGATGTCACTCCGCTCTTTTAGGAGTGCTTCCATATGTTCTTTCGATTTCATTTCCTGAACCGGAAAATATTCATTTAATTTTTCATACCAATGCATAATCATTCTCCTTTTACTTTATTTTTTGCGGCAGTTCAGATGGTATAGTGTGTGAGGTTTTTCAGGGGATTATGTAGATGTATTTTCACATCTTTTGTTATTTACCCTAAATCGAAATATGTAAACTAGAATAAACGGACAAAGCTTTTCCTATCCGTTTTATTAGATCTCCCTGGTCTGTTAACCATCGATAAACTATGTTTATAAAAAAAAGCCTGAGACCAAGTGTCTCAAGCTCACCGACCGGTTCACTGCGCTTCAGGCGGATTCTTTCAGCAGGGACGGCGCTGAGCATTTTCAGGGCCTTGCCCGTTAATGTCCCACCTTGCCTTTATGTCCTGCAGGGAGTCGCCGCCTTCCGCTACGCTCACCTCATACTATTTAATTTATTTCGCCTCATTTTAGAACAATTTTTGAGTTATGTCCCAACATTGTTTCTCAGTTTATCAGGCAGTCTTATTCAGGTAAATAATCTACACCTTCAGTGTAGGTATTCCCTGCATTCCATAGAAGAAATTCGTTGATGTCGTTGTCATAGAGAGCTTGTATTTGAGCCTGTACTTCAGCTGCACCATATTCCATGTAATTACCTGAGCCGAGATATGACGCAGTGAAATCCTGGAGCCATGGTCTTGAAATAGGGCGCTCATCCAATTCAGCTAATTTTTCATTTTCTACTTTTGAATATTCATTTACAAGATTATAAGGCTCTAGATCCGGCTTATCAATACCAAAGTATGCCGTCCAGTGACTCGGATAAATCATAGAGGAAATAACATCCACATGCTCAGAAATACGATTAAAATTCTGACCAATTCCCGGTGCCTCTTCCAATGTTGCTGAATACCCAAAGATATCGACTGAAACATCTACATCATAGTCTTTAAGCTGCTCTGAAGCATACTCAACAAAATCAGTTACAGCATCTACACGATAATTGATTCCATCATCAGAATTTTTAGCATATTCTCCTAAGTCATACTCTAAAGAATCATCACGTGTTTCAAATCCCTCTGGAAAACGAACATAATCAAATTGAATTTCTTTAAATCCCATCTTGGCTGCTTCGATCGCAATTTGAACATTATAATCCCATACTTCTTTCAGAAATGGGTTCACAAAGGATTCTCCTCTGCCATTTTTCCAAACCTGGCCGTTTTCTTTAAAGGAAAGTTCCGGTCTTTTTTCAGCCAGGACAGTATCTTTGAAAACTACGACTCTAGCAATCGGGTAAATTGCATTTTCTTCAAGTACTTCCAGCATTGCACGAGGATCATCAATGTACGTATTTCCAATATCTGAAAATGTCGAACCTTCTTCCGGTTTGTACGTTAAATTTCCAAAATCATCTTTAACATCGATTACCATGGCATTTAAATCTGTCGTATTCATAAGCTCTACAAGTGAATTAAATCGTTCTCCTCCTGCAGAATGACCGGTCACATAAATGCCCCTCACCGCGTCCGGATACTCAAATGTTAAGCCGGAATCATAAACAAATCTCGGCATGGAATCAGGAAATTCTTTCACTGTCTGCACTAATTCCCGATGATGATGCTCGGAGCTTTTAGCTGTTTCCTCTGCCTGAACTGAGTTTATAAATGCCGGAGTCAATAAAACTGCTATACCAACTGATGCTGCTGCATGTTTCAGTGTCACTATGTATCTCTCCCACTACCTTATTTCCGTACAGTATATGTACTACTTTATTCTAACAAGTTATGGAATCAATTGAAATGCAGAATGAACTATTTATTTAAAATTCTTGTCAAAAGACACATTTCAGCCAATTAGCAGATGTCATCTCTTTAAATTAATCTTGCTTCTTGATGAAATCATGCTATATAATTATGAATAACTGAACATCTGGCAATGAAGAAGAGTAGTAAAAGCGCATCGTGGCTTAGAGAGCCTGGCAGTGGTGGGAGCAGGTGCACATAACGCTTTGAATGGACTTCTGAGCTCCTCGGTGAACATAATAAGTAGCTTATGGCGTACGCTCTGCGTTAAAGAGCGGTTTAACAAAACCATAAAGCGGCCGGTTTGTATCATTACAGACGGCAATTAAGGGTGGCACCGCGGAAACGTCCCATTCGTCCCTTCATAAATAGGAATGAATGGTTTTTTTGTGTTTATTTTTAGTAATTATAGGAGGAGTTTCATGAAGACAATATTTTCAGGCATTCAGCCAAGCGGCACTATTACTTTGGGTAATTATATTGGAGCTATGATGCAATTTGTCGAACTGCAGCATGAATATACGTGTTATTTTTGCATAGTGGATCAGCATGCTATTACTTCGCCACAGGACCGTCTGGCTCTTCGCAAAAACACCAAGAGTCTTGCAGCAATGTACGCAGCAGTCGGTATAGACCCTGCTCATTCAACTCTATTTATTCAATCCGAAGTCCCAGCGCACGCTCAAGCAGGCTGGATGCTCCAATGTGTCTCTTATATCGGTGAACTGGAAAGAATGACTCAGTTCAAGGATAAATCTGCCGGAAAGGACGGAGTTTCAGCCGGTTTGCTTACTTATCCCCCATTAATGGCAGCGGATATTCTTCTTTACAAAACGGACCTCGTTCCTGTGGGAGAAGACCAAAAGCAGCACTTGGAGCTGACTCGTGATCTTGCTGAAAGATTTAATAAACGTTTCAATGATATATTTACGATTCCTGAGGTAAGAATCCCAAAAACTGGTGCACGTATTATGTCCCTTCAGGACCCTCTAAAAAAGATGAGTAAATCAGACCCTAATCAAAAATCATATATTTCGATGCTGGATGAACCCGGACAAATCACAAAGAAAATTAAAAGTGCAGTCACAGACTCTGAGGGAATTGTCCGTTATGACAAGGAAAACAAGCCAGGCGTTTCTAACCTTCTTTCTATTTATTCCATTTTATCAGGAAAAACAGTAGAAGAAATCGAAACGATCTACACAGGCAGAGGGTACGGAGATTTTAAAAGTGATCTTGCGGATGTTGTGGTAAATCATATTAAGCCGATTCAGGAAAAATACTATGAATTAATGGACTCAAAAGAGTTAGATTTACTATTGGATGAAGGAGCGGCCAAAGCAAATCTGGCTGCTGGAAAAATGGTGTACAAAATGGAAAAAGCAATGGGGCTGGGCAGAAAAAAATAAAACGTTAAAGCCGTTTACCTTTCAATGATTAAAACTGCTCTACCTAAAAAAAACTGGCCGTTAATCGGTCAGTTTTTTGTGTGTGGCTGACAATTGTATTAACAATGCACCAAGCGGAATTCCATATGTTTCAGTATGTTGAAGCATAAATAAAATATATTCTTTTACAGTAAACCCGGAAGGTATCAAATTAAGATAGACGGCTCCATGAATGGTCCCTATACATAATAGAAATAAACCTATAATGTATACAGAAAACCTGATCATCTCATCACCTCTGCTCTCCCTATTTCTACTGTATGTATCTTTTTAAAAAATTAACCCATAAAAAAGAGCTTGGGACAAAAGTGTCTCAAGCTCTACGACCGGTTCACTTCGCTTCAGGCGGACGCTTTCCGGAGGGACGGCGCTGAGCCTTTTCAGGGCCTTGTCCTGTAAAGACTCAGCTTGCCGTCATATCCTGCAGGGAGTCGCCGCCTTACGCTCCGCTCACCTACTACTAGTAAAAAAATATATCTCTTTTTATAAACTTTTATGAGTTATGTCCCAGCCTCTTTTTGTTAAATCAAACATTCTTTATAGTTGAAGAATGGTCAGCCATTTCTTTAAATTCTTTTTCAGAACATAAAACATAATGTCCAGGTGTTACTTCTCTCATCTTGACCTCATCATTTTCTCCATAATTGTGGTCAGCAGGATCGTATGAAATTCTTACACGATTCCGTTCATGCTCAGGGTCTGGAAACGGAATCGAGGAAAGCAATGATTTTGTATATGGATGAAGAGGGTTTCGGTAAAGCTCATCACTGGTTGTAAGTTCTACCAGTTTTCCATAATACATTACGCCAATCCGGTCGCTGATATATTTTACCATAGAAAGGTCATGTGCAATAAATAGGAATGTTAATCCTTTTTCACGCTGAAGCTTTTTCAGTAAATTTACTACTTGTGCCTGAATGGATACATCCAGAGCAGAAATAGGTTCATCCGCGATAATGAATTCAGGGTCTACAGCCAGTGCACGGGCAATTCCAATCCGCTGACGCTGACCACCTGAAAATTCGTGAGGATATCGTCCTGCATGGTCTCTATTCAACCCTACTGTTTCTAAAAGATCAAATACCATTTTAGAACGCTCTTCCTTTGTTTTAGCCAAACCGTGAAGATCTATTCCTTCAGCAATGATATCATTGACTTTCATTCGAGGGTTAAGAGATGCATATGGATCCTGGAAGATCATCTGCATCGTTCTGTTAAATTCCAGCGTTTTTGATTTACTTTTTGAGTCATGTACATTTTCGCCTTTATAAAGCACTTCACCATCTGTAGCATTGTATAGTCGGATGATCGTCCGTCCAGTTGTCGATTTCCCGCACCCTGATTCTCCCACTAAACCAAGAGTTTCTCCTTTAAAAATATCAAAGCTGATATCGTTTACTGCACGAACCTCGTTTTTCTTTCCTTTATTAAAAAACAATTTTAAGTTTTTTATTTCCAGTAACTTTTCACTCATTGGAACACTTCCCCTTCCGTATGGTTGCCCCCAGTGAATTTATGCTGCCGTCTTTTTACAGCTTCCGGCGGTTCAACCTTTGGCGCATCGGGATGCAGCAGCCAAGTTGCTGCATAATGGGTATCAGAAACCTTAAACATTGGCGGTTCTTCTTCGAGGTCAATTGCCATTGCATAACGGTTACGCAATGCAAACGCGTCGCCTTTTGGAGGATTCAGCAAATCCGGCGGTGACCCCGGGATTACAAATAACTCATCGTCATCTGCATCTATACTCGGCATTGAGCTGATTAACCCCCATGTGTACGGGTGCTGGGGATTGTAGAAAATTTCATCCACTGTACCCACTTCAACTATTTTCCCCCCGTACATAACTGCTACGCGATCCGCAACATTTGCTACTACTCCCAGATCATGCGTAATAAAAATAATAGATGTATCAATTTTTTTCTGCAGATTTTTCATCAAGTCAAGAATCTGAGCCTGAATGGTAACGTCTAGTGCTGTAGTAGGCTCATCAGCAATCAGCACCTTTGGGTTGCATGCTAATGCCACTGCAATAACGATCCGCTGTCTTTGTCCACCTGAAAACTGGTGGGGGTATTGGTGAATTCTCGTCTCTGGCTGCGGTAGACCTACAAGCTTCAAAAGCTCAAGTGCACGGTCCATTGCCTGCTTCTTTGAAAACTTCTGATGCTTTATTAGCGGCTCTGCAATCTGCTTCCCAATTTTCATCGTTGGATTCAAAGAGGTCATCGGATCCTGAAAGATCATCGATATATCTTTTCCTCTGACTTTTTCCATTTCTTTATCTGACAGGTCTACTAAATTCTTTCCATCAAACAGGATTTCGCTGCCCTGCTTTATCTCGGAGTTAGACTTTGGAAGAAGCTGCATGATCGACTTTGTAGTAACTGATTTACCAGAACCGGACTCGCCGACGATCGCAAGTGTTTCCCCTTTTTTTAAGTCAAAATCAACTCCCCGTATTGCTTTTACTTCACCAGCATACGTGTTAAATGAAATATTCAGGTTTTTAACTTGTAAAATACTTTCCATCGTTTTCACCAGCCTTTTAGTCTCTCATTTTTGGATCAAATGCATCTCGTAATCCATCTGCGAGCAGATTAAATGTAATCATTAATAAACTTATTACCACTGCAGGAACAATTAGCATATATGGATAAAGCAAAATCACTTTAAATCCTTCTTCAATTAATGTACCCAGGGATGCATCAGGCGGCTGAAGCCCCAGACCAATAAAGCTTAAAAATGCTTCAAAGAAAATCGCACTTGGAATTGTAAACATTGTATTAATGATTATAACTCCTACAAGGTTAGGCATAAGATGTTTGTAGATAATCCTAAAGTCAGTTGCTCCAAGCGTTTTCGATGCAAGAGCAAACTCCTGATTCTTTAATTTCAAAACCTGACCTCTGACAACCCTCGCCATGGTCACCCACCCGGTTATAGCTAATGCAAGTGTAATGGATAATATTCCGGGTTCTAAAATCAAGATTAATAAAATTACGATAACCAGGTTTGGTATACCTGACAGAATTTCAATAATACGCTGCATGATGTTATCTACGCGTCCTCCGAAGTAGCCGGAAATCGCACCATACGATACACCGATTACCATATCAATCGCAGTTGCAAGAAAAGCAATTAATAAGGAAATCCGTACACCCTCCCAAAGGCGGGTAAAAAGATCGCGTCCTAAACTGTCAGTTCCAAACCAATAGGATTCTTCAATCTGACGATCCTCATAAGGAGTAAGTGTCTCACCATTCCGGTTTGTCAATGTACCATCAAATGGAAGCCAGCTAATATCTGAAACGGCTTCAATTTTTGGCGGTAAATTTGCGTGACTAACATTTTGACCGGTTGGGTGTCCGCTTAAGTATGGACCAATAAGCGCCATAATGAGCAGCAATGTCAATATAACCATACTTACAATTGCAGCTTTATTCTTTTTAACCCGAAGCCAGGCATCCTGCCAAAAACTGAGGCTTGGTTTTTCAATTTTCTCGGACAATGATTCATCATAATGTGCTTTTTCAAACATTTCTTTCGGAAACTTTTTGTTTGATTGGTTCGCCATCAGTTTTCACCTCCTGATAGTCGGATACGAGGATCAATTATACTGTAAAGAACGTCTACAACTAAAACGACAAAGATAAATAATGCTGCAAATAATATAGTCGTACCCATAATGACAGGATAATCCAGCACGTTAATTGAAGTAACAAATTGCTCACCAAGACCCGGCACTGCAAATATCTTCTCAACAACCAGCGATCCTGTCATTAAACTTACTGCTAAAGGTCCAAGTACTGTGACGACTGGTATCAGCGCATTTCTTAATGCATGTTTAAATGCTACCTCAAATGAATTAGCCCCCTTGGCTCTTGCAAGAACAATATAATCAGAACTTAATACTTCGATCATTTCTGTTCTCATAAACCTCGCAGCAATGGAAATTGGAAAGATCGAGAGGGCAATAGTTGGTAATATTGAATATTCCCAGCCTCTCCAGAATGCTACAGGCAGCCATCCAAGTTTTACAGCGATAAAATATTGTAATAGAGCTGCAAAAACGAACGAGGGTATAGATTTACCCACAACTGCAACAAGTGTAGATCCAGTGTCTATCCAAGTATTTTGTCTTAGAGCTCCAATTACTCCAAGGAATATACCGAAAATGGTTCCAAAAATCATAGCCTGCAGTCCTAATACTGCTGATGGACCGATTCTTCCGGCGATTAAATCCGTTACAGGTGTATTGCTGAATTGAAACGAAACACCTAAATCACCTTGAATAACATTTGCCATATACCTGAAATACTGAACAGGCAAAGGCTGATCCAGACCGTACTTCGCTTCCATGATTGCCCGCTGCGATTCTGTAAGCTTAGCAGCCGCTGCAAACGGCGATCCTGGAATCAGCTTCATTAAGAAAAAAGTCAGTGAAATAATAATGAACAGAGTAAGCAGCATAAACAAGATACGCTGTAAAAGATATTTCCCCACTAGGGACACCTCCATTTAAGAATTTAAACAATTCGACATCTTCTGACATCTCTTGTACAGAGTAAAAGAGAGTATATAAAATATACTCTCTTTTAACTCTTTAAAGTTAGCAAATCTAAAACTATTCAGTTCTATTATTCACTAATTGAGATTGGGAAAAAGCTGTACTCTGGTCCAACGAAGTGATAAGTGAAATCACTTACTTTTTCGTTAACAAGAATGTTAGCTTGACGCTGATAGATTGGGATAATCGCAGCTTCTTCTTCAAGAAGTACTTTTTCCGCTTGCTGCAATGCTTCAAAACGCTTGGCTGGCTCATTAGCGAAAGTTGACTCAGCATCTTTTAGAAGTTTGTCATATTCTTCGCTTGAGAATGCCATATTATTATTTCCACCATCTGTAATCCATAGATCTGAGAAAGAAATCGGGTCAAGATAATCTGGTCCCCAGCCTGCAAACTGAAGGTCATAATCAAGGCTTTCGTCACGCTCAAGACGGACGCTGAAAGGTACACTTTCAAGGTTGATCGTTAATCCTTCAAGATTTGATTCAAGCTGTTCTGCAATATACTCATCTGTAAGTTTCGCTGTATCAGTGTCTCCACCAAGGTAGCGAAGTTCTACAGTGTCCGTACCAAGCTCTTCTAGACCAGTAGCCCAGAATTCCTTCGCAGCTTCAACATCATACTCAAGCATATCTCCATTGGCTTCACGGAAGTCTGCATCTGTATCAGGGTTTGTAACGAATTCTTTAGGTACAGCATAATTAGCCGGGATTGATCCGTTATTTAAGATATTATCTGTTAAAGCCTGCTTGTCTATTGACATTGCAAGTGCTTTACGGATGTTTACATTTTGAAGTGCTTCATTCGTCTGGTTCATTTTCACCCAGAAGATTGTAGGCTCTAACCATGTTACAAGATTAGGATCTCCTTCATATTGTGGAACTAGAGCGGATGAAAGTTTACTTGTAATATCAACTTCACCTGACTCATAAGAGTTTACAGCTGTCTGAGGATCTTTTACTTCATTAAATGTAACTTTTTCTAGAGATACATTTTCAGCATCCCAGTACTCTTCGTTTTTCGCGTATGTCCATTCTCCGTCTGTGCTTCCATCCCAGTTATCTAGAACGAAAGGACCGTTGTAAAGAAGTGTCGCTGCATTTGTAGCGAAATCTTCACCCTGCTCTTCAACGAATGCTTGATTTTGAGGGTAGAATGTAGGGAATGCCATTAGTGACGTAAAATATGAAATTGGCTTTTCAAGTGTTACTTCCAATGTTTTTTCATCTACCGCAACCGCTCCAAGCTCACTTGGATCAGCACCGTCGTTGAATACTGCAGAAGCTCCTGAAATTTTGCCTTCCATTAAGTAAGGACCATAGCTTGACCCGCCATCCGGATCAAGTGCGCGCTGCCATGCAAATACGAAATCATCTGCTGTTACAGGCTCTCCATTTGACCAGACTGCATCTTCTTTAATAGTAAAAGTATAAACAGTACCATCTTCGCTTACTTCAGGCTCTCCATCAGCAAGTGCAGGAACAGCTTCCTGATCTGCATTTAAGCGGAAAAGACCTTCCATAACATTGTTCATCGTTGTGAAACTGATCGTATCTGATGCAAGCATCGTGTCCATTGCAGGAATCGCAGATGTTTCAATAACTCGAAGCTCCTGTGGTGCATCTGATTCAGTTTCTTCTGCAGCATTGTCGTCGCCAGCAGCGTCGTCAGAGCCCTCGTCAGCGTTATCTCCCCCATAACATGCTGTCAAGAACACGCTGAGTGCAAGCATAAGTACTAAAAGCAGTGAATACTTTTTCATTCTTTCGTGACCTCCCTTAAATTATCAGAAAATAGTTACAAGGTTAATTATACTTTTTTTTTTATATTTGTACATACGTTTTGTAAAAAAAGTTAAGAATTTTTTAATTTTAATACTGTTTTACTATATTAATAGGGTGTATTAATCGTTTTGTAAAGATTTTAATGTTTAATTAGATATTGGTGAAGATTCAGTTATTAATTTTATTTGTATACTCCGTTCATAGCGATTAGAATAAACAGGAGCAAGACGTTAAAGGAGTGTTGGCAATTGAAGAAAATAATACCTGTGTACCTGTTAATCGGCTACGCGATCAGCCTGTTGATTATCCTGCTATATTATAGAGAATTAAATCTGGAAACCTTCATAAATGCAACATTTTTTGTAGGCGGGATGTATTTATTTGTTTCCTTAAGTGTCTATGTACTAAGCTCTGGGCTGTTTGATATTGTATCTAACAGCTTTCGAAGAATTTTTTCTTTTTCAAAACCAATGTCAAAAGAGGAAGCAGAAGAAATGAGAAGCCTTTCGGATGCTATTTCGATCGTTCCCGCGGCACCTATATTACAAAGTGGTTTAATTTTGATTGGAAGCATGGGAATAGGATTATTATTTTATTATCTTTAAATAGTAAACTTGTTTAAGTTTCATGAATAAGTCATAATTTATATGTTTACAATTACTTACATTTTATCCCGTTAAAGCGTCGCAGTTATGCAAGGATGAGGTTTCAAAAACTATTTTCAGATTTCAATATGAAATTTTTTTCAATATTTTGTAAATAATTAACTTTAAAAATCACTGTCCTTTTGGACAGTGATTTTTTTAACGATTCGACTTTGGATTAAATGCATCTTTTAATCCTTCACCGATGAAATTAATTGATAAGATCGTAATCGTCAATATAATAGCAGGCGGCATCCAGATCCATGGCTTATCTCTTAAGACATCCGCTTCCTGGGATGCTGACAACATATTACCCCAGCTCGGGATCGACTGCGGTACACCAAAGCCTAAGAATCCAAGTGCAGATTCTGCAACAATTAAGGTGGCAAATGTTACAGTAGCTTGCACAATAATTGTTGAAAGTACATTGGGCAGCAAATGCTTAACAATTACTTTTGAAGGCTTACAGCCAATTGAAATTGCAGCCAGTATATACTCATTTTCTTTTTCGGCCAGAATCTTACTTCTAACAATCCTGGCGACACCACCCCAGCTAAGCAGGCTGATGACACCTATTAATACCCACAGACCATTTACGAGCCCGAATAAAATTGTGTTTAGTACAATAACAAAAACCAAAAAAGGAAAATTCAAAACAAAGTCAGTGAATCTCATTAATAACCCGTCCACAAAACCTCCGTAGAAGCCTGCGATAGAGCCGACGACGGTACCAAAAAGAATAACTAAAAATGTGCACGTTACCCCTACGAGAAGCGATATTCTGCCACCGTACAATAATCGTGTAAAAACATCCCTTCCTGACTTGTCAGTTCCTAAAACATGTTCTCCGCCTGGTTCTAATGACATCGATCCTATATTAACCTTCGTTATATCCTGTGTTGTAATATATGGTGCAAGAACGGATACGATAACAACTGCCAAGAGGAAGAAACTACTCACCATTGCCAGTTTATTGCGAAGAAACTTTCGTCTGGCAATCGCAAAAGGAGACATATTAATGGGCTTTTCCTGTTGCTTTACTGCATTTGTGGTTACGTTCACCATTGGTACTCCTCCTTCATTAATCTAGACGAATTCTTGGATCAACAACACCATATAAAATATCGGCAATTAAATTTCCGACTAATGTCAATAAAGATAACAGCATCGTGATCGCCATCATAGTAGGATAATCATTAGTCGTTACAGAGTTTAAGAACAGCTGCCCTATACCAGGATAGGTAAAAATGGTTTCTGTAATAATTGCTCCACTAATGATGGTTGCTATATCAAAGCCAAGAAATGTGATTAATGGAATGATCGAGTTACGCAATATATGAACGTTATAGATTTTAGTCGTTGCAGTACCTTTCGCACGCGCAGTCCGTACAAAGTCTTTTCGGCTGTTTTCTATAATATCATTACGCAAAAATTGCGTATAGCTTGCAGTAGCCAGCGCCCCAAGAACAAATGCAGGCATAATCACATGATGAATTCTGCTGATCCAATATTCTAAGGTACCCTCCTGAAGCCCAACTTCTACAGAGCCTGCATAAGGAGTCCACCCTAAATTAAAAGAGAAAATATAGATTGCAAATACACCAGCAATAAAGGAGGGAATAGCTAATCCGAGATAGTTTAAACCTCCAATTACATGATCTCCAATTGTATAAGGCTTTCGACCAGCAAAAATCCCCATTGAAAAAGCTAAGATATACGTTATTAACAGAGAAGAAACCCCTAAGAATACGGTATTAGGTATTCTTTCCATAATCAAATCAGATACTGGCATTTTATATCGTGTTGATTTCCCAAAATCACCTTGTACAAACCCCTTGATCCAATCAAAGTACTGAACAGGAAGCGGATCATTATACCCTAATCTTTCTCGCATTTCTGCTATGTACTCTGGATTTGTATTGTTTGGATCAATTTCTCCAGAGAGAGAATCTCCCGGCATCGCTTTCGCCAGGAGAAACACTACAATGGAGATAAGGAGAAGCATTGGAATCATACCGATGATACGGCGAATTGTATACTTTAGCATAAATATTCTCCTTATCTAACATATACTGCTTTATTATTCCGTTACAGACCATTCGTAAGGAAGGTTTGGTCCTGATACATCATACGTTACATTGTCTACGCGGCTGCTTAGTGCTGCAATTTCCTGAAGTTCAGCAATAAAAATCATTGGAACATCTTCAGAGATAAGCTGCTGCCACTCTTTATAGATCTCCGCACGAGCTTCTTCATCATCACCTACAACCTCAATATTTAGAGCATCTGCAAGTAGCTTGTCTGATTCTTCATTTTTGTAACGAGGGTAGTTCCAGATCTGGTCAGATCCCCAAAGTCCTGTTGGATCCGGATCAGCACCAGTAGACCATCCGCCAAAGAATGTTTCAATTGCAGGATCATCTTTTTCTACCATATCGTAATAAAGGTTAACTTCTGTCATTTCAACTTCTGCCTGGATACCAACTTCCTGCCAGTACTGAACGATAGCCTGTGCACGCGTTTCGAAAGTCGGGTTTGTTGTTTGATAGTGAGAGAACTTCGCAATAAACTCATCACCATTTGGATCCTCTACAAAACCGTCTCCATTAACATCTTCATAACCTGCTTCAGCAAGAAGCTCTTTTGCTTTTTCAGGATCATATTCATAAGTAGAAAGATCTGCTGAATCAGCAGCGATCCAGTGACTTGATGGCACTGGTCCATCTACAGGTGATCCATAACCGAAGAAGAATGCATCAATCCATTCCTGACGGTTAATAGCATGTGCCATTGCTTTACGAAGATTTAAATCAGCATATTTCTCTTTGTCTTCCGTAATTTCATTTGTTTCAGAATTAAATGTTCCTAGTTTGAATCCAACATAGTAATAAGAAAGACCAGGATATGTAATAACTTCTACATTATCCAATGCTTCCACTTCTTCACCATTAACCGGTGCAAGTGAAATCATATCGATGTCTCCCTGACCTAGAGCACCAACAACAGTTGAACTGTCAAGGACGCGGATGTTAATGCCGTCAAGCTTAGGCTCGCCTCTCCAGTAATCTTCAAATTTTACAAGTTCAATTGATTCACCTGGTACAATGTTATCAACCTTGAAAGCACCAAGTCCTACCGGATTTTGACGCACTTGCTCTGAAGCTGACATATCCGCTACTTCAATTCCTTCGAACTGAGCACGTGACATTGGATAAGACCATACGTTTACAAGGTTATTAACACGCGCTTCGTCAAATGTGATTTCAAGCGTATATTCATCTACAACATTAAGACCTGAAATGCTGTCTGCTTCGCCTTCGCGGAATGCAGGTGCTCCTTCAATTGTCTGTACGTTGGCATAGCGTGATCCATCGTAGTCAGGGTGAGCAATCGTTTCAAGTGCGAACACCCAGTCTTCTACTGTTAGTTCAACACCATCGTGCCACATTACTCCCTGCTCAAATGTAAACGTGAATACTTTGTTATCTTCCGTTTCCCATGAAGCAATCCCCGGCTCAGGCTGAAGATTTTCATCGTATGTGAATAGAGCTTCATCGAAAAGATCGATAACATCTGCATCTGTTACAATTCCGTAAAACGCAGGATTGAATAATCCCTCCGGAGCTGATTCAAAACCGTATGTTAACGTACCGCCAGAAGCACCTTCTTCAGATCCCTCTTCCCCGTCTGATGTTTCTCCGCCTGTTTCATTTTCGTTTTCCGATGAGCTGTCAGAGCTGCACGCTGCCAGAAAAGCAGATAGGATCAATAGCATAATCATCAATAATTGTAATGACTTCTTTTTCATTCTGTTCCCCCCAAATTGTTTTCAAGTTTAATAGAGAATACACGCTACGTGGTGACCAGGTTTCACCTCCTTTAAAGCAGGCTTGATTTTCGAGCACTCTTCTTTCGCCATAGGACACCTGGTATGAAAAGGACAGCCGCTTGGCGGGTTTTGGGGACTCGGTACATCCCCTTGAAGAACAATTCGATTCTTTCTTTTGCTTGGATCTGTTTCAGGAATAGCAGAAATTAGCGCTTGAGTATATGGATGCAAAGGTTCTGCATATAGACTTTCGTTCGTCGCAATTTCAACCAGATTTCCCAGATACATGACGCCTATTCTGTCACTCATATGTTTAACAACACTTAAATCATGGGCAATAAATAAGTAAGTAAGGTCAAATTCTCCCTGCAATTCTTTTAAGAGATTTAAAACTTGAGACTGTACCGACACATCTAGTGCAGAAACCGGTTCATCTGCGATAATCAGCTTTGGTTTTAATGCAAGTGCCCTTGCAATGCCGATCCGCTGTCTTTGACCGCCAGAGAATTCGTGACCGTATTTATGATAGGCCTCTGGTGGAAGACCCACTCTGGAAAGAAGATCGAGCACTTCTTCTTTTAATTCATTTTTACTCATTTTTTTAAAATTTTTCAGGGGCTCAGAAACGATGTCACCGACACTTTGTGTGGGATTCAGGGAAGCATAAGGATCCTGGAAGACCATTTGAAAATCCTTTCGCGCTTTTCGCAGCTGAGAGCCACTTATATTCGTAATATCTTTGCCTTCAAATAAAATTTTTCCTTCAGTAGGCTTTAATAGACGAAGGATGGTTCTTCCTGTAGTGGATTTTCCGCAGCCGGACTCTCCAACTAAACCGAGTGTTTCTCCCTTTTTTATCTGAAAGGATAAATCATCTACAGCCTTTACATGAGCGACCGTCCGTTTTAAAAACCCGCCTTTAACCGGATAATAGGTTTTCAGGTTTTGTATATCAAGCAAGGTTTCTTTCTCTAATCCCTTTTCCTGAACTGACCCCTTTTTTGTCTCTACCTTGTTCATCTTCCACCTACCCTTTCCAAAGGCTTGCTGTTTTCATAAAGCAAGCAGGCTACTTCATGATCAACATCGTCTTCGAGAAGCTGCGGCGTTACAGTAATGCATTCCGGCATGGCTTTTGGGCACCGATTAGCAAACCGGCAGCCTACCTGAGGCATGTCTTTTATAGATGGCACCAGACCTTCGATTGTGTCCAGCACATCTTTCTTTTCGTCCATTTTAGGAATGGCTCCCATTAATAGCTGGGTATATGGATGCTTCGGCTCTTCAAATAGTTTAACGACATCTGTACGTTCTACGATTTTTCCTGCATACATAACGATTACTTCGTCGCAAATCTCTGAAACGACTCCCAAATCATGCGTAATCATGATGATGGACATATCATTTACTTTTTGTATGTCTTTCAAGAGTTCCAGTATTTGAGCCTGAACGGTTACATCGAGTGCGGTTGTAGGCTCATCAGCTATCAATAGTTTTGGCTGGCAGGCTATCGCCATGGATATCATGACTCTTTGCCGCATTCCGCCGGACAACTGGTGTGGATACTCATCAACTATTTTTTCGGGACGTGGAATCCCGACACTTTTCAGTAGGGCAATACTTTTTTGTCTGGCTTCTTTTTTATTTATGTTTTCGTGATTTAACAGGACTTCGTTTAGTTGATATCCAATTGTGAAAACCGGATTTAAAGCAGTCATCGGTTCCTGGAAGATCATTGATATATCTTTTCCCCGAATTTTATTCATTTCCCGTTCTGAAAGCTTTTCAATATTTCTGCCTTCAAATGTTATTTCGCCGCCACGGACTTTTCCAATTCCCTGCGGCAAAAGCTGCATTATGGACAAGGACATGACACTTTTACCACAGCCTGACTCACCGACTATTCCGACAATTTTACTTCTGTCGACTTTGAAAGAAACCTTTTCAACAGCATTGTAATAATCTTTGCCGATTTTAAACCCTGTTTGAAGGTCCTTTACTTCAAGAAGTGGTGTTTCCTTTTGTCCTGATAATTGTCTAGCCATCTGAACACCTCTAATATTTCTTATTTTCAATCAATTTATATTATTTGTATAAAATACTATTACAAATAGATTACATTTTCAACTTATTTTTTCAAATTTTCTAAAAATTAATTTCTAATTTTCCCAAATTCCCTTGATATACCTGGTTTTACACGTGTCGAAAATTTATAAAAAAAATATTAATCTTCTAATCGTTAAGTTTTAGTAAGGTATATTACTATTTAATCAAGCATATATTAATAGGATTGTATTATATTACGATAAAGTGAATTAATATACAACAACAACTTGGGAAATATCAAAATAATGATTGAAAGAACCATTGCGATGAGTGATTTTGACGATGTCTTTTACTTAAATGCATAATTGTGGGAAAACAATAAATCTCCAAAAGAAAAAAGAGGCTGGGACAAAAAAGTGTCTCAGCCTCTTTGACCGGTTCGCTGCGCTTCAGGCGGACGCTTTCCGCAGGAACGGCGCTGATCCCTTCTCAGCTTGCCGTCATATCCTGCAGGAGTCGCCACCTTCCGCTCCTCTCACCTCTTACTTCACAGTAGATACTTGGTCATTTCTTAAATTTATTCAATTACGTCTCAGCCTATTTCAACTGAGAACTGCGTTTAAGCAGATGCTTTACGCAGTGTGGACTAGACATTTCCAGGTTCTTACCCTGAAAATACTCAAACCGTCATCATACTATTGATTAATAAATAGTCATTTTCAAAATTTTGTTGACAGACTATTATTACCTGTTACTTATGCATAATATAGATTTTTGTTTTAAAGATTCCTGAATTGAGAAAGGCGCACGGTGCTGTTTTGTAATCCGAGACCCATTGCGGCTTGGCAGCCTTCTCTTTGTCTTCTGTATAAACGAGCATGATCAAAATATTTTCTTAGTTACACCAACTTAAACTTGCTCGTACGATTTAAAAACGATTGTGGCATTATGTCCGCCAAAGCCCAGTGAATTACTGATAGCTGCCTTAACATCTGCTTTTCGGGAGGCATTTGCTACATAATCCAGATCGCATTCCGGATCAGGATTTTCTAAATTTATGGTAGGAGGAAGTATTTTGTCTTTAAGCGCTAGAACGGTAAAAATGGCTTCCACTCCTCCAGCTGCTCCCAGTAAATGGCCTGTCATGGATTTAGTTGAGCTGACGGCAAGTTTTTTCGCATGATCTGAAAACACTTCTTTAATGGCCATGGTTTCATATTTGTCGTTGTACGGAGTGCTTGTACCATGAGCATTAATATAACCGATTTCACCCGGTTTAAGCCCTGCATCATCCAGCGCCTGCTGCATTGCCCGGACGCCGCCTTCTCCTCCTGGTGATGGTGCTGTAATATGATATGCATCCCCCGTGGAGCCGTAGCCGACAATTTCAGCATAAATAGGTGCGTTGCGGGCAAGTGCATGCTCTAATTCTTCAAGCACTAAAATACCGGCGCCTTCACCCATTACAAATCCGTCCCGTTCTTTATCAAATGGGCGGCTGGCTTTCGTTACGTCTTTGTTCAGCGTCAGCGCTGTATTAGCGACAAAACCGGCCATCGCCATCTGGGATATCGGTGCTTCTGCTCCTCCCGTAATCATTGCATCTGCATCACCACGCTGGATTACTTTAAAAGCATCCCCAATGGAGTTCGTTCCGCTTGCACAGGCAGTAACTGTACACGAGTTCATCCCTTTTGCTCCAAGTGCAATGGACACCTGCCCCGCTGCCATATCAGGAATCATCATAGGAACAAAAAACGGACTTACTCTTCTATACCCTCTGTTTAAAAATGTTTCGAATTGTTTTTCAAATGTTTCCATTCCGCCTATTCCGGATCCGATCCATACACCAATACGGTTTGCATTTGAATCATTAATCTCCAGATTAGCATCCTTTACGGCCATCTGCGAAGACACGACCGCGTAATGAGTAAATCGATCCATTTTACGGGCTTCTTTTTTCTCCATGTAGTCTTCAATATTAAAGTCTTTTAATTCTCCAACAGCTGTAGCAGGAAAATCGTCTTTGTTTAATCTTGTTAGTTCTCCTATGCCTGATTGACCATTTTTAATATTATTCCATGATGTTTCAACGTTGTTTCCAACAGGAGAAACCATTCCCAATCCAGTGACTACCACTCGACGCTTAGACATATATTGTCAACTCCTCAATCAATCTTTTATGTTTTTTTATATTCTAATTGTATTATTTTCCCCAGCGGATCGCAATTGCTCCCCAAGTCAGACCGCCTCCGAATCCTACCATGACAAGAAGATCGTTATCTTTGATCTTTCCGTTTTCAAGATCTTCAACAAGAGAGATTGGAATGGATGCTGCTGATGTATTTCCATACTTATTAACTGTTTTAGACATTTTTTCAACAGGCAGCTCCAAACGCTGTCTGGCAGCTTCCATAATACGTATATTCGCCTGATGAGGAATTAAATAATCTACGTCTTCCTTAGAAAGGCCTGCTTTATCCAACACATTTATAGAGGATTCTCCCATTTGACGAACAGCGAATTTAAATACTTCCCGGCCGTTCATGACAAGACCGTCCGCACCCTGGTAAAGGTGATCTCCACCTGAACCGTCTGCTCCGAGCTCAAAGGAGAGAATTCCCTTGTCCGGATCTACTGGACCCAGTACCATAGCACCGGCGCCATCTCCAAACAAAACAGCTGTGTTGCGATCATCCCAGTTCGTGATTTTGGTTAACTTTTCAACTCCCACGACCAGGACATGCTTATACCCGCCGTTTTCAATGAATTGCTTGGCGGTAACCATCCCATACATAAAGCCGGCGCAAGCAGCTGAAAGATCCATAGCCGCCGCTTTTTTTGCTCCGAGCTGTTCCTGAAGCATGCATGCTACTGATGGAAATGGCTGATCAGGTGTTACCGTCGCGACTAAAATCATATCCAGGTCCTCACCCTTAACATTTGCATTTTCCAATGCTTTAACCGATGCCAAGTATGCCATATGAGATGTATCTACGTCATCATCTGCAAATCTTCTTTCCTCAATTCCGGTTCTTGTACGTATCCATTCATCTGATGTATCCATCTTTTTTTCTAAATCAAAATTGGTCACTACACGATCTGGTACGTATCTGCCTACTCCCCAAGCACCTGCACGCATTTTCATTCCTTCTTTCTATTGGATTCGCTCATTAATTTCATGTATATTATCTATTATTATGACTTGGTCCTAATAATATATCACTTTCTGAATTTTTTCAAGAACCCTGCATCTCCAATTAGATTTAAATGAAGTTTAATCTTGTTTGCTTAAATTAAAAAAGCCAGCTGCAAATGAAGTTGTCCATTACCGATCTAACAGGACTTCAAGTTGCAGCTGGCTTTTCATTTATTTATTCTGTTTAGCTTCGTTTTTTCCAAGTTCATAAGCATCATTCATTGCTTTTGCGAATAATCCCATGAAAGGCTGCAAAGATTCAACAGACACTTCGATTCCTGCCTGTTCCATTCTTTCTTTTGCTTCAGGAAGATACTTCATTGCAATCTGCATAAATTCCATCGTTTTATCATTCGACATGTTCTCCACTCCTTCATGATCATTATAATCCATACTCTTACTCGTTCCAGATTTATTTTATCGCAAAATGAAGGATTTTTCCATCTAAGCATTTATAACCTGCTTTTTCACCAGATTGTCATTTATTTCACTGTGTATTATGGTACTATTAAGAGAAAGCTTATATTTAAATGAAAGCGATACATATTGACGAAATGAGGTGACGTTTATGTCATATCTATGGACCTTTATCTGGACATTTCTTTTAATCCACATGGCAACGTATGTAGTAAGTTCAATGAATGGCGCCGAGTATGAATTTATGACGGCGACTATTCTGGCTGTTGTTACAACAGCTGCACTTTTTGTGATTGGAACGATTATTCCGAAGCCTCATACTGAGCAGCATTAAAAAAAGATCCCTATTGAGGGATCTTTTTTTAATTTATTTTGAGGTTGGTATAACAAACTCAAAATAGTGTCAAAATAACCCGCATTTGTTTAGGCTGGCAAAACGGAGGGGGCCGACTCCAGCAGGAGATGACGGCTACTGGAGACTCCCGGTCTTTTTACTCTATAATTATCCTGTTGCCTTCAAGCTCAAGCCTGACTTTTTGATGCGGCTTGATCGTTCCCTTTATCAACTCTTTAGCAAGCAAGGTTTCGATTTCTTTTTGGATATACCTTTTTAACGGACGGGCTCCAAATGAAGGATCATAAGCGGTATCCGCAATAAATGATGCTACATTTTCTGAAACAGCAAGGTCGATATGCTGCTGGGAGAGACGGCTGCTTACTTCCTGCACCAGCTTTTTAACGATGCTGATCATCTGACTTTGACCTAATGGATTAAACAGGACAATATCGTCAATCCGATTCAGCAGCTCCGGCCGGAAATGCTTTCTTAGTTCAGTCAGGACTTTATTTTTTACTTCTTCATCTTCATTAGGTGATTTATTGATCATGTGAGATGAGCCTATATTAGAAGTCATAATGATGATCGTGTTTCTAAAATCAACCGTTCTTCCCTTTGAATCTGTGATTCGTCCATCATCAAGCATTTGAAGTAAAATATTAAAAACTTCAGGATGCGCTTTTTCAATTTCATCCAGTAAAATGACCGAGTATGGTTTTCTTCTTACAGCTTCAGTCAGCTGACCGCCTTCTTCATATCCC
Source organism: Jeotgalibacillus sp. ET6 (assembly GCF_029667115.1). GTDB lineage: Bacteria > Bacillota > Bacilli > Bacillales > Jeotgalibacillaceae > Jeotgalibacillus. Next base: position 8,906 of record NZ_JARUIU010000006.1, on the reverse strand, counting down.
ACATATCCTGGAGGTGCGCCGATCAAACGGGCTACGGCATGTTTTTCCATGTACTCAGACATATCGATTCGAATCATTTGGTTTTCACTGTCAAACAAGGTTTGTGCCAGCGTTTTAGCAAGCTCCGTTTTTCCGACTCCTGTTGGACCCATAAAGATAAATGATCCAATTGGTCTGTTTGGGTCCTTTATCCCTGCTCTTGCCCGAAGCACTGCTTCACTCACAGCTAAAACAGCCTCATTTTGACCGACCACCCGCTCACTTAAAATCTCTTCAAGCCTAAGAAGTTTCTGTCTTTCCCCTTCCATTAAGCGGTCTACTGGAATACCAGTCCATCTGGCAACAATATCAGCAATTTCTTCTTCTGTTACTTCTTCTCTTAACAGTCTGTCCTCTTCTTCATGACTGGACACTTCCTGCTCTAAATCTAAAAGCTCTTTTTCCACCATAGGAATTTTTCCGTGCTTCAGCTCAGCTGCAAGTGAGAGGTTGTATTCGCCTTCCGCCTCATCAAGTTCTCTGCGCAGCTTATCCAGTTCTTCACGCTTAAGCTGGATGGTGAGCAAGGATTGTTTTTCAGTCTCCCATTTAGAGCGCATGGTGTCACTTTGCTCTTTTAAATTTGCAAGCTCTTCCCTCAGGATCTCAAGTCTTTCATTGCTCACTCTGTCGTTTTCTTTTGACAAAGCCGCTTCTTCAATTTCAAGCTGCATAACACGCCTCGTTGCTTCGTCCAGCTCTGAGGGCATTGAATCTATTTCTGTGCGAATCATGGCGCACGCTTCATCCATCAAGTCGATGGCTTTATCAGGCAGAAAACGGTCAGTGATATACCTGTTTGACAAGTTGACTGCTGACACAAGAGCCCGGTCATGAATATTCACTCCGTGGTGTATCTCAAATCTTTCCTTTAATCCACGCAAAATAGAGATGGTATCTTCTTCATTCGGTTCCTGAACGAGCACTTGCTGAAAACGCCGTTCAAGAGCAGGATCTTTTTCTATATAGAGACGATGTTCATTCAAAGTCGTTGCCCCTATACAGTGGATTTCTCCTCTTGCTAACATTGGCTTTAAAATATTGCCTGCATCCATAGCTCCTTCTGTTTTTCCGGCTCCAACAATGGTATGAAGCTCATCTATAAATAGAAGGATTCTTCCTTCACTTTTCTTCACTTCAGCCAAAACCGCTTTTAATCTCTCTTCGAATTCCCCTCTGAATTTGGCTCCCGCTACAAGTGCGCTCATATCAAGTTCGAATACGGTTTTGTCTTTCAGCCCTTCAGGCACATCTTTTCGCACAATTCTTTGGGCAAGGCCTTCCACAATGGCTGTTTTCCCTACACCAGGCTCCCCTATAAGCACAGGATTGTTTTTTGTTTTACGGGATAAAATCCTGATTACATGGCGGATTTCAGCATCCCTGCCTATCACTGGATCCATTGTCCCTTTGCGGACTTCTTCGACAAGATCTCTACCGTATTTTTTAAGAGCATCGTAAGTTGTTTCAGGGTTTTGTGACGTCACTCTTCGTCCTCCTCTAATGGCATCTACTGCTCGTTTTATCTGATCATACGTGATATTTTGAGATACTAACAAGTTTACGGTTAAATTCGAGCTAAGTTTCATAAAAGACAAGATAAGGTGCTCAACCGCTAAAAAGTCATCCTGATAAGCAGTCTGTTCTTTTTCAGCTAAATCGAACCAGAGGGTGACTTCTTTAGACAAATGGCTTCCCAATTGATTCGGATCGCCCTGCAAAGTTGGAAAAGTATGCAGTTTTCTCTCCATACTTTTCATAATGACCTCTACTGCTGCTCCTGCTTTTGATAGAATGTGCACTGCCACGCCTTCTGGATCTCTAAGCATTGCTTCGAGTATGTGTTCAGGCTCTATAGTGGAATGGCGGAAATCTACAGCCTTTTCCTTCGCTTGAACAAGAGCATCCTGAACTTTAAAAGTTAATTTTCCACTCTTCATCTTCCCACCCCTTTGACCTTATTTGACCTTTTACTCAATCGTATCATTCTATTCATTAAATTGTAAAGAAAATTGCCTTTACATGGAATTGTTTAGATGGTTAAATGAACAAGAGTGTTTTGTAGGAACGAACATAAATGGAGGTCACTATGGAATTAGAACAGGTTTATTTACTATTAAAATATTTATTCTTAGGGTTGTTTCAAGGTTTCACTGAACCCATTCCTATATCTTCAAGCGGACACTTACTGCTTGCTCAGCATTTTTTAGGGGTCGAATTAGAGGGAGGAGAAGGCGGCGCATTTACATTTGAACTGCTTGTTAACTCCGCTTCTTTAATTGCAGTTCTCCTGATCTATAAAGAAGATATCATGCGTTTGGCAGTGAGAGGCCTCGGCTACATAAAAACTAAAAATCCTGAAGATAAAAAAGAGTTTGATTTTATCATCTATCTGCTGATCGGAACAATTCCAGCGGGTGTTATCGGCGTTCTGCTCGGAGATTATATCGCAGAAGCAAGTGTCGCAATTGTTGCGGGAACACTGATGATAACAGGTATTGCCCTCTTTATGATCCGCAACCTTAGAGGGAACCGGGGAGAAGGCGGCATGACGATCAAGGATGCGATTATTATCGGTCTTGCCCAGGCAGTGGCTTTAATACCAGGCATCAGCCGGAGCGGCGCGACAATTGTGGCGGCAATGGCAAGAGGCATTCATCAGGAAACGGCATTACGCTATTCCTTCTTGCTTTTTATCCCTGTAAGTCTCGGCGGTATGATTTTAAGTGTTTCCGATTTAGTTAGCAATGATGCTTTTGCTGACCTTTGGATCCCTTATTCATTGGCATTTGCAGGCTCCCTTGTCGCTTCTTATTTCTCGTTAAAATGGTTTATGAATATTATGGCCAAAGGAAATCTCATTTATTTTGCCGTTTACTGTATCGTCGTAGGACCAATTATTTTTCTTGTCCTTTATTTGCAATAAAAAAGGAGGATGCGCATTATTTTGCGCACCCTCCTTTTATTATGATATCCTCACGTAATACCTAATGCGATTTTCGCATAGCGTGACATATTGTCTTTGCTCCAAGCAGGACTCCAGACGATATTAACATCTACTTCTCCTACTTCCGGAATGTCTGCCAGTGCAGCTTTCACCTGATCCACAATCACTGGAGCCAAAGGGCATCCCATTGAGGTTAGTGTCATTTTAACCTCTGTTTTCCCCTCTTCTTCCTGTGATACATCGTATACTAAGCCAAGGTTGACAATATCAATACCAAGCTCCGGGTCAATGACTTCTTCCAAGGCTCCCATAATGCTGTCTTTAAGATCCTGATCCATTTCTCTCACTCCTCATACCATATAATCTACTCTTATCATAGCAGACTCTTGCACACAGTAAAAATATTTCGTTTAAAGGTGGCGCTGAAACCATTTTGTTGTTTCAAGAAGTGCTTTTCTCGAGACTTTATGTCCTGCCTCTTCTTCCGATATAAATCGAAGATCGTCAGGGTTGTCTTTATAGGCTGGATAGATGGTTTTAAAGAACGTAAAGGTAGGTTCATAAGGGACTACCGTATCCTGCTTTCCATGCCAAAACATTAACGGACGATTATTCACTTTGTCAGGATGAAGACTTAAATCATAGCGTGTCAGTACATTTAACTGTTCTTCTATTTCTTCATCCGTCATCGGCAGCGTCAAGCCTCTTCTTTTGAATTGATTAATCTGGGCATTTGCAAAACCAACATAGGTTGGTGAACCCATAAGACTGACTGCTGTCGTGATCCAGTTGTATTGCGTTAAAGCACCAAGCGTGACAATCCCGCCCATTGATGAGCCGGTCAGCCCAATCCTGCCTTCTGCTATCAATCCATTAGTTGAGTAATAATCTTTAAGGTCCTGAAGCTCTTCTATTGTGTGAATCACCATATGCCAAAAACGGGTGCTCAACACCATTTCATCGAGTCCTTCGTGACGCTCGCCGTGCAGCATAACATCTGGCAGAAGGACCCTGTAACCCTTTTCTGCTAGTAAATAAGCAAAATGCAGATTATGTTCTTTTGCACTTGTAAAACCATGAATAAAAAATATAGTAGGCAGCGGCTGTGAGAATTCCGATTGCTTTGCAACATGCAATAATGGAATATCATTCACCCAATCCTTTTGTATGGTAATCATAAAATAAAAATCCTCCTGCAATTCAATCTTCTTCAGCTATCCTACCATGAGAGCCAATATATGACATGTATTTTGCTCAACCGTATGGAATAATTCGAAATTCGGCCCATACATGGTACACTATTTTGGGCAAGCTATGTTCAGAATTACCACTTTTTAGATAAAGGAGCTCAACCGCGATGGAAAAACATTTAATCGTATTAGACCTTGACGGAACACTGCTTACGGATGACAAGATTATTTCTGAAAAAACGAAAAGAACGTTGTTTAAAGCGAAAGAACAGGGCCATGAGATCATGATTGCCACCGGCAGGCCTTACAGAGCAAGCGAATCCTATTATAAAGAGCTTGAACTCTCTTCTCCGATTGTAAACTTTAATGGCGCTTTTGTTCACCATCCATTAAATGAAAAATGGGGGTTTCACCATGATCCGATGGATTTAGACGTCGTCAAAAACATCATTGAAGCATGTCAGGATTTTTCCTTTCATAATATTATTGCAGAAATTCTGGATGATGTTTATCTCCATTATCATGATGAAAAACTGCTCGATATCTTTGGTTTCGGCAACCCGTCTATTCAAACAGGCGATCTAAGAACGTATCTCCCCGCCAGTCCTACAAGCCTTCTCATCCATGCTGCAGAAAAGGATGTCCAGGATATTCGCAGCCATTTGAGCGACGTACACGCTGAAGTGATTGACCACCGCAGATGGGGAGCACCATGGCATGTAATTGAAATAGTGAAAAAAGGGTTAAATAAAGCGGTCGGAATAAAGAAGGTATCTGACTCTCTGCACATTCCAAGAAGCAGAATTATTGCGTTTGGCGATGAAGATAATGATCTGGAAATGCTTGAATATGCAGGTACGGGAGTAGCAATGGAAAATGGCATACATTCTATTCAAACCATTGCGAACGAAGTAACCGCTTCGAATAACGATGACGGCATCGCGTTATTTTTAGAACAAAAACTCAAGCTGGCATGAAGATTATCCACTTGTGGCTGTAACAGCCCGGTTACAAGCTTCAGCTAATCTTGTTTACTGATATGAAGGAAACACTAAACGTTCACATCCCTGCTTAAGTTCCCCCTATATAGGAACAGAGAGGAAGCTGGGACAAAACTCAAAAAAGTTTATAAAATGAGGATATATTTATTAATAGTAATAGGTGAACGGAGCGGAAAGTGGCGACTCCTGCAGGATATGTCGGTTGCTTGAGACCCCTCAAGGCAAAGCCTTGAGGAGGGCTCAGCGCCGTACCTGCGGAAGCGTCCGCCTGAAGCGCAGTGAAGCGGTCGTAGGGCTTGAGACACTTTTGCACCAGGCTCTTCTATAAGCATTTCTTCTATTTCCTATTCTTCTTTTCTGAAAAAACCAAAAACCCCGGTAGTCTGCATAACATTTGTAAAAGCATGCGGATCCACTGAATGAATAATACGCTCCAGTTCAAAAAGTTCATACCGGGTGATGACAATAATCAGCATTTCTTTTTGCTCATCCGTAAATGCTCCTCTTGCAGGTAATATGGTGATTCCTCTCACCAGATTTTCATGAATTGCCTGCTTCACTTCACTTGTTTTCTTGGTCACAATCATAACGGTCAGTTTTTCGTGCCTTGTATGAATGGCGTCAATCATACGTGTAGATACGTAAAGAGTAACCAGTGTGTAAAGCCCTTCTTCCAAACCGAATATTGTACTGGCGGCTAATATGATCACTGCATTCATTGTGAAAAAGTAAATGCCGACCGGTTTATCATTTAAACGGGAAAGAATCATAGCAATGATATCCATTCCCCCTGTAGAAGCTCCCCACTTAAGAGTAAAGCCTACGCCGATCCCTGCAATGACTCCCCCAAATACCGCATTTAATAAAATATCGGTTGAAACTTCCACCACCGGTATGATCGCGAGAAAAATGGTTGTAAATCCAACTGAAACCAGACTGTAAATTGTAAACATTTTGCCGACTCTGAGCCACCCCAGTATAATGGCCGGAATGTTTAATAGTAAAAGTAAAATTCCTGTTGAGATAAAAATAGGTGTAAAGTCGGCTAGTATATTGGAAATCAGCTGGGCCAGTCCTGTAAAGCCGCTTGCAAAAACATTAGCTGGTATAAGAAAGAGGTTTAAAGCTGCAGCATTTAAGGCTGCACCTATAATGACAACGATTATTTTTCTTATTTCTAGCCAAAGAGTTTCATTTGGTACTTTTGACAATTGAAAGGATTCTTTTGAATTCTCCAATCTGCTCCCTCCTTTTTTTATTCCTTTATACTCATAGCCTATTTTACATCATCCTACACCTATCATTGTAAAATGAGGGCGGTATCGATAAACTAAAGCTATAAAAGATAAAAAGGATGATGAATATGAGTTTACAATTATTTGCTGATAGTGCATCAGATCTTCCTATGGAATATTTCAAGGAACATAATGTAACACTTCTTCCACTTCGTGTACACATTGGAGACGAGGAGTACGATGATCTTGTAACGATTAATTCAAAACAGGTGTTTGATGAAATACGAAATGGCAAGCATCCTAAAACCTCACAGGCAAGCCCAAAGTATATGGAAGAAGTTTTTACTGAACTGGCTCAGTCAGGAAATCAAGGGCTTTACGTTGCTTTTTCTTCTGAATTGTCTGGTACATATCAGACTGCCGTGATGGTAAGAGACCAAATTAAAGAAGAATATCCCTCACTCGATTTGGTTATTATAGACTCTAAGTCTGCCTCTCTTGGCTATGGTTTATGCGTACAGCGGGCAGTTGAACTTGCTGCTCAAGGTCTTCAAAGAGATGAAATTGTCAAAAATACAGAATTTCATTGTGAACATATGGAGCACCTTTTTACAGTGGAAGATCTTGATTACCTTGCAAAAGGCGGACGCGTTACAAAAGCCTCAGCATTTATAGGCGGGCTGCTTAATATTAAACCTTTGCTTCATGTAGAGGGTGGAAAACTCGTGCCTCTTGAAAAATTAAGAGGAAGAAAAAAATTGCTGAAGCGGATTGTAGAGGTTATGAAAGACCGTGGTGAAGGATTGGATCAGCAGGTGATTGGAATCAGTCACGGGGATGATGAAGCACTGGCGAATGAAATGAAGACCATGATTGAAGAAGAGTTTGGTGCAAGCTCTTTTTATACCGGATTAATCGGATCAGCTGTCGGCGCACATGCAGGACCCGGAACACTTGCCATCTTCTTTTTAAATAAATTGCCGGAATCTCCTGCCAAACAGTAAGGAGGAATACAATGAAAAAAATTATTGTTATTGGCGGAGTCGCAGGAGGAGCAACATTTTCCTCCCAGCTTCGTATGCTTGATGAAGATGTGGAAATTATCGTACTCGAAAAGTCCGGCACCATGTCATTTGCCAATTGCGGAATGCCTTATTATCTTGGAGGCTATGTGCAGGAGCGGGAACACTTGATTGCTGCTACGCCGGAGTCCTTTAAAAAGGAGCGGAATATTGAAGTAAGAGTAAGACATGAAGCTGTCCGGATAGACTCCAGTAAAAAAGAAGTGGCGATCCTTGACCATATCGGCAATACGGAGTATTCCGAATCCTATGATTCTCTTGTTTTGTCGCCTGGTGCCATTCCCGTTATCCCCAAGATAGAAGGACTTTCTCATGCCAACTGCTATACGCTGCGTGCGTTTGAGGACATGCTTAAAATAGAACAGCAGATTGAATCAAAGCAGTTTAAAAGTGTATGCATCGTTGGCGGCGGATTCATTGGACTAGAAATGGCAGATAACTTAAAAAAGCGGGGCATGACCGTGCATCTGATTCAACGTTCAGAACATGTGCTCAGTGTTTTAGACAGGGATATGTCCGAATTAATTGAAGCGGAATTAGTCAAGCAGGGAATCGATCTATATACGGACTTAACGATACAAACTATTGAAGAAGATGGCTGCACCCTTCATTTAACAGACGGGCGAATCATTACCGCTGACTTTTTAATTCTTTCTGTCGGGGTTAAACCTAACAATCAGCTTGCAAAACATGCCGGCCTTGAAATTGGTAATACGGGAGGCGTGAAAGTAAACGAATTCATGCAGACAAGTGACCCTTCTATTTATGCGGTTGGAGATGTTATTGAAACCTTTGATTTTATTACTAAACAGCCTAAAAGAGTCCCACTCGCATGGCCTGCTCATAGACAAGCCTATTTAGCAGCTCGTCATATTACAGGAAATCCCGTTCCTTATAAAGGATCTCTTGGAACAGCGATCTGCAAGGTATTTACCCTTCATGCCGCCTCTCTTGGATTGAATGAAGAGCATTTGAATGAAAGCGGATTATCATTTAAAACAGTGACTCAGGATTCAAAGCAGCACGCAGGTTATTTTCCAGGCGCCGCTCCCTTAAAGCTGAAGGTGCATTTTTCACCTGAGGATGGAACAATATACGGAGCTCAGGCTGTCGGAAAGGATGGAGTGGATAAACGAATAGATGTGATCGCTGCTGCAATCGCCGGAGGCCTGACAGTAACAGACTTGCAGGATATTGAAATAGCCTATGCTCCTCCATTTTCCTCTCCAAAGGACCCGGTTAATATGATTGGCTATAAAGCGATTAAAAAAATGAATGAAAGATAAGCCTATGCAGCAATGAACACTCTTTCCACAATATATTCACGAGGCTGGGACAAAACTCAAAAAAGTTAAAAAAATGAGGATATATTGATCAATAAATAGTAGGTGAGCGGAGCGGAAGGTGTCGAC
>NZ_JARUIU010000069.1 GCF_029667115.1 Jeotgalibacillus sp. ET6 | reverse complement strand
AGGGAAGTAGAATGAAAATGAATCATTATGAATGGAAAAATCAAGACAAGTGGGGTTCAAGTCCTCTTGCCGGCTACCGACTGAGCGAAGACCAGCTGACGATGCAGGTATTGATAGTTAAATCCTTTCACAATATATTCCACAAAACTCCAAACAGAATCATGATCGCGTTCCTTAACACCCCGAAACATTAAAAAGCGGCTTCATGACAGGCTGAACTATTTTTCCAATCTGGGATTTTAATGAAGGGCTGCTTATCAACAAGGTGATGAAGAAACG
>NZ_JARUIU010000068.1 GCF_029667115.1 Jeotgalibacillus sp. ET6 | reverse complement strand
GTCGAAACGCAGCTGCTTGGGACATTTAATGTGTCAAATATATTAGCAGCCCTAGCTAAATTCGGGGCAATTGTCGTAAAATGATACTCGGCAATTTTCGGCTTAGCCATTATTTTTGGAATTGCTATTTCGTATCTGCGTTCAAACGATGAGACACATGCAATTGGAGAGCAGGTATATGGTGTTGTAAGAGCCTCTGTTCTCATACCATGGGCGATCCCAACGGCTGTTGCAGAAAGCATTTTTATAAATGGGAATGACCAATTGACCACAAAAAATC
>NZ_JARUIU010000067.1 GCF_029667115.1 Jeotgalibacillus sp. ET6 | reverse complement strand
GGGCTCGGTTTTCCGAACACATTATTTATTCATGCGATCTAAAAATCCTCCGTCTTTTTAATGACCGTATTTCCATTCAGGTGTCGATGCGCTGACTGATTTCATTCCAACTGAAACACAATTTTTAGATGAAGAAGTTCTGCAGGGTTTAACTCAAATCGCTTTAGAAGATGAACACAGGAGAGCTTACCTCCAGAAAAGAAGAAAATGCATTGATTCGTGAGAATTCTGCACAGTCTGCGTAAAATTCTTCAATATCCAAATCAGCTATTTTTTTAAGC
>NZ_JARUIU010000066.1 GCF_029667115.1 Jeotgalibacillus sp. ET6 | reverse complement strand
AGGAGATTAAGGATTCTGCAGGATATCGCGGGAACTTTGGATGGTCACAATATCGCTGCTGGCTTACGCTGCTTTTCCCATTTCAAAAAAGCTCCATCGTTGATATCCTGATTATAATAAACTTTGGCCATTTTAAATTCCTCCTAATAGTGGTTTATAAGATTGACAAGCGTAAGGCATGAAGGTAACCGAACTCTTTATTTTTTATTTTTTCGATGATGATCGTAATAGCATTGTTCGCCATTTCCACGACCTTTCCACAAAACTTCTTCAAAATGATA
>NZ_JARUIU010000065.1 GCF_029667115.1 Jeotgalibacillus sp. ET6 | reverse complement strand
TTTTCTGTGAGTGTAGAACTCGCCCATTTCAGCTGAATAGTATAAAGCTGACACGTAATCCATTTTTATCTGTGTGGACAAATCGTAACTCGCCGGTTCATTCTACAAAAGGCACGCCATCTGACCACTTTGACATTCTTATCAAACAGACTCGTCATTTTTTGGGTTGATAAACCGGCTGCGATCGTAACGATTACAATGGAAGAGGCGGTTAAAAATATCGCAGCTTTTCCTTTCAACTGTGATCTTAGTTGTCATCCTCACACAGCGTACTTTTAAAAAC
>NZ_JARUIU010000064.1 GCF_029667115.1 Jeotgalibacillus sp. ET6 | reverse complement strand
GCTAAAGAAAATTGACCGGAAGTGCTGTATAAAGCAGCTGCAAGTGGAAATGAAGCATACGAAGAAGTTTCTTATTCATATGCTCTTAATTCATATTTGATACTTACTGGTCATTGCAATTGGGAGCAATAAGATAAGGAAAAAAATAGTCGAAAGATTAGCAATGCCTGCATCGATGTACGCGACATTGATTCAATAGTAGGTCCTGGTTTACTGCTCGATTTCACTGCATAAAAGGAAGTCTCATGCCCTGCGACCCCCTTTATAACGGAAGGGTTTTTTG
>NZ_JARUIU010000063.1 GCF_029667115.1 Jeotgalibacillus sp. ET6 | reverse complement strand
AGGGGGTTTGGGTAATAGAGAATGAAAAAAAAAAAGAAAAAAAAACCAAAAGAAACAAAGAGAGAATTAAAAAAAAAAAAAAAAGGAACAAAACAACCACACAAAAAAAAAAAAAAAAAAAACTATATAACCCCATCCCACCAAAAATATAAAAAAAAAAAAAAAAAAAAAAAAGAAAAACCAAAAAGGTGTTGTATTTAAAAGGATTAAACAAAAAGAAGATGAATTTTGAGGATTTAAAAAATTAAAAAAAAAAAAAATATTTTTACAAAATAAAAAAAAAAA
>NZ_JARUIU010000062.1 GCF_029667115.1 Jeotgalibacillus sp. ET6 | reverse complement strand
TCGATCTTTACGCTTCCTTCAGTAGGCTCGTAAAATCTTGGAAGGTGGTGAAGCACGTTAAGTCTAATGCCATAGTAGTGGCCTTCTCTCATATTCACATGATCCGAGGCAATTACAGCACTGTTGCTTGTTGCAAGAACCGTTTCAGCCGGGAGCGAAAAAGAAGAAATAAGCAGAACGCCGGGGAATATTGTCGCGCTTCATCATGGTTGATGTCGTTTCAAAATCGGCGATTACGCAATCTTTCATCGGACGAAGCGCGACAATATTCCCCGGCGTTCTTCC
>NZ_JARUIU010000061.1 GCF_029667115.1 Jeotgalibacillus sp. ET6 | reverse complement strand
GGAATCATGCTATGAGACTTGATACACCTTCATCATATCAGGAAATGCTTCATTTGCTTTTTCTGTAAACTCATACGCTCAAGCTCTACAACCGGTTCACTTCGCCTCTTTACTGATTATTAATGCTTTTTATAGCAGCATTTTAAAAGCAAAACAGCCAGCAGTATGAAGATCAGGATGTTCGGTTTTAATAGTATTGTCAAGATACTCTAATAGTGGAAATTAAAGCTACACCCAAAATTGTAGGAAAGACGCTTGCTACTTTAAATGTGAGAAACCGGTTCG
>NZ_JARUIU010000060.1 GCF_029667115.1 Jeotgalibacillus sp. ET6 | reverse complement strand
AAACAAAACTTCCTATTCATTTTCACTATTCCATCAAGAAATTTTTGATCAATCAAACCTTTATATGTCTCTCGCCAATTTGCTTTGCCAGCACCGCAGCAAAAGACATAAAAAGAAGATTTCTTCCGGGCACGAAAGTAGAAGGCAGCATTTAATGTTTGTTTGAGTCGGGATTTAGATGAGTTTGTCATTATTTCCTTTATAATCGTTTTTTGTGTAACTATACTACATTTTTCGTTCTTCAGATTTACGGACCATCTGCGCAAAGAGCTTCAGGTAAAATAT
>NZ_JARUIU010000005.1 GCF_029667115.1 Jeotgalibacillus sp. ET6 | reverse complement strand
TAAGTCCGGTCGAATACCGAACTCAAACCAGCCAATCAGCTGCATAATAAAAACTCTAACTTTTGGGGGTTGCCACCTTGTCCCAAGCTCTTTTAGGCTTCTTCAACTATCTGAAAAAGTTTGCAGGATAGGGTGACAGTAGTGGACAGTGCGGTCCCAATTAAGATGAACTAAGTGAGCCTCTGTTAAATATTGAGCAGTGTCATCATCCCAAATCCTTTTTGTCATGAGGCTGTCCAAGCAGTAATAGAATGATAAAAATGGCTGAGGGTCTGTCCTTTTCAGAGGGAGGAATGAATGGTCTATTTTATTTTTGGGCTGGCAGCTTTAGTTACGATTTTAGCGGCAATCGAACTTTCAAACTATGCAGATGCGTTAAGCGAAAAGACGTCATTAGGCGGGTTACTAATTGGCACATTGCTTCTTGGAGGAGCGACTTCACTGCCTGAAGTAACGACGAGTCTGTCCTCTGTGTACTTGTCCAACCCGGACATCGCAGTAGGAAATATGCTTGGATCCAATTTATTTAACCTCTTCATCCTTGCAAGCTTTGATTTAATTCTTCGAAAGCAACGGGTCTATCGTGCGGCAGAGGGAGGCCATCTATATACAGCAGGTCTTGGACTTGGTATGGCATGCATGATGGTGATGGCCTTTGAAAGGAAATCAGAAGTAGTGTTTTGGGGGATTGGACTGGATTCAATATTAATTGCTTTTGTCTATGGGACAGGCATGATTGCAATTAGTAAATTGTCTAAAGCAGGACAAATGCAGGAGCTAAACGGAGAAACAGAAAGCCAACAGCGTGTAGAAGAAAAGAGGATATCAATCAAAAGAACGTTGATTGGTTTTTTGCTTGCTGCTATTGCGATCATGGGTGCGGGGACATTGCTTTCCATCTCCGGAGACCGTATAGCAGAAATATCTGGCCTTGGTTCTACTTTTATAGGCAGCTTCTTAATGGCTGCGACTACTTCTTTGCCCGAAGCAGTTGCTGTTTTAGTCGCTTTAAAATTGAGGAATGTCAATCTTGCAATAGGATCCATCTTAGGCAGCAATATCTTCAATATGCTCATATTAATTTTGAGTGATGCTGTTTACCGGGACGGAGCTATTATTGCTCATGTTTCAGCTTCACATGAAGTAACAGCGGCGGCTATTTGTATCATGTCTCTTTTCCTAATGTATTCAGTTGTGAGAGGGAATCGCCCATCTCAAGGAATGTATGTGCTGCCTTCAATTTTCATTGTGCTCACCTATTTTGCGACTACATATTATTTGTTTAATGGATAAAAAAAGCTTGAAGAACCATCCTTTTGGGATGTTTCTTCAAGCTGATACACTCACAGTTCTTAAAGGTATTCTTCATACCGTTTTTCCAAGTAGTTTTGCAGGACCGTCATAGCAGAACAAAGCGCCCAATAAATGAGTGCAACCAGAATGTACATCGTCATAAAATCAAACTCTCTGCCGCCCACAATCCTGGCTTTTTGAAAAATTTCCGGTACTGTAATCATCGCAGCAAGAGAAGAGGCTTTGATTATATCAAGCTGAACATTCGCAAGCGGCGGAGTTGCTATACGGATGGACTGCGGCAAAATAATGCCGTACATCGTCTGCCAATAGGTTAAACCAAGTGCTTTAGCTGACTCCCACTGCCCCTTATCGACAGAGGAAAGGGCAGAACGGATGATTTCCGCAATGTAGGCAGCGCTGTTTACGCTAAACGCGATTAAAGCAGCCTGAAGTGGAGAAAGCTGCAGACCAATGATCGGCAATCCAAAATAAAGCATAAACAAGATAACCAGAATAGGCACACCGCGCATAAAAGAAATATAGGTCCGCGTCGGCCATCTGAGAACTGCATATTTTGAGGTTCTGGCAAGAGCCAGAAAAAAGCCGATGACAAGACCGGCAGCCATACTTGCAAGAGAAATCAGGATGGTATAACCGATTCCTTCCATAACATAAGGGAAAGAATCAATAGCCAGCTGAGGGTCAAAAAGATATTCCCACTTAATATCCGTCAATCATGTCACCTTCTTCCCCTAGCTTGGACGAGAGGTTTGCTTTTATTCTTCAAAATCAATATCCGGTTTCTGCGTTACGTCTGCTCCAGCGAAAAATTCAGCAGAGATTTCAGCAATCGTCCCGTCTTCAAGCATTTCATCTAATGTCTGATTTACATTTTCGATTAACTCTGTATTATCTAGATTCATGACCATGCCAGCTTCAGATGGACTGTATTTTAAGTCTGGATGAATGGTAATGTCCAGCTCAGGAAAAGCTTCGAGTGCCAGCGTCTGCAAATAGTAGTCATTTAAAATAACATCTGAGTTTCCAACATGTACATCACGAAGGTATTCTTCGTTCGTTGCATTATCATAGATTTTTTCTATCGCTCCGTATTCCCTCGCGAGCTCCATGTAAACAGAGGTTGCCGCACCTGCAGCCTGTTTCCCTTCCAGATCTTCAAAGGTTTCGATGCCGGATAAATCATCTTCCCTTACAATTGCTGTTCCGTATGAATATTTGATAGGAGTCGAAAAGGCAAATTTATCTTTTCGTTCTTCATTGATTTCAATATCGTTGGCAGCCAGATCAACCTGACCTGAATTAACAGCTGTCAGCATGCCATCGAAGCCAATTTCCTCAAAGTCAACCTCCAGGTCCAAACGTTCTGCCATTTCAAGCACAACCTCAACCTCGAATCCTGTCAGTTCTTCTGTTTCTGAATCATAATACGAAGTCGGATAAAGAGTTCCGGAAGTGGCGACGGTTAAAACGCCTTCCTCTTGAATTTCATCCCAAACTGAATTGCTTTCTTCCCCGCTATTATCTGAACTGCCGCTTCCGCACGCAGCTAAAAGAGCCATTGACAATACGCCAGCAGTCAAGGCCCGGTACTTTTTGGCAACGAATAATTTCACAAAAAATCCCCCTCTATTTTAGATACTTTTAAAACATAGCATTTCGCTCGGGCTTAGGGCAAGCACTTAATTCTGGCAGTTGAAATTGTTGAAAGCAGTCGAAAAAAAAGAATATTCTACCTTTTTGTATAAAGAGGGACCGGTTTATTTCCGCTCCGCCCGGAGGCTTTCCGCGTGGCGGGAGGTGAGCCCCTTTGATGCTTTTGCATCTGCAGAGTCTCACCCTTCCCGCTGCATCACGCAGGAGTCCCCGGTCTGCGCTCCAATAAACCTATTCTTTTGAGGGTTTATAGAAAAAATGGGTAACAGCAACAATAAGGTTTTCGGGAATGATTTTTGCACGTGAAAAGAAGGAATGAGTTTGGAGCATATCTGCAAACATTGTTTGAATTGTAAGAAGAGGTGAACGGAGTGGAAGGTGGCGGCTCCCAGGATATGAGGGTTGATTGAGTCTTTGCAGGGCAACGCCCAAGAAGACTCAGAGCCGTCGCAGCGAAAAGAATCAAAGAGGCTGAGACAAAATTTTGTCTCAGCCTCAATCGCCTTATAAGAATACACTGGGATTATTTTTGATCGATCGGGTACACGATTCCGAGCTGCTGGCGAATAGTCTGCATAAGTGCCACTACATTTAATGAAAGCTCATGTGTGTTCACTGTTGATTCAATTTGCCCATTCTCAAACGCGCGTGCAAATTCTTCGAGTTCGTAAGCCATAGGAGCCTTTGTCTGCGCAACGGAAACATCTTCTTGCCCGCCTCCTTTTGTTATCCGCTTAACCGAATCGGGAGAACTGATTTGAGAAATATGAAGTGCGGCTTTTTCACCTGCGATTTCACTTGGCAGGTAGCTGTTGGTGATTTTGGAAAATGTAATGACCGCGTCCATTTCTCCGTAGCTTAAGAGAACCATTCCTTGTCCGTCTACACCTGTATGGAGATTGGTGCTGATGGCTTTCACCTCTTCAGGCATACCAAAAAGGGCAACCAGAGGGTAAAGGGTGTATACGCCGAGATCCATTAAAGATCCATTTGCATATTCAGGCTTAAATGCATTTTCAATGATTCCCTCTTTAAACTTATCGTAGCGGGACGAGTATTGGCCGTAATGGGCGCTGTACTGACGGACTGGACCGAGTGAAGGAAGCAGTTCTTGTATTCTCTCAAAATTAGGCATGACAGTTGATTTCATTGCTTCCATCAGCAATACGCCATTTTTTCTCGAAGTCTGTACCATTTTTTCAGCCATGGTATAAGTGGCTGTCAGCGGTTTTTCGCATAAAACTGCGATTCCCGCTTCTAAGCACTGAATGGTTTGTTCGTGATGCACCGCATTTGGAGTCGCGATATATACGCCTTCAATCTTTCCGCTTGTGCACATTTCTTCAACGGAAGTGAAGACATGGTTTATGCCGTGTTTAGCAGCAAAGGCTTTTCCCTTTTCCTGACTGCGGGAGCATACTGCTTCAATAGAGACGTTTTCAACGTCCTTTGAAGCTTCAATCAGTGAATCTGTAATCCAGTTAGTTCCTATCACACCGATTTTCATTGTATGTACATCCTCTCAACTGTTCTTCTACAGAAAGTGTATCGCTAATGCTTCAAATAGGAAAGAGCCGTAAGAAAAAAATTTAATGGAAGACGATCTTTAAAGATGATTGAATTTACTGATAGTTCGATCTATAATGGTGAAATTCTAGCAGAAGAGGTGAGGTCATTGGATTCAATTGCGAAGGTCAGTCATTTTGCAGGAAAAACATTTGCCTTGTGGGTCGTGTTAATTGGTGTCATTGCTTTTTTTATTCCCTCAGGTTTTGTCTGGGTTACCCCGTATATCAGTTTACTACTCGGTGTGATTATGTTTGGCATGGGGATGACACTTACTGTAGAAGATTTTAAACGGGTGGCAAAGCAGCCAAAAAGTGTAGCAGTCGGTGTTGCAGCTCAATTTACCATTATGCCTTTGCTTGCCTTTGGATTGGCTAAAGCATTTCAGCTTTCACCGGAAATCGCAGTAGGTGTCATTCTGGTGGGCTGCTGTCCTGGCGGAACCGCTTCAAACGTTATTACATATTTGGCAAAAGGAAATACAGCCCTTTCTGTCGCCATAACGTCTGTATCGACGGTAGCAGCACCTGTTTTAACTCCAGCTTTAATTTATCTGTTTGCCAGCGAGTGGCTCGACGTTTCTTTCTCAAGCCTGTTTGTTTCCATCATACAAGTAGTGCTTGTCCCAGTCATCCTGGGGATTGCCGCACGGTCGATTTTTAAGGAAAAGGTGAAAAAAGCAGTTCCGGTTATGCCGCTTGTCTCCGTTATCGCCATTGTCGTTATCGTGGGCGCGGTAGTCGGTGGAAATAAAGAGGCAATTATAACCTCCGGCGTCCTTATTTTTACAATTGTTGTCCTGCATAACGGCCTTGGTTTACTAATTGGCTTTGGTCTGGCTAAAGCATTGAAGCTTGATTTTTCAAGTCAAAAAGCAATATCAATAGAGGTAGGTATGCAGAACTCAGGTCTTGGAGCTGCCCTGGCCATCGCTCATTTTAATCCGGCAGCAGCTGTGCCAAGTGCTTTATTCAGTCTTTGGCACAATGTGTCGGGACCGCTTGCAGCCACCATTTGGAATCGGAAATAAACGGGTTAAGAATATCACGTATCGTTTAAACGCCTAAAGGAAAGACTGAATTGATAGAATGATAGGAGAGAAGATGATGATTGCAGAAATCACTAAGCCTCAATGGAAGGAAGCCTACCCTTTGATGAGTCAGCTTAGAACACATTTATCTGAAGATGAGTACCTCACCATCATGGAAGAAACAGTAAAAGAGAATCAATATCGGCTATTTGGGGTATGGGAAAACAAGGAGTTAAAAGCATTAGTTGGTTTTATGCCCATGACGACTCTTTATTATGGAAGATTTATTTGGGTATGCGAACTTGTAACGGACCACCGGGAAAGATCCAGGGGATATGGGATAATTCTTCTCGACTTTGTGGAACAATATGCAAAAGACCATGATTTTCAAAAGGTTGCTTTATCATCGGGACTGCAGCGGCAGGACGCACATCGTTTTTATGAAGAAAAAGGAACCTACGATAAAGTAAGCTATGTATTTAAAAAAGATCTGACACAGGAAAGGTGATTGTGATGGAACCATTTATCCAGAACCATCAATTTAATGTGATCAAACATCAGGCAGCTCTGATGCAAAAACAGGTGCACGGCACAATTGACAGGGAAGTCGAGATGGCAGTCCGTTCACAAGCTGAAACAAAGATAGTTGAGGTGTTTGACCAATTATCTGACGAGCAAAGAGCGGTGCTTGAAAAACTGCCCCATCTTAAAACGGAAGAAGAAAGAACGGGTTTTCTGAAAGAGCTCCAGCCCTTTCGCATTTCTTTTCCCAGCCTCACCCAAAAAGAGGTGAAGGAATTATTTCCGAAAACAAAAAAACTGAAGCTTCCAGTCCTAAGCGAGGTCGATTGGTCCAGCGTTACCTATGTTGGGTGGAAGGATATTTCAGCAAGCAGACAGTATATCATTGCTTACGTGGATCAGCGCCTGACAGGAGTGGAAGGCAGGTACGTGATATCGTCCAGAAAGGGGATTTGCGAGCTGTGCAGCAGGTATGGGGATATGGCGTTTACCTCTATTGCTAAACGGGGACACGCAGGGGAAAATGACAAGGCGTTTGGAAAGTACATTTGCTACGACAGTAAAGATTGTAATCAGTTTATTCAGGATCCGGCAAATCTCACTTCTTTTATCAAGCTGGCTGTCAAAGAAGTTTGATCATGATTGGCGGCAGGGAGTCCTGGAATAAAAAGCAGAGCGGAGGAAATGGCATGAAGCAGAGCGAAGAGCTGAAAGAGTACATCACAATTTACGAGTCGCTCAGGAAGAAATATAAGTGGCGTGTTGAGAATGGAGCACTCATGATGATTGCTTCCCTTTTTACAGGCAGCAGCAAGCCTTTTAATTTAAATCGCTATATTGAATTAGTTGACTTTATCAAGCAGGAGTCCAGTCCCTTTTCCTATATCCAATCTACTTTGAGGTATTCTCTGGCGGGGCTTTTATTAAGCCGGTCTGAGCAGCCTGAAGAAGATTACAGGCAGATACAGAAATCCTATGACCTTCTAATTGAAGCGGGTTTTCAGCGAAGTTCGCACAGTTACATTGCAGCCTATGTTCTTTCTTTATCAGTGAAAGAAGGGGAAGAGCTTTCGCAGCATGTGGAACGGGCCAAAAATTTGTACGATGGAATGAAAAAACAGCATTTTTTCCTGACATCACATGAAGACTATCCGCTGGCCGTTCTTCTAGCTGAGGGGGAAGCTGATGGAGAGCAGATGCTTGAGGACATGGCATATTATTATGATGAACTGCATCTGGCCCTGTGGAAAGGAAACAACCGGCAATTTCTATCTCAAATCCTTACATATGGAAAGCGGGAAAACAGGCAGATCCTTGTTCAAAACGCGGTGACCTGGATGGATGATTTAAAAACACAAAAATTCCGTCTGCGCGGTCTTCATCTTCCAATCGTTGGAGTAGTAAGCCTGGTTTCTACGCCATCCGCATTGCTTCCGAAAATAAAAGAGGTTTATGAAGAGTTAATCGGCTACAGCAAATTTAAATGGTATAAAGACCATTGTTTTATGGCTGCGGTCAGATTGGTCATTCAAAAAGAAATAGAAGAAAGCAGCGTTCTCGATGTTGGACTGGCAGCAACCGTCGAGTCCATTATGCAGGCTCAGCAGGCTGCGGTCATCGCTTCATTGGCTGCCGGAGCTACAGCAAACTCTTCTAATGGGGGATAATTTTTAAGAAAACACTGGACAGGATAGTTAAAAGTGTATACAATAATAATGAAAATCATTCTCAATTAAAAAAGCAGTTTGACGAACGTTGAGAATGAGAAAAAATGTCGCTGATTCCGACACAACTAACCTTGTGATTGATGCGTTCGCACCGCAGCAATCCTGATGTGACGTCAAAGGTTATCGAATAAAAGCGACACCCCCTCCCCGCCCCATTCCGCTGCATTCAGCAGGATGGGGCATTTACGTATGAGCTGAAGCAGTCTAAACAATTCAGCAGGATGCAGCATTAGAGTGATGCGGGGCTGCGGGAGGCGGTCAGCGGAAGATGAGGGAAAGCTTCCACTTAGAACTCCGGTTAGGAACCTTTGACAAAGTGATTTCAGGTTCATTTAAACATATAAATTAAAATAAAAAACACGCATAACCCCTTGATTATTTTCATAATCTGCTGTACCGTATAAAACAATCAAACAATTCAGAATTATAATAAACAGGATCTTAACTACAAAGATCAAAACTTAATATGCCAACTTATCTAGAGAGGTTGAGGGACTGGCCCTTTGACACCTCAGCAACCAGCCACATTTGGCACGGTGCTAATCCCAGCAGGTGCTTGTATTGCCTGAGTGATAAGGAGAATAGCGAATGCAGATTCGGACCTTCTTCTTATAAGAAAGGTCCTTTTTTATTTTACTTATATAACACAGCTGTAATGAATTGAGCGGCTGCAAGGATACTGCCAAACCATTGTTTCAAGGAGGAGCCAATTATGACTTATCATGTAAATACTCAATTTGTTCAGCTGGGCAATCGCAGTGAAAAAGAAACCGGAACGGTTAACCCCCCTGTCTATTTTTCAACGGCATACCGTCATCCCGGCCTTGGAGAATCTACCGGCTATGATTATACCCGTACTAAGAACCCGACCAGAGCGGTTTTGGAAGAGGGGATTGCACGACTGGAAGAAGGAGACGAAGGTTTTGCCACAAGCTCCGGAATGGCAGCCGTTCAGCTGGTGTTATCTTTGTTTAAGCAGGGAGAAGTGATTTTAGCTTCAGATGACATCTATGGAGGGACGTACCGATTATTAAGGCATTATGAAGAAGCTTACGGCATACAAACAAGATATGTAGATACAAATAACCGCAGAGAGATGGAAGATGCAATTTGTGAAAAGACGAGAGCCATTTTAGTTGAAACACCGACAAACCCATTAATGCACGTAACGGATATTGAAGAAGTATCCAAGCTTGCGAGAGAACATAGTCTGCTGACGATCGTGGATAATACATTCTTAACCCCTTATCTGCAAAAGCCGATTCTTTTAGGTGCTGATATTGTCATTCACAGTGCGACAAAGTTTATTGGCGGACACAATGATGTGCTTGCAGGATTGGTCGTAGCAAAGGGAAAGGAACTATGTGAGCGGCTTTTTGCCATCCATAATGGAGCAGGTGCCGTTTTGGCTCCTCTGGATTGCTGGCTTTTGGTCAGAGGACTAAAAACTCTGTCACTGCGAATGGACCGTCACCAGGAAAATGCAAGTAAGGCGGCTCAATTCCTTGAGCAGCAGCCAGGTATTACGGATGTTCTCTATCCGGGAATTGGGGGGATGGTGTCGTTCAGATTAAAGAAAGAAAGCTGGATTGATCCATTCCTAAGAGAGCTGGAGCTTATCACCTTCGCAGAAAGTCTTGGAGGAGTGGAAAGTTTCATTACGTATCCCGCCACCCAGACGCATGCAGACATCCCGGAAGAAGAAAGACAGCACCGAGGCATCTGCAACCGTTTATTGCGTTTTTCCGTTGGCATTGAACATATAGATGACTTGACAAAGGATTTGGAAAAAGCACTGAGAAGGGTGCAGAAGGAGGAGATTGACGATGACCAAACATCACTTTGATACCAGGCTGCTGCACCAAGAGGACTTTCGCGACAAGCAAACAGGAGCCGTTAATGTGCCGCTGCATTATTCGTCCACCTTTCATCAGGAATCTATTGATGAATTCGGTCCCTTTGACTACAGCCGCTCAGGCAACCCGACACGACAGGCGCTCGAAAATACAATCGCAGAGCTTGAAAATGGAGAGCAGGGATTTGCTTTTGCTTCTGGCATGGCTGCCATTTCCTCTGCCTTTATGCTCCTGTCTGCAGGAGATCATGTACTCGTGTCAAAAGATGTGTATGGCGGGACGTTCCGAGTCATCACAGAGGTTCTGACTCAGTTTGACATTGAACACACCTTTATAGACATGACAGACCTGGATGAAACAGCCAGAAGTGTAAAGCCAAACACGAAGGTCATTTATGTGGAAACACCATCCAATCCATGTCTGAATATTACCGATATTGAAGGTGTTGCAAAGGTAGCAAAAGCAAATGGCTGTTTAACGTTTGTCGATAACACGTTTATGACTCCGTTGCTTCAAAAGCCGCTTGATCTCGGAGCGGATCTTGTTCTTCACAGTGCAACCAAGTTTTTATCCGGGCACAGTGACGTGGTAGCAGGTCTTGCTGTAACCAAAAACAAAGAAATCGGCAAGCGTCTGAAATTTGTTCAAAATTCATTTGGCTCTATTTTAGGTGTGCAGGACTGCTGGCTGCTTTTGAGAGGGATGAAAACATTGAGTGTACGATTAAATCAATCCTCTCAAACCGCAAGAGATCTTGCTCAGTATCTTCATCACCATCCAATAATTGAAGAAGTATATTATCCGGGCTTTTCTTTTCATGCCGGGTATCCGATCCACCAGCGTCAATCAGCGGGTGCGGGTGCTGTTCTGTCCTTCAGGCTTCCTTCAAAAGATTGCGCCAGAGTGTTTGTGGAGCAGCTGAAAATACCGGTTTTTGCCGTCAGCTTAGGTGCCGTTGAGTCCATCCTGTCCTATCCTGCAACCATGTCTCATTCGGCAATGCCGATAGAAGAGAGAGAAAAAAGAGGCATTACAGATGGACTTTTACGGTTATCTGTCGGCCTTGAAAATGGGGATGATTTACTTGACGACATAAAGCAGGCATTAACGGCGGTTGAACAGCTGGCTCCTGCAGCTCAAGTTTAAGCATCGCTTAATCATTTGCCTTGATCCTTGTGTTTAGGTCTTAACGTTTTAAGGAACGTAAGAACTAGAAACCAAAATCGGAGGGATCAAGGCATGGTATTTTCAGAAAAAGCATTAAAAGATCAGCATATTCTTGTGACAGGTGCGACTGGAGGCATTGGCTATGAGACAGCAAAAGCAGCTGTCCAGGCCGGAGCGACTGTTTCTGTCACTGGCAGAAATGAAGAAAAATTAGCGGAATTAAAACGGGAAGTCGAGTCGACGCATGTATCCGGATCACTAATTGTTATTCCAGCAGACTTAAATGATGCTACAGAGCGTCTGCGTCTGGTGGAAGAGGCAACTCAAAAAGGCGGTGCGATAACAGGATTGGTGAATTCTGCCGGCATCTCAGGAGGGGGACCTCTTGATCAGCTTGAAGAAGAAAAGATGAGAAATGTAATGGAATTAAATTATTTTTCAACGGTCTTATTGACGCAGCTCGTGTACGAAAGGCTCATTCCTCAAAATAAAGGGGCGATTGTCAATATCTCATCTCTGTCCGGATTGCGAGGCACACATGGAAATACAGCGTACAGCGCTTCTAAATTTGCAGTAATTGGATTTACACAGTCCTTTGCAGTTGAAGCGATAGAACATGGCATCCGTGTGAATGCAGTTTGTCCGGGATTTGTTGATACAGAAATGGGACGTTCAGCGATTGAGAAAAAAGGTAAGGCTGCCGGCCGATCCTACGAAGAACAGCTGAAAATTGCTGAGGAAGGTCTCCCTTCCGGACGCATTACTCAGCCCGAAGAAGTCGCCAACAGCGTTATTTTCCTTCTTTCGGATGCAGCTGAAAATATCGTGGGAGAGTCACTTAAGATTTCAGGAGGCAGTGTGATGAGGTAATCGGTGAGTCGTTTTACCTTACGTAATGGTTTGATAGATAGACTTTACTAGTATAAAAATGAATTATACAAAAGCAAGGCTTGGACAAAACTCAAACAAGTTTAAAAAATGAGGATCTATTTAGTAGTAGCAGGTGAGCGGAGCGGAAGGCTGCGACTCCCTGCAGGATATGACGGTTGCTTGATACCCTGCAAGGCAAAGCCTGAGGAGGGCTCAGCGCCGTCCTTGCGCCCGCCTGAAGCGCAGTGAACCGGTCGTAGAGCTTGAGACACTTTTGTCCCAAGCTCTCTTTATGTTTCTTTATACGAACGAAAGGAAGAATGCAAGTTTAATAATCGTGAGCCGTAAAATAGATGGCTGCAGGCTGAATGCTGAATGCGGCAAACGGATATGGAAAATAGTGAAAGTTCTTTAGTTTCTTAAAAAAAATAGCGTATAATGTAGGATAAATTGCAGTTAAACAGGCAGGAGGAAAGAACAGTTGAGCCAAAATACTATCATCCGGTTTGATCAGGTTACACATCAATTTGATCAGACCGTCGTGTTGAATGAAGTTAGCTTTGAGATCGAAAGAGGGAAGTTTTATACACTGCTCGGGCCATCCGGCTGCGGGAAAACCACTATACTGCGGCTGATTGCAGGCTTTATGGAACCAGCAGCAGGCTCCATTTATTTTAACGGCAAAAAAATTAATCATATACCGGCTAATAAAAGGCAGGTTAATACAGTATTTCAGGATTACGCTCTTTTTCCACATTTAAATGTGTTTGAAAATGTAGCATTTGGCTTGAAAATAAGAAAACTAAAAAAAGCCGATGTACATGTAAAAGTTAAAGAAGCGTTGAAATTTGTCAATCTTGAAGGGTATGAGACAAGACAAATCAGTGAAATGTCAGGCGGGCAGAGACAGCGTGTTGCCATTGCACGAGCGATTGTGAATGAACCCGAGGTGATCCTGCTTGATGAACCGCTGTCAGCACTTGATCTTAAACTGCGGACAGAGATGCAATATGAGTTGCGTGAACTGCAGCAGCGCCTGGGCATTACGTTTATATTCGTTACACATGACCAGGAAGAAGCGCTTGCCATGTCGGATGAAATTTTTGTTATGGACAAGGGTGTCATTCAGCAGAGTGGGACGCCGATGGATATTTACGATGAGCCGATCAACCGTTTTGTGGCTGATTTTATTGGAGAATCCAATATCGCATCTGGGAAGATGGTCGCTGATTTTAACGTTTCATTTGCAGGAAAAGAATTCGAATGCGTAGACCGCGGTCTTCAGCGGGATGAGCCGGTTGAAGTGGTGATTCGCCCTGAGGATTTAACGATTACAGAAGAAAGCGTAGGTAAACTTCAGGTGAAAGTGGATTCCCAGCTTTTTCGAGGGGTTCATTTTGAGATTTGCTGCTTTGATGAATTCGGAAATGAGTGGCTGGTTCATTCTACAAAAAAAGCAGAAGTTGGAGAATCAATTGGTTTAACTTTTGAACCGGAAGCCATTCACGTTATGCGGTTTAATGAATCAGAAGAGGATTTTGACAGAAGGTTGGAAGGGTACTCGGAGACTGACCATGGAAACTAAATCAAGAAATTTGTTTTTAATCCCATACGCTTTTTGGATTCTTTTATTTGTTATAGCACCTGTCATGCTGGTCGTGTTTTTTTCGTTTAGAGGACTGGATGGAGGGTTTACGCTTGAAAACTGGACTCATTTTTTTACATCCACTTATTTTCAGCTGACGCTAAGTTCATTTTGGTATGCTTTTTTAATTACGTTTTTTGCTCTTATCATATCTTATCCGACAGCATTAATCTTAACTAAAACAAAGCATAAACAGCTCTGGCTGCTGTTAATTATCGTGCCTTCATGGATCAATATTCTGCTGAAGGTCTACGCTTTTTTAGGAATTTTCGGGACGTATGGTCCGGTAAATGCCCTGTTAAACACGATGGGAATCAGTTCGCAGCAGATCCTATTTACCGATTTCAGTTTTGTATTTGTTTCCGTTTATATTTTTATTCCGTTTATGATTCTGCCGATTTTTAATGCACTGGACAAGCTGAATCCGACCCTTGTGGATGCTTCACGTGATTTAGGCGCATCCTCGTGGGAAACGTTTCGGCAGGTCATTTTCCCGTTAACGGCAAGGGGGGTAAAAGCAGGCTGTCAGCTTGTTTTTATTCCAGCTCTGTCTTTATTTATGATTACAAGACTAATTGCCGGTAATCAAGTTATCACGCTTGGGACTGCCATCGAACAGCACTTTCTCGTTACTCAGGATTGGGGAATGGGATCCACTATTGCTGTATTTCTTATCGCCGTAATGGCAGTGATTATGTTTTTAACAGGCGACCGGAAGAGAGGGCTGGCGAATGAAAAAAACGTTTAATTGGCCGGCTGTTTATCTGGCTTTCGTCTTTGTGATTTTGTATGCACCGATCTTTTATTTAATGGTGTACTCATTTAATAGCGGGGGGACCATGTATGGGTTTGAAAGCTTTACATGGGACTATTATATTGAAGTGTTTCAGGATACAAGACTATTAATCATTGTTTTGAACACAGTGATTATCGCACTTTTATCCTCTCTGATTTCAACCGTTATTGGCGTTTTTGGTGCTCTTGCGATTACGTATGTGAAAAGACAGCGTAATAAAAACACCTTGCTTTCCCTCAATAATGTTTTGATTGTCAGCCCGGATGTTATTATCGGTGCTTCCTTGTTAATATTATTTACGTTTATCGGAATCAGACTGGGCTTTACGTCCGTCCTGCTTGCGCATATTGCGTTTAGTGTGCCGATTGTCGTGATAATGGTTCTGCCGAAGCTGCAGGAAATGAGCCCTACGCTGATTGATGCAGCAAGAGATCTCGGGGCAAGCAGGCTGGATGTACTGACAAAGGTAATTCTGCCTTACATTACACCAGGCATCTTTGCAGGATTTTTTATGGCGTTGACGTATTCACTGGATGACTTTGCTGTCACTTTTTTTGTAACAGGAAACGGTTTTACAACGCTGTCAGTAGAAATCTATTCGCTTGCCAGACAGGGAATTTCCCTGCAGATAAACGCATTATCCACACTTATTTTCTTAGTAACACTGGTACTGGTAATGGGCTATTATTTCATTAGTAAAAAAAGCGGTGCCGGCTTAGGGATGGGGGTGCCAAAATGAAACAGCTGATTCGTATGTTCAGTGTCGTCACACTTGCCGTTGTGGTGCTGCTTATTGGAGTGAATTATCTTAATTCGTCTCAAAGCACCTCTGGTAATGATACACTGACCGTTTTTAACTGGGGAGATTATATAGATGAAGACCTGCTCACAGAGTTTGAAGAAGAAACAGGCATTCGTGTGATTTATGAAACATTTGATTCCAATGAAGCGATGCTGACTAAAATTGAGCAGGGGGGAACTACCTATGATATTGCCGTTCCTTCTGAATATACAATTGATAAAATGATCGAACAGGAATTGCTGCTCGAACTGGATCATGCGCAGCTGCCGAATATGGAGCATCTGAATCCGGATTTTATGGACCTTTCCTTTGACCCTGGAAATGCATATTCCATCCCTTATTTTTGGGGAACTGTGGGCATTGTTTACAATCCAACTGTTACAGGAGATGTTGACTTTTCTTCCTGGGACGATTTATGGAATGAAGAATTTGAAAACGAAATCCTGCTGGTTGATGGCGCAAGGGAAATCATGGGAATGTCCTTAAACAGCCTTGGCTATTCGTTAAATACGAAAGATCAAATAGAACTTGCAGCTGCACAGGAAAGGCTGCTTACGCTGTCTCCGAATATTAAAGCCATTGTCGGTGACGAAATGAAGATGCTGATTGGCAATAATGAGGCGCCAATTGGCGTTGTCTGGTCGGGAGAAGCAGCTGATATGATGTTTGAAAATGAGGATCTCGATTACGCGATTCCGGAAGAAGGATCCAATCTGTGGTTCGATAATATGGTGGTTCCAAAAACCGCAGATAATATCGACGGCGCTCATCAATTTATTAATTTTATGCTGGAGCCGGAGCACGCTGCACAAAACGCTGAATATGTCGGTTATTCAACGCCGAATCAGTCAGGCTTTGAACTCTTGCCGGCAGAAATTGCTGAAGACGAACGTTTTTATCCTGATGAGGAAATTACAGATCGATTGGAAGTGTATGATAATCTGGGGCAGGAAATGCTCTCGTATTACAATGAATTGTTCCTGGAATTTAAAATAGAACTTCGTTAAGATGCGTAATGAAGGAGAGGAGGAGCTGAAGTGGAAGCCTCGCATGTGATTTTACTGCTGTTGATTGGCTATTTTGTGTATACCATTGATAACCATGCAAAGTCATTTCCACAGCCTCCAATCCTTGTATTAATTGGACTCGGTTTATCTTTTGTCCCGTTCTTCAGTGAAATCAATTTAACAGAAACGATGCTCTACGATGTGATACTGCCTTCGCTGTTGTTTATATCTGCTTACAAATATCCTCCTGCAGCCCTGCGCAAGCATGCAGGCATTATTGCAGTTTTAAGCACGGGCGGCTTACTCCTTACAGTCTCTCTTCTTGGTATTGTCATCTATTTTACTGTAAGTCCGTTTGTCAGCCTGTCATTAATTGGGGCATTTGTCATCGCTGCAGTCATGGCTCCTACAGACCCGGTTTCTGTGACGGCTATATTAAAACAAAGCGGAGCAAATGAAGGAATCGCTGATGTTGTAGAGGGCGAGTCGATGATTAATGATGGCACCAGCATCGTTATTTTCACCACTTTGGTCATGATGATTTCTACAGGGGCAGATTTTACGTTTTGGTCCTTAGCAAGAAAGTTTCTTGTTATTTCAGCAGGAGGCATATTGATTGGGCTGCTTTTTGGGTGGCTCGTAAGCAAGGCAGTCCACTACACCCATCATAAAGAATTTCAGGTTATGCTGAGTATCGTGCTGGCATACGGGAACTTCCACCTGGCTGAAGCACTTGGAGTTTCAGGCGTTCTTGCCACAGTGACCGCCGGCATCATGCTTTCATGGGAGTTTACTCACACAAATAAAGAAGATCATTACAGAGAAGCGCTTGATGGCTTTTGGAATATAGTTGAACCCACACTGCTTTCAGTGGTTTTCTTAATGATCGGGCTTATTGCAGCTTCCTATTTGGATAGTGGACTGCTCTTAATTTCTTTGGTGATTTTTCTGTTCAGTCTCGTCATTCGGTATCTGGTGGTGGGGCTGTCAGCAGCAGCGATTCCATCCTTACGCCGTGTTTTTGGTAAAAAAGAAGCCTTCATTATTGCTTTCTCTGGTGTGAAAGGTACCATGTCGGTTGTCTTGCTGCTCATTTTAGAGTCGAAAAATGCAGCCAACATTGACTTTATCATTTCACTCTCTTTCTTTGCTATCCTGCTTTCACTAGTCATCCAGAGCTTTGGAATCTATCCTCTCACAAGGAAGCTTTTAAAATCTGAATAGTCGACAGTCAGTTCATAACTGAACTAGTTAGTGAACGGAGGCAGTATATTCTGTTTGAATAAGGTCCGAGAAACGGTAACATCCACCTGAAGAGTAGTAAACCCGTCAAAAAGCTTGTGACACATGTTGTCACAGGCTTTTTTTTTGCCCATATTCAATCTATAAAATCAAAACCATAGTTGTCAATCTTTACAATTTATAATATACTACATTACAACACTAATGCACTAGGTTGGATAGGGGGTGTGGAGATGATTCTTAACACGGATGGGACGAAGCCTATTTATATGCAAATAGCCGAATGGCTGGAAACAGAAATTTTGCAGGGGAAATTTACTCCCGATGAAAAAATTTACTCCCAGTATCAGCTGGCTGATTTATTTACCATTAATCCGGCTACTGCAGCGAAGGGATTAACACTTTTGGCGGAAGAAAAAATCTTATATAAAAAGCGGGGATTAGGCATGTTTGTGACTCAAGACGCGAAAAAGATGATTCGGCACAGAAGAATCAATCAGACCCTTAAAAAGCTGGTTGATGAAATTGTAGAAGAAGCGGAACATCTTCATGTAAAAGAAGAGGAATTAATCACTATGATTCAAGAGGCAAAAAGAAATCGGGAGGGGGATGCAGAATGAATACAATTGAATGCCGCAATCTGTCTAAAACATTTGGCAGCAAGACCGCATTGCAGGATTTTACGGCGGTCATTAAGGAAAACACCATCACAGGTGTAATTGGCAGAAATGGAGCCGGTAAAACAACCTTGTTGAAGATAGCAGCAGGTTTTTTGCAAAAGAGTTCAGGAACCATTCAGGTATTTAACGAATCCCCTTTTAACAGTCTTCTGGTTTCGGCCAACAGCATTTATATAGATGAATACGTTCAGTATCCTCCAGCACTTACACTCAGGGAAATCCTCGATCATAATCAATATTTTTATGAAAAATGGGATAAGAAGCTTGCAGACCGGCTGCTGGATTATTTTGCGCTTCATCCTATGCAGCACCATAACCGGTTGTCTAAAGGACAAAAAAATACTTTTAATGCAATCGCAGGTCTGGCTTCCCGTTGTCAGCTCACCATTTTCGATGAACCAACCACAGGAATGGATGCTTCTGTTCGAAAGGATTTTTACCGCGCACTTTTAAAGGATTATCTTTTACATCCGAGAACCATCCTGCTTTCAAGCCATCATCTTGACGAAATAGATGAATTGATTGAAGAAGTTCTTTTGATCAAAAACGGTACAAAGCATCTTCACATGCCGGTCGAAGAGCTGAAGGAATATGCGATAGGAGTTCAGGGTCCAGAGCAGGCTGTAGGAGATTGGATTTCCAATCATCAGGTAATCTATACAAAACAACCCCGTCCTGGAGTGGCTTATGCAGTAATTAAAAATGATTTTTCAGCAGGCGATAAGGCACAAGGTGTTAAAATGGGACTTCAATTTTCTGCAGTGAGCACCAGTGATCTCTGTGTGTACTTAACCCAGCCGCATAAAGGGGGAATTGACGATGTCTTTATCTAAAATAACGTTGGGAGAAGCTGTTAAAAAGCAGTATAAGTACAAACTTTTTTCCTACTACGATGCGATAAAATCGCTGCTCATTATTCAGCTGATCGCAATTGTGTTTTCATTTATAGGGTCAGGCGGGAGCAGTACATCCGATATGAATGTCACGATATCTGTCGATACCTATTCAAGTGATGTAGTCTTTTTCTTCACCGTATTATGGATGTTTATAACGGCTATTCTGCTAACAACACGGGCGTACCGATACGAGGACTTTTCTTTTATAACCAATCGAATAAGCAGCCAGCTCGCAAACACACTTTATTTACTAACGGGTGCAGCAGCAGGCACCATCACTACCGTATTAAGTACCTTTTTACTTTATGTGATCTTTTATTTTACGAATTCATCCGAAACTATTTTTGGCTATAGTGCGGCAGGGTCGCCCGGGGAACTGATGCTGGCTGCAGGAGGAACATTTTTTTACTTGCTTGCAGCAGCAGCGCTTGGTTATTTTCTAGGGGTATTGACTCAAATCAACCGTTTATTAGGCTTTTTTGCTGCAGCGATACTTCTTTTTTTACCAATGTTCCTGGGGCAATTTTATATTTTTAACCAGATCTCCACCTTTTATTTTCAGGAGTCATCTCTTCTATTATTTGGCTTAAAAATTTTGCTTTCAGCTTTACTGCTGTTTTGTGCAGCCATTTTGCTACTAAATAAACGGGAGGTGAGAGTATA
This sequence comes from Jeotgalibacillus sp. ET6, assembly GCF_029667115.1. Taxonomy (GTDB): domain Bacteria; phylum Bacillota; class Bacilli; order Bacillales; family Jeotgalibacillaceae; genus Jeotgalibacillus. The sequence goes on along the minus strand of NZ_JARUIU010000005.1, from coordinate 135,937 downwards.
ATGATCATCTTTCAGTTCATGTTCTTTTGTCTTGTGTTTGCAGGAATCTTCTTATTATTTAGGAAAACACCAAGAAAAAGAAAAAACCTTTTTTCAACCAGAAAAATGTTTATGATTCTAGCAGGGTATGTGGGGATTCTTCTTGTATCGATGGTTATTTATTACTTTTTGCCGCAACATAAGATGGAAGGGGTAGAAGAAGCACTCGGCTCCTGGGAAGAAGCGTTTGAAGAGGGGGCTGAGGTCTATGAAGCAGCTCATCGCGGAGACTTTGAGGACATACCGGAAGAATATTTAATTGGAGAAAAAACGATTCCATATGATAAAAATACACTCTTAATCCAGCCCGGCATGCTTGATGAGACTATGGCTGTTATCGCAATTGAGCGGGTAGAAAATGAAGGAGAGATTCAGGTTATTCATTATCGTTCTCCTTATCGTTTAGATGGCATAGATATATCTCATGAGTTTGAAAATACGGAGATCAACACGGTTGAAAATCAGCTCATCCTGACAGCGTCTTCTCCGGGTGAAATCTCGTATGCGCAATTCACCAAGCCTGTGATTTTGTCTCAATTTAATCCAAGCGGCCATTCAGGTATGGGAATTAATTATCATGCAGGTACTGAAGCATTCCTGCTGAAAGTTCCTGAAAATATTGAAGTTCTGCAAGAGGATGAGAGTTTCATTCAATTTCTTGAATAAAGCCCAGGATAAATCCTGATCCATCACATAAAGCAGCAATACAGAAATACACTGAATAGTTGTATAGACTAAATGTTCTGAAAAAAGGTTGACTTTCAGGTAGAGTTTGTTCTATAATCCACAACAAGAGATTCGTAACCACCTAACTTAATATACTCTTATCCAGAGTGGCGGAGGGACTAGGCCCTGCGATGCCCGGCAACCAACGAATATTCTTTTCGGAAAGGTGCTAATTCCTACAGATTGATTTTAATCTGAAAGATAAGAGGAGGACAAAACCCTCTTCTTATGAAGGGGGTTTTTTTATTAGAAAAGTGCAAAGCGCTCGCCCAGGCCCGACAAGTTTAAGGCGCGGAGCACAATCCACCTGGTTTTTGGTGGATTTGCACCGTGACTTAAAACCTCGAGGGCCTAGCGCTTGGAACTGGATCAAGAAAAGTGCAAAGCGCTCGTCCAGGCCCGACAAGTTTAAGGCGCGGTGAAGAAAGCAAATGAAAGCTATTCAGCTAATTCTAAAAATGGAATGGAGAGATTCATGATGACAAACTCAAATCCCCAATACGGCATTGAAACCCTGCTTTTGCATGGTGCAGCCGCGCCTGATTCTGCTACAGGATCCAGGGCAGTCCCTATTTACCAGACCACTTCATATGTATTTGACAGTGCTGAGCATGCGCAAAAATTATTTTCACTTGAAGAGCCGGGCAATATTTACACCAGAATAGGGAACCCTACTGTAGCTGCTTTTGAGGAGCGGATGGCGATTCTTGAAGGCGGAGTTGGCGCTGTCGCTGTATCCTCTGGAATGGCGGCCATTACCCTTGCCATCCTGAATGTTGCCAGTGCGGGGGATGAAGTAGTTGCAGCGACCGATTTATACGGAGGAACTTACAACTTATTTACTTCCACATTGCCGAAATATGGAATTACGATTAAATTTGCAGACCCTAAGGACCCTGAAAACTTTAGACACGCCATTACCCCTAAAACAAAAGCCGTGTTTGCAGAAGTGATCGGAAATCCTAGTCTTCATGTTTTAGATATTGCAAAAGTGGCTGAAGTGGCTCATGAGGAAGGGGTCCCTCTCATCGTTGACAGCACATTTGCCACACCTTATTTAAATAAACCACTTGAGCATGGCGCTGATATAGTCGTTCACTCTGCAACAAAATGGATTGGGGGCCACGGCACCACGATCGGCGGAGTTGTTGTTTCCGGAGGCAGTTTTGATTTTGCCAACGGCCGATTTCCAGATTTCACAACACCGGATCCAAGCTATAATGGACTGAAATTTGCAGATTTGGAAGAAGCGGCATATATCGCAAAGCTTCGTGTACAGCTTCTTAGAGACATTGGTGCATGCTTAAGTCCGCAAAATGCCTTTTTGCTGCTTCAAGGGCTTGAGACTCTTCATTTGCGCATCGACCGGCATATTGATAACGCAAAAAAAGTAGCCCAATACTTAAGCGGACATCCTCAAGTGGAGTGGGTATCCTATCCTGGACTTGAAGATCATCCTTCCTACCAATTAGCGTCCAGATACCTTCCTAAGGGACCAGGATCTATCATTGTATTTGGCATTAAAGGGGGAAGAGAAGCGGGTAGAAAAGTGATCGATCAAACCGTATTATGGTCGCATGTAGCCAACGTCGGGGATGCCAAGTCGCTCATCATTCACCCTGCATCCACCACTCATGCTCAGTTAACACCAGAAGATCTGAAAGCAAGCGGAGTGTCAGAAGAGCAGATACGTTTGTCAGTCGGGATTGAATCAGCAGATGATTTAATTGCTGATTTGGAGCAAGCGATTCAATTATCCGCAGAAGTTTCTTTGCATCCGTAAACAAAACCTATTTGAAATGAGTTGATACCCGGTGAATGACAATGGAATAAAACAAAAAGTCGAACGGGTGGAAAACACGCTGAAGATAGGCCCGCTGATCCTTGAATCTGGAAAAGTTCTTCCAGATGTCACCCTGCGCTATGAAAGGGTTGGGGATCCGGATCTGCCGGCAGTTCTGATCTGTCATGCTTTGACGGGGAGCCACCAGACGGTTGGGACAGAAGAAGAGCCAGGATGGTGGAGAGGATTTGTCGGGTATGATTCACCGGTTGACCTGCAGCAGTATCAGGCTATTACCTTTAATGTAGTGGGAGGCTGCAGCGGCTCATCAGGACCTGCCTCCAAGGATGCTGAAAACAAACCTTACCGGTTATCTTTTCCATTTATCACAGTCAGAGACATGGTGCACGCCCAGTACAAAGCGCTTGAAAAGCTGGGGGTTTCTCATTTAAGAGCGGTGGTGGGAGGATCGCTTGGAGGCATGCAGGCCCTTGAATGGGGAATTCTTTATCCTGATTTTATGGATCAGCTGTTTATTTTAGCGGCTACTCCAGCCCTGAGTGACTACGGCATCGCCTTTAACCGGATCGGGATTCATGCGATTGAACAGGATCCGAGGTGGAATAGCGGAAATTATGAAGAGGCAAGCGATGTGAAAGGCTTTGAGGTGGCCCGTATGGTAGGGCTTGTTACGTATCGAAGCCCTTCCCTTTTTACCAATCGTTTTTCCAGAGAAGAAAAGCCGGCTGAAGACGATCGCCCTTATTATCAGGTCGAATCCTATCTTCGTTATCAAGGAGAAAAAATTACAAGGAGATTTGATCCGAACAGTTATCTGTACTTGCTTTATGCCATGAATGGACACGACATAGGACGAGGCAGGGGAGGCATCCAGAAGGCTGCCAATCTTATTCAGGCTGAAGTCGTCGGTGTCGGTTTTACAGGTGACCTTTTGTACCCGCCGGATGAGATCCACTCTTTCATTCAATTTACCTCCAAAGGGTTTTTCCATGAGGTAGAAACCGCTTTTGGACATGACGGATTTTTAGTGGAATATGAAAAATGGGGCCCAATCATAAGAGGTCATCTGGCAGAAAGAGCACCTGGCCACATTCCAAATGAACCGTGATACGATCTCAGCCATAAGGACATAACAATGCTCTTCACGATTCTCAGCTTACTCGTGAAGGGCATTTTCTCTGAGTAGATAGAGCTCCTGTGATTTTGATGCTCTATAAAATTTTATTAAATCGCTAGCTAGCAGTGAATCGTCACACACATTTTCAATCAATCATATACTGTTAGTTATCGGAAAGCTGTAATCCTCCTTACAAACATTCACGTAAACCCCCAGCGACGCACATAAACTCTTATGCACAAGATGCCTGTGAAATTTTATCCTTAAAATCCGTTTAATCTTAAGTTGAAAAAGGAATAATACCCAAAAGGGTTTAGACAATGTTTATGCTGACTAACCCGAAATGGATAACGGAGGGCCAGATATGTTGATGGAAAGAAAAGAAAGCAGCGGTATAATTTCATGTGAAAATGAATATGACAGGCTAGAAAGAGTGTTAGTTTGTCCTCCTGCCTTTATGAAAATTGAAAAAGCAATTAACGAGACTCAAAAGCATTTCCTGGATGAAAATATAAATCAAGAAAAAGCGATGGAACAGCACAGAAATTTTATTCAGGCACTGCATACCAATGGAGCCGATGTCGTTCAGCTGCCGCCGATCAATACATTTCCTGAACAGGTATTTACCCGGGATATAGGTTTTACCATTAACGATACTGTTTTCATTTCAACGATGGGAACAGATGTAAGAACTGGTGAAGAAGTAATCCTAGAGGACTGGCTGAATGAAATGGGAATGAAGCATGAAAAGATTCATTCATCGATTGAAGGCGGGGACGTTATTGTTGACGGATCTACCGTTTGGATTGGTGTAAGTTCACGCACGACGAACGAAGCCATAGCTGAGCTACAGAGTAAGCTGCCGGATCACAAAGTGATTGCGGTCCCATTTGATTCTCAATATCTGCACTTAGACTGTTTATTTAATATTGTGTCGCCAACTGAGGCATTAATCTATTCTCCTGCATTTGATCAGGAGACACTAGAGCAGTTCAGGGCTCACTATACGTTAATAGAGGTTAATGATAAAGAACAATTTACGATGGGGCCTAACGTCTTATCACTGGGTAATAAAACCCTATTAAGTCTTCCGGTTAATAAGGAAATCAATGAAAAGCTGACCGATGCCGGATACGAGGTAATCGAACTGGATATTTCAGAAATTATTAAATCAGGCGGGTCATTCCGCTGCTGCAGTCTTCCTATTAAACGCGCTTAGAGCAGTCGCATTTTTTAGGTCATTGAAAAGCCACCATAACCGGGATCCCGGTCATGGTGGCTTTTAATTGCAGTTATTCGAGTGAATCACGTTTTTAGGTGGCAGGATAATTAGGACCGCTGTTTTTCTTATCGCCTTTTACTGAACCGGTTTTTTTAGCGGTACGTTCATTACGGTCGACTGTTCCATCCTCATACATATCCTGTATTTGACTGTTGATCACTTCATCTGCAAATTCTTCCTTGTATTGTTGATCTTCATTTTCTTTCTTCTTCATAATAATATCCTCTCCATTCTTTATGGGAATGTGTTCATTATTATTTTGTGAAGTTTAGACAAAATTATACAAAGGATGATTTAAAAAATCAAAACTTAGGGTCTGTTGAGTCCGTATTTTCTGTTTGCTCTTTTCACACTCCTGCCATAAAAAAGAGGCTGAGACCATTTTGTCCCAGCCTTCTGATTCTTATTTATTATGCTTGCTGTGCCTGGATTTGCAGGTTGATTTTGATGTCTTCACCGACAAGTACTCCGCCGGTTTCAAGCGTTTGGTTCCAAGTTAAGCCGTATTCTTTACGGTTGATTTTTCCGTTCACAGAAAAGCCGACTTTTTCGTTGCCCCATGGATCTTTTCCGGCGCCTTCGTACTCAACTGTAAACGTTTCTTTTTTGGTTACATCTTTGATCGTAACATCGCCAGTCAGCTCATATTCATCATCACCGATTTTTTTTACATCTGTTGATTTGAAGGTAATGGAAGGATATTTTTCAACATCAAAGAAATCAGCTGAACGCAGGTGATTATCGCGATCCTGGCTGCGTGTATCAATACTGCTTACATCAATTGTGAAGTTAATTGACGCTGTTGTCATATCATTTACATCAGCTTCTACCTCTGCAGAAAAGTCCTGAAAAGAACCTTTAACGCGCGAAATCATCATATGCTTTACTGAAAAATCCACTCCGGAATGCACACTGTCTACTACCCATTTTTTTGTCATATTAGTTCCTCCTATTTAGTTACCATAAGTAACTTAGTTAGTATTTGTAATTTATTATAGGGGGTAATAATAACACTGTCAACCTATTTCGAATAAATAATTCTCGAATTTGAGATATTAATTTTCATCGAATAATAATTGCATGATGCAGAGGGGCACTCGGCTTTTTAAAGGCTGTAATGAAATGGCAGCAGTTTGAGACAATCAAACCGCGGTCCTTAGTATAAGTCTGCAGTTTTTTGGAAGGCACTAGAGTGAATGGTCCTTAGAGAGGGTAAGTGAAAGGTAGGGGGCTATGAAATGAACGAAGACAGATCTGCCTGGAATGATCAAAATAAAAATGTAAAAAACAATAAGAGTAAAGCGCCTTTTAAAGCCTTTTTAATTGTTCTCAGTTTATGCGGCATCACAATTGTTTCATTCTTCTTTTACGAAAAATGGCTTAATTCTCAAGTAATTGAATGGAAAACACAAGGTGAGAGCGACGCGTTTAACCATAAATGGGATGAAGCAGAAGAATTGCTGCAGCAGGCATATGAAACAAGACCTGGAGTTGAGGGGGTTGAAGCCAGCCTCGAAGCGGTAAAAGATGCAAAAGAATTTGAAAGGAGAGTAGAACGTCTTTCAAGCCATCTTGATGAAGAAGAAATTGAAAAAGCTGAAATTGAAATGAACAAAATGATTGAGAAGATGGAAGCCAGTCAAAATGAATTGTATTTCCTATATAAAGATAAATTGATTGAATTAAGAGATAAGAGTGTTGTTCTCGGTATTCAAAACGATATTGAGCATCCACTTTCTATGCAGGCATTGGCAGGGAAACTGCTGGAGATATCTGATATGGAAAGTGACGCAGCTGTTCAGGTGAAAAGCCGGATTAAAGAAAAAATTTCTAAGGCAGCCATTGCAGAAGCCCGTGAAAAAATGGAATCCTACCGCTTTTCTGAAGCGCTGAACATTGTGGAAATTGGTTTAGGGTACACCTCCGACCATGAGGACCTGCTTACATTTAAGTCAGAAATCAAAGAAGCAAGGCTGGCTTATCAGACAGAAGAATATGACCGGCTTCAGGAAGCGATGAAAGAAGCAGAAAGAGAAGACCATTTTAACCGGACAGAATCTGTGTCCATAAAAGAATGGGACGTCATCACTTCAGAGCCCGGAACCATTGAACTAATGGGAAAAGTGGAGAATAGAGGAACCCGGCAGATAAAAGATATACGCCTCACTTGGGGGGTTTTTAATGCCAAGGATGAATTAGTAACGGAAAGCACCGTTTCTGTCACACCGTCGAACCTCATGGTCAATGAAGAGGGCGAGTTTAAGGATTCCATTAAACTTGAAGGTGAAGAATTAAATGCAGAGATCATGAACATTACTTGGGACGTAGAATAGAGGGATAAAATGCGAATGAACTGGGCTGCTTCTATACTTTTATCACTCTTCATGCTCACAGCAACAGTCTTCTCTGTAATATGGATCAGAGATTACATGAAAGATCATGCACCGGAACAAAAATCATACCTGATAGATGAACAATCCGGTGCATATGAACAATTGCTTGATGAGTTAAACGAGAATAAGGCGGAAGCCATTTTTGAAGCGCAAAACAAAGTGATCCAAATTGAAACGCCTATAGGGTCAATTGGATCAGGTTTTTTATATAATCGAAGAGGAGACTTTATAACAAATGCTCATGTGGTTGCCAACGCGCAGGAAGTAACCGTGGTAACTGCTCAGGCAAACCGCCACACCGGAAGAGTAATTGGAATCAGTGAATCAGAAGATATTGCAGTAGTCAGGGTAGAGGAACTGGCGGGGAAAGAGCCATTGGAAATTGAAGAAGAACCGCCTGAACTAGAAGCTCCGGTACTTGCTTTAGGCAGTCCGCTGGGGTTTCAAAATACAGTGATGCTGGGAGAAATCAACGGGGTAGATCAATCATTTACGATTGATCCATTTGTTTATGAAAATGTAGATCGAATTACTGCTCCCATTTCACCCGGAAACAGCGGGGGACCATTACTTCACGGAGAATCACTCAAGGTAATTGGCATCACCTCTGCTGAAGAGCCTCAGGAAGGGCTGGGCTACAGTATTCCGGTTTTGGATATTCTTGATCAAGTGGATGAATGGATTGAAAAGCCGTTGGAGACACTTCCTGCCTTCCCACAGTACGCTGAACAGCCTGAAGATGTGTACGTGCCTTCTCAAGAGGAAGCAGCCATTTATCTGGTCCAATATTTCTACAGCAGCTTGCAATTTGGAGATTTCGTTACAGCTTATTCTATGATGGGTTCTCAATTTAAAGAGGAAAATAATTACGAAACGTTCAGAAAAATGTTTCAGGATACGGCTGCTCTTTCGCTTGAAGCAACAGAAACACTCGTGGTGGCAGAAAATGTAGAAGTTAAAGCGGTGATTGAAGCAGAGGAACTTGAAGAAGGAGAACCCGTCAATCAAACCTATACATACCGCGTTCTCATTGGACAGGAAAATGGGCAATTAAAAATTAAAGAATATACACGATCTGACTAACCCGTCCCCGCCGATCGGCTCCGAAAGGACAATATCCATTAAAGTTCAGCGGGTGACCTATGGAAAATGCGTTCGCCTGAGGCATTGAGAACCGGTCTAAAAGAGGCTAAGACAAAACTCAAAAAAGTTTAGTAAATGAGGAAATTTTTATTAATAGCAGTAGATGAGCTGAGCGGAAGGTGGCGACTCCTGCAGGAGATGACGGTTGCTTGAGTCATTATAGTAGAGGATTCTGGAAAAGCTCAGCTCCGTTTCTGCGGGAAGCATCTGCCTGAAGTGAAGTGTAACGGTCAAAAAGAGGCTGGGAGAAACTCAAAAAAGTTTAAAAAATGAGGATATTTTTATTAATAGCAGTAGGTGAACGGAGCGGAAGGTGGCGACTCCTGCAGAACATGACGGCAAGCTGAGACCCCGCAAGGCAAAGCCTGAGGAGGTTCAGCGCCGTCCATGTGGAAAGTATCTGTCTGAAGCGAAGTGAACCGGTCAAAAGGCCTGAGACAAAATGTCTCAGGCCTTTTATCAATTCTTGTGGCATATTGTTTCGTGGTTTTTAAAAATGAATCTTATGAACAATCCATCCACTGATCTGCCCATTTTTGAACTTCATCCAAAATAGGTGTGAGAGAGACCCCTTTATCGGTTAATCGATATTCTATGCGGACAGGCGTTTCAGGAAATACTTCACGAACAATGATTCCCTGCTCCTCAAGCTCCTTTAAACGCTCCGTTAAAATCTTATTACTAATTTGAGGGATCGGCTCTGCAATATGTGAAAAACGCTTAGGACCGGTTGCAAGCACACGAATAATAACGCCATTCCATCTTTTACCAAGAAGCTGGAAGGCCTGTTCGAATTTAGGGCAAAGTGACATCGTGGCCATACGCATCTCCTCCTTCATTCCATTAAGCAGTGTAAAACCAAAAGAGTTACTTAAAGTTACTTTGAACAATTATACAGGTTTTTTTCGTGAAAAGCTACTTAAGCTGTTCTTCATATAGTTTTACGTTTGTAAATACTGCCCTTAATAAAGGAACAGTTAAATTCAGCTGAGCTGCCTTTTGAAGCAGGTAGCCCTGCAGATGATCCACTTCTGTCATGCTTGATTTTTCCATATCCCGCTGCATGGATGATTTCATGCCATATCCCATCTCAAGCATTTTCTTGAATTGCATTTCCGGCAGACCTTCCGCGACAGGGGCTTCCAATTTAACCATTACAGTATAAATTTCCTCAAGCAGGGTTTGAATGGTGTTGCTGCCGTATTCTAGTTCCCGTATTGGGCCAATGGCAGAACGCATAAGAGTGGTCACGCCGGACATAGCGGTAATAAATGAATACTTGTGCCACATATCCTGATTAATCTTGCTGCTCATGGACATATTTGCTTTTGTCCCGCTGAAAGCGTCCTCGAGGCGTGTGATTCGTTCGGTTTTTTCACCGCTGCGCTCTCCAAATTTCAAATCATGGATCGGACTGGTCTGTACAATCGCACCTTCCGAATTTAATGTGGTTTCGATAAAGCATAATCCGCCGATCACAGCCTCTTCCCCAAACACCTGAACAAGCTTATCAATATGCGCGATGCCGTTTAAAAGAGGAAGAATCATAGTCTTTCCATCAGCATAAGGCTTAAGATCTTCCATGACGCCCTCAAGTTGATAAGACTTTGTTGAAATGATAATCACATCATATGGACCGCTTTTTTCTCCTGCAGTCAGCAGAGTGGGGGTCAGGCTTACATCTCCGTGAACACTTTCCACATTTAAGCCTGTTTTCATTAATTGCTGCTTTCGGTTGTCCCGAACTAAAAACGTGATATCTTCTCCTTTTTCAGCCAGTCTGGCGCCAAAATATCCTCCGATTGCTCCTGCACCTGCCATTAATATTTTCATTGTATCCCTCCATCAATTTAGTATGTATGTATATCATATAGGAGATTCTTCTATTAATCTAAAAAATATGAATTTACGATCAACCGGATAAATTAATGTGAACTAATTGAAACTTTTTGAACGAAAGAACCGTCTTATACATGGAGAACAAAAAAGTTCTGCTTGGACGCAATATAAAAAGAGTTTATTAGAAAAGGAGCACATATCATGTTAAAACGCTTGACCGGTTTAAGTATTGCCTTGATCTTATCGCTGCAGGTCGGCCTTGGCGGCGCATCTGCATCTGACGGAAACGGGGATGAAGGGATAAATGAAAAATTCGGATTGCCTATTCTGGTTCTTGGGGGAACTCTGTCTGATACTCAAAAGGAAGAAGTAAGAAAAATGCTCGGAGTAACGGATCCTGAAATGGTAGAAGAAGTAGTCGTGACAGGGGAAGATTTAGTTCGCTATATTGACGGAGAAGACCGCAATGCACGCATGTATTCTTCTGCGAAAATTACACGGGAAGAAGAGGGAGAAGGACTTGTGATTGAACGGGTCAATCCTGAGAATATTACACAGGTAACCGACACCATGTATGCCAATGCTCTATTAACAGCAGGAATAGAAAATGCAACAGTAGAAGTCGCTTCACCTGTAAAGGTAAGTGGGCACTCCGCTTTGACAGGAATTTATAAAGCATATGAAGTAAGTGGAGAAGAGCTTGATACGGAACGGCTGGAAGTGGCCAATGATGAATTGAATCTGGCGACAGATCTTGCGAATGAAGAAGGAATTGAAGAAGAAAAAGTAAGTGAGCTTCTGGCTGACATCAAACAGGCTATTGCCGACCAGAACCCTGCAACCCGGGAAGAGGTAGAGGCAATCGTTGAAGAACAGCTCGCCAATTTAAATATTAACTTAAGTGAAGAAGACCGCCAGCGGTTAACGGATTTATTTGAACAAATGAGAAACCTGAATATTAATTTTGATAATGTTTCTGAACAGCTCGGCAAGCTTTCTGATACCATACAGGAAAAACTTGGTGAAGTAGTAAACGATGAAGGGTTCTGGCAGGGCGTCAAAGATTTTTTCCAGGGAATTGTAGATGCGATTTCCGGAATTTTTGGCAGCAGCACGGAAGATGAATCCACAAATTAACAAGCTGAAGCAGAGAGGGAATCTCTCTGCTTTCATTCTTATTAGCTAAAGGAGAGGAAGGTTAATGAGTATTAACGGAGGAGACATTATTTTTCAAATCCTTATGCTGATTTTCTTTGGAGGAACTTTGTTCTTTTTTGTATCCTTTCTAAGAGAATCAAGGAGAAGAAGAACCAGACAAAATGACCAGCTTGACCGAATTGAAAAAATGCTGATGGAGGAAAGACGAAATAAAAAATGAGCCTGAGACAAATGTCTCAGGCTCATTCAGCGGTTCACTGCGCTTCAGGCGGACGTTTTCCGCAGGGCGGCACTTAGCCTTTTCAGGGCCATGCCTGTAAAGTCTCAGCTTGCCGTCATCTCCGGCAGGGAGTCGCTACCTTCCGCTTCGTTTACCTCATATGAATGACCTATATTGCCTCTATTGTCTGACAATTTCTATTTATGTTCCACCCTCATTTATATCCTCTATAAATCATCAAATCCGTTCGCATCAGAGGTTTTGGTATATTGTCTGGACTTTTGTTCAAAGAAATCCGTTTTGCCCTGATCGACTTCCTGATAAGCAATGATCCAGCGAAGCGGGTTTTTTACGGGGGCGTCCGGAAAAACGTCGCGGCCGTGTCCAAGCTGGTTGCAGCGCTTGTTTGCCATGTACTGAATATACTGCTCAAGCTCAGACATGGTAATGCCGTCAAATTGATTTCCGATTACTTCCCTGCCCCATGCAATTTCTAGTTCTGCTCCTTTTCGAAATGTGCTGATAACGAAGTCATGGTGAGCGTCCGTATTAATTTCAGGATGCTCATGAAGCAGCTCTTTATAGATTTTTTCAAAGAGTCCTACGTGAATCTGTTCGTCCCGGTTAATGTAGTTAATCATGGTTGAAGTTGAAACCATTTTTTGATTTCGAGCAAGATTGTAGAAAAAAGCAAATCCCGAGTAAAAGAACAGTCCTTCTAAAATAACATCGTACACGATGGATTGTGCAAAATGACGGACGGTTGGTTCTTGGGCAAAGGCTTTATAGCCGTTCGTGACAAAGTCATTTCGTTCCTGCAGGGTTGTCTCTGTTCTCCAGTAATCAAATACTTCATTTTGCTGCTGCTGCGAAACAAGGCTCGAAAGAACATATGAATAGGAGTGGTTGTGAATCACTTCCTGCTGCGCAAGCATGATCATCAAGGCATTCAGAGAGGAGTCTGTCAGGTAATCAGCCACTTTTCCTGCATAATCCGATTGAATGCTGTCAAGCAGGGCAAGCAGTCCAATAATCTTTAAAAAGGCGTTCTGTTCTGCTTCAGAAAGCCCTGGAAACTGTTTGATGTCGTTTCCCATATTGATTTCAAAGGGTGTCCAGAAATTAGAAAGCATTGTTTTATATTTAGGGTAAGCCCAAGAATAGCGGACGTCATCCCAATTTAAAATGTTTGAACTTTTACCGTTGATTAAACCCGTAGAACGGTTAGGTGCATCCGAATCCGTTAACAGTCTTTTTTGTAGTACTGTCATACACTATTCCTCCTTAGCTTGAGCAGCTTTCACATTCTTCAATTGAATCCGTGTCTGAAGTGGAGCGGACATAATATGTGGTCTTTAAGCCGGCGTTAAATGCGTGCAGATGCAGGTCCAGCAGTTCTTTGGCTTTGATGTCATTTCGGACATACAAGTTAAACGACACGGCCTGGTCAATATGGCGCTGGCGCTTTGCGTTCTGGCGAATGCTCCAGTGCTGGTCAATCAAATAAACAGATTGATAGTACCAGGTGGTGTCCGGTCCAAGATCCGGTGCTGTTACAGGAATGCGGTAGTCTTTTTTCTCTTCGGAGTACTGCTTTCTGAAAATAGGATCAATACTTGCTGTGGAGCCTGCTATGATAGAGGTGGACGAGTTAGGGGCCACAGCCATCATGTAAGCATTTCGGACACCGGATTCTTTTATCCTGTTTTTAAGGTTCATCCAGCGCTCACCTGTGTATTCCCGCTTATCAAAGTACTCACCTGTCTGCCAATCTGAACCTTTGAAAATCGGATAAGCTCCTTTTTCCTGAGACAGCTCCATACTTGCCTTAACGGTTAAATAGGCGATGTCTTCATACAGCTCCTCGCAGTACTTGACTGCTTCTTCGCTTTCCCAGCGAATGCCTTTGCGCGCCAAGAGATGATGCCAGCCAAAGGTGCCAAGTCCAATGCTCCGGTATTTCTGATTAGTCAGTAAGGCTTGTGGAACGGGCAGTGTATTTTGATCAATGACGTTATCAAGCATGCGAACCTGAATCGGAATCAAACGCTCCAGAACATCTCCTAACACTGCACGGGCAAGTGAAACAGACGATAAGTTACATACGACAAAATCACCCGGTTTTTTTACAGTGATAATCGATCCGTCTTTTACAAACTCTTCTGTAACGGTTGTTGCGCTCATATTTTGCATGATTTCTGTACATAGATTACTGCAATAGATCATTCCTTCGTGCGGGTTGGGGTTCATGCGGTTAACCGTATCCCGGTAAAACATATAAGGGGTTCCGGTCTCAAGCTGTGAGATCATAATGGATTTCATAATATCAATTGCCGGTACTGTCCGACGGGATAAAATAGGGTTTTCTGTACACTGTTTGTACCTCTCCCGGAAGCTTCCAGATCCTTTTTGCTCATCCCAGAAGTCTTCAAGCGAAAAGCCCATCACACTCTTTACCTCATGCGGATCAAAAAGATGCCAGTCTTCCCGGTTCTCCACAGCCTCCATGAATAAATCCGGAATGCAGACGCCTGTAAATAAATCATGCGTACGCAAACGCTCATCTCCGTTGTTTAATCGCACATCCAGAAACGAAAAGATATCTTTATGCCACACATCAAGGTAAACCGCAACCGCTCCTTTTCGCTGCCCGAGCTGATCCACGCTGACTGCTGTGTTATTCAATTGCTTCATCCAGGGGATTACGCCGGAAGAAGTTCCTTTAAACCTTTTTATATCGCTTCCCCGGGATCGTATTTTTCCAAGATATACCCCGAGCCCGCCTCCGTTTTTACTGAGAGTCGCCACATCAGTGTTGGAATCGTAAATGCTGCGCAGATCGTCTTCAACCGTATCGATAAAGCAGCTCGAGAGCTGGCCATAGCTCTTACCTGCATTTGATAAAGTAGGAGTGGCAACCGTCATATATAAGTTGGATAACGCCCAGTAGGCTTCTTTAATCAGTGCTAACCGTTTTTCTTTCGGCTCGTCTTTCATTAGGGACATGGCAATAATCAAGAACCGTTCCTGGGGAAGCTCGAATACCTCCTTATTGCGTGATTTTGTTAAGTACCTGTCCGACAGCGTGACGAGGCCGATATATGTAAATAAAAGATCTTTAGACGGCTTAATAAAAGAACCAATTTCCTTTATTTCCTCCCGGCTGTATGCGTGTGAAAGCTGAGCAGAGTAAAGTCCTTTGTCTGTTAATGAAGTAACCAGGTCATTAAATGAGCCATAAAGCTTCCAAGATGCATACCCTCTTGACTTAGCAGCCTGATCATATAGGCGGTCCAGATAAAGGCGGGCTGCTACATAGGTCCAGTCGGGCTCTTCAATGGAAATTCGATCAAGAGCAGCAAGAATCATCAATCCTGTCGCCTGATGAAGAGAATAACCAGGCTTGCTCTCAAGCTGCTGTCTGATTTTCGCTGCAGCGAGCTCAGGATTGAGAGAAGAAAATTCCTTTACCTTACTGTTGAAATACTCAACAAGCTGCCCGGTCTGCCAATTGTGTAAATCGTGATAATTCCTCGCTTCAATTGTTGTCATTATGAATCCTCCGTCCATTTTTAAGCATAAAAAAATCCACTCTTGGGAGCGGAGGCAGGATGTGAATATAAAAGGGCGGATCACACCCAGTCATAGTTCCTCATCCTACCTTCTCAGCTCCCGAAGAAGATAGCACGTTACTGAATAGACAGGTCTCCTGACTCATGCTTCAAACAGTATCTGATCCTTCCCATGATAAAGTCACAGTGGATTATCAGACACTCTCAGCACTTACAGTTGCGGGGACAGTTCAGGTTTTTCACCTGATTCCCTTTTAAGCCGTTATCGGCATCTATTCATATGGAATGTACTATATATTGTGTATTGTTTAGAAATCGTTACTAAATATAGTGATTAGTATAAATCATTATCACGTGGGTGACAATCCATAACCCGGATAAAAGTGGGGAAATAATTGTTTAATCGACAAAATCCATCGTTATGTAAGGGAAATAAGAGAAAATAAATTGAACGAAATGATTGACCATCTAAATAGAGAAGCATAAACTATAAGTAAACAATCAAACGAATGTTTGAATGAAAAGAGTGATTAGGTTGAAGAATACTGATAAAAGTTTGCAGGATTCCTGTGAAGTAACTATATATGACGAAGAAAAGATAGAAAAAATTAAGCCAAGAGTAAGCGATGTGGAAGGTGTAGAGCTTCTTTTCAAGGCGCTTTCAGATGCAACACGCTTAAAAATTGCTTATGCGCTGACATTAGAAGAAGAGCTTTGCGTTTGTGATGTAGCTGCGATCATCGGTTCCACCACCGCCACAGCCTCACATCACCTGAGGCTGCTGCGTAATATGGGATTAGCGAAGTACCGCAAAAAAGGGAAAATGGTTTTTTATTCGCTTGAAGATGAGCATGTTCACCAGCTTGTTTCAATAGCATTGATTCATTCACAGGAGGGGTGAGACGTTATGCGGCAGCATTATCGGCTGGAGGGATTAAGCTGTGCAAATTGCGCTGCGAAATTCGAAAAAAATATTCGCGAGCTGCCTTCCGTACAGGATGTTCAGCTTAATTTTGGCGCTTCAAAGCTTATGGTGGAAGGCGAAGCAAGTGTTATGGAGCTTGAACAGGCTGGCGCTTTTGATGGTATAAAAGTAAGGCATGAACATGAAAAGGCAGCACCGCCTGCTCCTTTTTGGAAAAACAAAGAAGTTCAATCGATGGTTTTTTCACTGCCCTTTTTACTCAGCGGCTGGTTTGTTTTATTTTTAAGCGGTGAAGAAAGCATCGGTGCTGTTCTATTATTTGCACTGTCGATTGCAATTGGGGGCTGGCGTTTGCTGCTCACCGGGCTGACAAATCTATTTAAGTTCGAGTTTGATATGAAAACCCTCATGACCATTGCGATTATAGGTGCAGCAATAATTGGCGAATGGGGAGAAGGAGCCGTTGTGGTTTTCCTGTTTGCTGTCAGTGAAGTGCTTGAACGGTTTTCGATGGATAAAGCAAGAAATTCCATTCGCTCCTTGATGGATATTGCCCCGCAGCAGGCAGCGGTTCTGAGAGATGGAGAAGAAAGATTGGTTCCGGTCGAAGAAGCAAAAATAGGAGAACTCATTATGATTCGTCCCGGTCAAAAAATCCCGCTTGACGGAGTGGTTGACAATGGTTCTTCCTATGTCAATCAATCAGCGATCACGGGTGAATCGGTCGCGGTGAAAAAAGAAGCAGGAGACGAGGTATTTGCCGGCACACTTAACGAAGAAGGCGCACTAAGGGTCCGGATTACAAAATGGGCAGAAGACACGACGCTTGCGAAAATTATTCATTTAGTTGAAGAGGCGCAGGCAGAGAAAGCCCCATCCCAGGCTTTTGTGGACCGTTTTGCAAAATATTATACACCTGCCATTATGATGATTGCTTTGCTTGTGGCTATTGTGCCGCCATTAGCAGCCGGCGGACTTTGGGAGGAATGGATCTACAGGGGGCTTGCTGTTTTAGTGGTCGGCTGTCCTTGCGCACTCGTCATATCCACTCCTGTAGCGATCGTGACAGCAATTGGTCATGCAGCAAAAAGAGGGGTGCTAATCAAGGGTGGTGTTCACCTGGAAACGGCCGGTAAGATTACAGCTGTTGCATTTGATAAAACCGGTACCCTCACAAAAGGAACTCCGGAGGTTAGGGATGTCCGTTCATTTTCTTCAATGGATTCCAATGAGCTGCTATCATATGCAGGAGCAATCGAACGCTACTCCCAGCACCCTCTTGGCCGGGCAATTGTTCAAGCAGCAAAAGATCTTCCTTTAGCAGAGGCAGATCAGTTTGAGTCCATTACAGGAAAAGGTGTTCAGGGAGTTATCGACGGAAAAGTTTACTGGATCAGCCGGGCAGATGACAAGGTAAGACTGACAAGAGAAATGAAAGAAACCGTAGATGAATTCAGGAAAAATGGTTCTACCGTCATGCTGATGGGACAGGGCGAACAAGTTCTTGGCATCATCGCTGCTTCGGATACGATTCGCGAAGAAAGCAGATCGATTGTTCAAAAGCTTTATCAGGCAGGCATAAAGAAAACGGTGATGCTGACTGGTGATCACGCCCTTTCCGCTTCTTCTATAGGGAAAGAGATCGGCATCCAGCAAATTGAAGCGGAACTTATGCCTCAGCAAAAGCTTGAAATTATAAAAAGAATCCAGCAGAATGACGGAAAAGTAGCGATGGTGGGAGACGGGATAAACGATGCACCTGCTCTTGCCATGGCGGACGTAGGCATCGCAATGGGAGGCGCAGGAACAGATGCAGCGCTAGAGACAGCTGATATTGCGCTTATGGCAGATGATCTTCACCAGCTGCCTGAAACGATCAGTTTAAGCAGAAAGACGCTTAAAATTATTAAGCAGAATATCGCATTCGCTTTGGGCTTGAAAGTGCTCGCACTGCTTCTGATTATTCCTGGATGGCTGACACTGTGGATGGCCATTTTTGCAGATATGGGAGCGACGCTGATTGTTGTGCTTAACTCGCTGCGGTTAATGAGAGTAAAATAATGTGTTAGGCAGGAATGGAGGTGAACAATGGCCATCCCTGCCTTTTTTTGCGTCGGAAAAATTTATTTACCAGGCAGATGTTTAGATGTCGGGAGCGGGATAGGCTTAAAAAAAGATAGTTGCTAGTATGATTCCAGCGAGAATTAGAAGGATGAGAAGACCGGTGCCTTTCCAGCCTAAGCTGCCCACTAGATCTGCCAGACCGGAGCCATGCATGCTGCCAGATGGATTTCTCTTTAATTCCTCCTGCCTCATCCGTTCTCTTCTTCTTTCTGGCGTTTCCTGGTCATTCTTCATAAAGAACACCTCCTTAATATTGGTTCGTTTAGCTTAACAGTTTAAAGAATAGTTTAGAAGGAGTGTTCATATTTTAGATGCGGGATAAAGCCCTCAGGAGTGGTGTCTTGATAAAGATTTCCTTTCCGAATGCATGACGGTTAAGAGGGTCATTGATTTATAGAAATAATTTAAAAAATCCGGTTCTGACAAGTCACTTTGATGAACAATTAAAAATATTAGGTTGCTATTGAAATAATTTTATGACATCGTATAATTAAGATTATAAAAATTCTGAAAATAAAGTATATTAAAAAAACATTTCGAGGAGGAGAGGGATGAAGAAAGAACCTGTACTTCAAGTTGAAGACCTCCATGTTTCGTTTTTTACGGATGAGGGAGAAATACCGGCAGTGGACGGTATAGATTTTTATGTAAGGGAGGGAGAGGTGCTCGGAATTGTCGGTGAATCCGGCTGCGGGAAAAGCGTGACTTCGCTATCTGTCATGGGCCTGATTCCAAAACCGCCCGGCAAAATTACCGAGGGCCAAATTAAACTTAACGGGGAAGAACTGACCACGGCATCAGAAAAAAGAATGAGAAATATTCGGGGCAGTGAAGTGGCAATGATTTTCCAGGAGCCTATGACCTCATTAAATCCGCTGTTCACCATAGGAAATCAATTAATGGATGCCACCTTAATACATAAAAAAGGCAATAAGAAACAAGCGAAACAAAGAGCGGTAGACATGTTAAAGCTTGTCGGACTGCCGAGAGCAGAAGAGCTGATGAATGACTATCCGCATCAGCTGTCAGGCGGAATGAGGCAGCGGGTGATGATCGCAATGGCACTCGTCTGTGAGCCTAAACTGTTGATAGCGGATGAACCGACAACAGCTCTTGATGTAACGATTCAAGCGCAGATTCTGAAGCTGATGAAAAACATTAATGAGGAACTGAATACTGCGATAATGCTGATCACCCACGACCTTGGGGTAGTAGCCGAAACATGTGAACGCGTTGTGGTCATGTATGCAGGGAAAATTGTGGAGAACGGGCTGGCAGTGGATATTTTTAAAGATCCGCAGCATCCCTACACAAAAGGGCTGATTCAGTCAGTGCCTGATATGCGCTTTAAAAAGCAGCGTCTCTATTCCATCCCCGGCAATGTTCCGAGACCGGGTTCCATCAAAAAAGGCTGCCGTTTTGCTGCGAGATGTGATTTTGCCTTTGAGCGATGCACGCAGGAAGACCCTCCGCTCTATGACACAGGTGAGGGACGCTCCACAAGATGCTTCTTATACGACAGCAAGGAGGCCAAGAGGGATGACAACCAGAGAACCACTGTTACAAGTTGAGAATTTAAAAAAGCATTTTCCTATAAGGGGAGGAATCCTTGGCAAAACGGTAGGAACGGTTAAAGCGGTGGAGGATGTTTCTTTTACCGTACATAAAGGCGAAACATTAGGCATTGTCGGGGAATCAGGCTGCGGCAAATCGACGACCGGCCGCATGCTGCTGAGACTAATTGAGCCGACAGAAGGCAAAGTGTTTTTTGAAGGAAAAGAAGTAACCAGCCTGTCTAACAATGAGCTGAGAAAAATGAGAAGGGAGATGCAGATGGTTTTTCAGGATCCATTTGCATCACTCAATCCGAGACATACAGTAGAGAAAATATTAGAAGAACCATTAAAGGTACATGGGATCGGCACACCCGCTGAAAGAAAAAAGCGGGTAAGAGAACTTTTGGAAACAGTGGGATTAAGCAGCTACCATGCAAAGCGTTATCCTCACCAGTTCAGCGGTGGGCAGCGGCAGCGGATTGGCATTGCAAGAGCCCTGATGACCAGGCCGAAATTAATTATTGCGGACGAGCCTGTTTCTGCACTGGACGTGTCGATTCAATCACAGGTGCTGAATCTAATGCAGGATCTTCAAAAGGATTTTGGGTTAACGTACATCGTCATCGCCCATGATTTAGGGGTGGTGCGGCATATCAGCGACCGCGTGGGTGTTATGTATTTAGGGAAAATGGCTGAAATCACGTCCAGTGAAAAACTGTACGATAATCCGCTTCATCCTTACACACAAGCGCTGTTATCAGCTGTTCCGATTCCCGATCCGCTTTATGAAAAGAAATCGGTTGTGTTAGAGGGAGATATACCGAGCCCGTCAAATCCGCCTTCAGGCTGCACCTTTCACACAAGATGTCCGTTTAAAATGGATGTCTGTGAAAAGCTTGTACCGCAGCTGCTGGAACATGAAGAAGGACATTACGTTGCTTGTCACCTTTATTCAAAGGAAAAACAGTCAACGAGTCAAAATAAAGAGATGGTTGGAGGGGTAGTATGAATAAGAAAACTTGGTTACTGTTTTTTGTGCTTTTACTAACAGTTTCAACTGCTTTGTTCGGTTGCGCTAGTGATGATGGGGAAGACACCGGCGGAGAATCAGGCAATGATTCGGGAGAAAGCAGCAGTCAGGACACACTCATTTTTGGCCGCGGAGGTGACTCAGTCGGTCTTGATCCGATCACGGTGACCGATGGTGAGTCCTTTAAAGTAACGAAAAACGTGTTTGAAACCCTAATCGAATTTGGCCGTGAAGATACGGAAATCAACCCGGGTCTGGCAGCTGAATGGGATGTTTCAGAAGATGGGCTGACATATACTTTTACGCTTCAGGAAGGCGTAACTTTCCATGATGGAGAAGCCTTTAACGCGGATGCCGTTGTTTACAACTTTGAACGATGGGCGTCTGGTACAGAAGACAAGTTTTATTACTACAAATCTATGTTCGGCGGCTTTGGTGATGATGAAGGCCACGTGATTGAATCAGTCACAGCTGCAGACGACATGACGGTTGAAATTAAGCTTAAGCGTCCACAGGCGCCATTCCTAAAAAATCTTGCGATGAGTCCGTTTGGGATCGCAAGTCCTAAAGCCTTAGATGAAATGGGAGACGAGGCTTTTAATGAAAGCCCTGTAGGAACCGGACCATTTAAGTTTGTGGAATGGAGACGAAATGACAGAATCGTTCTTGAGAAAAACGAAGACTACTGGCAGGAAGGTTTGCCTAAATTAAACGAAATTATTTTCCGTTCCATTCCTGAAAACTCAGCACGTCTGAATGCGCTGCAAAGCAATGAAATCGACCTTGCAGACGGTGTAAATCCAAGTGATGCCGCCATGATCGAAGAAAATGCTGATCTTCAATTGTTTGAGCGTCCTTCTATGAATGTCGGGTACCTTGGATTAACGACTACACGTGAACCGTTTGATGACCCTAAAGTACGTCAGGCAATGAATCATGCAATTGACCGCCAATCGATTGTCGATGCGTTTTTTGAAGGCCGCGCAGAAGTAGCAAAAAATGCAATGCCGCCTGTTATCGCAGGATACAATGATGACATTGAAGGCTACGAATATGACCCTGAAAAAGCCAAACAGCTGCTTGAAGAAGCTGGATTGGGAGACGGTTTTGAAATGGACCTATGGGCAATGCCGGTTCCGCGTCCTTATATGCCGGACGGACAAAAAGTGGCTGAAGCCATCCAAAACAATCTGGCAGATGTAGGAATCACAGCTGAAATCGTGAACTACGAATGGGCAACGTATCTTGAAAAAGCACGTATGGGTGAAGCAGACGCGTTCCTATTAGGCTGGACAGGCGATAATGGAGACGCAGATAATTTCCTTTATGTATTGCTTGATCAGGACAATATCGGAAGCAATAACTACACGTACTATGAAAATCAGGAGCTGCATGATCTGTTAATTGAAGCGCAGTCTGAAGTAGATGAAGATGCACGCAGTCAGCTTTATATGGAAGCACAGGAAATCATTCATGAAGATGCACCATGGGTTCCGCTAGCACACTCCACGCCTCTAATGGCAGGAAGCTCGACACTAAAAGATTTTGTTGCTCATCCGACAGGATCAGATAATTTAATGGATGTATATTTTGAATAATTCATTCTGATTCAGGGGGAAGGTGGACATTCGCCTTCCCCTTTTTACTTGAAAACCGAACAACAGATTATGAAACAGGGGTGAAGAAAATGCTCCAATACATTGTCAGAAGGCTATTGCAATTGATTCCGGTGCTTCTTGGAATGACGTTTATTGTGTTTTTAATCATCCGCGCCA
Organism: Jeotgalibacillus sp. ET6; assembly: GCF_029667115.1. Lineage (GTDB taxonomy): Bacteria > Bacillota > Bacilli > Bacillales > Jeotgalibacillaceae > Jeotgalibacillus. The sequence continues at coordinate 113,234 of NZ_JARUIU010000005.1, read as the reverse complement.
TACCAGGCGACCCGGCTATCGTGATATTAGGCCAGCAGGCAACTAAGGAAGCGGTTGCTGCATTACGGGAAACATTAGGTTTAAACAATCCATGGTACATACAATATTTTGAATACCTGAAAAACCTGGCCACAGGAGATCTTGGGAATTCTCTGCGGACACGGACGCCTGTAAACGAGGAAATCTGGCCGTATTTAGCTGCCACATTTGAGCTTTCCCTGTTTGCCATTGTGATTGCGGTGTTCATTGGAGTAAACGCCGGCATAATTTCTGCCTGGTTTCAAAATTCCTGGTTTGATTATGCGGCCATGATTCTGGCACTAGTTGGTGTTTCTATTCCTATTTTTTGGCTGGGGCTTATGATGCAGTATCAGTTTTCTCTTCAGTGGGACTGGTTTCCGACGACAGGACGGGAGAATGTCCGTGACCCTGTTAATGCGATAACGAACTTATATATACTTGATACGATCATTCAAGGGCGCTTTGATCAGACACTTGTCGTACTGCGTCATTTAGTTATGCCGGGAGTGGCGCTTGCAACGATTCCAATGGCGATCATTGCCAGGATGACCCGTTCGAGCATGCTTGAGGTAATGAAGTCAGATTACATTCGTACTGCCCGGGCAAAGGGTGAAAAAATGTTCTGGGTTGTATACAAACATTCTTTGAAAAATGCTGTGATTCCTGTGCTGACTGTAATCGGACTTCAAACAGGACTGCTGCTTGGAGGAGCCATTTTAACAGAAACGATATTTGGTCTTCCGGGTATTGGACGGTATATTTACGAAGCAATTTCCTCCCGTGATTATCCGGTAATTCAATCAGGTATTCTTGTTGTGGCATTTATCTTTGTCATGATCAACCTGATTGTGGATATTCTGTATTCGATTATCGATCCAAGAATACGATACAGCTGAGAAGAACTGTTTAATAGAGGAGTGAGAACATGGCAGAGCCGGCAAAACTTCCGGAACAAGAGTGGGAAGAACAGCAGGAAGAAACACTTTCACCCTGGAAAGAGGGATGGAAGAAATTTAAGAGAAATAAAATTGCACTGGCAGGCTTAAGTATCGTCTCGTTTTTTATTATTCTTGCCATTACATCTCCCTGGATTGCTCCTCAGGGCATAGATGAACAAAATCTATCAATCAGGCTTCAGCCTCCATCATCTGAATTTTGGTTTGGAACCGATGACTTCGGACGCGACGTTTTTTCAAGAGTTATTCACGGAGCGAGATTATCTCTTACAGTCGGCTTTTTAGCTGTAGTAGGGTCGGCAGTAGTCGGCAGTCTGCTTGGCATTCTGGCAGGCTATTACGGGAAATGGGTAGATGCGATTATTTCAAGGTTATTTGATATTCTTCTTGCGTTTCCCAGTATTCTTCTTGCCATCGCAGTTGTGGCGATTCTAGGACCATCCTTGCAGAATGCATTGATTGCAATAGCCATCATTAACATTCCGAACTTTGGCAGGTTGATCCGATCCAGGGTGCTGAGCGTGAAAGAAGAAGAATATATTATGGCGGCACGGGCCGTTGGAATGAAAGATTCACGGATTCTATTCTCTCATGTGCTGCCCAATTCGATGACGCCGATCATTGTCCAGGGTTCATTAGCCGTGGCGACTGCTATTTTAGAAGCAGCCGCACTTGGCTTCCTCAGTCTTGGGGCACGGGCTCCGCAGCCTGAATGGGGAGCCATGCTGTCCGCTTCAAGGGCGCTGCTGGTACAGGCGCCATGGACGCTTGTTTTTCCGGGTCTTGCCATCATGCTGGTTGTTCTCGGGTTTAATTTGCTGGGGGATGGGTTACGGGATGCGTTTGATCCTAAGATGAAGACGTAAGTCTAGAAGAGCTGGCAAGCGCCCGCATTCATCGTTGCTCATTCCGTGCCGGATGCTCATTACCAGCTAAGGTAACTGCGCTCCGTCCCGGCATTCGCGCCTCGAATGACAAACGCTTTCAGCTCTTCTTGCAGAAGAGCTGGCAAGCGCCCGCATTGGTCGTTGCTCATTCCGTGCCGGATGTTCATTACCAGCTAAGGTAACTGCGCTCCGTCCCGGCATTCGTGCCTCGAATGACAAACGCTTTCAGCTCTTCTTGCAGAAGAGTTGGCAAGCGCCCTCATTCGTTGTTGCTCATTCCGTGCCGGATGTTCATTACCAGCTAAGGTAACTGCGCTCCGTCCCGGTATTTGCGCCTCGAATGACAAACGCTTTCAGCTCTTTTTTCAGAATAGCTGGCAAGCGCCCGCATTCGTCGTTGCTCATTACCAAAGCAACACGAAAAATCCACTGGATTATTCCAGTGGATTTTGTTTTGAGTCGGGTTCGTTTTCTTTTTTTAATAGATCCCGGATTTCACGCAGAAGCTCTGTTTGGGGATCAGGAATCGGGACAGGCTTTTCTTCTTCTTTTTTGCTTTTAAAACGGTTTAGTAGTTTTATAAATAGGAAGATGGCAAATGCAATAATAATAAAATCGATGACTGCCTGAATAAATAAACCATATGTAATAACAGCATCGTTGACCGGAAAGGATAAATTTTCAAACGATATGCCGCCAAGCAAGATGCCCATAATCGGGGTAATGATATTATCCACGAGTGCCGTGACGATTTTGCCAAACGCCGCGCCAATGACTACGGCAATGGCAAGGTCCATCACATTGCCTCTCATAGCGAACTTTTTAAATTCCTTCAGCAATAGACTCACCTCCTAAAATAAAACCATCTGAACCCAATCAGATGGTTTTAGATGTACTGATTAATGATTCAATTTCTTTAATATATGCAATGGTTTTTTCATTATAGGTCTGCGGCTGATCGATATTGCAGACATGACCTGCTTTTTGAATCGTGATAAGACCCAGCGTTGAATCGCGGCGCACAAGTTCTTCTACAGGGGCACGGAATAAATAATCTTCTTCCCCCATGATAAACATTGTCGGCAGGCCATTGGTTTCCATCTGCAGCCGGTCAAGGTAAGGGTTGATCACTTTTGTAAGTGAAAACCAGCGGATAAATTCTTTTTGGCACATTTTTTTAGCCGAATTCACAAAGGCAAGCCGTGATTCCTCGTGTGAGCGGTTAGGCATGATAATCCATGCGAAAAGTTTATACAAAAGCATATATGGCACAAATTGTTTAGTTGTACGTCCGATCCACAGCAAAAGCTTTGTACGGATGTCGAGCTTGATGATCGCACCGCTGAGTACTAGTGAACTTACATACTCGGGGTGATGAGTAGATAATGTTTGAACCACAATAGTCCCAAGCGAAACGCCGACGAAATGAGATTTTTTTATAGAAAGATGATCAAGAACATCAATCACTTCTTTAGAGACTTCTATGAAGCTGTCGCCTTTTTTCCAGCGGCCGCGTTCAGACTGTCCGTGTCCTCTTAGATCAACTACCAGCACGTTAAAATGTTTTCTGAATTCTTTAATTTGCTTAAACCAGATGCTGGAACTTCCTCCGGCACCATGGATAAATGTTACCCAGGGAAGCACCGGATCGGATTTATATGAACGGTAATGTAACATTTGGATTAACTCCTTTTATAGTTATCCTATTAATCTAACCATGAATAATAGGGAGATTACAAGATACAACTTTAACTTGGTTTAAAGTTCATAGAAACGACAAAAAGGTATAGTGTGACTGATGCCTGTTTATTTACATGCTCAGCGATCCTGAGTTTCAAAATAATAAGAAGCATGCAGAGTGCAGCCTGGATTAAATAAGGATGAACAGGCTGGGCATGAAGATTGGCAGTTAAGATACTCATTTATGGTTAACTCGGTTCCGCAGGCTCCGCATAAAATTGCTTTTTCGTTAAATAAAGCTGCAGGCCACACAGAGTGGTTTCCGCATCCATGTGAATCATGGCAGCTTTTACAGGGATAATAGGTATCGCAGCAATAAAATTTAATCGCAATAATATCTTTTTTTGTATGATAATGAATGCAGCGGGTTTCCTGATCGAGTACATCGCCTAAAATCTTTTTCCCGTGGCTGTACATGGTAAGATACCTTCTTTCATAATTCTGTAATCTTCATCGTAACACATTCGGAGAAGGAAGCATCGTATTCGAATTCTTTTCCAGTTTAGAAAACCCTTATATTGATGGTATGATTGCGTTATCAGGAAATAGAAAAGAGGGAATGGGATGCTGGTTTTAGCGATGATTGAACGCCTTGGGATTATCGTAACAGTGGCGTTTATTTTAACAAGACTTCCATTTTTCAGAAGGCTGTTTGATCCCCAGTCGACCATTCATACAGGACAGCGGCTTTTGCTCGTAGTGATTTTTGGCTGCTTTGGCATAATTGGAACATACACGGGAATCATTATAAACCCGGTTGAAGACTCTATGGACCGGTGGACAAGAGTACTCAATGAAGACGAAGCGATTGCGAACTCGAGGGTCCTTGGAGTGGTTGTTGCAGGTCTTCTTGGCGGCTGGAAGATCGGCGCAGGAGCAGGAATTGTCGCAGGTGTGCACAGGATTTTTCTTGGAGGCTTTACCGGCGTCGCCTGCGGAATTGCGACGATTGCTGCAGGATTTATAGCCGGAATGATTTCAGCCAAGCAGAAGAAAAACAGAATTGTGACCCCGCAGATCGCTTTTCTTGTTGGTGGTTTCGCAGAAGCAATTCAAATGCTGATCATTTTAGGCGTCGCTCAGCCCTTTGACAGAGCCTTCGCGCTTGTTCAGGATATTGGCATTCCCATGATTGTAGCCAACGCGATTGGAACCGCTCTCTTTGTTTTAATCATAAGAAGCGTTATCCAGGAAGAAGAGCGAATGGGAGCTGTTCAATCACAGAAGGCTCTCCGCATAGCCAATCTTACGCTTACACATATGAGAAAAGGGCTGACGCCTGTTTCAGCAGCAGAGGTTTCTTCCATTCTATATCAGGAAATTCCTTCGCTGGCAGTCGCCATCACTGATCGTAAACATATTCTCTCACATATTGGGGAGGGTGCCGGTCACCATCAAAGCGGTCATGAAATACGCACCGATGCCACCAAATACGTAATCGCAACAGGTAAAGGTCAAACGGTTGGGCGCGATGCGATAGGCTGCAATGAAGAAAGCTGTAATCTGCAGGCTGCTGTAATAGCTCCTTTAAATCGTCGGGACCAGACGATTGGAACATTAAAAGTTTATTTTTCATCTCAGCGAATGATTTCCCCTATTATGCTGGAGCTGATTTCAGGATTATCCACACTTCTTAGTCATCAGCTTGAAATTTCAGAGGTTGAAAAACATCGCGCATTGGCGCAGGAAGCTGAGATCAAGGCTTTACAGGCACAGGTTAGTCCGCACTTTCTATTTAACGCGCTGAATACAATTGTCTCGCTGATCCGAACAAATCCGGACAAAGCTAGAAAGCTTCTGATCGCGTTATCCTCCTTCTTTAGACAAAATCTGGCCGGTGCAACGAAAAACTATTCGACACTCAGGGAGGAAGTTGATCATGTTAAAGCTTACCTTGCTATTGAAGAAGCAAGGTTTTGTGACCGGCTGACGGTTTACTATGAAATAGAGGAGGAAACCATGGGCACCAAAGTTCCTTCCATGACGCTGCAGCCTCTTGTGGAAAATGCTATTAAGCATGGCTTAAAGCACAAATCCTCGGATGGAAAACTGATCCTGTCGAGTACCAGGGCTTCCGATCAGATCACGATTACCGTAAGTGATAATGGAACGGGCATTGAGAAAGACCGGCTTGAAACTCTTTTGCAAGCTCCTGTTAAATCAGTGAACGGAACCGGAATTGGACTTCATAATGTTCATACCCGTCTGGTCAAAATGATTGGAGAAGAATCAGGTCTTCATTTGAAATCAGTTCCAGGAAAAAGAACGGCTGTTACATTTACAATAAAGGCGAACGAAGAGATGGAGGAGGCGTGAAAATGGAGCTGCGGACAATCGTAATTGACGACGAGCCGCTCAGCCGGCAGGAATTAGTGCATTTATTAAACGAACATTCCGAGCTGAATATCATTGGGGAAGCCAGTTCAGCTGAAAAGGGACTGGGACTGATTTTACAGTTAGAACCGGATGCTGTGTTTCTGGATATTGAAATGACAGGGATGACGGGAATTGAATTAGCAGAAACCCTTCAAAAGCTGAAGAACCCTCCGTTTGTCATCTTTGCAACTGCTTACCCTGACTACGCAGTTAAAGCGTTTCGTTTAGACGCAGTGGATTATCTTTTAAAACCTTTTGACGACATTCAGGTAGCTCAAACGGTAAAACGCCTTTTACAGAAAAAGCAGCCTGCCGCTCCTCCTGCAAGTAAAGCTCCTTCCGGAAAGCTGGCGGTGCAGGGGGAAGACCGGATTTACTATTTAGAACCCGAAAAGATTGTTTATATTTACAGGGAGGGGCGGGATACGTTTATTGTGACGGAAAAGGAGAAGCTTTCCTCTAAAACAACCTTAAAGGAGCTCGAGCAAAAACTAACCGGATATGCATTTTTCAGAGTTCATAAAGGATATCTGGTGAACATCAGCAAAGTGGAAGAACTGGTTTCCTGGAGTACAAGCGTCTATCAGCTGAAGCTTAAAAACAGTGATGATCACGTACCGGTAAGCCGTAATTATGTGAAAGAACTGAGGGAGAGACTGGAGCTTTAAATTAAACGACATGGTCAATTTGAAAATAAAAACGAGGAAGGCTGAAACCACTGGGTCTCAGCCTTCCTCATCTATTATTCTATTAAGATCTTGTACAGTTTCTACAGCTGCTGTGTCTTGATCTTCCAGCAGAAGCGTAAAAAGAATACGGTCTTTCTGGATAAACTCGACCCTCTCTGAAAAGGGTAATTCAAGATATTTTTCTGGATGCTTTACGATCTTTTTCTCAAGCTCCTTCGCGTAAATATCCAGCGAAATCCTTATATGATGCAGATTGTTTTCTTTCAGAAATGTGATTAAGGAAAGAAGCTTTTTTAGTTCAACTTCATCGCTCACTTCTTTTTGGCTATATATAATTTGAATAAAAGGAACAAGCTGATCTTGATGGTTGGACAATGCATAGAGCAAATCCTGCCGCTCGGAGGAAATCACTTCTTGTTCCGTAAGATTCTCTCTTACTGAAAATTGAAATTGAATAAAGGCATTCGCACCATATATTTCTGCAATTTCTGATTGAACAATTTTTTCTGCATCCCTGTTCCACTTTTCAGCCAGATAATTTTCTTTGAACGTTTCTTCTCCCGGTACTTTTTCCAGCGTGAAATGCAGCTCTTCTTCTCCAGCCGGTGCGAGCTTTGCATGGATGATCGAAGATCCACCCAACTGTACAGTGTGCTCCTTTATCTCAAGCACATGAAACGATCTTTCATACTTTTCCAGCAGACTGACTTTAATAGCATCTGCCTCATTTTGCAGCTTTTCTTCACCTTGTATGTTGCCAGTACAGGCGCTCAATACTGATATAGTCAGTAATAGCAGCAGCGCAACCATTTTTCTTATTTCGTTCAGCCTCCTCCATGATGTTGTTCACATAACGAGTATTTTTCATGATTATACCAAATAAAAGCAAGGCAGATAGAAGCTGAAGAAGATTTTTAACCTCCAATATGAACATCTTAATCGTCGTTTTCGTCACGTTGACCAGGGAACAGCCCAAAAAGATGAATGAAAATGTATGATGTAAGCGGATACACTATTTTGAGGAGGAAAATAAATGGTTACCTTTCTCGCAGCAATCGTCATACTAATTATAGGTTATTTTACGTACGGCAAGTTTGTGGAAAAAGTTTTTGGTGTGAAAAACGAACGTCTTACGCCAGCTTATTCCCATGCAGACGGCGTTGATTATGTTCCAATGGATACGAAACGAAATTCCATGATTCAGCTTTTAAATATAGCAGGAGTGGGTCCGATTTTCGGTCCAATCATGGGTGCTCTATACGGACCGGTTGCGTTTATCTGGATTGTGTTCGGCTGTATTTTTGCAGGAGCCGTTCACGACTACCTGACCGGGATGATCTCCATTCGAAATCGGGGAGCTCATTTACCGGAGCTTGCTGGGAAGTTTTTAGGAAAAGCTTTTAAGCATGTTGTCAATGCGTTTTCAATTCTGTTATTGCTTCTTGTCGGAACAGTTTTTGTTACGGCACCTGCAGCGCTTATCGCAGATTTGACACCTGCCTGGATTTCAATGGGCGTGATTATTGGAGCTATTTTTGTTTATTATATTGCGGCTACTATGCTGCCGGTCGACAAAATTATTGGACGTCTTTACCCGATCTTCGGGGCTCTTCTGCTAATCAGTGCAATTGGAGTTGGGGGAGCGCTTGTTGTTCAGGGGCATCCAATACCGGAAATTACACTTCAAAATATGCACCCGGGCGGACTGGCAGTCTTTCCATTATTGTTCCTGACCATTTCTTGCGGAGCTCTTTCAGGCTTTCATGCAACACAATCGCCCATCATTTCAAGGACGACTCAAAAAGAAAACCAGGGACGCAAAATTTTTTATGGGATGATGATTTTAGAGGGAATTATTGCGATGATCTGGGCAGCGGCAGGAATGGCTCTATTCAGCGGTGAAAACCTCAATGAAATCTTAGCCGCCGGCGGACCTGCTGCCATTGTAAGAGAAGTTTCCATCACTACGCTCGGTGCAATCGGAGGTACACTTGCCATTATTGGAGTCATCGTCCTGCCTATTACATCAGGGGACACAGCTTTCCGAAGTGCAAGGATGATCATTGCTGATTACATTAAAGTAGGACAAAAGAAAATCATGAGCAGAATCTGGATTGCTCTTCCACTCTTCGTATTATCGATTGCACTTACTCAGATCGATTTTAATATCCTTTGGAGATATTTCTCCTGGGCAAATCAATCAACGGCGATGATTGCACTATGGGTCGGCGCTATGTACCTGGCTCTTCAGCGGAAAAACTACTGGATTGCGGTCCTGCCGGCAATGTTTATCACCATGGCAACCTTTACCTATATTTTAAATGCGGAAATCGGATTACGATTTCCGATAGAAATAGCCTATGGCGGAGCTGCTTTCATTACGATCGCTTCTGCTGTCGCATTCTTTATGACTGTGCGTGCGAGACTGGCAGCGAGTGATTCGGGACTTCACCCAATAGTGGTAGATGATGATTTAAATAAAACAGCTTAAAATAATCTTTAAAACCTTCCGGCTGCGGGAGGTTTCTTCTTGTCCTAAAGAGGCAATAGTAAGGAAGACAGCCCTTGGAATTAAATAGATGAAAACAGCCTATTATTGATTGTTTTGTTTCAGAATGTTCTATATATTTAAAGGAAGAATCAAAGAAGGATGTGATGTAGTTCATGACCATCCTTGATGGGCTTTTTATCCTGATAAGCGTCATCTGGATCAGTGAGTTTTTCATTTTTCGAAACCGGGGGACAGGGAAGGGCGACCCGCTGGAAACACGCAGTTTCCTTTATATTTTCACCTCATTATTTTTCACTATCGCAGCAGCACTGTTTCTTCAGGAATTCAGGGAAGAAGACAGCTTAGTGCTTCCTATGAAAACACTGGGGTTCCTTCTTTTTTTAACAGGGGTGATCCTGAGGTTCTGGGGCATTACACATTTAAAAGCCCAGTTTACCAGGCATGTGACTGTGAGAGACGGTGATGAGATTGTGAGCAGTGGACCGTATCGAAGGCTCCGGCACCCTTTATATACTGGGCTTTTGTTTATAGCTGTCGGAATGGCGCTGTATTTTACAAGTCTGATTGCAGCTGTGGCTGGCGGGCTTTTAACAGGGTTCATGCTGCTGAAACGGATCCGATATGAAGAAAAGCTTCTTGTCGAAAAATTTGGACCAGATTATGAAAAATGGATGAGCCGCAGGGCTCGATTACTTCCATTTATATATTGAAAAGAGTAGGGGTGGAATGATGGAAAAGAAAAAAGCATTAGTCATTGGTGCAGGATTAGCAGGCATGTCTGCTGCAATCCGTCTTCATGCGGACGGATACCAGGTACAGGTGCTTGAAAAAAACAGCAATGTTGGAGGCAAGCTTAACCAGCGAAAAGGAAAGGGTTTCACTTTTGATACGGGGCCTTCCATTCTTACAATGCCCTGGGTGCTTGAGCAGCTTTTTTCAAGTGTTCACCGAAGGGTAGAGGATTACATACCAATTGAGAGAATCGAACCGCAATGGCGGACATTTTTTGAAGATGGCGTTCAGCTTGATGTAACGAGCGATCTTCCAAATCTGATCAATGAAATGAAGAAAGTGGAAAACGGCTCTGCCAAAAGCATGACGGAATTAATCAATTATGCTGAAAATATGTACGAGCTATGCATGAAAAGCTTTTACAAGTACAGCCTGGCAGACTTGAAAGATTTAAAAAAGCATCATACGTTAAAAGATTTACTCGCTATGGACCCGATGAGCACAGTGGCAGAGGGAACAAAAAAGCGATTGAACAATCCGCATCTTGAGCAGCTTTTTAACTTCTTTGTTATGTATGTAGGCTCAAACCCTTATCAGGCACCTGCTATTTTAAATCAGTTGATTTATGTGCAGCTTGGACTTGGCATTCATTATGTGACAGGCGGAATGTACAATATCGCTGTTGGGATGAAAAGACTGATGGATGAGCTGCGCGTTGATGTGAAGGTAAATGCACCGGTGGATCATTTAGTGCTTGACGGAAAAGCGGTTACAGGCGCCGTAACAGAGGATGGCACTTATTATAAAGCAGATGTTGTCGTTTCAAATCTGGAAGCGATCCCTGCCTACCGAAACCTTGTACCAAAAAATCAGGCGAAAAAAGAAGCGAAGAAATTGAATAAGACATTTATGCCAAGTGTATCAGGTCTTGTTCTTCTTCTCGGTGTGGACCGCAAATTTGAAAACCTTAAGCATCACAATTTCTTTTTCTCAGAAAACCCGGAAAAAGAATTCCATGATATTTTTGAAAAAGGAATACCATCGGATGATCCTACTGTTTATATTGGAATCTCTGCACGCTCTGACGATACGCAGGCGCCTCCCGGCAAAGACAACCTATTTGTCTTAACACATGTGCCGCCTTTAAAAGAAGGGGACCACGGAAGGTTCGATTGGGACCAATACAGAGAAATTGTGTTAGATAAACTGGAACGCATGGGCATGACAGGACTTCGTGAATCCATTGAGTTTGAATACCGCTTCACTCCGGAGGATCTTGAGGAACTTTACGGGCCGAATGGCGGATCGATTTATGGGGTAGCATCAGACCGCAAGAAAAACAGCGGCTTTAAAATCCCTGCTAAAAGTGAACTATACGAAAATCTTTATTTCGTCGGAGGCTCTACTCATCCAGGTGGCGGCGTACCGATGGTCACATTATCAGGTCAGCTGACAGCCGATCTGATTCGTCAAAACCAGCCAGTAGAAGTATAAAAAAACGCCGGTCTTTTTCTACTGAAAAAGCCGGCGTTTTTTTATTTGTTTTTAATTTTAGGTCTTGGTACATCTTTTCGTAATAATTTAAATAAGGTGTATACCATCAGGATCAGAATCACGGTAAATGGCAGAGCGGAGATGAGCGACGCCGTTTGCAGGCCTTCAAGACCGCTTGCGATTAGAAGGACGGCAGCGATTGCACCCATTAGTACACCCCAGATGATTCTGACAGGCAGAGGAGGATTGAGACTTCCGTCTGTTGTCATGCTGCTGATGATATAAGTTGCTGAGTCAGCTGATGTAACCAGAAAAGTTAAAATCAGCAGAATCGATAAGGTAGATAAAATGAAACTTAGCGGAAGTTCATCAAATGTTACAAACAGTGCACTCGTAACATCATTGTTCACCGCCTGTGCAATAGATGTTCCTCCAAATAAATCAAAGTGCAAAGCAGTTCCACCAAATACAGCGATCCATAGTAAGGCAATTGCTGGCGGAACAATGAGAACACCTACAACAAATTCGCGAATCGTTCTTCCTCTGGAAACCCGTGCAACAAAGGCTCCGACAAATGGAGACCATGCAATAGCCCACGCCCAGTAAAAAATAGTCCAGTCATGCACCCATTCTCCACTCTGGTAAGGCTGAAGTCGAAGGCTGTATCGAATGAAATTTTGTAAATAGTCCCCCAACCCAAGAGTGAAGGTTTCAAGAATAAAAACAGTTGGGCCAAAAATAAATACAAACAGCATCAGTAAAAGGGCTGTACCTAAATTAATATTGCTCAGCCACTTGATTCCTTTATCAATGCCAGTGGCAGTGGAAGTCAAAAACAGTGCGGTTAAAATGACAATGATAATAACCTGAACCGTCGCGTTGTTTGGCAATCCAAACACATTATTCAACCCTCCATTAATTTGGAGAATTCCAAGACCGAGTGAAGTAGCTACACCCATTATGGTAGCGATTACAGCCAGAATATCGATCGTCTGGTTCAACGGCTTTTTATGCCGTCCTTCTTTAATCATTGGTGATAAGCTTGTTGAAATCAGGCCATTTTGATTTTTGCGGAATTGAAAATAGGCAATGATAAGACCTACAACTGCGAAAACAGACCATTGGCTGAGTCCCCAATGAAAGAAGGAATATCCCATCGCTAAGCGGGCGCCTTCCTGAGTTAAAGGCTCTGTATCGGCATAAGGAGTAGTGAAAAAATGACTCATCGGCTCCGCTACGCCCCAAAAAACAAGTCCAACTCCGAATCCGGCAGAAAACAGCATGCCGATCCAGGTGAAAAATGGATACTCGGGCCGTTCGTCATCCCTGCCGAGACGGACTCTTCCATAACGGCTTAACGCCAAAAACAATAAGAAAATGACAAAGAAGAAGACCGCCAGCAAATAAAGCCAGCCGAAGGATTGCGTAGTAAAAGCGAAGACTTGATTGGCTCCTGCTTCAAATAATGAAGGAGCGATGGCGCCAAATAAAACTAAAATGGCAATAACTGCTGCTGAAACAATGAAAACTAAATTAAATGATTGACCTTTACCCTCTGAATTTTTTTTCATGTTTACTCCTTCCAAAAATTTTTGTATGTAAGGGATAAAACACCTCTGTATACCCTTCCCTAACAACCCGTGCATTAAACAGTAAAGGTTTCTTCTTCCTATTTCAAGGGGTCTTTAAGTATTTGCTCTTGAATTATCCGAATAAATCAAAAAATGGATTGCAATAGCGAGGACCTTTTCGTATAATAAAAAAAACACATGGAAAGGGTGAAGTGCTATGAGAAAACAACTTAACTTGTTCATTGAAATCTCGTGTACACAACCCGTCCGGCTTAAAGTCGGTCCATTTTAGGACAGCTCCTGCTAATTTAAGCTGAAGTCCACGGGATTGTGTACGCGAACGCACATGTATCCGTGGTTTTTTTATGCTTAAAATTAGGAGGAAAAAAATTGAATCTTATTCAAAATGAATCTTTAGTACGTATAGGGTGGAATAAAGTATGGCAGGAAAAGGCTGAGGGATATCCGGCCCTTGTTCCAGGAAGAATTGTAGTGGAGCATAAGCGCCTTTACAGAATCGAAACGGCAAGCGGACTGCTGCTCGGGGAAGTATCCGGTAAATTTCGTCATACTGCCGGCGAAAGAGAAGATTATCCGGCTGTCGGAGACTGGGTCATGCTGACTCCTTTTCAAGGGGAAGAAAAAGCCATCATTCATGCCATCCTTCCAAGAGTCTCCAAGTTTTCACGAAAAATGGCTGGTGAGACGAGTGGAGAACAAATTGTTGCAGTCAATATAGACGTGGTTTTTCTGGTTATGGCGCTGAACCAGGATTTTAACCTGAGAAGACTGGAACGATACTTGCTTTCCACGTGGGAAAGTGGTGCGACCCCTGTGGTTGTCTTGTCAAAATCTGATCTCTGTGAAGAAGAGGAAATAAAGGATAAAGTGCAGCAGGGAGAAACAGCTGCATTAGGTGTGCCGATTATTGCCTGCAGCACGATCAATGGGAACGGCGTATCCCGGCTGCTGGAGCATATTAACGAAGGCACTACTGTAGCAGTTATGGGTTCATCAGGAGTCGGCAAGTCTTCTATTATTAACTCCCTGATGCAGGAAGACAGAATGGCCACGCACGAAATTCGTGAAGGCGATGACCGGGGGAAGCATACGACCACCCACCGTGAATTGCTTTCACTTCCAACAGGTGGCGTCATGATCGACACACCGGGAATGAGAGAGCTGCAGCTGTGGGAATCTGAGGGCGGACTTGAGCATGGCTTTCAGGATATTGAAAGGCTTGCCAGGGAATGTCAGTTCAGAGACTGCAAACACGAAAACGAACCGGGCTGCGCAGTTGCTGCAGCGATTGAAGAAGGCAGCCTGGACGCAGATCGTCTGGCAAGCTACAGAAAGCTGCAAAAAGAACTTGCTTATATGGAGCGGAAATCAAACAAACGGGAACAGCTCATTGAAAAGAAAAAGTGGAAAAAGATCAGTCAGTCTCAAAAAAATATGAGGAAGTAAGAGTAGGAATAGCAAGATAACACAAGGCTGGGACAAATTTGTCTCAGCCTTTTATTAGAGGGTTTAAACTGGCCCATATTACGCAAATACCCGTGGTCCATATCTTATTTTGATATTAAGTAAATAGGCGGTAAAATCTTGAGGAATGAAAAAGGAAATACTTATTTTATGCCTACCGGAATAAAAATCAGTTACACCCATGTTGATCTATCAAAAAAACAAGTTACAGCCATAATTTCTTGCTACAATGACGTTCAAATAACTTTAATTGCTGATTTGACTCTAAACCAGGTAAACAAAAATGGGTCTTTTGAAAAAGTATTTGCAGTACTGCCTGACAGGGACGAAGAATTATATTTTGAAGAAGTTAATGCTTGGGCAAAAATATTCATCGAACATAAAATCACTTACCCTAAGAAGTATTTCGATTCGTTTATATAATGAGTCAAATACCAAAAGAATAGGTTCATTGGAGCGGAGGCCGGGGACTCCTGCGTGAAGAAGCGGGAAGGGTGAGACACGGCAGATGCGACAGCATCAACGAGGCTCACCTCCCGCCACGCGGAAAGCCTCCGGCCGGAGCGGAAATGAACCGGTCTCTTTCTCTTTATCAAAATTTCAACTTTCAAAAAGGAAAACGCAGCTTCCTAACATTGTTATTTACTAAGGACATACCAAAAGAATAGGTGCATTGAAGCGGAGGCCGGGGACTCCTGCGTGAAGAAGCGGGAAGGGTGAGACACTGCAGATGCGACAGCATCAAAGAGGCTCACCTCCCGCCAGGCGGAAAGCCTCCGGCCGAAGCGGAAATGAACCGGTCCCAGTATAATCCGAAACTTCTAAAAATCACCCGGACCGCCCCCTTCTTTTGATATACTTTTAAAGGAAGAACTGGAAAGGGTGGTCGAATGCCAAAGCAAAAACAAATTTACGTAGAAAGGATGATTCAGGCTCCCATGGAAAAGCTGTGGAAGTACACACAGCAGCCTGATCTGCATCAGAGATGGGACTTAAGATTCAGCTCCATTACCTATCTGCCAAAAGAACATACTCTTGCAAAACAGCATTTTACATATCGAACGAATATAGGATTTGGACTTCGAATCGAAGGAACAGGTGTCAGTCAGGGAGAAAAGGAAAATGAACGGGGAGAACGTATTTCCTCTCTGGCTTTTGGAAGTGAACAGCCCATTTCGCTCATTAAAGAAGGGGCAGGCTACTGGAAATATACACCCGTGAATACAGGAATTAAATTCGAAACGCTTTATCAATATAAGGTGCGGTTTGGCCGGGCAGGACAATGGTTCGATTCTTTGATCTTTAAACCAATGATTGGATGGGCAACTGCATGGAGCTTTGACTGCCTTGCCAAATGGCTTGAAAACGACATCCGACCTGAAGACAGCGTAAGAAGATCCCTGCTTCATGCTGCTTTATGTCTGTTAATGGCACTCATTTGGATTTACCAGGGGCTGGTCCCCAAACTACTGTTTCCTGAAACAGGGGAAGTAGCGCTTCTCAAAAATTCTTTATGGCTGAGCCCTTTTGCAGAGCCGATGATCACGCTCGCCGGCACAATTCAGATTTTGATTGGACTGGCTTTTTTACTTCCTTGGAAAAAGGACTGGCTGTTTTTCGGAGCAGCAGCTGCCATGATTCCACTAGGCTTAAGTGCCATTATGCTGGATCCTTCTACGGCAATTGCTCCATTTAACCCGATTGCATTAAATGCCGCTGTGGCGGGGGTGGGGCTGGCAGGAGGACTAAATGCTAAAAACCTGGTGCTTGCACGGAATTGCAGGAGAGTCCGGGGGGAGAAAACGTGAAATCCATTTATGAAAAGGTGCTGGGAGAAGAGTTTAAACGGCTGCATCCAGTGCTGCAAAAAAAGTTTGGTATCCATAGTCAATCATCCTATGCAGTAAGAGGAAAAGGGGAGATGGAGGTGATTCAGGGGGGAAGCCGTCTGATTCGTCTGCTGTCCTGGATGGGTGTGCCTTTTAAACTGACCTTTCCGGAAAGGGGAGCATGCATCCCATTCACTATTTTAAATGAGGCCTACAGAAATGCCGATGGAAAAGAGTGTGTGAGCTGGAAACGAAACTTTTTCTTTACGGAAGCGGTCCGTTCGTTTGACGCTGTAATGAAAGAAGGGGAAACGGCTTTTTTGATTCAGGATGACTTTGGAAAGGGAGGATTTTTGACAACCACTTTGACTTTTCAGGTTACAAAAGAGGGCGGTTTGTTAATCCACTCCGAAAATACAGCACTTCAGATTGGCAGTAAAACGATACTCCTTCCAAAACAACTGGGCATTAAAGCCACTGTTCTGGAAGATTACAATGTGGATAAAGATTTGATCCGCATCCACGTACACCTCTACCAGCCTAGGTTTGGAACCGTATTAATGTATAAAGGGAATGTTCAGACGGACTTTCCAGAAAAAGAAAGAGGATCAAGATGAAAATAAGGACAGTTATGGGTTTTATTGTTTGGTTGGCATGTACATATTTTTTTTCATTGGGAACTATTGATTCAGCACTTATTTTTTCCATCGCCTTTTTAACTCCCTTGCTGCTTAAAATGGTTGCGGGAAGAAAAACGGACGGAGATGAGTATAGTAAACGTTTGCTATTCAAAGCGATTCACTGGCACTGGATATTTGCAGCAGCCGGGGTATTGGCGATTCTCCTGCCTGATGGAGGATGGGGAGTGTTTGCCGCTGCTGGATGGTTCTTGTTTACTGTGGTCATCGCACTGATTGGCCTGCTCCGATTTATGGAGAGAGGAATGAAGGATTGGGAGGAAATTACGTTTCACTTTGGTTTTATGTACATGGGAGAAGGAGGAGCCTGGCTTGTGCTTTCGAGAATGGATGGCTCCTTTTTTCTTCCCTATTCTGAAATCATTATTGATCTAACGGCCATTCATTTTCATTACGCTGCCTTTTGCGTGCTGATTCTGACCGGCATGTTTGGAAGATGGATGAAACATCATTCGTACTCTTTATCGAGCCGTTTTCCTTATCTGGCAGCAGGATTAATTTTGGGGCCGGTTATGGTGGCAGTCGGCCTGGATGCCGGACCGCCCCTTGAGCCTGTGCTGGTGGCTGTATATGTTGTATTTTTAACCTGGCTTTCAGCTGAATGGTTTACTGCGTCATTCAAAATGAATGGCTGGAAAAAAGCAGGGATCCTGATTTCCTCACTTGTTCTGCCCCTTACGATGATGCTGTCAGTGTTATACAGCATTGGATTAATGATGAACTCTCCTCTTGTAGGAATAGGTGAAATGATCCCATGGCATGGAGGCGTCAATGCCTTTGTTTTTTCCTTTGTTGCAGTAGTGACCTGGTCTGCTTTTCATTTACCTGAAAAAAATCCACCACTCCGTTTTCCGATCAGCTTAATTCGGGCTGAGGGAAACGTGACACGGAAGGAAGAATGGTTTACCCATGAAAATAGACCAGGTTTGATCAGAAACTGGAATGACTACGTGCGTCCAGGATTTGATCCGGCTGGAATCGAGGACTCAATTCGGCAATTTTATCTTAACACTGCACAATTCGACATGAAGGCAGATTTGAAATGGCATGGCATGTTTCTGCCGCTAAGCAGCTTGACCCGGATATTGACAAAAAGATTCGGCCAGCTGAACCTGCCTCCTTCAAGCCGTTTTGCTATGACCGGCACCATAAAGAAGGTTTCTGCACAAGATGGCAGACCTCATGGGGCAACTGCCTGGCTGCGGGATCACAGCAGCACAGCAGAACCCATTTTTACTGCGCTTTATTCCAGCCATTCCTACAAAGGCGTTGTGTTTATGAATATTGCCCTGCCGCTTCCATTTGGTGCGATGACAGCTGTTCTCTTGCCAGAGCATGATGAAAATAAAGGATTGATTCTTACCAGCGAAAGAAAGAACAAGAATGATCATCTGCAGCAGGGAGTTTATTTAACGATCGGATCTGTCACATTCCGCACACCTTTTACAGAGTTTTTTCATGTTCATGGGAAGGAACTGACAGCTGTTCATAAAATGAAATTTTTGGGCTTTAATCTGCTCACTATAAAATATGAGCTTCCTATGAGAAGTGAGGGACAGGCAGCAGATACCGGGTCGGGGCATTGAACAATCCCTTGATCCTGCTGTGGACAATTAGAGATACTACTATTCTCGTTAAATGAATGCAGGGAAAAATGAAAATTATACTTGCAATCGCTTTCAAACTACTTTATAATTCAAGTCAAATACACATCCGAAACGTTTTGGAGGTTTAAAATGGCGACGATCAAAGACATTGCTAAAAAAGCAGGTGTGTCCATCACAACTGTCTCTAGAGCGCTAAACGGCTATTCGGATGTAAATGAAGACACTCGAAAAAAGATTGTTGAAACAGCAAAACTGTTAAACTATTCACCTAATACCATAGCGCGCAGTCTGGTTATGAAAAAATCAAAAACGATTGGTTTGCTTGTGTCCGGTTTTATTAGAGAAAATGCAAAAGATAATTTTACGATTGAAGTCATGACCGGAGTGAATGATTATGCTTCCCAAACCGCTTATGACATTGTGCTCTTTACGACAAATTCTTCAAAGCAGCGAGAAAAAACGTATACACAGCTGTGCAAGGAACGAAAAGTAGACGGTGTGATTATTCAGGGGATCAGAACAGATGACCCTTATCTCGAAGAAGTGATTGAAGGGGAGATCCCGTGTGTGCTAGTGGATATCCCGAAAATCGGCAGGCATGCAGGCTTTGTTTCCACTGATAATTATGCCGGAGCATGGGAAGTAGGAGACTACCTGGCTGGACTTGGCCACACCTCCATCGGCATGATTAATGGACATGAATTTGCTTTTGTAAGCCAGGAAAGACTGAAAGGTTTCAAGGATTCACTCTCCAAGAAACAGATCGAACTGCCGGAAGACCGGATCATCAGCGGCGATTTTACAGAAGAGAGCGGCAGGAATGCAGCGCTTAAATTGATTGAAAGCAATCCCTCGGTCACTGCCATTTTTTGCGCCAGTGATTTAATGGCTATCGGGGCCATGACGGCACTCAAAAGTAAGGGCTTCCGTATTCCGGAAGACATATCCATTGTGGGCTATGACAACATCCTGTTATCAAGATATGTTCAACCTGGCTTAACGACGATTTCACAAGATACGTATGGTCTTGGCTATGAAGCAGCTAAACTGCTGATTGATATGCTTGACCATGAAGGAGAGCCAAGAAAAACAATTGTTAAACATGAATTAATGGAACGTGACTCAAGTGCGAAGCTATAGCGACTATCCATAAAAGTTGGCTGAAACTTAAGCTTGAGTTTATTTTTTGAAAAAATCCGAAACGTTTCGGATGATTGGAGCTGCTGACATGAACTACAGAGTAATTAAAGAAAATGATTTATTTTTATTAAGTGATGAAAAGGGAGATATTGTTGGAAATCACACGTATGAGCTTGGCTTATATACGAAGGACACGCGATTTCTAAGCACAATGAAGCTGCTGGTGAACGGGGAATCACCTATCGCCCTGCACTCAGACGGTGGAGAAAACTATCGCTCGTCCATTCTTCTAACAAACCCCCATCAGGAAAATGAAGAGGGACTTCAATTATGGAGAGAATCCATTCAATTTGAACGGACAAGATTTATATCTGAAGGCGTCTTGTATGAAAAGGTAAAAGCGACATCTTACTTTCCTAAGAAAGCGGCGTTTAGAATCGCTCTTGAAATGGATGCGGATTTTCTCGATATGTTCATTGTAAGAGGCTTTCAGAATGGTAAAACAGGCAGCCGCGGGGAAACTGAGGTTGCAGCACAGGAAATGACCTTTACCTACAACGGAAGTGATCAGATTAAAAGAAAGACCGTTGTTAAATGGGATCAGCCAGAACAGGAAGCACGCGGCGGCTACGTTGGGTTCGACTGGGAGCTGCAGCACGGTGAATCGAAGGAAGTAATCTTTAAGATTGAAGCATTGCATGATCAGGAGACTAGCAGAATACAGGATGAAAAAGATGCGTTGAACAGCCTGAAGAAGTCATATGAAGAGTGGAATGGCTCACTTCCAACCATTGAAACGGATGTGAAACAGCTTGAAAAGCTTGTGAGGCGGGGGACAGATGATCTCAGAGTTCTTATGAACGATGTCGGATTTGGTTCATTCCCGGTCGCAGGGCTCCCTTGGTTTGGCGTTCCATTCGGAAGGGACAGCCTCATTGCCGCCCTTCAGCTGCTGCCATTTAACGCTGCGGTTGCAAAAGGTACGCTGTTAACAATGGCGCATTATCAGGGAACAAAAGTGGATGCCTGGAGAGATGAACAGCCAGGGAAAATCATGCACGAAATCCGGTATGGGGAACTAGCAAATACCGATCAAATTCCGTTTGCCCCTTACTATGGAAGTGTGGATTCTACTCCGCTATTTCTGATGCTGCTTGTTGAGTACGTGAACTGGACAGGCGATCTGTCACTTGCAAAAGAGCTGCGTTCCAATATTGACCGTGCCATTGACTGGATTGATGAATACGGAGACCGTGACGGCGATTTGTTTGTTGAATACCATCAGGAAGCATCAAAAGGAATTGCCAATCAGGGCTGGAAGGATTCAGGTGATTCAGTAGTTCACCGCAATGGTGATTATGCAGTCTCACCGATTGCGTTAAGTGAAGTACAGGGATATGTGTACCAGGCTAAAAAAGGAATCGCTCAGATTTTTACTCAACTGGGTGAAACAGAAAAAGCAAACCATCTGGATCTTACAGCAGAGAAACTGAAGACGAAATTTAATGAGGCATTCTGGATGGACGATGTTCAATTCTATGCCATTGCATTAGATGAAAAGAAAAACCAGGTAGGAACGATAACCTCAAATCCAGGTCACCTCCTTCAATCAGGTATTTTATCTGATGACCGTGCCAAAAAAGTGGCGGAAATACTGGTAAATGAAAAAATGTTCTCAGGCTTCGGCATTCGGACAATGGCAATAGGCGAAGCCGGCTACAACCCAATGAGCTATCACGATGGCAGTGTCTGGCCGCATGATAACAGCATGATTTTACTTGGAATGGCTAAATCAAACAATCAGGAAGAAATGAGTAAAGTCATTCAAGGCTTGCTCGATGCTTCCCTCCATTTTGAATATGACCGCCTGCCGGAACTGTTCTGCGGGTATGATCAGTCATTAAATACGGTTGTACCATATCCGGTGGCCTGCTCGCCTCAGGCGTGGGCAGCAGGAACTCCGCTTACTTTTGTGCAGTCACTGCTCGGAATTTTTCCGGCAGGTTTAAATAAAAAAATTATTCTCAGCCCATCGCTGCTTCCGTCAATGGATGAATTACATGTAAAAGATCTGCGAATAGGTGAAGGGGTTCTATCCGTTTCACTTACCCGCATCGATGGTAAGACCGAAGTCGACGTTAAGAAAAACACAACAGGGTGGGAGATTATTCAACGGCTTGAAACACCAGCTTTGTAATCAAAACGATTTACTGTGGATGGCTGCATTTCGCAGCTTTCCTCAGTAGATTAAAAAAAGGGGAGAATGTACATGGAAAAGAAATGGATTTCATCAGTCAGTTTGTCTTTATTGCTTGCAGGAAGTGTGTTAGCGGGATGCAGTACAGATAACGGAGGAGAAGGCGGAGGAGGAGACAGCGGCGATAAAACGACGGTCACTCTTGCAGGATGGGGAGGAAACCCTACTGAACAAGCTCTTCTTGAAGAAACGCTTGCCGATTTTGAAGAAAAAAACCCGGATATTGATGTAAAGCTTGAAGTCATTGCGGACCAATACATGGATGTCATGAAGACTCGTCTGATTGGCGGAGAAGGGCCGGATGTCTTTTATCTTGATGCCTTTGAAGCTCCTGGAATGATTGAAACTGGCGTCATAGAGCCTCTTGATGAATATGTGACAGATGAATTTGAGGTGGAGGACTTTGAAGAGCCGCTGCTCGATGCCTTTAAACAGGATGATGCAACGTATGGTTTTCCTAAAGACTATTCCACTTTAGCTCTTTTCTACAATAAAACAATGTTTGAAGAAGCAGGCGTGGAAGTGCCAACGACATGGGAAGAAATGATGGAAGTATCGAAAGCGCTTACGAAGGATGGTGTCTATGGCTATGGAGTAGCACCTGAGCTGGCGCGCCAATACTATGTTGCTGAATCTCTTGGCGGCAGTGTAGTAGAAGACAATATGGCTAATTTCGGCAGTGATGAAGTCATTGAAGCATTGCAGCCGGTCATTGATCAGCATAATGTGGACAAAACATCCGCTCAGCCATCAGAAGTAGGAGCTTCTTCCGGCGGGGATATGTTCGGTCAGCAGCGTGCTGCTATGGTCCTTGAAGGCAACTGGAATATTCCTTATCTTGAAGAAACCTTCCCGGATCTTGAGTACGGTACAGCTGAAGTTCCAACAATAAACGGAGAAAAAGGAACAATGGCGTACACGGTTGCATATGTAATGAACGCAGCATCTGAGAAAAAAGAAGCTTCCTGGAAGCTGATTGAGTATTTAACTGGCAAAGAAGGCATGGAAACATGGACAAGCAAAGGGTTCGCACTCCCAACACGTAAATCAGTAGCAGAAAAGCTTGGCTACGCTGATGACGAGCTTCGCGGTTCTCTTGTTGCAGGAGCAGAGTACGCGACTGTATGGGCAAACGGAACCAACCTTCCAATCATTACAAATAACTTTAACAATCAATTTATTAGTGCATTCCTAGGAGACCGTCCTTTAGATGAGGCACTTAAAGAAGCCGAAGAACAGGCAAATAGTGAAATCGGTTCTGAGGAATAACCAATAAATTTTAAAAGATAAAGCTGACGAAAAAATGCGTCAGCTTTATTCTTGAACCCGGGAGTGACATAAGATGAACCGAAAATACAGCAAGCGTTCGTTAAAAGAGGCGGGACAGGGATACTTTTTTATGTCCCCTACCATTTTTGTTTTACTGATCTTCATTTTAGGACCGATTTTCTATGCGATTTTTCTTTCATTTAACAATGTGAGACTGCTTGGAGAAACTTCCTTTGATTTTGTCGGCTTAGCCAATTATGAGCGTGTGTTTGATGACAGAAGAGCAGGTATTGCTCTGTGGAATACGTTTAAATACGTAATGATCGTGGTGCCTTCTCAAACCATTCTGGCGATTGTTCTGGCTGCTACATTAAATGCAGGCATGAAGGGGGAAAAGTTTTTCAGAATCATTTATTTCCTTCCGACCTTAACTTCATCGGCCGTACTAACGCTCATTTTTATGTGGATGTATAACCGCGAAGGGCTGGTAAACTTCGGGTTGGAAAAAATCGGTTTGCCAACCTATGATTTTATCGGAGATCCAAATGTGGCTCTGACAGCTATTATGGTCATGAATATTTGGGCAACGGCACCGTTTTTTATGGTGATCTACCTTGCAGCCCTTCAGGATATACCGGATTCTCTTTATGAAGCGGCAGAGCTGGATGGAGCAGGTCCAATCAGGAAATTCTGGTCCATTACGGTGCCCCACCTTAAACCTATTACATCATTTGTCATCATTATGGGTGTGATCGGAACCTTTCAATTATTTGATCAATCGTACATTTTCTCAGGCGGCTCAGGCGGACCGGATAATTCAACGCTGACAGTCGTGCTGTTAATTTATCAGTATGCTTTTAAATCAATGGACACAATGGGCTACGCAGCAGCAATTGCCTTTGTTCTTGCGATTGTTATTCTGGTTTCAACTCTCATTCAGCGGAAGCTTTCAAATGAAGAAAATCTCTATTAGGCAGGTGGACTAAAGTGAAGAAAAAAATGAACTTCGGAAAGATCTTTTTATACATTATTTTATGCACCTATGCAGTTGTAACACTGATTCCCTTTTTATGGGCGCTGTCCTCTTCCTTTAAGCCGCTGTCGGAAATCGTAAGTGGAGCGATAAACTTTATTCCACAGAACTTTACATTGGACAACTACCGTCAAATTTTTATTGAACAGGAATTGTTCCCTCGCTGGATGTTTAACAGTGTATTTATTGCCACGGTAGGAACAGGCCTCAATATCCTGTTTAATTCCATGGCAGGCTACGCTCTTGCCCGTCTGACTTTTCCGGGGAAGAAGGGTCTGTTTATCATTATCCTTGCTGTTTTAATGATTCCAGCACAGGTAACAATGATTCCAAACTATTTAATTCTGCGCGAATTTGGGTGGTTAAACAGTTATCAGGGCATGATCGTTCCTTCTATGATCAATGCAACGTTTATCTTTATGATGCGCCAGTTCTTCGTTAACTTTCCAAAAGAGCTTGAGGAAGCTGCAGCGATTGATGGACTCAGCCGGATCGGTACATTTTTCAAAGTGGTTCTGCCGCTTGCCAAACCGGCTCTTGCTGCTCAGGCAATCTTTGTTTTCATGGGATTCTGGAATGACTTTATGCGTCCGTTGATCATCATGACAGATTCAAGCATGTACACACTGCCTCTTGGATTGAATACGTTTAAGGGTCAGTTTGTCAGCTACTGGAATTACATCATGGCTGCTTCCATGGTCTTTACACTGCCGGTGCTGCTGATCTATGCGTTCTTTAATAAATACTTTATTAAGGGCTTGTCTCTTACTGGAGGAAAGTAAGACCGAGGAAAATTAGAATGGCATAGAAAAGAAAAAATTAAAGACTGTCCGGAAGTGATTTAATCACTTCTGGACAGTCTTTTTTACCTTGTCACTTTTTCAGGATATTTTTCTTTCCAGGCACCAAAGCCACCTTCTAAATGAATAACCTCTTTAAAGCCGAGTGACAACATGACACTTGCTGCAATGGCTGATCTGGCCCCGGATTGGCAGTGAATCAGCACCGGCTTCTCTTCATCAAGCTTCTTTCCTTCTTCACGTAAATGGCCGAGCATCTTGTGCTGTACACCCTCCATATGTCCGCCGGTCCACTCCGTGTCATTGCGGACATCAATGATCTGAACCGGGTCTTTTTCCTTTAACTGCTCGAACATTTCCTTGCTTACAGTTTTATAAGAAGCAGTTGCAATGGATTCAATCGATTTTGGATCGATCAGCATGATAATTTGATCCAGGTGAATGGATTGAAGAGCAAGGATCGCTTCATCTGCTTGAGATGAATTGACGATTAAAGCGATTTTTTCATCATAATCCACCAGCCAGCCGGCCCAGTTTGGCAGCATTTTTCCCAGCGGTATATTGATTGAGCCGGGAACGAGCCCTTTTTCTGCTTCTTTAGAGGGACGGGTGTCCAGTAAGAAATGTCCTTTTTGAGCGGCCCATTTTACTACTTCCTGTGGATCTGACACCCAATTCTGCTCGCTGCTTTCTAAAATTGAAGGTCCGAGCTTATTAACTTTCTTCATTTGGGCAAAATAAGCTGGAGCTTCCGGTTGTTCCTTTAAGAGTATATCGACAAAAGTTTTCTTATCCTTCTCCTGAAGAGCCCAGTTGGTTTGTTTTTCATAGCCGATCGTTGAGTGCGGTACAGCTCCCAATGATTTACCGCAGGCACTCCCTGCCCCGTGCCCCGGCCAAATCATCAAGTGGTCTGGAAAGTTTTTAAAGCGCTGAAGCGATTCGAACATATCTTCCGCACCAGATCTTGCAGTGCCTTGTGCTCCAGCAGATTTCTCAAGTAGATCCGGGCGCCCGACATCGCCCACAAACACAAAGTCTCCTGTGAAAATTCCCATAGGCTGATCGGCTCCTCCTCCAACATCTGTTAACAGAAAGGAGATGCTTTCCGGAGTATGGCCCGGGGTATGAAGCACGTCAAACTGAACATTTCCAATCTTAAATGAATCCTGGTCTTTCAGGTTCGTTACATGAAGGTTGTCTGTATAGTCATATTTCCAATCAGCATCACCTTCGTCAGAAAGATATAGTTCAGCTTCATGTTTTACGGCAAGCTGACGTGCCCCTGATACAAAATCTGCGTGAATATGCGTTTCCGCAGCTGCTGTAACGCGAAGTCCCTCTTTTTCCGCGTCTTGAAGAATGCCCTCAAGATGCCGGGGAGGATCAATGACAATGGCCTCGCCTGTTTTCTGGCATCCCACTAAATAAGAATATTGGGCAAGCTTTTCGTCAAAATAGGATCGCAAAAACATAAAATACGCCTCCTCTATTCCAAAAGTACACCGTTTTAATACCCAGCAGGGTATATGAGTAGTTAATCATGTTATAGCTGAATATTCAAACCTTTTGTTTCCGAGTCAATAGTGTTTACATTTTCACAGCTTCATAATACAATCACATAAGTTATTTATTAATCCGATAAGAATGGGTGGTTATTAAGATGAAAAAATGGATTGGAATTTCTGCGATAGCGCTGTCAGGGCTGCTTGGTGCATGTGGATCAGAAGATGCGGCAAATGAAAATGAAGGAGCACAAAGCAGCGGCTCCGAAGAAAATCTTCTGGCTCAAATTCAGGAAGAAGGCACGATAACAGTGGGAACGGAAGGCACGTATGCTCCTTTCACTTTCCATGATGATACAGATAAATTGACTGGGTATGACGTAGAAGTTATGAACGAGATTGCAGAGCGCATGGGCGTTGAAGTAGAGTATAAAGAAACACAATGGGACTCCATGTTTGAAGGATTAAACTCTTCCCGTTTTGATGTGATTGCCAATCAGGTTGGGATCAATGAAGAGAGACTTGAAACGTATGATTTTTCAATTCCTTATACGTACTCAGGGGCTGTTGTAGTCGTTCCGGAAGATAACTCTGACGTTTCTGCTTTTGAAGATCTGGAAGGGTTGAATTCTGCACAGTCTCTTACGAGTAATTACGCTGAAATAGCGAAAGAATATGGTGCTGAATTAGTTCAGGTAGAGGGACTTGCCCAGGCAATCGAATTAATTAAAACAGGCCGCGCAGAAGTGACCGTAAATGATAAACTTGCTATTTTGGATTTCCAAAAACAACAGCCAAATGCAGGAATTAAAATTGCTGCAGAAGAAGACAATGCTTCAGAGAATGCTTTTATGTTCCGCCAGGGAAATGAAGAATTAATTGAAGAGTTTGACAAGCACTTAGAAGAAATGCAAGAAGACGGGACATTGGCTGAAATCTCAGAAGAATGGTTTGGTGAAGATGTATCTCAATAATCTATTGGCAGCAGCGGATCCTATAGTGGATTGGGATTTATTCCAGTCCTCGCTTTGGCCGATGATTCAGGGCGGAATTCAATACACGATTCCGCTTACTCTTATTTCTTTTGCTATTGGGCTACTGATCGCATTATTGACAGCATTAGCCCGGTTATCCAACAGTAAGATTCTAGCCGGGATTGCAAGAGTGTATGTGTCGGCTATACGAGGGACGCCTTTGCTTGTTCAATTATCCATTATTTTCTTCGGGCTCGCGAGCATCGGGCTCGTCATTGATCCATTCCCAAGTGCTGTGATTGCGTTTTCCCTGAATGTTGGGGCATACGCTTCAGAAATTATCCGTGCCTCTATTCTCTCTGTGCCTAAAGGGCAGTGGGAGGCGGGACAAGCTATTGGAATGACACATAGACAGGCACTGGCGCGGATCATTCTGCCTCAGGCCACACGTGTTTCCATTCCCCCGCTTTCCAATTCCTTTATCAGTTTAGTAAAAGATACGTCGCTTGCTTCTACGATTCTGGTAACCGAATTGTTCAGAAAATCACAGGAAATTGCTGCAAGAACATATGAATTCATGCAGCTTTATATTACTGCTGCCATTCTGTACTGGATTGTTTGCTTTACCTTGTCTGTCATTCAGGGCAGAATTGAAAAACGACTCGATCGCTATGTGGCGAAGTAAGGAGGGATCTTTATGCTGTTATCTGTTGAAAATCTTCACAAGTCATTTGGTGAGATGAATGTGTTAAAGGGAATTGATCTTTCAATTGAAAAAGGCAGTGTCGTGGCGATTATTGGTCCCTCCGGATCAGGCAAAACGACGATGCTTCGCTGCTTCAATGCACTTGAAATGCCTGATAAAGGGACCATACAATTTGAGCAGGATTTCAAGCTCAGCTTTGATAAGGCGCCGTCAAAAAAAGAAATCCTGCAGCTTCGGAGAAAGTCAGGCATGGTTTTTCAATCGTACAATTTATTTCCACACAAAACAGCGATTGAAAATGTAATGGAAGGTCCTGTCGTTGTACAGAAAAAAGAGAAAGCAGCCGTTAAGAAGCTTGCGGAAAGCCTGCTTAAAAAAGTCGGGTTAGAAGAGAAGATGCATCTGTACCCGCACCAGCTATCCGGCGGCCAGCAGCAGCGCGTCGGCATCGCAAGAGCTTTAGCGATTGAACCGGAGCTCATGCTGTTTGATGAACCGACCTCTGCACTTGACCCTGAAATTGTAGGTGAAGTGCTGCATGTTATCCGTGATCTTGCAAATGAAGGCTGGACCATGGCGATTGTAACGCACGAATTGAAGTTTGCTGAAGAAGTTGCCGATCACGTTATCTTTATAGACGGAGGGCATATCGTAGAGCAGGGGCCTCCTGCAGAACTATTAAAAAATCCTCAGGAACCGAGAACGAGACAATTCTTAAACAGGATATTAAATCCTTCATAACAAGAATCAAAGAAGTAATCTTATAAATAATAAGAGGTGAGCGGAGCGGATGGTGGCGACTCCAGCAGGAGATGGCGGCAAGCTGAGACTTTCCAGGGCAAGGTCCTGAGAAGGCTCAGCGCCGTCTCTGCCGAAAGCGTCCACCTGAAGCGCAGCGCCGGTAAAAGAGCTTGAGACAGTTTTTGTCCCAAGCTCTTTAGTTTATCCGATTCCTCTTGAAGGGATACATATGAAACCTCAATGCCCAACTCTTTTTTCACTTTAAAATGTACCCGCCCTTCATAATAATCGTGCATTCCTGAAGATTTTTTGTCACAATAAAGGAATCAAGTAATGAAAAGAGGGTTCAGAATGCCAAAAGCGATTTTTTTTGACTTGGACGATACACTTTTATGGGATAAGAAAAGCATAGAGGAAGCGCTGCTCTTAACAGCACAGCAAGCAATGGAGACCTATAAAGTCGATGCAGAACGCCTTATTCAGGACGTAAGAGAAATTGCCCCGGCCATTTATTCTTCCCTGTCAACACACGACTTTACTCAATTAATCGGTATAAATCCTTTTGAAGGACTTTGGGGAGAGTTCGGAGACCCCATCCACCATATGTTCAGAGAAATGGGAAACATTATGCCGGAGTATCGAAAACAAGTCTGGACAAAGGCTTTAAAGAAACAGGAAATATTTAATGAAGAGTTTGGTTTTGAATTAGCCCATCAATTTATTGAAAACAGAAAACGAACGCCTATCCTGTATGAGGAAACCTTTGAGGTGCTTGATGCGTTAAAGGGACAGGGAATCCGGCTGCTGCTTCTTACAAATGGAGCCCCTTCTCTGCAAATGGAAAAGCTGAAACTGACGCCGCAGCTCGTTCCTTATTTTGAGCATATTGTGATTTCAGGAAACTTTGGATTTGGCAAGCCGCATGCGGAGATCTTTGAACATAGTCTCCGGCTAATGGACCTTCCGCCTGAAGATGTCTGGATGGTGGGGGACAACAAAAAAACGGATATTCTTGGAGCAAATCGTGTAAACATCCGAAGTGTATGGATTCAGCATGATGATCTGGATGAAAAAAGAAGTGAGAAAGACGGGGTTCCGGATACCACCATCAATCGATTAAAGCAATTGTTGACTCTGGTAAAAAATAATTAGTAATTTTTAAGCATAATTCCGAAACTTTAGGTGTATTTTTCCGTAGAATAGGGGAATTGTTTAATAAACATACATATTCAGGAGGTCGTAAAATTGAAAAGAACCGCAGAAATTGTTTTAAGTGTGATTGGTGTTATCTTAAATATTTTAGTCGTTTTAGGTATATTTTTAACCAACAACTTTCTTTCGGATGAAGAGGTCAGAACTGAGCTTGAGGCAGAAATGGCGAATGACCCTGATCTTGCAGCGACCGGTACGGATATGTCCGGCGTTATGGATATGTTAAGCGGCTTAGGCATGTTTTTTAATATCGTCATCATCATCAGTACGATATTAAGCATTGTTGCAATTGTGGTTTTGCGTGGTAACCGTAAACCGAAGCTTGCAGGAGGATTGCTTTTAGGAAGCGCCGTACTAGTATTCCTTGGTACCTTTTTTATTGGTTTTCTGCCAGCGCTGCTTTTCCTCATTGCCGGAATTATGTGCTTTGCCCGCAAACCAAAGGTTCAGGACGAGCATATGCATGACCAGCGTGATGATGAGTTAAGACCCTTATAAAATGCGTAAAGGCTGTCCCAATTAGCGGGGCAGCCTTTTTTTCATATCACCTTAATTTGAGAGCAGGTAGAGCACTTTGTTCCGCCGGGCAGTTTGTGCTTATAGCAGCATGTATGCCTGACCCGCATTCCGTTCTCCATCACCCTTTTTGATTTTACAGAAGATAGATAAGCAAATGGATTGAGTGTTTCTTCGCCAAAAAATGATTCGCTGGTCAACTCATTCCATTGACCTTCCCAATCATTACGCCCAAGCTCCGGAAGGGAGGGAGCAAGTCCCTCGTAAAACCACTTTAGATAGATAAAAACATTTTCCCATAAGATTATTTCGTGTACCCTGCATGCCTCTGATATCGTTGACACTAAAGGCTTAAGCCACTTATGAAATTGCATTTTAACGGCTTCGTCCCATTGTTCAGAAGTCAGACGGACGGGATAAACGGTAATTTGTGAGGCTTGAAGCTTTATATAAAAAAATAATGGGTCATCGCTTTTTACAAGGTGAAGGGAAGATGCCTGCAAGTCCCACACTTCTCCCTCTTTATAAAATGCCAACAAAGCACCCACATAAGCAAAGGCAGCACGTTTCATGACAAGAGAACCTGTTACATTCAGCTTAGGCGCCCGCTGAATCGCCTGTATCGCTTCAAAATCGCGAGTGGCTGCCTGCGCATTGCTCCAGGATGATAGGGTCCAGTTTTGTTCATCAGGCTCTCCAAAGGAGATCGCAGCGTTTTCACTTATAAAATGCTTCAATTCAACCTGTGTCATGTTTTTTTGCTCCTTTCTTTAAACAGTAAGTAGATAAAATAAGGCGCGCCAATTGCAGCAGTGAATACACCAGCCGGAACTTCAAGTGGAGCAGCGATTAAACGGCCAATCAGGTCGGCCAGCATAACAAGAGCAGCACCAATAATGGCCGACATCGGAAGCAGGGCGCCGTAAGAGGAACCGATCAATTTACGGGCTAAATGGGGTGCCATTAAGCCGACGAACCCTATACCTCCAGCAAACGCTACAGACCCGCCTACAAGCCCTGTACTGAGTAATAAAATAAGAATGCGCTGCTTGGTCAACTTCGAACCCATGGCCTTTGAGACGTCGTCTCCAAGCTCAAGAAGATTCACATGTCTTGCCATAAACAAGCTTAGTATAAACAGAACCAGGACCCAAGGAAAAAGGATCCACACATGGCTCCAGGTTGAGCCGTTAACCGATCCGGTAATCCATATATTCGCCTGGCTTGCCCTGTAAATAGGACCAATGAGCATTAAAAGGGTTGTGCATGCATTCATAAACATGGAAAGCCCAATTCCAATAAGCACAAGTCTGACAGGAGCAAGCCCGTTTTTCCAGGAAAATAAATAAACAAGAATTGCTGCTAAAAAGGCACCTGTAAAAGCAGATACAGGAAGCCATTGGATAGAGACCATCAATGCCCCGTTTGAATCACTGAAAAGCACAAGGAAGCCGACGACAAATACGCTCGCCCCGCCTGAAACTCCAATAATATCCGGTGAGGCAAGGGGGTTGCGCACCATTCCCTGCAAAAGAGCACCTGCGACGGCAAGAGCTACTCCAACAAGAAGTGCAATAAGGATTCTTGGCAAACGGAAATCCACCACAATGAGCTGGTTCAGAGGCTCACCGCTGCCAAAAAAGACCGTTAAAATTTCAACAGGATTGATCCATACATCTCCAAGTCCCAGACTGAAAATAAAGATACCGATTGCAGCCAGCAGCGCAAAGATCGTACTTAAAAAGGTTTGTTTATCGAATAAAAAGGAAATGACGTTTTTACCGATTCGGACGGGAACAAATCGCTTCATGATGCAGTCCCCACCTTTCGTGCAATATAAATAAAAATTGGCGTTCCAATAATGGCAGTCATTACGCCTACTGGAATTTCCTGAGGCATAATGACGTAGCGCGCAAGGATATCAGCTGCAAGCAGCAGGTTCGCTCCGAGAAACGCAGACATGGGAATGAGCCAGCGGTGATCAATCCCGATCCATTTTCTGGCCAGGTGGGGAATCATGATGCCGATAAATCCTATCGGACCTGCAATTGCAACAGATCCGCCTGCCAGTAAAACCACGATCACACCAATCCATAGCTTTACCATTCCAGTTTTTATTCCCAAACCGCTGGCTACATCGTCTCCCATCGCCAGTACATTAAAGGATGGGGCCAGTAATAATGAAAGAATAAATCCGCCTGCAATATAAGGGAGAGAGGTCCAAAGAAGGGCGATATCCCTGCCTTGAACAGAGCCGGCCAGCCAAAAAAGGACCTGCTCCAAAGCAGATTCATTTAAAACGAGAAGTCCTTGAGTAAGTGAACCAAATAAAGCGCTCATCGCAGCCCCTGCTAGAGTCAGCTGCAAAGGAGACAGGCCTTTCCGGTCCAATGATCCAAGCCCAAAGACTGTAATAATGGCAATGGCTGCGCCGAAAAAAGCCAAAACCGCAAATGCCTGCAGTGAATTAAGTTGAAAAATGGTTACACCTATTACAACAGCAAGACCAGCGCCTGCGTTAACACCAAAAATGCTTGGAGAAGCAAGCGGATTTTTGGTGAGCGTCTGCATCAGTACACCAGCTACAGCAAGAGCAGCCCCGACGACAGCTGCAATCAGCGCACGGGGAATTCGGACAGACTGTATAACCAGATGGGCGGTAGAGCCGTCAAACTGAGTAAGCGTTTGATAAATTTGGGTAAATGAAGTTTGCTGGTAACCGAATCTAACACTTGCTGTCATGAGCAGAAGCGTAAGAAGAAACGATCCCGTCAGCGATATAATGGCAAAAGATGTTGTTTTTTTCATACGTATATTCCCTTCTACTGAAACAGTCGTCCTCATTATAACGAACTTTCCCTGCATTGAAAACGGTTTTCAATTAGTAGTTGACATCATCGTTCCAGTAAATTATGATAATGATGACATTTGAGAACGATTATCATTATCTTTGGAGGAAAAAACATGAACCGAAATGCATTATTCTTTTTATTATCAGGTTTGTTTGCATTAATAGTGGCAGGCTGCAGTTCATCTGATACCGAACAAAGCAGCGAATCTTCCGACAGCTCTGGAAACTCTGAATCAGAAGAAACCTATACAGTTGAGCACGCAATGGGAGAAGCAACAATTGAGGGAACACCCGAAAAAGTAGTGATTTTAACAAATGAAGGAACAGAGGCGCTTTTATCAATGGGCGTAACACCGGCAGGCGCAGTACAATCCTGGACAGGAGATCCTTGGTATGAGCATATCAAGGAGGATATGGCGGATGTTGAAGTCGTTGGGACAGAAAGTGAAGTAAATGTTGAAGCGATTGCAGCGTTGGAGCCCGACTTAATTATCGGAACAAAGCTGCGTCAGGAAGCTGTTTATGAGCAGCTGGAAGCAATTGCCCCTACCGTTATGTCCGAGACGCTAAAGGGTGACTGGCAGGAAAATTTCGAACTTTATGCCGAAGCTCTGAATAAGCAGGAAGAAGGCAGCCAGGTAATGGATGAGTTTAATCAGCGGATAGAAGAGTTAAGCGGTGAGCTTGGTGATGAGCACCTGGAAAAAGAAATTTCTATGGTTCGCTTTATGGCCGGAGACACAAGGATTTACCATAAAGATTCTTTTTCCGGCATTATTCTGAATCAGCTTGGTTTTGCACGTCCTGAAGAACAGGACATCGATGATTTCTCAGAAAACGGAGTAACCAAAGAACGAGTGGGAGCAATGGAAGGTGATGTTCTTTTCTACTTTACCTATGAATCCGGTGATGGGGAAGGAGTTAAAGTGGAAGAAGACTGGTTGAATGATCCCCTTTTCCAAAATCTTGAGGTTGTCCAAGAAGGCAATATTCACGAAGTAAGTGATACGATTTGGAATACAGCAGGCGGTGTAAAAGCAGCCAATTTGATGCTTGATGATATCGAGGAGTACTTTTTAAATTAACTGCATGCACTGGAATGAAACCGGGGAGATGATCTTCCCGGTTTTTTGCCGGGCAAACCAGTCCAATTCGCACGCCGCTGTAAAAACATGTTTTAAATACATATCTCGTGGAAAATAAGGAAATATAGAAAGTAAAGGAGCTGACCATAATGAATCAACAAGAATTAAAAGAAAAAGTTCTGTCTGTATTAGAGCAAAATAAAATCGGAACACTTTCAACTGTAAAAAACAATAAGCCTCACTCAAGGTACATGACATTTTTTAATGAAGGCTTAGTACTTCATACACCAACAAACCGTGAGACGCATAAAGCCGAAGAAATTGATGAGAATCCATTTGTCCACATTCTTCTTGGCTATGACGGAGAAGGCTATGGAGACAGCTATTTAGAAATTGAAGGAACAGCTGTGATCAGAGATTCTGAGGACTTAAAAGAAAAGCTATGGAGCGACCGTTTTTCAAACTGGTTCGAAGGTCCGAATGATCCTGAGTACATCGTGCTCGAAATCGAACCAACAGCTATTCGTTTAATGAATAACAATGAAAAGCCGCAAACACTTGAAGTAAACGTATAAAAGAAAATCCTGCCGCTATTTTCTGCCGGCAGGATTCTTTTTTTTAGAGGCTGCTTTCAGCCGGATATAAAAAGCGATAGCACCAAGGATAAACAGGATCACGGCTATGCCTGTCCAAAATAAAAGGTCCACTATAAGCGAGGCTGCTTGTTCCATTTGATCATTCCTTTCAAATAGGAAGGATGAATTTTTCCCGCAATCTAATTATAATAGAAGTACCGAGTGGAATAAAGGACAGGAGAGTGCAGGTATGGAGTGGGAATTACATACATTTGAAGAGTTAACCGTGCATCAGCTATATGAAATCCTGATGGCGCGAAATGCAATATTTGTCGTGGAGCAGGAATGTGCTTATCAGGAGATTGACGGTCATGATCCAAGGAGCTTTCATCTGACTTTGAAGGATGGAGAAAGGCTTATCGCCTATGCACGGCTGCTGCCGGCAGGGGTAAAGTATTCAGTTCCATCCATAGGACGCATCATCGTTGATCCTGCATACCGCGGCAGCGGCTCTGGGAGAAAGCTTCTTGAAAAGTCGCTGGACATCATGCTAAACGAGTGGGGAGCAGACGAAATAAACCTGCAGGCGCAGGTCTATTTGAGAGAGTTCTACCGTTCATTTGGCTTTGAAGAAACGTCTGGGGAGTATCTGGATGATGGCATTCCGCATGTGGATATGAAGATGATGGTGAAGAAAAAAGCAAGTAAAGGAAGTGAGTAAGGTGGAAGGGAAGAAACTTGTGCTGATTATTACCGCTTTAGTCATCGTTATGGCCATTATAATCTTTATTCTTGTCAGCAATTTTGAACCGGGCGGAATGGATCCGGAGGAATCGGCGATTGGTCTTCTGCCTCTATCAAAGTTCATCGCTCTAGGTATGTAAATACGTGCAGGGGAACAGTTTTAACAAAAATCAGATGCGATTTCTTTATAAGAAACCCCATCTGATTTTTTGCTTATTTTTGAACTAATTCATAATTTTCGTGTGAAACCACTGTAAAATTTGTGCCGTAATCGAGTAACAAAGCATCGTCTTCAGAAATATTTACAATTACAGAACGCTCGAGAATTTTTGTGACTTCTCCTGTAATTTCAAATCCGTGACGAGTAAATCGCACAAATTGTCCTACATTTGCCATTGTCATCATAACACCCCGTATTCCATAGTGAAATAAACTGATATTATTCATTTTTACCTATTTTACAGCAGTTGCGGAAAGAATGAAACTTTTGCCTCTTTCAGCCTCACAGAAGAACCAGCATCGTTACTGGTTCTTTGTATTTTACTATATATTTTTACAAATAGGGTGAAATTTCAGTGATTTGTGTACATTCTTTACTCAAACACTTTAGTATGATGTAAACAAGGTGTTTGTTACAATGAGTTCTATGAAAAAGTTACATGGAGGTTTGCATGGAAAAGAAAAAAATCCGCTCTTATTATATTGCTTTAACAGCCATCATTATGCTAATGATTTTAGCTGCTTTTACCGTTCAAGTTTATCCGGGTGGATATGGATATGACTTTAATGAAGAAACGAATGAGCTAACGATCGAACAGGGCATGATAATAAAAGAATACAAAACCATCCAAATGGAAGAAGAGACGCTGCGCTATGCCCTATTTCAGGACAGAACAGATTTAGCCATTCAAACCTGGAGCTACGTGCTGCTGATTCCTTTGTTTTCAATGTTTTTTCTTCAGCGCACCATACAGGCCGTCAAAGGGCGGAAGGAAAAAGGGCTGGTTATCAAAGACTATGTGAACGTTTTTGCTTTAGTGGCTGCTTTTACATTGATCGTCATATTATTAATGATGCTTAGCGAACATCTTCAATATTTGTCTCAGGTATTTAACAGTGTGTCATAAGGTGGATTGTATCAATGGGAGATTGTTTGTAAAGAAAGGGGCATAGCTAAGATGAGAAAAAGCTCATGGGTGGGTGCAGCCATTTTTACTCTTGGAATTAGTTATTTCGCCTCTGTGTATTTCCTGGATGACCGATCCGGCGGGGATAATAAGGAGCTTCATGATTTTACTTCCAATGGTCTGGAATTAAATGTAGTGACCAACGGGCAGGTATTTGAAAAAGGGGACGAAATCATTGTCGAAGCGACGCTGACGAATCAATTGGGAGCACCTGTAACGTATAATACGAAATGCGAAGAAGCACTTATGATTGAAGTCAGTTCTCAAACACTCGACCATACACTCGTTAAACAAGTGGAAGAACCGGCTTGCAAAGCGGACGAGGAACGGGACCGAATGATCTCCAATGAGCAGCTGTCAGCTTCTTCTGAGTTTATTCTTGCGCTTCCCTTAACTGAAGACGAAAATACGCTGGCACCAGAGGGAGACTATACGATCGAAATTACGTTTTACCCTACAGCTCAGCCGGCATTTGAATCGAAAATTCCTATTACAATCAACCAGCAGAACGAAGAACTGATTGATCCTTCACAAGCTAAACAGCAGGCATTACAGACCTATGAAGCAAGGTCCTGGTTTTCGGTTCATGGAGACACCGAAAAATATCTAATCTCTGAAGAACTGCCTTATTTAAAGGATGGGAAATGGGTATTTGAATGGAGCGCGATGAATGCTGATCAGGCTGCAGACAACAAGGATGAAAAATTAATTTTGTATGAACCTGCCTTAAAAAAAGAAGAGTAAAAAAGTTGTGAATGATCTGTTTTTTCATGCTAAACTGGATGTATTAAACTGGATAAGCAGGTGAAGCAATGAGCAGAAGAAGTAAGGCATCATCGGAAGGTCCCGTTAATTTCCTTTTTCTTTTCTTATACATCATTTATTGGTGGTTTGTTCTCCAGCAGATTTTTCAAGGCAGACTTATCCTTATTTACGTAAGCATCATCCCGTTTTTCCTTTTGCTGTATCTTCAATCCCTGACAATTAAACTGATTGAGAGGAAAAAGGAGAAAAAACTTCTGATCTCTGTTGAGCGAAGTATTCAAAGAGGGAGAGAACGGGCAAAGACTACATAAGAAAACCCTTTGCAGAGGAGATGGCTTCTGATTTAATCAGTTGCAGCCATTCCCAGGCAAAGGGTTTTTCATTTGAAGAAGCAGTTTAATTTTTCATTTCACGGTGATGATTCTTTGGAGGCGGCTGGAAGGTTAATATAAACAAGGCCAGTGCGGCGCCTATCCCGACCAATGCCTGAATTGACCAATCTCCATATACTAAGCCGAAAAACAGCTCAAACGCTCCAAAAAAAATCATGGCCAAAACGGCACCATATCGCAGCAACTGGTCCATTCATAAACTCCTTCCAACATATCTAGTGCTTATTAATACGATTAAACACGTGATTTGTTTCGGTTTTTCCTGTGATTTTCTTAGTTATAGTTATACTATGTACAACTCTGGCTGAGTGATTCATCATGGGGTATTTTGAAAAAGAAAAAAAGAAGCTGAATAGATCAGCTTCTCTGGTTCATATAGTTTTTCATTTCCTTTTTATGCCTCTCATCTCGAATGACAATAACTGCATGGATAAGCCCGGGGATAAATCCTAGAATTGTCAGCAGAATGTTGAGCAGAAATGAACCGAATCTTCCTGTAAATAAAACCGCTAAAGGCGGGAGGAAGATGGCGATGATATATAACATGTACGTCAACTGCCTTTCGTCTTTTTAATCCTGTTCCCTACTTTTACTTATCGTAAACGGAAAGGTTTAGCCAGTACGAATGTAGACAGCCGTGACACTTCAATTTGATTTCGATTAATCATACTGAGGGCTTCTGTACCTGCCTGGTGGGAATTAGCCAGAATATGCCAAGGGCCATTCGACTCTAAATGAAATTTTACCGGATGATGGTGGGCATTGTGAATCACGATATATTCTTCATATGGCCCTTCATCGCGTAAAGCTTTTAATTGATAAGCAATTAAATGTTCATCAGTAGGATAAAAGTGAAGACGTTTCACAATGTCTTCTTTTGTTTTCATGCGAAACACATTATTGGATTTTCTAAGTGAAATCAGGCCTTTAATATAGCGCACTTCCTGTTCAAATTCAGCTTTTCGATTCCAATCAAGCTTATTAATGTGATCGGGTGAGCGGTAGCTGTTATGATCACCGTTTTTGGTTCTCATAAACTCCTGCCCCGCATGAAGAAAAGGAATGCCTTGAGATAACAGGATAATGGAAGATGCGAGCTTATGCATACTCTTTAAATCCTCCTGAGAGGCACCCGGATTCGTCAAAAGCAGTTTATCCCACAAAGTGTGATTATCATGAGCTTCTAC
This sequence comes from Jeotgalibacillus sp. ET6, assembly GCF_029667115.1. Taxonomy (GTDB): domain Bacteria; phylum Bacillota; class Bacilli; order Bacillales; family Jeotgalibacillaceae; genus Jeotgalibacillus. The sequence continues at coordinate 73,698 of NZ_JARUIU010000005.1, read as the reverse complement.
GTAATTAACCACCTGCGAGGGCGATCTGTATTCCTGATTATCATACGTAAGATACATGCCTGCTGTTATTCCCTGTTTAATTGAATAGTTATAGCCGCTCCGTCCATTCACGAACCCAGAATCATGATCTGAAAAGTTATTCCCCTTAAGGTGGTCACGAATGGAATCATTAAAATGAGCGATGCCTGGCATTTTATCTGCATTTGCCTGACTGGCTTTTAAATGAGAGGGGAGGGCAGTGGCGAGATCCCAGCCTTCTCCAAGCATGATAATCGATGGGTCCACTTCGTCCAATGCCTTTCTGGCTGCATTCATCGTATCGATATCGTGAATTCCCATCAAATCAAAACGGAACCCGTCAATTTTAAATTCGGTTGCCCAGTAAACAAGCGAATCTACAATGAATTTTCTCATCATCCGGCGTTCTGACGCGGTATCATTCCCTACTCCTGTGCCATTTGACAGAACGCCATCTTTTTTGTAGCGGAAATAATAGCCCGGCATCAGAAGGTGGAAATTTGAGCGAGGGACATCAAACACATGGTTAAAGACGACATCCATGATTACCCTCATCCCTTTGCTGTGAATGGCATGGATCAGTTTTTTTAACTCAATGATTCTAGTGGCTGGTTCAAACGGATTAATGGAATAAGATCCTTCAGGGGCATTAAAGTGTTTTGGGTCGTACCCCCAATTGTATTGAGGGGTATCAAGCTTCGTCTCATCTACGGTCCAATAATCGTAAATAGGCAGCAGCTGAATATGAGTGATGCCAAGCTCGCTAAAATAATCCAATCCGGTCTTTGCTCCGTCCGGCGTTACGGTGGCAGGCTCTGTCATTCCAAGGTATTTACCTTTGTGGATGACGCCGCTGTTTGGATCTATAGAAGCATCACGAACATGAAGTTCGTAAATAACGGCATCTTCCGGCTGATGAAAAGGGGGGGACGGCATTTCCCATAGTGGCGGGTTGGTGTGGGCAAGGTCGATCACCACACCTTTTTCACCGTTCACTGTAACGGCTTTTGCATAAGGGTCCACAGCTTCCTGCCACTGTCTGCCAATTTTGACTCTGTACATATAGATGGTTCCATCCAAATTTCCGGAAGCTTCAAATTCCCAGGTTCCCGAAGGTCCCTGTTTCATTTTATGTTCTTCCTTTTTTTCGTTCTCTTTTGTATACACGACTAAAACAGCTTCTTGTGCAGAAGGAGACCATAACCGGAACAGTGTTTGTTCTTTTGTAAAAAGAGCACCAAGAGGACCATCGTAGGCAAAATCCTTATCAAATTGCTCAGTGCGTACAATGTTTCCATACGAAACATCACACTCACCAAAATGGGAGATCATTACTTTGTATTTTTCGTGAAGGGAGAGAGTTTCCTTTGTTTTTATCGTCATTTCATGAGAGAGATCAGAAGCATGATGATCTTTGGATACAATGATGTCCTGAATGGCGGCTCCATGCAGATCAACGTCGATTGTATCGTGTTCCCAATCAAACGCAAGATTTGTGGTGACGGTGATATCATGCCAGTCGTTGAATTTTGCGCTGATAATTTCCGGCTTTACGTTCACATCATCTTCACGATGAAAGATTTTTTCTGTGCCCTGCATCAGCCAGACTTCTGCATGCCCATTTTCATCAAATTGTGTAATAAACCGGTCATCAAAACGTTTGCTCGCCCAGTCATTTTCGTCCGTACTCTTGCGAATAATGAATCCGACACGGGCAATGCCTGACGAGTCCTCCATTTCAAATGTTGCCGTTTGTCCAAAAGGGCGGCCATCTGTGAATTCCACCATGCGTCCGTTTTTCCCTTCAAGCCACACCCACAGATTCCATCCGCTGTAGTCCCCGTCGTACCGGTGATAATGAAGCGTAATTGATACTTTTTTATGTTCTATAGTGGAGAGGTTGTCAGCTGAAAAATCTTCTTGTTGTTGACCATGAATCGTTACCATATACATCCTCACCTTTTCTCACTTATAGTTTTAAGGGTTTTTCATATATATATTTTACGCTTGTGATCGTGAATGGTGTAATAAAAATAGGCTGCTGCCCTATTCGTCATTTTTACCCTCAAAGCAGATTGTTTATTCCACTCATTTTGTCTCTACCTATTTTATCGGTCCATCTTCAAAAAAATTAGTGTAATAATAAAATAATCAGGTAATTGGAAAACAGACGGGGAAAAATTATCAGAAAGCTTTTAATATTTAATTAAAGAGTTATCATATAGGTAGAGCTGTTAAATGTAAAGGGAGGAAACCAAAATGAAAATCTTATATATTAATGCAAACCCAAGAAATAAAACATCCGTAAGCGAAGAAATTGCAGATGTATTTGTAAAAGAACTTCTTGATCTGGAAAAAGACGCAAGCGTTGACTATGTGCATTTATATGAAACACAGCTTCAGGAAATTGATGAAGAAGTATTAGCGGTATGGGGAAAAAACAGATCCGGGGAGGCACTGACGGAGTCGGAAAAGCAAAAGTCTGAAGTTATGGATGCCGTATTGGAACAATTTTTATCAGCGGATGTGTATGTCTTCATAACACCATTTTGGAATTTGTTATTTCCGCCTCGATTAAAAACCTACATTGACTCCTTATGCATACCGGGAAAAACCTTCCGTTATACTGCAGGAGGTCAGGAAGGTCTTGTAGAAGGAAAGCGTGCTGTTCATATTCAGGCAGTAGGCGGCGTATATAAAGGAACAGGCTTGAACTTTTCAGAAGATTATTTAAGAGAAATTATGCGATTTTTAGGCATTAAAGAATATGATTCGGTGATTTGCGAAGGAATGAGCCAATACCCTGACATGGCCGATAAAATTCTGGAAGAGAGCAAGGAAGAGGCCTCCCAGCTCGCGCATAAGCTCGCACGTCTTGAGTAAATGTGTAAGGTGTTTGAACCGATCCAAAAGAAGTTGAGACAAAACTTAAAAAAATTAAATATGAGGTAGTATTTTAGGAGAGCGTCTGCCTGAAGCGCAGCGAGCCGATCAAAGATGCTGGGACACTTTTGTCTCAGCATTTTTTTATGTAAATTTGAGGGACCTTCGATTCTTAAATCAGACGATTTAAAACTTTGCAAAAAGCGAGAGAGAATATCAATCACTGTCTAGAAGCGAATGCACAGAGCAGCTCAATCAAGTGCGGTCAGATTTAACGGAATGCAGCATGAGGCGTGACACCATGCCTGCAAATGCAGGATGTATGATTGAAGTTTCGACAAAAGGGAATAGGACGGAATAGATTAGGATTGAAAGGATGATTGGATGCACGCACTATTTTTAAACGGTTCCCTAAAACCCAGTACAGATGACTCGAATACGGATGCATTAATCCGTAAAGTAATTAACTACTATGAGGATCTGGGAATCACATCAGAGGTCATACGGCTCGCAGATTACAAAATTGCTCCCGGAGTAGAAGTGGATATGGGCAATGGCGACGAGTGGCCGGAGATTTTTGAAAAAGTAAAAGAAGCTGATATTGTGATCCTTGGAACCCCAATCTGGATGGGAGAAAAAAGTAGCATAACCAAGCAGGCGATTGAACGCCTTGATGGCGGCAGCAGCTTAACCAACGAGCACGGACAGGCGATTTATTATAATAAGGTAGGTGGAGTGGTCGTTACAGGCAACGAAGATGGGGCTAAAAACGCTGCTTCATCTATAATTTATGCACTTTCTCACATCGGTTTCACGATTCCGCCGAATGTGGATACGTACTGGGTAGGAGAAGCAGGTCCTGGACCTTCCTATATGGAAGCCATGCAAAAAGGAGAAAGCGAATTTACAAATCAGCATGTTCAGTTTTTAGCGTATAACACGGCTCATTTTGCCCGTATGCTGAAAAGCAGCCCGATTCCTCCTGAAGGAAACACGATGGAGTGATGAAAATAGGAACGGATCCTCTTGATGGATCGTTATAGAAAATTGAAAGGTCCTTGATCCAGCGCTGTTCTTCTTTTAAAGAAAGAGCGTGGATGAAGGACCTTTTTAAAATGATCCCTGATCAGCTGAAAAAACGGATCACAAGGGGGATGCGGAATTGTTTGCCCTGAAACGCATAAATTCCAGCGATCACAATAAAAATGGCCATCAGAACACTGAGAATCATGTTAATGACAATCCCAATTCCGATAAAGTAAAAAAATCCGGCTGCTGCCTGGTATAAAAAATAGCTGACAAGAAAATTTAAATAATGCAGTCCGTGACGGTAGACGAATGGAGACTTCCTTTTAATGTACCAAATGAGAAAAGGGCCAATAATCGCGGTGAAAAAATTCAGGAAGTATAGAAGGCCGGCTGACAGTCGTTCATCAGAAGTTGCTGGTTGCATACTACCCCTCCTTTTAATTAACATACGGATGATGCACGTGATTGGATTCAATTATAACGAAAAAACAGCCTGTTTCACATGGAAACAGACTGTTTTGCTAGGTTATCCCCTTTTGCCAAGCCATACAGCTGTGCAAAAGCCAATCGTTAATGATGCCAGGCTTAGCAGAACGTTGCTGACATTCAAATCAAGTCCAGGGAAAACGACGAATAATGAACCAAATACCAGCCCTATAATTAGTGAATACATCATAAGAGGAAAGCGGTTCAGTAAATAGCGTATGCCTTTGCTGCTTAAAATAAATCCGGTGGCAATTCCTGCACCTACTACCAGAATGACAGGAATATTCATCGTCGTTATCGAATTAAGAACAGTGGGGTACACGCCGATAATGAGCAGGATAAACGAGCCGCTGATTCCGGGCAGGAGCATAGCCATACTTGCAATCGCACCTGAAAAAAACAGCAGGATTAATGTGGAAGCGGCAGTATCCAGAATGGCGCCATCTTCCACTGGTTTCAAAAAGGCCATACTCGCAACCAGAACGGCACCAATGATCAGGATTGCGGCGTGTTTGCCTTTAAAGGATCCCATTTGTTTTGCTTCATTTATTAAATAAGGTAGAATTCCGCCGATCAGACCAATAAAAAAGAAATTAGTCGGCTGCGGGTAATAAACAAGCAGCCACTCAACAACATGGCTTAACGTCAGGATGGCAGTTGCCATTCCAAGACCGATCATCAGCAGAAATGGGACATGCTTTTTCCATTCTCTTGTCGTAATGCCGCTTATTGCATTAATGAATTGGTCGTAAATTCCCATTAAAACGGCGATCGTACCGCCGCTGACACCAGGAATGACATCACTTGTTCCCATGGCCATTCCGCGCAAAATATTTCTCCAATCAAACATAGATCGTTCTCCTTTTACTTTTAAAGAATTTATAAAAACAGACTGTCAGATTCGCTAAACTCAACAGTCCTCATTATACTTGAAGATAGACGATTCGTCATTGATAAAAGAGAAAAAAGGAATACAGAAATGTTTAAACGAGCTGTTGAAAATCAAGGGGGTAAAAAGATGAAAAGAGCCATGATTATCGCCAACCCTTCTTCCGGAAAAGAAGAAGCGAAAAAGCATTTAGATAAAGTAGCAGAAGTACTTCAATCTCTGAATTATGATATCGTAATAAAAGAAACAGAGAAAGAGATGGATGCCACCATATTTGCAGAGCAAGCATGTGAAGAGCGCTATGATTCGGTAATTTCAATGGGGGGAGATGGCACTCTCAACGAAATTGTAACGGGATTGGCTGAAAAAGAATATCAGCCGACGCTCGGGATTATTCCCCTCGGAACGGTGAATGATTTTGCACGTGCGCTGTCCATTCCCCTTGATCCTGAAGAAGCTGTAGGCATATTAAAGGATGCTGACAAGCGTCATGTGGACATCGGGAAAGTGAACGGAAAGTATTTCATGAATATTATTGCTCTTGGCGGGATAGCAGAAGCCACATTTGGGGTGACAGTGGAACAGAAAACGAAGCTTGGCCCTCTGGCTTATATGATTGAAGGCTTTAAAAAAATTAAAGACAAAGAACCGTTTGATGCTGTTATTCATCATGATGATCAGGAATGGAACGGCGGAGCTCTTTTGATCCTGATTGCTCTGACTAATTCAGTCGGCGGCTTTGAAAAACTGGCACCGGACGCGGAAGTTAATGATGGGAAGCTTCATTGTTTCATTATTAAAAATGTATCGATGGTGAAACTGGTCAGCATTGCGACAGCCCTGCTGAAAGGAACGCTGAAGGAAGATGAAAACGTAGAATACCTGACTGCATCAAACATTAAAGTAGCTTCCTATAAAAATCTGATAGCCAATGTGGATGGAGACGAAGGAGACAGTGTTCCGATTACAGTGGAAATTCTTAAAAGACATCTGCCGGTATTCGTCCCTAATCACGCTCTCGAAAGCAGCGGAGAGTAACCCAACTTGTGTCAATATTTTTAACGTATGAGGATTTTTTGCTTTTCGCTTTTGGGATGCTTTATACTGAGTCTATCTAAATGCATCACTAGGAGTCTTGTTAATGGAATTGCTTATACAGGCATTAATGGAATCGATAAATGAAGGCACACTTCCTCTGGCATTCATGCTCATGATGATCTGGAACTGGGACAAGCCTTTTTATATGACCGGATGGGGAAACAGATGGTCTGAAGGCAAGGTTTCTGTGCCGCCAGCAAAAAAATTAGTTTGTTACCATTTAAATTCAGTGGAAGCCAGATGCAGCAGGATGATTTTTGGCAAAACGATTAAAAAGAAAACCTGCCCGGATGATTCGGACGAAGCCTCTTCTTTTCTTTTACACCCATTTATCGGATGTTAAAAAAGAAAAGGAATGGTGAACGTTTTGAAGAAGACGCTTTTATTTTCAATAGGTATCCTTGCAGCTGTTCTCTTATCCGGCTGTACAAATGTACAAAATGAATCAGGGATTTTTTATCACCTGTTTGTTCTGCCCTTTGAATTTGGAATATATGAAATTGGAACACTGTTAAACGGCAACTTTGGTTTGTCGATTATTATCATCACACTTATTATCCGATTGATTTTAATGCCTTCCATGCTGAAAAATTACCGCAATCAACAGGTCATGAAAGAAAAAATGAATGGCTTAAAGCCTGAAATGGACGAAATCCAGAAACGTTTAAAAGCAGCTGAATCAAAAGAAGAACAAATGACAATTCAGCAGGAAATGATGGGCTTGTATAAGAAGCATGGTGTAAATCCATTAAACATGGGCTGCTTGCCGCTTCTCATACAGATGCCAATCCTCATGGGGCTGTATTTTGCCATCTCGTACTCAGAGGAAATTGCAACACATTCATTTCTCTGGTTTAACCTGGGCTCACCGGATATTCTCATGATGCTGATCGCTGGAGCCATCTATTTTGTTCAGGGATTTGTAACACTGAACAACCTGCCGGAAGCGCAAAAAAAGCAGATGAAAATCATTACATTTATTTCTCCGATAATGATTATGTTTATTTCGTTTTCGGCACCTGCTGCACTCCCTTTATATTGGGCAGTGGGAGGAGCCTTCCTGATTATCCAGACGTTAATCGGTCAGCGCTTTTATCAAAAGCACCCCGAAAAAGCACTGGAAGCAGCTCAGAATTCATAAAATAAAAAGAACGTTTTCGCGAGCATGGTTTAAGCTCGTGAAGACGTTCTTTTTAGTTTCATAATATTCTTATGACAACAAGCAAACCAATTAAATCAAAATCCATGGAGTATTGTTTTAGTAAGGTAAACGTAACAGGCGGCAACTATTAGTAGTAAGCCTAAATTCGCAAGCCGTTATAGTGAAATGCTTTTAATCACTCTGGCCGGATTTCCGCCCACAACCGTATTGGCCGGTACATCTTTTGTTACGACGGCACCGGAAGCAATCACCGCGTTGTCCCCAACGGTAACCCCCGGGTTGATGACGGCTCTTCCGCCAATCCATACATTATGGCCGAATGTGACCGGCTTAGCATATTCCAGGCCGCTGTTGCGCTGGGTTGGGTGAAGCGGGTGTGTAGCGGTATAAATGTGAACTCCTGGTGCAAGCATGCAATTATCGCCAAATTCAACCTTGCACACATCCAGGATTAAACAATCAAAATTGGCGTAAAAGTTCTCGCCTGTATGAATATTGTAGCCATAATCGCATCGGAAAGGAGCTTCTACATAAATGTTCTCCTGTGTTGAGCCAAACAGCTGCCTAATCAGTGTTTGTTTTTTTAGATCATCAGTTTCGGTCAGAGCGTTAAATTCCCTTGTCAGCTTTCGGGCAGCCTGCCGATCTGCTATAAGCTCCGCATCATTGGCTGCATACATTTCTCCTGCCAGCATTTTCTCTTTTTCACTGTTCATAATACCCTCTCCCTGTCCTTCAATAGGTGATTACTTAATGGTAGTCGAGGGTAATAAATAGTACAAGGGAAACGTTGAATAAGGAGAGATAAGTATATGAAATACGCCATTGTAACAGGAGCCTCAAGAGGATTGGGAGCCGCGGCAGCCGAACAATTACTGGCTGAAAATTATCATTTAGTCGATATATCGCGGTCCGGCAATGAATCACTGGGCAAGAAAGCCGAAGAGATGAATGACATGTCATACACACATATTAAAGCAGATCTCAGTTCGTCTGAACAAACTCAGTCCGTTATGGAAGAATGGCTGACAGACATAAAAAAATCATCTCCTGAAGAAATTCTGCTGATTCAAAACGCTGGAACCGTCGAACCGATTGAAGTCACTGGGAAGCTAGACAGCGAAAAAATCAACTATGCTGTGCAGCTCAATTATGTTACACCTGTGTGTATGGCAAACGCCCTGCTTGCTTCACTAGAAGAACTGGACACTCGGGTGATTATCGTAAATATTACCTCAGGGGCAGCGGATAAACCGAATCATGGATGGAGTATATATGGAAGCACGAAAGCAGCGTTAAATTTATTTACCGAAACAGCTGCTCTAGAACACCAGAACCGCCATCCTGAAGTGAAAATCATCTCATTTAGTCCAAGTATTATGGATACAGATATGCAGCAGGTAATCCGGTCGTCTTCTTCAAAGGCATTTGCTCAAGTTGAACGTTTTCAGGAATACAAAAAGCAGGGGAAGCTAAGAACACCTGAGCAGGTCGCCAGTGCACTGGTTCATTTAGTGATAAACGATGATCTGCAAAGCGGTAAGTTGTACCATATTAATGATTTTTTAAATTAAAAATGAGTATACGCAAGAAAAAGTTGGACATACTTTTTCTAAGCTGAAAATCTTGATGGAATATTTACTATTGAAATATTACGGTGAAAAATCTTTACATTACTATAATATTGCACCTGTTTAACCATAAAATGGCGCGGGTAAAATATAAGCAGTACTACATTTTAAAGTTTGAAAGGAGTTTTACAGTATGGATCTTAAAAAGTGGACACAATTAGGTGCAGCAAGCGTATTAAGCTTAGGTTTACTAGCAGCATGCAACGGTGACACGGAAGAGGAAACTCCTCCTACAGAAACGGAAACAGAAGAAGAAGCACCGATGGATGAAAATACAGACATGGAAGAAGAAGAAACTGATATGGAAGATGAAGAAACAGACATGGAAGATGAAGAAACAGATATGGAAGATGAAGAAACAGACATGGAAGATGATGAAAGTTAAAACTAATTATTAATCAGAAATACCAATGATAAAAGCTGCTGGGCACGATTTCAGCAGCTTTTTTGAATACCTAAAAAAGTAAATGATGATGCGTTTATAAAAAAATGAGAAAGATCATTCTGTTGATTTTCTAAATGATACGATAACAGCGTGAGCGTAGTTAAACTTGTTTGACTACTAATAGGCCCGGGTAAAATACCAGTAGGAACAATATATACTTCGAAAGGGGTTTTATAAATTGAATCTTAAAAAGTGGACACAATTAGGTGCAGCAAGTGTATTGAGTTTAGGATTATTAGCAGCATGCAATGGTGACACGGAAGAGGAAACTCCCCCAACAGAAACGGAAACCGAAGAAGAAGCACCGATGGATGAAAATACAGACATGGAAGAAGAAAACGGTGAAGAAACAGAAGTGGAAGACGAAGAAACTGATATGGAAAATGATGATGAAGATACCACGCTGGACAATGAAGATGAGGATTCAAACGAATAACAAACGATAACGAAAGCTGCTGGGCAGAGGCCCGGCAGCTTTTTTTATTTTCTAAATAGTTGGATGCCTTTACTAATTAATTTTTCGTTTTACGAAGTAATATGGTAACGTAGTGATGAAGATCATCTACATTGACCAGGAGGCTAAGGATGAAAAAATTATTGATTACAGGCTTTGAACCGTTTTTACATTTCAAAACGAATCCTACCATGAAGATCGTGGAAGAACTGAATGGAAAAGAAATAAACGGCTATCACATCCACGGCCGAATTTTGGAAGTGGATTTTTCGAAATCCGGAAAACAAATATTGGACTGCTGGAATGAAATTCAGCCTGATGCAGTGATATCACTGGGACTGGCTGCAGGGCGTTCAGCTATTACACCGGAACGCATCGCGATTAACTGCAACGACGGTGAACAGGATAATAGCGGAAATCTTCCATCCGGTGAAAAGATCATAGAAGACGGACCGGATGGGTTATTCAGTACACTTCCGATCAGGTCCATGGTCAATAGGTTAAAAGAAGAAAATTATCCAGCGGCTATTTCTAATTCAGCTGGAGCTTATTTGTGCAATCATGTGATGTATCAAATCCTGTTTATGCTTAAGCAAAATGAACTGAAGATGCCTGCAGGCTTTATACATATTCCCGCATCGCATGAATTAGCTGTGCAAATTGGCAAGGCGCCGAGCTGGTCACAGGACGATTTAACACAGGCGATTCGAATTTGCATCGAGACGCTTGATACATAGACTTAATAAGATAACGTTCTTCCCTTTAATAGAAGACCGAGAAAAACAGCCGGAAGAACCGCCGCGCTCATGCCAATAAAGGAAAGACCGGGAGACACTTCGTAAAGGTAGCCTCCTGCCGACGTAAGAAGTGCGGTGCTGAATCCCATCCCAACAGAAGCATACAGCCCCTGAGCAGTCGGCAGAAGCTGTTTATCCACTGCCCGGTATACATAGTTGATAAATGCATAATGAGCGAGACCGAAAGTCATTGAGTGAAATGCCTGTGTGAAAATAAAAAGCCATAGAGAGGGAAATAAGCCTACAAGCAGCCAGCGGATCACAGAAGCCATCCCAGCGATTATAAACATGGCCGCAACAGACGTGCGTTTTAACAGCCGGTCTGCCACTGCAAAAAAGAGTATTTCAGACAGCACGGCAATATTTAAAATAAGTCCTATGTAAACACTTGATACATTAAGCTCCTGTAAATAGATAAAACCGTAGCTGTAATAAGCAGCATGTGCTCCCTGAATCAGGACGCAGATCGTCAGGACAATTAAAAATCCTTTCGTCTTAAAAATTGCCTGGTAGCCTCCAATTTGAGGAGCAACTTTTTCCTTTAATGCATCCGGAGCGGGCCGAAGCGCGCACACAGCTAAAAAGACACTGCCAATTATCATAGCGGCAAGAATAGAGGATTCTGTCCACAGGTCTGTTGTTATGCCAATAACAATTAAGCTGACAGTATAGCCGGCAGAGCCCCATGAACGGCTCCTGCCATAGTTTATTCGGTTTGTTTTCATCAATACAGTGGCATTGCTTTCCATGAGCGGCAAAATGGTAGGGTAAAACAAACTGTATATAATCATAACCGCCAGTAAAGCTGAAAAGGACTCAGCTGGAATAAAGAGCAGCAGTAAAAGAAATGAAAGACCCGGCATTAGTTTAATCAGCACGGAAAGGCTAAAGTGCTTTGTCAGTGCCGGAAATAAAAACAAAGTGGAAAACGACCGGGCAAACAGTCCTGCGGCGATCACAGTGCTCGCTGCAGCCACCGTTAAGTCTTTTTCGGAGACAAGCCAGCCGGTCCAGTAAGGCAAAAAGATGCCCCAGGTAAAAAAGAAGGCGAAGAAATTTGTGGATAACCATCCTTGCTGTTTCAATCTGTATCACTCCATTTGGTTTTACTCTCATAAGTTACAAGTATAGCAGAAATGGAAGATGAAGCAGGGGGAAAAGACCGGTTCATTTCCGCTCCGCCCGGAGGCTTTCCGCGTGGCGGGAGGTGAGCCCTCTTGATGCTTTCGCATCTGCGTGGTCTCACCCTTCCCGCTTTTTCACGCAGTAGTCCCCGGTCTCCGCTGCAATGAACCTATTCTTTCGTCATTTCACTCGTACATATAATGTAGAACAGCTGTCTACTGCTCTTTTTGTCAGTCACTGATTTTTTTGAAAGAGGAAAGGGGACCGGTTCATTTCCGCTTCGTCCGGAGGCTTTCCGCGTGGCGTGAGGTGAGCCCTCTTGATGCTTTCGCATCTGCGTGGTCTCACCCTTCCCGCTTTTTCACGCAGGAGTCCCCGGCCTCCGCTGCAATGAACCTATTCTTAGGTGATTTCACCTGTAAATACACTACGCAACAGCTGCCAATAGTTCTTTACGCAAGCAATTATTTTTTGTAAGAGGGAAGGGGACCGGTTCATTTCCGCTGCGTCCGGAGGCTTTCCGCGTGGCGTGAGGTGAGCCCCTTTGATGCTTTCGCATCTGCGTGGTCTCACCCTTCCCGCTTTTTCACGCAGGAGTCCCCGGCCTCCGCTGCAATGAACCTATTCTTAGGTGATTTCACCTGTAAATACACTACTCAACAGCTGCCAATAGTTCTTTACGCAAGCAATTATTTTTTGTAAGAGGGAAGGGGACCGGTTCATTTCCGCTGCGTCCGGAGGCTTTCCGCGTGGCGTGAGGTGAGCCCTCTTGATGCTTTCGCATCTGCGTGGTCTCACCCTTCCCGCTTTTTCACGCAGGAGTCCCCGGTCTCCGCTCCAATGAACCTATTCTTTTGTTATTCACTCATCCAACCACTTTGTAAGTTCATTAGTAAATAAATATAGTAACTGTCTACTGTTCTTTTTGTCAGTCACTATTTTTTGAAAGAGGGAAGAAGGGACCGGTTCATTTCCGCTTCGTCCGGAGGCTTTTCAATACGGAGAAGATGTGAGCGGTCTTTGCGCCTGGGGACCACTGCGTTTAATTAAGAAATGGTCAAAAAAAGCCGCAGTGATCTCCAAATGGAGGTCATTGCGGCTTTCGCTATTTTTATACGATTGGTAGACTTTGAAAGGGAAATTAGCCTGCTTTAATTTCAAGTGCTACGTCAATATTGCCTCTTGTCGCTTTTGAGTAAGGGCAGAATTGGTGTGCTTTTTCAAGAAGTTCCTCTGCTTCGTCCTGGCTGACGCCTGTTACGTCTACGACCAGCTTCACAGAGATTTTAAATCCGTCATCTTCCGGATCTTTTTCAAGACTCACATGAGCTGTTGTTTTAGATTCAACTTCTTTCTTTTCTTTTTTTGCAATTAGGTTAAATGCTCCATCAAAACAAGATGCATAGCCGGCAGCAAATAATTGTTCAGGGTTTGACTTTCCTTCCGGACTGCCTCCGTCTTTTGGCATTCCAAGTTCTAATTGAATTAAACCGTCAGATGATGATACTTGTCCTTCACGTCCACCTTGTGCAACGGCAGCTGATGTTAATACTGGCATGCTTCTCATCTCCTCATTTTCATTGCGATTTGTCATGTCAATTGTGATTGACAACATAGTTCTTGTTTTCACACTTCATCCGTTTTCTAAACATCTTATTAAAAATACTTTTCTCATTAGGCGACAATCTGTCACAGCGGTCATTGCCAAAAACGAATTTGGATTTTGTTGTAGTAGGGTTGTAAGCGTTTTATGATAAAGATAGAGATTTAGTAATGTAAGAGGAGGAATGAATGTGGAACAGACACAAAAAAAATCTGGTATACGGGAAAGAGTTCAGCGCTTTGGCTCGTTTTTAAGCGGCATGATTATGCCGAATATTGGTGCCTTTATTGCCTGGGGGTTAATTACAGCTTTATTTATTCCAGATGGCTGGATTCCTAATGAGGACTTAGCTGAATTAGTTGGTCCAATGATTACCTTTTTGCTGCCGTTGTTAATTGGTTTTACTGGCGGGCGAATGATTCATGGCAACCGGGGAGGTGTGGTAGGTGCCACTGCGACCATGGGTGTCATTGTCGGAGCGGACATCACCATGTTCCTTGGTGCGATGATCATGGGTCCTCTTGGCGGCTATGTCATGAAAAAAATTGATGGGTTTACAGAAGGAAGAATCCGCTCAGGATTTGAAATGCTGGTAAACAATTTTACTGCGGGAATTGCAGCTGCGATTCTTGCGATTATCGGTCTGCTAGGTATCGGACCGGTCGTTGAGGGGATTACTACAGTACTCGCTTCAGGTGTAGAATTAATGGTTAATGCAGGCTTGCTGCCATTAGTGAGTTTGTTTATTGAACCAGGTAAGGTGCTATTTCTAAATAACGCCATTAATCACGGGATTTTAACTCCGCTTGGAACTGAACAGGCGGCACAAGCTGGTAAATCTGTTTTGTATCTTCTTGAGTCCAATCCGGGGCCTGGTCTTGGCATCCTGATTGCTTATATGGTTTTCGGAAGAGGAACAGCCAGACAAACTGCTTCAGGTGCTTCCATTATTCACTTTGTTGGAGGAATTCATGAGATTTATTTCCCTTATATTCTAATGAAGCCGATTCTAATTGTGGCTGCCATTGCCGGAGGAGCGAGTGGTGTTTTCACTTTCGTCCTTCTTGATGCAGGATTAAGTGCTCCGCCTTCACCGGGAAGCATTATTGCAATTCTCGCACTTACGCAGCAGGGCAACTATATTGCTGTTATTTCAGGGGTGCTGATTGCAACAGCGGTATCTTTCGGTGTGGCCTCAATCTTCCTTCGTACTGCGAAAGCGGATGAAGCGGATGATATTGCAGAAGCAACGGAAAAAATGCAGGAGATGAAGGGCAAAAAGAGCCAGGCATCCCAGCATCTTTCAGCTTCACAGCAGGAAAATGTGGACGACACGCCATTGGCAGCGCCGAATGAACTTTCAAAGGAAAACATTAAGAAAATCATTTTTGCATGTGATGCCGGAATGGGCTCAAGTGCGATGGGTGCTTCACTTTTGAAAAACAAAATGAAAAAAGCCGGACTTCAATACGATGTGACAAATACGGCAATCAATCAGATCCCTGATGATGCAGACCTGGTCATCACGCATAAAGACTTAACAGAGCGTGCGATGACGAAAAAACCGGATGCGTATCATATCTCGGTCGAAAATTTCCTTAACAGTCCAAAGTATGACGAAATTATTGAAGCTTTAAAATAAAAAGGAGTTGCTGAGTGATGGTCTATGTGACGGGCAGAGAAAGAAAAATAATAGAATCTTTGCTGCGCACTCAGCATCAATTTACCACGATTCGCGAGCTGGCAGACGCAATGGATGTCAGTTCTCGGACCATTCACCGTGAGTTAAAGAAAATAGAGCGGATGCTTGCGAAGTATTCAATCGATATTGAAAAACTGGCTGGAGAAGGGATCCGGCTCTCTGGAGATGGGGACAAAATCCTTCAGCTTGAGGCTGGAATTCGGGAAGGCAGCGATCATGATCTGCAGCAGGACGAAAGGATTGTCCTGCTGCTGCATTATTTAATCCGTCACCGTGAGCCAGTTAAAGCAGCAGTTGCAACACGTGCCTTAAATTGTGCACTCGGCACACTGATGCAGGACCTGGATTTATTAGAAGAAGCCATCAAACCGTATGGACTCTCGATTATCCGCAAGAGAGGATTTGGCATCCAGCTTGCCGGATCTGAACGCGAACGTAGAAGGGCTCTTGCAACATTATTAATTGAACAAATTGACACCGCTTCTCTTTATTCAATGGTGGATGAGCATTTTGTGATTCCAGGCGGTCTTGATGAAAAAATTGCGAATATCGTCAGCAAGGATTTAGTGACTCAGATTGAACGGCTGATTATGGATGAAGTGAAAGAACTGCCCTATACCATTGCTGATTCAGCGTATATGGCGCTTGTCATTCATATTGCACTTGCGATGGACCGTATACAAAGCGGAGAGCAGATTGAGCTTGAGGAAAATGTAATTCAGGAACTCAGGGAGTCACCGGAATTAAAAGTAGCAGAGTCATTAGCAAGGTCTTTATCTGCAGAATTTAATGTCGTGATACCGATTGATGAAATCGGCTATATGGCGATTCAATTAAAAGGGGCAAACCGGAAAGAACAACTATCTGTTACCACTCTGGAACAGTCAGAGTGGACATTGATTGTGCAATCCATCATTCAAAAAGTTGGAAAGCAGGTAGGGGTTAATTTAACGGACGACCACTCTTTGTTTGAGGGATTGATCGCGCATCTTGAACCTGCCATTCATCGTGCTGAAGAAGGCTTGCAGGCATTTAATCCCCTTCAGCAGACGATTAAAGACGACTATCCTATTTTGTATCATTCACTTGAGCAGGTGCTGAAGGAAGTCTTTCCTCAGCTGGAATTTTCAATGGGTGAATTGGCTTTTCTTGTTCTGCATTTTGCGTCCACGCTCGAAATGAGAAAAGAAGCCGTGTCTATTTCAGCTCTTGTCGTTTGTTCTAGCGGCATTGGAACCTCAAAAATGCTGGCAAGCCGGTTGAAAAAGGAATTTCCGGAAATCACAGATATCACACTGTCTTCTCTTCAGGATGCAAGGATGCTGACACTTGATCAATTTGATATGGTCATTTCAACAGTCGGCTTAATGGATCTGGATAGAGAGTTTCTTTTAGTCAGTCCGCTGCTTCCTGAAAACGAAGTGGAAAAGGTAAAACGGTATCTTCAAAAAAATATGCCGTTCATTACGAATAAAAAAGGGTATAGAACTACAGAAGTAAATTTATTATCTGATGTACCTGTTCTTGATTCTCTTAAGAAAATCAATCATCTCACGTCTGTAATGATGGACCTTCTGACTGATTTCGACGTAATTGAAGCAGAGGATGGCAAAACAGAAGAAGATTTATTGAAAATGGTGGATGCTTACTGTGCGGGCATACAGGCAGTCAGCAGGGAAAACATTGTAAAAGAACTGCTTGAGGCAAGAGAACATTTAGGCGGTCTGGGCATCCCGGACACCGGACTTGCTCTTTATCATGCAAGATCTCAAAAAATTGAACGGCCTCTATTTGTACTATTTGACTTGAAGACGCCAGTCTCCATTAAAGCGATGGATTCTTCCAGCATTAATATGGAGCGGCTTCTGCTTCTTATCGCACCGGACGGACTTGATCAGGATGTGTATGAATTGCTGAGTTTAATCAGTGCTTCCATCATCGAAGAAGACCATCAGCTAGCCTTGTTCACTAATGGCAGCAAGGGGGATATTTACCGCTTGCTGGAAAGAAAATTTGATCAGTTTATACGAAAAAAAATGAATTTATTTTTGGAGGGATCAACATGAGTACATTGCTAACAGCTCAAAACATCTTATTAAATACATCACTAAGCACAAAGGAAGAAGCGATTGAAAAGGCAGGAAGAATATTGGTAGAACAAGGGTATGTTACTGAAAATTATGTGGCAGAAATGAAAAAACGGGAAGAATTGACGTCCACATTCATGGGGAACTTTGTTGCCATTCCTCATGGCACGGAGGAAGCGAAAACAGAAGTGATTGCTTCCGGCCTGTCCTTTCTTCAAGTCCCTGAAGGAGTGGAGTGGAACGGAGAAGAAGTGAAGCTTGTGATTGGGATTGCAGGCAAGGACGGAGAGCATCTTGAACTGCTTTCTCAAATTGCCATTGTCTGCTCGGAAATGGAGAACGTTGAAAAACTGGCTTCGGCTTCATCAGAACAGGAAATCATTCAGATTTTTGAGGATGCAGACGTATGAGACGTGCCGTTCACTTTGGTGCAGGGAATATAGGACGCGGATTCATCGGCGCAGTCTTGTCAAAAGCCGGTTATCACGTAGAGTTTGTGGATGTAAACGAAGAAGTCATTAAAGAATTAAATCGTACAGGACAATACACGGTTCAAATTGCTTCAGAGCAGAAAGAGTCGTTTACCGTAAATCAGGTTTCAGGTATTCACAGCTCCACTCAAAAACAGGATGTCTATCACGCAATCGCAGAAGCAGATCTTATCACAGCATCAGTAGGGCCCAGCATTCTGCCGATCATTGCAAAGGATCTGGCAGGCGGACTGACAGAAGCTGCGCAAAAAGAAAAACTGCACGAACTGAATATCGTAGCCTGTGAAAATATGATCAACGGAACGAGTTTTCTAAAAGAAGAGATAGAAAAGCATCTTTCCCAAGAAGTGAAACAGAAAGTAAATGAAAAGATAGGATTTCCAAACTCTGCTGTAGATCGCATCGTACCCATTCAGCATCATGAAGATCCTTTAACAGTTGAGGTGGAGCCGTTTTTTGAATGGGTGATTGAACAGGGAGAGTGGAAAGGCGACGTTCCGGTTCTTGAGGGAGTGCAGTTTGTTGAGGATCTGAATCCGTTTATTGAACGGAAGCTTCTGACGGTCAACACCGGTCATGCTGCCATTGCCTACTTAGGTCTTGCAGAAGGCTTTACGACAGTAGATCAGGCAATCGCCGACCCGTCGATCAAGCAAAAAGTCGAAAAAGTGCTGGATGAAACAAGTGATTTCCTTATTCAGAAGTATGATCTTCAAGAAGAGGAACATCAAAAATATGTGCACAAAATTATTGGACGTTTCCAAAATCCCTACCTTTCAGATGATTTATCCCGTGTAGGCCGTGCACCGATCAGAAAGCTTGGAGCAAAAGAGCGTCTGGTTTATCCTGCAGTCTCCTTAATGAAAGAAGGAAAACAGCCTGAAGGCCTCATCCAAGCGATTGCTGCTGCCCTTTTATTTGATGAAAAAAGTGACGAGGAGAGCAGCAAGCTCCAGCATGCGGTGCATGAACAAGGCGTAAAACAAGCATTTGCCCAAATAGCCGATTTGACGCTTGAGGATGAATTAGTGCTGGAAGTGGAAAAACAGTTTACTAAGTATGCAGAAAAAAGATAAAGACAGGCAGTCTGTCCAAGTAGAACAAGTTACTTGGGCAGACTGTTCTTTTTTATTTCACGACTTTATTAGTCTTATACGGTAATTGTTTGATAGAATGGAGGGTAGGTAAATAAATGATAACTGGGTCTTAGGAAAGGAAATGTTTCATCATGAGTAATGATCGTTTATTTAGAAACAAGAAGAAAGGGACAAAGGTGTGGATTACGCTTGCTGTTCTTTTTACCATATTCCTTGGAGCCTCTTTAGGCGCATTAAGTGTGTATAATTGGTCAGTTGAAAAAACGATTCAGGGATTGTTTTATAGTTCCAGTCAGACGGAAACAGAGGAAGAGAACCAAACCGAAAATGAAAAAGAAAACGAGGCAGAGCCCGATCAGCAGCAAAATCCGGATGAGACTGCTCAGGAGCCTGAGCCGACAGAGGAAGAACTAGCAGAAGAGCCTGCACCGGCTGAAGAAGAAGAGGCAAAGACGCCTGAAACAGTGACAGAACCGACGTACATCCAAGGTGTGCTGATCGCCAATAAACAGTACCCGCTCCCGGTAGACTATGCACCCGGAGAAAGTGAAGAAGCAAAGGCTGCTTATAACGAAATGGAAACAGCTGCAGCAAATGAAGGCTTTGAACTGATTGCTTTTAGTACGTACCGCTCCTATGAATACCAGGACGAACTGTATCACCGGTACGTAGATGAGCATGGCCAGGAAGAAGCAGACCGTTTCAGTGCAAGACCCGGCTACTCTGAACACCAGACAGGACTCGGCTTTGACATAGGAGAAGTTGGTCAGGAAGCTCTGTGGGCCGACGACGCCTTTAAAGATACAGAAGCAGCAAAATGGCTTGAAGAAAATGCGCACCAATATGGCTTTATTCTTCGATACCCTCCAGGGAAAGAAGACATCACTGGCTACCAGTACGAATCCTGGCATTTCCGGTATTTAGGGAAAGAGCTTGCTGAAAAAGTGTACAGCAGCGGCTTAACGCTGGAAGAATATTTAAATATCTAACTTTCGTCATTTAAAACTGTCCGGGGACCCCTTCGGACAGTTTTTTCGTTTCTCTAATGAAATGAATAGGTTATACTATTTAGAATAGTGTGAAAAAAGAGGGTGCATGTATTTGGGGGTAAAAATTTTAAAATTGGTGGGAGTATGGGTGCTGGCATTTAGTCTATTGCTTATCTTTCTGCTGGTGCCAAGAACCATGGATATTCAGTCAAATGAAGTGGGAGCGTTCGTATCTCCCGGCTACACATACTCATTTGCAGTCCATTGGGACAATATTCAATTATTTTTCACTCAGCTGATGAGTGAGGAAGGGCTGGGAATGGATCGATATAATCAGCCGCTGCTAGGCCATGCCTGGGAGATGATGCAGAGAAGTCTGTGGCTAATTGTGCCGGCTCTTGTTCTAAGTTTTTTTGTGGGAATTGCAAAAGGAGTTTTTGATTTCAGCACCAGGAACAGCAGGAAAAAAACATTGGGTTTACATACCACCTGGCTTGGCCTGTCCATACCCGATCTGTTTGTAATCGTCGCTTTGCAAATGGGTTTTATGTATTTGAATGTGAAAGGAATCGTGACCGGTTTAAGCTTATATGGATATGGAAGTGTTGAAATTATCATTGTTAATATTTTTTATTTATCTCTTTTTCCCGCGTTCTACATAGCAAAGGCAACCTATAATGCCCTCAGTGCAGAGCAGGGTCAGGACTACATACGAACCGCTAAAGGAAAAGGGATTGCGCATTTTAAAATTTTGTATATACATATGTTGAAAAATGGTTTGGCGCATGTCTTCCTTCATACCAATACGATGGTCTTATATGTCCTGTCTAACTTATTTGTTGTTGAATTTCTTACCCAGTACCGGGGAGCAGCCTATTATTTTAAAAAACATACAGAGGCTGCTCAAAGGATTATAACAAATGATGCCCTTGTGGTAGACGTCGGAGCGGTTGTCGCTTTCACCTTCTTCTTTACGGTGCTTATTCTTATATCTTCAATTATAAGCCAAATTGCACGGTCTCTTCTGATGCCGATTGAAAGGGGAGACGAAGCATGAACCGGTCCCTGGCCGTTGGATTTACAATGCTTATATTATTATTACTCATGACATTTATAGGACCGTATATTTCTTACATTGACCGCAATATTGAGCATCTGGGCGCTGTTTATACAGATGATGGTATTTTGGTGCCGCCTTTTTCTCCCTCTCTTGACTTTCTTTTAGGATCAGATCGGCAGGGAAGGGATGTCCTCAGCTTACTTGTTGTTGGAGCAAGAGAAACACTATTTGTCCTCCTGGCAATCGTCGCTATTCGATTTGCTTGTGCCAGTGTACTGGGAATTGGCGCTTATTATTCTTCTGCGATAAAAGCTTTGCTTGCACTCTGGAATCAAGTGTTCTCATTCATGCCCTCCATCTTTTTTGTCATTTTTGTTATGGGGCTGCCCTTTATTATATTTTCTGAACAAAGACAGTTGTGGTTTATTCTAACGATTGCCCTTGTGGAAGTAGGCAGATCCGCAAAAATACTGCACGGAAGCATAGAGCAGGTATCTAAAAAAAGCTATGTGGAAGCCGGTGTTGTCTCAGGGTGTACGCCGTTCACATTATTTATACGCTACTTTTGGCCAAGCCTGAGAATTCCGCTAGTAACTAATTTTATCACCGATATGGGGAGAGCCCTCTTTTTACTGGCTCAGTTTGCGGTCATTGGTGTTTTTCTGCAATTTTCATTTGATTCATTACGATATGGTGGGGTGGATACAGTTAATGATTCGTACATCTGGCCATCATTACTTCATAACATTCACCAGGATATTCTGTCTGCACAATGGGTTGTCCTTTCCACTGTAGGCATCATTGCATATACCATGATGACATTTCATTTATTAAGTGACGGACTCGGGAACTATTATGAAAAGAAATACAATCGAATTCAATAGGAGGCGGTTACATGAATCTGTTAATTTTAGGCGGAACACAATTTTTAGGGAAGCATTTGGTGGAAAGCGCTTTAGACGCAGGTCATCACGTGACGATCTTTAATCGTGGAAAAACCAATCAGGATTATTTTCCAACCGTGGAAAAAAGGAAAGGAGACAGAAATGGAGATCTCACTTCTTTAAACGAAGGACAGTGGGATGCCGTCATTGATGTTTCAGGGTATACGCCGAGCCAGGTGAAGGCGACCGCAGAACTTTTAAAGGACCGTGTTCAGCAGTATGTTTTTATTTCAACCATCTCCGTATATGGTGATTTTGCTAATGGACCTGCAAAAGAAGACGAAACAGTGTTAGCCGAAATGGAAGGGGAGAGTGAAGAAATTACAGGTTCTACATATGGTCCTCTAAAGCAAAAATGCGAAGAAACAGTGAAAAACCTATTTGGTGAGGCGGCACTTTGCATTCGTCCCGGGTTGATAGTGGGGCCGGATGATCCGACAGACCGCTTTACGTACTGGGTGGAACGAACAGCACGAGGCGGAGAGGTCTTAGCGCCAGGAGAGCCCTCGCGTATTGTTCAGTGGATAGATGTGCGGGATTTAGCTCAATGGGTGATTCGGATGACTGAAAAAAAGACTTCCGGAACATTTAATGCAGCCGGTTCACTCGACACGACAATGGAGGATCTGTTACAGACGGCCAAACAAGTGACCGGTTCAAATGCAGCATTTAAATGGATTAAAGATGAGTCGCTTGTAAACCATGATGTCGGAGCTTTTGTTGAAATGCCTTTTTGGATCCCGCGAAGTGAAACACATCCGGACGGTTTTGTTTTAGCAGATGCGCAAAAAGCGATTGAGCAGGGACTTTCATGTCGTTCACCTGAGGAGACGATCCGCGACACTCATCATTGGCAGGCTGCAAGAAAAAATCATACCTGGAAAGCAGGTCTTGCGGCAGAGAAAGAAAGGAAGATTCTGCAGTCTGCGGGTAATGAGTAGGGGACCGGTTCATTTCCGCTCCGCCCGGAGGCTTTCCGCGTGGCGTGAGGTGAGCCCCTTTGATGCCATCGCATCTGCTTGGTCTCACCCTTCCCGCTTTTTCACGCAGGAGTCCCCGGTCTCCGCTTCAATGAACCTATTCTTTTGTCATTTTCACTCGACCATATAATGTAGAACGGTTGTCTACTGGTCTTTTTGCCAGTCACTAATTATTAGAAAGAGGGGAGAAGGGACCGGTTCATTTCCGCTCCGCCCGGAGGCTTTCTGCGTGGCGTGAGGTGAGCCCCTTTGATGCTATCGCATCTGCTTGGTCTCACCCTTCCCGCTTTTTCACGCAGGAGTCCCCGGTCTCCGCTTCAATGGACCTATTCTTTTGTCATTTGCCTCGTAAGAACAATCAGAATAGCTGCCAATTGATCTTTATGCGAGCAACTATTTTTTGTGAAAGGAAGGAATGGACCGGTTCACTTCCGATCCGTCTCTGCGGAAAGCGTCCACCTGAAGCGCAGCGAACCGAACCCAACCGGTAAAAGAGCTTGAGACAGTTTTATGTCCCAAGCTCTTCTCAAATTAATAGCATTTATATTTTGTTTCACTCGTACCAATGAGACTAATATTACAAAATAGGCGACAGGAGTCTTGAGATCGATTCTTTAAACTTAATGTAGTTGGATCGTTTTTTGTAAAGTTCAGGTGTCAGTTCAGTTGAGAGCTCCATATCCTCCATAAAAATCTGACAAAGAGTCGTGACAGTTTCCTGGTGATACACGAAGGCATTGACCTCAAAGTTTAAACGGAAGCTCCGCAAGTCGATATTTGCAGTTCCAACGGAGGCTGCTTCATTATCTGTGACGAGCGTTTTCGCGTGAATAAATCCGTTATCATAAATATAAATGCGTGCTCCTGCTTTCATCAGTTCACCGACATATGAATAAGTGGCCCAGTACACGAACATATGGTCAGGCTTGTTTGGAATCATAATTCTTACATCCACACCTGATAGCGCTGCAATTCTCAGGGCATCGAGTAAACTGAGATCCGGAATAAAATAAGGCGTCTGAATATAAATATATTTTTTTGCGCTCGTAATTAATTTAATATAGCCATTTTTGATTTGTTCCCACTCTGAATCTGGTCCGCTTGATACAATTTGCATGGCCACCTCGCCTTTAGTGGGAATAGCCGGAAAATAATGATCCTCATATTCAATATCATATCGGTGCGAAGCCTGATTCCAGTCTAAGACAAATCTTGTCTGGATCGGATGGACTGCGCTGCCTTCCACACGAAGATGCGTATCCCTCCAGTACCCGAACCGTTTGTCGATTCCAAGGTATTCATCGCCGATATTAAACCCGCCGATGTAGCCGACCCGCCCATCCACAATAATTAATTTCCGATGGTTTCTGAAATTAAGACGGGGGTTAATAATTGGTACATTAGAAGGGAAAAACGCTTCAACTTCACCGCCTGCAGCTCGAAGCTCCCTGAAAAAGCGTTTGGTCATGCCTCTTGAGCCCATGTCATCATATAAAATCCGTACTTTAACCCCTTGATTGGCTTTTTTAATGAGAAGGTTCATGAGACGTTTCGCCAGATCATCACGCCGTAAAATATACGTTTGGATATGGACATGATTTTTTGCTTCTTCGATATCCTGAAACAGCGCTTCAAACTTTTTTTGACCGTCTACAAAAATATCTACTGAGTTATCCTGTGTCAAAACAGCGTCATTATTATACAGCTGCATATAAATCAGATCTTGTTTTAATTCAGTCTCACGCGATTTAAATTCGAATGTTTTGTCTTGTATAGCATCGATTTGATAGCGAATCAGCTGCTCAATCCCGACGCGCCGTCTTCCATCCCAATCAAATAAATCTTTTTTGTACAGCTGCCGACCTAATAGAAGATAAAGAGCAAAGCCTGCTATGGGAATAAAAAATAAAACCATCAGCCACGCCCACGTTGCTCCAGCATCTTTTCGCTCCAAAAATATAAGGACGCCGGCAAGAACTAAGTTTAAAAAGAAAAAGAAACCGACAACAATTGATATCCAGTCCATAGGTGTCCCTGCCAATCTGTTAAGTAGTATTGTTTCTCTTATCGTACCCTGTCTGTTTAAAGAAAAACAGCCAGAATCCCTTAGAACAGTATGCTTTCCTGAAAAAATGAATCTCTTATGATCATAGCATACAGAAAAAGGATAAGAACCGTTCATGTAAAATTAATTAAAATGGAGAAAATAGATATTTAAAAAAACACCTTCATGAATAACTTATTCATGAAGGTGCTCTTAACTGTGAAGAATTATTTTAATACTGCTGATCAGCTATCCGCTGTCTTTTTTGCAAGAAACTCGTTTTTTCAAAAAGGGAAGGGGACCGGTTCATTTCCGCTCCGTCCGGAGGCTTTCCGCGTGGCGTGAGGTGAGCCCCTTTGATGCTTTCGCATCTGCATGGTCTCACCCTTCCCGCTTCATCACGCAGGAGTCCCCGGTCTCCGCTGCAATAAACCTATTCTTTCGTCATTTCACTCGTACAGATAATATAGAACAGCTGTCTACTGTTCTTTTTGCCAGTCACTGATTTTTTTTTGAAAGAGGGAAGAGACCGGTTCATTTCCGCTTCGCCCGGAGGCTTTCCGCGTGGCGTGAGGTGAGCCCTCTTGATGCTTTCGCATCTGCGTGGTCTCACCCTTCCCGCTTTTCACGCAGGAGTCCCCGGTCTCCACTTCAATGAACCTATTCTTTGGTTATTTCACCTGTAAATACACTACGCAACAGCTGCCAATTGTTCTTTACGCAAGCAATTATTTTTTGTGAAAGGGAAGGGGATCGGGCTCCGTCCGAAGGCTTTCCGCGTGGCGGGAGGTGAGCGTGAGCCCCTTTGATGCTTTCGCATCTGCATGGTCTCACCCTTCCCGCTTTTTCTCGCAGGAGTCCCCGGTCTCCGCTGCAATGAACCTATTCTTTAATAAGTTCATCCGCAACCAGAATACTGATCAACTTTCCGTAATCTTTTCGGAAGAAACTCATTATCTTAAAAAGGAAAGAGGAGCGGTTTAATTCCTTGCCATTATTTTTCTCGAATCTGCCAAAACTGTTGCTGGATCTGTTTTAGTTTTTCTTCTTCGGTAAACAGAGTAAAGGCGGTTAAGGCAAGTGCCTTTGCTCCGATCATCAACCCGCGGTCGCCTGCCTTGGATTTAGCCGCTTCTCTAAACGCATCTGTGTGAAGGACAAGCTCCTTGGGACCGATCTGAATATAGGGATGAATTGTAGGGACGACATGACTGATATTGCCTGCATCCGTTGAGCCGATTCCATTGCGGCCATCTTCACTAAACGTATCGCCAAGAGAGTTGAACGCTTCTTCAAATACATCATCAAACAGCGGGGTAGGGATTAAGTTATCTACTTCATTTTGAAAAGCAATCACATTCAGTGAAGCCCCGGTTGCTAGTGCAGCTCCTTCAGCAATGGCACGTACTTTTTTGGTGACGTCGTTTAAAACACTGCGGCTGGCAGCCCGGATGTAAAAGCGGGCTTTTGCATACTCAGGGACAATATTCGGTGCATCTCCGCCATGAGTAATGATTCCATGAATCCGTACATCGTCCTGTACATGCTGACGAAGAGCATTGATGCCATTAAACAACTGAAGTACACCGTCGAGCGCATTGATGCCATCCTGAGGGGAAGATGCTGCATGGGCAGGCTTTCCGATAAATTCAAAATCAAGCGGATCTACTGCTAATGAAGTGGTAGTGCGGCCTGATTGGTAAGAAGGGTGAATCATCATAGCTGCATCAATATCTTCTAAATAGCCGTGTTTGACAAAGCTTCCTTTTGCACTGCCGTTTGGTCCGCCTTCTTCTGCAGGAGTTCCGAAAACGACCACTTTCCCGCCGATTTGATCCAGTACACTCGCTACGCTGTTGGCCGCAGCGATACTGGCCGTTCCAATGATGTTATGACCGCAGGCATGTCCAAGGCCTGGAAGTGCATCGTATTCAGCTAAGAATGCAATAGTAGGTCCTGGTTTACTGCTCGATTTCACTGCATAAAAGGAAGTCTCATGCCCTGCGACCCCCTTTTCAACCTGGAAGCCTTCAGAAATTAAATGGCTCGTCAACAAGTCTTGAGCGAAAAATTCCTGATTACCTATTTCGGGACGTTCATGAATGGAGTGGCTGGTTTGAATATAGCCTGCTTCACGGGCCTCAATATGGCTGGTGATCAAATCTTTCACGGATTGGGCTGAAACTGAATTCATCACTAAAACTCCTCTGCTTAATAGTCTGTAAGATCTTCTACTGGAATGAACGTAGGGATCATTCCGCCGTCATATTCCTCTTCAATAAACTCAGCGACATCGTCTTCCTGATAAAGTTCACCGATGCGCTGCAAGTCTTCCCGGTCGGTGTCTTCTGATTGCGCTGCAATAATATTGATATAAGGCGTTGCTGTGTCGCTTTCACGGAAAATCGAGTCATTTACAGGACTGAAACCGGCATCCACCGCGATTCCATTATTAATTATCGCTGCATCTACATCCGGAAGGGAACGTGGTGCCTGTCCTGCTACTACAGGAAGAATTTCAATATTTTTAGGGTTGCTTGTAATATCCTGTTCGGTGCCGGTCAATCCTGCCTCATCACTTAGTTCAATTAATCCTGCTTCTTCAAGCAGCAAGAGCGCTCTTCCTAGATTCGTCGCTTCATTTGGAACTGCGATGGTCGCGCCTTCAGGAAGCTCTTCAATAGAGGCTATCTTTTCAGAGTACAGAGCCATAGGCGCAATGACTGTTGAAGCAATAGGTGCTAAATCAAGCTCTCTTTCTTCTATAAAATCATCAAAATAAGAGATGGTTTGAAAGGCATTTAAATCAAGCTCGCCCTCTGAAAGTGCGATATTCGGTTGTACATAGTCTGAGAACGTAACGATTTCAATTTCAATATCCTCTTCCTCAGCTTTCTCGGCAACAAAATCCCAGATGCGTGTATCTGAACCGCTGATTCCGATTCTGACCGGTCCATCTTCATCCCCTCCGCACGCCGCAAGGGTAAGGCTAAGTAATGATACAAGTGAAAGAGTAGTCCATTTTTTCATTTTCATTTCCTCCTAAAATTAACTTCTTCGAATTTTTTTTGACATAAGATTGCCGGTCGTCTGTAAGCCTTGAACCATAATAATTAAAATCCCGAGTGTGATATACATCGTGGTCGTATCAAATCGCTGATAGCCGTATGTGATGGCAAGATCGCCGAGTCCGCCGCCTCCGACTGCCCCCGCCATTGCTGAAGCACCAACCAGACCGACTGTCGCAATCGTGAGTGCAAGCACAAGAGAGCTGAGAGCTTCAGGGATGAGAAAACGAAAAATAATTTGATTGGGAGTGGCGCCCATTGCTTCTGCAGCTTCAATTACGCCTTTATCTACTTCTAAAAGAGAGTTTTCTATTAATCTGGCAATATAAGGCCCTGCATAAAACACCAACGGTACGACTGTCGCCGCTGTCCCAATCGAAGTACCGACAATGAAGCGTGTCACGGGTACGATGGCGACGAGTAAGATGATAAACGGAACAGACCGAAATACATTGACTACGCCATTTAACACATTAAAGAGCGGGGCGTTTTCCCAAAGATGCCCTTTTCGTGTAATGACAAGTAAAATACCTAAAGGCAAGCCGATCAAGGCTGAAAACAAGAGAGAGAAACCGACCATCCAAAGCGTCTCCCAAAGCGCTTCAATAATTTGAGTAGAATCAACCAGCATCCCGGATCACATCCTTTACTGTTATATGCTGCTGCTGAATAGAGAGGAGTGCTCGTTGAATGTCTGCGCGCTCTCCGATAAATTCAACAATAAGATTCCCGTAAGGAATTCCCTGCAGCTCTGTAATATTTCCATAGAGAACATTTAAATCAAGTGCAAACTCTCTCGATACTCTCGATAGGAGAGGATAACCTGTCGTGCTTCCGGTAAATTGAATCCGGTAAATATGTTTATGCTCCTTGCGGTTGATCTCGTTTAAAATGCTCTCCGGCAAGCCGTCATTCATGATTGAGCGGACGAATTTCTGGGTAGTCCGGTGCTGTGGATCGGTAAAGACATCGAATACCGTCCCCTGTTCAATAATAGAACCGCTCTCCAGCACGGCGACTTTATCGCAAATTTCCCGGATCACACCCATTTCGTGCGTAATCATTAAAATCGTAATTTTATATTCCTTATTTACTTTTCTAAGAAGTTCAAGAATCGATTGTGTCGTTTCCGGGTCAAGTGCGGACGTTGCTTCATCACATAGCAGGATGGAAGGATTGGTGGCAAGCGCCCGGGCAATGCCGACTCGCTGCTTCTGTCCACCGGAAAGCTGGTCCGGGTACTGATCCGCCTTGTCGCCAAGCCCCACAAAATCAAGCAGGTCTGCGACACGCTGAGACACTTTTTTCTTTTCTTCACCTGACAAAAGCAGCGGCATCGCTACATTGTGGTAGACCGTTTTTGAATTTAATAGGTTAAAATGCTGAAAAATCATCCCGATATCTTTCCGGGTTTGCCGCACTTCTTTTTTAGATAGAGAGGTAAGATCCTTGCCGTGTATTTTGATGGTGCCCTCTGTAGGTCTTTCTAATAGATTGACACAGCGTATTAAAGAGCTCTTGCCAGCCCCGCTGAAGCCGATGACCCCGTAAATTTCGCCTGTTTCGATAGTCAAATCAATCCCGGAAAGCGCCTGCACTGCGTCTTTGCCGCTGCCATATGTCTTACTTACCGATGAAAATTGAATCATACGCCTTCCTCCTTTTTATTTGAACTAATCTCATTTGATTAGTCGGTTTAGTGCAGGGAAGAGGCCTGGTTTAACGATTCAGTTCCATTAAAAAAGCCTCTTCCCGAATAAACAAGAAGAGGCCGCATACGCTAACACCTCTTCTCATCTCTCAGACTGCTGTCTGCTGGAGTTGGCACGGTGCTAATAATAGTCCGCTGCCGAGGTATCAAAGGGCCAGTCCCTCCACCTCTCGTGATAAGAAGAAATTGTTCTATTTAATTGATGTCCCTTACTTTACTACTGCAGGAAAACCATGTCAAACCATTTTTTAAAGTTCGATAATTCAGAAAATAAATCAAGGATCGAATCTCTTTTGTTTACATACCTCTATAGGGTATATTATACTTATAACATAATGACAGCGCAGGGAGTGAATGGGATGGAAAGTGTAAAAACTGATCAGCTGGTTATAAAAGAAGATCATTGTCCAAGCGGTCACAGTCGAAAAAGCCACCACTCTGAAGAAATGAAACATAATTTAACATCCCGTTTAAATCGTATTGAAGGACAAATCAGGGGGATAAAGGGTATGATTGAAAAAGATACCTATTGCGATGATGTGATTACTCAAATCGCAGCTACACAATCTGCTTTAAATAGTGTATCCAACCTGTTGCTTGAAGGTCATATGAAAAGCTGTATTGTAGACAGAATTCAAGAAGGCGATCTCGAAGTGGTAGATGAACTGCTTGCAACGATGAAGCGCCTAATGAAAAAGTAGGAGGATGATTGTATATGGTAGAAGCAGTAACGTTAAATGTTGAGGGAATGTCCTGTCAGCACTGTGTAGATGCAATTGAAAGCAACGTCCGGGATCTTGGCGGAGTAAATGAAGTGAAAGTCAATCTCCAGCAGGGAACGGTAGATGTTGATTTTCAAGATTCATTTGTTACATTAAGCGAAATCCGCGCTAAAATCGAAGAACAAGGCTATAAAATTAAATAAGAAAAGTGAAGTGTGCAGGTTATCCGCACACTTTCTTTTTCACTGTTATATACCCTATGTGGGTATGTGTCTCAACGGACTTTAAGGCGAAAGGAGTGAAAAGATGACACAAGTAAAAAGCGACCTGCATATTACAGGCATGACCTGTGCTGCTTGTTCAAATCGGGTTGAAAAAGGATTGCTGAAACTCGATGGAGTGGAGCAGGCTGCGGTTAACCTGACACTTGAACAGGCAACAATCATTTACAACGAGGATGAGCTATCTTTAAAAGATATCGAGAAAAAGGTAGAAGATCTTGGCTACGGAGTCGCAACGAAAAAAGCCGAACTTGAATTGACAGGGATGACATGTGCAGCCTGTTCTTCCCGGGTAGAAAAAGGACTCCAGAAAATGACGGGGGTTCAGTCTGCGACAGTCAATCTTGCGCTCGAACAGGGAACCATTCAATATTTGGATGGCGCAATCACTGTAGAAGACATAATTGGCCAGGTTGAAAAACTTGGATATGGAGCCAGACAAAAAAAGAACGATGACGATCCTCAAAAAGATCACAGGCTAGTTGAAATCCAAAAACAGCAGCGCCGATTTATTCTTTCACTGATTTTATCTCTCCCGCTTTTATGGACCATGGCAGGGCACTTCAGTTTTACCGAGTGGCTGTATGTTCCTGAAGTGCTGATGAATCCATGGGTTCAAATGGCACTCGCGACCCCGGTTCAGTTTTATATAGGGAAAGGTTTTTATAGGGGAGCGTACAAGGCACTTCGAAATGGCAGTGCAAATATGGATGTTCTCGTGGCACTCGGAACCTCCGCTGCTTACTTTTATAGTGTTTATCTTGCCATTCAATCCATTGGTATGCCGGTTCATTCCATGGGTCTGTACTTTGAAACGAGTGCGGTCCTGATTACATTAATCGTACTCGGAAAGCTGTTTGAAGCAAAAGCAAAGGGAAGATCGTCAGAAGCCATAAAAAAACTGATTGGTCTTCAATCGAAGACAGCAGTGATTATGAAGGGCTCAGAGGAAACAGAAGTGCCGATTGAAGAAGTAAGAATTGATGATATCGCAGTCGTAAGGCCGGGAGGAAAAATACCGGTAGATGGCATCATTACAGAAGGCCGCTCTGCAATTGATGAATCGATGATTACAGGAGAAAGTGTTCCGGTAGATAAACAAACAGGTGATCCTGTTATCGGATCAACGTTAAATAAGCAGGGATATATCAAGCTTCGTGCAACAAAAGTGGGAAAAGAAACGGCTCTTTCCCAAATTATTCAAGTGGTAGAGCAGGCACAGGGTTCAAAGGCCCCCATTCAGCGTCAAGCAGATAAAATATCAGGAATTTTTGTACCAATTGTTGTCGGAATTGCTTTACTCACGTTTGCTGCCTGGGTTTTGTTTGTGTCTCCTGGTGAAGTTGGGGCAGCCTTGGAGGCGACGATTGCTGTTTTAGTCATTGCTTGTCCGTGCGCCCTGGGTCTTGCTACGCCGACATCCATTATGGCAGGATCCGGCCGTTCTGCAGAATATGGAATTTTATTTAAAGGCGGAGAACATCTGGAAACCACGCAATCTGTGAATACAGTTGTCCTCGATAAAACAGGAACCATCACCGAAGGAAAGCCTGTTCTTACTGATGTGAAAGCTTATGGCGCATTTTCTGAGGAGAATTTGCTGTATTACGCAGGGTCAGCCGAAAGAGGGTCTGAACATCCGCTTGCAAAATCCATTGTTCAGGGGGCAGAAGAAAAGGGCATTGCTGCATCTTCCTTCCTCGATTTTGAATCAGTCACAGGCTTTGGCATTAAAGCGAAGGTAGACGGAAAAGAAGTACTGGTTGGAACGCGCTCACTGATGAAGGAGTCAGCCATTCAAACCGATGCGCTTGAAGAAGACATAGCGGCTCTTGAACAAGAAGGGAAAACGGTCATGCTTGCGGCGGTTGATCAGCAGCTTGCTGGATTACTCGCCGTTGCGGATACAATCAAGGAAACCTCAAAAGAAGCGGTCGCAAGACTTCATCAGGCTGGCATCGAAGTGATCATGATCACAGGAGATAACCTCCGTACAGCACATTCCATTGCAAAAGAAGCTGGCATTTCAAATGTGATTGCAGGAGTTCTGCCGGAAGGAAAAGCGGATGAAATCAGAAAGCTTCAAAAACAGGGGAAAGTGGTGGCAATGGTTGGTGACGGCATAAACGATGCACCGGCCCTTGCAGTGGCTGATATTGGCATGGCCATTGGAACAGGAGCGGATGTCGCGATGGAAGCTGCCGATATCACCCTGATGCAAGGCGACTTAAATCGTATTGCTGATGCCATTGTCATGAGCAGGAAAACCATGAAAAATATTAAACAAAACCTGTTTTGGGCATTTGGCTACAACACCCTTGGGATTCCAATTGCAGCGGCAGGTCTTTTAGCGCCATGGGTGGCTGGAGCCGCAATGGCATTCAGCTCGGTCTCCGTTGTATTAAATGCCTTAAGACTTCAACGGATTAAGCTGTAAGAAAACGATGCATTAAAAAGCCCCGAACCGAATAAACAGCTCGCACTCGTGAACCCTTCTGCTGGTTCTCACGATAAGCTGTTTACTCTCTTTCGGGGCTTGTTTTTTTAGGAATTCTGCCAGGTCAATTTTTCTTTTGCCGCTTCGTCGAGCAGCAGATCCTCCGGATGCTCGCTGTAAAGAGCAAGGCGGTGCATCGCGCGGGTCATGGCTACATACAAGAGCTTGCGGTCAAGCTCATTTCCTTTATAGGCTTCAGTCAAAGAAGGAATTAATACCGCATCAAATTCAAGTCCTTTTGAAAGATGAGCAGGAAGAAGGGTAATTTGATTTTTCTTTAGTTCTTCATTTTCTGTCAGAAGCTGAACGGAAAGAGTACTCGAAGCAAACAAGCTGAACATTTTTTTGCATTCGGATGGTGTTTTACAAATCACAGCAATGGTTGTGAAGTGTTCCTTTTGAAGCAGGTCAATATCCTGCTCCATTTTTTGAACCAGTCTGTCTGCAGAAAGCTGGTGATAAGCAGGCACTAATCCGTGACGAACCACGGGCTCTACGAGAGGAAGGGATTCCTCCATTTTTTCTAAAACGGTATTTGCCAGATTCATAATTTCAATGGTCGTACGGTAGCTTTTCTGCAAAGTAAAATAATGCGCTTCTCCGAATATTTCTTTTTCCACCACACCCCAGTCCCGCATCCCCCGGTAGGAATGGATGCCCTGTGCTAAATCTCCAACGATCGTAAAAAGACTGGTATCGAGAATTTTTCTGAGTGCAGCTAGCTGAAAGTAGCTGTAATCCTGCGCTTCATCAATAAACACATTTTTTACTTTCGATTCATCATCAAGCCCGTACAGGCGCCCATGCAAATAATAAATGGGTGCAAGGTCTTCAAGTTCAAACCTTCTTCTTGCCATCATGAGCTGACTGTGATGGACCAGCTGATCAATGTCCTCACTGGTTAATTCAGGGGCACAAGATTCAAGCAGCTCGGGAGACATAAGCAGTTCTTTGTAATAATCCACTGCGCTTTTTTTCTCAAACTGCTTCATATACATATGCACGGTAGAACGCGCTTCTTTTTTGACGGCTTCGGTTCTTTGTGCTTTTGTGTCCATAATGAAGGTCACTCGTTTTCTGCGTTTAGCATCATTCCGAATGCCATACAACGCTTTTTCCAGGGCTTCATCATACACATCTTCTATTTTTTTTAGAACATGCTTTTTCTTTGTGCGGAGATGATTTTGTATGACGCCTTTGATTTTATCAAATCTTCTATAGACAGGAAGATACCGGTAGTCATGCAAAAAAAGATCCGCAAGACGCGATCCGCGCAGGATCCTGAATTTTTCAAGCATCACATCTCCTTTAGGAGCAAGCGATTCCTCCATTAAATTCAAGTATCGGTCGATTATTTTCATAAAAAGCAGGGAGCCTTTAAATTGAGAGAGTTTCTTTATTTCCTCACTGGAATCCTCTTGTTCAATTAACGCAACCAGCTTTTTTACAGGATCGTCAAGACGGATGTTCACTCCAGCAGCTTTTGACATATAGTCAATCAAGGTGGTTTGTTTAATTTTATCTACACCTAATTCCGGAAGAACGTCTGAAATATATTCGATAAATAATTGGTTAGGTGCAAGGATCATGAGGTCAGAGGGATGGAAGGTTTCACTGTTTACATATAAAAAATAGGATATTCGATGAAGGGCGATGGTTGTTTTTCCACTGCCGGCAGCTCCTTGTACGATGATCGGACGATTCAGGGGAGCGCGGATAATATCATTTTGTTCTTTTTGAATCGTGGAAACAATTTCGGTCAGGCGATTATCGGCTTTTCCAGCAAGCGACTGCTGAAGCAGTTCATCTGTTGTCGTTAAATCCACATCCTGAATATTGAGCAGCTCTCCTTTTTCAATTTGATACTGCCGTTTTAGTGATAAGTAGCCCTGTGTCGTTTCACCGTTGACTTCATATTCCACGTCTCCAAGACGTCCGTCATAATAGACATTTGATACCGGAGACCGCCAGTCCACAATAATTTGCGACTGATTTTCGGGATTGTGAAGCGAAGCTTTTCCGATATACAGCGACTCTTTTTCTTCGTTTTTCTTTTGATAGTCAATTCGGGCGAAATAAGGTTTGTCATAGGCGCTTTTTAGCCGTTTCACCTGGTCTGTGTTCATTTGAAGCAGACTGGCTCCGGTTAAAAGATTCATATAGCTTAAGCTGCTGTCTAAGGAGTCGAGAGTTTCATACGCTTCCTTTAAATGCTGTCTGGCGTTTCCTGCGCTCTGCTCTGATGCCGCAAGCGCCTGGTCAATGTAAAGCCGGGTGAAGAGTAAACGATCTACTTCGTTTTTATAATCGGGGTGTGTGTAAGAAGATTGCTTTGGTTGATCTGCCAAATTTGTCACCTCATTCGCAAGATATCGATCGCAGCCGCGAAAAAAGAGCGTTTACAATCGTATCACAACAACAAAGAAAAAAGAAGAGGATATGTAAAAAATCCCCTTCTGGTTGTTTGGCAGCACATTTACGAACCTGTGATAAATGAGTCCCAGGCTCTTTGACCGGTTCACTTCGCTTCAGGTGGACGCTTTCCGCAGGGACGACGCTGAGCCTTTCCAGGGCCCTGCCCAGTAAAGTCTCAGCTTGCCGTCATTTCCTGCTGGAGTCGCCACCTTCCGCTCCGTTCACCTCATACTTTAGATACATACTGCCTCATTGATCTAAACTTTTTTAAGTTATATCCACACCACGTTAATTGCAAGTTAAGGCTGTGAAATATCTGTGAGGGCGTCTCCGGCCTGTTCGTTTGATTGGGTGGAGATGGAGAGGTCGCCAAGTGAGACCATTCCAATTACTTTGCTTCCTTCTATGACGGGCAGTCTGCGTACCTGATGCTCAGCCATCAGTGCAGCTGCTTCCTTGGAATTTGTATCCGGTTTTACACTGATCACTTGATGAGTCATAACCTGATCCACTTGTTCTTCTTTGTGCTCTGCTACTCCGCGAATGACTACATCACGATCGGAAATCATTCCGATTGCTCTGCCTTGATCCAGTACAGGCAAAATGCCTATATTATGATCCTTCATGATCTTTGCCACTTGAGCGACTGAATCCGTTTTTTCACAGCTGATTACTTCATCTGTCATTACTTCACGAACATTCATTTAAAGCACCTCCATAGTGTAAAAATCTTATGTAGTATAGGGAAAACAAGATAATTTATACATTCTGTTTAGTCAGTCGTTCAATAAATGTTCATGAATATCGATTTTTTCAATGATTTTGGATTAACTTATGAGATTGGTGGTATTATACCCGTAAACAAGATGAATAAAATTTTAAAAAAATGAAACTATATAGATGAACCATACGTATGAATAAGACAAGCACTTAAAACAAAGAGAGGTGTCGATCATGGCTAGAGACAGCGAAAGTCTAAAAAGAATGATTGCCAAACTGTCAGGAATAGGTGTCAAAATTACGAAAACAAAATCACGACTGGAAATTCTGGAGACGGTGAAAAGCTCTCATCAGGTATCCAACACGTAAAAAGCAAGGAAAAATTACATAAACACAATCAAGGTGCTCATCTTATTTGAAAATGGGGACCTTTTTTTGTATTACATGCACGATCAGAGAGAAAATAGGGTATAGAGAATTAGAAGCTTATGAAAGGGGCAAGTGCGTCATGTACAAGTCAGCGATGTTAATTTACAACGGAAATGCAGGCCAGAAGCAAATGGATAAAATTCTGGCCCAAATTATAGGACCTATCAGTTTGGCCATCCCCAATCTTACCCTGCTGCAGACACTGAAGCCTGGAGATGCTGAGCACTTTTGCAGGCAGCATGGAGAAGAGGTCGAACTGGTTATTGCTTTAGGAGGCGACGGCACTGTCCATGAATGTATAAATGGACTCTCTCCTTTAGACAAGCGCCCTGTTTTCAGCGTTATTCCTTCAGGCACATGCAATGATTTTGCACGCGCATTAGACATTCCGCTGAATGTTAAACAAGCGGCAGCTCTTATCAGCGAAGAAGGAACAGAAGAAAAAGTGGATATCGTCCAGACAAGCGACCAATATTTCGGCAACTTTTGGGGAACTGGTTTAATCGCTGAAGCATCACTGAATATAGACGAGCAGTCAAAAGGTGTCTTTGGGCGGTTAAGCTATTACATCAGTGCGTTTAAGTCGATGACAGCCCAGGACCGCTTTTCATTTGAAATGGAAATCGATGGGGAGACGCTGACTGATGAAGCGGTTATGGTTCTCGTATTAAACGGAAGATTTATAGGGGCTACTGAATTTCCGCTGTCAAGCATTCAGCTGAATGACGGCAAGGTGGATGTTTTGATTGTGAAAGAAGCCGGATTTCCATTGTTTAAAGAGATCCTTTCTGCTAAAACGACTGTGGATTGGGAAAAAGACAAAAGCACGATTGATCATTTCCAGGCATCCTCTCTGAAAATTTCCACCTCTTCCACACGCTATATTGATTTAGATGGAGAGCATTACAAAGGAAAAGATCATAGCTTGACGGTGCTTCCGGGGCATATACATGTGATAAAAGGAAATACGCAATAAAAAAAAGAGGCAGAGGCCTCTTTTTTTACACTTCTTCTTCTGAAGAAAACATATAGGTTCGATGATGAAATTTCATCGAAAAGATTAAGCCGAGTGCAAACATAATGCCGATTAACGAGCTTCCTCCATAACTGATCAGTGGAAGCGGGATGCCTGTAATTGGCAGCAGCTGAATCGTCATCCCGATGTTTTGAAAGGCGTGAAATGTAATCATCGAAATGATACCTGCACACACATAAACATTAAATGGACTCTTCGTTTGCAGCGAGACCTTAGTCAAGTGATAAATCAGCATGAAAAACAAACTGACAATAATACTCGCGCCGATAAAACCATATTCTTCTCCAACGACGGCGAAGATAAAGTCCGTATGATTATCCGGAACATATACCTGACGATCCTGATACCCTTTACCAAAAATCTCTCCGGATCCAATAGCGCTCATCGAAGTTGTGAGCTGATAGGCGTCTCCGGAT
Source organism: Jeotgalibacillus sp. ET6 (assembly GCF_029667115.1). Lineage (GTDB taxonomy): Bacteria > Bacillota > Bacilli > Bacillales > Jeotgalibacillaceae > Jeotgalibacillus. Next base: position 35,389 of record NZ_JARUIU010000005.1, on the reverse strand, counting down.
GAAAATTGATAAGGATCAAGCCAGGAATAAATTCTTCGCAGCTGATAATCATCAAAATACTGAGCGATTAAGTTGGGTGCAAAGATAACAATTGAAATCAAAGAGGCTGCCAGTGCGCTTACAGATAAAAATGCAGGGAGCAAAATCTTCCATGTAATCCCTGAAACAAGCACAATCCCTATAGTAATCGCGATAAAAACAAGCATTGTACCAAGGTCAGGCTGTTCATTAATCAAAAGGAAGGGAACTCCTGCTACAGCCCCGATTTTAGCAAGCATCCATAAATCGCTTTTAACCGTGCGCTGGCCGAAATTTTCATTGTGAGAAGCGACGACTCGTGCAAGCGCGATAATGGTGAAGGTTTTCATAAATTCTGACGGCTGCAGCGTCCCGATCACAGGGAAGTTATACCAGCTGTAAGCTCCATTTATGTAAGGCACGATGCTTTCAGGTGCGACAAGAAGACCGACCAGCAAAACGATGCCAAAGCCGTACAGAACCCAGGCAATCCTTCTGAACTGGTCCATATCGAGCACCATAGTGATGCTTATAATGACAAAACCCACCACATAAAGCATGCCCTGTCTGAGTGCAAAGTTCATATTTCCATATTGCTCCGTGGTTTGTGCGGATGAAATGGCAAGAATACTGGCCATCATAAAAAAGATCAACAGGATCGCAAGGCTCCAATCAATGCGATCGGAAAATTGTTTCTGGTTATTCAATCTATTCACCTTAATTCTATATACTTTTAGTCAATGTGATCAGATACCGTGAAGTAATTTTGTCACTTCTACTAGACTATCAAATGTCAGGTCAATTCACAATTGACAGGAAGACTTATCTTGCTTAACTGTAACATGATTCTTTTGATGCATGTGATTCATAAGCTATAAATAGCAGTTCTACTTTAATGAGACGGAAAAGGTGTAACAAAAGTTTCTTTTTTTCTTCTTTCTTTTGCAGTTTGATACACTATACTTAATGAAAAAACAGAAGGGGTGATGGTCAGTTGAAACCTCAAGCAGGATCTTCGGAATGGATTTACATACATCTTAACTCAACGCAGGATTACGTCATGTCTGCTGGTATTGAATTTAAAGATTTTTATCATGCATTGTCCACAAATCTCCATCACCTCTTGCTCCTGAAGCATCAGTATGACAATGCATCCTTTAATATGCATACCCACCTGGAGTACGTCAGCGCAGATGAGATGAGCAAGTTGGCAAAGGACCCGGTTTACACATACGGGGATTTTTGCTGGATTGATTTTGAGGATGAAGCAGGCGTTGATGAGATGACTTCACAGGAAATTGCCGAACTTTTATATATCGGACATATGAAATATCATCTCCGCCCTCCATTTTACCGGAAGCTGAATAATCAATTTGTTTACCTTACCGCTGAAGATGGAACGATGAACCGTACTTACTACCGGAGTTGGGATGATTTTTATACGGTGCTGGGCAGTGTGCTGCCGGCGAAATGGAACCTGCTTCGAAGCGGCAAAAGTATGCTGAAATGGAAAAAAGAAAAAGCCGTTACGGTGATGCCGAGAGAAGTCGTAAGGACGGTTACCCATTTACTGCAGGAGGGGATCGTCATTTCACTGGCCAAATCCAGTTCTGCGAGAAACAAGATCGACATTCCTATCTGGCTGGTGGGAGATTACGAAAGTCTGAATGATCTTGAAGAAGAGATGGTTGTAAGAATGAAAGAAACCCCTGATGCCTGGCTCAGCTATGATCGGAAATCCAAAGATTGGACCGCGGTGATTGAATAATAAGCTTAGTTAAAGGAAATACAGGTGGGGACATCACTGGAAAAATTTAACTTAGACCCTGCCGCTGCGTCCATCTGAAAGCGAAGTGAACTGTTGAAGAGCCTGTGACACCTTGTCACGGGCTTTTTATTTAGGTTGCATCTTACAGGCTCTTAGAAAGGACAAAATGGTAGTGATCTTTTTTTAGAGCACTATCGTTACCTTTATAGAGAAAAAAAGACTACACTGTTAATAGAAAGACTAGGTTTAACTATCCATGCAATAGAGGGTTATAAGAAGAGAAAGTGGTGATCGCATGAAAAAATCTTTATTTCTTACACCAGGCATTCTGATTCTTGCTTTAGCAGGATGTACAGGCCAGCCATCCACATCCAGTTCCTCAGATCAAACAGAGCAATTGTCCTGGGACGAGATTCAGCAGGAAGCAGCCGGAGAAACGGTCCGCATGTATATGTGGGGAGGAGATGAAGGGATCAATCAATACATGGATGAATGGGTGAAGCCCAGGTTAAAGGAAGAGTATGATGTGAATTTTGAACGAATCCCCTTAAATACAAATGAAATCATTCAAAAGCTTGAAACGGAAAAAAGAGCCGGTCAGCAGGAAGGTACAATTGATCTGATCTGGATGAACGGTGAAAATTTTAAACGGGCGAAAGAAAGCTCGTTGCTGCACGGTCCATTTACAGAGCAAATCCCCAACTTTCAAACCTACTATGATACAGAAAGCCTCGATTTTACCTATGATTTCGGTACGGAAACAGAAGGATTCGAAGCACCCTGGGGGAAAGTGCAGTTCGTGTTTCATTATGATTCTTCAAAAATGGATGTCCCGCCTTCTTCGTTAGAAGAGCTTCAGGAATGGATCGGCGAAAATCCCGGAAAGTTTACGTATCCTGCTGCAGGAGACTTTACCGGTGATGCATTCATCCGTCATGTTCTTTATGGAAAAACTTCTTCTTTAGAGCAGCTGCTTGAAGAACCGTATTCGCTGGACTTAGTTGAGGAAGGAGCTCAGGAGGTATGGGGCTATTTAAATGAAATTGAACCTGATTTGTGGAGAGGCGGAGAGACGTATCCATCATCACTGACTGAGCTTGACCGGCTTTACAGCCAGGGAGAGATCTGGATGACGATGGGCTACAATGAAGCCCGAGCGGAGGTTCTTGTGGAAGATGGCGTTTTTCCTGAAACCACGGAATCCTTTATCCTTGAAGAACCAGGCTCAATAGGAAATGCGCATTTCCTTTCGATTCCTTTTAACAGTCCGAACAAAGAAGCGGCCATGGCAGCCATAAATTTCATGCTGTCACCTGAAGCCCAGTCTGTAAAGCTTTCACAGGAATACTGGGGTGAAAATACACCGATTGATTTTACCACATTAAATGCTGAAGAAAAGAATCGTTTTGACGAAATTGAACGGGGAGAAACGGTATTGGATCAGCAAACGCTCGACGATGCTTTTTTGCCGGAAATAGATGCTGCGTATGTACCGTGGCTGCAGGAGCAGTGGATAGATGAAGTGGCATCTGAATAAGCAAACCACCCTATTACTAGTACCCGCTTTTTTATTCCTATTACTCGTTCTCTACAGTCTGGTTATGTCATTTGTGGAAAGTGTAAAAGGGCCGGATGGATGGACACTTTCTTATTATCAAAGCCTGTTTGAAGAGGAACGGCTCTATGCTTCATTTGGCTACAGCCTTTGGATTACATTGATCTCCACTGCATTATCGATCGTTATAGGATGGGCGCTCGTCCGTTCGTTTCATACATTTATTGAAAATAGTTTAGGAAAATGGATTCTGTGGATTCCGATGCTGTTTCCTCATTTTGTCTGGGGGTATTTTGTCCTCCTGCTTCTTGGCCAAAGCGGGGTGCTTTCATCCGTTCTGTTCAATCTTGGCTGGCTTGAGTCAAGAAGTGAGTTTCCTGTACTGGTTCAGGACAGGGAAGGAGCAGGAATCATTATTACGTATTTATGGAAAGAGATTCCGTTTGTGGTGCTCATGCTGCTGCCGGTTTATACACAGCTGCCGAAGCAGTATGGTGAAGTGATTCAGGTGTTAGGCGGAACGAAGAAAGAGTATTTTAAAACGATTGAGTGGCCGTGGGTTCAGCCGGTCATTGTAGAAGTGTTTTTAATTGTGACTGCATTTATTTTTACAGCGTACGAGGTGCCTGCACTGCTTGGCGTTCAGTTTCCTCAAATGACAGCTGTTTTAGCTTATGATTGGTTTTACGGAATCAGCTGGGATGAGCGATCCTTCGCATTTGCCCTGCTGTTTATGATATCCGTTGTGATGAGTCTGTTTGCTCTGCTGTCTTTTCTTATGCTGAATAGAAGAAGATGGCTGATTTCAAAAAGTCAGCATCAGCGATAGGAGTGGCAATATGAAAAAGACCATTTTTTATATTCTTTCAAGCTTGCTTTTTCTGCTTCCTGCTTTGATGCTGGCGGTTAAAAGCTTTACACCTGTCTGGAAATGGGGGGAGCCGCTTTCTTTTGAGTGGACGCTCCGCGGATGGGAAGTTTTTCTGATGGATCCTAGGATCTATGAAGCACTATTTGTATCTATTCTCATTGCTTTAGCGGTAACGTTCTTAAATCTTATGGTCGGTTTTCTTACAGGTAAAGCCCTTTCTCACTCCGTTTTTAAAGGGAAGGGGTTGCTTGAAACGTTTCTCCTGCTGCCTTTATTTATTCCAACGATGGCAGCAGCACTCGGGCTGCACATCACCATGATTCGTTTAGGTCTTGCGAATCAATGGCTTGGCGTGGTAATCGTTCATCTTGTTCCCACCATTCCCTATACCATAAAGGTAATGAAGGCAGGCTACGACAGAGTGGGTTCCGGCATGATCCAGCAGGCGAAAGTGCTTGGAGGCAGTCCCTTTCATGTCTTCAGATCTGTTGAACTTCCATTATTAATGCCGAGTGTGCGCAGTGCCGTTTTTCTGACAGTCACAATCAGCATGAGTCAATATGTTCTGACGGCTGTAATCGGGGGTGGGAATGTGATTACGCTTCCCATCATTTATTATCCATTTTTGCAATCAGTCAATGATACCGTGATGGCGGCCTTTTCCATTGCATTTGCCATGCTTCCCGTCATAGCAGTAGCAGCGGTTGAATTGCTGTCCAAAATTTTGACGTACAAAGGGACTTTCGTAAACAGAGGTGTAACATGACGTATTTTTCGCTTGTAAAAGCCCATAAAGAGTATCAGAAAAAAGAAATTTTTACCGGTATTGATTTTTCACTTGAAAAAGGAGAAATTCTTTCGCTTGTTGGTCCATCTGGAACCGGAAAATCCACACTGCTCCGCTGTATTGCAGGACTGGAACAGTTTACAGCAGGTCATGCCCTCCTTGAAGACCAGCGGGTAGAGCACCTGAAAGGAAAAGAACGAACCGTCGGGATGGTATTTCAGCAGCCGCTGCTTTTCCCGCATTTAACGATTTTAGAAAATGTGATCTATGGGTTAAAGCTGAAACGCTCGAAAAGAGAAGCAGCAACAGAAGGAATCAAATATATAAAATCCGTGGGGCTCGAAGACTATATTCATGCCTACCCGCATGAACTATCAGGCGGCCAGCAGCAGCGAATTGCTTTAATCAGGGCACTGGTGCTCAAACCAAAGCTGCTTTTACTGGACGAGCCCTTCAGTTCGCTTGATCCCGACTTAAGACGGGAATTAAGAGACTGGGTCAGAATGCTGTTAAAACAGGAGAAAATGACGGCTATTTTTGTCACACACGATCGGGAAGAAGCCATGCTGTTAGGGGACAAGGTTGCGGTGTTGGCAGAAGGAAAAATCCAGCAAATAGGTCCTCCGAGGCAGGTATACGAGCAGCCTTCTAATGAATTGGTTGCCAGACATTACGCGGATGTCATTGTGCTGAACGACCGCGAGTACGCACCGAATCACTTTTTTGTATGGAGCAGCTCGAAGGCAGCATTTAGCGCAGAGTTCTGCGTACTCGAAGCGCAGTGGCTTAACCAGACATATCAATTCGGAGAATCCTATGCACATATTCAGATGACTGGTACGAAAAGAAGACATATCATACCTGCGAAACATGATTTGTCGCACCTGACGCCTGGAAAAACTGGATACGTGGCGGTAAACCGAAACGAGATCCGATCTTTTGATAAGGAGGAATAATATGAAAACAAAAATAAAACAGCTTATTCCCCTTGTATTATTTATATCAGGGCTTGGGGTGCTGCTGTGGTTCAGCAGCCGCTACATAAATGTAGGTCCTCGTGAAATCCAGGAGTGGATCCAATCCTTCGGTGTGTGGGCGCCTTTGCTCTTCATTCTGATTTATACGATTAGACCGCTTATCCTTTTTCCTGCCTCTGTCATATCGCTTGCAGGAGGGCTAGCTTTTGGTGCATTTGAAGGATTTCTTTATATCTTAATTGGAGCCACTTCAAGTGCAGCTGTTGCTTTTTGGGTTTCCCGAGTATTTGAAAAATCGTTCGTTAAACGAAAAGAACAGGGAAGAATCTCAGAAATTATGAGACTGATGGAAAAGAGAGGCTTCTTTTATGTGCTTGTTCTACGGTTAATCCCCTTGCTCAATTTTGATGTAATCAGCTATGCGGCAGGTCTGGCAAGTGTACGCTTCAGGTCTTTCATTCTGGCAACAGCCCTTGGAATTATTCCGGGAACATTTGGCTATGCTTTTATTGGTTCGAGCTTTGCACAAGGGGACACGCGAGTGATCGTCATTAGCGTATTAGTTGGGTTAGCCCTTATTGCAATCCCCGTTTTTTACAGAAAAAAAGTAGCTTCCTGGCTTGGAATAGAAAAAGTAAATAAACCGTAAGAAAGGGAGGAAGTACGAGAAATGCTGGATACGCATGCAAGAAAATATGTACAGCCGGTCATACAGAAAACGGCTGACAGTCTGCTGAAAGTGGGTCTGAGCGCAAACCAGGTAACGGTATTGTCCTTTATAATTGGAACGTCATCCGGCGTGCTCGTTTACTTCGGCTTCCCCTGGGCCGCTGTGATCGCGCTATGGCTTTCCGGTTACCTGGACGCCGTAGATGGATCGATGGCAAGAGCTACGAAAACCTCCCCGTTTGGAACGGTAATGGATGTAACATTTGACCGAATCGTGGAAATCAGCGTCATTCTAGGTGTAGCTTTTTTATTGCCTGATATTTTATGGGCTGCCTTGCTGCTAATGGCTTCCATCGTAGTGTCTATGACCATCTTTTTAACCGTAGGAAATGTATCCGAAAATAACGGTGTCAAATCCTTCCGCTATCAGGCCGGCCTGGCTGAGCGAACAGAGGGATTTATCTTTTTAACGGCTTTAATGATTTTCCAGGACTATGCGTTGTGGATTATGCTGGCGTTTTTTGCAGTGGAGGTTTTTACGGCGGGGCAGCGTTTTGTGGAGGCAAAGCGTTTACTATCTTAAAACACAGACCGCTGCCAAGCGCTCGCATTCTTCGTTGCTCACCCCAGTCCAGATGCTCATTGCCAAAGGAGGCAACTCCGCTCTGTCCTGAGGTTCGCGCCTTGAATGACAAGCGCTTTCAGCTGGTCTGCTGGGCTGTCTTTTGAATATAAACTTTCAGTGGATCAAGTTTTTCTTAGTTATTGGGGCAGACCGCTGGCATGTGCTCACATTCTTCGTTGCTCTCCCCAATCCAGATGCTCATTGCCCTCATAGGCAACTCCGCTCTGTGTCGGGATTCACGCCTCCAATGACAAACGGTTTCAGCTAGTCTGCTGGACTGTCTTTTGAAAATAAATTCTCAGGAGACTATGTTTTTCTTAATTGATGGGGCAGACGGCTGGCAAGTGCTCGCATTTTTCGTTGCTCTCCCAAGTCCAGATGCTCATTGCCGGAAGAGGCAGTTTCGCTCTGTGTCGGGATTCACGCTTCGAATGACTGCAGACCACTGAGAAGCGCTCGTATTCTTCGTTGCTCACCCTGCCCCAGATGCTCATTGCCCATTTGTGCACCTCCGCTCTGTGTCAGGGTTTGCGCCTCCAATGGCAAACGCTTTCAGCTGTTCTGCGGACTGTCTTTTGAATACAGACTTTCAGAAGACTATATTTTTTTAATTGTGGGGGAAGACCGCTGGCAACCGATCGCATTCTTCGTTGTTCATCTCGCGCAAGATGCTCATTGCCGGAAGGGGCAGCTCCGCGTTGTTTTGGGGCAGGTGCGACAAACGATTTCAACTGGTCTGCTGCTGGATTGTCTTTAAATGAACCGATCCTGACGGCTTGATTTTTTAGTGTTTGGGGGGCAGGCTAAGGACAAGAACCTAAATTCTTTGATGATAAATGGGATTGGTGAGAGTTGCAGTTGGAGGTGCTTGGATGCTTGTGGGTGGGGTTGTTACATGTGTTCTGGTAAGTTTGATGCTTTTCTTTTTTAGTAATTTAATTTGGAAAAAGAAGAAGTTTTCTTTGATCGCTGGCTATAGTGAGCATACCTTTAAGGGAGATAAAGATAAGTTAGCTGGTGCAGTTGGTTTCTTTCTTATGACGGCCGGATTTTTTGACTCTTATTCTTCCGTTTGCATTGGAATTTCTAGGTTCCATTGGAGGAGTTATTTTCTTAACCAGTATTATTGCAGGAATCATTGTCTTAGTGATATACATAAATCTATTAAAAAGTAAGTAAATGATCTGTGAAGGTACCCGCTAGAGCAGTGTGAATTGAGTCTGTTCTTTAAGATGAGAACATAAATAGGGCTGTGCTGGAAGGGACTGCGCACTGAAGCGCTGGACTTTGACGCCGTCCCTGGCAAATGAGGCCGATAAAAAAGTGCTGTAAACCAGCAGCAAAGAGGTTGCGACATAGTTGTCGCAACCTCTTTTTGTTACTGGTATTCTTTCATAAATTTCCGGTCAATATAGTTTTTGAGCTGCCAGGGCAGGGAGCCGTATAGGGATGTTTTACCTCTTAGAAGCAGCCCTTTTTTATAGCCGGTGGAAAGGATGGCCAGACTGTTTTTTTGAGGCTGGTAGTCCATCAACGGTTCTTTTGTTGCGACCGCGTTAAGATTGTGCCATAAGACCTCTCCCTGTTTAACCGCGTGCACGCCGTTTTTCTCCATTTCCGGATGAGTAGACAAAGTAATGCAGTCACCTGCTCCAAAGATGGATGGAAAATCAGGAGATTGAAGCATGCCATTTACCTCCAGGAATCCCTTTTCATCTACAGGGAGTCCGGATTCCTTTAGGAGTTCAGGTGGATATGCCCCGCCTAAATATAGAAGCTGATCAAAGGGGATGACTGTTCGGTTTGCGGTGACAACTTTTTTGCTGACAATCTTTTTGGCCCGTTCATCTTCATACAGCTTGATCGAGTTCTCCTTCATGAGCCGGTGCATGATCTGCTGGGCTTTACGACCATGCTTTTGAAGAAGAGTTCCGGAATAGATAAGCGAAATTTGATCATATCTCCTTTGATGCTTGCGCTTCCAGGCCGCTAGAGACAGCGCCATTTCGCATGCTGCAGCCCCTCCGCCAATAACGGCTGTCTGTCGTGACACATGCAATTCGTTAATATGATCAGGAAATGTATGTGCAGGCTTTAAGCGCGTCAGTTCATTTTTCAGTCCGGGTATTGCTGGATTCGTTGTATGTGAGCCGATATCCAGTGAAAGGTAGTCATAGGAAAAGCTTTGTCCGTTGACAGAAATAATCTTCTGAAAAGGATCGATCGTATCGACTGATCCCTGATAAAATTCGCAGTTTGCTTTTGCAGCCAGACTTGGCAAATGAATCCGGATGTCCTCAAGCGAATAGAGGCCTTCAATATATCCGGAAAACATGCCGGAATAATACTGATAATCGTCACTTGAAACCAAGATCCACTTGATATCATTATTATTTGATTTAGTAAGCTGTTTTAAAATCGACAGATGCGTGTGCCCGCCGCCTGCCAGTATGATGGTTTTCATTGAAGCCTCCTCAGTGATCTGTATAGTCTAATCATACAAAAGGATGGTCAAAAAGCAAAAAAACTTGATTATTGTATCGAAGTCTAGTAAATTAGAAACGAACGATCGGTAGGTAAAGTATAGAGAGGTGATCCAGTTGACGGAACAAAAATTAAGGCAAGCAGCTATAGAACTTTTTATTGAACATGGATATGAAGGAACCTCAATCGCTAAAATTGTTCAAAAGGTTGGGATTAGAAAATCTTCTTTTTATGCTCATTTTAAGTCGAAGGGCGAATTGTTTCTTGCCGTATATAGAGATGCGGTAACAAAGGAAAGTGAACGAATCATTGATATTGAAAAGCAGCTGGCTGAAAAGGATCCGGTCATGCAGCTGCATGAAATCTATATAAATCTTTCTGATCCTCAAAAAGGGGGAATGGAAACTCACTTTCTGCACAGGATGCTTTTTTATCCGCCCGTGGAATTTAAGAGTGAAATGAAGGTCATATTTGGTGAGATGGAAGGGCAGGCGTCGCAGATTATCCGGAGAAAAATAGCCCAAACGGCAAAAAATGAGAATGATACAGAAAATTTACTGGCTGTGTTCTATGCCCTCATTGACGGGCTGGCGATTGAATCACATCTATATACAGAAGAGGAATATGTAAAAAGACAGCAGGCAGTATGGACGGTTTTTCGTTCAAATTTAACGTAATCAGGAAGGGTGTATAAATTGGCTTGGATCTATTTAATTGCAGCAGGTGTGACAGAGATTATCTGGGCACTCGGATTGAAATTTTCGGAAGGATTTACGAATTTGATTCCCTCCATTATTACGATTTTTTTCATCACGGTGAGTTTTTATCTTTTATCAAAAGCAATGAAGCAAATCCCGGTTGGAACAGCTTATGCTACCTTTACGGGGATTGGGGCGGTTGGAACAGCAGTAATCGGGATGATTTTCTTTGGAGAATTCGTCAGTATCGCAAAGGTATTCTTCCTGCTTCTATTAGTGGGGGGAATCGTCGGATTAAAGCTGGTTGATTCAACAGAAGAAGTAAAGGCAGGTGAACAGTAAATGGCTTGGATTTTACTCGGAGTAGCGGGAATCTTTGAAGTGCTTTTTGTTCTTTCCATGAAGCTTTCAGAGGGGTTCACGAAAACAAAATACTTTGTCTCGTCTGTTCTAACTGGAGGAATCAGTTTTTATCTCTTATCACTGGCCCTTCTTGAGGTTCCGGTCGGCACAGGGTATGGAATTTGGACAGGCATCGGGGCAGTCGGCAGTGTAGCTGTGGGGATGCTGTTTTTTAAGGAAAGCAAAGACGTTAGAAAGCTGTTATTTGTAGGAATGATTGTCACCGGAGTTATAGGCTTACGACTCGTATCAGGATAACCTGGATCGTATTTAGTAAAGCCTGAGCAACATGTGCTTAAACTGCAGCAAAATGAAAAGCCGCCTGAGACCGAATTGAACCGGTTCAAGCGGGTTTAATAATATTCAGCGAACAGGTCTCAAAATCACGCTGCCAGTTTACGATTTCTAATAAATGTAAACAAGAATGTGATGACAGCAGAAAGACAGGTATACATGATGACCCAAATAAAAAAGCTCTGGTTGAAGAATACAAACATCAAAACAGTAAAGACACCAAACGTAACGAGCGGCATGATATACCTTTTAGGAAAAAGAAAAAAACCGGCAGCGGATGTAATAAGCACAATGACAGGACAAATGATGAATAGGAGTAAAAAAAGGTCCATATCCATAACGCCTCCTTCTTGATTTTAATATAGTGCAAATGATGCATTGATGGTACAAGAAAAGTTAGTTTCTCTCTATAAGAAGATGCTGGGACAAAACTCAAAAAAGTTTTAAAAAGAGAGGATATATTTATTAAAAGTAATAGGTGAGCGTAGCGGAAGGTGGGGACTCCTGCAGGATATGACGGCAAGCTGAGACCCCGCAAGGCGAAGCCTTGAGGAGGGCTCAGCGCCGTCCCTGCGGAAAGCGTCCACCTGAACCGCAGCCGAACCGTCAAAGAGCTTGAGACACTTTTGTCCCAAGCTCTTTTCATTTTCGGCTAATTCAGCCTGTTTTCACTTTGTCTGTATCACCGGCAGCTTCGTTTGAAAACCGGTCAACGATTGAGGAGATGGCACCGTCGCCTGTAACATTGCAGGCTGTACCGAAGCTGTCCTGTGCCAGGTAAAGAGCAAGCATCAGGGAGGTCATCGTTCCTGTGAAACCGAGGATGGATTCAAGCAGCCCAAGCGATGCAACAACCGCTCCTCCTGGAACACCAGGTGCTGCAATCATGGTGATGCCAAGCATTAAGATAAAGCGCAGAATCATATCAAAATCAGCGGTCTGTCCATTTATGAGCATTACTGCCATTGCACAGCTGACAAGTGTAATGGTGCTGCCGGATAAATGAACAGTAGCTAAAAGCGGAACACAAAAATCTGCAATACGTCCGCGGACACCTGTTTTTTTCGTCCGCTCCAGGGTGACCGGAATCGTAGAAGCGGAAGATTGGGTGCCGAGAGCTGTAAAGTAAGCAGGAAGCATGGTTTTTAACATCTTTACGGGGGACTGCCTGCGCAATGAACCCGCAATGGAATATTGAATAAACAAATAAAGTATATGAAGAACAATAATCATGATAAAGACTTTCAAAAATACACTTAATATTGAGCTTACCTGCCCGCCTTGCGTCATATTGGCGAAAATGCCGAAAATATGAAAAGGGAGAAGAGGAATGATGATTTTTTCAATGAGCTGCTGAATGATTTTTCGAAATTCCTCTAAAATATTCAGCAAATACGAGCTTTTTAAAGATGCCATGCCGATTCCAAGGACGAAGGCTAAAAGAAGTGCGGTCATCACACCCATTAAAGGAGCCATTTCGACCTCAAAGAATCCGGGCAGCAGCGCGGTTTCTGGATCATCAAAAGCTTGGGCGGCCTGATTTTCCATTAACACGGGATAAAGAAGTGATGCTGCTCCGTATGCAAGCAGACCCGCTGCAATTGTGGAGGCGTAGGCAATTCCGGTTGTCAGACCAAGAATTTTACCGGCCCCTCTGCCCATTGCGCCGATCCCTGGTGCAATAAACGCAATAATAATAAGCGGGATGGCAAAGTTTAAAAAGTTGCCGAATAAATCATTAAATGTAGCAAAAACCCTGATTAAGCCTTCAGGGGCAAAGCTGCCGATCACAACCCCTAAGGCAATAGCGAGGATGATTCTTGGAAGTAAACCGATCTTTTTCATGATGAGTCCTCCTGATGTGTACAACTGTATTTAATAGAAGGATTATATCGTCTTGCTTCTCATTTGTTAAGAGAAAAAGAGGGAGATATTAAAGTACATCTTTTCTGAATAATCCGACCATTTTCTTTCTGCTCGTCACCATCCGGTTCATTTGGTATATTGGGCAAAGAAAAGACCCGACTACAATCTCATCAATAAATCTTGTAAACATGTTAAAATAGAAAAGTATGCAAAAATTAGAGCCGAATTTCTCTACAACCATGAATTAATTGGAGGACATTATAAATGAAAACAAAGTTATGTTTGTTATTTGGAGGAAAATCAGCTGAACATGAAGTATCGCTTCTGACAGCAAAAGCGGTTATTCAGGCGCTTGATCTTGAGAAGTTTGAAATTGATCCCGTTTTTATATCACCAGAAGGAGAATGGAGAAAAGGCGCATCGCTTAAAAGTCCTGTTGAAGATGTAGCGGCCCTTCAATTCGGTTCCGAGCAAAGCGTGTCTGCTGCTGAAGGCTTGCAGTCGACTTCTCTTCAGACGACTGATGATCGTGACGGCGGATACGATATTATATTCCCGCTGCTTCATGGACCCAATGGAGAAGATGGCACGGTTCAGGGACTTATGGAAGTACTCAATCTGCCGTATGTTGGCAACGGCGTGTTAGCTTCATCTGCCGGCATGGATAAAGTCATTATGAAAAATCTATTTAAAGAAGCAGGACTTCCGCAGGTTTCCTACGTATCCTTTATCAGAAGCACATGGGATAAAGATCGTGAAGCAGCGTACAAAAAAGTGGAGCAGGAAATTGGCTATCCGTGCTTTATCAAACCAGCCAATCTTGGTTCTAGTGTCGGCATCAGCAAATGCACAAACCGTGATGAACTTCAAAATGGCTTTGCAGAAGCCTTTTTATATGACCGTAAAATTATTGTGGAGCAGGGAGTTAAGGCGAGAGAAATTGAAATCGGGGTTTTGGGAAATGATTTGCCCGAAATGTCCGTTCCCGGCGAAATTAAAGCGAAAAAAGACTTTTACGACTATAAAGCAAAATACGTAGACGGCGATTCTGTCATGATCATCCCGGCTGAATTGCCGGAGGGGATGGCTGAGACGCTGCAGCAAATGGCGAAAACAGCTTTCCAGGCTGTCGATTGCTCAGGACTGGTCCGTGCTGATTTCTTTGTTACTGAAGACAATGAAATTTATATTAATGAAATTAACACGATGCCCGGCTTCACTCCGTACAGCATGTTTCCGCTTCTATGGGAAAACTCAGGCGTACCTTATTCCGAGTTGATCGAAAAATTGGTTGCTCTTGGAATTGAGCGCCATAATGAAAAGCAAAAAATTAAATATACCGTATAAGGAGTTTTTCAAATGAAGCGTACATTAAAGCAAATTGCTGACATGCTTGGGATTAACCCCCCGGAACCCGCTTTTCATGACACGGTGATTGAAGGTGCAAGCATCAACACGCGCACACTGAAGAGCGGAAATTTATTTATTCCGTTTCGGGGAGAAAAAGTGGATGGCCATCAATATGTCGATCAGGCTTTTGAAATAGGAGCTGGCGCTTCACTTTGGCAGGAGGACGCGGGTACGCCTCCGGCCGGGGTTCCTGTATTGATCGTAAAAGATCCCGAGATTGCTCTTCAAAAGCTTGCCCGTGTATACAGACAGCAGGCTTCTTTTAAAGTGGTCGCGATTACCGGCAGCAACGGTAAAACGACGACCAAGGACATGATTGCGGGTATTTTGTCCAATTCTTTCAAGGTCCAAAAAACAGAGGGAAACTTCAACAACCAGCTGGGCCTCCCATTAACACTGCTCGATGTAGAGGAAGATACAGAAGTTTCTGTCCTTGAAATGGGCATGAGCGGGTTCCGGCAGATCGCGTTTCTAACAGAGCTTGCACAGCCTGAAATTGCTGTGATCACTAATATTGGCGAATCGCATCTTCAGGACCTCGGTTCAAGAGAGGGCATCGCCAAAGCAAAATTTGAAATTTCAGAAGGACTAAGTGAAGAAGGAATTCTGTTCTATTATGGGGATGAGCCATTGCTGACAGATCTTGTCGCATCCTCTAAAGGCTTTCGTACTTCATCCTACGGCTACGGTGAGAACAATGACTTTAGCCCGAAAAAAATTGAGATGTCCGAAGAAGGCAGCCGGGTTTATTTAAATGACGGAACCGGTGAATGGATTGATGTACCTGTCCTCGGCAAGCATAATGTGCTGAACGCACTTGCCGCTATTAAAGTAGCGCTTCACCTGGGGATGGACACACAGTCTATTACACAGGGCTTTTCGCAGATGAAACTGACAGCAATGCGCATGGAGAAGGTGGAAGGCTCTAAAGGGGAAATCATTATTAATGATGCGTATAATGCCAGCCCTACCTCAATGAGAGCTGCCATTGCGTTTGCTGAAGAAGTACAGGGGCAGGGCCGTAAAATCCTGCTGCTTGGAGATATGCTTGAGCTTGGAACAGAGGAAGAAGTGTTTCACCGTGAAATCGGCAGGGAGCTGAATCCTGATAAAATTGATTTCGTTCTGACATTCGGCGACAGAGGCCAATGGATTGGGGAAGAGGCACTCAAGCAATTCCCTAAAGGACGCGTCCGCACGTTCGGTCAAAATAAAAAAGAGCTGATCTCCATTTTGCAGGAACTGACGGCCAAAGGCGACTTGCTGCTTGTAAAAGGTTCCCGCGGCATGCAGCTTGAAGAAGTGGTAGAAGCGTTAAGATAAACAAACCTGTTCATTCTCATCCCTAAATAGGGGTGGGAATGTTTTTCTTTTTCACCGTGGCTTTACTGCTTTTATTTTAGGGTAAAAGTAAATACTTAGAGAAGAAAGCAGGAGTGATGGATGTGGGTCAGAAGGGCTGTTTGCTGATACATGGTTTTACGGGCGGTGCCTATGAGGTGAATCCTCTCGCCCGATATTTAAGAGAACATACAGACTGGATTATTTCTGTTCCGGTGCTGCCGGGGCATGGCAGAAAGCTCAATTTGAGGGAAACGACGGCAGTTGAGTGGATTACGTTTGCAGAGGAAGAGTTAAAGCGTCTGTGGCTGTATTGTGATGAGGTGTATGTCGTCGGTTTTTCCATGGGCGGATTAATTGCTTCTTACCTTGCCATTCACTACCCCGTCAGCAAACTCGTGCTATTAAGTGCCGCAGCGATGTATGTAAATACAAAGCAGATTGCAAAAGATGTAAACATCCTTATTAAAGACATCTGGAGCAAAAAACTGAATGAAAATGAATGGTTTGGCCATTATAAATACAAGCTCATTCATACTCCGGTCCGTGCGATGCGTGAATTCCGGAAGATCGCGAAAGCAACTGTTCCTCTACTATCCCAGGTGACGATTCCAACCTTTATTGCCCAGGGGGAGATGGACGGAATTGTTCCGCCCCGCGCAGCCCGTTTTGTATACGACCGGATCGGCACCTATGAAAAAAAATTATATTTATCAAAAACGTCCAAACACCTTATCTGCTATGGAGCCGACAGTGAAGCGCTTTTCAAAGAAATCGCTTTCTTTTTGTCAAGGACCGATCACCCCGATGATGGGTGATTGTCTTTTGCTAAAATGCGTGATAAGATAACTAAGACATCTGGTACATTTGTGCAATGAGCTCTTTTAAAATAGAAGAGTGTATTTTTTTGTTGGTTGTCTTTATCAACATGAAGACCAATTTTATAAAAATTGGCATCTTTGGCGCACTCGGCATATGACCGAGTTTTATTTTTTGCTTAGAAGCAGAAATTTTAATGCAGCCTTTTAATTCTAAGCAGAGTCGACGATTCGGTTAAGCGGCTGTTTGGCCGGCTGACCTAAATGCGACTTGGGCAGAGTTCGCCCTATATATCTTTATAAGGACAACGATGAAAAGCTATCGCAGTCTTCTAAGCGATCATAGCGATGTGTATGAAATAGATGATTCACAATACAAAGGAGATTGAAATAATTTGACACTTTTTTCAGAATTACCAATCAGTCCAGCAATCCTAAAATCCATAAAGCGTATGGGCTTTGAAGAGGCTACACCGATTCAGTCAGGTACGATTCCATTGTCTGTTGAAGGCAGAGACATCATCGGCCAGGCACAAACAGGAACAGGAAAAACAGCAGCATTCGGAATTCCTATGCTTGAAAAAATCGATGCTAAGTCACCTAATATCCAAGGGTTGATCATTGCTCCAACACGTGAGCTTGCGATCCAGGTATCAGAAGAGCTTTACAGAATCGGAAGCGACAAGCGCGTTCGCGTTCTTTCTGTATACGGAGGCCAGGACATTCAGCGCCAGATTCGTGCGATGAAGAAAAATCCGCATATTATCGTAGGTACACCAGGCCGTCTGCTTGACCATATCAACCGTCGTACATTGAAGCTTGAAAATGTAAACACTCTTGTACTTGACGAAGCAGATGAAATGCTGAATATGGGATTCATCGATGACATCGAGTCAATCCTTAAAAACGTACCAAGCACTCGTCAAACGCTTCTGTTCTCAGCAACAATGCCAGGACCGATCCGTAAAATTGCTGAGCGTTTCATGAGCAACCCTGAAACAGTAAGCGTTAAAGCGAAAGAAATGACAGTTGAAAACATTGAGCAGTTCTTTGTGAAAGCACATGAGCGTGAAAAGTTTGATGTCCTTTCCCGTCTTCTGAACGTTCAATCACCTGAGCTTGCAATTGTATTCGGCCGTACAAAGCGCCGTGTCGATGAGCTTGCCCGCGCACTTGAAATCCGCGGCTATATGGCTGAAGGAATTCACGGTGATTTAACTCAGGCTAAACGTATGTCTGTTCTAAAGAAATTTAAAGAAGGCCGCATCGACGTTCTTGTAGCAACAGATGTAGCTGCCCGCGGACTTGATATCTCAGGCGTTACACATGTATACAACTACGATATTCCTCAGGATCCTGAAAGCTACGTTCACCGTATCGGACGTACAGGCCGTGCAGGAAGAACCGGTATGGCAATGACGTTTGTGACACCGCGTGAAATGAACTATCTTCGCGTTGTAGAGCAAACTACGAAGAAGAAAATGACGCAGCTTCGTCCGCCAAGCTCTTCAGAAGCATTGGAAGGCTTGCAGCGTGCTGCTGTTGATTCATTAAAAGAAGCGATTGAAAAGAATAACCTGGAAGAATACAAAGTGCTGGCACGTGAGCTAATGAATGAAAATGATGCATTAGACGTAATTGCGGCTGCACTTAAAACATTAACAAAAGAGCCGGACAGCACACCGGTTGAAATCACACCTGAAAAACCACTTTCATCTAAAAAGCACGGCGGAGGCGGCAAGCCTTACCGTAAAGATGACAAAAAGTACGGCAACCGCGGTGGAAACCGCAGCGGCGGAGGCAGCGGAAGCAAAGGCGGATCAAAGCCTTATAACAGCCGTCAGCGCCCTGCATCAAGACGTCCTTCGACAACTCGTTCTGAAGGCTAATTAAACAAAAAAGCTGGCGGGAATGTTCCCGCCAGCTTTTTTTAACGATCTGTGAGTTCATACATGATGCCATTGCTTTGCAGGATGTAATCGATGCGGTCGAACTTCTGTTTATCCAAACTCGGTCCGCGTTCAAAATCCAGCTTAACCCCGTTATTCATCGTAAGGACGAGGGTCTCATAAGGGATATCATCATTTCGCTTTAACAAGATAGCGTCTTCGACATCCGACCATTTGTATTCCTCGGAATTCAGGGATAGCAGTTCATTGTGTAAAATGCGCTCATCGCGCAGCACGGAATAATTGGTGATGCTCACCGCAATAAGAGCAACGGACACAAGGACAAGACCTGCTGCAGCAATCTTTGCTTTTTTAGCTTGAAAATACATAACGAAACAGAATATTGAAAGTAAAATGATGCCGGTGCCAAATAAAATATTGGAGATGGACGGGGTTTTAATATAGATTAAATCTCCTGCTGAAAATAAAACAAGGTGAATTAAGTTCGGTGCAACAAATCCGAGCAGCACACCCATCAGCAGCGTGATAATCCCCATGACAATCCAAATCATATTCCCTTCTGTAAAAGATGAATTCATGTGTTGATCTCCTTCCAAGTGATGATAAATAGATTACGAAAAACAAAAACAAAAGATTCACTAAATTTAAAAATAATTGAATAATCAGGAAAAGATGTCTTTATAAGTATACAAAATTGGTCTTAATATGGGAATACTTTTTAAGAAGATCCCATTAAACGTATTCCCGCTAAAACGAAACATCTCATCAAGCAAGTACGTAGTATACTATAGAAAAGAAGCAGCAAGCAGATTGGAGAGAAGAATATGGACCGAAGAGAACCAAACAAAAGAATTTCAGAAAGAGCGCTCACAGTCTGGAAATTATATGGCTGGATCAGCACGGGAATTTTAGGAATCGCCGGGATTGGGGTCATCACACTGAGCGTGCTTTTCGACTGGCCTTTCTGGTTTATCGTGGGAGGAGCAGCGGTTCCTGTGTTAAACGCCGTTCTGTTTGTTTATATTTTTCCAACATTAAAATGGAAAAGATGGCGTTATGAAGTAAGAGAAGAAGAAATAGAGCTTCAGCACGGTATTTTTATCGTAAAAAGGACGCTCGTTCCCATGGTTAGGGTTCAGCATGTGGATACAGAACAGGGACCGATTCTGAGAAAATACCGTTTAGCAACGATTTCGATCTCGACAGCGGCAACCGTTCATCAAATTCCTGCGCTCGATATTGACGAAGCAGATTCATTAAGGGATTCTATTTCTGCTCTGGCAAGGGTGGCGAAAGACGATGTCTGAAGAAAAAAGACTTCATCCGGTATCCGCAGTCATTAATTTTGTAAAAGCATTGAAAGAAGCACTTATTCCACTTGTTGTGCTGGTATTTTTAAATCAGGGAGATCGTGATTCTCTTCTGGATTATCTGCCATTTGTCGGCATGGGCGTTTTTATGATTATTATTTTATTTGTCGGTATTTTAAAGTGGTGGAGATTTACATATCGGGTCGAAGAAGGCGAGCTGCGCATTGAATATGGCTTGTTCGTAAAAAAGAAACGGTATATTCCATTTGAACGAATTCAGAGCTTAAATTATTCAGAAGGCATTCTTCACCGGCCGTTAAAGCTTGTAAAAATAAAGGTGGAAACAGCGGGCAGTTCAAATTCACTTGAATCGGAAGCTGAATTAACAGCCATCACCAAAGAGGAAGCCAATGAACTAAACTCTTTCATCGCAAAGGCTAAGAAGAAGCTAAAAGAAAGCGGCGCAGTGGATGAAAATGGACTGCCGATTGAGGAACCTGCTGAAGAGGAAAAAGAAGCAGAAGGGAAAGTCCTCTACAAAATGAGTGTCAAGGATTTAGTCATTATGGCGACTACATCAGGAGGAGCCGGTGTAGTGATCTCCGGTATTTTGATTTTTCTTTCGCAATTCAGTGAATTTATTCCGTTTGAAACCGTTGCAGATGAATTTCTTGAAGTGGTTCAAAGCGGCGTTCTCTTTGTAGCGGTTATGATTTTTCTCGTATTATTTTTTGCCTGGGTGATTGCCGTGGCCATGACATTTATCCGTTACGCGTCCTTTACCGTAAGACTGGTGGAGAAAGATTTAATCATCACAAGAGGACTTTTGGAGAAAAAGCAGACGACCATACCGCTCAACCGTATTCAGGGCATCCGTTTTAATCAGAATTTACTCAGAGAGCCCTTTAAATACGCTTCTGTTACGATCGAGAGTGCAGGCGGATCGGCACTGGAAAAAGATTCGAATACGATCCGTTTGCTTCCGATGATTCGCTCGGCCGAGGCACCGAAGATCTTAGAAGAAATTCTGCCGGAATATGAGTGGAGCACAGACTTTACAGGAGCCCCAAAACGTTCTATTTTCCGCTATATGTTTTGGAATCTGTTTTTTATTTCGTTCGTCATTGCCCCGGTGTCCTATTTCTTTTATCCGCTTGGTCTCCTGTCATTGCTGCTGTATCCGATTATGGCGGGTCTTTCCTGGCTGCAATACAAAAATGCCGGCTACCGACTGAGCGAAGACCAGCTGACGATGCAGTACCGTGTGTTTGATAAGCAGATTGTGTATTTGAAGAAAAAGAGAATTCAATCATTGGAACTAAAAGAAACCTGGTTTCAACGAAAAGGCAGAGTCGCTACTCTATCAGCCACGATCAAATCGTATCTGGCTGGAAGTGAGAACACAGTCAAACACCTGGATGTGAAAGACGTGGAAAAGGTGATGGAGTGGTATCAGCCTGAAGGATCCCGTGCAGCGAAACAAAGTGAACCTCTGCAAGAAGAATAAGAGGAAGACGATTGGGAAACAAAAAAACGAGGCTGGGACATAACTTATAAAAGTTTTAAAAAAAGAGGACATATTTATTACTAGTAGTAGGTGAGCGGAGCGGAAGGTGGCGACTCCAGCAGGATATGACGGCAAGCTGAGACTTTACAGGGCAAGGCCCTGAAAAGGCTCAGCGCCGTCCCTGCGGAAAGCGTCCGCCTGAAGCGAAGTGAACCGGTCGTAGAGCTTGAGACACTTATGTCCCAAGCTCGTCCTCATACTGCGCGTATAAAGGTTTAATTCTTCCTGGAATTAAACACAAACAGACCGATAAAAAATCCTGCAGCGAGTCCTGCGAGATGGGCTGTAATGTTTACATTCGGTGTAAAGAAGGTCATGATGACACTGATAATCAGCAAGGGAAGCATGATCTGTCTTAATTCTGCCGGGGCCCGTTCCTTAAAAATAAACAGGATGGCCGCATATACACCAAACAGTCCGAAGATGGCTCCGCTAGCCCCAACTGATAAATACATAGGCGGATGAATCAGCCAGGTGACCAGGTTGGCAATGATGCCGGTCAATAAATAAATGACCGTGAACTGCACATGTCCCGCAATTCGTTCAAGAGCCGGTGCAAACAGGACAAGAGAAAAGGTGTTGAACAGCACATGCCATAAGTCAGCATGAGCAAAAATGGGTGTGACAAGCCTCCACCACTCACCTGCAGAAATCAAAAAATTTGCGCCAATCATAAAGCTCATCGTACTGTCCCCGATGCTGCCTGGAAGAGAAGTTAAAATAAACACAACAGCGTGAATGATGACAAGAGCGGATACTACAGGATATAGTTTAATAAATTGTGATAGACTTTCGGTTCGTAAAAACAATGAAATGATTCCTCCTCTGTAAAACCTGGATCATTCCTTTCATCATACAATAAAACTGCGTAAAAAGGGTGATTAGATGATTAGCGGAATAGGGCTCGACTTAATCGAGCTGAACCGGGTCAGATCTGTTGTGCAGCGGCATCCAAAACTGGCTGCGCGTGTTCTGACAAAAAATGAGTTAATGCAGTACCGGCAGTATCCGGAAGAAAGAAAGATTGAATTTCTTGCCGGCAGATTTGCAGCAAAAGAAGCGTATGCCAAAGCGCTCGGCACGGGTATAGGCTCATCGCTTTCTTTTCAGGATATTGAAATTATAAAAGATTCAAACGGCAAGCCTTTTATAAAAGTGAATGCAGAGGGGGCAGTGCACCTCTCGATCACCCACTCAAGAGAATATGCTGCTGCGCAAGTCATTATTGAGCACAGTGAAACATAAGCTAAAGCGTAAGAACGGGAAACCGGTTCTTGCGTTTTTTATTTTCCCTATGAAGACGAGCCTGTATAAGAGACAAGCACAGGAAAGGAGAGGGTATAGGGGTGAGCTGACAAGCAGGAGTCTGCTGGTGCTCCATCCGTTCAAAGACGCGTATAAAATTCCGGTGCAAGCAGCAAAACAGCCCCAAAAGAAGATCGGTTCGACCGCCCGTACCCGTTCATTTTTCACTTCTGCTTACGTCGTCATGATCTTCTATTCAACTCCTGCTGCCGGATTTGTTTTTACGAATATTTAACAGGCTTGTCTCATATGATCATATGGCACCAACACATGAACGGAGCGTTGACTCAACAAAGGGGAGGAAGCCATGAAGAAGCTAGTCTGGTCGTTGTTAATTGGATGTCTGGTCCTTTTATTGTCTGCTTGCGGAGAGACTACGAAAGAAGAAGCAACAAGCGATTTATCCGAAAAAGTTGAAGAAGTGGATGGGTACAAGGCAACGGCAAAGATGGTATTTGAAACAGGTGAAGAACCGCAGGAGTACGATGTAGAGGTTTGGTACTCAAAGCCGAACTACTATCGGGTGCATTTAAAGCATGCTGAAGAAAAGCAAAGTCAAATGATTATCCGCAATGATGAAGGTGTCTTCGTCTTGACTCCTGCCTTAAATAAAAGCTTCCGTTTTCAAAGTGATTGGCCAAGCAATGGAAGCCAGGCGTATTTAATCGAGTCTCTGGTTAAAGACATTGAAGAAGATGATGCCGCTACATTTGCTGAAAAAGATGGCTCTTATGTGTTTGAGTCCAAAACACGGTACAAGCACCAGCATATGTTCCCGATGCAGGAAGTGATTTTTGATAAAAAATCGCTTACTCCATCTTCTGTTAAAGTAAAAGATGCTGAAGGAAACGTTAAAATCAGTTTGACCTTTACGAAAGTGGATCTTGAAGCCGCATTCGAGAAAAGTGATTTTAATTTAGAGAAAAACATGATGGGTGCACAGCTTGAAGTACCCGTTTTAGGAGACGGTGAAGAGGAAGAAGAACCATTTGCAGTGCTGTACCCGACCGTAGAGCTGGAAGGAACAGCACTTCATGAAGAAGAAGAAATGGACGTGGATGGAGGCAAGCGCGTGATTATGACATTCAGCGGGGAAAAGAACTATACGCTGATTCAGGAGAAGCTTGATGCTGCGCCGGTCATGATGACAACAACGGATGCCCCTGGGGACGTAGTGGATCTTGGCTTTGCAGTAGGATCGATCACGGAACAATCTGTGTCATGGACCTACAATGGGGTGGACTACATGCTCGCTTCAACCGACTTAACACAGGAAGAAATGGTAAATGTCGCTCGATCCGTTCAGGGTACTATGATAAAATAGCCACATCTTTATTTAAGGAGCTGATTCTTTTGAGTCGCTCCTTAAATGATTCCTAAGGGTGTGGATAAGATGAAGGCAAATGAACAGTTTCACCGGGATACATGGGTTGATGTGAACTTAGATGCAATACGGCATAATATTCAGCAGGTTTCTCAATTAATTGGACCTGAGGTGGCCGTTATGGCTGTCGTAAAGGCGAATGCCTATGGACACGGCTATGTACAAGTTGCCAATACGGCTCTTTCAAGCGGGGCCACACATTTAGCGGTGGCATTTATCGATGAAGCACTTTTTCTGAGAAAACAGGGAATTCTGGCGCCGGTCGTCGTCCTTGGAGCTTCAAGGCCGGCAGATGCCGAACTGGCAGCCGAACATAATATACAGCTCACCATCTATTCAAAAGAATGGGTGCTTGAGGCAAAAGATTATCTTACGCGTGGATCCAATCTTCGCGTGCATCTTAAATGCGATACAGGTATGGGGAGACTTGGAATCAAAACAGCTCAAGAGCTGAAAGAAATAGAAAGGGTCATTGCTGGAACAGCAGTGATCTCGATTGAAGGGATCTACACTCATTTTGCGACTGCGGATGAATTGGACAAGTCATACACAGACCACCAGATGGAGACCTTCTCTTCACTTGTCGCAGAGCTGAATGAAAAGCCGCCTCTGGTGCATGCATCCAACAGCGCAGCTTCATTACAGAGAAAAGATTCACTTTTTACGATTATACGATTTGGAATTTCTATGTATGGCTTGTCTCCATCAGATGAAATTGCACACAGGCTGCCGGTGGAGCTTATTCCTGCGCTTTCACTGCATACAACCATTGTTCAAATAAAAAAACTGCAGCGCGGTGAGAAAATTAGCTACGGTGCGACCTATGAAGCATCCGGAGAAGAATGGATCGGAACGCTTCCTATTGGATATGCTGACGGGTGGATCCGGAAAATGCAGGGCTTTGAAGTGCTTGTAGACGGACTGCGTGTTCCGATAGTCGGGCGGATCTGCATGGATCAGTGCATGATTAAACTCCCTGCTGCCTATCCTCAAGGTACAAAAGTTACCTTGATCGGAAGACAGGGGGACAGCGAAATCAAGATTGATGAAGTGGCAGCGTATCTTGACACCATCCATTACGAAGTGACATGTGCTATTTCTGCACGGGTACCGCGGGTTTACTGGAAAGACGGGCGGTCTATTTCTGTATTAAATACACTTATTTAGTCAATGCTTGCAAGTAATTGTCAGAAATATACCGATTGGTCCTTCTCACATGGCGCGTTTAGTGGTACTATAAAAATGGACTTGAAAGATGAACGAACATTTATCAATATTGAAAAAACAATCAAATAGGGTATGCAATGATGGTGGAGGTGTAGTTTGTGTCGGAATCCAGCGTAACATCCGAAATTTTGGTACGTTTGCCAAAACAGCTTTTAATCGAACTGGAAGCATTTGCTGAGCAGGAAGAACTTAGCCGCAACGAATGCATTTACCGCGCGACGAAAATGTTGATGCGGGAACGGCGTAAGAAACAGACTCAAGATGCAATGCGACGAGGGTACATGGAGATGGCAAAAATCAATCTTTCTATGGCATCCGAAGCATTACAGGCCGAGTACGAGGCCGGGCATACCGTGGAACGATTGGTAAGCGGGGAATAACGCTTTGATTGTTAAGCGTGGTGATGTATTTTTTGCTGACCTGTCTCCAGTTGTCGGTTCAGAGCAAGGTGGAGTCCGCCCCGTTCTCATCATCCAAAACGACATCGGAAACCGGTTCAGCCCCACTGTGGTGGTCGCAGCCATAACAGCGCAAATCCAAAAAGCAAAGCTTCCTACCCATGTTGAGATCAGTTCAAAGCGAAACGGCTTTGAACGGGATTCGGTTATTTTGCTTGAACAAATCAGAACGTTAGACAAACAGCGGTTAACTGACAAAATAACACATCTCGATGATGAAATGATGGACAAGGTAGACGAGGCTCTTCAAATCAGCTTAGGATTAGTCGACCTCTGATGTGGAAACGCTCCGGAAAAAGGAGCGTTTTTTTCTTATGGATAGACCGGGCACCTATACTGCTTTATAATAGAGAATAAGATTCGCTGTAAGCACGGCAAAAGAGTTTAAAGAGGTGAACGGATTGTACAATGAAGTAATCGCTCATATAAAATCAAGAAAAGGGGAATTGATTGAAGAGTGGATCGACCGCGTAAAGGAAGAAGCGGATGAACGGATGGTCAATGTCGTTTCAGAACAAGTATTTCAAGGGACAAGCTATGAATTTGTCGACTTGATTCTGCTTAATCTGGGTGAAAAAGACCGTGAATATAAAAGCAAGCTGCAGATGTTTTCCGAGAAAGTCGTCCGGCTGGGATGGCCGATTACCTTTGTCGTCTCGGGGCTGAGGACATTTATCCATCTTGTGCACGATGACCTGATCAAGCAAGGCGTCGTTTCAAAAGAACGTGAAGGTGAATATTTGGAATCTCTGGATGAATGGATGGCGCCTTTGTCAAATGAAATAATCCATACATATGCATCTACGTGGGAAAAGACCGTTTCACTTCAGAAAATTGCCCTGCAGGAATTGTCAGCTCCATTGATTCCTGTAGTGGAACATATATCAATAATGCCTTTGGTGGGAACAATCGACACTGAACGTGCTAAACTGATAATGGAAAATTTGCTTGAAGGTGTTGTAAGCCACAGAGCAGAAGTGGTTCTCATAGATATTACGGGTGTACCTGTAGTGGATACAATGGTCGCTCACCACGTGATTCAGGCTGCAGAAGCCGTTCACTTGGTCGGCGCGCGATGCATGCTTGTTGGAATTCGGCCGGAGATTGCCCAGACAATTGTGAATCTGGGAATCGATTTAAATAAATTTATTACGACAAGCACGCTGAGAAAAGGCATGGAAAAAGCGCTTGAGATGACCAATAGAAAAATTGTGGAATTGGAGGGAGAAATTTGAGGATCCCGATATTAAAATTAAAGGACTGTCTTTTGGTTTCCATTCAGTGGGAACTCGATGATCAGACTGCCCTGCAGTTTCAGGAAGACCTCCTGAAAAAAATACATGAAACAAATGCGAGAGGCGTTGTCATTGACATCACTTCTATTGATTTTATTGACTCTTTTATCGCCAAGGTGCTAGGGGATGTGATCAACATGTCCAGACTGATGGGGGCAAAAGTAGTAATTACAGGTATTCAGCCGGCAGTAGCGATCACATTAGTTGAACTCGGCATCCGATTAGACGATGTGATGACGGCTTTAGATCTTGAAAAGGGCTTAGAGAAACTTCAACAGGAATTGGGGGACTGACTATATGGAAACCCAATCCTGTGTAACCATCTTAAATGAATGGGATATTGTAGCTGCAAGACAGCTTGGTAGAAATGTGGCGAAGGAACTGGGGTTTGGAACAGTGGACCAGGCAAGAATCACAACAGCCATTAGTGAATTAGCCAGAAACATTTATCTTTATGCGGGACAAGGCCAGCTTTGTATAGATCGTTTAAACGAGCATGGAAAAACAGGTCTTCGCATTATAGCAGCTGATGAAGGACCAGGAATTCCGGATATAAGAAAAGTTATGGAAGATGGTTTTTCTACATCAGGAGGTCTTGGAGCAGGTCTCCCGGGCGTAAGACGTCTAATGGATGATTTTAATATAGACTCCAATCCAGGTGAAGGTACAGATATACGCGCTACCAAATGGCTCCGATAGGAGGATAAAAGCTAAATGGACTTCCGTGAAAAAATGGATGAGAAATATATTAGCGTTTTAAAAGATTTCATGCAATCACAGTCTGAGGAATCATTATATGCAGCCCAGCAGTTCAGCAGACTGGCACTTGAACACAAAATTCCTCCTGAAGAAATTGTAAATTTGCAAAAAAGTGCAATGCAGGAACTGATGCCAGACCTTCCTTCTGAGGTTTGGCATTCCTTTGATATTCTCCTTGAAGTAATGACAGCCTATGGTTTTGCTTTCAGAGAATATCAAAGTCTAATTGATACCCAGAAGGAATTTAAAAACGAAATGGAAATCGCATCAAGTGTTCAGGAAACGCTTCTGGGTACTTCTGTTCCTACCATAGATGGCCTTGAAATCGGTGCACTGAGTGTGCCTGCAAAGCAAATGAACGGGGATTATTTCCATTTTGTACATGACGGCGACCACTCAGTGAATGTGGCTATTGCGGATGTAATAGGAAAAGGGATACCGGCAGCACTCTGCATGAGTATGATCAAGTACGCAATGGACAGCCTGCCTGAGTATCGCAAGGATCCAAGCGCAGTGCTTGGCAGCTTAAACAGGGTTGTAGAACAAAACGTGGATGATTCGATGTTTATCACTATGTTTTACGGCATGTATGAATTAAAAAACCATATGCTTCATTTTTCTTCAGCAGGGCATGAGCCGGGATTCTTTTATTCAAAGCAATTTGGTGAATTTCTGGACCTCGAAGCACGGGGGCTCCTGCTTGGAGTGGATAAAGATACAACCTACAAGCGCTATGAACAGCAGGTGGAAGTTGGAGATATGATCATCCTCATGTCCGATGGTGTAACGGAATGCCGGACAGATGATGGCTTTATTGAAAGAGAAACACTGGTTTCTTTCATCAATAATTATATTGATCTCCCCCCTCAGGAAATCGTCAATAAAATCTTCAGGGATCTTGAAAAATTACAGCATTTTCAACTTCGGGATGATTTTACATTAATCATCATGAAACGCGTAAAGTAATGAAAAAGACGTTTTAAGATTAAAATAGAGGGTACACAACGATTATAATGTGTTCAGATATAGAAGAGGTGGAATAGATGAATATAACAGTTAACATAACAGAGCAAACAGAAGAATTGGTGCGTGTAGCCATTGCTGGTGAAATTGATGCATTTACCGCTCCAAAGCTGCGTGAAAAACTTGACCCTGTTTCAACGAAAGATCCTATCACCCTGATTGCAGACCTTTCACAGGTGAACTATATGGACAGTACAGGGATCGGTGTATTTGTTGGACTTTTCAAAGGGATTAAAGCAAACGGTGGGCATTTGCAGCTGGTTGGGCTGTCAGACCGCTTAAAACGTTTATTTGATATTACCGGGCTTGCAGACATCATGGATATTAATCCCGAAGTAAAAGGTGGAGTGGAATAATGCAACCATTTGATTATATTGAAATGAAAATCCCCGCCAAAGCCCAGTATGTGGGAGTAATTCGTTTAACGATTTCGGGGATCGCCAGTCGTATGGGATTCACATATGACGATATCGAGGATCTGAAGATTGCTTCAAGTGAAGCCATCACCAATGCTGTTCAGCATGCATACAGCGAAGATGACAACGGAGAGGTTGTTGTGGGATTTGCTCTTTACAATAACAGGCTTGAAGTCATCG
Organism: Jeotgalibacillus sp. ET6; assembly: GCF_029667115.1. Taxonomy (GTDB): domain Bacteria; phylum Bacillota; class Bacilli; order Bacillales; family Jeotgalibacillaceae; genus Jeotgalibacillus. The sequence goes on along the minus strand of NZ_JARUIU010000005.1, from coordinate 5,972 downwards.
TAGCTGATCACGGACACAGCTTTGATTTCAAGAAAATCAAAGAAGAAGTCGGTCCATACGATGAAAGTTCGTCCGTAGACATGCTGCGTGAAGGCGGATTAGGTTTATATTTAATTGAAAGCTTAATGGATGAGGTAAAGATACACCATAAAGAGGGTGTTACAGTCTTCATGACGAAGTATATTGAGGAAGAGCAGGTGGAGAGGGATGCGAAAACTGTCTCAACCTAATCAACCAAGCAAAGACGAAGTGCTTAAATGGATTAAGGCATATCAGGAAACAGAAGACGATGCTGCCCAGCATAATCTTGTGGTACACTACCGCAATTTAGTTGAGTCCATTGCAAGAAAGTATTCAAAAGGCAAATCCTATCATGAAGATATCGCTCAGGTAGGAATGATTGGTCTGTTAGGAGCGATCCGCCGCTATGATGATACTTTTGGAAAAAGCTTCGAAGCTTTTGCTATACCAACGATTATTGGTGAGATCAAACGATTTTTACGTGATAAAACATGGAGTGTTCATGTACCGAGACGCATTAAGGAATTAGGCCCTAAGATCAAAGCAACAGTAGAAGAACTGACCACAGATCTGCAGCGTTCACCTAAAGTGAATGAAATAGCAGATTATCTGGAAGTATCCGAAGAAGAAATTCTTGAAGCAATGGAAATGGGGAAAAGCTACCAGGCACTTTCTGTTGACCATTCCATTGAAGCGGATTCGGATGGCAGTACGGTTACGCTGTTGGATATCGTTGGAAGTATGGACGATAATTACGAAAAAACGGATCAGCGCCTAGTACTTGAAAAAGTACTTCATGTGCTGAATGACCGTGAAAAGCAAATTATTCAATATACGTATCTGGAAAACCTGAGTCAAAAAGATGCTGGTGATCAGCTCGGAATTTCCCAAATGCATGTTTCCCGCTTGCAGCGCCGTGCTATTAAGAAATTACGGGATGCCATTCAGCAAGAAAATCAGCAGGATGAGGATTTTAATTAATGGATGTCCTCCATCATGAGAATGTGAAGGCAGTAGCGGGACAGTATACAAAAATGGGTAAAAGCGTTTGTGGTGACAGTTATTTTATGATCGCCACAGAAGAATATTATATCTGTATTTTAGCCGACGGGCTGGGGAGTGGAACATTTGCTCATGAAGCATCCTCTGCTGCATGCGAAATCGTATCCATGCACCACGAAGAAGATGTGGAAACACTGATGAATCGATGCAACGACTCCCTAATGAGAAAAAGAGGAGCAGCAGTTGCGATTGTAAAAATTGACTATGCATCGAAAATTGTGCAGTACAGCTGTGTCGGCAATGTCCGCTTCTACTTTTACTCACACGAAGGCAATTTAACCTACCCGCTTCCGGTAACAGGCTATCTATCAGGCAGAAAGCAGAAATTTAAGATTCAGAGATTTCCTTATGAAGGTGGATCTTCATTTTTACTGCACTCAGATGGCCTTGAACTGACCCGTGTACGTCCACTGTTGCAGCCGCAGCATTCCTTAGATTATATTTCCTCGCAGCTTGAGTCAATTGTAAGTGGGACAGACGACACTACGTTTGTTATTGGGAGATTGCCATAAAAGGCGGTCTCTTTTTTTGTTTTCGCTGCATGTTCCGGCAAAATAAACCAGAGGACGTATGATACAATGAGACCAATCATAATGGAAAGGCTGTGACGATTCATTTATGTCAAGCGAAGGTAACAATCAATTACTATCCCAGCTGTCAAAAGAAACAGCAATTAACCAAAAACAGATTGAACAAGTCATCCAATTACTAGACGAAGGCAATACCGTTCCATTTATCGCCCGGTACCGAAAAGAAATGACTGGAGCTTTAGATGAGGTACAAATAAAAGAAATTGATGACCGGTGGAAATACCTGCAGAATTTAGAAGAACGCAAAGCAGAAGTGATCCGATTAATTGATGAGCAGGGTAAGCTGACCCCGGAATTAACTTCGGCTATTACGAAAGCAGCAAAGCTTCAAGTCCTTGAAGACCTATACCGTCCTTATAAGCAAAAGCGGAGAACGAGGGCTACCGTTGCAAAAGAAAAAGGACTTGAGCCACTGGCGCAATGGCTTGCATCCTATCCGAAAAATGGATCGATCGACGAAGAAGCAAGCCGGTACATCTCAGAAGAAAAAGAAGTTCTTTCTGCAGAAGAAGCACTTGCAGGAGCAAAGGACATTATTGCAGAACAAATTGCGGATGATGCGGCATATAGAGAATACATACGAAGAGAAACCTTCCGTCACGGGAAAATACGCTCATCTGTCAAGAAGGCGGAAAAAGACGAAAAAGGCATTTTTGAAATGTATTATGAATACGAAGAGCCTGTAAATAAAATCGTACCGCACCGCGTGCTTGCCTTAAACCGTGGAGAAAAGGAAGAAGTTCTGCGAGTGTATATCCAGCCGGATGGTGAACGAATCGTAGGGGAACTGAACCGTAAAATTATTCGATATCCTCATTCTGTAACCGCCAGCGTTGTTCAGGAAGCGATCGAAGATGGATATAAACGTCTTATTCAGCCGTCAATTGAGCGTGAAATACGAAATGAACTCACAGAAAAAGGGGAAAATCAGGCGATTCACATCTTTTCTGAAAACCTGAGAAACTTATTGCTTCAGTCTCCCTTAAAAGGAAAAAGAGTATTAGGGGTTGACCCGGCCTACCGCACTGGCTGCAAGCTTGCTGTTGTCGATGAAACAGGGAAAATGCTGAAAGTGGACGTTATTTATCCGCACACAACCAAAGACCCTTCCAAAGCAGCAGCCATTTTCAAAAAAACACTTGCAGAGTATGAGATTGAGCTTGTAGCAATAGGCAACGGCACCGCTTCCCGGGAAACCGAATTATTCGTTGCTGAACAGCTGAAAAACCTTTCCCAGGAAATATTTTATTTAATTGTCAATGAAGCTGGGGCAAGTGTTTATTCTGCCTCAGAGATTGCCAGGGAGGAGTTCCCGGATCTTCAGGTAGAGGAGCGCAGTGCAGTTTCAATCGCCCGAAGACTTCAGGACCCTTTAGCGGAGCTTGTCAAAATTGACCCGAAATCTGTCGGAGTAGGGCAATATCAGCACGACGTTTCCCAAAAGAAATTAAATGAATCCTTGTCCTTTGTTGTGGAAACCGCAGTTAATCAGGTTGGTGTAAACGTGAATACCGCTTCCCCGGCTCTTCTTCAGTACGTAGCGGGGCTTTCAAAAACGGTGGCGCAAAATGTAGTGAAGCAAAGAGAGGAACTGGGCAAATTTGAAGACCGGATCCAGTTAAAGAAAATTCCGAGACTTGGCTCAAAAACCTATGAACAATGCATTGGATTCCTGAGAATAACAGATGGGAAAAATCCTCTTGACCGTACGCCGATACACCCTGAGCAATACGCATATGTTAAACAAATGCTGAAAATCCTGAATGCTGTGCCTTCTGATATCGGAACAGATGAGCTGAAAGGTAAAATCATTGAAAAAACACCAGAGCAATGGGCAGAAGAGGTTGGAATCGGACATCTGACCATGAAAGATATTATCGAAGCCCTTATACGCCCGGGGAGAGACCCGCGTGAAGAGCTTAGCAAGCCTCTTCTCAAACAGGATGTTCTGAAAATGGAAGATCTTGAAAAGGGTATGGAATTACAGGGAACGGTTCGTAATGTGGTGGATTTCGGAGCATTTGTGGACATCGGTGTGAAGCAGGACGGACTCGTGCATATCTCAAAACTAAAAAACGGCTTCGTTAAGCACCCCTTAGATGTTGTGGCGCTTGGCGATGTGGTAACGGTCTGGGTAGAACAGGTCGATGTAAAAAAAGGAAGAATCGCGTTAACAATGCTTGAACCAAAAGACCAGGGAAATCCGTAAATAGAGGAGAGAAAGCATGTTTTATATTTTAATTACAGCAGCGACCGTCATCGCAACACTTGGCATTACCTTTAATTATATTGCGCACTTAGGAACGATTGTGAAAATAGGAAATGAGGGAGAGCAGCATGGAATGACCGTCCAGGCTGCGATGACCCGCTTCTTTTTTGCCACAATCATCATTGAATTAGTTCCACTCGCAATTATTATCATTACCTACATCACTGTAGAGAGACCAGACACAGGTCTTCCGGTAATCCCGCTAGTGGTTATTTTTGCCGCCATGATCTTTGGAATTATTCAGGTTGCCACCAGAATGAGGCAGCCTGTCCCTGAGGAAATGAAAAACCAGGTGCGTTCCTTTTCTCTGCTGGCTATGCAGCTGATTACATCCGTCCCGATCATTGCGTTAATTTTCCTATTTATTTAAAAGAGTAAGAGTGGAAATCCGTAGAGCAGGGGAGAAGCAACAGCCCCTGCTTTCTTGCTTTCTTGCTTAATGAAAACAGATAAAAAAAGAAAGTGGAACAAACCAGTAAGGAGAAGGTAAGGTGGAGCAACAAACATTGCAGCTTCTTGTAGAGGAAATTTCGTTAAAAGAATTTGGCAGGCCGTTTAAGCATAAGGCAGTGTTTAATTCCCGTCTGCGAACCACAGGCGGACGATACATGCTGTCCTCTCATCATATTGAACTCAATATTCACTATCTGAATGAACATGGCATGCAGGAACTAATCGGCATCATTAAACATGAGCTTTGTCATTATCATCTTCATATAGAAGGGAAAGGGTATCAGCACCGGGATAAAGACTTTAAAGAACTGACCAAAAAAGTAGCAGCCCCAAGGTTTTGCACACCCCTTCCATCGCAGCAAAAAAAGAAAAGAAGCAACGTGACTTTTCATGCCTACCGGTGCAAGCAATGCGGACAATCCTATATTCGCAAAAAAAGAATGAACATCAGCAGGTATGCGTGCGGAAAATGCAGAGGGAAACTGTCGTATCTTGGTGAAGCGAAACCCAACGAACAGGGCGGGCTTACCTAACGCCTTGATCTCAATTCTATAAAATAGCTTGTCTGTCATATGAATACTGGTGGGCGATAGTAGTATGAGGAGAGCGGAGCTGAAGGCGGTGAGTCCAGGAGCAGATAAAGATAACAGTGGCTTAAGATTCTGCGAAGCTTTGCCTGCAAAGTTCCAGCGGCATGCCTGCAGAAAGCATTCGCCTGAAGCACAGCCAACTGGTCGAAGAGCCGGACACACATTTCGTGTCCCCGGCTCTTCTTTTTTATTTGAACTCCAGATTAAAGCAACCTTTTAGATTAAAAAGGGAGAGCCCGTTAAACTTTGACAGCAGGACATTGTTATGGTAAATTAAAAACATTCCTCAATTTCGACATGCTTAATGAATTTATAAAAACTTTAAAAAAGTAGTTGACTGTCGAAAAAAGGTCTGTTAATATTTTAAAAGTCGGAAAGACGACAAAACAGTAATAAAAAAGAAATACATCGTTCACCAGCTTTCGATACATACTACTATTAATATCGTTCCACAGTAGCTCAGTGGTAGAGCAATCGGCTGTTAACCGATCGGTCGTAGGTTCGAGTCCTACCTGTGGAGCCATTTTTATGGGGAAGTACTCAAGTGGCTGAAGAGGCGCCCCTGCTAAGGGTGTAGGTCGCGTAAGCGGCGCGAGGGTTCAAATCCCTCCTTCTCCGCCAGAACATTACATAGATAACAATCGGCCCGTTGGTCAAGCGGTTAAGACACCGCCCTTTCACGGCGGTAACACGGGTTCGAATCCCGTACGGGTCACCATTTTAGAAATGAATGAATACATATGTTAAGGGTCCCGTGGTGTAGCGGTTAACATGCCTGCCTGTCACGCAGGAGATCGCCGGTTCGATCCCGGTCGGGACCGCCATTTTATTTTTGGGCTATAGCCAAGCGGTAAGGCAACGGATTTTGATTCCGTCATGCGTTGGTTCGAATCCAGCTAGCCCAGCCAGATGAGCCATTAGCTCAGTCGGTAGAGCATCTGACTTTTAATCAGAGGGTCGTAGGTTCGAATCCTACATGGCTCACCA
>NZ_JARUIU010000059.1 GCF_029667115.1 Jeotgalibacillus sp. ET6 | reverse complement strand
GGAAATACCCTCACGGCAAAGCTTTCTATCAAGCATGGATTATGCAAATAGATAAACTCAGAGCTCTTCCACTTTCCCCATCTCGTGCAGACTGATTCCTGCATCCAGAAGATCTTTATTTAATGAAGGATAGAGTGAAGTCAAAGACTTCGCTATTTGGAGCATAGAAAGGCTGAGGCGCCATTCACATCTATAAAAAGGCTTAATGCCTGAAGCGTGCAGGCGGAAGGTGGCGACTCCATGCACAGGATATGACGGCAAGCTGAGACTAAACTGGGCAACGCCC
>NZ_JARUIU010000058.1 GCF_029667115.1 Jeotgalibacillus sp. ET6 | reverse complement strand
GGGCGTAGGGTTTGGCAAGGCGGATGAACTGGGCAGACATTTAGGTTTATCCGGAAGCCATCCGGAGAAGAATGGATCGGAACGCTTCCTATTGGATATGCTGACGGGTGGGTCTTCCACCAGAGGCCTATCATAAATACGGTCACGAATTCTCTGGCGGTCAAAGACAGCGGATCGGCATCTGTGACCGATCCGCCCATTTCATATTGCCAGGCGGTCAGCCGGTCTTTAGATAAATCAGACCATTCCCCTTGCCCCAGGATACCCTCAGAAAGTTTTCTAACAT
>NZ_JARUIU010000057.1 GCF_029667115.1 Jeotgalibacillus sp. ET6 | reverse complement strand
CGTAGTTAGCCGTGGCTTTCTGGTCAGGTACCGTCAAGGTACGAGCAGTTACTCTCGTACGTGTTCTTCTTATCTTCAGTGTACTAGGTGTGATTATTTCCATTTTTTTCTTCAGTACAGATTTTAACCATGAAAGATATGTCCTTTTGCCTTTGATCCGTTTTTGGAGGATTTGCGTACAGGATCTCATGAACTCCTTGAAGCGATCTCTTCCCTTGAATCCGCCATTAGACCATTTTGTAAAGCAGCACATCATCAATAAATTCATTTTCACTGCGCTGGATTT
>NZ_JARUIU010000056.1 GCF_029667115.1 Jeotgalibacillus sp. ET6 | reverse complement strand
CGCCCGCGAGATAGCGAAAAAAGCCCGCGGTTGCCAAAAGTTTAAAAAATAAAATAACTAAGAAAAGAATCGGATTTGACCCAGAAAAATACAAACAAATAGGCACCACCACGAGATATTTAAAATTACAAAAAACATTACATTAAAATTAAAGAAAAATAAAATTTAGAACCGAAAAAGAATAAACAAAAAGTAGTAAAACACAATTCAAATTGATATGAATTAAAAAAATGTAAAATAACCCACAAACCAACACAATAAAACAATTTCGAATAAATTAAAAAAAG
>NZ_JARUIU010000055.1 GCF_029667115.1 Jeotgalibacillus sp. ET6 | reverse complement strand
AATACGATTGCAGTAAATCCATATATGCCCTTTTTTCCACATCTTCAAGGAAGAATTAAGATAGGTTATCCTTTCTGGTGTATTACTGCTTGAGCATCTTGGCTGGAGTGAGGCAGCAGGCAAGCTTAAACATATTGCCCCCGACACCTAAAACGAAGCAGGATGAACCACCATCTCACACTCCTGTTGATGCGTTAAGCGTCCGTCTGGAGAGCAGCGAACTGATCAATGAGCTTGGGACAAATTTGGCCCAAGCTCATTTTCTTGTCTGCTTATAAAATCGACCC
>NZ_JARUIU010000054.1 GCF_029667115.1 Jeotgalibacillus sp. ET6 | reverse complement strand
GTCTTTTTATTTCAAAAAATCTGTCCTCATTTATGTTTTTTAATAAAAGATTCGGGAATGGAAAACATAGAGAGAGCCGCTTCCACATCCTCAAAATAGGCATTGATAAATCGTTCAGCTACTGCCGGCACATCTTCACCAAGATCATTGGCTGCACGAATCAATTTATCATCCACACATAATTCTTTTCCTCCTGGATTTTATCCGCGATTAAATCAGCTTTAGAGGATGGCTTCAAGCTGTAAGTCAGTACTTCACCTTCCAATCCCGTTAATCATTGATGGATC
>NZ_JARUIU010000053.1 GCF_029667115.1 Jeotgalibacillus sp. ET6 | reverse complement strand
AGTAAGAACTCCAATAAAAAGGCCTAATTCCTGGTCAATGAGTATAAGAGCAGACGGATTGTTTTGTGCAAGATTTAAGCGTGAGGATGTGACGACAGACAGCTGACGAAGAGATGCCGTAAGCTCCGTTTTGTGTCTGGGATATTTTCCCCTGCAGAATATTAACCTGCAGATCAAATGAGCGAATAAGATCGATGATTATGTTGATTCTCTTGTTGCAAACGGTCAGCGCGTCATTATGACCATGGGAAAAGGCGCTTTAAGACCGCGCTGAACCATTTCATTTGA
>NZ_JARUIU010000052.1 GCF_029667115.1 Jeotgalibacillus sp. ET6 | reverse complement strand
CATAATTTCGGATAAATAGGCTAGCAAATCATTCTTTGTTCCCAAAGTTTTTAGAAAGCATCGACATTGATATTCCGGTAAATTTTATATTGTCTGTCTGCTGATAAGTCTGTCCTGAAATTTTTTCGGTTGCTTTGATGATTGGCATAAACAAATCTGTTTCGAAGTTGGTTGGCACAGATTACAATTGACAAAAAGCAATACGAACAGAATTACTTTGCTTCATATTTCTTTACCGATCTTTTACTATTGCAAGATAAACAGATTACGAATAAATTGAGATTTCAC
>NZ_JARUIU010000051.1 GCF_029667115.1 Jeotgalibacillus sp. ET6 | reverse complement strand
GCTGCCAGCAGCGGGCAAGAAGACCGCCCCCGAAGCCTCCATCAGGTTCCACCGTGTGGAATCGATTGAATTGTAGCCGAACTCGGTTTCGTTTTGGTTGACGTTGTGAAGGCTTTCGGTTTTCGGGTTCCAGTCGTCGGGTAATAGTATGATCCCGTTGAAGTGATCCACCCTTGCCTTAGCATATCGAACACCCGATGAGGTGTTGCGCTGGAAAAGCACATACTCCCACTCTTCTCCCGTGAGGGTGCGCCACAGGCCCTCCCTGTTGCTTCCATTGAGGATGGC
>NZ_JARUIU010000050.1 GCF_029667115.1 Jeotgalibacillus sp. ET6 | reverse complement strand
CGGTCTGATCCAGCCATATACCTACGTACCAAATGCTTGAGCTTGCTTACAGCTTCTGACATGAGTGTTAAGTACTGACTCTGCGTGAAGCAGGCGCTCATTTATATACAAAATTCATTTATAAGATGTTTTTGCATGTTCCCGAAACCGGAACTGATATTCATAGGTGTTTTGGACTCTGATCCTCGAAGCAGCGTTTAACGAAGAAATGCCTGCAGGTCTTTTAAAGTTCCGCTGCTGGTCATGATTTACCCCATAGCGATCGTGTTGATTTTATTGTCTTTTCTTC
>NZ_JARUIU010000004.1 GCF_029667115.1 Jeotgalibacillus sp. ET6 | reverse complement strand
ATCGTCCCTGGCCGTCCTTGAAGCATACAAAATCTGGCATCGATTGCATCAATGCCGTCATTTTTAATTCTTCCTCTCCAATTCTCCAAAGAATTTTTTTACTTTGGTATATTGATAAAGGATGAGAGCTGCTGCAGAGATCAGCAATAGTAAAAGAAGGATTTCTATAATTTGATGGTTTAGTTGATTTATAAAGTTATTTAAACTTGAAACCATTAGTGCAACCTGAATAACCACTATGAGAATAAAAAGTGTAAGAAGAGTTCTGATATGAGTCAATGTATAGGAATGCAAGGAATATAACACCTGCCCATCATGCTGTTTTAGTTTTCGTACTTAGTAAAGAACAATGTGCTCCACTCCATCATAACATGTCGAATTTTGTAGTAAAAGAAGGAAATGAAAATTATTGGTTTAATTTAACTCTAATTTAAATATTGCCTATTTTTATAGGACATTTTTTGCTGAATCATATAAAAAAGCTTGAGACAAAAATGTCTCAAGCTCTTTGACCGATTCACTTCGCTTCAGGCGGACGCTTCCGCAGAGACGGGGCAAAACCTTCTTGGGCGATGCCCTGCGAAGTCTTAAGCAACCGTTATATTCTGCTGGAGTCCCACCTTTCGCTCCGCTCACCTCATACTATTGATAAATACTTACACATTCTTTAAACTTTTTAGCGTTTTGTTGCAACCTCTTTTATTAGCTCATGATCGTTGTTTTTAGCTTCTTCAGCATATCTTCTGTCATGGATGTGAGATCATGGGTGGTGGTAAAGCCCCACTCTGCCCGAGCAGCGGATGCATCAATTGAATTCGGCCAGCTGTCGGCAATCGCCTGGCGGACAGGATCCACGTTATAGTCCATTTGAAAAAACGGCAGATGCTTTTTAATTTCAGCAGCAATTTGCTCAGGCTCAAAGCTCATGGCCGTTACATTAAAGGCATTTCTATGAATCAGCTTTGAAGGATCCGCCTCCATTAAATCAACAATTGCCTGAAGCGCATCTGGCATATACATCATATCCATGTACGTTCCTTCTCTAAGGAAAGAAGTGTACCGTCCGCCTTTTAATGCTTCATAAAAGATCTCAACTGCATAATCTGTTGTTCCTCCACCCGGCGGTGTTACATATGAAATCAATCCAGGAAAACGAACGCCTCGCGTATCTACGCCAAAACGGCTATAGTAATAGTCACACAGCAGTTCTCCTGCTACTTTATTAATCCCATACATGGTAGTCGGACGCTGCAATGTATCCTGAGGCGTGCCTGCTTTAGGTGTGTCCGGACCAAATGAACCGATGGAGCTTGGAGTAAAAAACTGAAGATTTTGTTCGCGTGCTACTTCAAGCGCGTTGACAAGACCTCCCATATTCAGGTTCCAGGCAAGCTGCGGCGTTTGCTCTGCACGGGCTGACAGCAAAGCAGCCATATGCATTAACGTATCCACATTATATTTTTTCGCAATGGCATTCATTTGCTCAGCGTTTGTCACATCAAGAAGTTCAAATGGTCCTCCATTGACTACTTCATTGTCAGCCGAGCGGATATCTGAAGCAATGACTGAATCTGCCCCATATTCCTTACGAAGCTTGGTGATCAGCTCAGAGCCGATTTGTCCAAGTGCTCCTGTTACTAATATTTTCTTCATGACTTCATCCTCCTCTTGCAAATATCATAAGCATGTCTTCCTACGGAAAGGACAACTGTCCTTCATAGGAATACAATGAGCGGTTTTAAATGATATATCCACCTTTAATCTATCATATTCACCACTAAATGTTTATACCAGAAGGACAAATAAAATATTTTTTTATTGGAAATAGAGTTCTAAAATGATAACCTGCCGTTTTACAGCAAAATCTAGTCCACGTTAAAAACCCTTGCGTACAAATAAAAGGATCCTTTCATTTGTACGCAAGGCTGTTGTTTTCTCTGTAAAATCATGCTGCTGAAAAAGCTGCTTGATCTTCAATAATTTATTCGATGATCTTTAATTCTTTCCCTACTTTTTCATAAACTGCCAGTGCCTCGTCAAGCATTTCTTTAGAATGGGCTGCAGTCGGCATATTCCGAACACGTCCTGTACCTCTTGGAACGGTAGGGAATACGATGGATTTAGCATACACTCCTTCTTCGCTTAAACGCTTGCTGAATTGCTGGGTCAGCTTTTCATCGCCAATGATACAAGGTGTAATCGGTGTGGCGCTGTCCCCAATATTGAAGCCAAGCTTTTTCAATCCCGCTTTTAAATAATCGCCGTTTTCCCACAGCTTATCATGAAGCTCTGTACTGTCGATCAGCATTTGCAGCGCTTCGGTGATGGCTGCTGTATCACCTGGAGTCAGTGAAGTTGAAAATAAGAATGGACGTGAACGAACCTTGAGCCAATCGATAAGATCCTGCGTTCCTGCCACATATCCCCCTACTACGCCAATCGCTTTAGACAAGGTTCCCATTTGGAAATCCACTTCTTTGGCAAGACCAAAATGCTTAACCGTTCCGGCGCCTTTACCCATAACGCCTGATCCGTGAGCGTCATCCACATAGGTGATTAAGTCAAATTCCTTCGCAATCTCCACAATTTCAGGAAGTTTCGCAACATCCCCATCCATTGAAAAAACACCGTCTGTAATGACCATCACTTTATTGTATTGACCAGATTCAGTTGCTTCTTTTGCTTTTGCACGCAAGTCTTCCATATCTGAATGGTTGAAGCGGATAACTTTCGCGCGTGACAGACGGCAGCCATCAATAATAGAAGCATGATTCAATTCATCTGAAAGTATGGCATCGTTTTTATCCATGACGGCTGAAATGGCAGCCATGTTGCAGTTAAAGCCGGATTGAAACGCGATTGCGGCTTCTGTTCCTTTAAATTCAGCCAGCTTATCCTCTAATTTCACATGGAGATCAAGCGTCCCATTAATCGTCCGGACTGCTCCCGCCCCAACACCGTAATGATCGATTGCTTTTTTTGCAATTTCTTTAAGATGATCATTCGTCGCTAGGCCAAGATAATTATTAGATGAAAGATTGATAAGCTCTTTACCGGCAATTTTAATTTTAGCCCCGTTTGGTCCTTCTACAGGGTCAATTTCATTGTAGAGCCCTTGATCTTTCAGTTCGTTTAAATTGTCTTCCAGAAATCGATTCAATATTTTAGCCATTTTCATTCCTCCTACATTATTCGGGAATTGGACATTTGTCCTTTTGACATATACAGTAAAGGTGATTTTTTACACGATTTTGCTCTTTTTACCCGTAATCAGTTTAACATGTTTACTTGATACGGACAATTATCGCCTATGTCATTTTGTTTTCCAGCATTTAGTTTCCTATTTTTTATGTAAGTGTGATATGGTTAACTTATCAAAGGAGGGATTTGGATGAACCGTCTTACCACGATCACCCTAATGGAAAAAGGCAACCGCAAAACCAGCCTCACCCCCACACGAGTGGCATTTCATTCTCCCTGTATGATTTTAGAAGCCCGGTCAGCTGACGGAGCACTTTATCACGCATATTTTTACAGGCAACAATTCCTTGCCGCCAAAAAGGTAACCCGCTCAAAGCGAGGCAGTTATCTTCAACAGGCGATGACAAAAGGAATTGTTTTTTTATGTCCGCATCCCCTTGCTTCAAAGCTTACAGAGCAGCATGAAACCCTTAAGAACCGCTCGTTGACAGAGCTTCTTTCCTGGAGCAAAAAACACTTTTCTCCCCTGGAGGTTTCAATTATCTTCAGCTGTCTTGATGCCCTCATACAGGAGGAAAAATTATTTAAAGTCATGCGTGATTCGTACTATGATTACCGCAGGGATGGCAAATGGGGCAAAGCCTATTCAGTTCTTCTTTCATTAGAGAACACATTCCCTGAACATGAATGGGTTGCCCGAACCAAACAGGATGCCTCTTTCTCTTCTTACCACCGTAAGTATGAAACCTTATCCCCTTCACTCGCTCAATCAGATCCTGCCACTTTAGAGTGGATGCTTTGGAAAAAACGAAGCAGCTCTGACCATCGCAATCAGTGGCTTGAATCATACGGCTTAAATCCAGCCTTCTCACTCTCAGCCTTTGCTCTGATAACGGAAGAACATGAGCTCGCAGATCAAGAAGAAACATTTCCTTTCTTCCTGGACCAGGCAAAAAAGCTGTTTGATCAAAACGAGCAAAAAAATCTGCTGCTTCACATGGCTAAAGCACCTCGTCCGTATATCCATAAGGAAGCATTCAGACAATGCATCCGCCTTCAAGAGTGGGAAGAAGCCATGACAACGCTGATTGAGCATCCATTCCCCCTTGAACCTCAGGATATCCGGAGTGTAAAAGAAGCCATTCCCCTTGTTAAATGGGACCACAGCCTTCCGATTGAACAACTCAGCATGGTGCTGATTCCGATTTTGAAAGATGAAAAACACGATCTGGATCTTTTGCTGACCGCCTGCATACCCGTATTAAGCAAAACACATGACCTTCCCTATTTACTAAATTGGCTGCAGCCTTTAGAAGAAGTACAATGCCACCTGCCCATTCATCAGAAAGTCAAAAATCTCGTCGCCTGTGCTGAGGACCCGGACAAACAGGCCCAGGCTGGAGAGCTTTATTACAGCCTCGGCTTAAAAGGCGAAGCGATTGATTCCTTCAGCTACGAAATGGAGCTGAAACCGGACGATCCCGTTCCCGTAAAATGGCTGTTTACTCTTTACCGTGAAACAGGAAATATGGATGAAGCCACAGCGTACCAGCAGCTGCTTCAAACGATGAGATGACCAAAAATCATGGAACAGAAAAAAATAATTTGCACAAAGATACAGCCTGAGACAAAATTGTCTCAGGCTTTTTGACCCCTTCGCTGCGCTTCAGACGGACGCTTCTCCGCTAAACAGGCTATTGGGTTTGAGCTATTTCACATATCTGCTCATGGATGGACTGCTGAATTTTTTCCACTTGCTCAAAATTCATCGCTTGAATATAAATCGATTCCAGCTCATCATGCAAGTACTTTGCTCTTTTCAAACTGGCTGTTCCTTCTTTCATTTTATCTGTGTAGCGCTTGCGAATCTCCTGAATTATGAGTTCATATTCTTCATCTGTTCCTTTACGAATCATTTTGTCGTATGTGTCTATAATTTCATCTCCGTCTCTTTCGGGAAAGTATTCATGCGGCGCGGTGCTGTCAAAAATCGCAAACCCCAGCTCGCGTACAATCACCATATCAAGACTTTCAGGATCAAACCCGCAATGGTAAATCTCCACATCAAGACCCAGGTTTTCGGCTTTTTTAGCCACTTTTTTCAAGAAAGTCGATTTCCCAGTCCCCGGCCTTCCTTTGATAAAATACCGTTTCGTAAGTCCATAGGTCAGGTTCGGAACATAATCGACGGCTCCCTTAAAAGTGGCAGCGCCCAGAAACCGATGTTTAACCTCCGCCTTCTTATTCAGGCTGACGTCGCTAAAGAGATCGTCTATATAGCTTTGTGAAAGTTGATTTGCTGCTTTTCGATCGAGATTTCCGATGTAAATGTCTTCCCATTCATCGTGAATCAGCAGCGCCTCAGCAAAACTTGAATAAGCCTCTTTATAGCATTCATCTATTTTTCTATTGTATTGTTCCACTTCTTCAAGATGCTGAACAAGTTTTTTTCGTTCCCATGCCTCGCCCAGGTTCACATATTCTTCTTTAGCGCCAGGTGCAGTGGGTTCAACGATGTGCGGTGCTGTTCCATCTACTAAACCAACTTTCAGAGAAGGAATGATTACGCCATCAAGGGAATCAGGATCTGATGAGCAATGAATCCATTCTACGTCATATCCTTTTTCAAGCCACATATGGCCAATCTGCTTCATAAGTGTTGACTTTCCAGTGCCAGGTCCGCCTTTTAAAATCCATAATCTATTGAGTGAGGCAAAATTTGAGTCAAAAAAATGGTGAAACCCTTTTGCAGTATTGCCACCCGCGAAATAATGACGGATTTTTCCGGTCAAATTGCATCCCTCCATACCATTCAATCTACCTAAATGTATATGAGCTACAGGAAGCTTTATGCTGTTAAATTATTAGAAATCTTAACTATTATTTAATGGTGAAAAAAGGAAATGTGATCCTGTCTGTCGAAACACATACAGGTCGGCTGTTGATATTTTCATCACGTCAGGGGAGCACATTGATAAAACCAATTTGTTTCATATTGATAACGGTTGGAATTTTGTATGCATGTGATAACAATGAGGAATTAAACTATTCTGCTAAAGAAAAAAATGAACTTACAAAAGATGTTCAGACGTTTTTTTCGATGGTGAAGGATGAAAACGGGGTTCATCTATATAACGATGAAGAGAATGATTCCATTATCGTTTATTTAAATGGATTCAACGTTAAACAGGGGGATGAGGCTGAGTTCTTTACTAATTTCAAAGTAGAAGCAGATGGAAGCACATTAAACCTTTTCTACGATACCGATACCACGACTGATTATTCATCCCCAATTGATAATCAATTGTACTATGAAGTGAAGCCCGATAAAGATTACGATGTGATTAGAATTTTCAATAATAGCGATGAGACTTATTTTGAAACTGCTTCTGGCAATACAGATTAACTTTTAGAGTATAGTCCAGGAATGTTTCCACCTTAATGTACATAATAAAAAGCTTTTGACCGGTTCGCTGCTCTTCAGTCGGAAGCTTTCCGCAGAGAGGGCTGAGCCATTTCAGGGCGTTGCCCTGTAAAGGCTCAGCTTGCCGTCATATCCTGCAGGAGTCGCCGCATTCCGCTCCGCTCACATCATACTACCAATAGATAATGTCTTAATTTCCTTCGTTTATTCAATCATGTCCACTCCTGCTGCCATTGAAAAAACTTCAATTTTCTTTGCCTGATCTCAGGGCTCAACAGACTTGGAATTGATTCGGAAACATAAATGAAGCAGCTCAGTTTTTTTGGAATTTAAGCTACTAGAGACTGGTTGAGCTTTCTTGCACTTCTCTTTCTGCCTTTTAAAGAAAAATAATGGGCGCCTTCATCCGTCGATGAAGGCGCCCGTTAATCTTCGTATGATTTTGCTTTTTAAATTCCCTGCACTTTACACATCACGATCCTGATGGGATTTGATGGCCCCGCTGCCAAGAGAGGCTTTTACCATGTCTTCCATCGGCGGGTTATGGATGCCCATTCTGACGTCGTTGTAAAACCGCTGCATCGGACTTGATGCTGACATACCTGAAGGCCCTACAATCCGCATGGCTTTATCTACTATTGAAATGGCTGAATTTGTTATGGTTACTTTTGCAGATTGAAGAAGGTCCTTTACCCCTTCTTTGTCAGCTGCTTCTTCATAGGCCAGCGCTGCATGATACAGAATTTGCCGGGCGCTCGTCAGTTCAATATCGATTTCCCCAATCTGCTGTTGAATGGTCGGAAGATTTCCGATTGGCTCTCCTAATGAGGCAGGGACATACCCCGCAGCAAACGACACCGCTTCTTCTCTTGCTGCACCGGCAATGCCAATGTAGCAGGCAGGTATATGAAGCAGCCAGCCCGGTGAAGCAGCACGTTTAAAAGCGGCATGTTCCTTCAGTAAATGATTCTTCTGAACGATTACCTCCTGCATCACAAGATCATGACTTGCCGTCCCCCGCATTCCTACACTGTCCCAGGTTTCTTTAATGGAAACACCTTCTGCAGTGCCTGGAACAATAAAGGTCGCTACATTTTCGGTGCCGGCAATCGTCGCGGTAACCAGAAAATAGTCAATTAGCGGTGCAAGAGAGGTAAAGGATTTTTCCCCATTGATCACCCAGTGACCCTCTTTTTCAGCAGCTGTTGTCCTTGGCAAAGCACCGCGGGTTGGGCTTCCTGCTCCTTTTTCAGTGGCTGCTGTGTTGATAAGTGCTCCATCTGCAATTTTCGGTAAAAGCCAGGAAAATGCGTCTTCTTTCCAGTGGCGAAGTTCACTCCATTCCAGTAAAGCACCTCCGTGCCAACCGATGGATAGAGCGGTAGCGCCACTTCCACCTGCAATCGTTTCCTGCGCTAAAATAAAGTCATATAGCCCCTTGCCCTGGCCTCCGAATTCTTCAGGAACCGTTAATGTATGATAGTTTGTATGAATAAGATCCTTTATATTTTCGGTGGGCACCGAATGAAGTTTACTTAACTCCGGCTCTCTTTGTTTAAAGGCGGGCAACAGCCGCTTCAGCTCTTCAACCATTGCGCGCTGTTCATCCGTCCGAATAAAATCGTACACAGAACCACTCCTGACATTACATTTTCTTCAGTCTACAGTAAGTGTATTCATTATTCCAACTGGATTGCTTGGATAATACGGCAATCATTTTGTTGTTTGATGCTGAAGTTTCAGCCTTTTCTCCCAGCAAAACGCGGCTCGTCTGCTGAGTGATTCTCTTGAGTTAACCGGCCAAGCAGCATCTGACTTTGCGGCAGTGAAAGATGGACAACTGAACCGACACAGAGGGCCGCAACCACCGTGCCAATACCTACTGGCCCCCCTAAGCTGAAACCGGCTGCCAGGACGACGAGCTCAATTCCGCTTCGCACCCTGCTGATTTTCCAGCCGGTTTTTTCTACAATTAACATCATGACCGAATCTCTTGGCCCCGCTCCAAGATTAGCAGACACATAGATTCCTACTCCGCAGCCCATGACGACGATGCCGAGTAAAAAGATGGCGATGATTCCTGCCCATGATTCAGGCTCGGGAATGATCCAGTTGAAAATGTCGATGAATAGTCCGACGAGCAGCATATTTAAAATGGCACCGATTCGCGGTGGTTTTTTTGTAATCACAACCACTGCCGCAATAATTAACAGCCCCATAATAATCGACCAGGTCCCTACTGTTAAGCCAAACTGCCAAAACAAACCCAGATGCAGAACATCCCATGGACTGATGCCCAGCTTTTGTCCTTTAATGGTCAGCGTAATTCCAAGCGCTAAAATAACCAGACCCGTAAGAAAAAAAGTCCACCTTACTCCATAATGCTGCTTCATCTATCTTCCTTCTTTCAACTTTACATATTAAAAACGATTGCCTCACTTTACCATACTTTTTGTTTGGAGAAATAATCATGTTGTCTCTATTTTAAAAATTATAGAATTCAAGCCGGTGCTTTTCGCTGAAGCCGACTTTTTTATACAAATGGATCGCCGCTTCATTCCCGGCATTGACGCAAATGGAGATTTCTTTCGCATTCATGTCTTGAAAAAGAAATGCTGCTGCCCGTTTTAAAAGAGCCTCACCCATTCCCATTCCCCTGAATTCAGGGTTCACCGCAATGTATTCAATGGAACCTTCATTGTGAGATGGGTTTGCTTCTACATACACATACCCGGCCAGCCGCTGATTTTTCTCTATTACAAATAAACGATTGCGATCGTTTTTGCGGCTCAGAATATCACCACTGGAAAAATAGCTATCTGGAAAAACCTTTAGATGCAAGCTCTTAAATTCTTCTGTATATAATTCGGTAAACTCCTCTACGCTTTCTTTTTCGCTTGGCTTTAATTCCTCAGGTAGAACCTGAAGAATGACTTCCCGGCTTTTGAGTTTTCCGCCTAACAGGCTGATCCATTGAATGGCCTGCTGGTTTTGTACATTATAAAAGCCGTGCCACGTTCCATTTTGATTAATCTTGTGCTGCAGGATTCTCCAAAGCCTGCTTGCATCCTTCTGCCATTGTTCACCAGACGCGAGACTGTAGGGACCCCACAGTTCACCGGTGGCTGAGTCCTGGTCCCAATCTGCTCCAAGGGCTGCGATGATCTTTCCATTTTCTTTTAACACAGCAAAGGAATCTTTACATGCAAGATCTGAAAAATCAGTCTTGAGTGTGTCGATCACTTCCTTTGCCTCTGTTCCGAAGTAGCCCGTATGCTGTTCAGGATTTTTATTCAGTCCGGCTATAAAACTCCCCATTTCTTCCTCTGTAAACTCAGCTCGAAGCTGTCTGCCACAAGTAAAACAAAAGGAGGCACCTCGCTCGATCTCTCCTTCAAAAAAGCCGTCTCTGCATACCACATCTTCCCCACATCCTGCACACTTTCCTACGACCTCTTTCAAATTCATCAGCCCTTATGTTTTACTTATATCCTATCAGAAATTCCCATCAAAAAGGCTTTCGTTTGCATACAAAAGCCCCGGATGAAAATTTCTTTTCATCCGGGGCTTATCTTAGTCTTTTAGATTGTGAAACCTGCAGGAGCATCCTTCACAACGACAATAATTTTACCTTGGTCAAGCTTGTCTTCAAGGGTATCAGCTTCAGCTTGTGTAAATCCAAGCTTTTCAAACTGTGCACGAAGCTCGTCCCCTTTTTTACGGAAAACATTCTTCGCTGCCGTTCCGAAGCCTACGTCAGATGCTCCAACCGTGTTTGCATCAGCATTATTAGCCACACGCTTTGTACGGTCATCATCATGAGTCACGACATAAATCGTATCTTCATTTACGCCTCTTGTTTTAATGGAGTTAACTGCGTTTACCACTTCTTCATCATTTGAAAATTCTTTGTAAAATAAACTCATTTGTTATCTCCTCCTCTAATTACGTCTACAGAAGAATTAATACCCTTTCTGCCTTTGGTTAAACCTTTCCCCTGGAAGAGGCTTTTTACACAATGTCTGCTTCCTTTGCTTCTGTAATGTCCAAAAGATCCTCAGCTTTCAATTCGATTTGCATCCCAATCTGCCCGGCACTGACAATCATTATGTCCTCTTTAATAACCGGCTTTGCTGCAAAGGTTGGAAACTTTTTTTTCATCCCAATAGGTGAGCAACCGCCTTTTATGTAGCCTGTCACTTTTAAAAGTTCTTTTGCCGGAATCATCTCCAGTTTTTTCTCACCTGCAGTGCGTGCTGCTTTTTTTAAATGAAGTTCCTTTTCAGCGGGAACCAAAAAAACGTAGTATTGCTTGTCAGGTGATTGGGTAACCAATGTTTTGTAAACGGCTTCTGCCGGCCTGTTGATTTTTTGCGCCACCGATACTCCATCAAGCAGATGGTCTGCTATCTCATATTCTAGAATACTGTAAGGGATTTTCTGGGCATCGAGCTTCCTCATCGCATTTGTTTTTGCTTTTTTCACCATTTCTTCACCCCGTTTTTTGAATTGTTTTACTTAGGCGTTTTTGGTGTCATACGTTTTACATCCTTCATAAAACCCTTTATGATTATTTTGGCTATCGAAATAATTTACAGTACTATACGAGTTAAAAAGGCGGTTTATTATGAAAAATCAATTCAATCATACAAACGAAGTGCCGGATTCCCAAAAGAAGAAACTGACATTCCTGGTTTGTTTAATATTAGCATTTACCGTCATGAACGGCACGATGTTTAATGTGGCGATTCCCGATATATCAGCGGAATTTGATTTATCCCCGTCACAGGTCAGCTGGGTGATGACCGGCTACATTTTAGTTTTTGCGATCGGATCTTTAATGTACGGAAAACTCGCAGACTTATTTCCGATCCGTACACTTTTTACTTTTGGTATTGCTTTGTTTTCCCTGGGAGCTTTTCTTGGCTTAGTGTCCCCAAGCTTTGAGGTGCTAATTTTGGCACGAATGCTTCAAGCCATGGGCGGTGCGAGCATTCCCGCTCTTTCTTTTATTATTCCCTCCCGCTTTATGCCAAGCAGCAGAGGAAAAATTTTTGGCTACGTCGCGTCAACGGTTGCCTTTGCCTCAGGAGTCGGTCCTATTTTGGGCGGAATAATTGGCGGAGCATTCAGCTGGAGATATCTATTTCTATTTTCCATGCTTGCCGCTTTATCCATTCCGTTATTCCGCAAATGGCTGCCGCAGGAAGAGAGAAAATACGGTTCTGTGGATTTGCCCGGTGCAGCTCTTGTTGCGCTGACAGCTGCTTCACTGCTGTTTTTTATTACAACGTTTGATGCACGATTATTACTCGCTTTCGCTTTATTCGCTGCTCTTTTTATCTGGCGGACAGTGAAAGCAAAGGAACCTTTTATTCAGCCTTCTATTCTTAAAAACAAGCGCTATACCGTTACGGTGTTTTCAAGCTTTTTTGGTACTGCGTGTTTGTTTGGTCTGATCTTTGTCATTCCGATTATGCTGAGAGATTTAAATGCATTGTCTACGATTGGAATTGGAATGGTGCTCTTTCCAGGCGCCATCATAAGCGGAATCCTCGGTCAATACGGCGGACGGGTGATTGACCAAAAAGGCGGTGTTCCAGTCGTAAAAACTGCACTGATTCTTATCGCAGCAGGCTGTTTGCTCATTTCCACTTTTGCGGGCAGTGTGGCCTGGATTATTTCATTGTGCATGCTGGTAGCCTATATTGGTTTCCCGTTAATTCAAAGCTCTACAGCCGACCTATTAACCACTACCCTTTCCCCTGAGCAGAACGGGGTTGGAATCGGACTGTTTAATTTGTTGAACTTTATGGGCGGTGCTTTTTCAAGCGCAATCTTTGGAGCGGTGCTTGAAATTGAAGGTGTGACAACCCGTTTTAATTTTCTATCTGAAAGCGGGCTGAATGTTATTTACAGCAATTTATTTATCGTTTTAAGCCTGCTGTCTCTTCTCACTGCAGCATTTTTCTCCGTGCTGTACAAAAGGGCTGATAAGCAAGCCGAATCCTATTAATCATGTCCTCCGGAACTAGTCATGCTTTGACTGGATCCGGAGGTTTTTTATTTTATTTATACAATTCATAAAATTTCCTCCTATGATAATATAAGGATATATTGTCATAGGAGGAACTTTATGAAAAAACGATTGCTGATTTCGCTATTGGCTGCTATTCCCCTTTTAAACGCCTGCAATGAAGATGAAATGAATACGGTGCGCAAAGCTGAACTAAGTGACCGGGAAAAATCCATTTTGTCTGCATCATCCAACCATTACTCTATCTTCGATTACACTGCTGGGGACGAGTTTAGTGAACTTAATCTATGGATTGAAGAATATGAAAATGGAGAGTTAATTAAAAACGTTGCAAACGTTATCGTTTCTGTTAGTGAGGAAGGGTCCATTATATTCAGTTCTAATGACGTGTATTTGGAAGATCCGGATAAAAGCCTTCTATCCATAAACCTTAGTGTAACCAACGAGGATGGCAATGGAAGTACGTCTTTCACAGTTGAGCCACCTGAGGATTCATCTAGAATTTCAGCAGAGTATGGTGAAGAAACCCTCCCAATTGAAGGCGAAATAATTTTATCGTATTTTGCTTATTCCAATGATGATATTGTGAGTTCCTTAGCAGAAAGCTATTTTGAAGACCCGGATGCAAATGCTGCTCTATTAAAGCAGTATGATGCTATTTATGTGATGAAGGGGAAATTTAACTAACGTTTCAGACAGACGATTTTCCTTTTAAAGCTGGAGCAATGAACCTGCATTCATTGGAGAAAAATGTAACGGCATTAATAGGTTCTCCGTCTAATTTAAAAAAAGTTGGAGGCGGATTTAATGAAACGATCTGCTATTTTAATAATCTTTATTTTTACGCTCCCACTATTGAGCGGATGCACCGGCTTTTCAAACCCGAAAATTTCTGAGAGTGAAGCAAAACAGATTATCATTGAAAATCGTACAGTGGACATCGGAAAAGTTGAAATCATATCCATAAGCCGCGAATGGAATAAGTATGTGATTCGATGGGAAAATAAAGATAATTGTGAGAGTGGAACTGATTATGTTCATACACAGAGTGGTAAGCTAACGAATGGTAGTAGGTCCATATGCTAATAGTGGACCCAACGTTTTTACGAAATAAAAACCGGTGGAACTGTCCTCAAAGGGCAGTTCCACCGGTTTTTTCAGGCCATTATGGTACTATCTACAATTTTAAATTTTTGAGGGCATCTGCAAGTGCACTGTTTACAGGTTCTTCTTTGTTTTGCTTTTTCATGTAGTTTGCCACATCTTTTTTTCCGGCTTTGCTTGCTGAAGATTGTTTTCTGCGCTTTTGAAAAGCAGACATCTTTTCTCTGTATCCGCACACGCAGCTAAAGGTCTGGCTTTCTCCTTCTCCGCGAAGCTGCAGTTTTTTGCGGCAATTTGGACATCTTGCATTCGTTTCTTTTGCAATGTTTTTACGATGACCGCATTCCCGGTCCTGGCAAACGAGCATCTTGCCTTTTTTGCCCTTCACTTCAAGCATGAGTTTGCCGCAATCTGGACAATGAGTCCCAGTTACATTATCGTGCTTAAATTTAGCATCACTATTTTTAATCGATTGAACAATTTCTTTTGTAAAAGCCGTCATTTCAGTAAGAAAGTCCTTCTTTTTCAGCGTCCCTTTTGCAATGGAAGCCAGCTTTTGCTCCCACTGCGCTGTCAAAACAGGGGATCGCAATGGCTCGGGAACCAGCTCTAAAAGCTGTTTTCCTTTAGACGTGATCACGATTTCCTGCCCTCTTTTTTCAATTAAAAAGCTGTTAAACAGTTTCTCAATGATGTCTGCACGTGTCGCGACTGTTCCTAAACCTCCTGTTTCTCCAAGCGTTTCTACCAATTCTTTCTTTTCATTTTTCATATACGCTTTTGGATTTTCCATGGCTGACAGGAGTGTCGCTTCATTAAAACGTGCAGGGGGCTTGGTTTCACCCGTTGTCTCGACGAATTTTTTCACGCTGTAAACTTCTCCTCTTTTCACGTCCGGAAGCTTCTGCGCTTTGACATCCCCCTGCTCCTCTTCTTCACCGGCATCAAAGACCGATTTCCAGCCAGTCACAGTCGGAATGTTTCCTTTCGCTGTCCATTTTTCACCTGCGATGTCCGCTGAAATAATGGTCTGTTCATACTCGTAAGCAGGCAGCAGGACAGAAAGAAAGCGGGTGGCGATCAGATCGTAAAGTTTCCACTCCTTGTCACTCAGTACATCCGGCAAGAGCCGCTCCTCCGTAGGAATGATCGCATGATGGTCGGTTACTTTGGCATCATTGATAAACCTGCTGCTGGATTTAATTGACGTACGCAGAAGTTTAGCAGCATGAGAAGCGTAAGGCTTCACCTGCATTCCTTTTAAACGGTCGGGCAGTGTTTCAAGCAAATCGGATGTTAAAAAGCGGGAGTCTGTTCTCGGATAGGTCACAAGCTTATGCTGCTCATACAGCCGCTGCAAAATGGACAGTGTTTCTTTTGCAGAAAAATGATAGCGTTTATGTGCATCCCGCTGTAATTCTGTTAAATCGTATAAAGCAGGAGCATACGTTTTTTTAGGTGTCTTCTTTACTTCCTGAATAACCGCCTGCTTGCCCTTCAGCTTGTTCATGATCGTTTGGACTTTTGATTGATCAAAGGTCCTTGTCTGCCCGTTCTGATCCTGCCATTGAAGAGTAAAGTCGTCTGTTTTCACCTGGATACCGTAATAGGATTGAGGCCGAAAGCGCTGAATTTCTTCTTCCTTCTCTGCAATCATGGCAATTGTAGGTGTCTGCACTCTTCCAGTAGAAAGCTGGGCATTGTATTTGGTGGTAAGTGCACGGGTTGCATTAATGCCCATGATCCAGTCTGCTTCCGCACGTGCGACTGCTGAAGCGTAAAGTGATTCATACCCCTTGCCGTCCTTTAATGAGCGAAAGCCCTGCTCGATTGCTTTATCGGTAACTGAAGAAATCCACAAGCGTTTGATCGGCTTTTTTACATTTGCTTTTTCGATGATCCATCTGGCAACGAGTTCACCTTCCCGCCCGGCATCTGTGGCAATCACAATCTCTCCTGCATCCTGTCTCAAAAGCTGCTGTTTGACAGCTTGAAACTGTTTGCCTGTTTGTTTAATGACTACAAGCTTCATTGGGTTTGGAAGAATAGGCAGATCCTCGAGGCGCCAGGATTGATATTCTTTTCCATATCCTTCAGGGTCCGCATGGGTGACCAGATGTCCAAGTGCCCATGTCACGATATAGCGGTCTCCTTCAAGATACCCGTTCCCCTTTTTATTGCATTTCAGAACGCGTGCAATATCTCTTCCAACAGATGGTTTTTCTGCTAATACGACTGTTTTTTTCATTTTAAAAATCCTTTCTGTCCGTGTGTTCATGCTGTCTATTGTATCATGGAAAAAGGCTTGAACATAACGGGGGAACAGACGATAAAATCTTAAGCAGTAAAAAAGAAGAGAGCTTGGGACATAAGTGTCTCAAGCTCTACGACCGGTTCACTTCGCTTCAGGCGGACGCTTTCCGCAGGGACGGCGCTGAGCCTTTTCAGGGCCTTGCCCTGTAAAGTCTCAGCTTGCCGTCATATCCTGCTGGAGTCGCCACCTTCCGCTCCGCTCACCTACTACTAGTACTAAATATGTCCTTTTTTTTAAACTTTTATGAGTTATGTCCCAGCCTCCAGTTAATCTCTTACTACTTATAAATACTTCATCGCTTATTAAACTTTTTTGAGTTTTGTCCCAACCTCGTTTTAGCAATGGTAGAAAGCTGCTGCTCGTTTATATACAGATTAGTCAGAACCCCCGTTTTTCCTCAAGGCTTTCTTTGATTTTTGACTGATTTTTTCTTTTTCTCTTGAAGCTGAAGAAATTCGCACCATTGTGTCGCCTGCCACTACAGCTATTTCCGTGTCAGTAGCAAATGGCTCAAAATTACCTGATGTTTTAAGAACCCCAATAATGGTATCTTCTTCATCTATTTCTTTTTTAAATTGCTCATAGCTGTACTGTTCCGTTATCATTGTTTTTCTGAATACATAGCCGCTCTCCAACTGAGAAATAAGCTTTTGCAGCGTTGCGGTTTCGTTAAACAAAATTCTTCCGCCGACGGTATGCGTCAACCTCTCATGACTGGAGGCCAGGTCTCTTTCTGAAGCAACCTGAAATAAATGCTTAGCACCGATAGAAGGAGTGAAAGTAGAGCAAATCAGCGCATTATAGGCATCACTTTCTGTACCAGCAACAATGCTTTCATAGGGTGTCATATCAAGACTGTATTCAGTCTGTTCAGATAAAATCTCCCCATGAAAAGTAGAAAGGCCGCTTTGTCTTGCTTTGACCACTTTTTTCCACGAAGAATCCACCAGCAGCGCCGGAATCTCCATTCCTTTTAATGTTTTAACCAGTTCTCTGGTAAACAAATTGCCGCCGACCACTATAATGCCTGGCTTGCTGTCGTTTGCCAGTTTCAAGCGGCGGGCTACCCACCCAATGGAAAAGCCGTGGGCACATACCGTAGCAAACACAAGAGCAAAGGTTAACGCCGTAAGCAAACGGGCATCCTCAAAGCCTGTATCAAACAGAACAGAAGCAAAATATCCAGATACCGTCAGTGCAACAATTCCCCTTGGCGCAATCCATCCTACGAGCGTTTTTTCCTGCCAGGACAGATCGGTTCCGATTGTAGACAGCCAGATGGACAAAGGTCGAACGACAAAGAGCATCAGCAGCACATACCCGATAATCGCCGGATTAAGAATTTCAGTGAAGGTTTCAATCTGAATGGAAGCCGTCAGCATTATGAAAATCGTTGAGATAAAAAGCACTGATATATTTTCTTTAAAATGCCTCATGTTTTCCATAGAGGCAATATGCATATTGGCAAGTGTCATTCCCATCGCGGTAACGGAAAGAAGACCCGTTTCGTGCATCACTTCATCAGCGAGTGTAAAGCAAAGTAAAACAACTGCGAATAACACGGGTGATTTTAAAAATTCGGGTATATATCCCTTTTTAAACATCCAGCCCATCCCTCTGCCGCATCCCCAGCCGAGCAGCGCAGCAAAGGCAGCTGCACCAAAATAAAGAAGGAGGGTTGGAAGCGTAACGGACTCATCCGTAAAGTAAAGGATAATCTCAAATGCAAACAGGGCCAGAAGAACGCCGATCGGGTCCACGATAATTCCTTCCCATTTTAAGATCTTAGCAGGCCGGGGTTTTAATTTAGCCTGTCTTAGTAAAGGAAGAATGACGGTTGGCCCCGTCACAATGAACAATCCTCCAATAACAAAGGCAACCGGCAGGGATAATCCAGCTACAAAATGGGCGATAAGAGAGCCAAGAATCCAGGCAATAAACGCTCCGATGGTAACAATTCTAAAGACAGGTTTTCCAAGATCCCTGATCTCTCTCACATCAAGCTGTAAGCTGCCCTCAAATAAAATGATGGCCACGGCCATTGAAATAATTGGCCCGTACATATCCCCAAATTCCTGCTCGGGATTAATAATTCCTAAAACCGGACCAACGATAATTCCTGCAACAGACATGACCACAATCGCGGGAAGCTTAATCCGCCACGAAAGCCACTGAGACAAGATCCCCAGAAAAACAACGAGCATAACAGTAAATAATAATGAATCAAACATAGATGGATCCCCTCTTCCTGCCTTTCGCCACTTTTAAAAACCTATTCGCTTACTTTATCAGTTGTAAGCAAATAGTTGAAGGATTTAGTTTGCACAGTTTGCTTTTTACGATCTTTCGGTTTTTTCGATTTCTGCCGAACTATACACCAGAACATTTTCGTATGGGTCGTTCATTGCTTTTTCAACCATAGCAAGCGCCACCTGTTCTGCCCTGACTGCTTTATAGGTTTTTAAAGGACCGACCATTGCCCAGCCGACTAATGTCATTACCTTAGCGCCAATTGTTTCCCCAAAACGAAACTCTTCTCTATCACCAAGGAGCAGGGATGGACGGAAAATTAGAAGGCTGGCAAGGTTCATCTCTTTTAGCTGCTCCTCCATCAACCCTTTGATCTTGTTGTAATAAAAAGGAGAAGCAGGGTCAGCTCCCATCGCAGAAATGACGAGAAATTGGCGGACATTGTTTTTCTTCGCTAATGAAGCAAATTGCAATGGGTAATCCAAATCCACTTTTCGAAAAGCCGCTTTTGATCCAGCTTTTTTCATAGTGGTCCCCAAACAGCAGTATACATCGTCCACCAGTCCCAGGTGCATCCCTTCCAAATAATCAAAATCTATGATTTTATTGATCAACTTTTGGTGGGTTATATTCATATGGGTTCGGGTAATAGCTGTAACTTCACTATATTCTTCCCTTTTGCACAGCTCTTTGACTACTTCCTGCCCTACCAGCCCTGTTGCGCCAATCACGACTGCCGTTCTTTGTCTCATTTTCTCTCCTGCTTTCCACTTGATTTTACACAAGGCTTGTCCCTCTTACCATCATTTTAAGCCAATGAATCAATTTAAAAATGGCGCCGGGAAGCCCGACGCCATCCTATTCTTATTGATCGACCAGTTTTACACTTACTTTAACATCCAATGTATGCTTGCCGCCTCTGTAAACGCCTTGCAAAGGACTGACATCTGCGTAATCACGGCCAGCTCCAACCCGAATATGGTTTTCAAGCGCTTCTACGTTATTGGTAGGATCAAGTCCCACCCATCCGATGCCGGGAACCATGACTTCAACCCATGCATGTGTGGCAGAATCCCCTACCAGAGCAGAGTTCTCTCCTACATACAAATAACCGCTGATGTACCTGGCTGGAATCCCTCTGGCTCGAAGGACGCCAATCATAACATGGGCATAATCCTGACAAACGCCCTTTTTCCCTTCAATGGATTCACTCGCTTTGGTTTCAACATTCGTTGCTACCGGATCATATTCAAACATATCATGCACATATTTCATTAGATTCAGGGAGAATTGCACAGGATTTTCCGTATCTCCAATTTCCTGAACAATCTTATCCACTTGCTGCTGTTCAACAAATGTGTAAGCTGTCTGATTTAATGAAGCAAGATAATGCCTTTTGAATAAATCAGAATGGAAAATCGACTGCATTTCCGGTGAATAATCAATTCTTCCGATAAAAGGACTTTTCTGGATGCTGACCGTCGAGATCGTTTTCACTTCAAGAGACTGATGAAAATCTGCGATAAAGAATGATTCAACGCTATTGCCCCATAAATCAATATATTCTTTTGTTAAGGAAGCAGGCGTAATTTCAGACCGGTAATAAAGAAGCCGCTGACACTCATCTGTTCTTGGTTTAAGACGGATATCGTTCATGCTTTGATCCACTATGGTTTCATAATGAAATGTATTTGTATGTTCAATTTCATACTTCATTCCGTTTTCACTTCCTCGCTGATGGTCACTCCAGTTATTTATTGTACGCAAAGGATTCTTTCAAGGTACATGAGCTGGTTCGATTAAATAGTACGTCTGTGAAAATACCTGGCTGATATCATTGCAGCGATCCTGGAAATCATCCAGAAATGAACTGAATTCATGTACGGAAAGAGACCGTATTTTATCTTCATCAAACTCAGCCATCAAGCGGTCAAGCGCTGCATACATTCTCCATGAATAATGAGACACTTTCCCTCCTTCAAGCGCAATGATCGCTTCTCTAACATGGTCCATGCAATATTGGATTGATCTTGGAAAAGCATAATCAGAGATTAAGAAGGTCAGCACATCTTTTTCGTTCATTCTTGGAGGATACTTTTTCAGGTATTCATCATAGCCATTCAGCAGCTGCAGGGCAGACCGCCAGTAATAATAGTTGGTGCCGTCCGCTCTTTCCCGGTCATCGTTGGATTTTTCACTTAGCACATTTAAAATCCTGGCTGTTTTTTCGCCTCTTTCCAGCCATTTGGCAATCTTAATAAACCGGTACGGGACCCCTCTCGACATAGAAGATTCAATCACACCCTGTGACGTTAATGAAGCGAGTTTGACCCTTTTTAGAAAGCCATGCACTTCCTTCAGTGATCCTTCCGGAATGTACATATTGGTGCTTTCAAGAAAAAGGTCATTCCACACTTCAAACAAATCTCCAGGGATAATGTCACGGGTTATTCGGGCATTTTCTCTCGCGAATTTAACGCAATTTAAAACGGAGCTCTGGTTGCTTTCTGAGAATGCCAAATAATCAATAATATTATTGATTGTCAGCTTTTCGTACAAATGATTGTACTCTTCTAAAGATCCGCATACCTCAATTACCGTCTCCCAGTCATAGTTGGTAAGAGATTCTTCAGAAGAGGCTTCAAGCATCTGGATTAGCTGAACTCCCAGTACTCTTGCATTGTTTTCAGCGCGTTCAATGTTTCTCGACATCCAATACAATGAATCTGCTACTCTGCTAAGCATGTCAGCTATCGCCTCCTTTTAATACCCACGTATCTTTTCCTCCCCCGCCCTGAGAGGAGTTCACAACGAGAGATCCTTTTTTCAGCGCGACGCGGGAAAGTCCTCCAGGGAGCACATGTGTTTTTTCTCCCCGCATCACAAATACTCTCAGATCCACATGACAAGGGTAAAAATCCCCTTCCTGAAAAACCGGTGCACGGGAAAGCTGAATCGTGGGCTGGGCAATATACTGAGAAGGATTTTCTTCAATCTTCTCTTTAAAAACCGCTATTTCTTCAGCAGAAGCATGAGGGCCAATAAGCATATCATAGCCTCCTGATGCTCCTACATTTTTTACCACCAGCTCATCCAGTCGTTCAAGCGCCCACTCTCTCTCTTCCTTATTTCGCATAAAGTACGTATCCACATTTGGAATGAGGGGCTCTTCTTTCAGGTAATAACGAATCATTTCCGGAACATAGGCATACATCGCTTTATCGTCTGCCACACCATT
Source organism: Jeotgalibacillus sp. ET6 (assembly GCF_029667115.1). Taxonomy (GTDB): domain Bacteria; phylum Bacillota; class Bacilli; order Bacillales; family Jeotgalibacillaceae; genus Jeotgalibacillus. Next base: position 455,792 of record NZ_JARUIU010000004.1, on the reverse strand, counting down.
GCCTATTCCGTTTAATATTGCAACGTTGCCCTTTCTATAGGCTTCGAGAAGTCCTTTAACACCCAGAGCGGAATCAGGATTAAACGCATCTGGATCAAGATACTCGTCATCAATTCTGCGGTAGATGATATCCACACGCTGCATTCCCCGAATGGTTTTCATATAGACGACACCGTTTCGGACTTGCAAATCTCTTCCTTCAACGAGTTCAATTCCCATTTGCTGAGCCAGAAAGACGTGGTCGTAATAAGCGGAATTATACATGCCCGGAGTGAGCAATACCGCTCTTTTTTTACTGCTGCAGTTCTTCGGAACATGAGAAAGCAGAGCTTCCTGCATATTGGAGAGCTGGTGCTCCAGTGAATGAATGCTGTGTCGGTTAAAAAACTCCGGATATACCTGCCTCATCACATATCGGTTTTGATACACATAAGACATGCCGGAAGGATTACGAAGATTATCTTCGAGTACTCTATATGTTCCCTCCTGGTCACGGATTAAATCTATTCCTGCAAGAAAAATATGATTATTTAAGGGGATCTCTGCTCCTCCAACCTGTTTGTGGAAATAATTGGGGTTCTGTTCCACCAATTCTCGAGGTATAATCCCATCGTTCAAAATGGCTTGATCTTTATAAATATCCTCTAAGAACATGTTCAGGGCTTCCGCTCTTTGAATCATGCCTTTTTCAATCATTTCCCATGCATCCGGAGGAACAATAATTGGAATAAAATCAAAAGGCATCGTCCGTTCCGTTCCTACGTTATCGTTGTACACTGTGAAGGTTATTCCTTGCCGTAAAAAGCTAAGCTGGGCAGTTTCATGCTTTTCTCTTAATTCTTCAGCAGAAAACTGGTTCATCATATTGTGAAATGCCTGATAATGCGTTTTCGTACTTCCACTTTGCTGAAGCATCTCATCGAAAAAAAGATCGGTTTGATAAGGCTTAAACATGCAGGAAATCCCTCCTTTTTTATTATCGTGCTGTTGTATCTTTCGACATGGACACGACAAAATCCTCTAAATATTCAGAATTCACAAGTACTACTCTATACCCCAAAGAATTGAAAAATATGTATATCGTCTCATGTTTTTTGCATACCAAGGGAAAAGAGCTTAGACTTATAGGCAGTTGAATATAAAAAGGAGGACTTATTTAATGAGTCATTCACAAGCAGCAGAACAGCGTATTGAAGAACTTAAACAGGAGTACATCCGCGCCCAGGATCAGCTTGAGAAGCTTGAGTCGTTAGGAATGGATGCCGGCTCTGCTGAGAGAAAGCTGGTGCGTATTGAAACGGAGCTGGAGCAGCTGCGAAAAGAAGAAACGTAATCATCTTAATAATCCGTTCATATTTTAATCGTTTGTCGGCAAATGGGGTAATACACCCTCTTTTGCTAACGGACGATTTTTTGATTTTCATTCACCTTGCCAGGCTCTTTCTGCTATAATCATTAAATATTTTTCATTTCAAACGGAAGTAGGTGCAGATGAAACCATGAATATCCCCTTTCAGGAACCCGTGCTGGTTTTTGGACTTGCTGTTATTATTTTCTTAGTTTCTCCTTTTATCATGAGCAGGCTTCGGATTCCTGGTATTATAGGCCCCATTATTGCTGGTGTAATTGTAGGACCTAATGGATTTGGTCTTCTCGAACGGGGAGAAACCATTCAGCTGCTTGGTACAGTCGGCTTACTATTCATTATTTTCATCGCAGGTCTGGAGCTTGATATTGACGGCTTTAAAAAATACCGCAAGAGAAGTATTTCCTTTGGGCTGCTATCCTTTTGTATTCCACTAATTATTGGAACCGCAGTTGGGTATTACCTCGGCTTCGGGTGGGCTGCTTCCATTCTACTCGGCTCGATCGTGGGCTCTCACACCCTGCTTGCCTATCCGATTGCTTCAAGACTTGGCATTGCCAAAAATAAAGCTGTCACGACAGCCATCGGCGGAACATTAATGACAGACACCCTTGCCATGCTGATACTGGCAGCTGTAGCAGGGTATGCCTCAGGTGATGCAAGCCCCGGATTTTGGTTTCAGCTGATTGCATCCACTCTGTTGTTTGCGCTGATGGTTTTGGCGGGTGCTCCTCGTCTTGCAAAATGGTTTTTCAGAAACTCCAATAATGAAGGACAAATGGAATTTAATTTTGTTTTGACAATTCTTTTTGTGTCTGGAAGTCTTGCACTGCTGGCTGGTCTTGAGCCTATTATCGGAGCTTTTCTTTCAGGCCTTGCACTCAACCGTTATATCTACGACCACGGACCACTGATGAACAGGATACGGTTTACAGGAAATGCCCTATTCATCCCATTCTTTCTATTATCAGTAGGGATGCTCATGGATTTATCTGTTCTGTTCTCAAGCCCCGATGCCTGGATTCTCACGGTAAGTATATCGGGTGCTGTACTGATAGGAAAAAGTGCTGCCAGCCTGATTACAAGCAGGATCTATCACTATTCACCAGATGAAAGCCGGGTCATTATTGGCCTTACTGTTCCTCAGGCTGCTGCAACGCTTGCCGCCACACTCGTGGGCTTTGAGCTCGCATTGCTCGACCAGGCAACGGTGAATGCAGTCATTGTGATGATTCTCTTAAGCTGTATCTTAGGCCCCTATCTAACTGAAAAATACGGCAGGAGACTTGCAGTGGCGGAAACGGTGGAGCAGTCTGGTCATGATGATCGTCCGGAACGTATTTTGATTCCGATTGCAAACCCACACACTACGCAAACCCTGCTCGACCTGGGATTTATTGTTCGGCAGGCAAAGCTCTCAGCTGAACCCATTTATCCTCTATCCGTTGTACAAAAAGATGTGAAATCTGTGGAAGGCAGCGTGGCTTCAGCTGAAAAAATGCTGACCAATGCCATTGCTTATGCGGCCGGAGCCAATATTCCCGCCCGCTCACTTATAAAAGTGGACCGGAATATTGGACGCGGAATCGAACGGGCCGTGGCAGAGGAACGCATTACCACCATCATCGCCGGCTGGAATGGAGAACGTCCTTCCAATAAGCTTTTCGGAGGGATCATTGATAATTTTCTCGATCATACGAATGAACGTGCGATGATCGTCAAGCTTGGTCATCCGCTCAATACCACAGACCGCATTGTGCTGATCTTGCCTAAAGGAGCTTATTATAAGCCTGGGATTCAAGATGGCATCAGAATTGTCAAAGGCATGGCTGCACAATTAAACTGTTTGCTTGAATGTCTTGTAATCCGGGACTCAGTGGAGCGGTATGAGACGCTATTTTCTTCTATAAAGCCTAACGTGACTACTTTTATGCACCGGTTTGAGTCATGGGAAGAATTATATAATCAGCCAGTACAGTCCCTGCGCAAAAATGATCTGGTTATGGTCATGAGCGCCCGTAAAGGAACGATCGCCTGGCATCCCCAGCTTGAACGGGTGCCGAGAAAGCTCGCAAAAGCCAACCCGGAAAGCTTCATCATTTTCTATCCCACAGAAACCGGAGAAACAGATCTTCGAGGAGCACGCGGGACTGAGGTGCCAAAAGAAGTACTTTTCCGGCGTGATTATGATTAAGTTTTAAAACAACACTGGATCTTAAGCGGTGCTGTAGATTCTGAACTGTCTCTGAATAATTGCACACCCAAGAACTGCAAAAAGGCTGAGACACAAATGTGTCCCAGCCTTTTTGCTTCGATGAATGACTTTTAGATTTTTTTCGCTCACTACAGAGCAGGTGCTACAATCTCCACTTTAATCCTGTCCGGGTCTTCTCCGTACAGGGCATAATGAGCAGGCCCGCCCACAAAAGGGTACTGACTTTCATATAAAACCCGCTCCTTGCGCCTTTTCATTTCAGCAGCAAGTTCATCTACATGCTCTTTGGATTGGGCATGAAACGCAAGGTGGTTTAATCCAATCCGTTTTCTGTGATAGCCTGCTTCCTTAAAGTCTTCTTCTGCTTCCACAAAAACAAGGTATGCTTCGCTGCACTTGTAGCTGAAGCCTTTCTCCCACTTTTGATAAGGGCTCCAGCCCAGAGAGCCAAGAAGCCAGCTCCAATATTTATGGGACTGCTTTAAATCAGACACATAGATTTCAAGATGGTGAATCATGCTCTCCCTCGTTTCTTATCCGTTTACTTCTGCCCGGCGAAGCTTAGCCTGTGCGGGTGTTTTCTGAAACAGCTGCTTCCGGTCTCTCCAAACAAAGAATAGAGAAAGCAGAAACGCAAAGGCATCAGCAATCGGAAAGGCAAGCCACACCCCGACAAGTCCAAAGAATGATGGCAGAATAAGCACCAGTGGAATGAGAAAAATAAGCTGTCTGGACATCGACAGAATAAATGAAATTTTGGCTTTCCCCAGCGCCTGGTATAATCCGCCTGTCACCATTTGAAAACCGATAATCGGCGCTACAAGGAAGATCCAGCGCATGGCCGTTTCTCCTCCATCCACAACCGAAGCATCCGTGGAAAACACAGCCATCATGCCTGCGGGGAAAATCATGGTGATCACCCACACAAATGTGGCAATTCCACTTGCGGCTAAAATTCCTATCTTTAGCGTATCGCTTACCCGATGATAGAGCTGTGCACCATAGTTATAGCCAATAATCGGCTGCATCCCCTGTACAATTCCAAACATCGGCATAATTGCAAACATCATAATCCGGTTAATAATACCAAATATCGCGACCGCTGTTTCTCCTCCATGAATAACCAGCATCCAGTTCACCGCAATAAACATCAGGCTCCCCGCAACTTGTCTGACAAATGTGGCAGAACCAATGCTGACAATTTCTTTTACTACCTTTAAGTCAGGAAAAAGTCCGATCCACCTGAACGATAGGGAGCTTTTACCCATTTTAAAGTAGTAGAAGATCCAGACCGCTCCTACGGCTTGAGAAATCACTGTTGCGATTGCGGCTCCGCTGATTCCCATATCCAGAACGAAAATGAAAATTGGATCGAGAATAATATTCAGCCCTGCCGACACAATCATCGTCAGCATCGCTACTTTAGCATTTCCTTCTGAACGGACAATATTATTGGCTGACATGGCAAACGCCTGAAATAGCGACCCAAATAAAATAATCGATAAATATTGCTCCGCGTAAGGAAGTACATCTTCTGTCGCACCAAAGGTAATCAGGATCGGCTCTAAAAATGTGAGTGCGAGTGTGACCATCAGGACACTAAGCAGACCAACGAGCCAGATCACATGTCCGAATACTTCATTTGCCTCATCTAGTTTCCCTGCTCCAAGCCGCCTTGAAATGATGGAGGCTCCACCTATTCCGATGGCTGCTGCAAAAGCAGTAATAATCAGCTGCAGCGGAAATGCGATCGAAAGAGCCGCAACGGCAAGCGTCCCAACCCCTCTTGCAATATAAAAGGTATCTGCAATATTGTAAAATGCCATTACGAACATGCCAATAAAGGCAGGGACGGAAAAACGGACCATCAGTTTCGGTATTTTTTCTGTGCCCAGCTGTGTGCTTTGCTGTTTCATCCTTTTGTCACCTCTCTTTTTCTTCAATCTTTTTTACTGCGTTATCTGCCATTCGTTTCAGAAGCATCAGTGCCAGCTCTTTTTCTTCTTCTGAAAAATCCGCTGTCAGCGTGTTTGTCCAATCCTCCAAAATGGAACGAATGACCGGTTCAAGCTCTTTCGCTTTACGGGTCAACTTTACAATATGGGAGCGCCGGTCGGTGTCATGGGGATTCCGAACAACATATCCTTCATCCTCCAGCTTTTTTACAGCCCGCGCAGTTGTCGTTTTGTCCATCCTTAAAGCTCTGGCCATTTGTTCCTGTGTCAGTTCATTTTCTTCATACAGCACCATCAAAAACTTTACCTGTCCTCTGCCAAGACCATATGGCTCAAATATTTTGCTTAAGTGCATATAGCCGTACCGGTGAACAGTGGATATCATCCGTGCTGCAGATTTATGATTGGTCTTTCTGTTCATAGCTCTCCTCAATTCTTCTATTCCGAATACTTTCCTGATTATAAATCGATTTAGTTGCAGATGCAACCTTCCATGTTCCGAAATATATTAATCTTTACAAGAATGGCAGAAGGCTTTATGATGAACGGGACAAACACAAACTGCATATGAAAGTCGATACACTAGGGGTGCTCGTAAAGGGCTGTGATGAGAACATATTGTTCCGATCCCTCATTACCCGATCCAGGTAATACTGGCGTGGGGAAGTGTGGTGACGCATCACTCATTCAACCAACCACTCAATTGATGATGACGAAGCTGCATTTCCTTTTTCGGGAATGCAGCTTTTTGTGTTGGCAAAACGAATAGAGGAGGAATAACAAATGACAAACCAATCAACATCTTTATCAGCTGGAGCTTCTTGCGGAACGAGCCAAATAGCGGGGTGCCGCTTCTCTCTTCATCCTATGGACGATCAATTTATATCACTGCTGAAAGGCGCCATAGAAAAAGCAGATACTTCTAAAATCTGGCGCTTCACTGATGATGTCAGCACCTGTGTCCGCGGCAGGGAAATCCATGTTTTTGATGTGGTAAAAGCAATGGTTCTCCATACAGCAAAAACAGGTGCGCATGTGGCGCTTAACGCTACGTTTTCAATTGGCTGCCCTGGCGATACAGAAGGCGACGCCTACATGGTAGAAGATGATATCCGTCTAAACGAACCGGACGTAAAGGATCTTTCGCAATATGTATCCTCCCAATTTGCACTTTATCCTATGGGCGATCCGGACTATATGAAAACGATTATGGATCAGGTGGCAGTGGCAGAAAAACACGGTACGCTGAAAAAAGGCGTTCACTACGCCAGCGGACTCCATGGGGATATCCATGATGTATTTGCCACATTAGAGGAAGTATTTGCAAATGCACAGCAAAGTAAAAGCTCGCATATTGTCATGACCGTAAATATGAGTATTAACAGCCCGTCCCACCAGGAGGAAAAGTAAATTGACCGCTAAATGGAGATTATCTGAAATTATCGTGCTATCTGTACTGGCTGTTGTCTTTGCCGTCGTTTACCTGGCATTTTTTCAGGTGGGAAATGTGATGGTTGGCATGATGGGGCCGATCGGGTATGAATTTATTTTCGGCATTTGGTTTATAGTTTCCATTATCGCAGCCTATATTTTGCGTAAGCCTGGAGCAGCTTTTTTATCAGAAACCATTGCAGGTGTAATCGAAGTGTTAATTGGAAATGCTGTTGGACCAATGTTAATTGTTTCTGCCATGATTCAGGGGGCTGGGGCTGAGGCAGTTTTTGCAGCAACACGCTACAAGCGCTGGGGATTATGGGTATTGATGCTCGCAGGTATGGGCTCTGCAGTTACAAGCTTTATTTGGGGCTATTTCATCTCTGGATACGGTGCTCTTGATCCCGGCTATGTGACGTTAATGTTTGCTCTTCGTCTTGCAAGCGGCGCGATCCTCGCTGGGCTGTTAGGAAAATGGCTGTCAGACGGCTTATATCAAACGGGTGTTTTAAACAGCTACGCCATCGCCCGGGATAAAAAGAAGGGTTCCTATGGCAAAGCCTCCTAACGAACCTCTTATTGAATTTAAAAATATTGCTTATAGACATGCGGAAGAACTGGCCCCGGTTCTTTCCCATTTATCTTTTTCGATTTTTAAGGGAGACACCCTTTTACTCGCCGGTCCAAGCGGTGCTGGAAAAAGCACGATTACCATGCTGATGAATGGCATCCTCCCTTCCAATGGCAGCGGTGTTCTGGAAGGAGAAATTGATTGGTTTGGCACGTCATCAGAAAAATGGAAAAGTGGAGAAATTTCAAAGAGGATCGGTGTCATGTTTCAGGATCCGGAAAGTCAATTTTGCATGACCACGGTTGAAGAAGAAATTGCTTTTGGATTAGAGAATCTTCATCTTCCGCGAAAGGAAATGAAAGAACGGATCCATTATTCCTTATCACACACAGGCCTTGAGGGCTTTGAAAAGCGGACGATTCAGCGATTATCCGGCGGTCAGAAGCAGCGTGTCGCTCTTGCCTGCCTCCTTGCCATGAGAACCGAGGTCCTGCTGCTGGATGAACCATTTGCCAATATCGATCCACTCTCAAGAAAAGAATTAATAGAAACACTGGCCCATCTTAAAGAGAAGCTTGGCTTAACCTTGATCATCATCGATCATGATTTAAATGGATGGACTGACTGGATTAATCGGGTCCTTTTGCTGGATGAAAATGGAACAATCGGTTTAGACATGCCGCTTGAAGAAGCGTTACATACGCATCTATCAAGCTTTGAAGCGCTGACCGTTTCACTTCCTCTTCATCTCACACTTCAAAAGGGAAATAGCCAGCTATATGTACTGGAAGATCAATGGGTGAAACAGCTTTCCATTTCTGAACGATCACAGCTGGGTGACCAATTGAACACGGGACATCAAAAAAAAGAGTTTGGTTCAGCTTTAATGGAGCTTAGAAATAGTTCATTCGACGCGGGAAATCAAGCCATTTTAGAAAAAATTAACTTTACCCTCTCAGAAGGAGAAACGATTGCCTTTTGCGGTCATAATGGCGCCGGAAAAAGCACACTGGCCCTTTTACTCGCAGGTCTTTATTCTCCATCAAGCGGAGATCTTCTACTAAGGGGCAAATCTGTGCGCACGTACTCACTGCAGGAAATACGGCGCAGGATCGGCTATGTATTTCAAAATCCCGAGCATCAGTTTGTTGAGCATACAGTTGAAGATGATCTGAGCTTCGGATTAAAAATTCAAAAGCTTCCTGATCAAGAAATTCGGGAACGGACGCTTGCCATGCTGAAAGCCATTCGCTTGGATGGTTTTCAGGACCGCCACCCGCTCTCTCTCAGCCAGGGACAAAAAAGAAGACTGAGCGTAGCGAGTATGACCATTGATGACCTGGACATTTTGCTGCTTGACGAGCCTACTTACGGACAGGACGCAGGATCAATGAAAAATCTTACGGACATGCTGCTTGAAAGAAAAGGACAGGGAAAAACGACCGTGCTCGTCACACATGATATGGAGCTGATTCAGTCCATTTGCGACCGTACGCTTCTGCTGTCAAAAGGAAAGGTTCAATTTGAGGGAACTCCAGATGAGCTTTGGGAGCTGGGAGAAGAGACCCTTAATCAGCATGGTCTTACTCTTCCCCCTTCCGTTGCATTACGTCAGGCACTGGGAGGTCATAAGCATGTGGCTTCATACCATTAATCCATCTATTAAACTGCTTGCGATTTTAACGACGATTATTGTGCTTGCTCTGTTTTTAGATCCTGTCCTTTATCTTGTTTTCTGGATAGGTCTCATCATTATTACCTTTTCACTTTCAACAATCTCTAAGAAAACCTGGGCTCTCCTTACGGCTCCCTTTCTCTTTATGGCAATCGGTTATGTGTGGACCGCAATGCTATTTCCATATGAAGCACTTTTAGAAAATGAACAGGTTCTTTTTGAATGGGGATGGTTGATTTTAACAGAGGAGTCTCTTATGAGAAGTGCAGGTCTTGGGATGAGAGTGATTGTTTTTTCAGCTCTTTCTTTGCTCTTTGTGCTCACCACCAAGCCCGCAGTATTTATGCTCAGTTTAATGCAGCAATTAAAGATGCCGGCACGTCTGGCGTACGGGATCATGGCAGGCTATCAGTTCCTTCCTTTAATTAGCGAAGAATTTCAAATTATGCAGCGGGCTCAGCAAATACGCGGCGTTGGCAGGCCGCAGACAGTTAAGGAACGGGTTTCTCAATGGAAGAGTTTTGTTATTCCCCTTTTAGCAAGCGCAATCCGTAAAGCAGAACGGACAGCCGTTGCGATGGAATCAAGAGGATTTACAGGCGAGCCGCGAACCCATTGGTACCGGGAAATCCCTCTTCGAAAACGGGATGCGGTTTTTGCTGCCCTTCTTGCCGGATTATTTATCGTCTCTTTTACCGTTTCTTCCATTATGAAATAAGCAAATCTTTTTCAGGGCAATAAGTTAGAACATACTTTGGAGAAAATGTACGTGCCGAGTCAATCTAATGATTCTCTGTGGTATTTACCTTTCTTATTGCCCAGCCCTCTTATGTAAAGTGGTAATCACGCTGCAGGGTTTGAGAGGATTTCAGGTGTTTGAGTGCAAGTCGGATCCGGCTCTTCACGGTTCCAAGGGGTACTCCTGTATCCGAGGATATTTTTTCATGCGACATTCCATTTAAGTAACAAAGACGAATCACAGTCTGCTGCTCTTCATTTAGTTGTGCGATAGCTGTATGAACCGTATTGCTTTGTTCTTTCTTTTCAATTACACCTTCGATATGAAGCGCAGTGTCAGTCAATGAATCATGTTCTTCGAATTCAGCATGCTGGTGCTTTGTCTGTCGGGAAAGAAGATCCATCGAAGCATTTCGGGTAATAGTTAATAGCCAGGATGAGAATTTCCCTTTTTCTTCAAGGTATTGAGCATGTTTTTTCCAGAGTTTCAGGAAAACCTCCTGCACTACCTCTTCTGCTGAGGAATGATTTTGTGTCATGCGATACGCGAAGGAATAAATTAATTTTTCGTACTTCATATAAAGATTTTCAAATGCTTTCTGGTCTCCACTGACCATACGTTCATACAAATCAATATCACGCTGAACCGTCAAATGCTCCATACCTCCCTATCAGGTTTCTGAACTATAAGTCCTATTCCCCGAAAGATCCAAAAAAAAACCCTTGCTTAAAGATTGTGTAAAAGTTCCTTATCTTCCGAATGAATATACTAGGATGATCACGAAAAATACCGTATGATGTAAAGAGATTATGATAGTTCGGAGGAATGGATTAAAAATGAGTTTGTTAAATGTAGTAAAAGTAGGGCACACCTTTGGCGACAGGACCCTATTCAAAGATGTTTCTTTTCGCCTTTTAGACGGTGAACATATGGGACTTGTCGGTGCGAACGGCGTTGGAAAATCAACTCTGATGAGCATTTTGACCGGAGAACTGATTCACGATGAAGGCAAGGTTGAGTGGCTTCCGGGCACTCACTATGGCTACCTGGACCAGCACACCCGATTAACGCCGGGAAGAACGATGCGCGACACACTTCGCGACGCTTTCCTGCCTTTATTTAAAAAAGAAGAAGAATTAAATGAGATTACAGCGAAGATGGCTGATGCTTCCCCTGAAGAGCTTGAACAGCTACTAGAAGATATGGCTGCGATCCAGGATGCGCTCGATGCAGGCGATTTTTATACACTCGATATTAAAATTGAAGAAGTGGCAAGAGGACTGGGACTTGATGCTATCGGTCTCGACCGGGATGTTGCTGCACTGAGCGGCGGACAGCGCACAAAGGTTCTTCTTGCAAAGCTATTGCTTGAAAAACCGAAAGTGCTTCTATTGGATGAGCCGACTAACTACCTGGATGTTGAGCATATTCACTGGCTTTCCATGTACTTAAAGGATTATCCTCATGCATTCCTATTAATTTCACATGATACTTCCTTTATGAATGGAGTCGTAGACATCATTCTTCATCTTGAATTTGCAAAAATGAACCGGTATACAGCCACATATGAAAAGTTTCTTGAGCTTGCAGAGCTGAACAAAAATCAGCATATCAACGCTTATGAAAAGCAGCAGGAATTTATAAAGAAACAAGAAAGCTTCATTGCAAAGAATAAAGCGCGATACTCAACAACCGGCCGGGCAAAAAGCCGACAGAAGCAGCTTGATCGCATCGAACGGATCGATCGTCCCGAAACAGCAGCAAAGCCTACCTTTGATTTTAAAGAAGCACGTGGAAGCAGCCGTTATGTTATTGAGGCGGAGAACCTTGAAATCGGCTATGACCAGCCGCTTATGCCTAAAATTGATCTGACCATTGAACGGGGAGAAAAAATTGCCGTTGTGGGGGCAAACGGAGTAGGTAAATCGACTCTTTTAAAAACCATTATGGGGAAAATCAACCCTCTTGGCGGTAAAGTCATTCATGGTGACTTCCTTTTCCCTTCCTACTTTGAGCAGGAACTGAAAGCAAAAGCAATTACACCGATTGAAGATGTGTGGTCCGAGTTTCCTTCCATGGAGCAAAATCAAGTGCGGGCTGCTCTTGCAAGATGCGGTCTTAAAAACGAGCATATTTCACGGCAAATGAGTCAACTCAGCGGCGGCGAACAAGCAAAAGTCCGCCTGTGCAAGCTGATGATGCATGAAAGCAACTGGCTGCTTTTTGATGAGCCGACTAATCACCTTGACGTTACAGCCAAAGAAGAACTTAAGCGCGCGTTAAAAGAGTATAAAGGAACCATCGTGCTAGTGTGCCACGAACCTGATTTTTATGAGGATTGGGCGACCACTACGTGGAATGTTGAAGAATGGGCAGCATATGAAAATAATTAGTAAACAAAAGAGGCTGGGACACGAAAAGTGTCTCAGCCTTTTTGACCTGTTCGATGCGCTTCAGAAGGACGCTATCCTCAGAAATACAGGATACTAAGCAACCGTCATCTTCCACAGTTGCCGCCTTTCCCCTCCCCCTCACTTCATCCTGCAAACCAGAAACTTTTTTCAACAAGGTTCCAACCATCTTTTTACTGTCTGCTGTTAAAATCCAGATAGAAACCGTCAACTCCCACTAAACAAAGAGAAGCAAATGATGCAATGTGTTTTTTTCTTCATTCCCGTGTCAGTAAAACGTGTAATAGGGGAATACTGGGGTATGGAATGATAGAACTTCAAAAATTAACCATACTAATACATGACTAAACGAAGAAAGGTTGTTTTTCGATGAGAACAAATCATGAGCGTGAAGCGTATTGGCGCGACTCGGCGGAAGTCCCTGACTTTCCCGTACTCAATGAAAGCAGACAAACCGATGTAGTGGTCGTGGGCGGAGGCATTACAGGGCTTACAACGGCGTATCTTCTCTGTCAAAAAGGACTTAGGGTCACACTGGTGGAAGCAAGCGAGCTCCTGTCCGGAACGACCCGCTACACGACAGCAAAAATCACTTCTCAGCATGGTGCCATTTATGATGAACTTTTGCAGCATTTTGGCAGAGAAGGAGCAAGACAATTTTTCGACCAAAATCAGCAGGCATTAAATTGGATGAGACAAATCGTCCAGCAGAAAAACTGGGATTGCGATTTTGAGGACCATGATTCCTGGATTTATGCCACCTCAAATGAATCCTTAAAGCAGCTTTTAAAGGAACAAAAAGCGTATGAAGAGCTGGACATCCCTTTCAGGACCGCTTCCACCCTTCCGTTTGATATCCCTTGTAAAGGTGCACTGATCATGCCGGACCAGGCTCAGTTTCACCCGATCCGCTACTTAGCTCATATGGCGAAGGAGATTGTGGCCATGGGCGGTCAAATTCATGAACAGACAAAAGCTGTGGACATTAAAGAAGGCGATGACCTTCAAGTAACGATGGAAAGCGGACATGCCCTTTCCTGCCAGCATGTGGTCATTGCCACAAGCTACCCGTTCTGGGACGGAGCCGGTCTTTATTTTGCCCGCCTTGAAGTAGAACGCTCCTATATTGTTTCCGGTAAATGGGAGGGTGAAGACCCGGGCGGCATGTATCTTTCTCTTGACTCCCCTTCCCGTTCCATCCGCTTTTATCAGCATGAGGGATCGCGCGGTATCATGATTGGAGGAGACGGACATAAAACCGGGCAAGGCGGCCAGCATGAGCAGCACACTCAGAACTTAAAAGAGTTTGCCCATGCTCAAATCGGTCCTGCTGATTTCACCTATGAATGGTCCGCTCAAGACAATATTACGCTGGACAAGCTGCCGTATATCGGTCCGCTCACCAACAGCCACCCGAGGGTTCTTGTGGCGACAGGCTACCGAAAATGGGGAATGACCCAAGGGACCATGGCGGCTCATTTACTTAGCGAACGAATTCTCGGCGTGCCTAATTCTTCCGCTGATTTATATGATCCAAACCGCTTTAAAGCAGATCCTTCTGTGAAACAGGCAGCCACATTAAATACGGACACTGCTGTTCAATTTGTAAAAGGAAAGCTCGAATCTCCATCTATTGATCTTGATCAGCTTGGAGAAGGAAAGGGCGGCGCTGTCAAATGGAACGGAAAAACCATCGGTGCTTACCGTGATGAGCATGGCAAAGTTTTTGCGGTTGATCCTACCTGTACACATCTCGGCTGTGAATGTAACTGGAATGAAAGTGAAAATTCATGGGACTGCCCATGCCACGGCTCACGATTCGCAGTTGATGGAGAAGTGCTGAATGGACCTGCTCTAAAGCCATTAAAAGTGATTAACACAGACCAGTCAGAAAAATAATTCACTAGAACGAGCCTGGGACAATTTGTCTCAGGCTCTTTAACCGGTTGGCCGCGTTTCAGGCGACGCTTTCCGCAGGGACGGCGCTGAGCTTTTCCAGGGCCTTGCCCCGTAAGGTCTCAGCTTGCCGTCATATCCTGCAGGAGTCTACGCCTTCCGCTACTATAAATACTAACTCGCTTTTTAAACTTTTTTGAGTTTCTTCCCGACATCTTTATATCGGGTCACTTCGAGTCAGCAGGACGTTTTTCATAAGTCTACTTAGGATTTCACTTGGGTAACATACACCTTCAACTACGACCTATCCTCATTCGTTTAGTTATCTTTTCCGAGGTCCTTTACTTTATCCGTGCAGCTTTCCATGGCATGTAAAATCGCGCTTCGAAAGCCTTCTTTTTCAAGTGCAGAGACTGCTTCTATCGTTGCGCCTCCAGGTGAACATACCTGATCCTTTAGGACGCCTGGATGAAGCTCTGTATCAAGGACCATTTTTGCTGCTCCATACACTGCCTGTGCTGCTAAACGATAGGCCTGATCACGTTTCAGCCCCTGTTTTACTCCGCCGTCAGCCATAGCCTCAATCATCATATAAACATAAGCAGGAGAAGATCCGCTAATCGCTGGAATGGCATCCATAAGCTCTTCTGAGATCACCTCTACTTTTCCAAACGACTGAAAAAGATCAAGTACAGCATCAAGTTCCCCGCTCGTGACCCATTCATTTGCACACAGCGCACTCATCCCTGCACCTGCTAACGAAGGCGTATTGGGCATGCTTCTGACCACTTTGACATTCTTATCAAACAGACTCGTCATTTTTTGGGTTGATAAACCGGCTGCGATCGTAACGATTACCGTGTTTTCACGGACATCCTCTTTAATATCTTCAATTACTGAAGCATGAAGCTCCGGTGTAATGCCGAGAAATAAAATATCCGCTCCCTGTGCTGCTTTCTTATTCGTTTCAGCAGGACGCACCCCGTATTTCATTACAGCTTGTTCAAGTGTCTCAACGGTTCTTGAACTGACAATAATATTATCGGGTGCAATTAATTCAGAACGGACCATTCCGGCAATCATCGCTTGTGCCATCTTTCCGCATCCGATAAAACCAATTTTCTTATCCATAGCGCAGCCTCCTCTTGTACAAAATTATCCCTTAAATCATATAAGAAACAATCCAAAAATGCGAATAGGATTCAGATACGATGTAAAGACTTTGTAAAGCAGAAGAAAATGAGTTGCGCATATAAGCATATGCCTATATACTGATAACTGGAATCAAGATACGATACCCGGAGGTGAAGGAAGTTGATTGCAAAAGAAGCTCTTACAATTGATAAAGCAGCGATGGCTTTAAAGCTCATGGGGGACAAAACACGTCTAACCATGCTTCGCATTTTAGCAGATCATGATTGCTGCGTATGCGAATTTGTCGAGATCTTTAACATGAGTCAGCCATCCATCAGCCAGCATGTCCGTAAAATGAAGGACATTGGCATGATTAAGGAAAAACGGCATGGACAATGGATTATGTTTTCGCTGAATGAAGACTTTGAAGGATATGAAATGGTAAAAAGCGTTCTGCATCTTCTCCCTGTTCAGGATCATCATCTCGAAGAATTAATTCAAAAAGGGAAAAGAATTTCCTGCGATTAACCCAAAGGAGTTGTAGCGCGTGTTAGAAGTCATTTTAGCTGTCATTATCTTTTTACTTACGTTAACGCTCGTCATCTGGCAGCCAAAGGGCCTTGGCATCGGATGGTCTGCCTGCGGAGGGGCATTAATTGCGCTGATGCTTGGCGTTGTTTCTACTCAGGACGTAGTGGAAGTAACCTCCATTGTATGGAACGCCACCTTAACATTTGTTGCATTAATTATTATTTCTTTAATTTTAGATGAAATCGGATTTTTTGAATGGTCCGCTCTTCACATGGCCCGTTTTGCAAACGGAAGCGGGATCAAAATGTTTGTGTATGTCACCCTTCTCGGTGCATTGGTTGCAGCTTTTTTTGCAAACGATGGTGCGGCATTGATTTTAACGCCGATCGTACTTGCGATGGTGCGAAACCTTAATTTTAAAGAAGCGATGATTCTCCCGTTTATTATGGCGAGCGGTTTTATTGCCGATACGGCTTCCCTTCCATTAGTCGTAAGTAATCTCGTGAATATCGTTTCTGCCGATGTATTTGGGATCGGATTTGTGGAATACGCAAGCCGCATGATTATCCCTAATTTCTTTTCAATCGGCGCCAGCCTGCTTGTACTGTGGCTGTTTTTCCGTAAAAGCATTCCTGAAAATTACGACATGAGCCAGCTGAGAAAGCCGGTTGATGCGGTGAAGGATGCCAGAATGTTCCGTTTATCATGGGTGGTTCTCGCTATCCTTCTGATTGGCTATTTTGCGAGCGAGTTTATCGGCATTCCAGTCTCCTTCGTA
Source organism: Jeotgalibacillus sp. ET6 (assembly GCF_029667115.1). Classification (GTDB taxonomy): domain Bacteria; phylum Bacillota; class Bacilli; order Bacillales; family Jeotgalibacillaceae; genus Jeotgalibacillus. Next base: position 439,087 of record NZ_JARUIU010000004.1, on the reverse strand, counting down.
GCTGGAACGATTGCCATCGTGTTTTTACTGATCGCCCGCCGCAGCCCTGCTGTGAATACCAAAACGGTTGTAAGAGATGCACCGTGGGCCATTGTTTTTTTCTCCATCGGAATGTATGTGGTTGTTTTTGGACTGAGCAATGTCGGCTTAACAAGCTTATTAGCTGATGTTATTCAGACCGCTGCTGACCAGGGACTTTTTGCTGCTACGATGTCGATGGGCTTTATCGCGGCCATCCTTTCATCCGTCATGAATAACATGCCTACCGTGATGATTGATGCCCTCGCGATTCAGGAAACCAATACAACTGGTGCTATACGTGAAGCCCTTATTTATGCCAATGTAATCGGTTCTGACTTAGGTCCGAAGATCACTCCGATCGGCTCCCTGGCCACACTTTTATGGCTTCATGTTTTAAGCAAAAAAGGCTTTACGATCAGCTGGGGATACTATTTTAAAGTCGGAATTATTTTAACGATTCCTACTCTATTCATCACCCTAGTCGGTCTCTATTTATGGCTGATCATTATTTTATAAAAACACACAAATCAATCGTTAAAAAACTTAAAATTCAAAGGAGCGTTTATCATGACGAAAAAAACACTTTACTTTCTATGTACAGGAAATTCATGCAGAAGCCAAATGGCTGAAGGATTTGGAAAAGAGTATTTAAGCGATGAATGGAACGTTCTGAGTGCAGGACTTGAAGCACATGGACTGAATCCAAATGCAGTGAAAGCAATGAATGAAGTTGGAATCGATATTTCAAACCAGACTTCTGACACAATTGACCCTGACATCTTAAATTCTGCAGATTTCATTGTTACTCTATGCGGTCATGCGGCTGACCACTGCCCAACGACACCGCCACACGTTAAGCGCGAGCACTGGGGTTTTGACGACCCTGCTAAAGCGGAAGGAACGGAAGAAGAAAAATGGAAAGTGTTCCAGGATGTTCGTGATCAAATCGGCGCTCGAATCAAGCAATTTGCTGAAACTGGAAAATAATAATACACTTAACAAATTTAATCTACATAGCCAGATCACTGAAACGAACGATCGTTACATGTGACCTGGCTATCATGCTAAAAGGAGGTAATTTGATGTCATCGATTACTATTTTTGACCCTGCCATGTGCTGCAGTACCGGTGTATGCGGTCCATCAGTCGATCCTGAGCTCACCCGAATCGCCTCGGCGCTGCACAAGCTGGAGGCTGAAGGAGTAGACGTAAAAAGATATAATCTCGCTAACGATCCAGCCCAGTTTGTTCAAAACGAACAGGTGAAAGAACTTCTGCAGACAAAAGGCGCAGATGCTCTTCCTTTTGTATTCATTAATGGCCAGCTGGAATCCACAGGACAGTATCCAACAAACCAGGAGCTTGCCAGGCATTTTTCCGTTGAATCTCAGCAGCTTGAAACAAAAAAACCAAAGCTTAAAATTGACCTTAAATCCATCTAGGGTGATGGTTAAGGTCCCATTTTAAAGAATTACGGGAGGTGCCATTTAGTATGTTTGAACGATTTAATCCTTCGCCTGAAGCATTAACTCCCTATTTATTTTTCACAGGAAAAGGAGGGGTTGGAAAAACCTCTACAGCTTGTGCCACAGCAATTTCACTTGCTGATCAGGGAAAAAACGTTCTGTTAGTCAGTACGGACCCAGCTTCTAACCTGCAGGATGTATTGGAATTTGATGTCAAACGCGAACCACAGGCAGTTCCGGCTGTTAAGGGTTTATATGCTTGCAATATTGATCCGGAGGAAGCGGCGAGAATGTACCGCGAAAAGATGGTTGGCCCTTACAGGGGGGTATTGCCTGACGATGCAATAGCCTCGATGGAAGAACAATTATCCGGTGCGTGTACAGTTGAAATTGCTGCCTTCGATGAATTTACAGCACTGCTCGTGGATGCTGATGTTACTTCTCAATATGATCATATCGTATTTGATACTGCTCCAACCGGTCATACTCTCCGACTGCTGCAGCTTCCGACCGCATGGAGCTCCTTTTTAACTTCAAGTACTCACGGAGCTTCCTGTCTGGGACCTTTATCAGGCTTGCAAGAAAAGAAAGATTCATACAGCAAGAGCATGCAGGCATTATCTGACTCTGAAAAAACAAAGCTTATGCTTGTTACACGGCCGGAAACCTCCGCTATCGCAGAAGCAAAACGGGCAGCAGATGAGTTGCTTGAAATTGGAATGAAAAATCAGCATCTCATTGTAAATGGCTGGCTTGAAGAACTCAAAACAGATGATGCTGTAGCAAAAGCTTTTTATAATCGTCAGCAGGAAGCCGTAGGCAGGATTGACGAGACATCATTTTCATCCATTTCCATGCTCCCTTTTGTCTCACATTCATTAACTGGGATCTCATCACTGCGGTCTTGGTTTGCACTCCAGCAAGAAGAACAGGTCCTTAAACACGGGAAACCATCTTTACCGGCAGCCGTTCAATCGATCGATGATTATGTTGATTCTCTTGTTGCAAACGGTCAGCGCGTCATTATGACCATGGGAAAAGGCGGTGTTGGCAAAACATCGATGGCTGCGAGCATTGCTGCTAAGCTTTGGGATAAAGGTCACTCTGTACACCTTACGACCACTGATCCGGCTGATCATCTTTCGGGCAAGTTGGCTAAATCCGACCGTTTACATGTCAGCAGCATCGATCCTAAAAAAGAAGTGGAGCGCTATACCCATCAGGTTTTGACTGAAGCAGCCTCTCTTTCTGATTCTGAGCGTGAGTATTTAGAAGAGGATCTGCGCTCACCTTGTACGGAGGAAATTGCGGTCTTTCAAGCATTCGCTTCCATCGTTGCGCAATCAGACCATGAATTTGTGGTAATCGATACAGCCCCAACAGGACATACCCTGCTTTTATTAGATGCCGCACAATCCTATCACAAGGAAGTCGAGCGAATGACCGGGCAAAAAACACCTGACAGTATCAAACAGCTTCTTCCTACCTTACGCGATCCACTTCAAACAAGCATCGCAATCGTGACATTAGCAGAAGCCACACCTGTTCTTGAGGCGTCCCGGCTGCAGGAAGATTTGAAAAGGGCCGGAATTACCTCTTCATGGTGGCTGATAAACCAGTCCCTTTTCGCAGCCGATTCCAGAGAACCAGTTCTCGCGAACAGAGCAAATGAAGAAGTGAAATGGATCGACACTGTGCAGCGGAATTTTGCCAATGAAACTGTTCTGATTCCATGGCAAGCTTAAAAAAACATTTTATTTTTTAAAAAAGAGAGGAATTCACCCATGACAAAAAACTACCAGCCGCTTATCGATCAGCACATTTGGATTGGCGGAGCAGATGACGCAGTGGAAGCAAATACAAATGAACAAATAGACATCATCTTTGACCTTCGTTCTGAAAACCAGGAAACCACTCCCCCTGCCAACCGGGTGCATTTGCCGATTACGGATGATGCAGCTCATCAGGATGAGTCGGTAAAACAGGCAGTGGAAAAAGTAAAAGAAGCAGTCGATCAAAAGAAAAAAGTCTACTTTCACTGCAGCGGGGGCAAAAACCGAACCGGTACACTTGCAGCTGCCTTACTGTTAGAATATAAAAAAGCATCCACTGTAGATGAAGCAGTGGAAAAAGCAAAAGAAATCCGATCCGTTATATCTCCCAAGCCCGAAATGATTGACGTATTAAAGCGTCTTTACCCTACTAAAGCATAAAGGAGCGATTTTATATGATCATCACCGATACAGCGCGTGAGGCATTTCAACAGCTATTTCAACAGCACGAAGCAGAAAACGTCCGTGTTTACTTTGCAGGGCAGGGCTGCGGCGCCCCTCAGCTCGGACTTGCACTCGATGCACCAGAAGAAAATGACATTATCCAAAACGTCAACAGCATCTCAGTCGCCATCGACCCCCAGGTCCTCATCCTGGCAGAAAACATCACACTCGACGTCCAGGACACCCCCGAAGGACGCGGAATCGTCATGACCGGACTACCAGAAAGCGACTGCTGTTAACCGGAAAAGCGGAAGCGGGCGTTTTGGGGCGACAAACACAAGCGAAGTGCTGACAAAAGGCGGCACTTTGCCTTTGGTCAGTGCTGCGCTTGTGACCTCGAGCCCCAGCCCGCTGCAGCTGGACACACGAAATGCGGAAGGCGCTCGTCCAGCTGCGACAAGCATAAGGACGCCCTTTGTCCACTTGATTGCTGTGACTTATGACCTCGAGCAGCTAGCGCCTGGAGCTGGACATCACGAAATGCGGAAGGCGCTCGATAAGCGCCTTCCGTTTTTTATTTCTCTCCCTCTTTTTTCTCCACAATTTTCACCTGACAGCAATCCTCTTTCTTATCCGGCTTAAATAAAGCGAGTAATTTTTTTATCAATGTAATTCACTCCTTTCAGCTAAATTAAATAAAATATAAATCCAGAAACCGTAGACATGGTTAAAACGGATGCGATAAAAATCAATACAAGCTGTATTTTAAAGATGGACTTTAATAATACCACCTCAGGAAGACTTGCACCTGCCGAACTGATCATAAGCGCCATAATAGGGCCAAGAGCCATTCCTTTTGCAAGAAGAACTTGAGAGATGGGAATCATGCTTGATAATCTTATATAAAGAGGGATGCCTACTAATGCCGCTATAGGAATCAGCCACCAGGCATCGTGTCCTAAATGCTCCGCAATAATCTCAGTGGGAACGAGTCCATGAATGCCCGCCCCAACCCCAGCGCCTATTAATAAAAACGGAAACACGGTTTTCATGACCTTTTTTGTTTCAAGTACAGATCCTTTAAGATCCCATTTTCCCTGCTCTTGCGGTTTATAGCCTTCCATGACCACCTTCTTTACAAACCGGTCGAAATTGAATTTTTCCAGCGCAAATCCAATTAGAATGGAAAACACCGTTGTTACAGCTGCATAGGCCACGGTAACCTTCCATCCTAAGATGACCCCCATTACCGTTAAAATGGTTGGATCTAATAAAGGCGAAGCAAATAAGAAAATCATTGTTAATCCAAAAGGCACCTTGTTTTTCAGCATATTTACCACTACAGGAATCGTTGAACACGAGCAAAACGGTGTAATAAATGCAAACACAACCGCCAGCATTGCTCCTTTTATTTTCGTTCCCCTGCGCAGCCTTGCTTCAATTTTTGAATAAGGAATCCAAGCCTGTAAAAATTGAATCAGAAATGTGATCAAAATAAATAATACGGTTAATTCCAGTGCAATCCAGAAAAATGACTTTAGGGTTTCCAAAGCTTTCCCTCCTTTTTTAAATCAAATAAATTTGATATATAAATCAAGAATAATTGATTAATAAGACAGATAAATGTTCAACATTTATCCTCATTACGAAATAAACAGCAGAGCTGAGCAGACAGCACTCCATTTAACTCCTCATCGTTAATTGAATAGTAATTCCACGTTCCCTTTTTCTCCACAGTCACAAATTCAGCATCAAGCAGCTGCTTTAAATGATAAGATAGTTTGGATTGCGGCATATCAATCATTTCCCCTAAATCGCATACGCATACCGAATCATGCTGCTGAACTAAATGAAGGATATTCAGCCTTTTTTCATCTGCAAGCGCTTTGAACTTTTTTTCATACAGCCGAAAAGTATCTGGATCTGCTTTTAATGTATGTTCCTTTATCAATTCTTTTCCTCCTTATAAATCAATTATATTTGATATATTTATCTTATTCTTCAACTTAATCAATGTCAAATAATTAATCGAAAAATTTTGTTTTATTAGATTACTGGGAATAATGACTATTTATTTTCTGAGCGGGTATGTAGTAACTATCTCGGAATCAAGATATTTAAAGGAGGAGTTATGTATGGGACATTTTATTGAAGTAGAAACTGGAGTAAAATTATTTGTAGAAGATATCGGCGAAGGACAGCCTGTTGTATTTCTTCACGGCTGGCCGGTCAATCATAAAATGTTTGAATACCAAGCTACTGAGCTTGTAAAGCAAGGCTATCGTTTTATCGGAATTGACTTAAGAGGCTATGGTCAATCGGACCGTCCTGCAACCGGATATGATTATGACCGGAAAGCCGACGATGTAAGAGCGGTAGTGGACTATCTGCAGCTTGAGAACATTGTACTAGCAGGCTTTTCAATGGGCGGCCCCATTGCAGCACGCTACATGAGCCGGCATAAAGAGTATCAGGTCAGTAAATTAATGCTTCTTGCACCCGCTGCTCCCAGATTTACTAAAACGGATCATTTCCCTTACGGCATCGAAGCATCAGAAATTGACGGCATGATCGCAAGCATCCAGGAGGATCGCCCTGCTTTCCTTGATGAGTTTGGCAAACAGTTTTTCCATCAGGAGCCTTCAGATCCTTTCAAGCAATGGTTTGGAGGGTTAGGACTCGAAGCTTCCGCTCATGGTACGATTCAATCTGCTATAGCCCTGCGTGATGAAGACGGCCTTGACGATCTTCCGGGTATTTCAGTTCCAACGCTCTTGCTCCACGGCACAGAAGATGAAATCTGTCCACTCGACTTTTCGCTTTATCTTGCCGAGCACCTGGCTGATGCTGAGCTTGTAAAAGTTGAAAACAGCGGCCACGGATTCATTTTTGAAGAAAAAGAAAAAACCAATAATGAAATCCTGACATTTTTAAAACGATAACGCAAAAAAGCTCTCCTCCATGGAGAGCTTTTTTACATTAAAGCATAAAAGGGGCCAGGCCCCTTTTGCGCTTTAAAGCGTTCTATCTTCTGCTCAGAGCCGGGATATGCCCTAGTTTGTTAAGCTCCTGCTCTAAAAAGATGGCAAGCTCGAGCATGCCGTATTTGCCGTATTTTTCTTCGGCATCGGCATTGTAGTTTGTATTGGTATTGATATCGTACGTATACACTGTGCCGTTTTTATCGCGTATAAATTCAATACCCGCTACTGCGATTTGGTTGTCCATCAAAAACTTTTCATAGGCTGCGATAATTGGGTCCTGGAAATTCTCCACAATTTGAAATTTGGCTTTTTCCTCTTCTTCTCCGCCATCTGCAGGGCAGAATTGATCTCCCAGCTGGCAGGCATCTGCAGGACAAAGCTCAAACCCCTCAGACGTATCTACTTGAACTGCATACACAAACTTGCCGCCTACAAATTCACATCGTGTAATAAATGGTTCCGGCGCTTGAATGTATTGCTGTATCAAAGTGATTCCGTCAACCGGTTCTTCAAAATCGTCCCCTTCAATATAGTCCTTTAAGCTGTCGATTGAATGAAACAATTGCACACCCAGTCCTTTACCGGCACGATTGTGTTTTGTAATGAAGGATTTTTCCCCCATTTTTTCAGCAGCTTTTATAATTTGATCTTTACCCGCTGCAGCTATCGTTTTAGGCGTTTGTATGCCAACTGCGTGCAGTGCGGTATACTGATTTACTTTGCTTACTTCAAGCCGCAATGCCCGCGTGCCATTAAACACTTTTCTTCCGTGACGTTCAAGCCATGCTAAAACGGTTTCGGTGAATTCAGGTGCGTAGCGGTTTCCTCTCGTATGAGATGATGCACTCATCCGGCTGTAAAATACGCCTTCAGGCGGTTCTTCCGTTAAATCTACGAGACCTTCATTTAAATGCCATACTTCATACGGTAATTGAAGCTCATCTAAACGCTTTGTTAAATGGATCGTCCATTCATCATTTTCATGCAGCACATATATTTTACTCATTGTAGATCCTCCTGACTCATTTCTAGCGTTCTGCTATTCTTGTTGCTAATTGGCGCTTTTCTTCTACTAATGGCATTACTTTTTCAGAAAAGCGTTCCATTTCTTCAAGCTGCGGGGAAAATTGAAGGAGCAGCAAATCCAGCCCTGCCTGTTCAAACGCCACGATCCGGTCTGCAATTTGCTCAGGTGTACCGATTAAATTCGGGCGGAGTCCCCGATTGGATACGGAATAATCCATCAGTTCAATTTGCTGTTCAAGCTGTGATTTACTGACAAAGTCATTATAGCCTGCATACCCGCTGACATCTTTGACATCTGTGATTCTTGCCATTTCTTCTTTGACTTCTTCCTCCGTATCGCGGCATACGATATAAGCTGCCATACCAAAAGATTGAAACGGATTTTTACCTGCTGCTGCCCGGCGCTGCTTCATATCTGCAATTTTCTTTTCGATTTCTTCCAGTGTGCCACCATGCATAACATAGGCATCGCAGTGCTCCACAATCGTTTCTTTTCCGCGTGGACTTTCACCGCCAGCATATAAAATCGGGTTCGGACGCTGAACCGGTTTCGGCTCAAGCTTTGTATTTTCAATCTCATAAAATTTCCCTTTGTAGCTGAATGTTTCTTCTGTCCATAACCCCTTCATTACCTCAAGAAACTCTTCAGTACGGTCATAGCGTTCATCATGCTCCGTGAAGACGCCTCCATATTGTTTCGCTTCCTCCGCCCACCAGGCAGACACGACATTAAGCGTGAAGCGTCCGTTAGATATATGATCAATATTGGCAGTCATTTTGGCTGCGACAGCTGGATTGTGAAAGCCTGGACGGATGGCAGTCATAATTTCCATTTTTTCCGTTACTGCAGCCAACCCAGCAGCGGTAGACCAGGCTTCAAGTGAATCTCGTTCCGGCCCCTTTATATCGTTCAAATATAATTCCGCAATTAAGGTCGTATCAAAGCCTAATTTTTCTCCCGCCTGGACTACTTTTTTTGCGTAATCAAACGTAGGCGGCATTTGTTCTTCCTCTACATTTCGAAGCCATCCGCCAAAAATCGGCAGCCAAAATCCATATTTCATCCCGTGCACGCTCCCTTTTACATGTTAAACTCGCAAAATCTTTATTTATCAATTTATGGCGGTATTCTGTCTTTAGTGAAACACAAAAAAACTTCCTCCGACAGGAAGAAGTTTTACGCGTCTGCTTCTATCCTATCTTTCAGGAGATTTCTCCTGCTGGATGTAGCACCTTTCTGACAGAACGTCAGCGGTTGCCGGGCTTCATAGGGCCAATCCCTCCGCCTCTCTTGATAAGAGTCTATTCACTTTATTACGTTAATCCTATAACATCCCTCGGTTATCCGTCAAGTCTTTCGATACTCTAAATGAATACTTCGTCCCTTTTATTAGATAAAAGAGTCAAAAGAAAAAAACGGCTTCGTCATCAGCCGCTTCTTCTATTAATTGCATGGGTTCAATGCCTAGGCTTCGTCTTTTTCCTCGCCGCCTTCGACCATGCGTTTATCTATTTTCACTTTAGTAATTTTGTTTTTTTCCATTTCCATCACTGTGAATCTGAGATGCTGGTAGTCGAATTCTTCTCCCTCTTCCGGAAGATGGCCGAATTCTTTCAGGACAAAACCTGCAAGTACATCCTGCTCTTCAGGAAGCTTAAGTTTAAATACATCGTTCAATCGATGGATGGCCAACTTACCGTGGCAGATAATATGCTTATCTGTCAGCTCATCGATCCAAACTTCTTCTTCATCATCATTTTCGTCAGAGATTTCCTGCCCGATCATGGCTTCAATAATATCTTCATGTGTGATGATGCCAAGTGTTCCGCCGTACTCATCAAGTACAATAGCAAAATGCTTTTTCGCCTGAAGCATACGCTTGAAAATACGTTCAATCGATGTTGTTTCAACTGTAAATAAGGGATCATCATCAATGAATTCACTAAATGGTGTATCGGGATTCATGGACCATTCAATTACTTGTTTTGAATGAAAAACTCCAATAATATTATCCATATTTTCTTTATAGACAGGATAACGTGTATACGGGTTATCCACTACATAGTTTCTTGCTTCTTCATACGTAAAATCAGATGGCATTCCCACAATATCCACACGAGGAGTTTTCATCGCATCACCGACATCCTTGTGTTGAAAATCAAGGACACCCTTGATGCGCAGAGATTCGTCGTTCAGAAAGGTCCCCTCTGTAGAAGCGATGTCTACCATTGTCCGCAATTCTTCTTTCGTAATGGTTGCTTCTTTAATATGACCTTTTGATAAAATGCGAATCACAATGTTGGTTAGCTGAGAAAGTAAAAAGGTTATGGGACTCAAGATAACCATTAAAAAACGGATAACCGGGCTCACAATAAAAGCTATGCGGTCTGCAAATGTTGCAGCAATCGTTTTGGGAATGACCTCTGCAAAAATAATGATGGTCACAGTCAAAATTCCTGTGGCCAGTCCGATAGAAAAATCGTATCTTAATGCCACAATGGTAACGAGTGTCGGCATCATAATATTTGCAATGTTATTTCCGATTAAGATCGTGGTAATCATTTTATCCGGTCTTGATACAGTGTTTAATAATTTCTCAGCAGCTTTTTCGCCTTTTTCTGCCCTTGTCTGCACCTTCATTTTATTAACGGCGGTAAGTGCTGTTTCACTTCCTGAAAGAAAGAATGATACAAAAAGCAAAAAAGCTATGGCTATAAATTCCAACTATATTCCTCCTGATTAACTTCAACAATTTATTAAGTAATAGCGTATACTAATTGAGTTGAAAATTCCACTCGTACATATGAATTAATGATTTTTTTCACTTAGAGGCATTACATTATGTATTTAAACGTTTTGTCATAATAGTATATAGGAGTTTACAGGAAAGAAGATAGTGATTGGAAGAGTGTAGGAGTTTAGTTGGATGATTGATTTTACGGAAGCAGCTTTTACATAATACCTAAAACAACGAAAGCCCTGCCTCTCTTTCGTCCTTACGGCTCCTCGACCGTGCCAGTGTGAATCAGACATTACTTGGGTATGGTTGTTCCCATACATAAGTTCATTATCTGGATGTTGGTCTGAAAGGGTTCATGCAACGTGAACCGATAAGAAGTAAAACATGGAATGGTCCTTTGATACGCAGAAAATAGTGGATGCCTGTCCAAGTGCTGGGTTGCACTCCGGCATTCTTTGAGGGTTATTGCCTATTTTGGTGTCAAACGATTTTTACTGCTCAGTTTATCCGCCTTATGCGCGGAGATCGTCAATCAGGCCTTAAAGTCCAGACCTATATAAAATTTCATAGCGAGCACGCTGGTGAGGACAGCTGCTCAATCTTTTTGCTTCCGTAAAACAATCATCCATCATCATATCTTATAAACCTGTATCTGTCAAGTTTATTTAAGGTATCTTTCCAGAAGGCTTAAATCCCCATAATCAGTACATGTTTAAAAAAGCCGGCCATCATTCTTCCCTGGTTGAATAATGGACCTCTTTATGTGGATGCTCCAGATCGCACCCTTAACGTTAGGTTTTCATTAGCCGGCTGCTGGCAATTAACCGGTATAGGGTGCTTACAGGTTTGTTGTCCTGCTCCCATTCGCCGGTAATGATGCCCGGAATTTCAAATGCTTTTTCCATTCTGATCATCAGGTCCGCATATAAATCATCCAGCTGTTCACCGGTTTGAGTTTGCGTCTGCAGTAATTCATACTCATTCATTAACGATTCAATCGACATGTTTCCTGGTCCCTTTCTTTCTGCTCCTGTTCGGAGTGTCATAGCACAATTTTGCACCATAGAACTATTCCCATATAGCATTCTATTTAAAACCAATCTGAGCACATTTATTTTTTTCTCTATATTTGTCTGGAAGAGGACAGCTCAAGCAAATCTCCCCACGTGGTTTTTCCACGTTCTTTCAGCCGTTCCCCAAGCTCACAAAATAAATAGGCTGCGGTTAAGGCGTCTCCAACGGCCGTGTGTCTGTTGTACATTCTCGTTTCAAAAACAGCTGCATAATAGGATAGATCTTTCATTTCCCATGCAGGCACTAAATAGGCAAGCAAATCCAATGTGTCAACGCTTGGCGGCTGCTGAAATTTCAAAGCAGCCCTTCTTAGTTCATGTTTGAACACCTGGAGATCAAACGACAGGTAATGGCCGGCAATAGCGTTTACTTCATACTCCCTTGCATGAGCAAATACATGGTTGATTACTTCAAGTGAGGCAGGGGCATGAACCACATCCTCCTGTTTAATCGATGTCAGAGACGTAATCTCAGGCGGAATGTCTCTTTCGGGATTTACATATGAATGAAAGATGTTTTTTTCCAACACCTGCAGACCTGCAACCGGCACTGCTCCCACTTCAATGAGCCTGTCCTGCTTGCCCACCGCAAAGCCTGTTGTTTCAGTATCTATTACAAGTAATTGCAGCTGATCCAGAGGTGTGGAAAGCGGGATTTCACTATTAAGCTGATGGCGGAATTGTTTTTTTGACCACATCATCCTTTCAGCCCCCTTCGTAGAATGTATTAGACTCCGAGTTCTCTCAGCGTATTGACCTGAAATTCCCTTAACACATTTAACGCTCTTGACAGCAATGCTTTTTCTCTTCCTGTAAGTTCTTCTGTATTGATCTGACCAGTGCCTTTTTGTTTCTTATCTTTAAAGTAAAGCATAAGCACAATATCCAAGCTTTCTTTGAGCTCTTCTGCTGCATCCTTTGTCAGCTTCTTTTTTTCAGCCAACGCTTCAATCTTTGATGAGGCTGACCCTTCAATGATCTGATGAAGAAGACCTTTTATTTGAAGAGAGTGGTGAAAAGGAAACAGTATTTGCTTTTTTATCTGGATTCTTCTTCCTTCACGTAAAAGAAGCGAGCGAATCCGGTGATCCATAACAGGAATAACCGACCCTCTAAGCTCTCGTCCCATTTGTGTAAGGAGGACGCCTGAACGCTTTAGCTCATCTTCTATAATGGAGAGAAATACAAGGTGCAGCGTTCTGCTTCCCGAGATTCTTCTCATCGCAAAAAAGTTGAAGGCGTGCAGAATATGCTCAGGTGTAGACCGTACAGCAAAACGATGAATCCTTTGCTGCCAACTTTCTATTGAGCCCCGCCAAACCGGATTGCTAGCCATCATATTCCCATCACACGGTGCAAACCCTGCCTCTTCCAGCCATTCGACCACTTGATCTCCCAGCAGGCTGAAATATTGTTCAGATTCGGGAGTCAATTCTTTATATACTAAAAAATGATCCTGATCCGTCATCATCAGCTGTTCTCCTCTTCCCGCACTACCCATTTGATAGAAAACAAACTCACACGGTGCGGTCAGATTGTATTGCTGCTTTATTTCTTTTTGAGCGAGGTGAATCACTTTAATCACCAGCTGATCGAAAAGCGGTGTCATAATGGAAGCAATCATTCGAAAGCTTTCATTTTCTTCAAGCAGCTGATGAGAGAGTTGCTGCAGCTGAACGGCTGTTTCTCTAATAGATTCTTTCGTCAGCTGATGAATTTTTTTCATGGTCTGCTGAATAAACCGGTGACGCTGCTTTAGTACATCTGAAAGGGTGAGCATGCCAACCGGCAGCTCTTCATCATTTACGACTACGAGATGACGGAGATCAGGCTGCTGCTGAAAAGCTCCAAGTGCATCATAATAATACGCAGAGCGTGAGATCACATAAGGTCTTTTATTTGCGATAGATGCCAGAGGCAATGATAGCGGCTGGTTCGCAGCGATTGCGTCGATTGTTTCCCTAATAGACACGACACCAAGCAATTGAGCATCATCTAACAGAACCACGGCACTCAGTTTGCGGCGGGACATGAATTCGATTCCTTCTTGTAAAGTACTTGAAGAAGATAATGAGAGAAGCGGGGCAGACATCAAATCCTGCACACGCTTAAAAACCTTTCGCTGGCTGCTAAGTCCATTGGACTGCTGAAGCTGTTCTGTAAGAGAATGGTACACATCCTGAAGCCTGAAAATGGTCTTTTCAAGAAAAAAAGCTTGTACGTGCGGGAAGTTCCATATTTCACGAAGAACCTCATAGGGAATAAACAATCCAAGCGTTGGTTCCAACACTTGGATTTCAACTGTATTTACCTTCTCTTCGGAAGAACGGAGCATGGTACTTAAACTGGCCAGTCCCAGAATTTCTCCAGGACCCGCCAGTTCGAGCACCTCTCTTTCCTGCATACTTCCGGCAGCATATACTTCAGCCAGCCCGGAGGTAACCAGGAAAACCCCCTCCCTTTTCTTGTATGCATGAGCAATGAGAACTCCCTTTTCATATTCCCTTTCCTCGCAACGGCCGTAGATGGCAGAAAACTCGTTTTCTGCCATCGATGAAAATAAGGATGTGCGTGCAGCCATTTCCTTGATCATGTTGTGATCACTTGGTTGGCGGAACGTCTTCTCCGTCATCCAGCCACACCTCACCATCCCGATATGTCATTTGCTCAGGATAACGAAGATCCTGGACTTCTTCTTGTATTTTCTTTGATGGCGGCTTGGCAGCTAATGAGACTGCAATATTGGTCACTATTGCCGCAGCAGCTCCAAATACCCCTGCCCCGGTATCAATAATGCCAAGTATTGTGAATCCCCCGTATTTTGCAGCAAAAATATAGCCGAGCGTCACACTAAGACCGACAAGCATTCCCGCTATTACCCCTGGTGCATTGGAGCGCTTCCACCAAACGCCAAGCAATAGCGCTGGGAAGAACGAACCTGATGCTAAGGCAAAGGCCCAGGCTACAATTTGTGTAATGGCGCCTGGAGGATTCAGCGCAACGAGTCCTGCCACAAGAGAAGCGAGAACAATCGACCATCTTCCGACCGCCAGCCTTTTCTTATCTGTGGCATTTGGGTTGATGGAGCGGAAGTAAATATCGTGAGACAGGGCAGCAGAAATGGCGATCATTAATCCCCCGGCAGTTGAAAGAGCAGCCGCCATGGCACCTGCAGCCATTAGTCCGATAACAAATACACCGAGGTTGGCAATTTCAGGTGTGGCCATAACCACAATATCATTGGCAATCTGGAGCTCTGCCCATTGCAGAACACCATCCCCGTTCGTATCAGCCACCTGGAGCATGCCGGTGTCAACCCAGGACCTTGTCCATTCAGGCAAGTTATTGATTGGTGAATTTGCCACCTCCGTAAGCAGGATAAAACGTGAAAACGCAGCATATGCGGGAGCTGAAAGATAAAGAAGACCAATAAAAAGAATTGCCCATGCTCCGCTCCAACGGGCCGCTTTCATCGTGGATACCGTATAAAATCGTACGATTACATGTGGAAGTCCAGCCGTTCCAGCCATCAATGTAAACATAAGGGCCAAAAACTGCCATTTCGTTCCTGCAGTAAAAGGCACGAGGTATTCTGAGATACCAAGATCCTGATCAATCACACTCATGGCATCTAATACCTGCCCGTAGGAGACCCAAGGCAGCGGGTTGCCTTCAATCTGCAGCGACATAAAGATGACCGGCACCAGGTAAGCAGTGATCAGCACAACATACTGCGCTACCTGAGTCCAAGTGATCCCCTTCATCCCTCCTAATGCAGCGTAAAAGGCAATCAGCCCGGCACCAATAACCGTTCCAATTCGGTAGTCGACCTCAAGCAGCCGGCCAATAACTACGCCGGAACCGGACATTTGACCAATGGAATACGTAAAACTGATAATGATCGTTGCAAAAGCAGCAATTAACCTGGCTAAATTACTGCCGTACCGATCTCCAATAAATTCCGGAACGGTATATCTTCCGTATTTTCGGAGCTGAGGCGCAAGCAGAAAAGTCAGCAATAAATAGCCGCCTGTCCAGCCCATGATGTAACCGAGTCCGTCATAGCCCATGACCATGACGGTCCCTGCCATTCCAATGAATGAAGCCGCACTCATCCAGTCCGCTCCTATTGCCATCCCGTTGTAAATCGGCGGCACACCGCGGCCGGCTACATAAAAATCGGATGTTGCTTTTGCCTGATTGTATATGGCAATTCCTATGTATAAACCAAAAGTACCTAAAATAAAGGCCAGAGATACAATAAATTGAGTATCCATCCTCTTCCTCCTTTAAAGTCCTTTAATGAACGGATATCTGCTTTTTAATGGTCCACCGTTTTACCAGATCCAATGGATTCGTTTCTGGCTTCATCAATCCCATACTTTTTATCGATCCTGTCGCTGACAATCGCATTGACAAAAAGCAGAATAATAAAGGTTAGAACGGCTCCCTGAGCGCCCATATAGTAGTGAAGCGGAAAGCCGTTAAACGTAAATTCAGCCAGAAATTCCGCAAAGAAGACGGCACCGAATGAAGCACTAAATCCAATGACTAAATAAATGCTGATTAAAATTGTTCTTGTCCGAAAATAAGCATCAGCTGTTTTTTTGTCGATTCTTTTCATACTTCGTTCTCCTCCCACTTATCCTTTTAAGTCGAAAATAAAAGTAATGGTATCCCACAGCGGCATTGGCACACGAATGATTTCGATCGCCATATAGCCGAACAGTGCGGCAATCGGCAAAGCAAACCAGCGTTTTCTTTTTTGTTTAACTCCTGCGATAACCGACCCGATTGTCAGGACGGCAAAAATCCAGACCAGCATAGTTCCCCTCCGTTCTGTAAGCGTTATCATTTTAAAGGGCAAAATAAATGAAAATTCGATCTTTTCTTATTATTCATGTAATTCACCACAACTGTCAAGAAGCTTCCATTTTGATCTTTCAAGGAGTGCGACAGGAAAACTTATTTTGCAATAGTGTCACCGTTTATCAAGGCGGCTCATATAGTAGGATTAATTGCTAACTAAGGGGTGTTGACTATGAACGGACAGTCTCCGCAATCTCTTCAATTTACTACACTATATGATCCGTACGTTTACCAGACATTGAATACCATTATCGGTACTAATATTGTGGTTCAGACCACACGCAATTCTCTGCAAGGAAAGCTTACAACTGTAATGCCGGATCATATTGTTGTAGAGATTAATCAAACACCTTTCTTTATTCGTACGCAGCAAATCATCTGGGTTTCTCCATCGTAAAAAATCCCTCCTTTTCATATCCTCCGCTATGTGAACATACACATAGCAGGAGGAATATGCAAAGGAGGTTTTATTTGTGTTTAAGCGAGTAAATAAACTGCTGATCGAGCTTCCTGCTCCCGAGTACGGAGATGCCAATGCGGCTGCTGCTGTACAGGAATTACTGGGTGGAAAATTCGGAGAAATGTCTACGCTTAATAATTATATGTACCAATCCTTTAACTTCAGACAAAAAGGAAAACTGAAACCCTTTTATGATATTGTAGCGAGTATTACAGCAGAGGAATTCGGCCATGTAGAGCTTGTCAGCAACACGATTAATCTTTTGCAAAAAGGATCCTCCTTCACAGCTGAACCGGATCTGACCCCTCTTCAAAATGGCAAAGATATGCGAAATACGTATGCTTTTATTGCAACAGCACAAACGTCCTTGGCAGGAGATTCAATGGGCAATCCCTGGAGAGGCGACTATGTTTTTTCAAGCGGAAATCTTGTTTTAGATTTGATGCATAACTTCTTTCTTGAGATCGGCGCACGCACGCATAAAATGAGAGTGTATGAAATGACTGATCACCCGACAGCAAGAGAAATGATCGGCTACCTGCTTGTTCGCGGCGGAGTTCACATTCTTGCTTATGCTAAAGCGCTTGAAATTGCGACAGGCGTGGATTTGACTAAAATGCTTCCAATACCAAGCCTGGATAACCGGGTATTTGATCACGCGAGAAAATACGAAGATCAAGGTGTAGGAAATGTTTTATTTACATGGAGTGATGGCGACTACCAGGATATACGTGCCATATGGAAGGGAACAAACCCAAGCAACGGCCAGCCGCTGGTCGTACAGGAAGGCACCCCGGAAGGAGCACCTATCCCGGATCTTGACGATCTGCCGGAAGAATTTGCCCCGGGAATTGGCAAGGATGAATACGAGCAAATCTTAAAAAGACTCAGAGCCAATATGTAGCTGCCTGCCCTTGAAATACCTGCTCACTATGAACTGTGGTATCATTAAACAAACGTTTAATGGAGAGTGGGAAAGTCATGAATGGACAGCAGCGAAGCACGATTACACCTGGAATTGAAGTTGACATTGTCCTGAAGCAGGATCAGCGTTCTGGAAAGTTAACGAGAGGGATTGTGAAGGATTTACTTACTAAATCTCCTTCTCACCCACATGGCATAAAAGTTCGTTTAACAGACGGCCAGGTTGGACGAGTCAAAAATATTATTACCTGAAATAAATGCATTCACAGTTCATTTCCTCTGGAGGAGGCTTACCGCACAGAGTGAAGTGAACCGGTCAATGAGCCTGAAGACACACCTTGTCCCAGGCTCTTTTTATATTGTTACCAATAAACCTGTTCCTGCCTCAGGTTGATATTCTCCATTCCGGCGGTAATAGATCCTGATAGAGAGAGGTTTGAAAGCGATCATCAATCAGCAGCAGAAGCCCCTCATCCTCCTCCGTCCGAATTAACCGTCCGCCTGCCTGCAGAACCTTATTTATCCCTGGGTATACATAGGCATAATGATAACCGTTTAAACCCTGGCTTTGAAAAAACTGCTTCATTTGATTTCGTTCAGGATTTAGTTGAGGAATTCCAGCACCTATAACGGCCACTCCTTTTAACTGATCTCCCGGAAGATCTACCCCCTCAGAAAAAATACCGCCCATTACGGCAAATGCGAGTACACGTTTCTCTCCTGAAAAGGAAGATAGAAACTGCTCCCTTTCCTGTTCATCCATCATTTTTGACTGAACAAGTAAATCAGCTTCTTCATGATCAAACAGAGGAGTAAAACGCTCAACAGCCATTTCCATATACTGATAGGAAGGAAAAAATGCGATAAAATTCCCTTTTGCATCTTCAAATCCATTTTTTATAGCAGCCACAATGGAATCTAGCGTACGTTCACGATCCCGGTATTTTGTGGAAATCAGATAGGTGCGCACCTCAATTTGTTCTTTTTTGAAAGGACTTGGTATGGACAATCCAAAATCTGATTGATCGCCGCCAAGCATCCCTTTTACGTACTGCACCGGAGCAAATGTTGCAGAGAAAAACACCGTCCCCCGATAGTTTTTCGTTGATTCTTTGACAAACAGCGAAGGATCCATGCAGACATTTTTTATCCAGACGTCACTGCCTTTTTTTTCAATCAGGATGTAAAACCGTTCATCCATCATTTCGATCACATGAAGCATCCTTTGAGCAGCAAAATACAAATCAATGATCTCTTTTTCCGTATCCCCTTCCTGTATCCGTTCTTCAGCTGCTTCATAAAAAGCCTGAAGAACTTGTGTCCATTCAGGAGGAGCTTCATCCAGAATATGAAAGCTTTGTTCACCACAGATTGTTTTCAGCTCAAGGCATGCCTTATTCGCCTTATTCGCCGCACTTTTTATAGCAGGAGATACATCCATTTTGCTAAGTGCCAGAAAAGCTGATTTTTGGAGGCTCGCAGAATACATCTCCCGGGCCCGGTCAACCAGATTATGCGCTTCGTCCACTAATAGAACCGTTGTGCGCTTTTGCTCCCCCATCATCCTCTTTCTTGCCACTCTCGGATCAAACACATAGTTATAATCTCCAATCATGGCATCGGTCAGATACGATAGATCCATGGAGAATTCAAAAGGACAAACACGGTGCTTCAACGCATAGCGCTCCACCACAGACCGGTTGATCATGTATTCATTCCCCAGCATGTCCAGCACAGCTTCATTAATCCGGTCAAAATGGCCGTCCGCAAACTCACAGTACTCTTTTTGACAAATCGTTTTTTCCTTAAAGCAGATCTTATCCTTTGCGGTTAGCGTCACAGCTGACAACTGAAGACCTTTCGCGTGCATATCAGCCAGCGCTTCCTCAGCAGCAGCTCGCGTAATGGTTTTAGCTGTGGAATAAACAAGCTGATTTGCCTTGCCTTCTCCTATGGTTTTTATCGCTGGAAACAAGGTTGAGATGGTTTTTCCAATCCCGGTAGGCGCCTGTGCAAACAGTTTTCCTTTTTCTGTAATTGTTTGGTAAACAGCACCGGCAAACTTCCTCTGTCCCTCGCGGAAATGGGGATAAGGAAAAGCTAGTGTTTGGATCGAATCATTTCGTTTTTCCTGAAGGCTCTTCATCAATGAAGCGAAGGGAGCATAAATCCTCACCATCTCCTCCACTTGTTCTTTTAAAAAAGCGGCTGAGAATGGCTGAAGAAATCGTTTTTCCTCTTTCGTTACATTTTGCACATAGGTAACCTGAATGCCTATTTCTTCGAGATCTTCTTTCTCCGTAAACATCCAGGCGTAAACAATCGCCTGTGCCAAATGAACAGCAGAAGGTTCTGTTATAGTATGGAGGAGCCGGGAAGTCGATTTGATTTCATCAATGACCGGCTTTTCTTCTCTCACAAGCAAACCGTCGCAACGTCCTTCAAGCTGGTATGTTTGACCATCGATTTCTATTATTCCATCTAGAAAAACTTCCTTCTGATCCTGCTCCATGTACTTTTTTTGCACAGCCTGATGATTTCTGGTTCCTTCAATCATGGCAGTAGAGCCGCCTATCCTGGCATCAATACTTCCGCTTCTATGCACGTATTCAGCAAGCCTTCTTGCAGAAATTCTCATCACATCCGGCATGGCAGCCCCTCCCATCTATTTCGTTTTGCTTCCAATTCATTTTCAACCGCTTTGCACTTTTCTTTGATCCAGTTCCTAGCGCTAGGCCCTCGAGGTTTTAAGTCACGGTGCAAATCCACCACAAACCAGGTTGATTGTGCATCGCTCCTTAAACTTGTCGGGCCTGGGCGAGCGCGTTGCACTTTCCTATATAAAAAGCCGCTCACGAAGTCAGGTGAGCAGCATGTTATCTTTACTTTCTTCTAACGATCAGCACTTTCAGATAATTTCCTTCAGGAAAAGAAGAGGATACTGTAAAGTCCTCGGGCAGGGTAAAGGTCTCAATTATTTCGTATTTTAATCCTTTTTCCTTGAATGCTTCATCGATAAACCG
The DNA here is from genome assembly GCF_029667115.1 of Jeotgalibacillus sp. ET6. GTDB lineage: Bacteria > Bacillota > Bacilli > Bacillales > Jeotgalibacillaceae > Jeotgalibacillus. Next base: position 418,284 of record NZ_JARUIU010000004.1, on the reverse strand, counting down.
ATGAAATTTCTTCATATTAAATGAAGCTGCGTTGGTAGAGGCAACAATAATGCCTTTGTCCTCTGTGATATCAATGGCCTGCTTCATGAGATTTTTGTAGTCTTTCGCTGCACTGAACGTGTTTTTCTTCGAGCGGGCAAAGCTTGGCGGGTCCATCACGACAAGATCAAACTTGATATTATTTTTCACTGCATAATTAAAATAACGGAATACGTCACGCACTAAAATATCCTGCGCTTCATAATCTATACCGTTCATGCTGAATTGTTCAATCGTCTTCGCTACACTTCGATTGGCCAAATCCACACTCGTCGTTTTTACAGCTCCGCCCAACGCAGCAAATACAGAAAAAGCGCCTGTGTAAGAGAAGGTATTTAATACATTTTTCCCATCTGCATACTTGTCCCGGATTGCTTTTCTCACATCCCGCTGATCAAGAAATACGCCTACCATTGCCCCGTCATTCAAATTCACGGCAAAATGGGCGCCGTTTTCTTTAATAATGAGCGGAAACGAAGGACGCTCCCCTTTTACAAAATCATCGTCCTCCACATATTGGCCTTTTGTGTCAAATCGCTTTTTTTCATAAATGCTTTTAAATGTGACCAGTTCTTCAAATGCCTGAAAAATTTCTTCACGTAGCAAATAAATTCCTTCACTGTACCATGTGAATAAATAGTGATTATCAAAGTAGTCTATAGTCAATCCGCCGATTCCATCTCCTTCTCCATTAAATACACGAAATGCGGTTGTGTCGTCTTTTTTAAACCAACGCTTTCTTTTCCCAAGCGCCGCACGGATTCTATTCACAAAAAGGCGGTAGCCGATTTCTTCCTCTGCGTCCCAGGTAATCAGCCAGCCGATGCCTTTATTCTGTTTTCCTGCATACCCTCTGGCGATAAATTGATTACGTTCATCAACAGCTGTCAGGATGTCTCCTTCCTGTCCACTATCGTCCGGGTTTTCGAGCATCTCAGCCGTCAGCAATGGATAGCCATTTTTCATTTTATCTGCAAACTTCTTTTTAATTCGTACTTTTGTCATGTCCTTATTCTCCTCAGGTGCTTTGAATGAGCTTGGGCCAAAACTGTCTCAAACTCTTTTACCGGTTCACTTCGCTTCAGGAGGACGCTTTCCGCAGGGACGGCGCTGAGCCTTTTCAGGGCCCTTGCCTTGTAAAGTCTCAGCTTGCCGTCACATCCTGCTGGAGTCTACACCTTCCGCTCCGTTCTCCTCTTACTATTAATAAATACTTTTTCATTCATTAAACTTTTTGGAGTTTTGTCCCAGTCTCCCCTGCACTCTCTCCATCATAACGGAGCAGGATAACACACACAAATTTTCTTTCAGCTTTAAACAGCTTCTTTTTCTATAAACGTTTTCAGCTTTTGCAAATGAAAAAGCTCTTCTTTAGAGATCATACGGACTATCATTCCTCTAAATAAGCTTCTGGCAAAACCGGATGTTTTCACCTTCCCGTCGAATGTGACAAATGTTCCATCCCCCTGCGGTTTAAAGGTATATCGAAACTCAATTTCAACCCCGTTCTGACTGCTTGACACCGCATAAGAAACGTTTGGGACATATTCAACGACCTCCAGAACAGATTGCACCCGTCTTCCCCCAAGATTTCGCACTTCATTGTATTTCGTCCCTTCAGCAATGGCGCCTTCTGTTAATTTTGTCACTTCTTCTACTTGATCCATTATTTGAGGAGACTGCTCCATCGTTGTCGTAACGGCAAAAACCTCCTCAATCGGCCGGTCAATAACGATCGTCTGATTTAATGCACCCATTTTAAATTCCTCCCATTCCAGTTCATTCGATTGCTTTTACACACTGTATGTTTTTCTATTTTACTGAAAATGCTAATGAAAACAAGCTGAAAAATTGGGCCTGGATTCCAACTCCTGACCTATTGAATATGTATTACATTTTCGTTACAATTATAGATATAATATTTCATTTTAGTTTCTAACAAAGGAAAGGATGTTTTCCTCCCAAATGAAGAAATTGTTTCAAATCATACTTGCTTCTGCCGTTCTACTTGTCCTTTTAGGCATGGTGCGCGGTGAATATCGATATAATCAAGTCCAGATTCAGCAAACGATGGAGCGGATCAACCCCGCTCATAACCCTGATATATCTTATCTTGAATTTTTAACGTACCGTGTCATGAAAAACGGCTCTGCACGTGTAGCTACTCTGGGCAGCAGCGTGACAAAAGGCGTAGGTGCCAGCTCACCAAACTTTTCTTGGCGTGCTCTCTTGCAGCAGGATATCCGTGATGCAAGCCGTCCGCTGCGCCACGTAACGGTTTCAAACCATGGACATTCCGGCTATACTTCCGTGATGCTGTTAAATCAGGATGTTCTGACTAAGGTTTTTAGCAGCCGTCCTGACTTAATTATCCTTGAAACCTCAGTAATTAACAATTATCGGCGTTCGGTTACCCTTGATGATACCAAAAAGTCGATTGAGCAGCTGTACAGCACATTTAAAAGAGAGCTCCCCGGGGTGGAAATTTTATTCATATCACCAAACCCTATTTTAAAGGAAAATTTGGATCCAAGCGGTCTAAACCAGCTAGGTTTGACATTTGAAGAGTATGTTGATTTCACACAGGAAATCATTCTGGACAACGGATGGAATTATTTTGACACCCATGGCCATATGCTCGCTCATATGGATGAGCAGAACATTGAAAAGAAGGATATTCTTAACGATAAAATCCACCCAAATGACCTGGGATACCGGATTTGGCATGAGGAGCTTTATTTCAACGCCCTTGCTCAGCCTTACTTTGGACAGAAATAATCTAGCCTATCACGCAGAAAAGCCTGAGACTAAAATGTCTCAGGCTTTTTGACCGGTTCACTGCGCTTCAGACAGACGCTTTCCGCTCCGCTCACCTCTTACTAACTATAGATACTGCCTCATATTTAAAATTTTTTCAGTCTTCTCGCAAACTCATATTCTTTAATTGCATTATAAATTTGCCAGCAGAAATGTAATTAAAATAGGAGCGATCCACAGAATGGGGATCGTATTCAAAAGGAGCATCTTCTTTAGTTTGCCTTTTCGCCAGGCGGACCAGGTCACAATGGCTGCTGCAATGAGAACAACCGGGTAAGCACCAACAATGTACTCTGCAATCGTTAAAAGAAAGGATTCGCTTTGTTCGGATGTGATGACGGTCAGCCCAAAAAAAGTAAACCAGATTGGCAAAAACAAAATATAAAATAACTGACTTGCTGCCAGCAGAACGATGATACTGCGATTTTTTTTCATGGTATACCTCTGTAACTTTATTTTCTAACTGCAAACAAGAGAAGAAAGTCTCCATAACCTTCTTTCTCAAGATCCTCTTTTGCTATAAATCTCAAAGCTGCCGAATTTATGCAATATCTCAGACCTGAAGCACCCGGGCCATCCTCAAATACGTGCCCGAGATGGGAATCAGCTTCACTGCTCCTTATTTCTTTACGGGTATGCCGGGTGGAAACATCCCATTCTTCCCGTACCATGGAGTCCGTAATAGGCTTCGTGAAAGAGGGCCATCCGCATCCTGCATCGTATTGATCACGGGAGCTGAACAATGGTTCTCCTGACACAATGTCAACATAGATGCCTTCTTCGGTATTATCCCAATATTCATTGTCATAGGGCGGTTCTGTTCCATTTTCCTGCGTCACAAAAAACTGCCTTGCTGTCAGCTTCTCTTTTAAGTACGACCGATCTTTAGGCCAATACGTGCGGGAGAACTTTTCACGTCCTGATCCTTTATAATACAAGGCGTACCGAAAAGGGTTTTTCCGGTCAAAATCCTGGTGAAATTCCTCTGCAGGGTAAAAAGGAGATGCGTCTTTTATTTTGGTTACGATTTGCTTTTGAAAGCGTCCGCTGTCTTCGAGTTGTTTTAATGAAGACTGAGCAGTGCTTTTTTGCTTGTCTGTATACGTAAAAATAATGGACTGGTATGCCGGTCCCCTGTCGCTGAACTGTCCTCCTTCATCTGTAGGATCTGTCAGCGTCCAAAATACATCGAGGATTTCATCGTATGAAATGAGCAAGGGTTCGTATAGAAGATGCACGGCTTCCACATGACCGGTGTCTCCTCGTTTAACGGCAGAATAAACAGCTTCTGCTTCCCTGCCGCCCGTATAGCCTGAAACGATTTTTATAATTCCTTCTCTTTCACTAAAGGGGCGCACCATGCACCAAAAACAGCCTCCGGCAAACATGGCCTGTTCCACTCTACCTCCTCCTTCTATCTAATGATTCCCTACATCATATAATCTTTTACACAGCCAACCAACTAAACAGCTTTACCGTTCTACATTTCTTCCGGCGCCTTAATCCCCAGCAGACGAAGGCTTTCTTTCAGCACAATTGTAGTGGCCTTTAAAAGCAGCAGCCGCTGTCCTTTCACGTCTTTATCTTCTTCATTTAAAATATGAGTGTGTGCATAATACTGATTAAACAGCTGGGCAAGGTCAATGGCGTATTTTGCAATTTTTGAAGGATCCCATTCAGCAAATGCCTCCTGAATTACTTCGTCATACGCGCTGATCTTCATAACTATGGCACGCTCCGCCTCTCCAAATGCTGCAGGAGCAACTGTCTCAGATGTGGATGCTTCTTCTTCAGCCTCTGCTTTTCGAAGAATTGAACAGGCTCTTGCATGGGCATATTGCACATACGGCCCCGTTTCCCCCTCAAATCTAAGCATATCCTTCAGTTCAAAGTGAACATCATTTTGCCGGAACACTTTTAAATCGTGAAACATGACCGCACCGATTCCTACCGCGTGGGCTACCTGCTGTTTTTCCTTCAGGTTCGGATTTTTTTCTTTGATGGCTTCTTCAGCAAGAGCCATGGACTGCTCAAGAACTTCCTCAAGTAAAACAATCTTCCCTTTTCTCGTGGACATTTTTTTGCCGTCTTTTAACATCATTCCAAATGAAATATGAACTAAATCTTCAGCCCAGGCGATATTAAGCTTTTTCAGCACCGCTTTCAGCTGTTTAAAATGAAGCGACTGCTCATTTCCGACTACATACAGTGATTTTTCAAAGGAGTATTCTCTTTTACGATAAAAAGCAGCAGCCAGGTCTCTTGTGGCATATAAAGTGGCGCCATCTCTTTTTTGAATCAGGCATGGCGGCAGCCCTTCTTCATCCAGCCGTACGACTCTTGCCCCTTCAGACTCTTCCAGCAGTCCCTCGTCTTCGAGCACGGCAATTACGTCATCCATTTTATCATTGTAGAAGGCTTCTCCATTGTAAGAATCAAACGAGATATCCAGCTTTTTATATACTTCCGAAAAAGCTTCCAGAGAAACCTCACGAAACCACTGCCAGAGCGTTACTGCTTCTTTATCTCCATCCTCCAGCCGCTTAAACCATTCACGAGCTTCATCTTCCAAAGAAGGATTATTTTCGGCCTGTTCATGAAAATGCACATACAGCTTATGCAGCTCAGGGATTGGCGATTTTTTCACCTTTTCTTCGCTTCCCCAAATTTTATATGCCGTGATCAGCTTGCCAAACTGAGTTCCCCAGTCACCGATATGATTAATTCGAATCACGTTGTAGCCCAGTTTTTCTGTCACGTTGGCGAGCGCATTCCCAATTACAGTGGAACGCAGATGCCCCATGGAAAAAGGTTTGGCAATATTCGGAGATGACAGGTCCATGGTAATGGCTTTTCCTTTCCCAAGATCCTGACGTCCATAATCGGCTCCTTTACTGAGGACATCTTTTAACACCTTTGCAGAATAAAGGGGAAGATCGAGGTAGAAGTTTACGTACCCGCCAGCTGCCTCTGTACGCACGATCTCTTTTAACGTAAATGCCTGTGCTATTTCACCTGCTAAAAGATGAGGAGCTTTCCTGAATTCTTTAGCCAGCCGAAAGCAGGGAAAGGCATAATCCCCCATCGTCGAAAACTTTGGCTTCTCAATCCAGCTTTCTATTTCACCAAGAGAAAATTCAGTGCCTGATGCAATCTTTACTTGTTCAGCGATTTTCGATTTCATGGTCAATCCTCCTTTTATTCAACAAAAAAAGCACCCGTCTCCTGCATATGCAGGAGACGAATGCTGATCATCCGCGGTACCACTCCAATTGAACACTCACTCTCGAGTACTCCAACTTATGCTGTTAACGGACGCATGGATCCGGTTCTGCTTACTTTATTTCAGCAAAACATCTCACAGATGCGCTTCAGGATTCATGATTGCACCGGGCTCTCACCTTCCCCGGCTCGCTAAAGCACTGCATGCCCCTACTCTTCTGCTCATCGATCTCAACCTTATTGTTGACTAATTATACAAAGCCGCCCAAGAAAACTCAATAGCTTTCACTTTATATTTGAATATTTTTTACTTTACTATATTAAAGGGGCCTGGCCCCCTTCATTTAACCCGCCCCCTGCAATTTATAGCCCATCCAATGACAGACCAGAGCGGAGAGAAGAGTTTTTTCATCTTCTGTCAAAGATTCATTCACTTTCACGAGTTCATAGCCGGTACCGTTTTTAAATGGTTCTGAAAGCGCATAGTCAAAGTAGCCAAAACGGTAAGATGCGATAAAACGGCCTTCAGCATCTTTAAGAAGAAAATCCCCTGCAGATGTGGACATATTTACGCTCAGCCACACACTTCCATCCTTCCGTTTTAAAGTTCCATGAGTTTTTAAGCTGGACACAGCCCGGTGCTCTTCATAATATCCTGCCGTTTCACCTCTTCTATTATTTACTTCGAGGGTTACGCTGCCTTTTTCAGAAACCTTTTGAATACCTGCGACTGGCTGTCCGTGAGAATCAAAAATTCCTTTTGTAGAGGCAAAAAAACCTTCAACCCAGGCGATAAAAATGGTAATGCGCTTTAACCATGCAGGTACATTTACTGACTTGTAAACCCCTATGTATTCACCGTTTTTATTTAAAATTACGAGTTCTCCGCCACCTGCTCCTTCCCTCATAAAAATCCATTCCGATTCCTGCAGCATATCCTTTGATTCCGTTTTCTGAGCTTCTCTTCTTCGTTCATTATTTTTGTAAGAGGCAGAAAAATAAAAATACGGGGCAAGCGAAAGCAGCAGAATAGGTAAAGGAGCATGTAAAATCCAGGACGCCTCTGCAATAAAAGCAGCAGTAAAAAGAACTACTCCTGCTCCCAACCCGAGTAATAAAGACACTCTTACTTGTTTTTTAGTTATTCTATCTATGATCATCACCTCTTTTAACCTACTACTCATACTACGTTTAAGATGCTGAATGGTTTCTTATCTGTAATAATTAAAAGGGAATAAAATTTTTTTAACATCAGTTTGAAATATCCTTTACCCGTACGTTTAATATTTGTATAATGGTGGTACATAAGAAATATAAGAAAAACCTTCCATCACGGCCATGAGGGAAGGTTACATTGCATTACTTTTTATCTGTTTTCGGATAAGCGCTAGCCAACTGAGACCGTAACGCAGCTGTTAACGCTTCATTAGAAAAGGGTTTAACGGCTGCATTCTTCTTAGAATCTTTCTTCAAACCCGCAATTTCTAAATTCATTCGCGGCTCGTTTTCGTTTTCATCAAGATAAATGACGGGACATTGAGAATATTCCCTTATTTGCCGATACCAATAGTACCCATCAAAAAAAGGAAGATTGACATTTAAAAGCACTAAATCCGGTTTTTCTTCAATAAAATGCTCTAAAATCCGTTCAAAATCTGTCACAGCGATCGGCTCATATCCATTTACTTTTACTTGCTGAGTCAAATCCGTTCGAAGGTCAGCATTGTCTTCAACAATCATAATCTTTTGCATGAACATTCCTCCTTACCCAATCCTTACCCCCTTTGAGCTTCTTGAAAGGATCAGGAAACTCTATTCAATCTTTCCTCTATCAAACAAATAAAAGAGGCAGCAGCATGTATAACTCGCAAGACCTCATAAACATTCATTATTTATTTATTCAACCTCTACTTTTAAAAATCCTTCTAATTATAATTTTTTTTCATCATTATCCGTTCAGTATCTCATAATAAGATTTGAATGTACATAAATAGCAATCGTTACGTTATTCATAATCCACCTTCTTCATACATGAAACCACTTTTCTTTTACAATGCGTGATATTCAAGGAATTCAATCCGGTTTCCAAATGGGTCTTTTACAAATAACCGGTCCCTTCCGGCAATCGGCTCTTCTTCCTCAACGGTATAAGAAGCTTCTTCCAGATGGCTTCGCAAAGATTGCAGACCTGTCACTACGAGTGCAGGATGCGCTTTTTCAGGAGCTTTGAAGGGCTCCAATGATCCGATATGAATTTCCTGAGGACCGCATAGGAACCAGCATCCTCCATGGCTGCGCAAATTTTCCGGCTTAGGAATTTCCTCTAACCCAAGAACACCCGAATAAAAGCTTCTAGCTTTTTCTTCATGCCCTTTTGGCGCCTCTAGCTGTATATGGTCAATTCCACGAAAAGAAAAGCTCATTTAGACACCTCATTTTCATTTTAGTTCCAAATACTTTTCGATAAACAAAGCTGGGTGTTCTTTTACTTTATATGGAAATAACCCTTTAATTGTATGAATATACAGCAAGCCATAGCTTTGAAGGCTCGACTTATAGGAAACATCCAGGATTTCCGTTAAATAAATCTGTTTTTCATGATCACAAATCATATTTTTATATAAGATCAGCTCATGTGTGTGCTCCGTTATATGCTGCTCTTCCCACTCGATTTTTCTCGAAATGGTGATATAGCCGTGTGAGGCAATTTTATCGATGGAGGATCCCTCCTTTAAGATGATTCCTGATAGGATGCTTTTACTTCACGCTGCAGGGACAATCGGAATTGTTTTGGCGTCAGTCCCAATTGATCTTTAAACACTTTGGTAAAATAGCTTTGGTTGCAAAAAGAAAATTGATCAGATATTTGTGCTATTTCTTTATTGGAAAACTGAAGATAATATTTCGCCTCCACTACTTTGCGGTGGTTGCTGAATTGTTTAACCGTCATTCCCGCCTCCTGTTTAAAAAGCTTAGCCAGGTAGCTTGGACTTATCCCAATTTCTTTTGCCACTGCGTCCACTTCAATCGGCTCTTCAAGATGATGATTAATATATTCAGCTGCCTGACTGACAATTGGATGATTAAACAAAGGGTTTAATCGTTCACTAATCATATCAATAAAGCTTTCCACAAGCCAACGTCCGCCCTCCACCATTTCCTTTTCCGTATTCCAGGAATATATTAATTCAATGCTTGCTGAGCTGAAACAGAATATTTTAACGGGTGAGATGCCGAATTTTTGAAGTTCATTGGCAAATAATGCGACCTGTGTGAGGTAAAATCTTGGCAGCGCGGTCTCAATAGCTTCAGGTGCGCGCTTACGCAGGATTGCCTGCAGCTTTTTCATGGTTTTTTGAGCTTCAAGCGCATGACTTCGAGTGATATAATCCATCAATTCTTCCTGCAGCTGAAAAAACAATTGAATCCCTTCCTGATCCTGGGATTGTTCCATATCACGCATATAGTACTTAGCAAAGCGCTCCTCATATGTACTTTCTTTCATATTAGACCCTCCTCATAGGTCAGCAGCAACGATTCATAATTACGTATTATACTAATTTATTTGACATGTTTTGTAAACTTATTCCACTTATATGAAAGGGTTTTCTTTAAATAGAAGGTTCTGACTATGCGCCAATCAGCAGACAGTTTCAAAAAGGCTTGATATACTTAATGTTTAAGTCAAGTGGCTTTTTCCACATTGAATATGGTTGAATGGACGCATTACAGGTTTTTTCTTTCTCACCTTAGCGATCATCAACATCACATACAAATAGTTGCAACTGATACTATTTCAGAAAGGAGGTTTGCAGAATGCATACTTCACAGTCGGAATCCTCTGCTTATCCGAAGACGATATTCGTTCTCAGTATTGCGGTTTGGCTTACCGTTATGAATACCACTATGTTTAATGTAGCACTCCCGGATGTTTTGGACGAATTTTCCCTTGCTCCTTCACAGGGTGCATGGGTCGTTTCCGGCTATTCTATTGTACTGGCTATCTTCACAATTGCTTACACGAGACTGTCTGACTACATTCCGATTCGGAATCTATTAACAATCGGAATTATGATTTTTGGTTGTTCTTCCATTCTTGGGTTTTTTGCAAATACGTTTCCCTGGCTGCTGGCTGCAAGAGTCGGCCAAGCGGCCGGTGCTGCTGCAATACCAGGGCTCTCTATGGTGTTTGCAGGACGGTTTGTTCCAATTCACCGAAGAGGACGTGCTATGGCGATGATTGCCTCTGCTTCCTCCCTTGGCTTTGGGCTTGGCCCGGTTGTAGGAGGTACGATAACCGATTTTTTAAATTGGAATTATTTATTTATCGTAACGGTGTTTGTGATGGCCGTCATCCCGCTTTTATTTCTTTTACTTCCTAAACAGGAAACTAAAAAAGCGTCGTTTGATTTATTGGGAGGACTATTAACCGGAGGCGCTGTCACGTCCTTTTTACTGTTTGTCTCTACGTTTGAATTCCTGTTTCTTGGTTTATTTGCCCTGCTTGCTGTTATGCTTGCATGGAGAATCACACATACAGAAATTCCGTTTATTCAGCCGGAATTATTGGCGAACCGAAGCTACCGGTTAATTGTTTATTTAAGCTATATTGGCTTCACACTGCATTTTGCTTTACTGGTGCTAATGCCGCTGATGATCGGGCAGGTGTTTGATCTTTCGGCAACCAAGGTGGGGCTGATTATCTTCCCTGGGGCGATGCTGTCTGCTGTGGCGGCGATTTACGTAGGAAGACTGATTGACGAGTATGGAAATATACGCGTCATGCTGCTTTCTCAAATTCTGCTCATGATCTCTGCTCTTATCTTCACCTTCCTTTCTCCTCTCAGCGTCTATATGATAATGATTGGCTATATGTTTACAAGTTTTGGTTTTTCAAGTCTGTCGTCCAGCACAACAAATGAGATCTCGCGGATTCTGCCTAAAGAACAGGTGGCTACCGGCATTGGAATGAAGCAGCTCAGCCAATTTGTCGGAAGTGCTTCAGGAGCCGTCCTTGGGACCACTATTCTTGAATGGAGAAATGCCACCTATTCCGTTTCTTCTTTTCAGTGGGCTTATGCTTCTTTAATTATTTTAATGACTCTTTCTACTGTTCTGTTTTTCGTTTATCGGAAACGTGCGCAGTCACTTATTTCTTAACTGCCTGCATTAAGCAAAGCAAATGATGGTGGAAGAACGAATTTATAACTGTTGTAAAACATGACCGGTTCACTGCGCTTCAGTCGGACGTTTTCCGTAGCCAGTCGCCACCTTCCTCTTCGCTCACATCATACTAATATAGAATATACTTCCTTACTTTTTAAGTTAGGATTTGTTAAAGTTTAATGTTGTTTTATTATGATAAAAGAGCATGGGACAAAAGTGTCTCAAGCTCTACGATCGGTTCACTTCGCTTCAGGCGGACGCTTTCCGCAGGGACGGCGCTGAGCCCTCCTCAGGCTTTGCCTTGCGGGGTCTCAGCTTGCCGTCATGTCCTGCAGGAGTCGCCACCTTCCGCTCCGCTCACCTAATACTATTCATAAATATATCCTCTTTTTAAAACATTTTTGAGTTTTGCCCCAACCTCCTTTCGTTTTTATTAACGCCTTATTAAGCTAACGCTTACTGTTAGTCCAAGATTTCATCTTATCAGCACAGTAAAGGTTTGGTCATACAAACGTTATCCTTAAAGTCAAACTTTTTATAAAAATCATGTGCATCTGATGTCGCTAATGCAAATGCTGTAAATTTAATTTCTGGATGTTCAAATATACATTCCATTAACCATTGTCCCAGACCATTACCTCTATAATTATCATCAATTACAACATCTAAAACCCAAGAAAACACAGCCTTATCGGTCACAACTCTTGCGAATCCAATTTGTTTCCCACTATGGTACAAACCAAAAGCAAGCGAATTATTAATACTTTTTTCAATTATTTCTTTTGTTCTATTTGATGCCCAATATGTAGTAGAAAGTAGCTGAGTAACATCCTGTAAATTAATTAGTTCTACATTATCACTAATTTTAAAATCTTTTTTAAACCACTCCATCTATATTCCTCCAACACATACTTTATAGACTCTGTTTACTAATTTCTCTTTGATTGATAAAACCCCTTCGAGATGAACTAACCTGCCCTATTTATTTAATACGAAGTTCACCGAAAAAGGTGGTTAATCTTGCTGAATTAACGCACCCGTTTGTGTAAGATTACTAAAGCTTTTATCAACTGGTGTTGTTAAAGAATACACAGTCGATATTTTCATTTTATTCTCTCTTGTATAAGCCCTAATAAATTCTCAGGAACAAGTTGTAACCTACCATTTTGAAATTCTCTAACAGGTTTCCAATACAACTTGAATACTGTTCCATCGTCTTCTACACCATCAAAGGAACTAATCTTATATAATGATGTGTCAACAAATGTAGCATCATATACCATAACTACTTCGTGCCCAATCTCACCGTTGTATGTAAAAATATTTTCAAGCGTTCCTATATATTCTAGATTAGTTATGCTTGCCTCTATCTCTTCTTGAATCTCTCTTATCAATGCATCAGAGCTTAATTCCCCATATTCAATGCCTCCACCTATAGGACGATAATAGTATTCTTTGCTTACAGAGTCATATCTTTCCGCAACAAGAATGGAATCATTGTTACTAAATAAACAAATAACTAATGGTCTAATTACTCCTTTTTTCAATAAAAAACCTCCATTTTATCAACTTTTCATTTAAACAAAAATAGTACTTCTCCTTCTTTAAGAAACACGTTCGATTGTGGAAGATTAATTATATTTCTTTAATGTAGAAAAGTACCCGTTAGTTGAGGAAGAATGTTATATTAAACCTACTCTAATTCACCTATAAACCAACGATCTCTTTTATAAACTTCCCCATCTTCATCGATTATTTCTTCTTTAAACCCTAAGATCTCCATATCTTTGGGGATATTTATTCCCCAATCACTCTCAAAACTTCTTTCTTTGGACAGGGGAATCCATTTTTGAAATTCTTCATTTCTATTAAAGAACCCCTGAAAGTGAGAATCATCAGCAAACACTATAATTTGTGAATCAAACAATGCTTCGAAACTAATATAAACAACCACCCGACACTTATCAGGTGTATTTGGTTTGATTTCAATCAAATGTTTAGCCCGTTCTAATAAAGTTTCAATACAAAGTCTCTTAATTCCAAAAGGAGTCCTTTCGGAATCAATAAAACCTTGGGCAACTGGTAAATGAAGATGCCAATACCCATTATAAAAATCCAAAGGGAAATCAGAAGTTTCCTCCCAAATTCGTATTATCATATTTCTTGTTTTTCGCCTTAAACCCCTTACCTTCTTATTACGCATTTTTATCTCCTATCTATTTTTCATTCAATTTAACCTTTTTTTGTTTAATATATAGTTGCTTAGTATCCACTTTTCCTTGTAAAATAACCTGCCTGTAAGATGAATAAGAAATAAGATCATTTCTTAAACTTAAACACCTTAAAGTTTATCATATGTTTAAACAATTGGAGTTAAATCCCTTCTAATGTTATTAACTGTCACTTCGTTCAGTTGTGCTGTATGCTCTCAGCACCTTGAACCACGCAAGGTAATTATCAAGATACTTGGTTGCTACACCTTTGAAACAATTGGTAGTTTGTTTCAGTGTAAGAGCTAAACAATCAACCATCAAACCGGCTCTCTCCTGCCATGCGGAAAGTATCCATCTAAACCGAACATGGACCGGTCCCCCTCTCTCTAATATTAAGATTTATAAGAAAGTCATTTTACATTTATTAACATTTAAAAAGGATAGGTTCATTGCAGTGGAAGGCGGTGACTCCTACGTGATGCAGCGGGAAGGGTGAGACCATGCAGATGAAAGCATCAAAGGGGCTCACCTCCCGCCACGCGGAAAGCATCCGCCTGAAACGAAAATGAACAGGTCCCCCTTTTTTTAACAATTAAGCAATTGTGCTAAAACAATATCAATTTTATGAGAAAACCCTTTCTATTTTTTACCCTTATAACAAGAATAGGTTCATTGCAGTGGAAGGCGGTGACTCCTGCGTGATGCAGCGGGAAAGGTGAGACCTCGCAGATGCGGCAGCATCAAGGGGGCTCACCTCCCGCCACGCGGAAAGCATCCGTCTGAAACGGAAATGAACCGGTCCCCTCTTTTTTACAATTACATGACCGGTCTGAAACAATATCAGGTTTATGAGAAAGTCATTTTTATTTCTTAACATTTTAAAAAGGATAGGATCATTGCAGTGGAAGGCGGTGACTCCTGCGTGATGCAGCGGGAACGGTGAGACCATGCAGATGCGAAAGCATCAAAGGGGCTCACCTTCCGCCACACGGAAAGCATCCGCCTGAAACGGAAATGAACCGGTCTTGTTTTTTATAATTTTATATTTTTTATAAAAATACTGTTGCATTTATTTTTATACATACTATAATGTGTCTATCTTATTTTTTCGGGGTGATGTTTTGAAGGCAGGAATTATAGGCGCTACTGGATACGGCGGGCTTGAGCTCATTAGACTTTTACACGGGCATAAGGAAGTGGAATCCCTCGACCTGTTTACGTCGTCCGGGGAAGGAAAAATTTTTTCTCATAAATATGCACATTTAATGAATATGTATGATACCCCTCTTCATAGAATTGATCTTGACCATTTAGCATCACTTGATGTCGTCTTCACAAGCACACCAAGCGGAGTATCAAGCAAGCTTCTGCCCTCCCTCATTGGGAAAGGACCCAGATTAATTGATTTATCAGGAGATTTCAGACTGCCAGAAAAGGAGTATGAGCAGTGGTATAAAAAAGAAGCAGCCCCGGTTGATACGTTGAATCAAAGTGTATATGGATTAACAGAATGGAATCGGGCCCAGATTAAAGATGCTCCATTAGTCGCAAATCCAGGCTGTTACCCAACCGCCGTTCTTCTTGCTTTATTGCCTGCTGTAAAAAACGGACTGATTGACGCAAGCCATTTGATCATCGATGCAAAAAGCGGAGTATCCGGTGCAGGAAATAAACCTTCAGAACTTACACATTTCAGTGAAACAAATGAAAATCTATCAATCTATAAGGTCAATCAGCATCAGCATATACCAGAAATTGAACAAGGGCTTGAATTATTCTCTTTCAAACAGCCGCCCATCACATTCAGCACCCATCTTGTTCCAATGACTCGCGGGATTTTATCCGCCGCTTACGCCCCGCTTGCTGATGGAGCAACTGAAAAACAGCTGATTGATTGCTATAAAGAAACGTACCACCAGGAACCTTTTGTACGATTTTCCGAAAATGGCGACAAGCTCGGCACTAATCAGGTATATGGCTCAAATTATTGCGATATTCAGCTTTTCACAGATCCCAGAACAAACCGGGTAACGATCGTCTCTGTTATTGACAATCTGGTAAAAGGGGCAGCAGGACAGGCGATTCAAAATATGAACCTTCAATTCGGGTTTCCCGAAGAAACCAGTTTAGATGTAGTGCCATTATTTATTTAGCTTAAGGAGGACTAAGATGACAACTGTTTATCCATCGATCAAGCGCATCTCAGGCAATAATATCGCTTCTCCCCTTGGTTACCGCGCCGCAGGTCTCCATTGTGGCATCAAGCATAAAAAAAACGATCTTGCTCTTCTGGTAAGTGATGTTCCGGCAAATGCAGCAGGAGTTTATACGACAAATGCGGTGCAGGCGGCTCCTCTGCTTGTCACCAAAGAAGCCATCGATCAGTCGGGCATGATGCAGGCCATAATCGTCAACTCAGGAAATGCTAATGCCTGCACCGGCAAACAGGGCTTTTTGGATGCGAGAACCATGCAGGGGTTGACTGCAGACAAATTAGGAATATCCCCTCATCTTGTAGGAGTAGCTTCTACCGGGGTAATTGGGGAAAAAATGCCCATGGACTGCATTCATTCAGGGATTCCGCGCTTAGAGCCGGCTTCAGGATTAAAAGGCTCTATTGACTTTTCGCAATCCATACTAACGACGGATACCGTTTCTAAAAACACAGCGTACCGGGTTGAAATTGACGGCAAGATCATTACGATTGCAGGAACTGCTAAGGGTTCAGGGATGATTCACCCAAATATGGCGACAATGCTCGGCTTCGTTACCACCGATGCAGCAATTGAATCCAAGCATCTTCATCAGGCGCTTACGTCTGTTGTCGATCGCACCTTTAACTCGATAACCGTAGATGGAGATACATCCACAAACGACATGGTCATTGTGATGGCCAACGGACTTGCTCAAAATGATTCACTATCCCCTTCTCACCCTGACTGGGCCGTGTTTGTCCAAACTCTTCTTTGTGTTTGTGAGGATCTTGGGAAAATGATTGCAAAGGATGGAGAAGGCGCGACGAAACTAATTGAAGTGGAAGTCAACGGTGCTGTATCGGATGCTGAAGCGCGTGCAATTGCCAAAACGGTCGTCGGCTCTCCTTTAGTTAAAACAGCCATTTTCGGCTGTGATGCAAATTGGGGTCGGATTCTTGCAGCTGTCGGGTACAGCGGTGCCACACTTGATCCAAATGCAATCCGCATTCAAATAGGCCCTGCTGCGGTAGTGGAAGACGGCGAACCTGTTGCTTTTTCGGAGGAAGAGCTGATCGAATACTTAAAACAGCCTGAGATAAAGTTAAAAGTAGATGTCCATCAGGGAGACGGACATGGACTTGCCTGGGGGTGTGATTTAACGTATGACTACGTTCAAATCAATGCAAGCTATCGAACTTAAGCCTGTCACAGTCATTAAGCTCGGAGGCAGCCTGCTGGAAAACCTGACTTCATCATTTTACAGAGAAATTGCACGAAAGACGCAAAGCGGTCAGCGTGTAGTGATTGTTCACGGTGGAGGACCCGCCATCAATAGACAGCTTGCGGACAGAAAGCTTACTTCAGAAGTTAAAAATGGGCTGCGTGTCACTTCTCCTGAAGCAATGGAGGTCGTTCAGAGCACTCTTATCGGACTGGTTAATCCTTCTCTTGTACACTCATTATCGTCAGCCGGCATACGGGCAGCCGGTCTTAATGGCTTTGATGATCAAATGCTGACTTGCTCCTACCTGGATCAAGAAGTATATGGCTGCGTTGGAGAAATTCAGACCGTCAAAACAGAGCTGATTCAAACCTTGCTGCAGGGCGGCTTTGTTCCTGTCGTGTCCTGTATTGGCAAAACGAAGGACGGGGCGGCATTGAATGTTAATGCAGATACGGTGGCTTCCAAAATAGCTCTAGCCCTGCACGCTGAGTCATTGCTTTTGGTAACAGACACAGACGGCATCAAGCTCAGTGGAAAAACGCAAAATGATCTGACGCCTGAAGCGATTCAAAAAGCAATTTCTTCCGGTGAGATTTATGGCGGAATGATTCCAAAAGTCCATGCAGCATTTGATTGTCTCGAAGCTGGAGTTCCTGCTGTACATATTGTCGGTGAATCACTGCAAGGCACACAAATTTCCCAGGAGGTGAAAATCCCATGACTTCCCTATTTAATAATTATGCAAGACGCCCGCTGTCCATTTTAAAAGGACAGGGCACAGTTGTCGAGGACGATGCCGGCAATTCCTATCTTGATTTCACGAGCGGTATTGCGGTAACAAACCTTGGTCATTCCCACCCGGCTATTATTGATGTTCTCCAGCGTCAAAGTGAGAAACTATGGCATATTTCCAATTTATTTGAAAGTCCTGAGCAGGAAAAACTGGCCGCTGCACTCGTATCGGACTCTCCCCTGTCGCATGTGTTTTTTTGCAACAGCGGCGCTGAAGCTAATGAAGCAGCAATTAAGCTTGCCAGAAAGCACACGGGGAAAAATACCGTTATCACATGCGAGCAATCCTTTCACGGGCGTACCTTTGGAGCCATGTCTGCAACGGGACAGGAAAAAATAAAGCAAGGGTTCGGCCCCCTTCTTGAATCATTCCGGCACGTTCCCTTTAACCAAACCGAAGCGCTTGAAGAAGCTGTGGATGAAAACGTGGCAGCGATCATGATTGAGGTCATACAGGGTGAAGGCGGCGTTCATGTTTTAGATAAAGGATTCGCAGAGAAGATTCAATCCATTTGCAGCGACAAGGACCTATTGCTGATCATTGATGAAGTTCAAACGGGAATCAGCCGCACCGGAAGCCGTTATGCGTTTGAGCAATTTGGGCTGCAGCCTGATATCGTCACACTTGCAAAAGGGCTTGGCAATGGCTTTCCTATCGGTGCAATGCTTGGTTCTGTCCAGCTTTTTGACTCATTTGGCCCAGGCACACACGGTACGACATTTGGCGGCAATGCACTTGCTGTCAGTGTAGCGCAAAAAGTCACTGAGTTAGCATTTGATCCTTCCTTTATCCAGGAGGTTAATGAAAAAGGAAGCTACCTGCAGGATCTGCTGTTTCCTCTTTTAAAGAGCGGCTCAGTAAAGGAAATCAGAGGAAGAGGCCTTCTTCTGGGCATCGAAATGACGGACGAAGCTTCCCCTATTGTTCAGCAGGCCGAGAAAGCAGGATTGCTGCTTGTTCCGGCAGGATCTCACGTGATCCGTTTGCTCCCGCCATTGACTGTATCTAAAGAAGAGCTTGCAGAAGCGGCAGCCATTTTAAAAAAACTTATTTTATCAAAGGTTTCAATGGACTCCTGAATAAGGAGTACTTTTTTACTCACAAATGAATATTATTACATTTTAACTTATATTTATACAAAGGAGGCAAAACCTCATGAAAGGTAATTTATCTTTATCAAATGGACAGTCTTTTTCAGGTTCCTGGAAAGGATCCCTAAAGGATGTGCAAGGAGAAATCGTTTTTTATACAGGAATGACCGGATACGAAGAAGTCCTTACCGACCCTTCCTACCACGGACAGATCATCGTCTTTTCTTATCCGCTGATGGGGCAGTATGGCATCCAAACGGCTCATCTTGAATCTACAAAAATTCAGGTGGCAGGGATTGTCACTGCTGAAGTGTATGACGGAGAGCTTGAAAAAGGGATATCCCTGGCTGACTTTGCTTTTCAACAAGGCGTGCCTCTTATGACAGGCGTAGACACGCGCTCACTTATTCAGGTAATCCGTGAAGACGGTACGATGCAAGCCGTCATGAGCCTAGAAGGCAAACCACTTCCAGCATGGGAGCCAATCAAAACGTTCCTGGTGCCCAGTGTGACAGCCTCCTCGATCGAAACGGTTGGAAACGGTTCTCTGCATATTGGACTCATTGACTTTGGATACAAAAAATCGATCCTGCAGGCACTCCTGGACCGGGGCTGCAAGGTAACGATTTTTCCTTATACAACTTCAACAGCCGACCTTGATTCTTACGGAATCGATGCGCTTTTATTTTCCAACGGTCCCGGCGACCCCTTTTCTCTTGAAAGCTTTGCTCCCGTATACAGGGATTGGGCTGAGCGCTACCCATCCCTTGGCATCTGTCTTGGCCATCAGCTTCTAGCCCTGGCCTTTGGAGCAGAAACCACGAAGCTGCCGTTTGGTCATCGCGGTGCGAACCATCCGGTCAGAAATGCAAAGACAGGCAGAGTCAGCATGAGCTCTCAAAACCACAGCTATGTTGTGGAGCTCACTGATCTGCCAAAAACGTTAGGCATTCTGTATCAAAACGTAAATGATTTAAGCATAGAAGGTCTTTACCATCACCAGCTGCCGATCATGACGGTTCAATTTCATCCCGAGGCTTCTCCGGGACCAGCTGAACACCACGAAGTTTTTGAGACGTTTTTCAGCTTGATTCAAACAGAAAAGAAGGTGTCATTAAATGCCTAAGCAAGATTCAATAAAAAAAGTACTCGTAATTGGATCCGGTGCGATTGTCATCGGTCAGGCAGCTGAATTTGATTATTCCGGAACACAGGCCTGTACAGCGCTGAGGGAGGAAGGCATTCACGTTGTACTAGTCAATAATAATCCAGCGACCATTATGACAGACAACACAACTGCTGACAAAGTCTACTTTGAACCCCTGACAGCGGACAGTCTTGCTTCCATCATTGAAAAGGAACGTCCTGACGGGCTGCTTGCAACAGTCGGCGGCCAGACGGGACTAAACCTTGCGATGGAATTGACCGACCAAGGCATCCTCTCCAAATATAACGTGCGGCTGCTGGGAACCGAAATCGAGTCCATCAAACAAGCGGAAGACCGGGATGCGTTTCGTTCTCTTATGAACAAATTGCAGGAGCCAGTACCTGAAAGTGACATTATTTATACCGTGGATCAGGCGCTTCATTTCGCAAGCTCTGTCGGCTATCCTGTTATCGTTCGACCTGCTTATACACTCGGAGGATTTGGCGGCGGCATTGCTGAAACAAAAGAAGCACTTATGGATCTTGTGACGCAGGGGTTAAGCGCCAGTCCGATCAAACAATGTCTCGTTGAAAAAAGCATTGCCGGCTATAAGGAAGTGGAGTACGAAGTCATGCGGGATGCATCCGGCACCTGCATAACGATCTGCAATATGGAGAATCTCGATCCTGTGGGGATTCATACAGGCGACTCTATTGTCGTGGCGCCAAGCCAGACACTGCATGATAAAGAGTATCATATGCTGCGTACGGCATCGATCAAAATTATAGAAGCGCTCGGCATCGTTGGCGGATGCAATATCCAGTTCGCTCTTCATCCAAAAACGTCTGAGTATTTTTTAATTGAGGTGAATCCGCGAGTAAGCCGTTCATCTGCATTAGCTTCAAAGGCAACAGGCTATCCGATTGCCCGTCTCGCAGCGAAACTCGCGATTGGCTATAACCTTTTTGAACTGAAAAATCCGGTTACCGGAACGACCTTTGCCAGCTTTGAACCTGCACTCGATTATGTCACAGTCAAGATTCCGCGCTGGCCCTTTGATCAGTTTCCTCAGGCAAACCGTACGCTTGGCACACAAATGAAAGCGACTGGTGAAGTCATGGCTATTGAACGGAATATGGAGGCTGCGTTCCAAAAAGCCATCCGGTCACTTGATATCAAGCTTGATGGATTTTTAATGCCTTCACTTGCCCTCTGCAGTAATGAAGAGCTGGAGCATTTGCTTGTAGCGGCTGATGACAGACGGCTGTTTGTTTTATTTGAGCTTTTCTCTCGCGGCGCTTCCCTAAAAGAGCTGCATGTAAAAACAGGTATTAGCCCTTATTTTTTATCAGTGCTTAAGAAACTCGTAACGATCAAGCAGGAATTAAAGGAATTCACCTGGACTGAAATAACCAAAGACCGTCTTCAATGGGCAAAAAAACATGGCTTCAGCGATCAGGACTTGTCCGCATTATGGCGTGTTCCCGCTTCCCTCATTCGCAGTCAGCGAAAAAAATGGGGACTCATTCCTTCCTATCGGATGGTAGACACATGTGCGGCTGAATTTGAAGCTAAAACCAATTATTTTTATTCCACCTGGAACGGCACCTCTGATGCACGCAGCAGTAAAGAAAAGAAAGTAGCTGTGATCGGTTCAGGTCCCATCCGCATTGGTCAAGGCATTGAATTTGACTATTGCTGCGTTCATAGTGTGATGGCTCTGCAAAAACTGGGCTATGAAGCGGTGATGATTAATAATAACCCTGAAACTGTCAGCACAGATTATGAGGTTGCAGACGCTCTATATTTTGAACCACTGACAACTGAAGATATTCTGAACGTGCTTGACTTTGAAGGCATTGACCAGGTCATTGTTCAGTTTGGCGGCCAGACTTCCATTAACGTAGCAGCCTCCCTAGAAGAAGCAGGAATCACGATTTTAGGCTCAAGTTCTGACGTTCTTGATCAAATGGAGGACCGCGACCGTTTTTATTCTTTTCTTGAGTCGATTCAACTACCTGTTATTCCCGGCTATACGGCCAATCAGCCAGCTGAAATCTGGCAGGCAGTCGCCACAATCGGTTTTCCGCTTCTGCTCAGACCGTCTTATGTAATTGGAGGAAGCGGCATGATAAAGCTGCAAAATGAACAGGAGCTCGACGACTATCTTGCTTCCGCTGTAATTGAGTATCCGGTTTTAGTTGACCGGTTTATTGAGGGAAAAGAAGTGGAAGCAGACATTTTGTCAGATGGCAAAAATGCGTGGATATCAGCAGTATTTGAACATATTGAAGGAACAGGGGTTCATTCCGGGGACAGCATTTCCATCACCCCTCCCCTGAACCTGCCAGCCAAAATGCTTGATCATGTATGCCAGGTTTCTAGGCATATTGCGAAAAAACTCGATTTTAAAGGACTTTTCAACGTACAATTCGTTTGCCAAAAAGACAGCTTATATGTAATTGAAATTAACCCGAGAGCATCCCGGACGGCACCGATCAGCAGCAAGGTAACAGACGTACCCCTTGTTCAGCATGCTACAGCACTTATGCTCGGCAAAACGTTTGATGAGCTGAATATACTGGCTGGTTTTAACGGACAGCGTACATTCACAGTGAAAGCACCCGTTTTTTCACACGTGAAGCTGCCGAATCTTTCACCAGCGCTTTCCCCGGTTATGACGTCAACGGGTGAAGTCATTGCCTCTCATTCTGATCCTGCCATTGCTCTTCACCAGGCGCTGGTTGGTGCAAGCCAGCAGCTCGCTGATCTATGGACAAAAGATGGCAGTGTGTTTGTTGAAGCTTCCTCCTTGCCGCATATTGATGAAAAAGCATGGAAAGCGCACGGATTTACCGTTTACTCGTCTCACACTCTACCATTTGATAAATGGATGGAACAAAAAAATAAAAAAGCGTATATCAATCTTTATCCGGATGGCGAGGCTGCTCATGCTAAAAAAGCTGCCATTCACCGCCTTCATGCGTGGACCCGCCTTGAAACCGTTGAAGCATTTCTCGGAACACTCGGCCAACCCACCCTCACCCAGAAAGGAGTGCTGACATGAATTACTCAACCCGTCCTATGATCCCTTCGATTGCACATAAAGGCCTGCAATCGTTAAAAGATTATACAGTAAATGAAATACTGGACCTGCTTTACTTAGCAGTCGAATTAAAAAAACCGGAAAATAAATATCTGCCCCTGCTGAAAGGAAAGGTGCTGGGAATGATTTTTGAAAAATCGTCAACCAGAACCCGCGTGTCATTTGAAGCAGGAATGCTTCAGCTTGGCGGGCATGCCATGTACCTGAGCACACGGGATATTCAGATGGGCAGAGGCGAAACAGTTGCCGATACAGCACGTGTTTTATCGGGATATCTGGACGGCATTATGATTCGAACATTTCATCAATCGACGGTAGAGGAACTGGCGCAAGCAAGCTCGGTGCCAGTGATTAACGGTTTGACAGACGATTATCATCCCTGTCAGATTCTCGCTGACCTGCTGACGATCTATGAGCGCTTTGGAACATTTAAAGGAAAAAAACTGACCTATATAGGGGATGGCAATAACGTGGCTCATTCCTTGATGATTGGTGCAGCCAAAACAGGCATGGACTGCACCATCGCTGCTCCTGCTGATTATTTTCCAAAGCCCGAAATGGTGGAACTAGCTCAATCCTTAGCAGCGGTCAGCGGAGCAAAAATAGAAATTACAGAAAATCCCGCGGAAGCCGTAAAAGGAAGCGATATCCTTTATACCGATGTATGGGCAAGTATGGGACAGGAAAAAGAAGCCTTAGCACGCATGCAGCATTTTGCTCCTTATCAAGTGAATGAGGAACTGGCAGCCCACGCTAATCCAGACTATATTTTTATGCACTGCCTGCCGGCTCACCGTGAAGAAGAAGTCTCAACCTCCATTCTCGAAGGGCCTCATTCAGTTGTTTTTCAACAAGCAGAAAATCGGCTCCACGCTCAAAAAGCCCTTCTTGCTGCTTTAATGAAATAATACTTAGGAAAAGGTGAAAGAGGAAGGGAAAACCCCCTTCCTCTTTCACCTTTTTTCTGCATTACACCCTCACACTTCACGCTACTAGACGCCAAACGTGTTTCCGCCATTGACCGAAATCGATTGCCCTGTAATAAATTTCGACTCAGAAGACGCCAGGAACACAACCGCATTGGCGATATCTTCTCCCTCTCCTGTTTTTCGTAAAGGAACGGATGCTGCGTAGCCGCTTGGATCAATTCCTTCATGTCTTTCCACTGGAATAAACCCTGGATTGAGTAAATTTACCGCGATGCCATAAGGTCCGAGCTCGCTTGCCCAGGATCGGGTCATGCCAAGCTGGGCCGATTTGGCTGTGACATAGCTTGAAAAATTGGGATTGCCCAGTTGAATCACTTCACTGCCGATCAAAATGATTCTTCCTTCATTTTTCTTTTTCATCTCAGGAAGAACCGCTTTGGCAAGCAGCAGCGGCGCTTTCACAAAGAAATCAAGCTGATCTAAATAATCCTGCCAGGTGCTTTCTTCGATTGACAGCTCCGGCTGAGGACCCGTTGCATTATTCACCAGAATGTCGATACTGCCGCCAGCTATTTCTTCTGCCTCCTGAACCAGGCGGTCTACTGCTTCTTCATTTGTAATATCCCCCTGAAGCACGAAGGCAGTTCCCCCTTTTTCCTGGATCCGTACAGCCGTCTGTTCAGCCGCTGATCGATTATTAGCATAATTCACAATGACAGCTGCGCCTGCTAAAGCCAGTGCTTCACTTATGTATTTACCCAGTCCTCTCGATCCCCCTGTAACAAGTGCAACCTTTCCATTCAAACGATTTGTCATGTTCTCTTTCTCCCCTTTGTTTTCCTTCACTAAGTCAAAATCTGAAATGTAGTCAAACATTCTCACCTTGATCGGTTTTTCAATTTTCAGTTTTTTACATCGTACCATAGATCCTGATCCAATGTTCAATTTAATGGATTATTTGCTGTTCAACTCTTAAGGTTCATTGCTAAGTTTTGTATACTGGACACAGGATCAAAAACAGGAGGTCAAGTGATGAATACCATGCTTCAATTTTCTTCTTCTCCATCAAATTTCATGCTTACAGGGGTACCGATCTTTATCGCCATCGTCTTTATTATTGTGTTTGGGATTATTATTTTTACAGCGTTTAAAGGAATCTCCGTCTGGTCAAGTAATAATCGTGCGCCACATGAACAAGAAGAAGCTCTTGTTCTTTCAAAAAGAACTGAAAATCGCTCAATCGGGGGCAATCAGCATCCGCGTACGACTACCTATTATTACATTACATTTGAGTTTATAAACGGTACGAGAAAAGAGTTTCAGGTTAAAGGGAATGAATTCGGACTGTTAGCAGAAGGAGATAAAGGGACTCTCGATTATCAGGGTACGCGTTTTAATGATTTTGTCAGAGAATCTTCTTAACAATTGGGGATAACAAGATATGATACAATAGAATGTAGAAAAAATTATTTATCGGAGGCATTATGCTTACATTTGAAGAAAAAATAGCTATATTTGAATCTTATCCTGAACTGACTCGAAATAACGTATCTCTTGGCCGCGTAAATTTTCTTTATGAGGAAAGCAAAAGAGAAAAATCCATTGTCGGCTATCATCTCCACCCAAACGGGAACGGCTTTATTTTTGGCGGTTTCATTAAGGGGTATAAGAAAAACGAAAAAGGCATGATTAATATACGAGAATTTCCTGAAGAAGATATTCGACTGGTGATTGAAAAATCGATACAGTCCCTTTCTCAGGATCCTCATGAAGAATTGGCTGATTTTGAGCCTGCTGTCGAAGAAAAATGGATGAACCGGAATCTTCAAACGCTGATGTTAACAAAGGAGGGAGATATGTGGAGTGTGTATGCAGGTGAAAATCTGGATGGCATCTTCCCTTCTTACAATGAAGCGGCCTCTTATTTAGAAGAAGAGGGTTTCACAAAGAAAATGTATTGATCGTTAATCAAAGAAAGACCGTCTTCCTGAATGAACTCCAGGAAGACGGTCTTCGTTTTTTGCAGCTGAAGTTTGTCTCAGCCTTTTTCCTTTTTATAAGCGGTCTTTCCCTCTGAATACGCGTTCTTCTTCAAATAAACGGCGGTCGTCCACTGAGTTTTCCCGGCTGCCTTTTGTTAGCAAAGGATCCGATTTATCACGGTCATGGTCGCCATTTTTATCTTTCGAGCTGACATCGTGGTTGTGCTGGTTACGTTCATCCGCTTCAGCATCCTCCACATTCTGTCCGCCCCATAGACGGTTTTCATCATCTTCGTACTTCTCAACATCTCTGTTATCTACTTCTACATTGCCTACGTTCACAGTGTCTTCACGTTTGTTTGAATGCGTACCTGAAGTCCCTGTTGAGCGGTCTTCCCATTCACCGTTATCGACTGATTCATTTTGAGCTGTAAGCCCTTCTTGATCCGGTCGAATATCGTTTCTTGGTGTTCCTGCATCGACTGTATCCGGCGATTTTTCGTTGTACATAGGATTGCTGCCGTTATCACTGCCGCTTGTCGCGCTGCCGTATTTTTCCTTATCTCTGCTTGAAGGCTCAAAATTTTTACCATTGTCGCTGCCGGATTCGGTATGAGTGGACTCATTTGTAAAATTCGTTCCTCTCGTTGTACGATCCTGCTCAAGTCCTGTTGGCGGCGCGATGTTGTCATCCACGTAGTTGGAATTATCTGATCCTGTACTCTGGATGCCCTCGCGTTCGTCCGGGTGGGCATAAGCTGTAGATGAAGACGATGCTGACGATGAACCTTCGTAATGCTTGTCTGCATAAAGCAGGATTGAGCCGTTATTAACATCATCGTAGTAACGCTCAGCATCTTCACGTTCCATTCCCATTCTATTAAATGCTTCTCTTACAGGGGAATCTCCTGTAACAAACGCTTTAAATTTATCCATCCAGTTGCCCTCTGATGATTCAAGATCAACATCTGTACGGCCTCTTACTAAAGACAATTCATCCTTATGTCTTGCCATTACATACATATCTTCTTCTGAATAACCCTGCACTTTCAGTTCATCAATTTTGTCCAATACTTCCTGTTCTGATCTGAATGTTTCAACATAGTTTGCAGACATTTTAAATTCCTCCTAGTCATATTAAAACTTTGTTGCATTTGTTTCAGCATCTATAAGTGGTTGTTATGACATTTGTTGCTTTCGTGCTATAGCATACTTGTGTTTTACCCGTCTATCTTTTTTTAAAACAGTTTGCAGCATGCCGAAGACTTAAATCCTTCTAATGAACTACTCTTGCACTTTTATAAAAAAAAGCCATGCTAAAATTATTATAGGTATATAAGATAATTTGGGAGGATTCAATATTTGATTACGAGCTTCTTTTGTGAATGGAACTAAAAAAACCCCAATGAGTTGATACTCATCAGGGTTTCATCTATTATTCTTTATCCATGTCATTTGGGTGAGGACCTTTTCGTTCGTTGCGGTCCAGATTATTGATCGACTTCATTTCATCTTCCGTTAATTCAAAGTCAAATACATCGAAGTTTGATTCAATCCGCGATGGCGTCACAGATTTTGGAATCACAATTGAGTTGCTTTGAATGTGCCAGCGGATGACTACCTGAGCCGGCTCTTTGCCATATTTCTCTGCAATATTACGGATTGTATCATCTTCTAATACAGCTCCACCCTGCATGATCGGGCTCCATGACTCTAAATAGATTTCGTTTTTCGCACAAAACTCTTTCAGTTCATGCTGACCAAGATACGGATGGCACTCCACCTGATTTACTGCAGGTTTAACTGTGCATTCATCAAGCAGGCGCTGAAGATGGTCAATTTCAAAGTTACAAACACCGATCGCTTTAACTTTTCCATCCTCATACAGCTTTTCCATCGCTTTGTATGTATCTACATAGCGGTCTTTTCCAGGCATCGGCCAGTGGATCAAATATAAGTCAACGTAATCAAGACCAAGCTTTTCTAAGCTCTCATCCAATGCTTTAATCGTTGTGTCATAGCCCTGGTCTGCATTCCAAACCTTGGTTGTAATGAAAAGATCTTCACGTGCAACACCAGACGCCTTAATGCCTTCGCCAACGCCAACTTCGTTTTTGTAAATGGCTGCTGTATCAATTGAACGATACCCTACTTCAATTGCCTTTTGCACAGCATTCGCAGCTTCCTTGCCATCTTCCACCTGCCAAACACCAAGTCCAATCTGAGGCATTTTAACACCATTATTAAGCGTAATTGTATTCACAGTAAAACTCCTTTCGGTAATCGAAATAATTTCACTATTAGTATAATAGAGTCTTTGAAGAGAATCTATTATTATGACTTACTCCATTCATCTACCCTTTACCGGAAACAAAAAACCTGGCATCAGAGAACAAATTTTCGAATGGCTTTCGCTACCCCGTCTTGTTCATTTGTCTCTGTGACCCAGTCTGCTGCCTGCTTTACCTTTTGCTGTGCATTTCCCATTGCCACGCCCACTCCTGCTTCTTTAATCATGGCGAGGTCGTTCAAACTGTCCCCTACGGTCATAACCTCATCCATTGTAATGTCGAGAAGGTCGCACACCTTGCGGATGGCAGCCGCTTTATTAATTCCAGCAGCATTTACTTCAATATTAGTCTCACTCGAATTCGTCACTTCCAGAAATTCATTCATCGCAAGCTCTTCCCGAATGCTTTCCCGAATCGCATCATCCTCTATATCAAAGCCGAATTTCAGCCATTCATGCTCATCCAGCGATTGCGGAAAAGAGGTGGACTTATTCCATACTCCGCCAACGGTCGATGACCAGTAATGCGTCTCATGCTTTTGAGCTAATTTGTACATTTGATCAATATGCTGCACGTCAATCATGGTCCGCTCAATTAAATTTAAATCTGCATCCCAGATTTCGCTTCCGTTCACTGTAATTAAATAGGATGCGAGTTCCAGCGACTCTACAATTTCCTGGCAATAAATTAATGGACGGCCGGTGCTGACCATTACTTTAACGCCCTTCTCCTGAGCTTCCTTTATTGTTTTTCGCGTATAGTCAGACACAGTATGATCATTTTTCAGTAAAGTACCATCCATATCCAGTGCAATTAATTTTATAGCAGTTGATTTCATATCGTTGTTCAATCTCCTTCCAGCACTCCGATTCATGATTGTAGTATATCGCGTACCAGCAGTAAAATCGAATCGTCTATACAATAGGAAAAAATAGAGAAATAATATGGATACAAAGAAGGACATTGCACTTAAAGTGTCAAATATTAGATTGACTATGGAACATTTAAGCTGGAGGAATTAACATGCGGTTAAAGAAAAAAGTAAGATTCGGATTATACGCCTTTATGGCGGGCATCCTGATTCTTTTATTGAATTTGTTTTTTCAGGTCCCGGCTCACCAGGCAGATTCGGTAGAGTCCTATTTAAAAAAGAACGTAGCCTGGAATCATCACGGAGGAGTCATTACAGACGGCTATAAAATATATGGGGGTAATGAAGACGAACTCTATGTTTGGTATGCATTTGAAGAATGGAACCGTGAAACACAGCAGGCGGATTCCGGCGCCTCCCTTCCACTTGTGATCATACTGGACAGCGAGAACCAGGCCGCTGGCCACAAAAAACCGGCTGACGGAGCTGCTTATCACGAAAGCCTCAGGGAGCTTTTTCCTTTCTATGTTCGCGCACGAATGAATCACGATACAGCCCCTCCCTCCCTTCAGCAAATAATTGCAGACCAGCAGAATAACCTTCCTCCAGAGGAAGAGGACGAAGAGTTATCTAAAGAATAAAACTCTATTGAAACGCAGCAAGTAAAAATTGCTTTAATCTGTAAATTATAAAGATGAGGCTCGGAAAGAACTCAAAAAAGTTTATAAAATGAGGATCTATTTATTAATAGTAGCAGGTGAGCGGAGCGGAAGGTGGCGACTCTTGCAGGACATGACGGCAAGCTGAGACCCCGAAAGGCAAAGCCTGAGGATGGCTCAGCGCCGTCCCTGCTGAAAGCGTCCGCCTGAAGCGCAGCCGAACTGGTCAAAGAGATTGAGACACTTTTGTCCCAATCTCTTTTTTTATAATTACCTCAGGTCGAACGAATCAAGTAGCCTCCCCATTCCCTTCATCACTGCTCTTTAAGTGAAAGTTCATTTCTTAAAGAAATCTACTGATCTATTGAATTATTAGAATTTTTAAATTTCCTATTGATTTTGTCATCTTCCTGTAATATGCTCTTACTATGAAAACGATTTCATATCATTCATTGGGGGTGTTCCTATAGGAGGGTGAGCACGTGTACACGATTAAAGATGTTGCGTCAAAAGCTGGGTTATCACAAGCGACGGTTTCAAGAGTATTAAATAATCATCCATATGTCAGTGAAGAAAAAAAAAGAGCAGTTCATAAAGCAATGGATGAGCTCGGCTATGTGCCTAATTCTTCAGCACAACGGCTGCGAAACTTGAAAACAAAGAAAATCGCTGTTCTCGTATCAAGAATTATAAACCCTTTCTTTAGTCATTTAGTAGATGCCATGGAAAAAAGGGCAGCTGGGGCAGGCTTTCAGGTCATCCTGTGCAATACGAGAATTGATAAAGAAAAAGAACTTGAATACTTTCAGCTTTTAAAATCAAAGCAAGTAGACGGAATCATTATGGCCTCTGTGGAGAATTCCTGGGAAGTGATTGAACCTTATACTAAATATGGACCAATCATCTACTGCAATGAATACGACCCGGCTGCACAGGTAATCAGAGTCAGGCTCGATCAAATTGAAGGCGGCTACATCGGTACAAAGCACTTACTCGACAAGGGGCATCGGAAAATAGCTTATTGTCAGGGGAACGACAGCAGCGTTTCCACAAACCGCCGAAAAGGATATTTGAAAGCGGTTACAGAAGCGTCACTTACTCCCCAGCCTGCCTGGATGTTTAAAAACATTTTTACAATAGAAGATGGCAGAGAGATTTTTAGAAAGCTTAAAGAACTGCCTGAGACACCCACTGCTGTTTTTACAGGCAGTGACGAAGTGGCAGCAGGCGTCATAAAAGAAGCACAGCAGCATGCCTGGAGAGTTCCGGAGGATTTGGCGGTCATAGGGTTTGATGATCAGCCAATTGCTGAATTACTGGACCCTCAAATTACCACTATCAACCAGTTCACAACCGATATTGGGGTTACCGCGATGAATATCATGCTGGAAATTATTCATGATCCTGCAGTAAACAAACCGCAGGACATCCTACTGCCTATTCATTTAATTGAGAGACAATCAACCTAAAAATCAAGGGGGCATTTACATGAAACTTTGGAATAAAAAAATTGCAGGAGCAACTGTTCTGACAATGAGCTTACTTTTGGCAGCGTGCAGCGGGGATGACGAGGATGCAGCAAACGACTCCCCGGATAACGGCGGCGACGGTGATGCTGGATCTGATGAGCAGGTTGAAATCACCTACGCATCCGGCGTTGACGTAACCGGCGCTACACAGGCGCTAATTGAAGCATTTGAAGAGGCAAATCCGAATATCACTGTAAATTACCGTGAAATGCCAGCTGATACAGGTGCCTCACACGATACGTACGTTACCTCCTTCAGCTCTCAGGATACAGAAATTGATGTATTTGATGCCGATGTGATCTGGCCGGCAGAATTTGCCCAGGCACAATACGCTCTTGATCTGGATCGTTTCATTGAAGCTGACGGCATCAACATGGACGACTACTTCCCTGGCACCGTCGCTTCAGGAAACTTTAATGGACGTCAGTACGCGATGCCGAAATTTACGGATGCAGGACTCCTCTACTACCGTACAGATATCGTAGAAACCCCTCCTGAAACATGGGACGAGCTGTTTCAGATGGCTGGTGAACTGAACGGGGAAGGCGGTACAGAATTCGGCTACCTGATGCAGGCCAATCAATATGAAGGAATGATTACAAATGCGATCGAATTTATCGCGGCATACGGCGGACAAGTCGTTGATGAGAATAATGAGGTCGTAGTAGACAGTCCTGAAACAATTGCCGGAATCACAAAAATGGTTGAGTTTGTAAACTCCGACTTCGTGCCAAGCAATATCTTAAGCTTCCAGGAAACTGAAACAAACAACGCCTGGGTTGGAGGAGATGCTGTATTTGCCCGCAACTGGCCTTACATGCAGTCAACCTCAAACGATGAAGAAGCATCTGAAGTTGCAGGAAATGTCGGCTTTGCCGTATTGCCTGCCGGTGACGACGGCAATGCAGCAACACTTGGCGGCTGGATGAGCATGATCAACCGCTACAGTGAACATCCTAATGAAGCATGGGAATTTGTGAAGTTCATGTCAGGGCCTGAAGGACAAAAAATCAGTGCAGAAGTAGGCGGACGTGCCCCTACTTTAGAAGCACTGTACGATGACCCAGAAGTTCAGGACGCAGCTGCCTTATTCTCAAATGAAGAATTTGTCACTACTCTTCAAAACGCTGTACCGCGTCCAGTATCACCTATCTACCCGCAGATCACAGACATCATGCAGGTAGAACTATCCAAAGCACTGACACAAGACATCACACCTGAAGAAGCAGCAGCCAACATGCAGGAAAAAATAGAAGCTGCAATGGCTGAATAAAAGCGGAGGCAGGCGTTTAGGGGCGACAAGCATAAGACGACCTGCACTAATAGGCGCCCTTTGCCTATTGGGCAGTGCGGCTTATGACCTCGAGCCCCTGCCTGCTGCAGCTGGATATCAGTAAAAGTGGAAACGGGCGTTAAGCTCTGACAGACGTAAGGCGAACTGCCAAGCAGGCGCTTTTTGCCTGCATGGCGGAGCGGCTTACGATCCGAGGAGCTGCCCGTTGGAACTGGATATTATAGTAAAAGCGGAAGCAGGCGTTAAGCCCCTGCCAGGAACACACGACAACTTAACGAAGGGGAGGTGAAACTTGTTCACCTCCCCTTTCTATTAAACGAAAAAGCGGGTGATAGAATTGAAGTTTCAGTTAAATGAAAAGCAGCTTGGATACGCCATGGTTGCCCCTGCCCTTATTCTGGTTATTCTTGTTACCCTATGGCCGGTTGCGCAATCGTTTTACAACAGTTTATTCGATTACCGCCTTACAGACCCTTCCCGATCAGAACGGTTCACACAATCCAATATAGATCTGGAACGGTACGCTACTGAATATTTTTACATTTCTCGTGATCTGGAGGATTTATCTGCACAGGCACCGGATGATGAAACCGCTCAAGCAGTCAATGACATTCAAACAGAAATTGAAGCCTTCCACAGCGAACTTATCGAAATGGATGGTTTAGAGGAGCAATATGGAGAAGTAGATGAAATGATTGCTTCTTTTACTGCTATATCTGACCGGGATTTAAAGTACGCAGAAGTGGATAACGACTGGGCAGAAGGATACAAAGATTTTCTGGCCGCTTCGAATGAAGAGCTTATTGCTCTATCCGAGGGTGCACCTGAAGAAGACTTTTCCACTACCGCAGGAAACGTCGCAGGAACGCTGGATACAATTAACAGCGCAGTAATTGAATCTAACTTTATCGGGTTAAGCAATTACAGCCGCTACTTGCAGGATGCCCGGATGTGGCAGTCCCTTTTAAATACCTTTATCTTTACCATTGCTTCTGTTGCAGTAGAACTCGTTTTGGGTCTTGCCATCGCAATCCTGATAAATCGGGTCTTTATCGGACGCGGTGTTGTAAGAGCCTCTGTTCTCATACCATGGGCGATCCCAACGGCTGTTGCAGCGATGATGTGGGGCTTTTTATACGACGGACAAACAGGAATTGTCGCTCATTACTTTGAACAATTCGGTTTAATTAATGACGCTTCTGTTCTTCTGTCTACAGCAAACGGAGGTATGTTTTCTGTCATTTTTGCAGATGTATGGAAAACGACGCCTTACATGGCACTTCTACTTCTTGCCGGCCTTCAGACGATTCCCGGTTCCTTATATGAAGCAGCCGAAGTTGATGGTGCAGGCAAATGGCAGCAATTCTGGAAAGTCACTTTGCCTTTATTAAAATCAGCAATTTTAGTAGCTTTGCTTTTCAGGACACTTGATGCTTTCCGTGTGTTCGACTTAATTTATGTATTAACAGGCGGCGGACCTGCGAACTCTACTGAATCCATATCCATTTATGCTTATATCACCCTATTCTCTCAGCAGAATTTTGGAGCAGGATCTGTACTTTCTGTCATCGTGTTTTTATGTGTCGCTTTAATTTCAACCTTATTTATTAAATTCATCGGGTCTGATCTATTTGAAGGAAGATCTCGATAAGGAGGAATCAAGATGAACAAACGTGCTGGTATAGGATTTTATATTTTTCTTGTCGTGTTTGTATTTTTTGTGATGTTCCCTTTCATCTGGGTTTTCCTCACATCGATCAAACCGCAGGGTGAAATTTTCAACAATTTTAATTGGTTTACCGCAAATCCCACACTTGACTCGTACGTAAATGCAGTAGAGAGACGTCCATTGTTTCGGTACATGTTAAACAGCTTTGTTGTTTCCACTTTAACGACGATTATTGCGATTGGTTTTGCTTCCATCGCAGCTTATGCACTAACACGCTTGCCAATTAAATTCAAAGGGCTTATCCTCGGTATTATACTCGCAGCTTCCATGTTTCCGCAGATTGCGATTATTTCACCGATCTACAATTTTGTATCGGATATGGGCCTTAGAAACAGCTATATGGGACTCGTCATTCCATATATTACAATCAGCTTGCCACTCTCGATCTGGATCCTTGCAACATTCTTTAAAAAGATTCCGTGGGAGCTCGAAGAATCTGCTAAACTAGATGGAGCAACACCTTTTCAAACATTTCGCAAGATTATCTTTCCTCTGGCAGCGCCCGGCGTTTTTACTACTGGGATTCTGGTTTTCATTGCTGCCTGGAACGAATATTTGTTTGCGCTTACGATCAATACCGCAGACAAATGGCGGACTGTTCCCGTAGGAATTTCTTTCTACCAAAGTCAATTTACAATTCCCTGGGGAGATATTTCAGCTGCCACTGTTATTGTGACCATTCCTATTGTTATACTGGTATTGATTTTCCAAAGAAGAATTGTAGCTGGACTTACTTCCGGCTCAGTCAAAGAATAAAAGGAGTGTAAAAAATGAATGTAACGGTTTGGAACGAGTTTCGCCATGAAAAAAACAATGAAGAAGTAACAAAAATTTATCCTGATGGGATTCACCAGGTACTTGCTTCTGCACTTACAGAGCATGGATACGACGTGAAAACGGCTACACTGGATGAGCCTGAACATGGTTTAACAGAAGAAGTACTGAATAATACAGATGTTCTGCTTTGGTGGGGTCATGTGGCTCACGATGAAGTAGATGACGCCATTGTAGAAAAAGTTCAAAAAAGAGTATGGGAAGGTATGGGACTAGTTGTCCTCCACTCTGCTCATTTCTCGAAAATTTTCAAAACTCTTATGGGTACGGGATGCGACCTGAAATGGCGTGAAGCGCAGGAGAAAGAACGCCTTTGGGTCGTTGATCCGAGCCACCCGATTGCAGATGGCATCGGTGAATATATCGAACTTGAAGAAGAAGAAATGTACGGGGAGCATTTTGATATCCCTGCTCCTGATGAGCTGGTATTCTTAAGCTGGTTCCAAGGTGGAGAAGTATTCCGCAGCGGTGCAACATTCAAGCGCGGAAACGGCAAAATCTTTTACTTCCGTCCAGGACATGAAACACACCCTACGTACTACAATAAACAAATTCAAAAAGTAATTGCGAATGGCGTAAAATGGGCTGCCCCTACTAAGCGCGAGTATCCTGTATACGGAAATGCAAAGCCAATTGAAAAGCTTGAAGGCTACAAGGAGGACTAAGATGACCAGATTGAAAATTGGCGTTGTCGGCGCGGGAAGTATTGCCCAAAAACGGCATCTGCTGGAATACGCTGAAAATGATCAAGTAGAAGTTGTGGCAATTTGCGATATTAACGAAAAGAGGGCTCAGGAAGCGGCTGACAAATTCGGCATTGCTAAGGTCTTCACCAATTACCACGAATTGTTAAAAGAAGATTTGGATGCGGTCAGCGTCTGTACACCAAACTATTTACACGCACCTGTTTCGGTAGCTGCCCTGAAGGCTGGAAATCATGTTCTTTGCGAAAAGCCGATGGCGACAAGCCAGGAAGAAGCGGAGCAAATGATTGCTGTTGCGGAAAAGAGCGGAAAAATGCTGATGATCGGCCATAATCAGCGCTTTGTAGAATCACATCAGCAAGCAAGAAAATGGATTGCTGAAGGAAAGCTTGGAAAAGTATTCAGTTTCAGAACAGCATTTGGCCACCCTGGTCCTGAAGCCTGGAGCGTGGACGGCGCTGCAAGCTGGTTCTTTAAAAAAGAAGAAGCATTTATCGGGGCTATGGGTGATCTCGGCGTCCACAAGACCGATCTTATCCGCTATATATTGGGAGAAGAAATGACGGAAGTAGCCGCAATGGTGGAAACAAGCTCCAAAAAAGCAAATGTTGATGACAATGCTGTACTTTTGTTAAAAACGGAAAGCGGCATTATCGGTACGCTGGCGGCAAGCTGGTCTTATAAAGGCAAGGAAGATAACTCCACTGTTATTTATGCAGAAAAAGGAGTGCTCCGCCTCGAAGACGACGAGACGTATTCTGTTGTTTTTCATAAAAACGATGGAACGAAAGAGCAGCTCAGTCTCGGCCAAATCCAGTCTAATGAAGAAGGCGGACAAGTATCCACCGGTGTGATCAACCATTTTGTTGAATCCATTCTGACTGGCAATGAGCCATTAGTGACAGGGTATGAAGGGATGAAGTCTCTTCAGGTGATTTTAGCTGCCCTTCAATCCAACGAAACAAAACAAATCGTAAAACTATAGGTGATATGATGGAAAAATTACGAATGGGCTTTATTGGGGCAGGAGGAATTGCCG
Source organism: Jeotgalibacillus sp. ET6 (assembly GCF_029667115.1). GTDB lineage: Bacteria > Bacillota > Bacilli > Bacillales > Jeotgalibacillaceae > Jeotgalibacillus. Next base: position 381,409 of record NZ_JARUIU010000004.1, on the reverse strand, counting down.
TTTCAAGGCACCTTCCCGCCTTTCAACTATTAAGCGATCATGTTGAAATTACAGCTGTATGTGACGTCAACGAAGAAAGAGCGCAAACGGTTGCCGCAGATCATTCCATATCTTTTTACACGACCAAATATGAAGAAGTATTTGAGCATGTGGATGCAGTAACGATTTGCACACCAAATAAATTTCATGCTGAAATTTCCATTGCAGCGCTAAACGCAGGGGTTCATGTGCTATGTGAAAAACCAATGGCCCTCACTGCTAAAGAATGCGAGGAAATGATTGAAGCGTCTAAAAAGGCAGATAAGATTCTGATGATCGCTTATCACTACCGTTATTCAAAAGAAGCACGCGCAGCAAAACGTTTTATTGATGAAGGTGAAATCGGACGCCCTCTCGTTTCCCGAGCTCAAGCGATCCGCCGCCGTAAAGTTCCCGGCTGGGGCGTCTTTACGAATAAGGAGCTGCAAGGCGGAGGAAGCCTGATTGACTTTGGCTGTCATTTCCTTGACTTAGCCCTGCACTTAATGGAGTTTCCGGAAATTGCAGAAGTATCAGGGGCTACATATAACGAGCTTAGCCGGCAGGCAGATATCGTTAACCAATGGGGCACCTTTGATCCGTCCACCTTTGAAGTGGATGATCACGCAACAGCTTTCATTAAATTTAAAGATGGTGCCACCCTTCTATTTGAAACATCCTGGGCAGCCAACCTGGCAGATGACCAGGAAACGGTCAGCGTATCCGGTACAAACGGCGGACTAGATGTATACCCTTTGAAGCTTTACCAATCAAAATACGGAATGCTTCTTGACCAGAGTGCGTATTGGATTTCAGATGACGAAAACCCGGGTATACCGCAAGCAGCCAACTTTGTTGAAAGCTGCCGCGGACGCCAGACCCCTCTTGTAAAGCCTGAGGAAGCGTTAATGGTATCAAAAATTATAGAAGCCATTTATGAAAGCAGCGACACAGGAAAAGCCATTACGTTTAATTAAAGATTAAGGAGGAATGAGAAATGAAGTTAGGTGTTTTTACCGTTCTTTTTGCTCAAAAATCATTTGAAGATATGCTGGATTATGTGAAGGATTCAGGACTGGATGCAGTGGAGATTGGCACCGGCGGCTACCCTGGCACGAATCACTGCCCGATTGACGACTTGCTCGAAGACGAGGGCAAACGCAATCAGTATTTAGACGCTGTCATTTCCCGCGGTTTAACGATCAGTGCATTCAGCTGCCATGGAAACCCGGTAAGCCCTGATCCTGCTTTCGCGAAAGAAAGCGATGAAGCACTTCGAAAAAGCATTAAACTTGCTCAGCTAATGGGCGTACCCGTAGTAAACACGTTTTCCGGAACACCTGGGGCAGACGAGCAGGCGCGCCAGCCTAACTGGCCGGTAGCTCCATGGCCAAATGAATACGGCGACGTTTTAGAATGGCAATGGGAACACAAGCTGATTCCATACTGGAGAGAAATTGGTGAAATCGCCAAGGAAGCAGATGTTAAAATTGGCCTTGAACTTCATGGCGGTTTCTCTGTCCACACTCCGCACACGATGCTAAAGCTTCGTGAAGCAACCAATGAGTACATCGGTGCAAACCTTGACCCAAGTCACTTATGGTGGCAGGGAATTGACCCAGTTGGCGCGATCAAAATACTTGGCAGGGAAAACGCCATCCACCATTTCCATGCTAAAGATACTTATATTGATCAAGACAACGTAAACATGTACGGCCTCACGGATATGCAGCCTTACAGCAACATCCAAACCCGCGCATGGAACTTCCGCTCAGTAGGCATGGGGCACTCTGCAGATGTATGGGGCGGCATCATCAGCGCCCTTCGCACATATGGCTACGACCATGTTGTCAGCATCGAACACGAAGACCCAATCATGAGCATAGAAGAAGGATTCCAACGCGCCGTCACCACCCTAAAATCAGTCAACATCAAAGAACAACCAGCAGAAATGTGGTGGCTATAACTAAAAGCGGAAGCAGGCGTTCAGCTCCGACAGACGTAAGACGATCCGAGGAGCTGCCTGCTGCAGCTGGATATTATACTAAAAGCGGAAGCAGGCGTTTAGGGGCGACAAGCATAAGACGACCTGCATTAATAGGCGCTCTTTGCCTATTGTGCAGGGTGGCTTATGACCTCGAGCCCCTGCCTGTGCTGAAGCTTGTGAAGCTAAAGCAGAACATAAGAATAAGCACCGGCATCTCTCTGCCAGTGCTTTTTTCTTTTAACGATTATTTTTTTGTATCTGTTCTCTATTTATCAGCATAGACCCTCATTCGCTCTTTCTCTTTTACTCTCCATAAATCGAAACCGAGCCGCCGTTTACAAAGAATTGCCCCCACCCGTCGCTATTAATTGTGACGGTGTTTGAAGAATTCCCTGTTTTATCTCTCCATGTTTCGCCTGCATTTCGCTTTCCAACATACATCCACTTATTTCCGCCGGGACCATCAGACAGAATGGTGGCCAGTCCTGATTTAGAACGGTCCGTTACACCTTCTCTTGTCCAACCAATTACGTCTTGATGATTTAAGTAGTCATGCTGGGTTCCGTAGGCCATATCCTTCCTTGCTTTTAAAATAGGAGTTAATTTTGAAGACAAATTTGGAATTTCCCGATTACTTGATCCCTTTGTTCCGTAAAAATCACCGTAAAACAAGTTAGGGTAGCCCTGCTCCCTTGTCATAATCATGGCATAAGCAAGCGGTTTGAACCAGGCATCAACAGTCGATTCGAGAGATTGGCCCGGCTGTGAATCATGGTTGTCTACAATCGTTACAGCCAACGTCGGGTGCTGCTGAACGACTGATCCATTGAAGATCGTGCGCATATCAAAATTACCGCCGCTGTTGGCTGCGCGCTGAAAGTTGTAATGCAGCGGTACGTCAAAAACAGAATGAGAATAGCCTGTTTTGGCTAAATAATTGTTAATGGCGCCGAGGTCATTCTGCCAGTATTCTGCGACTGTGAAAAGCTCTTTTCCTGTAGTTCTTCTGACATCTGTGAGCCACTCCTGAATATAATCATGTTTAATATGTTTAACTGCATCTAATCGGAAGCCATCCAAGTTCAAACTTTGCACATACCACTTACCCCAGTTTTTCAGTTCTGCTTTTACCTCCGGGTGATCAAAGTCGACATCTGCATACATAAGATAATCGTAATTTCCAAACTCGTTTGATACTTCTGTATCCCATGACTTTCCAGAGCCTCTGAATTTATAAATTCTGTTCAAGCTTCTGGATTGATCCCAATCTGTGCCATCAAAATGATACCAGCGCCATTTAAAAGCTGAATGAAGATTATTTCTTCCTGCAAAGTTAAAGCCTGTCCATGCAGAGATTGTGTATTCTCCGGAGGTTTCCTGTGAGCGGTTATTTGGATTCACCTCCACTGCCTGAACAGATTCAGTAAAGTCCGCCCCTCCTTTGTGATTCATCACAACGTCTCCATAGGTTCCTATGCCCTGATTTTTCAGGGTGTTAATGGCTGTCTGAAGCTGCCCCCGTGTGCCATATTTTGTTCTGACTGTGCCTTTTTGATTAAACTCTCCTAAATCATATAAATCATATGCTCCGTACCCAACATCGTTTTGCGACGTCCCCTTATAGGCAGGAGGAATCCAAACGGTTGTGATTCCAAGGTTTTTTAGATTTGATGCATCATTCGTAAGTCGATTCCAATGAAGTCCATCATTTGGCAGATACCATTCAAAATATTGCATCATGGTTCCGTTCTGCGGAGTTGCAGCATTGCCAATCATTTGATACGGCAATATCGTACATGCAACTAGTAAAGCGACCAGCCATCTGGTTAGTTTTTGCCACCCCTTCATCTTTTCATCCCCTTATCCGATTGTTGCACGCTAATGAAAACGCTTGCATAAATTGATTATCTAACAAACATTACCAAAAGAAAAGATGGCAAAGTAAAAAAGCTATTTGGACCTACATCATTTCAAATATGCTAGTCTAATAGGTGGATTTTTATTTTTATGTAAAAATAGAGGCAGGGACAAAACTCAAGAAAGTTTAAAAGTGTGGAGATATTTATTAATAGTAAGAGGTGAGCGGAGCGGAAGGTGGCGACTCCTGCAGGATTTGACAGCAAGCTTAGACTTTGACGGGTAAGGCCCCGGGAAGGCTCAGCTTGCCGCCCCTGCGTCCGCCTGAAGCGCAGCGAACCGGTAGTAGAGCCTGAGACACTTTTGTCCCAGGCTCAAAGTGAGTTATGGGATTGCCTTCAATAGAAAATCTGCTAAATGTACAGCTTCTACTTTACCTGCTAATCCGCTTCGCTCAATGCCCACCTTCATCTGCAGAAGGCAGCCTGGGTTCGCTGTTACAATAACGCCTGGTTCCGTGGTTTTTGCTTTTTCCATTTTATCATCTAAAATTTTGAGAGACATTTCCGGCTGAACAATGGTGTAAATCCCCGCCGAACCACAGCATCCTGAAGCATCCGGCATTTCACGGTACTCCACTCCCTGAACCTGCTTGAGCAGCTGCCTTGGCTCACGGTAAACATTCATACCGTTTCGCAAATGGCAGGAGTCCTGATATGTAATTACAGTTGAAGGACAGGTCATATTCACTTTTTCCTGCAAGCCCATATCCATTAAAATCGTGGAAAAATCACGCACACGGGAAGAAAAGTAACGGGCTCGATCTTTCCAGCCCTCCCCTTTATTCATTAAGTGATCATAGCCTGACAAATAAGCTCCGCAGCCCCCGGCATTAAGGACAATGTAATCCGCTTGGATGGATTCAAAGGCAGAGATATTTCGTTTTGCCATGGCAATTGCTTGGTCTTTCTCTCCCGCATGCCCGTGAAGCGCTCCGCAGCAGCCCTGATCGTCCGGAATATGCACTTCACAGCCGGCCATTTGAAGAAGCTTGATGGTTGCCCGGTTGGTCTCGTTAAACATCGTATCCATCAGGCACCCTGCAAAGAAAGCGACCGTCGCGGTTTTTTCACCGATTGCATCAAAAACCTTCTGCTCGTATCGGCGCTTTTTTTCTTTTTGCACAGGCGGCAAAACCTTTTCCATTTCCTGCATTCCTTTTGGAAACAGCTTTAAAAATCCCACCTTACGGACACCTTTTTGCAATCCGGATCGCTGATAAAAGCCAACAAGGTTAACGGCCCGGTTCATTTGCTTGTTTTTAGGAAACAGCTCGTGAAAGACGGTGCGGCGCACAGCCTTTTGCGGACCCGAGTAAGAGGTATGCTCCTGTAGAATTGCCCGTGACTCCTCAAGCAAATGGCCATATTGCACGCCTGCCGGGCAGACAGGTTCACAGGCTCGGCAGCCAAGGCAGACATCAAGGGAGTTTCGCACTTCTTCGTCTGCTTCAATCATCCCGTCACGCACCGCTTTCATCATCGCAATCCGTCCTCTTGGAGAATGAATTTCCTGCTCTCCGGACTGAATATATGTGGGACAGCTCGGCAGACAAAAGCCGCAGCGCATGCAGTTCATTAATTCATTTTCATCCACCCGCTCTACAAAGGCGAGTCTGATTTCCTCCGTACTGGTCATGATTCCACCACCAATCGTTTTCGTGTATCTTTTCCAAAAATCTTATTGGGGTTCATTATATTGTTTGAATCAAACGTTTGTTTAACTGCTTTCATGATTTCAATCCCTGCTGGACCAACCTTCCATTCTAAATAAGGAGCCTTCATCTCGCCTACTCCGTGTTCTCCGGTAATGGTCCCGCCAAGTGACACTGCCTTTTCAAAAATAGCTTCAAATGCCAGCTCAACTCTTTCCATTTCTTCCTTGTCCCTTGCATCCGTTAAACAGGTCGGATGAAGATTTCCATCGCCTGCATGACCAAATGTACAGATGGTCAAGTTAAAACGGCGGGCTGTCTCATTAATGGCGTGGACCATCTCCGCTACTTTTGACCGGGGAACCGTTGCGTCTTCCAATATCGTGGTCGGCTTTAAGCGTGCCAAAGCAGAAAGAGCGGTTCTTCTTGCTGTGCGCAAGTTCTCGGCTTGCTGCGGTGTTTGAGCCGTTTCAACTGAAATCGCTCCTCTTTCCTGGCAGATGACTTGCATCTTCTTCATATCTTTTAAGACCGCTGCCTCTTCACCGTCCTGTTCAATTAACAGTACAGCTTCCGCGTTTAAAGGAAGCCCTACCTTCGCAAAATCTTCGACTGCTTTTATCGTCGGTTTATCCATGAATTCGAGCGTAGCAGGGATCATACGATGGGCGATGATGGATGAAACAGCTTCTGCTGCGCGTTCCATAGAGTCAAATACAGCCAGCATCGTCTGCTTTGATACTGGAATCGGAATTAGCTTAAGCGTGGCTTCTGTGACAATGCCAAGCGTTCCTTCTGACCCCACCATCAGCTTGGTCAGGTCATACCCGGCCACATCCTTCGCAAGCTTTCCTCCCGTTTTGATAATGGATCCATTCGGCAAAACTACTTCTAAGCCGAGCACATAATCTTTGGTTACACCATATTTCAAACCACGCAAGCCACCTGAATTTTCATTTATATTTCCCCCAATTGTGGAAATCTTCATGGAAGATGGATCCGGCGGATAAAACAGACCCCGCTCCTCCACTGCATCAATCAGGGTTTTTGTAATGACACCCGGCTGTACAGTAGCGGTCAGGTTTTCTTCATCAATTTCAAGTATGTTTTTCATGCGCGTAAAAAGCAGGACCAGCCCTCCTGAAGTCGGACAGGTTCCTCCGCACAGATTAGTGCCTGAACCTCTTGGAATAATAGGAATTCTGTTTTCATTGCACAGCCTCACAATCGCCGCCACTTCTTCTGTAGAACCCGGAACGGCGATCGCATCCGGCATCGATTGATAGCCAGGTGTAGCATCATACGAATACACTAATCGTGAGGCAGAAGAAGACTGAACGTGCTCCTTGCCAATTAACTGGTGGAGCTGCTCCAAAATCTCAGGTTTCATGGTTCTCCCCCCTTTCTCTTTAGAGCGTAACTATTTCTTCATTCATTTATTTTTTCAAATGCTGAACGACTTCATGTGTGTCTACGATTCTTTCAAACACCTCTTGACCCCGTTTTGAACAAAGCCCAATGAAAAGAGCATCGATCACGGCCATTTGAGCGATCCTGGCTGTCATGGTGCCTATGCGTAAGTTATGTTCTTCTTCTGACATAGTCAGAACGAGATCTGCAAGTCTGCGTGCAGGTGATGACCCGTTTTGTGTCAGCAAAATGCATGTGACTCCCCGTTTTTTGGCAATGCTCAGAAGATCTACTACTTCTTTTGTCTTCCCTGAGGTTGAAACGACAAAGACTACATCTTTTTGTGTAGCGTTAGCCGTCATGGTCATTTGTAAATGACTGTCATCTGATCTGAACGCATTAACATTAATCCGCAGCAGCTTTTGTGTAAAATCCCTTACGACAACAGATGACCCCCCTACTCCATACGCAAAAACCCGCTCTGCCTGATCTAAATAATCTATTGCCTTCGATATGGATTTTACGGAAAGCATTTTCTCTGTATTTTGAAGAGCCTGTATCGTATTAAACATAACCTTTTGAATGATCAGCTTTGGATCATCTTCAAGCTGAAATGGAGAGTCCACTGCCTCTGGAATTCCTTCTCCTTTTGTGTGAAGTTCTTTTGCTAATTCCAGCTTCATCACTTTAAAGCTTTGAATGCCGATCCGTTTACAAAACCGCATAACGGCCGCTTCACTGCTATGGCTCGCTGCAGCTAATTCTTTTGTTGTCATTTCCATCACTTGCGCCGGGCTGCTTAACACATAGTTCGCAACCGACTTTTCAGCTCTTGTAAACAATTCAAGATTTCGTTCAATTTGTTTTAAAACCGAAAAAATAGACATCTTGTCCTCCCGTGTGAACCAACAGCGTTCATCCTGTAGTACCTCTCATTATATAGAGGAAAAAGAACTTTCTCCATCCCCTGTGTTTTGAGGGACGGGCAGCAGCACAAAGGCCTGACCAGCACCGATATACTCAATCAGCGGAAGATCTTCGTCTACAATCTGACCTGCTGCATTCACTCCTTCATGAGCCGGAAGAGGTCTTCGTACGATTTGCAGCTCTCCCTGATAGCGGCCGTAGTGTTCATTGTCTATGGTGATCGTGCCAGTCTTTCGTTCAATTGTATGGTCTGCTTTAATCTTTCCTTTTTGAGATTGGAAATACGGTCTCGCTCCCTCAGAACGGATTACATCCCTCGCTGGGTCAAATCGGTTTCTATGCTCGAGCGACAAAAGATTCTGAGACATATCATCTTTTGTAAAAGGAACATAACGCAGGCAAATGATGCCCTGTTGATACATGGCCAGCTGATGAAACGTATGCGAACTAATCTCAGGATCTCCAATAAGAATTTCATCAGCCGGATGCTCGCGCTTTAATGACAAATAGGAAGCAAAAGGAGAGATTCCCCTGTGTTTTTCAAGCGTTGGCAGTCCTTCTTGGAGAGGACCTCTTAAGCGTTTATTTCCCGGGATAAACGCGGCTGTTTTAAAACCATTTTTCTTAAACCACCGATTCTTCTGATCAAACCAGTGTGAACATAGCCCTGTGTCCGGACGCGGGTAATAATTATGCCAAACCTCCGATTGTTCTTTTTGAAGACCAAGTGCTGAAAGCTCGTCCATCCACTCCTGAGTAATCGTGCTTGCGTTCAGCGCTACCGTCATCACTTTGGAGATATTCGCAATGGTTTGAGAATCAATGCCGTAGTCCATCCGGATTCCCTCTACACCCCAGTCCTTTAAAACACTGGCATCTTTCCATGATAATCCGAGAAATTCCATCGACCGGCCTGACATATCCACATAGAGTTTCATGCCTCTGTCCCGAACCTGAGCAGCAAGGGCTTTTAAGGCTTCTTTATACAACGCTGCATCATCTTCAGGAATATGCAGTGAAGTGAAGATTGTTTTTCCTCCCGCTTTTTGAATGAGATCGAGATAGGTTTCCTGTTCCTGTGTGCTTTGCTGTCCAAGAAAAACAGATGCACCAATCATTTCAATTCCTCCTTTTCTTACTTGATCCTTACCTAAAATGAACGGGCAAGAGTCTCCTCTTACCCGCCAAGTTGAACATGAATCTTAGCTGTCCAGGTTGTCCGCCATAGACTCTTTAAACCCGAATAAATACGTGAAAATGAAACCGAATGTATAGGCAATGACCAGTCCAAGGAAATACATGAGAAATTTGTTGTCATCAATTAGAGGGATTAAGGATAAACCAGATACCCCAATGCCCCGCGCCGCTGTGTCGGTTAACGCCTGGAATGCGCCCCCGACAGCTGCACCCATACACGCTGTTACAAACGGACGGCCAAGCGGCAGGGTTACGCCGTATAACAGCGGTTCGCCTATTCCTAAAAATCCAACCGGCAAAGCCCCTTTAATGGTCGTACGCAGCCTTGTATTTTTTGTTTTTACGAATACAGCAATTGCAGCTCCAACCTGCCCTGCTCCACCCATGGCAAGAATGGTTAAGATCGGTGTGATTCCAATGCTGTTAATGAACTCCATGTGAATCGGCGTAAGACCATGATGCAGCCCCACCATAACAAGCGGCAGAAAGAATCCAGCCAGAACAGCTCCTGCAACGACGCCGCCAATATCAAGAATAAAATTAATGCCATCTGTTATGCCTGCTGATAGCCAGCCGCCTACAGGCTGAATCACAATCAGTGTCGTAAATCCAACTACAAGAACAGCGATAAGCGGTGTTAAGATAATATCAATTGAATTAGGTACGAATCTTCTCGCAAACCTTTCAACAACCGCCATAAACCATGCGGCTAAAATAACGGCGATAAGTCCGCCCCGCCCGGGCACCAGTTCTTCCCCGAAGAGAGTGATGTTCGCCAAAGCCGGATTAATGATGATAATCCCTGCAATTGCCCCCAGAGCAGGCGTTCCGCCAAATTCCTTGGCTGTATTCCAGCCGACTAAAATCCCTAAAAATGCGAAGACGCCGCCACCTAATAAAAGCAAAATAGCAATAATCGTATTCGTCGGATCAACTCCTGCGTTTACGGCGAAGTTCGCGCCGCCATTCAGAATACCGGAAGCTACCAGCGCCGGAATTAACGGGATAAAAATATTCCCGATTCTTCTTAAGCCGTTTTTAATCGGTGTACTATTTTTCTTTTTAAGCGCTGCCTGCCGATCCTTCGCTGTTAAGCCTGGATCTGCTGAAACTTCTCCGACCTTCAAGCCGGTTTCCTTACTGATTTCGTCTGCTACCTTGTTCACAGTGCCGGGTCCTACGACGATTTGAAGCGTATCATCTTCAACTACTCCCATGACTCCCGGAACCTGCTTAAGCTCTTTTATGTTAACTAAAGACTCATCCTTTATGGATAACCTGATTCTTGTCATACAGTGATCAAGCTGAATGATGTTGTCTCTTCCCCCGACTTTTTCCAAGATCAAATGTGCAAGCTGCTGTTCCTTCTTCACCCCAAAGTCCCCCTTTTTATCAACCCTGTTTAATCGCTTGTCTAACAAATCCTTCTGCTTCATTTAAACGCCGTGCCGCTTCTTCAACCGATACTTCTGCAAGTATCATGACAATCGCTGTTTTGACATTTTGATTAGACTGTTCATAAAAGGAAGAGGCTGTTTCTTTATCCACCCCTGTTGCTTGAACAATCATATTTTTCGCTCTGTGTTCCAATTTCAGGTTCGTTGCTTTCACATCCACCATCAGGTTTTGATACACTTTTCCAAGTCCGATCATAACGGACGTGGAAAGCATATTCAGCACCAGCTTCTGAGCAGTTCCCGCTTTAAGCCTGGTGGAGCCTGTAAGAATTTCAGGTCCGGTTTGTACTTCAATCGGCATGTCTGCTTGCTGACTTATCACAGCCCCTGTATTACACGAAATGCTGGCTGTGGCCGCGCCTTTAGAAGAAGCGTAGGCAAGCCCGGCTTTTACATAGGGTGTTCTTCCACTCGCTGCAATGCCGACCACTATATCCTTGTTTGTAAGACCAATTGCTTTTAGGTTTTCTGCTGCGAGCGTTTCTGAATCTTCAGCCCCTTCCACTGCCTCAAGCAACGCCTCTTCTCCCCCTGCAATAATGCCAACGACAAGGGATGGATCCACGCCAAAAGTAGGCGGACATTCTGCTGCATCAAGTACACCTAGACGGCCGCTTGTCCCTGCTCCCAAATAAATTAATCTGCCGCCCGATTTGATTTGTTCTATTGCCTTTAGAACTACTTCTTCAATAGAAGGAATGACTTCTTTTACGGCCTCGGGCACCGTTCTGTCTTCTTCATTCATTGCATGTAATATCTCATGAATACTCATGGCATCTAACTGCCCGGTCTGACTGTTGCGCTGTTCGGTTGATAATTTATTTAATTCCATGTCCATCTCACCTTCTAGTTGTTTGAATTATGTATCAGTATGCGCTTACAGAAACAAAAAATCAATATTATTTTAAAATATTATGAAATTTAATTTCAAAATTGTTGTTTTAGTAGATAGTAAAAAAGGGACCGAACATAGCAAATACACTATATTTACATAGAAAAAACAGCTTCATGCACAAATTTCTGCATGAAGCTGTTTTACTTGCTTACCCTATTCTTTTTAATCTGCTCTGCCTTAGCAGCTGATTAATAACCTCTGACAGGACAATCCCCATGGCAATCGAGCCGGATACCATGAAGGCTTTCGCCGCTAAAGAAACGGCCATGTTGTAGTCGTTTGTCACAAAATAACGCATCGAATCATACGCCATCCCCCCGGGTACAAGCGGAATGATGCCGGCAACAATATAAATAATGACCGGTGCTTTATATACTTTTGCATAGACCTGACTCACGACCGCAATCAAAAATGCAGCTGCAACGGTCGCCGGAACAATGTCCATTCCCCGGGTGCTCAGCAGAAAATAAACAATCCATCCAAGCATGCCGACAAAGCCGCACTTGACCAATGATTCTCTCGGAGCATTAAAGATTACAGCAAATGCCGCAGCTGCAATAAAACTCGTAATTAACTGGACAAGAATCGTCATGCTCCTCTTCCTTTCTATCAGACAAATGATCTCTCTATGTTGATGGCGCGAGTCAGTAAATGAATACTCTTCTCCTCGTGTTTACTTATAGAAACGTGACCACTACAGCAATGCCGGAACCAATTGCAAAAGCGGTTAAAAAAGCTTCTGCCCCTTTAGATAAGCCGGAAATCAGATGACCGGCTATCAAATCCCTTACCGCGTTCGTTATAAGCAGACCAGGTACAAGCGGCATGACTGAGCCGATAATAATTTTATCCGGCTCTGCCCCAAACCCGATATACACAAAAAGCAGAGCCAATACTCCTATAATCAGAGAAGCCATGAACTCAGCAAAAAATTTAATCGAAATCAATTCCTGGAAATAGCCGACACTGGCAAAACCGATTCCACCTGCAATAACGGCAGGAATGAAATCGACCCATCCCCCCTGAAACATCATTAAAAAACAGCCGCTGGAAATAGAGGCAGCCGCAATTCTTGTGTGGAGCGAATACGTCTCGTCTGATGCATAAATTCTTTTTAATATCCGGTAGGCCTGAGGAACATCAAGCTCACCTTTAGCAATTCTTCTTGATGTGCTGTTTACCAGCATCACTTTTTTTAAGTCCGTGGTCCGGTTGGAGATCCTCATCAGTTTCGTTTTTGTCGGTTCTTCCGTTTCAATCGAGAACATGATGCCAGTCGGTGTCACATAGCTATGGGATTCCTTTATTCCGTAAGATGCGGCAATCCTCATCATCGTATCTTCCACCCGGTAGGTTTCTGCCCCGCTTTCGAGCATAATTTTACCTGCCAATAGACTGACGTCCATGATGTCATACTGCTCTTCTAAGTATTGTTCAATATCCAATTCCTGGTCCATATGATCGCTCCGAACATCAGATTTGCCCATCACAAGTGCGAGCGCATGAATTTGGTTTAAGTGTATCATGAGTATTGATCGTTCAGATAGTTTTAAATAAACTTCAAAAAAACTGAATCGGCGTGCGACTCAGTTTCGTTTACAAAACTCAATTATCCCGGATCAGACTGCCGTTCAAATGACTCCTTGTAATTTGTTGAACCTTTCAGCGCTTTTTCTTCCACTGGTATTCGAACAGACAGCATAACGGCATTTAACAAACTGAATAAAACAGCAGTAGCATACGCCTGCAACAGGAGCGGAAGAATGAGCAGTTCAACGGTTACAACCAAATAATTGGGGTGCTTGATCCACTTGTACGGCCCTTTTCTGACTACCTCAGCGTCAGGCAGAATCAATATTTTCGTGTTCCAAAAACGGCCAAGAGACCTCAAACACCAGATCCTGAATGCCTGAGCAGCCAAAAATAGCGGAAGTAGCAGAGGCCAAAACGGAGATAAAGGCCGATCAAAAAACAGCGTTTCAGCAAGCAGACTTAAAAAAAAGCCAATATGCAGCGCTAGCATATAAGGATAATGTGATGCTCCTGCTTCAAAGGCACCCTGCTCCCTCATCCACTGTTCGTTTCTTTTTGCTGCTATCAGTTCAGCCAGCCGCTGCACAACTACAAGTATAATGATCAAATAGATCATGCTGACCCCTCCATTTTTACGTCCATTTCAACAGAACCAATTCACCGCTGAAGCCGGGCCCTAATGCCGTCAGCAAGCCCGCATCACCCTGCCGGCAATCCTCTGATTCCATAAAACGCTCCAGAACATAGAGGACGGTTGGAGAGGACATATTCCCATTATGGGTGAGCACTTCTCTGGAATGATGCATTTTTTCTTCACTATAGCGGAGTGTTTTTTCATATGCCTTTAAAACCTTTTTTCCTCCGGGATGGGCGACAAAATGTTTAACATCCTCAGGGGCCATATTATGCTGACCAAGAAAATCCTCAACAAATGGTCCGAGCCAGCTGCTGATAATTGCAGGAATATCCTTTGAGAACACGACATGCAATCCGTTATTTTTAACTTCCCATCCCATAACATCCTCAGAATCAGGCATCCATTTAGAAGCCGTGGCTTTGATCAAAGGAACAGCTTTCTTTGTTTTAATTTCTACATTGTCACCACAAATTAGTGCACACGCGGCTCCGTCAGCAAATAGGGACGCCCCGATTAAATTGCTTTTTGAGCGGTCATCATGCTGAAAGGTCAAACTGCATAGCTCAACACACAGCAAAAGAACCTTTGCAGAAGGATGAGCAAGGCAATAATCAAAGGCCCGGCTCACACCCGAGGCACCTCCTGCACAGCCCAGCCCCCAGATCGGAATCCGCTTCATACTATCAGAAAAAGAAAGCTTATTCATGATCCTTGCATCGAGACTGGGAGTGGAAATACCTGAGCTCGATACAAAGATAATAGCGTCAATATCCCCAGAAGAAACTTCTTCTTCAAGATAAAGATTATTTTTTAAACAGGCTTGAATCGCCTCCACCCCATACTTTGTCGCCAATTCAATATATAGCTGATTGCGTTCTTCAAAACTATGCGGTTTCTCAAACCAATTCATCGGCACACAAAAATGCCGCGTCTTAATTTCTCCATTTTGAAACACCTTTAATAAGCGTTCAATTTCTTTAAAATCATCCTGAAACAATTTTTTTGTCAGTCTCGCCGTTTCTTCCTGCTCTATTTTATAAGGCGGCTGATATGAACTTACCGAAAGAATTCTTGGCATTTTTTCTCCTCCTTGACCTCTCACCTTCCCCATTATTTCCCACAGGCCAGCATTTTACACAAGCACTAAAAAGAGCCTGAGACAAAATCTGTCTCAGGCCCTCTGACCGGTGAAATTTTCACTATTTTTACGTATTTGCCTTTTACTGCAACAATGGTCACTTCCAACATTTAAAACCTAGTTTTCTATTTTCACCAGGACCCTTCCCCGAACTTTACTCTCCATAATGTCTTCCATGGCAGCAGGGGTTTCCTCCAGTGAAACCTCCCGATCAATAAGAGCTTCAGAATTTTCAATTTGCAAATCGCTTGCCAGGCGGGTCCAAATTTCCTGCCGAAGCGGCATCGGACAGTACGCTGAATCCACTCCCAGCAGACTTATACCGCGAAGGATAAACGGATGAACTGTCGTGGGTACTTCCGTTCCGCCAGTTAACCCACTTACCGCAACCGCTCCGCCGCGTTTAATTTTGCTTAATACCGATGCAAGACTTTTTCCTCCAACCGGGTCTACTGCAGCCTGCCATTCCCCTTTTTGTAAGGGTTTCAGTTCTCCGTTATACACGTCCTCGCGTGAAATAACATGGGCTGCACCCAATTCCTTCAAGTAGTCATGCTCCTGCTGTTGTCCTGTACTTGCGACAACCTGATATCCGCGTTTAGCCAGCATGGAAACCGCCATGCTTCCGACTCCTCCTGAAGCACCTGTAACAAGTACTTCTCCGTTTTCAGGCGATACGCCGTTTGCTTCCAGCCGATGAATAGACAGCGCAGCGGTGAATCCCGCTGTCCCATAAATCATCGCTTCTTTCAATGTCATATTCTGCGGCAAAGGCAAAGCCCAATCTGCCGGGATACTCGCAAGTTCACTGTACCCGCCAAAATGAGAGACACCAATCTCATAGCTGGTGGCGATGACATGATCCCCTTCCCTGAAACGGCTGTCCTTTGAAGAAATAACAGTTCCAGCCAGGTCAATTCCCGGAATCATCGGATAGTTCTGTACGATCTTCCCATTTTCACTGCCGGCAAGACCATCTTTAAAATTCACACTCGAATAGGCAACCCTAATTAAAAGCTCCCCAACCGGGAGATCCTTTTTATCCATTTCTATAGCTTCTACTGAGAAGCTGTCATTTTTTTTATCTACAACGACTGCTCGGAACTTTGATAACATCTTATTCATCCCCTTTTCAATTCATTCATGAACGAGTTTTAGAAACGTATGGGTTGTCCATTATCCAAAAACGCCATGGGTAGTCTCTTGCTTCGCCTGTATTATCAATTCCTATACGAGGCCCTGATGAAATATGAAATGATTCCTTCTGCCAGCCTTCACAGATGGTTAATGGCGGGGCAGTAAAATGATGACCATAGTCACTCATCTTAATCCCAAGCGCTTTTGTAAGTTTGCCAGGGCCATTTGTCCATTCTTTTCCGGCTCTTCCCGGTCTGCGTTTTTCCATCAGCTTTATTCCTTCGAATGGTTCCACCGCCCTGATCAAAATGGCTTCGGGACTGCCGATCTTGCTGCTTACTACATTTACGAGGGTATGTGTGTGCATGGTATACGTATAGACAGAGCCAGCCTGTCCAAACATAATTTCCGTTCTTTTCGTTCTGCGGTTACCGAAGCTGTGAGCAGCACGGTCATCCGGTCCCATATACGCTTCTGTTTCAACAATATAGCCGGATGCCAGCCCTTCTTCTGTTTCTTTCACTAACAGACAGCCTAGCAGGGCTTGCGCTAATTGAAGAGTAGGCTGCTCGAAAAAAGATTGCGGCAACGGTACATAGTGATTCATTTGTTAATCTCCAATCTCATTATTGCTTATCCGTACTACAATTCCCTGAGACGCTGTGCTTTGAAACGTTAATTGTGATAATAGTCATAAGTTTATTTTGAGGCTAAAAGGGGAGGCCGTTTCTAAGGAAACAGACTTTAATTGGCTGTCTTTGTATTGTAGGTCAATTGCTGCAGTCTAATTGAGTCCGCGAGTTTATTAAACACAAAAAAACGACTGACACAGATGTGTCAGTCGTTCTGATTGTAAAAATTATAATTTTACAACGTTAGCAGCTTGGTCGCCACGGTTGCCTTGAGTGATATCAAAGCTAACTTTTTGACCTTCTTCAAGTGATTTGAAACCTTCGCCAGTGATAGCTGAGAAGTGTACGAATACATCTTCGCCGCCTTCAACTTCGATGAAGCCAAATCCTTTTTCTGCATTAAACCATTTTACTGTACCTTCATTCATGGTAAAACCTCCAACATTTTGTTAAATTTTACTTAACGATGTAAAAATAGACAATTCACATGTTACCACAGATTACGGTGTCACAAGAATATAATCCCTGGTAACATGTGAATTAAAAGATTGTTACTTATTAAGCATGTGTTAATACTATCACGTCTAATTTCAAATAGCAACCCTTTATCGAATAACTTATTTAAAGATTGCTGTCAATGGGGTTTCGTCTGTTTTTTCGACAAAATTTTAACTTTTTCCCGTTTTTTTATTCAACTGAGATGGGCCAGGTGCCGGCAGCAAACAAAAAAGACCCGCGGAGTGGCGGATCCTGCTTGTTAGTACTTTTTGGCTTTACGTTTATTCATGAATTTTTTAATAAACGGATAAATGATGGGTCCAAATTTAATTGCTTTTCGAATGAGTCTTCCCATAAGAGCAGATCCCTCCTGTTTTGGTATGAATATTCCCCACAGAAGAGCTCGGCAAACATGGAGAAATACTCCTGCTGCAAAATAGAAGGGCGTATATTTAGGTTAATATACGTTTTTTAGCACCATGCATTACTTTTCATGGGTCCAGTAACGCCGTGTCGCACACCATTCCTGCGCGTAAAAGCTTCCCTTCAATGTTTGAACCATTATCTTTTTTCCGGGTGTAGGAGAATGAATGATTTTACCTTCTCCATAATAAATCGCCACGTGGTGGATAGCGCCCTTCCCTTCTTCATACGCAAAAAAAAGCAGATCACCCGGCTGCACGTCCGCAGGATGAACAGTCACGCCTGCTGCCGCCTGATCTTTTGCATCCCTTGGAATCAGGTACCCATTTGCTTTTAAAATGTTATAGGAATAGCCTGAACAATCGTATCCATAGGCACTCATTCCGCCCCACAAATAGGTAAGCCCTTGAAATTGTTTTGCTTCATTCACAATGGCTCTTCCATCTTTTTTTGGAATCAGGTCAGCCCTTTGATACAAATCCACATCTTTTTTATTTATCCGTGCTAAACCATGAGGGGAAAGAATCTCATAATAAGTTGAATACTCTTTAATAAGCGGCAATGTCGTGTTATAGGTTAGAGGCAAAATTTCTGTTCCTTCTATAGTAAGCAAAGAAGCTCGTTTTTCTTTTACTCTTACAAGAGGCATTCCTTCCCATTCTTCATCCCCCTCAGTCAATTGCATGGTTGGAATCCAACCGGGATAGCCTTTAATATCTTTTATTGTCTGTTGACTTGGTACGGCGACCCGGGTCCAGTCACCCTGCTGGTCGAGTATTTGAACAGGTTCTCCGTATAAGACCTGTGATTGAATTCGGTTTTCATCGAGCAGCGCTTTTCGTTCCTGCTCCGTCATCGCCCTCAGCCAGCTTTGAATATCAACAGGATTGCCAGCTGCTGGAGCATCCATTTCCCTTACAGATGACGGGTCCGTCCAGAGTGTGGAGACCGTTACATTGATTCGCGCCATTTTATTTTTCATGTTCTGCCTCCTTCACATCCTTCCTCCAGTCCCTCAACCCCTGAAATGCCAAGTCCGGGGACTAAGGGAAGAGACATGACTTCTCCTTTGTATTGCACTCCTCCTGATACAGGGTCTTTGGCAAGAAGAAGAGGGGCATCCATATCAAAGTGTGTTATATTCCGCTGACTGGCCGCGAAATGAGCTGCCGCTGTAATGCCGACCTTGGTCTCAATCATACTGCCGACCATACAGGGAACACCATAGGACTCTGCCAGTTTATTAATAGCAAGCGCCCCATGAATTCCTCCCGCCTTCATCAGTTTAATATTGATTAAGTCAGCACTCCTCGTTTGAAGCACCCGAATCGCATCCACCGGGCTGAATACACTTTCGTCAGCCATAATGGGTGTAGCTGTATGGTCTTTAACCTGTTTTAACCCTTCAATATCGTGCGCTTTAACAGGCTGTTCGACGAACTCCAGGTCAAATCCCGCTTCTTCCATTTTGCGGATGGCATGGATGGCTTCTTTGGCCGTCCACCCCTGGTTGGCATCTAATCTGAGCTTGCAGCCTGAACCTGCTTTTTCACGAATCGCTTGAATACGTCTGAAATCCTGTTCGATGGTTCCGGTTCCCACTTTAATTTTAAGCGTCGTAAATCCCTGCTGAATGAAACGCACAGCATCCTCCGCCATTTCCTCCGGCTCATTCACACTGATTGTATAGTCCGTTATAAATGAAGTCTGATATCCTCCCAGAAACTGCACCAGCGGGAGATTGACATGTTGAGCAAGCAAGTCGTGAACAGCACAATCCAGGGCAGCCTTCGCACTCGTATTGTGAATCATTGACCGGTTCAGCTCCTCCAGCATGGACTCTCTTTCAAGCAGGGAGCCTCTTAATAAAACAGGTCCCATAACATCATTTATTGCCGACTCGATGCTACTTAATGAATCCCCCGTTATCACATGAGTTGGCGGGGCTTCTCCATATCCCGTCTTCCCGTCCTCGGAGGTTATCTTCACAATAACGGACCGGGCATCCGTCAGTGTTCGCAGAGCGGTTTTAAACGGTTTTTTCAGTGGCACCGTTAATCTGAACGTCTCAATGGATTTGATCCTCATGTTAAGAGCGGACTCCCGGCATAATGGTGAGAGTTTTGGACCTTGCAGAAAGTTTCGCTTTTGCTCCGAGAGGAATGGAAAAATGCGGTTCACAATGACCAATTTTAAATCCTTTTATGACAGGTATCTCAAGGTTCCCTAGATAACTTTCAAGCACTTCTTCAAGAGACAGCGAGGGCTTCTCATTGGTCGGTACAGCATTTTTAAAATCCCCTACAATAATACCGCATGCCTGCTGAAGCTTCCCCGCCATGGAAAGCTGGTTCAGCATCGCGTCAATCCGGTAGGGCTCTTCATCTACATCCTCAATAAACAAAAGCTTCCCTTCTGTCTCCAGTTCAAAAGGCGTTCCAAGTGAACTTTGAATCAGCGAAAGATTGCCTCCTACGATTTCACCAATCCGCTCCCCTTCTGCAAGCACTTCAAGCGGAGTTATTTCTTCTGAATAGTGAAGTTCCATCGGTTCAAAAAGCTGGTAGAACATTTTTTTGGATAAGGCATGAAATTCTTCCTTTCCGACATCAGAAGCCAGCATCGGACCATGGAATGTCACCAGACCGGTTTGCTGCCGGATTGCAGTATGCAGAAATGTAATATCACTGTATCCCCAAAATATTTTCGGATTGCGTTTAATTAATTCGTAATCAACAGCCGAAGCAATTCTGGCAGTACCATATCCTCCGCCTGCACAAATGATAGCTTGAACTGAAGGATCCTGGAACATTGCGTGCAGATCCGCTAAACGTTCTTCATCACTTCCAGCCAAATAGCCATTCACTTCATGAACGTGCTTTCCCATTTTTACATTAACCCCAAGCTCTTTTAAAAAAGACAGGGATTTTTCTAAATTAGGCTGATTAGGAGGACTGGCTGGTGCAATAATTCCAACCGTATCTCCCCTTTTAAGTTTTTTAGGCAGCAACATAATGATTCTCCCTTCATATCAAAGAAGTTCCTTTCCATAAATTATCATAACTTTCGTATAAATATAACTGAAACGGCGGACTAATTTATCAATAGAAGAAATGGATAGGCAAAAAAGAGCCTGGGACAAAAATCGTCTCAGGCCCGCTGACCGGTTCACTTCAATTCAGGTGGGCGCTTGCCGTCATCTCCTGCTGGAGTCGCCGCCTTCCGCTCCGTTACCTCTTACTTTTAAAAATACTACCTCGTTTTTTAAACTTTTTTGAGTTTTGTCCCAAGCACAATTAATTAGGCCAGCTTAGCAGTGGACTGCCGCTGAATTACCTCTGTTGTTAATTGAGTGTGTTCTTTTAAAGGGCTGCCTTCTATGTGCTGAATGATTTTGTGCGCTGCAGTGGCGCCCATCTCATATTTTGGCTGTTTCACTGTAGTGAGAGAAGGACGGATATATCGGGCGAGTTCAATGTCATCAAATCCAATAAGGCTGATCTGCTCCGGAACACTCACTCCGGCCTCTTCAAACGCTTCGAGGACGCCGATTGCCATTTGATCATTAGAGACAAATAAACCGGTAGGAAGTTCGTTTTGCTGAAGGAGCAGCTTCGCGGCCTGATAGCCGCCCCGCTGGGAATAGTCGCCTTTAATATGCCATTTTGAAGGAACAGACACGTTATTCCGGCTGAGACATTGTGTAAATCCTTCTGAGCGAAGCTGGCTGTCCCAGTTATTTGAAGGACCGGAAATATAGCCTATTGACCTGTGGCCGTGGCCAATCAGATGATCCGCTGCCAGATAGCCTCCTTGAAGATTATCCACTGTCACCGAATAAAGATTGGGGTGTGAAATTTCCCGGTCCAGGACCGCAAGAGGAAAATGAGACCGGCACACATCAAAAAGCGTTTCATCTTTTATATCAGCGGAAAAAACGATCACCCCGTCCACCCTGCGCTCTCTCAGAAACCTTTCTGCTGTCCCAAGGTTTTCACCTATTGTGCTGCAGGCGATAAGACCATAGCCATAGGAATGAAGCGTCTCTTCGATGCCTTTTATAATGGGTGCGTAAAAAGATCCTGAAAGATCATGAAGCACCAGACCGATGATTTGCGTTTTTTTCATTTTAAGATCTCTGGCCCATCCGTTTTTTTGGTAATTGAGTTCTGATGCAGCATCAAGAACTTTCTTTGCGGTTTCTTTTGACACGCGGCTGCTGTGATTAATGGCAAGGGAAGCCGTTGATACAGCCACTCCTGCTTTTTTCGCTACATCTTTTATTGTTGTCATATATCTGCCTCTTTCACACATTTAAATCTGACAGGTAGGGAGAGCGTCACGATGGATTCACCGTGACGCTCTTTTCACTTTATCATGGGCGGTACTTTTACTTAACGCTGCTTGCTTCTCCTGTTGAAAAGGTTGTTTCAAGCGGCAGAAACGTTCGCTGCACAGATGATTCCAAAAGCTTCTCCATAGATTCAAGTACATGCAGACCGAGTTCGCCGTGGCAGTAGTGCTGCTCATTGGCAAAAATAGAGGCAATCATATTGGATAGCCCAATGCCCCGTTCATTCCCGGTTAGATCGGAAACGAGCTCGGCTTCCTGCCATCCTTCATGCCCTGTTGTTAAATAGGTCACAGGACCACCGAAAAAGTTAGGGTCCGGTACATGAATGGTGCCTTTAGAGCCATACACTTCAATAAACGGCAGCTTTGATTGATGAATATCAAACGTTGCGGTAATGGACGCAGTTACGTTGCTTTTGAAATGCATGAGTCCTTCCACATGCGTAGGTGTTGTGACTGGAAAGGTTTCTCCCGCCCGCTCAGCACTCCGAATCGTCCGTTCACGATAGGTTGTTTGTGCAATGCCGGTCACACAGTCAATCGGGCCGAGAAGCACCAGCAGCGAGGACAAATAATAGGGTCCCATATCAAAAAGAGGTCCAGCACCTGTTTCATAGAAGAAAGCTGGATTCGGATGCCAGCTTTCCGGGCCGCTGCCCATCATAAAAGCCTTAGCACCAACGATCGAACCGATTTCTCCATCCTCAATCAGTTTCAATGCCGTTTGAATTCCTGCTCCAAGAATCGTATCCGGCGCAACTCCCACCCGGAGATTCAGCCGCTTAGCTTTAGAAATAATTTCTTTTCCATCCTCAAATTTCGTCGCAAGCGGTTTCTCTGAGTATACATGCTTGCCGTGATCAAGCGCCATGAGTGAGATTTCCGCATGAGCGCTTGGAATCGTTAAATTAAGAATCACTTCAACCGACGGGTCCTCAAGCATCGTTGCCAGATCAGGATAGTGGGGAACCCCATACTTTTCTGCCTTCTCCTCCGCTTTAGACGATATAAGATCCGTAATTCCGGCAATTTCAATATTGCTGAATTTGGAAGGCGCTGCCAGATAAATATCACTGATGTTTCCAGCACCCACAATTCCTACTCGCATTTTATTCATTGTCTTACTCTCCCAGCCATTTCTTAACTACCGTGGCGCTTGGTCCCACTTCCTGCAAAGGCTCTTGATCAAAGTGCTCCTGTTCGACCACCACCCAGTCTGTTGAAGACTGAAGGACCATTTCCTTAAGATTTAAAACACCTGCCCCAACTGATCCGCTTTTTTTGTCCGTTCCGTCGACAATCATGTCTTTAATATGGATTGAAAAAGCCTTATCCTGAAGCCTCTTCAGCATATCAACAGTGTCGACACCAGAAAACTCAGTCCAGTACACATCGATTTCAAAATGAACCGGGTGAGCAGCTGTTTCACGCTCTAATATGCTCCAGCCCGTTTCACCATTTTCTAAGCTTGTAAATTCAAAATCGTGGTGATGATATCCAAGCAGCAATCCCGCGTCCTGTACTTTCGTACTCGCCTGATTTAAAAGCTGCGCCAGCTCTTCATATTTATCCTTCGAACGCCATGATTCATCAACAAATGGAACAATCAATTTTTCGTTACCAATGGTTTTGCTGAAATCAATTTGTTTTTGCAGTGTTTCTTCGTCTTGAAGAAGATCTACCGGCACATGCATTCCTGCAGGCTTAAGTCCATACTCATCCAGCATAGTTTTCCATTCAGCTCCGCTTTTCCCGTAATCGCCTGCCAGCTGAACGCCTTCGTATCCCTGTTCACTAACTGTTTTTAAAGTTCCTGATACGTCTTGTTCCATCGCTTCTTTCACTGAATACAATTGAAGTGCAACTTTTCTCATCGTCCATTCCTCCATTATGATAGTGTCAATATTTTTTGGGTTTTGCTTGATTCCAAGGCTGCAAGTACGATTTCTAAAGCTTTTTTCCCTTCCAGTCCTGTTACTGCAGGATCACGGTCTTCCAGGATACTTTCAATAAATTCATCAATTACTCCCGTTTTCGACTGGCCGCCTTCTTCATTAGTCTGGATTTTCCCCAGCTTCAGCTTTTCGGGTTCCCCTTCAAGCGGGTAAAAAATGAATGAATACTCTTCATCATCTTCCAGGCGCAGCACTCCTTTTTCACCGTAGATAATGGTGGAGTTATCTCCGAATTTGTTATGAGACCAGCTGGCAGTCAGCGTGCCCATTGTTCCGTCCTTTAGCTTGATAATGCAAACCGCGTTATCATCCACCTGCGTGTTTTCTTTGGCAAGTGTATCTACAAAGCCTCCAACCTCTGCTGCATCCTGATCAAAAATAAAACGCACAAGGTCACTTTTATGAACGCCAAGATCTCCCATTGCCCCGATAAATGCTTGCTCCTTATCGAAAAACCAGCTGTCTCTGCCATCAGCACTCCAGCCTTCCGGGCCGCCATGGCCAAACGCTGTCCGGAAGCTGTAAATCCGTCCTAACTTTCCTTCTTTAATGTATTCTCTGGCTTTTTCATGAGATGCGACGAAACGCTGATTGTGTCCAATCATTAGCTTCCTGCCGGCCTCATCCGCTGCTTGAATCATGCGGTCTGCTTCCTCAATAGATGTTGCCATCGGTTTTTCACAAAGCACATGCTTTCCTGCCTGCAAAGCTTTTATTGTGACAGGCGCATGAAGTGCATTGGGAAGATTCACAGAAACCGCATCTACGGACGGATCATTTAATAAATCGTCAAGCGATGTATACATTTTTGCTCCTGCCTGATCTGCATAGACACTGGCCCGTTCTTCCAACAGGTCACATACTGCTGTTATCTCAACATGTTCATTCGCCATATACTCAGGGAAATGTCGGTGCTTCGTAATACTTCCACAGCCGATAATTCCTACTCTTACATTCTTCATTCTTTCCACTCCAATTCTTTCAAGATCGAAACGTTATGATTTAGTCATTTTGAGTTTTATCATGTATTTAATTGAATCCAGTCAAGTCTTACTCTAGTTAATTATGTATAAATCTATTTACGTGATCTATTTCTAAATCGATACGTTTCGATTTATATTTTATCATCTTGAACGTTCAATGAAAACCCTTTCTTTTTTATTTTGTAACCTCTTGTTCACTGTCACGTCTACTTAAGAAAGAATGCTATTTAAGGAGGAATTTCTATGAACAGGAAAAGATGGCTGTTTCTTTCTTTATTTGTTGTTCTTTCAGCCGGTATTTGGGCAGGTATTTATTTTATGCAGCCGACTGTTTCAGGTTTCGCTGGATCTTCTCCTCCCGCCTATGTGTTTAAGGATAAGGTGTGGGAGCTGCGTTTTACAAAACCGATGGACGCTTCTACTATTACGGAGGATTCCGTTTATGTTCAAAATGAAGACCATGAACGCGTCCCTGTATCCGCTTCGTTGAATGAAGCCGGGACCGTGCTTACTGTCACTGCTCCAAAAGAAGGATACAACAATCTTGAAGCATATACGCTGCATCTATCAGAGGATCTTAAATCTAAATTGGGCCTGGGCATCCGGGGTGAACAGACAATGGCTTTTGAAGTCGTGGAGGAGCTCCCTGCTGCAGAATCAACGGATTACTTAAAAAAGTATTTCACCGCTATATTGGATCAGCAAAAGACCCAGGAGCGTCCTTATTCTGCTTCTGATGAAGCGTCTGACAGCGCTGGAGATACAGCCCAAGAGTCTTCTTCTGACGCAATGGGCGGAGGCGGGGATTTTTCTCAGACCAACAATCAAGTAGACGGAGTAAGTGAAGCAGATATTGTCCAGACTGACGGTGAATTCATTTACCATATTACCGGCAATCAGCTGGTCCATATCGTTGAAGCGGGAGACCGTGAAGCGATAGAACCCGTCAGTGCCATTTCTTTTGAAGAAGAATTCTATCCCTCACAGCTTTTTCTAAAGGATGATACATTGATTGTAATTGGCGATAAATGGATGACGAAAGCCGATCCGGATGAGAAAGCATCACGGGATTCCCAACCTGCTGGAGATATGAGTGTAACCATTGCCAAAATCTATTCTGTCAGCAACCCTGCGGAGCCTGAATTAATCCGCGAAGCTGGTGCAGAAGGCTACTTTAACAGCGCCCGCATGATCGACTCTCATCTTTATTTTGTTACAAACTTTTCCCCGAATTTCTGGCTTCTAGAAGAAGATCAGGACGTTGAGCTTCGTCCCCACATATGGGACAGCAGCAAAGGCGGCTCCTTTGAACCGGTAGCAGCAGAAAAGATCTCGGTTATCCCTGAAAACGAACAGGGAGAGTATGCCGTTATTACAGCCATTGACATCAGCAGCCCTGATTCAGAAATTACCACTGAAACGTACCTGGGCACAGGCGGTCAGCTGTATATGTCAGAAAACAGCTTATATTTAGCCACCTCGAATGGCCCCTATACGATTATGCCGATCGATATCATGCCTGCAGGCCAGGGTGCCTCTGAAACGACTATTTATAAGTTTGACATTGACGGCAGCTCGGTCACCTTTTCCTCGAAAGGAACGGTAAAAGGGGGCGTATTGAATCAATTCTCAATGGATGAGCATGACGGACATTTCCGCATTGCTACGACAGAGGGAAATACTTTTGGAGACAACCGAAATTCACTTAACCACTTGTTTATTTTAAATGAACAAATGGAACCCGTTGGCTCAGTTGAAGGACTTGCAAAAGGCGAACGTATTTATTCAGCCCGTTTTATGGGAGACAAAGCGTATATGGTGACCTTTAGAGAAACAGATCCTCTTTTCGTTATTGATACCGCTGATCCGGAAGCACCTGAAGTGCTAGGCGAACTAAAGATTCCTGGTTTCAGTACGTATCTGCATCCGCTGGATGAAAATCATTTAATCGGATTTGGGATGGAAACGGATCTGGTGAAAAATGACTCAGCTGCTGACTCACCTCAGGTCAGACAAACTGGCATGAAGATCTCCTTATTTGATATATCGGACTTTTCAAATCCTAAAGAAAAGGACACAGAGGTTATAGGAGGTCCAGGAACATTTTCAACACTCATGGATAATCATAAAGCTCTTTTTCAGCATAAGGAGCGCAGCTTATTTGGCTTCCCTGTCGTGGTGTATGATGAAAAACCGGAATCAGACGACATCCAATTTGTTAATCAGGGAGCAATGCTTTATACGATTACGCCAGATGGAGGCATTGAGCTGGCGAGTGAAATAATGGATGAGGCACAGGAGGGCCAGCAATATGAAGATTGGGATTCACAAATCCAGCGAATGCTTTATATTGACGACACCCTTTATACAGTCCGTTCTAACAAAATTGAAAGTCATGAACTGCCTGAGTAGGCAGGTGCAGTAAAAGAATTATTTTCCAAAAATCATTTACACTTATCACTTTGAATGCTAAGATAAGAAAAATTTAAACGCGATGATGAGAAGAGTAGCTGCAAAACTTCCTCAAAGAGAGCTCTGTATGGTGGGAAAGAGCAGGAAGAATGCAGTGAAGCAAGTCTCTGAGCAGCACAAAGGAACCTTTTTAAGGGGATGGTGTGACGGGAGCTCCCGTTATAGAGCTTAAGGTATCGCTTTATAGCCGTACCTGATGAGGCTGGTATGGTGACATATTAGCAAACCTGGAGTGGCACCGCGAATTCAATCCCGCCTCCAAGATGAAAATCTTGGAGGTGGGATTTTTTATGTTAAATTGACGGTTTTTTTATTAATTCGTCAACGTACCAGAGATGACATCAAACAGCGGGTATACGACAGGAGGAATTGCTTTGGATCACACATCTACTAAAGATTATCTAACGTATTGGAGTATTTTACTTATGGGAATTGGCATATCGAACATTGGTGCGTGGGTGTATTTACTTTCTCTGAATCTGCTTTTATTTGATCGAACCGGGTCCCCTTTTTCCATTATTTTTCTTTATCTTCTGGCGCCAATTGCAGCCCTTTTTACCAATGGCTGGTCCGGCAGTGTCATTGACCGTAAAAATAAACGTCATCTCATGATTTTTTTAGATTTGATGCGGGCCTTAATGGTATGCTTGCTTCCTTTTATCTCTTCTCTTTGGCTGCTTTACAGTCTCGCTTTTCTCATGAATGTGGCGAATGCGGTTTTTAAGCCTGCATCGATGGTTTACGTCTCCAAATTGATTCCAGGTGAAAAAAGAAGGCATTTTAATTCGCTTTATTCGATCGTTACATCCGGCGCCTTCCTTCTTGGCCCGGCGCTTGCCGGTCTTTTATATCTGCATTACTCTTCCGAAATGATCCTGTTTATAACCGCCGCTGCTTTTGCGTTGTCTGCAGCTGCCACGCTCTTTATGCCCGACATTGAAGCAGGCGGTTTGTCCACTGTTACTGCATCTTTTAAGCTCCGGCTCCGTGAAACGCATGAGGATTGGCGCAAGGTGCGGCTATTTAGTAAAAAGTCTCCTTCCGTCATGATCATTTATTTATCGATCAGCTGGGTGATGGTGGTCATGGCAACAGCCGTCGATTCTCTGGAAGTTGTTTTTTCTAAGGACGTGCTGGAGCTGACAAACAGTAAATATGGGTTTCTGGTAAGTATTGCCGGAGCAGGGATCGTGTCAGGGTCTCTTATTCAATTGCTTCTTGTAAAATGGATTCCTTTATTTGCGTTAATACGGTGGGCACCCCTTTTCATTTCTGCGGGATATGTTCTTTTCAGCTTTTCTGATGGATTTGTTCAAGCTGCTGCAGGGTTCTTTATCCTTGCTTTCTTCATTTCATTTGGCAGCACGGGTTTTCTTACTTTTTATCAAAGCTATATTCCTGTTGAGATGATGGGCAGAATCGGGAGCATTTACGGCTTGTTTGAAGCAGCGCTTGTTCTGGCCGCAACAGGGGTACTGGGCCTGCTCACCTTTCTATTGCCTGTAAAGCTGGTTGTCATTACAGGAACGATAAGCATGATGATCGGAGCGCTTTTCTTATGGGAATACGTTCGCAAAAAGGCCTCCACCCTTGCTCCTGTATCGTAAGCTTTTTTAAATCAAACCGGGAATTAGCTTGAATAGATGAAAGTGTAGTAAAATATAAACATGTTTATACAAGAAGGAGATTTTCTACATGACCTATAAAATGATTGTACTCGATATGGATGATACACTTTTACGAGATGACCACAGCATATCCGAACGCACAAAAAAAGCACTGATGGCAGCTCAGGAGAACGGTGTGAAAGTCGTTCTTGCTTCAGGCAGACCCACTTATGCCATGCGTGATTTTTCAAATGAACTGAAATTGCATGACTACGGCAGCTATATTTTAGCTTTTAACGGTGCTAAAATTATTAATGCCAAAACCGAGGAAGAATTTTTCTCAAGCACCCTCAGTCCTGAAACAGCTCATAAATTATATGACATCAGCAAACGTGAAAACATCGGTATTCATACGTACGTCGGAGATTCGATCGTAACCGAAAATCAAAACCCTTTTTCAGATATTGAATCCGACATTACGGGACTTCCGGTTAACGTTGTAGACGACTTTAAAAAGGCAGTTACAGAACCGGTCGTTAAAATGCTGATGCTTGCAGATGAAGAGGTTCTCGTCCATAAGGAAGAAAAACTTCAGGCGGAAATGGCTGGCCAGTTCAGTATAATGCGGTCAAAGCCTTACTTCCTCGAATTTACTGAAGAAGGAGTAACCAAAGGAACCTCCATCAAGCAGCTTGCTGATAAGCTCGACATCCAGCAGGAGGAAATCATCGCAGTCGGTGACAGCTACAATGACCTTTCCATGATTGAATACGCAGGACTCGGTGTTGCAATGGGCAATGCGCCACAGGACATAAAAGACGCTGCCGACTTTGTAGCGGACACGAACATGAATGACGGCGTTGCTAAAGTTGTGGAAGAGTTTTTATTGAAGTAACGCATTAAAGGGGCCTGGCCCCTTCAGGAGGATAAAGCATGCATATTGATTCTTTTGTCAGCAGGTCCGGGCGATGGTCACGAAGAGAGATCGCGCGTATGATTGATGCGGGCAGAGTCACGTTAAACGGCAATGGCTGCACGCAAAAGTGCCTGGTGGACGATGACGACTTGGTGTTAGTTGACGGAATGCCTTTACCAGACCGTCCTCCGTTTGTTTATTTGGCATTTAACAAGCCAAGAGGCATTACCTGTACTGCACATCCAGCGATTGAAGGAAACATAATCAGCTTCATTGGATATCCGGAGCGGATTTTTCCAATTGGCCGTTTGGATAAGGATTCTGAAGGGCTGATTCTGCTGACAAATGACGGAAGTATAGTGAACCCTCTTATGAAAATGGAGTTTAAAAAGGAAAAGGAATACACCGTTACCGTAAACCGCGCTGTATCTCCGCTCCTTTTAGCAGGTATTCAAAAAGGCGGCATTAATATACGCGGAAAAACCACTTCCCCGTGCAAGGCCGTCCAAACCGATGATCAAACCATATCGATTATTTTAACGCAGGGGCTGAACCGGCAGATCAGACGGATGTGCAGCGCCTATGATTACCGGGTACAAACGCTCAAGTGCACACGGATCGGATCGATCTGCCTGCATGACCTGCCGATTGGAAAGTATAGACCGTTAACCAGTGAAGAAATACAACAATTAAAAAAGAGCTCATCAGAAAGCCAGTGAAAGCTGCCTTTCTGAGAGCTCTTTTTGTATGCTCAAAAAATTACGAAAGTCCCCTGTCTCCTTCTCAAACTCAAATCACATCCAGCAGCAGAAAATAAACAAGAAATGTGCCTAACATTATAAAAATACAGGTTGATAAAATCCATACTTTTATAGAGGATGGCCTGATTTGACCGTTGACTATGTCACGATTTTTTCGGTAGTAATCCACGGTACTGACGATCACCATCACCACACCTGATGACACCGAGACCAAGCCGATGATCAGGATAAAAACATCCAGTTCTTCTGTGTTTAGATCTCCCATAACAAAATGCAGGTTTGTTACGAGAAATCCGATTCCTGCGATGGCAACCGATGTCCTGATCCAGGCAAGATAGGTTCGTTCGTTTGCTAGAAGCTGCTGTGTATAGTGGGACGAAACCTTTTTATCCTTCATATTATCTCTCTCCTCTTCCCCATGCATTCTGAGTCTGTCCGTATCATATTGTTGAACAAAATGGTAAAATAAAACCAGACTAACTGGAAAGGAATGACCAAAATGGCACGTTCAACTGCACAAAAGCACCGTTTAAAGCTGCTTCGTGAGGGGAAAATGGATCCGCAAGTGAAGCGAAGCCCCTTTGCACAAATTGATTTGGATCTCCGTACGAAGAAGACAAAAACGAAGAAAGAAAAAATGAATCAGAGAAAGCACAGGAACCAGTTAACCCGGGAAGAATGGGATGGTTCCTTTTTATATGTAAAAAAAGAGGCTGGGACAAAAACATGTCTCAACCTCTTCAAGCCGGTTCAATGCGCTTCAGGCGGACTCTTTCCGCAGGGACGCCAACTTCCGCTCCGTTCACCTCATAATTAACTATTAAGAACTGGATTTAAACATCTTTCACTGTTCTATCCCAGCCTATTTTTCATTATTCACCAAAGTCTACGTTGTGGTAAACCTGCTGAACATCTTCAAGCTCTTCAAGGGCATCGATTAATTTTTCAAATTGCACAAGGTCCTCTGCTTCAAGTTCTACTTCATTTTGAGCGATCATCGTTAGTTCGGCTACCGTGAAATCGGTTATGCCTGCATTTTTAAAGGCTTCCTGCACGGCATGAAACTGGTCAGGTTCTGCATAGACAATCACTGTATCTTCCTCTTCAATGATGTCCCGCACCTCAACTTCTTCGTCCATTAAAAGTTCCAGCACTTCATCGGCTGACTTTCCTTCAACGCCAAATACCGCCGTTGCATCAAACATATAGGCTACTGAACCGCTGACACCCATATTCCCGCCATTCTTTCCAAATGCAGTGCGGACTTCAGGCGCGGTGCGGTTTACATTATTGGTCAAAGCATCCACGATGATCATGGAGCCATTGGGGCCGAAGCCTTCATACCGGAGCTCATCAAAATTTTCTTCCGATCCGCCTTTTGCTTTCTCAATCGCTCTTTCGATAATGGTTTTTGGTACATTGTAGGTTTTAGCCCGCTCGAGTACGACTCTCAGTGCCTGATTTGACTCAGGATCCGGTTCCCCCTGCTTGGCAGTTACATAAATTTCACGGGCAAATTTATTGTAAACATTACTTGTACTTGCATCCTTTGATGCCTTTTTTTCCTTGATATTATTCCACTTGCGGCCCATATAGTTTCACTCTCTTTCTATCTATTACCTGCTTTAAGTTTAATTGATAAAGGTTGATATTTTCAAATTTCGGAAACAGCTTCTTTCTCTATTATAACGTATTTTCATTATTATTCACTTTTTTTACCACGAAAGCACAGTAGAGAAAAAGAGCCTGATAGGAGCAGACTTTATGAGAACAGGCTACGTGATGCTCTCCTTCGTTTTCTGATCTTTTAAATACACGGTCAGGTTTTCTATATCAATGGAAAACGGCCGATCTTCCGTAATACTTGGAACAATGCGCCGCCACTCTTCCCAATTGGATTTCGTTGCAGTACTCATTTTGAGTACGCTGCGGTATTCAACCGCCTGCATAGCACAAATGGCTTCAGTGGCCAGGACACGCCGTGCATTTTGAATAATCGTATAAGCATGGCGGGCACCGATTGTTCCCATGCTGACGTGGTCTTCCTGATTAGCAGAGGAGGGAATGGAATCTACGCTTGCAGGGTGGGCTAGTGTTTTATTTTCTGATACGAGGCTCGCTGCCGCATACTGCATAATCATCGCACCGGACTGAAGACCGGGTTCAGGACTTAAAAAAGCCGGCAAACCATCACTTAATTGAGGATTTACAAGCCTCTCAATCCGCCTTTCTGAAATACTGGCAAGCTCTGCAACGGCTACTTTCAAAAAATCCATAGCAAAAGCGATGGGCTGGCCATGAAAATTCCCTCCTGAGATGACCGTTTCACCGTCATCGAAGATTAATGGGTTATCGGTTGCGGCATTTAATTCGATTTCAAGTTTTTCTTTCACATAATCAAGCACCTGCCAGCTTGCACCGTGAACCTGAGGAATGCAGCGCAGCGAATACGCATCCTGCACACGGCGTTCCCCCTGTCTGGTCGTGAGTTTGCTGTCATGAAGGATCCTCCGCATTCTTTCAGCCACAGCCATCTGCTGCGGGTACCCTCTTGCTTCGTGTACAGCCGGGTGGAAAGCGTCCATAACGCCATGAAGACCTTCCATGGTCATGGCAGCGATTTCCTCACTTTGAAGAGCAAGTGATTCCGCTTCAAGCCAGTTGATGACTCCCATTGCTGTCATTGCCTGTGTGCCATTAATCAGCGCAAGCCCCTCTTTAGCCTGAAGCTGCAGAGGAGTTAGGCCTTTCCATTTCCAGCAGTCAGCCGCGCTCATTCTTTTGCCTTCCAGCCAGACTTCTCCTTCTCCAATTAAAGTCAGCGCCAGATGAGAAAGAGGCGCAAGATCACCGGAAGCACCAAGCGACCCTTGCTGAGGGATCACAGGGTGAATGTTTTCATTTACCATGTACTGCAATCTTTCCACTAAAAGAGGGCGCACTCCGGAATACCCTTTTACTAATGCATTGAGACGCAGCACAATCATTGTTTTTGAAACGATTTCAGGGAAAGGATCGCCAAGTCCGCAGGCATGGGAACGAATTAAATGAAGCTGCAGCGCATGCACATCCTTTTTATTGATTTCTACATCGCTGAACTTCCCGAAGCCGGTATTAATGCCATAGGTGATTTTATGAGTGGAAACAATTTTTTCAACAGCAGAACGGCTTTTTATTACTTTTTCCATGCTTGTTTGAGCAATTTGGATTTTTTCGCCGCCCATCACAATTCGTTTTACTTTATCAAGGGTTAATGAGTTACCATCCAGCACAATCATCCTTATTCCCCCTTTCTGCTGCGAACGAGTGCCATTCCACTTACCACTTGAAGAAAGCTGTATATACCTGCTTTGACGGTTGGAGATGCGGCAGGGTCTTTAGTAGGGTCCAGGCAGACAAAATCGATATATTTCAAGGAAGGATGGCTGCCGATTTCAAGCAGGGCTTCAAACAATTCCTGCGTTGACATGCCGCCTGGTGTAGAAGCGGGGACCCCTGGAGCAAATCCAATATCCAGCACATCCATATCAATCGTTATATACGTGCGGTCGGTTTTTTGGCTCAGCTCATTTAACGCAGCACGGACAGTTTGAACGATCCCGTTTTGTCTTGCTTTTTTTAATGAGATCATATTAACGCCATGCTTTTTACCGTAAGCCACCAGGTCAGGTGCATTGAAATAGCCATGAAGCCCGATCGTATAAATATGGCTTCCCTGGACGATTCCCCCTTCAATCAGCTGGCGCATAGGTGTGCCATTAGAGGGACCATTTTCTGTTGGATCCCGCAAATCCAAATGCGTATCCAGCTGCAGAATGCCGATTGTTTCATCCGGATGCAGTTTTTTCAGTCCGCGAACCGTGCATGCAGTGACAGAATGGTCTCCTCCAATTCCAGCGAAGACCGCGTGCTGAAACTCGGAAAATATAGTATGTGCTGCATGTTCAATTCTGCGGTGGCTTTCCCCGATATCGGTGCCATGCATCTTTACATTTCCTGTGTCAAGAATGGTTAAAAAAGACAAATCAATGTCTTCATCGATGTTATATGTTGAAAATCCCTTCCAGCCCCTGCGGAATGCTTCGGCATACTCCGACGCTCCGGAAACGGAAATTGAAGA
The DNA here is from genome assembly GCF_029667115.1 of Jeotgalibacillus sp. ET6. Lineage (GTDB taxonomy): Bacteria > Bacillota > Bacilli > Bacillales > Jeotgalibacillaceae > Jeotgalibacillus. The sequence continues at coordinate 346,782 of NZ_JARUIU010000004.1, read as the reverse complement.
ACGTGACAAGGGGAGTCCGAGAATCACAAGGTCAGGGTTTTCCCCTTGCCAGTCATACATCCCTTTTATCCACTGATGAAGCCGTCCGTCAAAGGGACCTTCTTTTCGCCAGCTCCACTCCGGCTGCACAATGCCTGCCTGCATGACTCTTTGTTTAGCCTCCATTACACAACCCGGACCCCCTTTTTCCAGACCGCCCGGGCATGATTGACGCCAAAAGCGTATTGAAGCATTTGATAACTCGGGACATTCCACATAACGAGATCTGCTTGTTTTCCTTCTTCAATTTTACCTGCCTGCTCTCCTTCTCCGATCGCATAGGCTGCATTAACGGTTGCGGCACACAAGGCCTCAGCCGGTGTCATGCGCATTAAAATACAGGCAAGATTCATCACAAGCGGCATACTGACAGTCGGAGAAGAACCCGGGTTGCAGTCGGTTGAAATCGCCACCGCGACGCCCTGATCGATCATCCTTCTGCCGTTCGCTGCTTCCTCTCTTAAATAAAGCGCCGTGGCAGGAAGAAGACAGGCAATGGTTCCTTTTTCCGCCATAGCCTGTCTTCCTGCTTCGGAAGCTTTCAGCAGATGCTCAGCAGAAATGGCCCCCACCCTCGCTGCAAGTTCAGCTCCCCCATATGGTTCTATTTCATCTGCATGAACTTTCGGAACAAGCCCGAAGCGTTTTCCTGCTTCCAAAATGCGCTCAGACTGAGTCGGCGTGAAAACATTCTTTTCGCAAAATACATCGTTAAAGCGGGCAAGACCTTCTTTTGCCACGATCGGAATCATCGTTTCGATTAACAAGTTGACGTAGGCTTCTTCCTGTCCTTTATATTCATGCGGGACAGCATGCGCCCCCATAAAAGTAGAAATCAGGTCGATTGGATGGACAGAATTTAATTTTTTCATAACCCTCAGCTGCTTCAGCTCAGTCTCGGTATTTAACCCATAGCCGCTCTTTCCCTCGAGTGTAGTGACACCATGCTTTAAAAACGAGTCGAGCCGGGCATATGCCTGCTCAAACAGTTCTTCTTCCGTGGCGTCTCTCGTCATCCTAGACGTCGCATGAATGCCTCCCCCGGCATTCATAATTTCCATATAGCTTGCTCCTTCAAGACGCCTCTCAAACTCTTCTTCTCTCGTCCCTCCAAAAACCAGATGAGTATGTGGATCAACGAGTCCCGGAGTAACAAGCTTCCCTGAGGCGTCCACAACTTCTGCCTCTTGTACACGGTTCTCAAATTCACGCTCAAGTTGACGGGTGGTCCCAGTCCGGATCACTTTTCCAGACTCCATCCATACACTTCCGTCTTCAATGATGCCAAGCTCACTCATCCCGCTTCCTGTGCGGGGTCCTGTTAGTCCGGGTTCCATTGTAATAAGCTGTGAGGCATGTTTAATCCAAATCGGTTTCATGACTGAACTCCCCCTTTTGATTGACCTGACTTACTCTTTATCAAGCATGGGAATATCAATTTTTTGTTCCCTCGCTGTTTGTTTAGCGAGCTCATAACCTGCATCTGCGTGTCTGACAATCCCCATACCCGGATCTGTCGTTAACACCCGCTCCAGCCTCATTTCCGCTTCTGGCGTTCCATCTGCCACAATGACCATTCCGGCATGAATGGAATAGCCCATCCCTACTCCCCCACCGTGATGAACGGACACCCATGTTGCACCGCCTACTGCGTTGATCATTGCATTTAAAATGGGCCAGTCTGCCACTGCGTCTGAACCATCCATCATCGATTCGGTTTCACGGTTCGGCGAAGCGACAGAGCCGCTGTCGAGATGGTCGCGTCCGATCACGACAGGTGCTTTCAGCTCCCCGCTTTTCACCATGTCGTTGATTATTTTTCCGAAACGGGCACGTTCTCCATAGCCCAGCCAGCAGATGCGTGACGGCAGTCCCTGAAATTGAATTTTTTCTCTTGCCATTCCAATCCAGTTGCAAAGATGCGTATTATCCGCAAATTCTTTCAGGATGACTTCATCGGTTTTATAGATGTCCTCAGGGTCTCCGGATAAAGCCACCCAGCGAAACGGTCCTTTTCCTTCACAAAACTGAGGTCTGATATAAGCAGGAACGAAGCCGGGAAAGCTGAACGCATGCTCGACGCCCTCATCTTTTGCCACCTGGCGGATGTTGTTGCCGTAGTCGAAGGTGACAGCACCCATTTGCTGGAGCGTGAGCATTGCTTCCACATGCTTTGCCATGGAGGCTTTTGCTTTTAAGATGAGTGCTTCCGGATTATTTTCACGCAGTTCTTTTCCTTCCTGAAGACTCATTCCATACGGCAGATAGCCATTGAGCGGATCATGGGCAGAGGTTTGATCGGTTAACACATCCGGTACAAATGATTGCTCAGCCATAAGAGACAGCAGCTCTGCGGCATTGCCGATTAACCCGATCGACAGGGGTTTCCTTTCCTTTTTGGCCTCTTTTGCCAGTTTAATGGCTTCCTCTAGTGAATGAGTTTTCGTATCCAGATAACCGGTGGCAAGCCGTCTGTCTGCACGAGTTTCATCTACCTCGATCGCGATGCAGACCCCGCCGCACATTGTAACCGCAAGCGGCTGAGCGCCTCCCATGCCCCCAAGTCCTGCGGTTACTGTGATTGTTCCTACAAGCGATCCATTGAAATGCTGTCTGCCCACCTCCGCAAATGTTTCATATGTCCCCTGAACAATGCCTTGAGAACCAATGTAAATCCAGCTTCCTGCGGTCATTTGCCCGTACATCATGAGCCCCTTTTGATCCAGCTCGTGAAAGGTTTTCCAATTGGCATAAGCCGGAACAAGATTGGAGTTTGCAAGCAGCACGCGCGGCGCATTTTCATGAGATTTAAAAACGGCGATTGGTTTGCCGGACTGCACAAGAAGCGTTTCGTCATTTTCAAGTTTTTTCAGTGAGTCAACAATGGCATAATAAGCAGGCCAATTTCTGGCTGCCTTGCCGATTCCGCCGTATACTACAAGATCTTCCGGACGCTCTGCCACATCAGGGTCAAGATTGTTCATCAGCATGCGAAGGGCCGCTTCCTGCTGCCACCCTTTTGTCTGCAGTTTAATTCCATGGGCAGCTTTAATACTTTTTGTATGCGCTTTCATTTGCATCCTCCTTTATTGCTATGATTCTGCTTTTATATAATTATACACAATATGAAGAGTAATATTTTAATAAATAGTAAAAATATCCCTTTAGTTCTCTACTATAGGAGTTTGGCAGTATGGTAAAGGATTAGGGGGCAATTGTATTAGAAGGGGTGATTTAAACAGCGGGGAAGACAGATGCTGCATATAAAAAAAGAACCTGAGAGAAAGTGTCTCAGGTTCTGTGACCGATTCGCTGCGTTTCAGGCAGACGCTTACCGCAGGCACGGCGCTGAGCCTTTTCAGGGCATAACCCTGTATAGTCTCAGCTTGCCGTCATCTCCTGCTGGAGTCGCCGCCTTTCGCTCCGCTCACCTCATACTACTAATTGATACTGCCTCATTTACAACCTTTTTAGCTATGGCAGATCCTCTATTTAGGGGATATCTATTTTCAGACCTTGATGACGCAGCAACTTCGAGTCCGCTCACCTCCTCCCCCTTACAAAGCGTCCCATTGGAAAGGAAATGAGCCGATCCCATTTAATCGTCATGGATATACACATCATTCATTCTACAAATCTTAATAAATCTCCATAAATGATTTCATCAGACAATCCAAGCTCTTCCCGCACGATTTCTTCTGTCGGTGCACAGCGAACGGCATCCACTAATTCTTCCTTTTCCAGGCTGAAGCACCTTTTATCTTTTAGCAGGTATTCGTCTGTAATAAAGTCTCCATTTCTGAAAATCACAGGATGCTCGTCGCTTCTGCCGAATAAGTTCTGTCCGAGTGCTGGATCTTCAGAATGAATACCCATCAAATGCAGCAGGGTCGGACGAATATCAATCTCCCCGCCATTATTGGAAAAGGTTTTTCCTTCCTGTCCGGGAACATGGATAATCAAAGGAATTTTTTTCAGCTTCATCCTATTTAATGAACTGGTCTCCATATTAAGCAAGTCCATAACACCTTGATCATATTTTTCAGAAATTCCATAATGATCTCCATATAAAACAAAGATCGTATTTTCATACAGTCCTTTTTCTTTCAGCTGTTCAAATAATAGTTTGATCGCCTCATCCTGGTACCGAATGGTGGTAACGTAACGGTTTACGACCCCTTCTTCGGTATTTGCTTTCTCAATGAACTGATCTTCTTCCTCAAGTAAAAACGGAAAGTGATTGGTCAGGGTGATAAACCTTGCATAATAAGGCTGCGGCAGTTCTTCCAAATAGGAGACGGACTGCTTGAAAAAAGGCATATCTTTAATTCCATAATTCACTGAATTTTCTTCTGTCACATCGTATGCCTCTTTTGAATAAAAGTGATCATAGCCGAGAGATTCATACATATTTTCCCGGTTCCAAAACGTTGAATCATTGCCATGAAACACAGCAGAATAATAATCTCCCTTTTCTTCTAAAATATGGGGCAGGGCAATAAATTCGTTTTCTGCCTTTCTCACGAAAACGGCCCCGCTTTCCATTGGATATAGACCCGTGTCGATCATAAATTCTGAATCAGACGTTTTTCCCTGAGCTGTTTGATCGTAAATAGAAGAAAAGTAGTAGCTTTCTTCCACTAAACGATTTAAAAAGGGGGTTAATTCTTCTCCATTTACTTTCTGATTAATCACAAACTCCTGAGTGGATTCCAGACTGATCAGCACTACATTTTTTCCTTTTGCCATCCCAAATGAGCTGGACTCAACATCAGAAGCCTGTGTATATTCAATCACCTTTGCAGTGTCATTAGATTCGGCTAAAAGACGGTAGAATGAAGAAGTTGCTGCAACCCCAATATCAAATGCATGATATTGAAACGGGCCAATGTTCTTTACCATTTGCTCACGATTATATGATTCTGCAAAAAGATGCGGAGCGTTCAGCAGACCGATGCCAATTGTCAGCAGCATAAGAGAAACGCTGGCAATTAAATAGTTCCGCTTAGCTCTTTTAACAGGTTTTAGTGAGGGCAGCTTTTTACGGAAAACCAAAAAGCCAACCAGCAGCAGATCCGCAAATAACAGCAAATCCCACCAGCTTAAAAGCTCAACTGTACTCGGTCCCAGACCCCCTACGTTGCTGAATTGAAAAAGAATAGGCACGGTGACAAAATCTGTGTAAAACCGGTAATAAAGCAAATCTCCATAAAGCAGGGCCGTTATAAGAAACATTATACCAATTAATGGGTATAACTTAACTTTTTTACTCCAATAAAAGCTTAATCCAATTAACAGCATTAACGGCCCTATTGGATTCAGTACGATAAGAAGAGCATCCAGAAATGTCTGCACTCTTAATTGAAAGCCGATAAACGAAAGAGCGAGGGTTTTAATCCACAAGCTGCTGATGGCAATCCATACATAAGAATTTTTCAGCATGGACTAAACCCGATTTCGTTTAGGAAGGACGTGTACGTTTCTTTGACTACTATAGCTTTTTTCACGCATTCCTCTTCCGGATGATCCCCCATGAGAGCCAGCTGCACCCAATTTCGCTCAAGAAGATAAGAGCTTTCATAGCTGATTAATACCCCTTTTTCTTTACATGCATCCCCTAAGCTCCTGCTTGAAATTTCTTCCGGCAAAGCCATTGTGATAATTCCCGGGGAATAGGATTCGTCTCCAAGCGGCAGCATCGAGCTTTCGAAAAATAAAGTCCGAAGAGTGCTGGAGAGTTTCTGTGTATGAACAGAATTTATTTCATTAAGAGCCTCTGCCAAAGCAACAATCAGGTTGGAGGAGTGAGTAAAGGCAATGCCTCCGTTCTCTGCGTATAAACCTAAATCCAGGTATCTCGGAATAGCAGGATTGGCCTGAACCTCTTCCCGGTGAAAAATGATGGCCAGGCCCGGATAGGAACCAAAGCCTTTTCCGCTGACTGCTGAAGCGAACAGAATATCTGTTAAATCAAGTGGAGCCACGCCAGCTGAACTGCAGGCATCCAGACACAGCTCAACATCATGTTCCTGACAAACTGCCTTAAGCTCAGACAGATTATATAAATACCCGGTGGACGTTTCACAGTGAACCGTCCACAACCACTTAATTGATGGATCTGCGGTTAAATAATTCCTGATTTCGTTGGGGTCTGCTGCTTCATTCCACTCTTTTTCCAACGTTGTATATGACAGTCCAAATCGTGAGGCGTGATCAATCAGCCGCTCTCCAAATTCACCATTTGATAAAATGAGCCCTTTCCCTTTTAAGCCTTTTAATTGCCCCGCAACCACGTCATTTGCAAGCGTTCCGGTTCCAACAAGAATTTGTACGCCAGCGGCTCCCGTCAGATTGAGCAGTTTTTCCTTCAGCCCCGTCATATGAAGGGTAAAATCAAAGGCCCGATGAGACAGAGGCGCCTGTGAAAACGCCTGTTTCACGTTGGAAGAAAGCTGGACAGGCCCCGGCAGAAATGAATACATGGAAGAAGGCTGCTTTCGCACCATCAGCCGTTGAAACGCTTTAGTAGAAGAGGAAAAACTTTCTCTGGTTAAATACATCGGCTGAAATTGGGCTCCTTCTTTTCCAACCAGACCGCCAAAAGGTATAAACCCAATTCTTTTATACAGCTTTAACTGACGGACCGTCCCTGAAATCAACGCTACTGTGTACTGTTTCTCCAGGCAATAGCTCACCAGCCTGTCCACTAATTTATAAAAAGTCTGCGTACTCCGCCATTGCTTTTTTACCGACAAAAGCCTGACTTCACAAGGTACAGCGCCTTGCGGCAGATACTCATCCAGGTTTTCCAGCTTTTGATCCAGTGAAAATGGACGTATGCCGCGCACTGCGATCATGCCAACCACTTCCGTCCCCTGCTTGGCAATGACATATGTGTTTTCATCATGAAATTTATCTACCAGCTCACGGAGCGAATTTTTTTCATGCTGAGGAATTTCCTCCACAAATGTTTGATAATTCAACTGATGGATTTGCTGCAGCTCTTCTTTTTCCGTAGCCATTTTATACGTTAACGAATTCATCTTAAAACCTCCAAAACGTCTGCGAACCAGGACCATTATTTATGATGTATTGCTGCAAGAAAAGCAAATAACACTATAAAGCTAACAAAATACAAAAGTGAATCTTCTAAAATGTATAAAGTAACAGGAATTGTAAGAATGGATAGAAACCCTGAAAGTGTATAGCGGCGGAGGATTGAGTAGAGCACCCCCATGACTGCTCCCATCACTAAAATAGAATATGGATTTAAAAATAAAGCAGCTGCAAGATAAACGACGATTCCTTTTCCGCCACGAAACCCTAATTGCAGCGGGTACAGATGGCCGATTACTAAAAGGATACTTGATAACACAAGTGCAGGTCCGCTTCCCTCTGCCCAGTAAGACGTTATCCCCAAAGTAATCCACACCTTTGCGGCATCGATCGCAATCGTAAGCAAAAATCCTTTTTTGCCAATCACTCTTCCTGCATTTGTCGCACCTGCATTTCCGCTTTCCATTTGACGGATATCTTTTCCAAGAAAAAGTTTCACAAGGTAATAAGCACCTGTGAATCCGCCAATTAAATACGAATACAAAGCCACTACAATAAACTGCACGGTTTCTGTTTGCATGATCCACCTCTAACTATTCGTGCGAGCAGGCTGATGTTTTGAATGGATCTTGAAACCACGTACCCTGCCAGTTTTGTTCCTGCTTCATCAACTAACTCCCATCAATATTAAAACAACTAGTTTTACCTTATCATATTATTCCAATTAATTGGATTCATTCAATGAATATTTCCCGTAAATACGGCACATAAAGCATAAGAGAATCATCCCACCCAGGTTTGAAACGCATGTTTTCATCGCAAAAAAGCAGACGGCTGAGCTGCTCCGTCTGCTTTCATCAAACTTAATTTCAACTTATCCTTTCCCTGCTTGAAAAGAGGGATAAAGTTTCATTCCGCCATCCACAAATAAGGTTGTTCCGGTTACATAGCTAGCCTGATCAGAAGCCAAAAAAGCAGCAATTGAAGCCACTTGTTCGGGTTCACCGATTTTCTTCATCGGAATCATGGACAGAACCTCTTCACGCTGCTTCGGATCATCAAATTTTTCTTTATTAATTGGTGTATTAATCGCACCAGGTGCAATATTATTCACCCGTATTCCTTTTCCTGCATATTCAAGCGCTAACGTCTGAGAAAGCATATTCATCCCGCCCTTGCTCGCTGCATAGTGGGCGAAATGCGGCCATGGAACGATTTCATGAACACTTGACATATTAATGACAGAGCCTTGAATTTCATGTTTAAGCATATACGAGATCGCTTTTGTAGATCCTAAAAATGTGCCGGTAAGATTGACTGAAATCACTTTATTCCATTCGTCGAGCGTCATCTCATGGGATGGAATTTCATTTTGCATGCCTGCATTATTCATCATAACCTCTAGAGCACCAAAGTGATCATGAGCGGATTGGATTAAACGGTCGATATCCCCCTCAACGGATACATCCCCCTGAACAGCGACTGCCTTTCCTCCTGCTTTTTCAATCTCTTCTGCTACCTGGTTTGCTTCTTTCTCTTTATTTAAATAGTTTACAATGACATTCATCTTTTCTTCACCAAACCTGAGAGCAATCGCTTTGCCCAAGCCTGATGAAGCGCCTGTGACGATGGCTGTTTTACCATTCAACTCATTGTACATTTTCTCCGCCTCCTATTCCTTAGTAAAGCCCAGCATGACTCCGCCGATAATGATTAAAATAGAGCCGATTACAACAAACACCAATTGCTTTTTGGTTTTCTTCTCTCCAAGCAGAAAGATTCCGCCAAGCGTTGAAATAATAATACCGGTTTGCGATAACGAAAAACTGGTAGCAGTCCCTACTCTTGGAATCGACAGAAGCAGGGCAAGATTTCCTGTCGCCCACATTAAGCCGGGAATGATGTTGCGAATGGTGTACTTGTTAAAGGGCTTATGTTTAACGCTTAAAAGTATTGCCCCTGTCACCATGCCAACTGACTGAGGCAAGATAGCGGTCCAGCCGTCGATGTTGAACCACCGAATGATCACCACATATCCCACATAACCGACAGTCGAAATCAAAAGCAAGGGAATCCCTTTTTTCAGCGGGCTGCCTTCCTTGTTTTCTTCTTCATCTTTTTCCTGATAGGACGTTAGTACAACGCCCAGACAAATCAGAACCAGTGCGGAAATACCGATAATCAGTTTCATGGTTGTAGACCACTCACCAAAAGCGAGCACGCCAAAAAGCGAGGTTCCTACAAGCTGCAGACCGGTTGAAATTGGCAGGGTTTTGGATACCCCTAAATGTGTAACCGTCCTGAACTGATTCGTCTGACCAAGCGCCCACAGCAGTCCTGAGATAAAACTGACGATCACAGCTGTCAGCGTAAAGTCGGGAGAAATAAAAAAAATAGCAGCGATTGAAAAAATCAAGGCGCCAAATGTAGTCCCGACCACCTGACTATAGGGACCCCCGCCTAATTTAGTACTTACAAGTAAAATACTTCCCCACATCACAGCGGGAATTAAAGCAATTAATATATCCACGTTCATTCATACCGCCTTTCATTCCCTATATTTTGCCCGCAAGAGGTTCAAATAAACCTCAAATGTTTGTAGGAATAAAAAAGAGAATGCCGCCACAGAAATGTCTTGTGATGGCATTCTCTTTTTTTGAAGATATGAACCACTTTCTTTTTGGAAGGTGGTCAGCTCGACAATATTCAAACCTACAGAAGGCCGGAGGGAGCTGTTTTAAATTTCCTTAACACCTGCTCCAGCAAATCCTTGCTGAATCCGGTTTTTTCATTAATTCTTTGTGCACACACTTCTATCGAAACAGCCGGAGAATCATGATGCAGCCCTTCAGTTGAACTTAAAAAGCTTTGCCATTTATCAAACTCCCAATGAGCGGTTTCTTCTTTATAAGGAACTCTGCATTCCACTAGCGGATAAGGATTGAGATAGTTCTGTGAACGTTCGGCTGCCATTTCAAAGTCACCTTTATTTACGGGCTCTAATCCGTAAGTCTGCACAGAAAAACGGCCGTTTGGCCTATGATAATAAACCTCCAGATGTGATTTGTGCGACTTAAGCTGAACATCTGCTCCGGGGAAAAAACCGCTGAGTTTTTCTCCACTAAATTCTTCGTCCTCCGCGTCTATTAGGATGGGCAGCAGCCACTGATCTCCCAAATCGCATAAAAAACGACGGCCGTTTTCATCTACAGCCATTACTGCAGCATGAGCATCATCGGTATGTATATCATGACCAACAGGATAGGCTTCAATTCCGTCCTGTTTAAACTCATCCAGCAGCCAAATCGCCAGGTCAAAGCAGTTCCCGGAAACACCAAACTGATCCCTTTGTTCTTTCATTTGAGAAACGGATCGCTGTTGAAACGGTTTATCAGGATGATAATTCCATCGTTTTGTTACCGTTTCCATTGCAATGCGGTCGAATTTTTTCCATGTCTTTAATATAGAAGCCGGAGGAAGCATGTCATCACCTCAGTAGTTGATGATTTAATTTTACATGACTTTTCCGAATCCTTGAAGAGTGTTAAACAACGAGTAACTCCTTTGAAGGCTGCTAAAATACTGTTTGGGATCATAATCTTATCTTTCGCAGACCCCGTGGATAATTCCTTTCATCATTTGGCTGTGTTCAGTTCGTTAGGAGTAAAATGGGAAGGGGTTCAAACTTTTATGAGAAGTGCTTTCCTGCCGGCTTCCGCTGCACTCACCGCATATTCCCGATAAATTCCGCCTCATTTTGAACCTTTTTTTGTTATGTCTCACCTTCTTTTACCGGTTAGAAAAACCAATAAACCAGTTTCATTTATCCTAATTTCCTCTGCAATCAAATTTTAATATAGATGACTTCTAAATAACGTGTAGCCTCTATTAAAAAGGGTATATATGGTTATAAACAGGAGGGATTATCTATGGATGAAAATGTACAATTATATCCGTTTGAAGATGATGGTTCTATACCGAATAATCAACAATTGTCGGTCATTGTATACGAGGGTGTATTCAAGGAAAATCCTGACGAAATTGAAAAGACGTTTAATGAGCATAATTGGAAAAACAGCTGGGTTGATGGGGTCCACGACTACCACCACTATCACAGTAATACACATGAAGTGCTCGGAGTGCAATCGGGCTCGGCTATGCTACAGATTGGCGGTGCAGAAGGCAAAATGATCGAGGTGCACACGGGAGATGTAATCGTGCTGCCTGCAGGAACAGGTCATCGAAATATGAAATCGAGTGAGGACTTTCGTATTGTAGGAGCTTATCCTGAAGGTGCTGAGTACAATTTACGGACCGGTGAACCCGGCGAACGTCCTGAGGTGCTGGAGGAGATCTGGCATGTTTCAATTCCGGACACGGATCCCGTTTATGGCAAAGAAGGTCCTCTCCTCTCCAACTGGCATGTGGCAAAATAATAACTTTTTTAAATAGGTCGAAGAAAATCCAAAAAAGTTTAAGAACGAAGTAAATAATAAGAGGTGCGTGCAGCGGAAGGCGGCGGCTCCAGCAGGATACGACGGCTGCTTTAGACTTTACAGGGCAGAGTCCTGAAAAGGCTCAAGCCCCGTTCCCTGCGGAAAGCGTCCACACGAAGCGCAGTGAACCGATCGTAGAGCTTGAGACACTTTTGTCTCAGGCTCTTTTAAATGAAATTTTTTCCTTTTTTTCTAATTAGAAATATATGATGACAGGGATTTTCACACCACAGAGCCTGATTTTCACAATTTGTCTATTTCTCAGCCTCTCTTAGATGCTTGTTCCTTTATACAACCTTCCTATTTAGGTTAAAATAAAGACAGAACAGGAGTGAACGCATGATTAGAAAATTAATGCTTGTTGTAGTTTTAGTTGCTGCTGTGTTCCTGTCAAGGCCTTTATGGGAAGAAAAAGTTTCTCCCTATGTGGATGTTTCGTTTATGGACGCCATCTCTGACCGGGTAATGTCAGTGATTTATACACCCGCCGTTTCAGATGCACTAGATTCATTTCAAGATACCATTACGTCAATGGTGATTGATATAGATGCTGCGATTCAGCAAGCCCCCAGACTGGAACCGGCTGAATCGAGAGAAAAAGTAGAAAAGCCCGATCTCTCCCCTCCTACTGAGCAAATGTTCTCCATTTATAATGTAAAAATTGGAGATGCCAGACAGGATGTTGAACAGGAGATTGGAGAACCTCAGCGTCAAACAACAAACGAATATGGAACTGAATGGTTTGCCTATCATGAGAATTTCGGAAACTTTTTAATGGTATCCTATAATGATGAAGAACTTGTCAATGGATTGTTTACGAATCAGGATCTGCTGGCGTCTTCAGCTGGTATTACACTTGAAACTTCACGCGAGGATGTTACAGCAGAACTCGGAGAACCTCTGACTTCGATGAGAAAAGGACTGGTTCGCTACCAGATCCAAAATGATGGAGAATATGATGTCTTTGAGGTGGATGATTCGTACGCTACCGTATTTTACGATAAGCATGAAGACCAGACGGTGACCGCTATACAAATCATTCATCAAAGTCTGGAAGAAGACAGGGAGGATATTTATACCGCTCCTTCTGATTCCTTAAAAGAAGGGTTTGAATACCAGCTTTTCGATTTAACTAATGCAGCACGGGTTCACCACGGTCTGATGCCTTTAGTCTGGGATGATCAAGCACGCGAAACTGCACGCAAGCACAGTGCAGACATGGCGGACAATGCCTATTTTGACCATACAAATCTGGATGGGCAATCTCCTTTTGACCGCATGGAAGAAGACGGGATCCGCTACACAACGGCTGGTGAGAATCTTGCTTATGGCCAGTTCAGTTCAGTCTTCGCACACGAAGGCCTTATGAACTCCCTGGGTCACCGTGAAAACATCTTAAAAAGTGATTTTGGCTATCTTGGGATAGGTGTAGCATTTAATGGTGAAAATCAGCCTTACTATACGCAAAACTATTTTAATAATTGAACACAGGAGAGCCTGAGACAAAGTGTCTCAGGCTCTTTGACCGGTTCTCTGCGCTTCAGGCGGACGCTTTCCGCAGGGACGGCGCTGAGCCTTTTCAAGGCCTTGCCTTGTAAAGGCTCAGCTTGCCGTCATGTCCTGCAGGAGTCGCCACCTTCCACTCCGCTCACCTCATTACTAATAAAGTATACTGACCCTCTTAAACTTTCTCATTTATTTCCCGACCTCATTATTTATACCCTTCTGAGTTTAAAATTTTGTTATTTTGCTCTCAGACTGATCTAAAATTGGTCCTTTTTCGTTTTCTTTAAAAAGTAATTGCTTTGACTGCACTGGAGTGAAGAAAATTGACCGATTATTACACAAAAAAAGAAGCGTTAGAAGCGATGTACGACGAACATAATCTCCTTTTATGGAAAATAGTCTACGGAAACCTGCAGGATGAACAGCATGCTGAGCAAATTATTACACGTGTGTACAAGGATATCTGGGAATGTGATCAGGTCCTTTTTTCGAAAGAGAGACAACTCATTATGATCTTACGGTTTTGTAAAAAACGGCTTGATCAATCCTAAGTAAAAAAGGTCTGGAACATAAGTGTCTTAAGTACTTTGACCGGTTCTCTGCGCTTCAGGCGGACGCTTCCTCAGGGATGGCGCTGAGCCTTCTTGGGCCTTGGTCTTCGAAGTCTCAGCTTACCGTCATTTCCTGAAGGGAGTCGCCACCTTCCGCTCCGATCACCTCAGATTTTTTAACCTTTCTTTGAAAACTCCCCCAACTTTTTTTACCAGCTCATTTCATTTCACTTAAGGTAAACGCTTTTTATAGGACTCAAAATTCTCTAATTACAGGAGGGCACCCTGAAGAGCCCTATTCAATTATTTCACTGATTTTCTTACTACCAGCTCGGTTGACAGCTTGTAATATTCATTGACTTCAGCCCCTGTCAGCTGCTGCAAAATTAAATGCATCGCCAGCGCACCAGCTTCATACTTTGGCTGCTTAATCGTTGTTAAAGGCGGTGACATGAATTCAGATAGCTGAATGTCATCAAAGCCGATAATGGAAATGTCTTTTGGGATGTGGATCTTATTTTCTTTAAATGCCTGCATTCCCCCGATTGCCATTTCATCGTTGGCAAAGAAAACAGCATCTGGCAGAGTCCCTTGTGCAATCAGCATTTTGGTTGCCCGGTACCCGCCTTCACGGGTAAAATCTCCATGCATTCTCCACTTTGGCTTTGGCTCTAAATGATGCTCATTTAACGCCGTAATGTAGCCGTTGTAGCGTCTTTCACTATCGTGAGATCCCACGGGGCCGCTGATAAAAGCAATTTCCTTAGACCCCTGCTGAATTAAGTGCTCTGTGGCCACATATCCCCCATGAAAATTATCCACTTCCACTTGAACAACATGATCCACGTTCACATGCCGGTCTAAAACGATAATCGGAAAGCCCTTCCTCGCTGATTCGGCAATGACTTCATCTGATATGTTATGAGCAAGGATGATTGCGGCATCCACCCGTTTTTCCTTTAGAAATTTTACAGCAGTGGATTGCGGTCCGCCCTGGGAACTGCAGGCGATCAGGTCATACCCGTGCGCTGTCGTCACTTCCTGTACACCTTTTGTCAATTCTGAATAATAGGGTCCCGCTAAATCACTGAGAATCAGGGCAATGGTATTGGTCTTGGTCCGTTTCAAATCAGACGCAAACCCATTTTTTTGATAGTTTAATTCTTTTGCAGCTTCCACTACTTTTTTTCTTGTTGCCTGACTTATTTTCGGACTGTTATTCAACGCATAAGAAACAGTAGAAATTGCTACTCCTGCGAGCTTGGCCACATCTTTAATCGTTGCTGCCACAGCTTTATCCTCCATTCGTTCCTCTTCTTCACTGGCAGAGTCTTTTAACTAAGCGTATCATTCACTTACGAAAATGTCTTTCTTCCAACTTTATTATTTTAAGCCTGAAGTGGTAAAGCCCTCGACAATATATTTCTGAAAGAATGAAAAGATGATAATGATCGGAATAACCATAAATGCCGCCCCTGCCATTTGCAGAGCGAAATTACTGGCGTACTGCCCTTTTAAGAGAGACAAGCCAACAGATAGTGTATATAGGGACTCATCATTTGCAATGATTAACGGCCATAAAAAGCTGTTCCACGCTGCTATAAACGTCAGAATCCCCTGCACAGCGAAAATGGGTTTTGAGATCGGCATAATTAAACGGAAGAAGATATAGAATTCACCTGCTCCGTCCAGACGGGCTGCCTCGATAAGATCGGTCGGGATTGTCGCCATAAACATTCTAAACAAAAAGATACTGAATGCAGCCGCAAGACCCGGCAGGACAATCCCAGCCATTGTATTAATTAATCCCATTTCATTTAATAGCAGATAAACCGGAATCATCGTAACCTGCCCTGGAATCATCATTGTTGCCAGGACCAGATAAAACACTTTTTCTTTGTTCTTAAAGTCATATTTGGCGAAGCCGTAGCCAGCCATGGCATTTAAGAATAATCCTACAAAAGACAGCAGGACAATAATGAGCGTGTTTCTCAAGTAAACCCCAAAATTCATGTTTGTAAATAGATTAATATAGTTTTGAATTGTAGGATTTTCAGCGAATATTGTAGGCGGCATTTGCAAAATTTCACTTTCCGGCTTGAATGAACTTGTAATCATCCAAAGGAATGGAAGTGAAACAATGAAACCCCCAACAATGAGTAAAATTGTTGCGATCCATTTTTCTGTATTGCCTTTTGATCTCCCGGAAGCCATTCATGTTCACCCCTATACGGTTAAATTTCTTTGAGTGTTAAATTTCATCATCTGCTTTTCTTAATTTAAATTGCAGCAGCGTAACAATGATGATGACGATGAACAGGACAAATGAACCTGCAGCTGCATAGCCAAATTCGCTAAACTGGAATCCACGCTGGTAAATAAATAACGCCATTGAGACGGTGCCATCAAGCGGACCTCCCTGCGTCATAATAAACGGTTCCTCGAAGAATTGAAGCCAGCCAATTAGTGTGGTAACCGTAACAAAGAAAATCGCATAGCGCAGAAGCGGAATGGTGATGTAAAACAGAATCTGCCAGCGTTTGGCTCCATCAATCTTTGCTGCTTCATAATAAGAATTCGGAATCCCCTGAAGAGCAGCCAGGAAAATGATCATATTAATACCGATCCCTTTCCAGACAGCAAGCAATATAAGTGACAGCTTGGCAATGACGGGATGTTCGAGCCAAGGAATTTTATCCACATCTGCTAATGACAGCAGATAATTGAACAAGCCGTATTCTGTATTATAAAGAAATCCCCATACAACAGCGATCGCAATAATATTTGTAATAGCAGGCATAAAATACACTGCGCGAAACACGGTAAAAACAAGGTTCTTTCCGTAATTCAGCAGCAATGCGATGCCTAAGGAAAAGAAAATGACGAGCGGAACGCCAATCACGACATAGAAAAAGGTGTTGTATACGGCTTTATGGAAAACAGTGTCACCTAATAAATTGGCATAGTTCTCCACACCTATGAAGCTGATATTAGACCAGTCAGCAAGACCTTTAAGATCCATATCCGTAAAGCTGATAACAAAGGCAATCATGATTGGAATCAAACTGAATAAAATTAAAATAACTAACGCCGGGGCGATAAATATAAATGGATGACGATTTCGCACCGTCCCTTTCACAAGCTGGTTCAGCAAAGCTCTCCACCTACTTTCTATCTTTCTTTCAAACTTTTTATTAATCCATGTAAGAAAGCAAGGTAAGTGAATGCTGCCTGAGCATCACTTACCTCCTCTCTAAATCATTATTTACGTCATCTTACTCAATGATCGTTTTTGCTTTTTCATTAAAGCTTTCAAGCTCTTCTTCTACATCAGCGCCGCCGATATTAATTCTTTCAATAGAAGAAAGCAGTTCCTGAGCGATCTTTTCCCACTCTTTAATAGGCGGAGCCCCTTTTGTATTTTCAAGCTGCTCGCCAAATACGGAATACATTTCATCTTCTGCTAATGCAGGATCTTCCCATGCATCTAAGCGTGATGGAAGCGTGTTTGATTTTTCCATCCATTCAAGCTGCGTATCCACTTCGTTCATATAAGAAATGAAATCCAGTGCCTCATCAACTTTTTCGGAATTATGGAATACAGAGAAATTGGCTCCACCAATACTCGAAACATTGCTTTTTTGGGCAGGCATTGTCGCTACAGCCCATTGCCCTTCAAGATCAGCTGCCTGGTCATTCAGAATATTAATCATCCACGGCCCACTGAAAAAGATTGGTTTCTGTCCATCTTTAAACGCTTGTATAATGTCTATGCCTTCTGAAGTCGTGCTGATTCCTTCTTTAAAGTAGCTTGTGTAGTACTCAAGAGCTTCTGTAAATTCAGGAGAAGTAAAATTAGGATTTTCTGTATCAAACTCAAATCCATTTTGCCATGCAAAAATAAATGGAGTGATTTGGTCATTTAAATCAATATCCAGCCCGTACACATCTTCTCCTGACTCACTTAGCTTTGTCGCTGCATCCTTAAGCTCATCCCAGGTTGCCGGAGCTTCAGAATAGCCCACTTCCTCCAGCAAATCAGTCCGGTAATACATGGTGCGGGTTTCTACATACCAGGGAATTCCAACAATTTGGTCTTCATACTTCATGGAGGTCTGAGCACCTTCAAAGTAGTTATCCAGGTTGAAATCCGGATAGTCCTCCTTGTGTTCAGTCAGATCGAGAAGAGCTCCTGCATCTGCAAACTCCGCTACCCAAGTTGTGCCGAGCTGCAATACATCCGGTCCATTGCCGGATGCCACCGCTGTCAGCAGTTTGTCATACGCCTGGTCCCATGGAATCGCTTGAACATTCACCGTGATATCCGGGTTTTCTTCCTCATAAGCCTCTGTCATTTCATCCAGCAGCTTACCTTCCTCTCCCATTGCCCATACCGATAACGTGTTATCACTATCTCCGCTTCCATCGCCGCCTCCGCAGCCTGCCAACGCTGTTGATAATCCCATCGCTAATACAGCCGGAACCACTAAACCTTTTTTCTTCATTCTTATTCATCCCCTTAAATGGTATTTTTCTTTTGTTCTCATAAAGATGCACTGCTGACGTTTGAATGACGTATATACTTTTTCTTAAAGATCTAAATATTTTTATTGAAACGTTTCGATAAATTGATTATAATCAAATATGAATCCGCTTTCAATACTTTTCTTTTAATTTCTTTTGAAAGCAAGGTGAAAATGGCTGCGGGGTTCCTTTGAATGTTGATCTCCTCTATGTATTTTCTTTCTAAACCTGCAATTAAAACAATGAAAGCGGCCAGGCAATACAGGAAATCTTCCTGCTTCCGTCATTTCTACTGGTAAGAACCGAAACAGATAATCTTTATACATAAAAATTGAAACGTTTCACTATATTACGTGTTTGGAGGATATTAAATGACGACATCGACCGTTAATCATTTGCTCAAACAAATGACAATAAAAGAAAAAATCGCTCAACTGCTTCAACTCGCCGGTCCTTTCTTTAAAGGGTCGGACCAGCAAGGACAAATTACAGGCCCCATGGCAGAAATGCCGATTGAAGAGGAACATATTTTAAATTCCAGCTCTGTACTTGGTGTCTCCGGGGCGAAAGAAGTAATTTCAATTCAACAGAAGCACCTGGAAGAAAACCGTTTAGGAATTCCCCTGTTGTTTATGGCAGACATTGTTCATGGATATAAAACGATTTTCCCTGTACCTCTTGCTATTGGCTGCAGCTGGGATCTGGAATTAGCTAAAAAAAGTACCGAGATTGCAGCAAAGGAGGCCGCTGTTTCAGGCGTTCATGTCACCTTTGCCCCGATGGTCGATTTAGTACGTGATCCAAGATGGGGGCGGGTGATGGAATCGACTGGAGAAGACCCTCATTTAAACAGTCTGTTCGCAAAGGCATTTGTTGAAGGCTTTCAAAAAGAAAATCTCACTAGCGACACAGAGTCAGTAGCTGCATGTGTAAAGCATTTTGCCGCTTATGGTGCAGCACAAGCCGGCCGGGATTACAATACAGTTGATTTGTCCGAAAGGCAGCTGCGTGAAAGTTATCTTCCTGCCTATAAAGCTGCGCTTGATGCAGGCTGTGAAATGGTGATGACCGCCTTTAACACGGTAGATGGCATTCCGGCTACAGGAAACAAAGAATTAATGAGAGACCTGCTTCGAGAGGAATGGGGATTTGATGGCGTATTAATTTCGGATTGGGGCGCTGTAAAGGAATTGATTGCGCATGGCGTGGCGGAGGATGAAAAAGAAGCGGCTAAAAAAGCCATATTAGCCGGGCTGGATATTGAAATGATGACCGCTTGCTACGCTCAATACCTGGAGGAACTCGTGGAACAGGGTGAGATCGACATCAAGCTGATTGATGAAGCGGTTCTTCGCATCCTGACACTCAAAGAAAAACTCGATTTATTTAACAATCCCTGCCGCGGGGCAAGCATCGAAGCAGAAAAAGCAATCGTTGGACATGCAGATCATCGAAAAGCATCCCGAGATCTGGCAGCAAAATCCACTGTTCTTTTGAAAAACAACCATCAGACACTGCCTTTATCCCGTAATCAAAAGATCGCACTGATTGGGCCTTTTGGGGACAGCAATGACTTGCTTGGGCCCTGGGCAGGTGTCGGGGTAAAAGATGAAGCGGTGACAATGATAAAAGCACTGAAAGATCATCTTCCTGAAAATAATCTGATTTTTTCAGAGGGCAGCTCAATTGAAAAGATTACGCAAAGCCAGCTGGATGAAGCGCTTCAGGCTGCTTCTCAGGCGGATGTTGTCGTACTTGCTTTAGGCGAAAGCAGTTCTATGAGCGGTGAAGCAAACAGCAGAACAAACATTCAGCTTCCACAGGCTCAGCTCGAGTTAATCAAAACTGTTGCAAAAGAAGGCAAGCCGGTTGTCACCGTTCTTTTTAATGGCCGTCCTCTCGATCTTCATGGAGTGGTTGAACACAGTGACGCACTGCTTGAAGCTTGGTTTCCAGGCACTGAAGGAGGAAATGCGTTAGTAGACCTTCTGTATGGAAAGGTTTCTCCTTCAGCTAAGCTGTCCATGTCCTTTCCTTACAATGTTGGACAGGTGCCAGTTTACTATAATCATTTTAATACCGGCCGGCCTAAAGGAGCACCAGATGCACAGGAGCATTACGTTTCGGACTATATGGATTCGCCCAATGATCCCCTCTTCCCGTTTGGTTTTGGGCTAAGCTATACGTCCTTTGCTTACGATCAGTTTGAGCTATCCACCGATGAACTCACTGCTGATTCTGTGATTGAAGCCTCTATCAGGGTTAAAAATACGGGCAGCTGCTCAGGTGAGGAAATTGTTCAACTATATATCCGGGATTTTTCTGGTGAAATTGTTCGTCCGGTTAAAGAATTAAAGGATTTTTGCCGGATTTCTTTAGAGCCGGGAGAATCAGAAATCATCCGCTTTTCTATTAAAGAAGAACAGCTTCGCTATCATCATAAGGATTTATCATTTACAAGCGATGCAGGGAAATTTGAAGTATTTGCAGGTCCCAACAGTCAAGACACTCATTCTTTATTTTTCACCCTAAAAATGAAAGGCGGTCATACATCATGATAGTAAAATCTAATAACCATTCCGTACTCCACAATGGAGAAACGCAGCTGCATTTTTTATCCACAGGGGATGTGCATACCTTTTCTTATAAGCATCTGATGATTAATCAGCTTGCGGGTAATTCAATGGACGGTTCCTTAAATAATCTATATTTGCGTGTACTGGATGGCGACTCGATTCATTTCTATCCTTTGGTTGGACAACAATCTCAAAGCACCTTTTTTTCCTCAGAATCAAAATTAAAATGGAGGGGAAACGTCCACGGAATCGAGTATGAGATCACATTTCATTTAGCATCTGAACACATTTGGTTCTGGGAAGTGAATGTAGAGGGCCAAAAAGCTGAAATTGATCTCATTTACGGACAGGACATTGGGTTAGCTGATAAAAATGCCCTGCGCGCCAATGAAGCATATGTGGCTCAATACGTGGATCATGCCGTATTTAAAGACGATCAGCAGGGCTATGTCGTTTGTTCAAGACAAAACCAGCCCCAAGGTACCGGATATCCTTATTTACAACAGGGATCTTTAGGGAGAAATGTTGGATACAGTACAGATGGTTTTCAATTTTTCGGTCTGAATTATAAAGAAACGAATATCCCGGAGGCTTTGGGTGAGGAAACTCTCGCAAATGAAACGTACCAATATGAATTTGCCTTCACTGCTTTACAAAGTGAGAAAATCAGCTTAAACGGCAAAGCTTCTTTTGTATTCTACGGCTGCATCAATGAGGACCATGCAGAAGCCGTTAAAAAACCTTTATTCACTGAAGAAATAAAACAGGCGTGGGAAAAAACAACACAGGTTCATGAAGCCTTTGATTTGGTGGAAGCCGAAAAATTCGAATCATTTTCCACTGCTCAGATACTGACTTCAGCCCCTGCAGCGGCAGAAGAAATTCAAGTTATGTATCCTGACCGGCTGCTGGAGGAATGGGATGGCGATACGCTGCTTTCCTTCTTTACCCCAACCTACGAGCATGTTGTTTTAAGAGAAAAAGAGCTTCAGCTTGAGCGGTCACACGGTCATATTTTAATGAGCGGCGAAAATCATCAGCTGAGCGGTCAGCCAACCATCACCTCCACCTCCTATATGCCAGGTGTATTTAATGCTCAGGTTGTAATCGGCAACACCTCTATGAACAAACTGTTGTCAAATGTACGAAATCCATTAAACATTTTTAAAACTTCAGGGCAAAGGATTTATGTTAAAACGACTGACACCTATCAATTGCTTACCATGCCGGCCGTATACGAGATTGGATTTAACTATGCCCGCTGGATGTATAAGCTGCCAGATGACGAACTTACCATCACCAGCTATTCCGTGGTGAATGAGAAGTCCATTACCTTACATGTGTCGTCTGCCAAGCATCAATCATACGATTTTATTATTACCAATCAAATTACCATGAATAATCATGAGTACGAAGCTCCTTTTCATATGGAAGTGAACGGCGACTCGTTCACCGTTAAAGGCGATGCTTCTTCTGATAACGCAAACGTCCATCCTGATCTTGCGTATCGTTTTACGTTAAAAGGCGCTGAGTTGAACGTTGTTGACCATAATCAGGATTCCATCGTGTCTATAGCAGTAAATCAATCAAGTGATTGGACACTCACGATGGAGGGATCCCTAACAGGGCATTTTCCCGAGCACAAGGCGCTTGATTTTTCTTCTGAACGAGCACGTTATCGCTCATATTTCAAAAAGGTAATGAATGGCTTCTCTCTTTCTCATTCAGAACCTTCTTCGGTTGAAAAAGTAAATGCTATTGCCTGGTGGTACACTCATAATATGCTTGTCCATTACTCTGTTCCTCATGGCCTTGAGCAATATGGAGGAGCTGCCTGGGGAACGCGCGATGTATGTCAGGGACCGACAGAATACTTTCTGGCCACACAGCAGTATGACAGCGTAAAAGAAATTATTAAAACCGTCTATTCTCATCAATATGAAGACAAAGGCGACTGGCCGCAATGGTTTATGTTTGATGAATATAAGCATATTCAGCATGATCACAGTCATGGAGATGTCATTGTCTGGCCGTTGAAAGTGGTTGCCGATTATCTGACCACAACAGGCGATTACAGCGTTCTGGATATGCCCGTTCCCTACACAAAACGAAGTGACTTCCAATTTACCGAAACGTCTGCACCGTTAATGGACCATTTAACGAAGCAGCTGGAGACGATTAAAGAAAACTTTCTGCATGATACACATCTGTCTTCCTATGGAGATGGGGACTGGGATGACACGCTTCAGCCGGCAAACCAGCAGCTTCGTCAGTACATGGTCAGCAGCTGGACTGTTTCGCTTACGTATCAAACGATTCGTACGCTTTCGAAAAGCCTGCAAAATGTCAGGCAGGATAAAGCAGACCGTTTAGCTGTACTTTCGGATGGAATTGAGAAGGATTTTAAAGCTTATATGCTGAACACAGGTGTACTCCCTGGATTCCTCTATTTTGAAGATAAAGAGCATCCCGAGAATATGGTTCATCCATTAGATCAGAAAACAGGCATCCACTACCGTCTGCTTCCAATGACAAGAAGCATGATCAGTGAGCTGTTAACACCTGAGGAAGCGGCTCATCACGAAGCGATCATTCACGATCAGTTCTACTGTCCTGATGGCGTTCGTTTAATGAATCGCCCTGCAAATTATGATGGCGGTGTGACGAAGCATTTCAAACGTGCAGAACAAGCATCTAACTTCGGAAGAGAAATCGGCCTTCAGTATGTTCATGCTCATATCCGCTTTGTGGAAGCAATGGCGAAAATCGGCCGTACGGAAGAGGTCTGGAAAGGGCTTGAAACAATCAACCCAATTGGTATTACCTCAGTTGTTCCCAATGCAGAAAAACGTCAAAGCAATGCCTATTTCAGTTCTTCAGATGGAAAATTCGCGACTCGCTACGCAGCCCAGGAACGCTTTGAAGAGCTTCGCAATGGCGACGTACCAGTAAAAGGCGGCTGGAGGATTTATTCAAGCGGACCGGGAATTTATATGAACCAGCTCATCTCCAATGCGCTTGGTCTTCGCCACGAGGGAGATTTCCTGCTGATTGACCCCGTCCTCCCTTCTTCACTGGACGGCCTTGAATTTACTTATCATCTATTTGATAGACCCGTCACGATCCGGTACCATCTTTCTAAGGAAAAGTCTGCGATCACCGTTAACGGAAGCCAGCTGAAATATGAAGCGCCATCAAACCGCTACCGCCAAAACGGATACAAGGTAAACAAGCAAGATGTAATGAACGTATTAACACCCGGCTCAAATCTCATTGAAATCTGGTCATAGAACAACAAAAAGCCCTGAGACAGGATACTGTCTCAGGGCTTTTTGACCGGTTTACTGCGCTTCAGGCGGACGCTGCTGATGTCGTCACCATCCACTCACTCAGCCGATACTAAAGGTACAAAATTCTTCATTTTTAATCTTTTTGCTATAGATCCAAATCTCTTTTTGCCGTTTCGCATCTCCCACGATTAAGGCTCTGTATTGAGGGCAGTGTGCTGATTTGTATGAACCACTTCCTCAAGAGGAATGCCGAAATAGCTGTACTTTATGGTCACTTTGTTAATTTCGTCCTGATGAAGAACGCTGAGGCCATAGCTTTTATCATCCGTTGTGGCCGTTCCATTGTCCATTTTCTCGTATTGCGAAGAAGGCGAGGTATAAGATTCCAATTCCACAAGAGCAAGATCTGTCATTCCGTACTCTTCCTCAAACTCACTGAAATCCTCTGTGATGACAAAGCCTGTATATGGATCGGTCACCTGCATTTTTACTTCTGATGGACTTTCTTTTTCATTTACTAAGATTTCATCCACTTTAATTGTCCCAAAGCTTTCATTTCCCACTGCTAGTATGACCGATTTACTGGATTCGGATGATCCTATCCCCCCGAGGCCCATAGGAGGGTTAAAATAGAAATACAGGACAAACACACCTGCTGAAACAGCACCTGCAAAAGTCAATGAAATCAACCATTTCTTCATCGCACTAATCCTCACTTTCCCCTTATCCTATGCTGCTTATTGCGTTTTATCCTAACGATTTATAACTCCCCATTCTTACCACCTGTGACCCGGCATATACATCCAAAAAGGGGGATTCTTTTATGATCTATTGGGGTGTAGTGACAACCGGGTTTCTGATGGTGCTGGGAATGGTGGGCGGCACACTGTTTTATTATTTACGAACGCTCGCACTCGATCCGAATGATTCGATCAGGATTGATCCAAAAAAATAAGGGACAAGCCGCTGATTTGAATGATCCTGACCCGTTTCCCGTCAGGATCATTTGCGGAAAGCCAGCTTCCAGGCAATGATTACGGCAGCGATAATTAAGATGCCATAAACCTCTGTTCCATAAGGAATTTGAGAGGATATAGCATGCAGTCCAACCAGAGGCAGGATGATTAAAAACAATAGAAAAACCTTTACTCCTTCCTGATGCTGGCCAAGGGAATAAGAAACGGTAAAAGGCATTTGATTGTTGCTTAAAAGATTGATGCTGATGATTGAATACAAAATGGCACTAACCAGACAAACAAATAAGTCCAGCAGAACTGAAGAAGAAAACAGCCAGAGAAAAATGGCGCATTGAGCCAGATAAACAGGCACAAACAGCTTGATTAAGGCCGCTTTTAACGTTCCGCTGTAAACGGTGGAACGCTTTTTAAGCGGGGCTACCTGATAGATCCAGGAGCCTTTATAGCTGCTTGAATACTTCACCATGGAAAAGATATTCGGAATTAAAAGCAGCGTGAAATAAATTAAATAAAATGAACTGCCTTCCCTGAATTCTTCAAAGGAGCTCGTTTGCAAGGTGGAAAACATAAAGATGAATGGAATAACCAGTGTAAAGCCAATGGAAGGATAGACCTTCAGCTTAAAATCCCGTTCTTTTTTCATGATGGAACCTGCGAAGTGATACATACTTCTTTCTTCCAGGTTCGGAGAAATCCACCTCGCGATCTGCTTCTTCCATTTCGCTTTTTGCTTTTGTGCACCCGTCTCGGTTTGGGCTAGCTTCCGAAGCTGATGCTCAAACACAGGCATTAGTTTTATATAGACCACCATTGAAAGAATAGGAACGATGATCGCAAGACCTGCGAGCACCAGCAGAAAACCGGAGCTTTCTCCTGTCAGCACGCCTTCATGCAACGCGCCAAACCACACCGGCGGCAGGAATAACTGCCACCATGCCGGAGAAAACTGAAATGTGATCCCCACGAGCTCAAACGATCTCGCCACAACTTGATAGCCGACTAAAATTCCGATCGTGAGCGCAATTTGCATGTAATTAATCACATTTTTCAATTGCTCCCCGTCAAAGAAATGCAAAATCAAAACGTAGATTCCTGCTGTTAAAACCAAAATCAGCATCATAAGCAATAAAATTTCTATCAAAAACATCAATGAAAACATCGGCCCGCTTACGAACAGAGAGACAACAAGAGGAACAGCCGTTGTAGCAAATGTGAGCATGAACATATAAAACAGCACATGAAATGCTTTTGCTGCGCTTAATGTGCGATTATGTACTGGCTTTGGACTAATGATAGACCGGTCGCGGATATCCAAGAGAACAGATGAAAAATCCGAGATCATGGACGTCATTAAAATAAACATCAGTATACTGAATATGATGCTCATTTGAAAAAAGACCTGGTCAATAAAAAATAAAACCGGAACGATGGACAACCCATAAAGAGCATAGATCCATAGAGACCGGACAAAATAATTCTTCTCTTTGCTCTCGTCCACTTTAGTATTGCTGTAAACAGTAGGAATTCTTCTTGAATCCATTACGAGTTTCATGTTTAAAATCAGGCGGAATACCGCATAATCTATACCGGCTTTTTCAAAAAGCGTTTTGAAACGATCGAGAAACAGCAGAATTTTCATTTCTTTCATACGGTTTCTCCCTGTACAATTTCCACAAACGCCGACGCAATTTCTTTATGCTGATGAAAACCGGTTAAATCATTAAAGATATCTTCAAGCGTTCCCTGTTTATTTTTCTCTTTTAACTCATCAAATGTTCCGTCTGCCACGATTGAACCACCTGAAAGAAGAACGATCCGGTGACTGATTTTTTCAACGATATCCATGATGTGAGAAGAATAAAAAATCGTTTTCCCCTGTCTGGCCAGCAGCGCCAGAATTTCTTTCACCACCATCATGCTGTTTGCATCCAGACCGCTTAAGGGTTCATCCAGAAACAGGACATCCGGATTATGTAAAAGACTGGAGATAATTAAGACCTTTTGCTTCATTCCTTTTGAAAAAGAAGATAACCGTGAATGAAGCACATGTTCAATATTGAACTGCTCCATCAGTCTCCTTGCTTTTTCAAGCGCCTCCTCTTCATCAATACCATAAAGACCCGCAATAAAAATCAGATACTCAGCTGCTGTAAGGCTGTCATAGATCTCTGCATTTTCCGGCACATATCCAATTCTTCTTTTGTAGGAGTAGTCCAAATCTTTCAGGTTCTCCCCGAATATGTAAATGTCGCCATAATAGTCTTCAATTAGTCCAAGCATCAGCTTGACCGTCGTGCTTTTGCCCGCTCCATTCGGACCAATATAGCCTACAATCTGGCCTTCGTATACCGTTAAATGTATTTCATCCAGTACATTTTCTCCTCCGTAGCTTTTTGTAAGACCTGCCAATTTAATTACTTCCTTGCCTTCCATGTCATGACCCACCCTGCTATCAGATTAGCCGCCAGCTTCAAGCGAACGGGAAGCGGCTCATTCGTGCGATGTTCCCGATTCAATGATCTCTTATTTTGATTCCAGAATATACCCTGCCAAAACAGCATGCACATCATATATATTAAGAGACTTATTGAACGTTTTCGTCAGAGGAAGATCCATTCCCGAGATCCATATTTTCAATTCTGCATCAAGATCAAAAGTCCCTGCTGTTTCCACTGCAAAATGCGTGATACTGGAATACGGGATGGAATGGTACTCAACCTTTTTCCCTGACATCCCCTGTTTATCTACTAAAAGTAAACGTTTGTTGGTAAACAAAAACAGATCACGGATCAGCTTATACGATTTTTCTATTCGTTCCTCACGTATAAGAAGATTGCCAAATTCCTTCTGCGCATCTTCATTTTTTATCTCAGAAGCATTGCCCATTAGTCCATCAAAAAAGCCCATACTGCGCCTCCTCTGCAAAGAAAAGCCATCTTCCTCTTTTCTTTCCTCTTTTTTCTTAAGTATACAGATCTCTTCCAGTTAAAAACAGTCTGAATAGATAGAATTTTAAATGCTATAATACGGTAAAGTATAAATATAAGTTTAGGAGAGATGGTAAAAATGAAGCGAAAAGCTGCCTTTATAACCGGCACCGGCCGATCTCAGGGAATAGGAGCAGGAATATGCAGGGAGCTTGCAAAGGACGGGCATGATATTTTATTTACTTATTGGACGAAGTATGATGAGGAGGTTTCATTTCATCGTAAAAAAGATGAGGTAACTGACATACAAAACGAGATCATTTCTTATGGAGTCCGGTGCGAAAAAATTGAACTGGATCTTCAGGATACGTCTTCTTTTAAAAAGGGGTTTCAGTATTGCAAAAATACCCTTGGCAGGTACCCAGACGTTCTTGTGAATAATGCAGCTGTATCGATTAATGATACGATTTATACCATTACACCTGAAAGCCTGGATGAGCATTACCGCGTAAATGTACGTGCGGCGACCATCCTGACATCTGAATTTGTCAAGCAGTTTGAAGGTGAGTATGGGAGGATCATTAATATTACGACAGGCTGGTCACAGGGACCCATGCCTGACGAGCTTTCTTATGTGCTCACTAAATCAGCTGTCGAAACCCTGACGTATACGCTGGCGCCGGTTCTTGCTGAAAAAAACATAACCATTAACGCCATCAATCCGGGTCCTACAGACACCGGCTGGATGACTGACGACATAAAACAGGATATTTTAAAGCGTTCTCCTTCAGGCAGAATCGGGGAGCCTAAGGATTGTGCTAACCTGACTGCCTTCCTTGCCAGTGAACGGGCAGAATGGGTAACAGGACAGGTCATTCACTCTGAAGGAGGTTTTCGAAACAGTCTTTAACTCTTCATGAATGGTAATACCAATATTCCTCTGTGACAGCATTTTGGATCGCATTTTCAAAGCAGAATAATTCCTGCTGAATGCTCTTAAATTGCTGCAAATCTACATCTGCTTGTTTCTGCAGGTGTTTTTTTGATTGTAAGTACTGAACGCGAAAGTAAGTAGGCGGATGCGTATCATCCACTTTGGACTTCTCAAGCTCCGCTATTTTCCTGTATCGGCTTTTTTCTCTTTTAGGTAATTGTTTGATTTCGTCATTCAGGCAATGGTAAAGATTTAGTTTCTCAGAGGAAAGGGCTGTTTTTCTGATGGAGTATTCGTACAGTCTGCCGTACTCGATTTTCTCCAAAAGGGTGATCGCCGGTTCAGTTCCTGCCAACCTGGCTCCTGTATAGTCAGCAAAATACTCTGCCTGCTGCTTGTTGAAATACAGAAAATAAAGCAGCAGATCCGAATAGGTTTTCGGGAAAAAGCTAAGCGCTTTTAAAATGGATGCAGAAACCATCTTCACTAAATCTCCGCTTTGCCCTTCATGCAATTCCTCCGGCTCCAAAATTTCATGCCAAACTTCGAGCGTATTCAAAGCTGTGCCAATAAAAAAGCCTCTGGCAAGATCTCCATTCGCTAAATGCCCGATTTCATGAGCTAAAAGCGCCTTTTTTTCTTCCGCAGTTAAAATTGAAAACAAAGGAAGACCCATTTTAATAATAATTCGCTTTTTCCAGCCATACCTGCCAATGGAAGCATTAAATTCTCCATTCAGCACCACACCATCTATTTTGCCTGTGCCGAGCTCACTTGTAATTGAATCCACCAGCCGGAAAAACTCCGGCAGATCCTCCCGGGTAAGAACCGTTTCATCTTTTTCCAAACGGTCAATCTTCGGCCTCGCCACCCACGAAATCCCCAGCAGCAGAACAGCCGTGAATAGTAAAAAAACTTTATCACTTCCCACCCAGACTAAATATCCCGCCGCAGCAGCGAGACCGAGACTGAGGAGATGAACGAGAGCAGCCAGAAAATAAGCGATAACCCCCTGTGCCGTAATCGAAGGCTTTTGGGCTGAACTCTTTATCAATTTATAAAGCATCTGTTCTCCATTTTTTCTTCCAAGAGCTTCATATGCTTTACCCAATAAAGTTTTCTTTTTCTGTTCCTGAGCAGGGTTAAGATTAAAATGACAGTGATCGCACCATGAACTATACCCTGAAATCACAGGAATTCTGCTGCCGCATGCCGGACAGCCCATCCACTTTTCATTCAATTGGCCACTTCCTCTCCTTTTTCTGAAAATTACTCGCTGTCATTTAAATATAAAGGTATAAATGGAAATAAAATAGAGGCTTTCCTTCTCGTTTTTCCTCCAAATAGCTCTCCGTATATCTCCAAAATCTAACACATTTTTTAGAATATTTACATAACTTTCGTTTTCCTCTATTATTTAGGTAACAAGATCGAAATCGCTTACATTATGATATTTGCGGGGAGGAATAGAGGATGAATGCAATTGCGATTGCAGCAATAGGTATTTTTATCTTTCTTTTAGGCTATCGTTTCTACTCGAAATTTGTTGCAGAAAAGATTTTCAGACTGGATCCTGATTACGTTACACCTGCACACCGATTTAAAGATGGTGTGGATTTTGTCCCTACTAATAAATTCGTACTGTGGGGACACCATTTTACATCGGTAGCAGGTGCCGCTCCAATTCTTGGTCCTGCAATTGCCGTGTACTGGGGATGGCTGCCTGCTGTTTTGTGGGTGGTGCTCGGGACGGTTTTTGCTGCGGGTGTACATGACTTTGGTACGCTTGTCCTCTCAGTGCGCAACAAGGGGCAGTCCATTGGAACGCTGGCGGATAAATTAGTCGGGCAGCGTGCGAAGATCCTGTTTTTATTTATTATTCTTATTCTTGTGCTCATGGTAAATGCCGTTTTCGCCTGGGTCATTGCCAATCTCTTTATTACCTTTCCATCCAGTGTTCTGCCTGTTTTTATTCAGATTCCGCTTGCAATTTGGATCGGACACGCCGTTTATAAGAAAAATGTTAAAATGCTCGTCCCCTCTCTCATCGCTCTCGCTGTCATGTACGCTGTAGCGATTCTCGCTGCACAAGTTGATTTTCTTCAAATTGATTTAGTTGGATATATGGGCGGTGAAGAAGGCGCTGGTCTCTTTGGATTGGGCGCTGTATCGAGCGCATTCTTTATCTGGATCCTGGTTTTAATGGGCTATGTATATATTGCCTCCACGCTGCCTGTATGGAAGCTGCTGCAGCCCCGTGATTTTATAAATTCGCATCAGCTTGTGGTCGGGCTTGCCATTTTGTATCTCGGCCTGCTGTTTACAAATCCCGAAATTACTGCTCCCATAACAAACCCAAATGCGGATGATGTCTCATGGTTCCCTCTTCTCTTCATTACGATCGCATGTGGAGCGATCTCTGGATTTCACGGTCTTGTTTCGTCAGGCACCTCCTCAAAACAGCTTGATAAAGAAACCGATGCGCGTTTTGTAGGATATTTAGGGGCAGTGGGTGAAGGAATCCTTGCATTAGTAGCAATCATTGCGGTCATTACGTTATTTCCGACTAAAGAAGATTTCCTGGCTACCTACAGCAATTTTCAGGAAGCAAGTGCCGGAGGTTTGGGAGCCTTTGTACAAGGGGCCAGCCAGCTTGCTACCGGACTTGGAATCCCTGCTGAGATAGCGGCTACCATTGTTTCCATTATCGTAGTAAGCTTTGCCGCTACTACCCTTGATACTTCCGTCAGGCTAATGCGCTACATCATTGCAGAATTAGGTTCAGAATACAACGTTCCTGCCCTTACAAAAACACATGTGGCTACGACAATCGCCGTCGTTTCAAGTGCAGCACTCGTCCTGATTCCTGAAGGACCTCAAGGGTTTGGTTCCGGTGGATACCTTCTGTGGCCTTTGTTTGGAACCTCTAATCAACTGCTAGCCGGAATCAGTTTATTGCTCATCTCAGTATGGCTTAAGAAACTCGGCAGAAATTACCTGATTACACTCATTCCGATGATTTTCCTTTTATTTATGACGCTCTATGCCATGGTTCAGCAGGTTCTATTTGAATGGGCATGGTGGGGCGACCAGCCGAGTTCCCTTCTCTTTATTTTCGGAGCGATTATTATGGGATTTGCGATATGGATCGTCATTACCGCTCTTTCTGCACTGGCAGACACGAAACAAACTATTGATCCGATCGAGTAATGAAAAAGCAATTCTGACTTCAAAACAATGGAGGTGACCATCAATGATGCTTGATAAAGTAAAGGCACTCATCGCTTATTACGAGGAAGTATTGAGTATGCCGCATCGGCAGGAAATTGCACGTGAGCATAGGGATGAAGACGATTTGTTTCTGCTGCTGCTTTATTCTGAAATGATTGGCATACCGAACCCGGTTTATTACTATACGCTTGAACTTTATCCCTACATGATTGAAAAATTCCATGACTGGCATCTGAGAATGGGAATGGAAAAGTCACCGATGTCAGGGATTCGATGCTGTTAATCCCTGCGACTGCTAATTAAAAGGAGCTTTTGACATGGATGTATTAACGAAGCGAATTATTTTTGTCGGGGGAAAAGGCGGTGTGGGGAAATCCACATCAGCGGCTGCCATTGCCTTAAAATCAGCTCAGCAGGGGCATCGCACGCTGTTAATTTCTACTGACCCTGCTCATAATACAGGTGATATCTTTGACCGGAAGATTGGAGGCAGGAATACAAAAGTTTCCGAAAACCTTTATGCTCTTGAGATTGACCCTGAAATAGAAACTGCGAGCTATATTAAAGGCGTAAAGGAAAATATTAAGGGAATGGTTCACACCGGTATGATGGAGGAAGTACACCGGCAGCTAGACACCGCAAAAGCCTCGCCTGGAGCAGACGAGGCTGCCCTTTTTGACAAACTGGTCTCGATTATATTAGAAGAGCTTTCGCAATTTGATAAGCTGATTTTTGATACAGCACCCACCGGTCATACCATCCGTCTTCTCACTCTTCCGGAGTTAATGGGGGTCTGGATTGAAGGCCTTCTGGAAAAAAGAAAAAAAACAAATGAAAATTACGCAGCCCTGTTAAATGACGGCGAGCCTGTTGAGGATCCTATTTATGCTGTACTGAAAAACAGACAGGAGCGATTTTCTAAAGCAAGAGACCTTTTATTAAATGAAGATATTACCGGTTTTATGTTTGTCCTGAACCCTGAACGACTGCCCATTTTGGAAACGAAAAAAGCAGTTGATCTGCTTGCTGGATATGACTTGAATGTCAGCACTTTAATTGTCAATAAGGTTTTGCCGGAAGAGGCAGACGGACAGTTTATGCTGGATCGAAAAAAACATGAACTGCCTTATTTAGATCAAATAAAAGAAACGTTTAAAGATAAACAATTGATTTGGATTCCGATGAATTCACATGATATTGCCAGCAGGGATCATTTGAAATGGTTCAGCAATCACTTTGTTGTGTAACCGGCTTGCTAATTGCACGAAAAAAAGAGGAGGCACTTTTCTGCCCCCTCTTTTACTATTCACCAATCTTGTCCAACTATTGCGACTCTTCTTCTTCCAGCAGCCCATTTTCCACAAGCCATTCATAGGCTACAACGGACACACTTTCCCCTTCAATATCCACGCGGTAATTTAACTCCCGCATAATGGTACTGTCCAGGTTTTCTGCCAGAATCGCAGTGATTTCCTCTATTTCAGGATATTCTTCATAAACATCCTCATTAATCGATACGGCTGCACGATAAGGCGGGAAAAATTGTTTATCGTCTTCAAGAACGACTAAATCATAGTTCTTGATTGTGGCATCTGTCTCATACGCTACAGACACTTCAACCTGCTCATTATCAAGTGCCCGCTGAGTCAGGCCGATATCCATCTGGCTGATTTGAGCAGATCCAAATTCAAATCCGTAGGTTTCTTCTACACCCGGCAGTCCGTCGGGACGATTTGCAAACTCTGCATCAGAAGCCATTGTAAGCTCACCAGGATTTTCATTGATATAAGCAGCTAAGTCACTGATTGATTCAATCCCAAGCTCTTCTGCCTGCTCACTTCTCATAGCCAGAGCATAAGTGTTATTAACATCTGACATATTGATCCAGTTGATATTTTGCTTGCTGTCCACTTCTTTGACTTTGTTAAAGGCCTCTTCCGGATCTGCTATCGGTTCTTCTCCCATATACGTAATAAGAGCGGTTCCGGTATACTCCCACATCAGATCCACCTGGCCATTTTCGAGCGCGGAACGGACAACGGTACTGCCAAGATTATTCATTTGATTTACTTTAAAGCCTTCTTCGGTTAGCAAGAAAGCGGTCATTTCGGATAACAGGTACTGCTCAGTAAAATTTTTACCTCCTACAGTGACCTCTTTTCCTGCAATGCCTAAGCTTGAGCAAGCTGTGAGCACTACCATGATCAACGTAAGAGGGATAAGCGTTAGTATCTTCTTCACAAATGTACTGCCTCCCTTTTCGTTAAGTATTGGATACTTCTCTTGCACCCTTTGGAACAAGGACATTTTCGAGTTTTCTAAGCAAGTAGTCAGCCAAAATAGCCATGATTGTCACAGGGATTGCACCTGAAATCAGGAAGCCATTGTCAAACAGCTGAATGCCGGTAAAGATCCAGACGCCAAGGCCGCCCCCACCTACTACATAAGCTAAAGCGGCTGTTCCAATATTTAAAACAACAGCTGTTCTGATACCCGCCAGAATGGAATACACAGCATTTGGCAATTCAATGCGGAATAGAATTTGGCTGGGCTTCATTCCCATCCCTTTTGCAGCGTCAATTAAGTTAGGGTCAATCGTATCGAGCCCTGCTACGGTGTTTCTGAAGATCGGCAATATGGAGTAGATAAATAGCGCGAATACTGCCGTATTAAAACCGATTCCGAGTACACTGATCATCAATGCCAGAACGGCCAGACTCGGAATGGTCTGCCCAAAGTTCACGATATTGGTAATCAGCCATTCGGCTTTCCTGAATTTAGGTCGTGTAATCACAATTCCTGCAGGTACTGCAATGAGAATTGCAAGCACAGATGACACAAGCACTAAAACAAAATGCTGGCGCAGCAAGACGAGGAAGGTGCTTGATTGACTGAAAATATACGAAAAATACTGATTGTATATGGCCCATGCTACAAAAGCAATAACCAATCCATAAATGAAAAATCTAAAGCCGTTGCCGATTAGTTTTTTATTATTCACCGAATCACCCTTCCTGGGATACGGACAGCTTCCCTTTTATTTCAAAATGAAGGTATTTTTGAACGAGGTCAATCGTAATTGAACCGATTCTTTTACCTTCATCATTCGTGACAATAACCTGATCGGCTTCCTGATTTAACAGCATGGAGAGTGTATTTCTTAGATCCTGATTTACATTAATCGTTTTCGTGTCATAAATGGATTCATCCATTTCGGCTAATCCGATCACTTCCTGTAAATCTTTTACTGTGTGAAGACTTAAGCTCTTAATCGCGCGGTCTTTGCCAAAAAATTGGTTGACAAAATCATTTTTCGGGTGGGTAAGCATTTCAGATGGTGTATCATACTGCATAATTTCCCCATCGCGAAGAAGCATGATTTTATCAGCCATTTTTATCGCTTCATCTATGTCATGGCTTACAAACAAGATCGTCTTTTTGACTTCTCTTTGAATTTGAAGGAATTCATCCTGAATTTTTTCCCGGATGATCGGATCCAGTGCACCAAACGGCTCATCCATCAGCATTACAGGAGGATCGGCTGCGAGCGCACGTACAACACCGATTCGCTGCTGCTGTCCACCGGATAATTCGTGAGGATAACGTTTTTTGTATATCTTAGGATCCAGTCCAATAAGCTTCATCAGATAGGTGAAGCGCTCTGTTTTCTTTTTCTTATTCCATCCCAGAAGATCCGGGACGATCATGACATTTTCTTCGATCGTCATGTTTGGAAAGAGACCATTGCTTTGAATGACATAACCGATTTTTCTTCGCAGCTCGATCGCATCAAGATCCATTGAATCTTCATCATCAATGACAATCGATCCTTCTGTAATCGACTCCAAACGGTTTACCATTCTCAAAAGAGTGGTCTTGCCGCAGCCTGATGGTCCGAGCAGAACAACGATCTTTCCTTCATCAACGGTAAAGTCGACATTTTTAACCGCCGTTTTTTCACTTGAATATTTTTTCGTTACCTGATTAAACGTAATCATTTGTTCACCTCTTAACAAGTTATTCGACAACAGCTTTTGTCGTAAAACGTTTCTGAATCAGGAGCAGCAGCCCATCTGCAATGATCGCAAGCAAAGCAACGGCTAATGAACCGGAAATAATTAAGTAATTATCACCCCTGCTGATTCCCTGCGTAATTAAAACACCAAGACCGCCTGCACCAATATAAGCAGCAATGACGGCAATTCCGATATTCAGGACCACCGCTGTGCGGATTCCCGCCATAATAACCGGCATAGCGTTTGGAATTTCCACACGCCAAAGGCGCTGATGGGTTTTCATGCCCATTCCAATTGCCGCGTCTCTCATCTCAGGATTGACATTTTTAATAGCGGTGTACGTATTCCGAATAATCGGCAGCTGCGAATAAAGCACCAGTGCCACAAAAGCCGGTAAAAATCCGATTCCTTTATTAATTAGTGAAAAAATAGGAATCATTATACCAAAAAGCGCTAGACTCGGAATAGTCAGTGTAACGGAAGCAACTTGAAGAACAGTTCCTGCGAGGTATTCGTTAGTGGTTAGATAAATGCCTAATGGCACACCAATTAACAGTGCAACGACGATTGCAAGGGAAACCAGTACAGCGTGATCCAATGTCAGTTCCAATATGCGCGGAGCATTAATTTCAAGAAATCTTGCCCATTGTTCCAATGTAGTAACCTCCCTTCCTTTAAGAGTATTCTCAACTCTTCCGTTTTTTAAAAAATCCTATTAAAAAAGAGTTAGTCAGAACGTCTTAATCTGATAACTCTTCTTTAGTGTAACATAACGTGATGAAATTTTTAGCGAATAAGCACAAAGAATGTCATAAGCCCCCGAAAAACTAGTCTATTTTGCTCAATTACGAGAACAGTTTAGGCATTTCATTTATCAGGGTATAGCCTCCCATGTATGCCATGACCACAACAATCAGTGCGCCAAAAACCGTCATCCAAATGGGGTGCTTGTAATCTCCGATAATTTTTGTTTTATGAGCGGCGATAAGCATAATGCCAAGAGACAGCGGCAGTATTAGTCCATTAAGCGCCCCAACAAAAATTAAGATCGCAACAGGACGGCCGATCGAGACAAACACGGCTGTCGAAATAACGATAAAACTGACAATCAGAACTTTCTCGTATTTTTGAAGGATAGGGCTGAAGGTTTTAATAAATGAGACAGATGTATAGGCTGCGCCGACAACTGAGGTAACGGCAGCTGCCCACATCACGACGCCGAAAATTTTGTACCCTGCGTTCCCTGCAGCCAGCTGAAAGACAGAAGCCGGTGGATTCCCGGGATCAATCGTGAGCCCCTGTGCAACAATGCCGAATGTGGCAAGAAACAGAAAGATCCTCATAATTGAAGCAATTCCAATTGCAGAAATAGAGCTTTTCGTCACCTCACCCAGGTTCTCTTTTCCTTTCAAACCCGCATCAAGAAGGCGATGTCCTCCTGCGAATGTAATGTATCCGCCTACTGTACCGCCGACGAGTGTAACGATGGCAAGAGGATCGATGGTTTCAGGCATAAATGTTCTAGCAACCGCTTCACCAATGGGCGGTTTAGATTGAAACATGACATAAATCGTTAAACCAATCATTAAAAAACCGAGAATCTGTGTAAATCGATCCATCAAACGGCCTGCTTCCTTCACTAAGAAGATCCCTACAGCCACCAATCCGCTGAACAGGGCTCCAGCTTCCGGTGATACACCGAAAAGAACATTGGTTCCAAGTCCCGCTCCGCCAATGTTTCCAATATTAAAAGCCAGGCCTCCCATGACTATGAGAACAGCAAGTATATATCCTAATCCAGGAAGCACGTCATTAGCGATTTCCTGCGCTCTTTTTTCTGAAACGGCAATAATACGCCAAATATTCATTTGTGCACCTATATCAATAATAATGGAGACCAAAATGACAAATCCAAAACTCGCTGCCAGGGATTGTGTGAAGGTCGTCGTTTGTGTCAAAAAGCCCGGCCCTATAGCAGACGTAGCCATCAAAAAGGCTGCGCCAAGCAGGACACTGCGGTTAGATTTTTTCATTTTGCTTTCCTCTCTTCACTGTATAATCGGCTACAGGCTGACTTTCATCAGATTAATTTTTTCAGCAGTCAATGCTGCATGAATCTTTTTAGCAAAAGACAGGGCGTTGGCGCCGTCCCCATGTATGCAGACCGTATCTGCCTGCAGATCCACATCTGTTCCTGATACTGATTTCACTTTCTGCTCCTTGATCATTCGGACCACTTGAGCTGCTGCCAGGTCATCCTCACGAATCAATGCATTTTCTTCTTTTCTGGAGGTAAGCTCTCCTGTGTTCTGATAAGTGCGGTCAGAAAACACTTCACTTGCAGTCTTCAAACCCCTTTTTAAGCCCGCATGAATCAATTCAGATCCTGACAGACCATATAATACAAGGTCAGGGTCAACATCATAAACAGCTTTAGCGATCGCGTCTGCCAGCGAAGAATCACGAGCAGCCATATTATATAAAGCGCCATGCGGCTTCACATGCTGCATTTTGGCTCCGGCCGCTCTGACAAACCCATGGAGTGCACCAATTTGATAGACCACGAGATCGTAGGTTTCTTCAGGAGTGACAGCGATATTTCTCCTGCCAAACCCTGTCACATCATTGAAACCGGGGTGGGCCCCTATTCCCACATTTTTTTCCAAAGCCATATGTACGGTTTTTTTCATAATCGAAGGATCTCCAGCATGAAAACCGCATGCAATATTAGCAGACGTCACATAATCCAGAAGATCTTTATCATTGCCCAATTTATAAGCGCCAAAACCTTCTCCCATATCACAATTTAAATCAACCCTCAGCATTCTCATTCTCCTTTCACAGTCCGTTCTTTAATGAACGTATTTCGCTCACCCATCGATCATCTGGCCAGCATTAAGCTGGTCCATTTTGCCCCAATCTTACTTTAAACTCAATGCCCCATTTTAACTCACGAATATCGCGTTCTCTTTCTATAAGAAACTTTTGGGCTTCGCTGTGAGAAATTTTAGTAAACCGAAGCGGCTCACCAGGCTTTTTTTGAGCTAAAGCGGGAAAATCAACCGATGCTGCTTGTCCAATTTTCGGGTATCCGCCGATCGTCTGCCGATCTGCAAGCAGGATAATTGGCTCGCCATCTGAGGGAACCTGAATCGTACCAAATGAAACTGCCTCTGAAAGCATCTCTTCAGAAACGGTTCGCTCGAGTACCGGTCCGGTTAAACGATAGCCCATCCGGTCTGATTGCGGAGAAAGCTTAAAGGATTCCTCCCAGAATTCCTTCAGGCTGTCTTCGGAAAATTCATCATACTGTCTTCCTTCCATCACTCTCACAGTTTCCCGTTCATATAAATTATTGAGGTAGAGGGCTGATATCGACCATGCAGAAGTCCAGTATGTTTTTCCTTTTTTCGTTAAAGATTTTATGGTCTGTTGTGTCTGAATGGACGGCGTTCTGACGTTTAGCACATCTTCTTTTTCAAGCGCTCTTCCTTTAAATCCGCCAATGCCCGCTCTAACATACGTTGATTGGCTGTTCATAACAGCCGGGATTTCAAGGCCCCCTCCAACGGCTATAACGGCTCTGCAGCCTTTTTTACTGAATTTCATATGCAGTATACTTCCCTTTTGGACCAAAACCGGACGCCATAGCGGCATCGGTTCATCGTCAAGCAGCGCTGAAAAATCCGCCCCGCAGACAGCGATGAGCATTTGCTCTTCAAACTGTAAAGTGGGACCCGTCAGCGTGACTTCAATTCCTGCCTCTTTTTCTTCATTCCCTACTAAATAATTGGCTATCCGCAAAGCAAAGGGATCCATCACGCCATTTGTGATGATTCCATACTGCTGAAAGCCATGTCTCCCCTCATCCTGTACCGTTGAAAGGAGGCCTGGTTCTATTATCCGAATCATTTATTTCTCTCCTGACGTTCATAGAATTCCTCTTCTGAAATCGCATAAAACCGAATCTTGTCGCCCGCCTGCAGCAGCGTCGGCTCCTCTTCGTTCATCGGTCGGAATAATGCTTCCGGAGTTTGGCCTATCAATTGCCAGCCGCCGGGGGTTTCAATAGGATATACCCCTGTTTGCTGACCTGCAATCCCTACTGAACCAGGAGGGATTTGAAGTCTGGGCTTTGATTTTCTTGGAGTTGCCAGCTTTTCATTTAATCCGCCTACATAGGGAAAACCAGGAGCAAAACCAAGCATATATACGGTATATTCTGCCTTTGTATGAAGTTCCACTAC
This sequence comes from Jeotgalibacillus sp. ET6, assembly GCF_029667115.1. Classification (GTDB taxonomy): domain Bacteria; phylum Bacillota; class Bacilli; order Bacillales; family Jeotgalibacillaceae; genus Jeotgalibacillus. The sequence continues at coordinate 306,412 of NZ_JARUIU010000004.1, read as the reverse complement.
TTCTTCAGCAGAAATCCCATTATGTGCGGCCACTTCGTCCAAATCAGGTCCTGCTTTTCCTCCATAAAAAACAGGGATGTTAATTTCACGCGATGCTTTTTTGGTAAATGTCTTTTTTGAATCAAGCAGCAAAGAGAGTTCCTTCGCGACAAGATCATAAGGCGATTGGCAGGTAAGAAGCTTGCGAATATCGTAATGAACAGCTATGGAAGCAAAGGCGGGAACGACCTCAATGGCCCAATCGTATCCCATCTCTTCAATTCTGCCTTTTACTCCCTGCACCTGTTCATGAATCCATTCATTCACTTCCTGAGAAAACTCAATTAAAATGGCCTGATCGCCTAGAGGCTCGAGGGAATAATTCATTGAAAAGCTCCTTTCCTATACAATCTTCTGAATATTTATTATTTCTGCATTGTACCTTAAAAGATAGATCTCTATCAACCGAATGACCATGATTAGATAGATTTGGCACTTTAGAAGATGGTAATCTGAAACATTCCTCCTATTAGTACGTAAAGAGGTACTGAAGGGTAAAAAAAGATGGAGCATGAACGAGAAGCAGTTAACACTAACGTAATGGTTTAAGGAGGAATTCTTTGATATATAAATGGTCTTTTTTACAATTATTCACTTTTCTATTCATAGGAAGTTTATTTGCCATTTTTCACTTATTGGCCTCACCTCTGCAGAATCTTTTTCAAGCGGACGTGCTGGGGTTGCCCGGAAGTTTTGTTTCTTCTGTGTTGTTTGTGGGGATTGTGCTGCTCGCAGGACACTTACTCGTCTATTTTCAGCATAGAAAAAAGGAGACATTCTTACAACATCCGTTGTGGAGGAGAGTTCCTTTTATTCTTTTAGCGGTTCTTCTTCTGTCATTTGTCATACTGATTGTCCTCTTTACCTCTATCAGCCTGCCACCGGATGCAGGGATCGATTACCGGTGGGTGATTGATCTGTTTGCTTCTTATTTTATACTGCTTTTTTATTTCATGGTCCTATCCGTCATGATTCGCTGGGGAGAGGGGCTTTCTGCTGAAAAAACCTTGCAGCGGACTTTTTTTACTTCCCTGGCTGCCTATATCCTCCTGGTTTTCTTCGTATAAGTCAGCAGACGATGGAAAAAGAGGTTGAGCCAAAACTGAAGAGTTTAAAAAGCGAGGCAGTTCATATAAATGGTCAGAGGTGAGCGGAGCGGAAGGTGGCGATCCCTATAGGGTATGACGGCAAACTGATACTTTAAAGGGAAACGCGCTGGAAAGGCTTAAGCCTGTATCCCGCCCTGAAGCGCAGCGAACCAGTCAAAGAGGCTGAGACACTTTTTGTCTCAGCCTCTTATTTGCACAATGCCGGAAATTTAAGCCGCTGAATCCTGCAGCTTCTTTGCTTTCCTTTTTTGAATACTCCTGACAACAAGAAAAACCAGAAATCCTCCTGTTGTGTTCATGATCAAATCATCCACATTAAATACCCTCATCCAGATGAAGCCGGTAAAAGAAAGAAGCAGCTGCAAAGATTCAATCAGCAGACTTGTACCCAAAAGCAGCAGCATCGCTTTCCACACCCGCTTTACCATAAATAAGGCAGATAAATAAAATCCTAAGGGCATCAGCATAAGGAAATTAAAAAATGTAAGTCGTGCATTATTAAAAAATGGATACCCGTCAAACCTTTCGTACGTGCTCCATTCCTGAATAAAATAGAATGGCTCAAGCTGCATGCGGACAGGTGCTTCATGGATAGGGGGAATATGGATGCCGCCTATTGTAAGCTGCATCACGATCGCACCATACCAGATAAAACTGTAAAACAACCACCGGTGATAGACGATTTTCTTTTTCCCTTTCCCATCCCTCCACACAAAAACAATAAAAATGACGGCTCCCAGCAGAATTGCAGGAATTGTTATTTGGCCCATTGCTTGCTCCACTCTCCATTGTCAAAAGCAAACGGTCATTACCTTACTAAAAAAAGACCCGCTTTTTCTGAAATATGATTTCTATATTGTATAGTATATTTTCATAAATTTAAAAAAATAGCTGAAAACGGGAACTTTTTTCTTCCAGAAACGTCTAATTACCTAATATGGTTTTTATTGGAGGATTGATAGTATGATAGCTCAGACTCTCGGAAAAACCCTTTTGTATATCATCGGAACCTGTGTTGTTGTGCTGCTGGCAGGATTAATTTACGCATTTTGGGTAGGCGGAGATGTAATGGATATGGTGATGGCCTGGTTTAAAAAAGAGTAATGAAAAACCACAACCCTTATACTGGCTGTGGCTTCTTCATGCCATTACTGTGCGGTATAGCCGCCGTCAAGAATCACGGCCTGGCCAGTCACACCTCCTGCTTTATCGCTTGCAAGAAACAATGAGTAATCCGCTACCTCTTTTACACTGAGCAGCCGCTTTTGAGGGACCAGCGGATAAATAACTTCTTCCAGCACTTTTTCAAGCGTTACCTCCCTGTTTTTGGCTAGATCACCGAGCTGATTTCTCACTAAAGGCGTGTCCACATAGCCGGGACAAAGTGCATTTACCGTTACTCCGTGCTCAGCTCCTTCCAGCGCTGCCACCTTTGTTAATCCAATCACGCCATGCTTTGCACTATTATAGGCCGCTTTGCCTGCAAAACCTACCAGCCCATTAATAGAGGACATATTGATAATCCGTCCATACCCCTGCTCCTTCATAACAGGAAACACTTTTTTAATCGCGATAAACGGAGCAACCAGCATGATTTTCATTAAAAGCTCAAATTTTTCTGTCGGAAACTCCTCAATCGCTGCTACGTATTGCATTCCTGCATTATTTATAAGAACATCCAGCCTGCCGTAATGGACAATTGCTTCTTCAATCGATTTTTCAATCTCAGCTTCCTGCGTGACATCACAGCGCAGTCCTATACAGCTGTATCCTTTTTCAGCCAATGCCTGTGCAGCCTGTTTGACCCGTTTTTCATCAAGATCTGTCAGCACTACTTTGGCTCCTTCTTTGGCAAACTCGCAGCCGATCTCGTATCCAATGCCGCTGGCAGCTCCTGTTATAAATACCACTTTGTTCTCAACCATATTTGCTCCTCCTGTCTGCCTTTTTCATGATGAATCAGATTCCAAGCCCCAGAGAAAACAGCGCAATGGCGATGCCAAGACCAATTAAAGGTACGATGACCGTCACAATACCTACCGGCCCGTATGCATCCTTATGGGTTTCTCCACACACCCCTCGGATCGTGGTTACAACATATCCGTTATGAGGCAACGAATCGAGAGCGCCGGAGGAAATAGCCACCGTTCGATGAAGTGCTTCAGGATTCACACCCATGTCCATGTAGTGCGGTGCCAAAAGCGGCAGCGCAATGACTTGTCCGCCTGATGCAGACCCTGTCAGTCCCGCAATGACACTTACAGCAATGGCCCCGCCAATAAGCGGACTTCCTGGAATGCTGGTCATAGCATCAACTGCTACATTAAAGGCAGGAACCGCTTTAGCCACCCCGCCAAATCCGACTACAGCTGCTGTATTTCCGATGGCAATTAACGCACCGATTGTTCCTTCTGACATGGCTTTCCCAAAATTAATAAAGTATTTTCGATTTAATAAATAGGTCGTAACGATTCCTCCGAGCAACGCAATAATCAGTGCAGATGTTAATAACGAATTATGAAAAATAAATGAAATCACCAGTACCACTAAAAGAGGAATGGCACTTAAGCCAGGGTGCGGAAGCTTTCTGTTCTCCAGCACGGGATCCGTTTCCCTTGCTTCAAATCGTTCTCCTCTTCCCACTGCTTTATTAATCATCTTTTTCAGCCACCAGTAGCCGACAATCATCATAAATACCGCTACAAGTAAACTCACTTCCCAGCCTGCATAGGCCGTTGTATCTAGATAATCAATTGGAATCCAGTTTTGAATTTCCGGTGAACCGGCAGATGTCATGGTAAACGTTACTGAACCAAAGGCCAAAGCAGCCGGAATAAATCGTCTTGGAAGATCGGCCTGCTTAAACAAACTGAGTGCCATCGGAAAAACGGAAAAAGCCACTACAAACAAGCTGACTCCTCCGTAAGTTAATACAGCACACGAAAGAACAATGGCAAATACCGCTTTTTTTATCCCGAATACTTTTACAAGCCACCTTGACACACTGTCTGCTGCCCCGCTATCCTCCATTACTTTTCCAAAGATGGCTCCTAATAAAAACATAGGAAACCAGGATGTAATGAAGCCGGAGAACCCTCCCATGTAATTCGTCAAAAAATTGGACTCTCCCTCTCCAACCAGCTGCGGAAATAACGGCATCCCGCTGAATAGTGCAACGACCAGCGCGCAAAGCGGACCTGCTACAAGAAGATTCATGCCCTTCATCGTTAACACAATGAGTAATATAAGTCCTCCAACCAACCCGATCATACTTAACATTGTTATTCCTCCCTGCCTTCTTTTTAATTTCTCCTTTCATGGAAACGTACCATTGAAAAAACGTTGTTTTTCATAGCACCGGCAAATAAACTGATCATAAATGTAATCGCTTACAATTTGTCAGAATAAAATTCAGCACCAGGATCGAAATCCACTGTTGGCTCCCTAAACTGAAGCACATTAAAATTTTTAAATATTTCGACTTATTACGTTTTACAGTGTACCTTTTATAGATCAATAGGTAAAATGAATAATAATTATAATACCTATAACTAAAAACTATAGGTCATCTATCTTCTAATCATTTAAAAAATCGATAGATTATCACTTATTTTTATCAAAGGGGGTACCGTATGGATATCAGACAGCTGATGTATTTTATTGAGGTGGCTAAACATAAAAGCTTTACGAAGGCTTCCCGCTCGCTCCATGTTACCCAGCCCACTTTAAGTAAAATGGTAAAGGGTCTGGAGCTTGAGCTGGAAGTAACATTAATTGATCGCTCTGCCAAACAGATTCATTTAACAGATGCAGGAGAGATTGTTTTTATTCAAGCTCAAAAAGTAGTAAATGGCCTGGATGATCTCTCCGCTTCTCTTTACGATGTAATGAACCTGAAGAAGGGAAAAATAAAGATAGGGCTTCCTCCAGTGATCAGCACTCTTTTTTTCCCAACTATTATTGCGGAATTTCAAAAAGAATATCCGGATGTTGCGGTGATGCTTGCTGAAGACGGTGCAAAAAAAGTGGAACAAAAAGTATTGGATGGCGAGGTTGATCTGGGTTTTGTTCTGCTGCCGGTTAATGAAGAGCAGTTTGACGTTGTTCCCTTTGTTCAGCAGGAAATTAAACTCCTCGTCCATGAGTCACATCCTCTGGCAAACCGGAAAGTCGTAGATCTAATTGAACTTAAGGAAGATAAATTCCTGCTGTTAAGCAAAGAATTCACGCTAAATAGCAGAACCATTGAAGTTTGCATCAGTCAGGGCTTTACGCCGCAAATTGCATATGAAAGCTCCCAGTGGGATTTTATCGTTGGAATGGTAGAAAAAAATCTCGGTGTCACGCTGATGCCAAAACTGATCTGTGACCGGGTAAAGGACGGGCCTTTCAAAATGATCTCCCTGACAAAGCCTTTCCCTTGGCATTTGGGGATGATTTTAGCCAAAAACAGATATGTCCCCTACACATCAAGAGAATTTATCTCTCTGGTAAAATCCCTGCCTCAAGGATAGGCTGGGCGTTCACACACACACAACATTTGGAGTGAAATACACTAATTAACAAGTGACAGACATGGGAAGTGCCATAGCATCTCCCGGGCTTTGTTTCCTAAAATGTTTTCTTTCAGAAAGGATCGTGTGTGATGAACGACTATTACTATATGAATTCTTACCCTTATTACGATCAGACGTCTGGCTATGACCAACGGATTCTTTCACCAATCACCTGGTTCCCGCTTCCTGGCGGCGGGCAGGGCGGTGGACAGGGATTTCCTTTCCCAGGCGGAGGTCAAGGAGGAGGTCAAGGATTTCCTTTTCCGGGCGGAGGTCAGGGCGGAGGTCAAGGATTTCCTTTCCCTGGAGGCGGGCAAAGCGGCGGCAATCCACAACAGAATGCAAGTGCCCCAACCACCCCGCCCCCTTCACAAATTCCGCCCAAACCCTTTAGTGCTCAAGGAGGCCCATCTGTTTTCCTGGTTGATCCCAATGTCATTCGTCCATGTCTTTTCCGCTTTACTTACGTATGGCTGACGAGCGGAGCCTCCTTCTGGTTTTATCCAGTCGTATTAGGAAACAATTCAGTAGGCGGATTTTATTGGAACAGCAACCAGTTCCGCTGGATGTACATCGGACTCGACACCCGTAATATTGAAGTAGTCAGCTGTTCTTAACTAAAAACAGGAGCTTAACGGGTCAGATGCTGAACCGCTTAAGCTCCTGTTTTACGTGGGGTTTTTTCTTTGAACCTTGTTTAAATACGAAACGATGGACGTCTTAATCGAAGCGTATGCACCTACTGCAGCATTCCCGTAAAAAAACCCCATAAAAAGTCCGGCAGCCAAATGGTCTTTATGACTAATAAAGATCGACAGGACTAATCCAAGAGCGTTTGCGAGGGTAGGAATGATAAATTTCGGAATGGAGAATCGCATTTTAAGTAACTGTATGATCACGACAATTGCAGGCACAGCGATGACTGCATCCCAAAAATTTGTTTGAATCTCCGGAAAACTCATGACTTCCCTCCTTTTCAACTAGCTTTCCGTCTTAAAAGAAAATTCATGCAAAAATATTTAAAAAACAGGGATATTCATCCAAGAACCCAAACCGGGTTAGGCATAAGCTTTAAAGAATGAACTTTTAGGAGGGTACGCTTATGAACAACGGCATGTATTCTTTACATGATGGATATACGTATGACAATCAATCGTATGAAGCAGACCAAAGACAATTTGGAAGACCTTTTGGCAGACCTTTTGGATACGGACGGCCTTTTGGTTACGGCCGGCCTTTCGGGTATGGCAGACCATTCGGATACGGCTTTCCAGCAGGTTTTGCAGGAGGGCTTTTAACAGGAGCACTTTTGACTCCTGGATTAGGCTACGGCTATCCTTACACGCCTTATCCATACCCGTATCCTTATTACTATTAAGGGAATGGGAACCATCAAACCTTATAAAGGCCAGCGCCGGCCTAAGCGCAGTGAACTGGCCTCAGAGCCTGAGACACTCTTGTCTCAGGCTTTAATTTATTCACTAAAATTAAAGGGATAAATGATGCATGAAAATAGTCCCTTATCATTTTCTAGTCATTCCGGTTCATTTTGCGCAACATTTGTGCAACCGCTTACATATGTATCGTACTTGTTTTATAATTCTAAATAATACCACTATTCTAGGAGGGAAAAAGGCACGTGAAAAATCAAAAATGGCTTTCCTGCTTGCTCGCAATGGTACTGATTTTATCTCTTATTCCGATCGCGCAACCGGTTGCATCTGTTCAGGCTGAAGATTCATCTACTTACACTTCTTTAATTGTCCATTATCAGGAGGATCCGAATACTACACAGGATTGGAACTTATGGGTCTGGGCCGATGGAGCCGAAGGCCAGGTACATAATTTTACGGATGAAGATGCCTTTGGCAAAATCGCCAGGGTTGATCTGGATGGTGCGCACGAACGCTTTGGATTTATCGTGCGGACGGATGAATGGGAAAAAGATGGCGGTGACAGATGGGCGGATGTAGAAGCCGGCGTTGCTGAGGTTTGGATAAAATCAGGTGATGATACGGTTTATACTGAACCGCCGGATGGCGAATATCGTGACTTCCCTTCTTTTAACGAGGTCGATTTAACGGTCCATTATTACCGCTATGACAATAACTATGAAGGCTGGGATTTATGGGCCTGGCCCGGCAGCGGAGACGGACAAACCGTTGAATTTACTTCAGAGGATGATTTCGGAAAAACAGCAGAGGTTACGTTGACCGATGAAGAAGCGTTTGATCGAATCGGATTGATTGTGCGAAAAAATGAAGGAGATAATGACTGGGCGGATCGGGAATTCGGAGATCGGATTATCCGGCAGATTCAAGAAGATGGGAAGGCTGAAATCTGGTTAGTACAGGGTGAAGAAGGCATTTATTATGATCCAAATCATATTGACCGCGACCCGAAAATTTTGCGTGCGGCGATTGACGGACTTAACGAGATTACGCTGACAACGAATTTTCCAATTGACACTTCCCTTGAAAATCCGGGAATTGAACTAAGCGGCGGACTGGACATTGAGTCCATAAAGCCTGTAAACGAAGAAGAAACCCTGACTACGCAAGTGATAATCACCACAAAGCAGGAAATTGATCTGACAAAGACGTATAAAGTCATCACGGACGTGTTTGGTGAAGCGACGATCCAGGTTGGAAAAGTTGTACGATCAGAAGCGTTTGATGAGGAATACTTTTATGACGGTGATGACTTAGGAAATACGTATACAGAACAACAGACCGATTTTAAAGTATGGGCTCCTACAGCAAGTGAAGCAATGCTTGTGACCTATGACGCCTGGGATGATGCCGCCGGATCAGAAATGGCGATGGAAAAAGGTGAAAAAGGCACGTGGACGGCTTCTTTAAGCGGAGACCAGGACGGCCTTCTCTACACCTACAAGGTAAAAATTGGAGATGAATGGCGTGAAGCAGTAGATCCTTATGTCCGTTCGACGTCTGTTAACGGAGATAAAGGGGCCGTAATTGACCTTGATGAAACAGATCCGGCTGGCTGGGACAATGGAAAAGGGTTTACCTCCTCCCCTCACCCTGAAGATGCCATCATTTATGAGCTGCATGTCCGGGACTTATCCATTCAGCCTGAAAGCGGGATCGAAGAAAAAGGAAAATATCTCGGAGTATCAGAGTTAAAAACAACGGGTCCTGAGGGAGTAAGAACCGGCTTGAACCATATTAAAGATCTTGGAGTCAGTCATGTTCAGTTTCTTCCAATCTATGACTATCGCACAGTGGATGAAACAAAGCTCGACACGCCTCAATTTAACTGGGGCTATGATCCGAAAAACTACAATGTTCCAGAAGGATCCTATGCAACCGATCCGTACGATCCTGATGTTCGTGTAACGGAATTAAAGGAAATGATCCATACCCTGCATCAGGAAAATCTCGGGGTGGTTATGGATGTTGTTTATAACCATATGTACGCCGTGAATGAATCAAACTTTAATCAGCTTGTTCCCGGCTACTATTTCCGCTACAACGAAGATGGCACTCTGGCTAATGGGACAGGAGTTGGAAATGATACAGCCTCTGAAAGACGAATGATGGAGAAATTCATTGTAGACTCCGTTTCCTATTGGGCAGAAGAATACAAGATGAATGGTTTCCGCTTTGATCTGATGGGAATTCACGATACGGATACGATGAATGCTGTACGGGAAGCTCTTGATGAGATTGATCCTTCAATTATCGTACTTGGAGAAGGCTGGGATCTTAATACCCCTCTTGACCCTGAGCGAAAAGCCAATCAGAAAAATGCAGAAGATATGCCTCGTGTCGCTCATTTTAACGATACACTTCGCGATGGGGCAAAAGGCAGTGTCTGGGAAGATACAGACCCGGGCTTTATTAACGGCAAGCAGGGTATGGAAGCAATAATGAAACAAAGTGTTGCAGGAGGGCTGGATTATGATGACAGCACAGCCACCTACCGTGATCCTGATCAGGTCGTTCAATATGTAGAAGCCCATGACAACCTGACCTTGTGGGACAAGCTTGAGAAAACAAATCCTGACGCTAGTGAAAACGATAAAATAGCCATGCACAAGCTTGGATCTTCTATCGTGCTCACCTCACAGGGAATTTCGTTTATCCATGCCGGCCAGGAATTTATGCGCACAAAAGGCGGAGATCATAACAGCTATCAGTCTCCAGATTCCGTCAATCAGCTTGACTGGGAAAGACGTGCTGAATTTGATGAAGAAGTGGATTATATGAAAGGATTGATCGACCTTCGTCAGCGGTTTGAAGCCTTCCGATTAACGGATGCGGAGGAAATCGAAGATCGTCTCTCCTTTATAAAAGCACCGAGGAATGTTGTAGCTTATACACTTGAGGAGAAAAAGAACCGGAATCTTCTCGTTATTCATAATGCAAATAAAGGAGCTGCAGCTGTCAAGCTTCCTGGAAAAGGACCTTGGAAAGTGCTGGTGGACAGTGAAGATGCCGGCACTAAGATCTTAGCTATTCGCCATGGGGATCGTGTCAAAGTAAAAGGATTAAGCTCGATGGTCCTTCTTAAGGATGGTAAATTAAAATAGGACCGTCATTTTACAGTAGTGCAGCTTTTTAAAAAAGAAGGGTGTTTGGCAAGTCAGAGTTTACTGGCTTTCTTAACACCCTTTTTTTATCTCACCGACTTTCCGTTCATTGACAGATAAATTTTACCAGTCCTATAATAAATTCAGCACAACCCTACAGTTGAGAGGATGAGTAGAGTGAACAAAACTAAAGGAAACCGCATTGCTTTAATTGGAACGGGATTTGTTGGTTCAAGTTATGCATTTGCCCTTCTTAACCAAGGCGTCGCAGATGAATTAATCATGATTGATGTGAATGAAGAAAAAGCAAAAGGTGATGTACTCGATTTAAACCATGGGAAGGTATTCGCTGCGAACCCTTTAGGAATCAGGTTCGGCACATATGAAGATTGTCATGACGCAGATATCGTGGTCATCTGTGCAGGCGCAAACCAAAAGCCTGGTGAAACACGGCTTCAGCTGGTGGAAAAAAACCTGAAAATCTTTCATTCTATCGTAACTCAAGTTACATCAAGCGGATTTAACGGTATTTTTCTCGTCGCCACTAATCCAGTGGATGTGCTGACATATGCCACCTGGAAATACAGCGGATTTCCGAAAGAAAGAGTAATCGGTTCAGGAACCATTCTGGATACAGCCCGATTCCGCTTTTTGTTGGGAGAGTATTTTAATGTTGCCCCTCAAAATGTCCATGGCTACATTATTGGCGAGCATGGGGACAGTGAATTGCCAGTCTACAGTTCAGTCGATGTCGGCGGGGTTTCAGTCATGAAGATGATTGAAAAAAACAATAGCTATTCGCAGGACGACCTAGATGATCTTTTTGTAAACGTACGGGATGCTGCCTATCAGATTATTAACAGTAAAGGCGCCACCTATTATGGAATCGCTATGGGACTGGTCCGCATAACAAAAGCACTGCTTCATAATGAAAACAGCATCCTGACTGTTTCTGCTCTTCTTGAAGGAGAATATGGAGAGGACGATGTTTACATTGGAGTTCCTGCTGTCTTAAATCGTAATGGAATACGGGAAATCATTGAGCTTGACCTTAGTTCCCATGAGAAAAATTTATTCGGTAAAAGCGCTGCTACCTTAAAAGAAACCCTGGCCCCTCACTTTTCAGAATAAGAAGTGGTTCTGATTGGACTGTAATGCCATTATTTCTTTAAAGCTATAATTAAACAAAAAAACCTGAGACAAAAATGCCTCAAGCTCTACGACCGGTTCACTGCGCTTCTGGCCGATGCTTTCCGCAGAGACGGCGCTGAGCCTTTCCAAGGCGATGCCTTATAAAGGCTCAGCTTGCCGTCATATCCTGCAGGAGTCGCCACCTTCCGCTCCGCTCACCTCATACTAATAAATATAATTGGAATAGTTTTAGTACTTTTTTCAGTTATGTCCCAACCTCTTTTTGACCGGTCCGCTGCGCTTCCGGCCGACGTTTTCACTCTGCTTCATCCCCGCTCGTACTGAACGCGATGGAGATTTGCAAAGATCCCTTCCTGCTCAAGCAGCTCTTCATGGGTTCCATCCTCTGCTATTCCATCTTCAGTTACAACGACTACCCGGTCCGCTTTTCTGATTGTAGCTAAACGGTGGGCAATGACAAGTGTCGTGCGTCCTTTAGAAAGTTCTGCAATGGCTTCCTGGATAATGGATTCTGTTTCCGTATCGAGCGCTGAAGTGGCTTCATCTAAGATAAGGATCGGCGGATTTTTAAGGAACATGCGGGCAAGCGCAATCCGCTGTTTTTGACCTCCGGAGAGCTTCAGTCCTCTCTCTCCTATTTGAGTATCGTAGCCAAGAGGGAGTGACTGTATAACAGATTCCAGGTTCGCACGTTTCGCTGCCTCTTTTATTTCTTCATCTGTTGCCCCGAGTTTTCCGTAGGCAATATTTTCTTTTAACGTGCCTGTAAATAAAAATACGTCCTGCTGCACGATGCCAATCTGACTGCGAAGCGATTCTTTTGTCATTTTCCGAATATCTATTTGATCAATCGTAATGGACCCTTCTGTTACATCATAGAATCGCGGAATAAGTGAACAGATTGTTGTTTTGCCGGCTCCTGAGGGTCCAACAAACGCAACCGTCTCTCCCTGTTTAAGAGATAAGGAGATATTTTTCAAGACAGGCTTGTACGCATCGTAGCTGAACGAAACGTCATGAAAGTCGATTTGCCCTCTCAGGTCCTTCACAGCTTTGGCATCCGGGTGATTGGAAATGTCCGGTGACTGATCGAGCATATCCGTAAATCGCTTAAAGCCAGCCATTCCCTTTGGATACATTTCAAGCAACGCACTGATTTTATCTATAGGTTTAAATAACACATTAATATAGAGGACAAAGCCTACTAATTCTCCATAGGTGATTTCACCGATAAAGCTTAACCAAGCTCCGTATACAAGGACTACCAGGACAATTAAACGCGTCATCATGTAAATCCCCGAGGAGCTATAAGACATGACTTTATATGCACTTATTTTTGTCTTGCGGTATGTTTTGTTGTCGGTTGTAAAGCGGTCGATCTCATGATTTTCATTTGTGAAGGATTGGACCACACGAACACCAGACACACTGTCCTCCACCCTTGCATTTACTTCTGCAATATCGCCGTACATTTTCTTCCAGGCTTTGTTCATCTGAATATTGCAGTAGGTAATCAGCCAGATTAAAAATGGCACGACAATAATGGCAACCAAAGCGAGTTTCACGTTAATCGTAAGCATGATCCAGAAAGCTCCGATGAAGGTCATGAACGCAATAAAAATATCCTCCGGGCCATGATGGGCAAGCTCTCCTATATCAAATAAATCATTCGTGATCCGGCTCATCACATGACCGGTCTTCGTATTATCAAAGAAGCGGAAAGACTGCTTCTGAACGTGTTCAAACAGCTCCTGCCTCATGTCCGTCTCAATATTAATTCCAAGCTTGTGTCCCCAATAGTTCACTACGTATTGAAGCGAGGTGCTCATTAAGTATAGAACTAAAAGGATAAAGCTTACCCAGGTAATGGCCTGCCAATTTCCCTCCGGCAGAAGCTCATCAATAAACCAGGCAACAGCGAGCGGAAAACCCAATTCGAGCAGACCAACCAGCACCGCACAGCTAAAGTCAGCAGCAAAAAGCTTTTTATGTGGTTTATAGTACTGAAAAAATCGTTTAAGCATCGGACAATTCTCCTCTATACACTCTCTTATCGAAAAGCAATACACTTATTTTACAGGATAAATCATTTTTTGCCATCTGTTATCTTCGGGTAACGAAGTATTTTTTACTGGTCCAGTTTTAAAATGATCCAAGCAGCCGCCGCCAGGACGGGAAGCTCAATTAACGGTGCCGCTACGAGTGCAAGCGCAACAAGCGGCTCTTCAGGAAAGGCCGAAATAGCAATCGCAAGTCCAATTGGGGAATTTCTTGCCAAGGTAGTCATTTGAAAGCTTGCCAGATCTCTTTTTGACAGTCCGAGCCATTTTCCCGCCGCTCTCGCAATCACAAATATGAGGGTAAAAAAGAGAAGAATTGCCGTAAGCAAACGGAGAAGCAGTGAGGGGTTTTCCGTTAACAGACCTCCATGAGCTGCAAAGATGGCAATAATCGCGGTGCATAGAAGAAGAACTGGCACGTTATGAAGCTTTGCCATCCACTTCTCTTTTTCCCCTGACCGGCCCATCCATAGTCTAACCAGCCAGGCAGTGAACAATGGAATCAGGAGAATGGCAATCGCACCTTGAATGAACGAAGAAAGTTGAATTTCATCCGTGACTCCGGTAAACAAATAAAGGTAGAACGGAAGCAATAAAATCTGAAGCAATAAGTTAACAGGCAGGATGCTCGTTGACAGCGCTGTATTCCCCCTTGCCATTTGCGTGAAAATAATATACCAGTCTGTGCAGGGAGTGACCATCAGCAAAATAAAGCCAATCCAGAGTGCCGGCTCATCCGGCAGGATTAAGGAGGCAATACTCCATGCTAAAATTGGGGTCAAAATGAAGTTTATTCCAATACTCGATAAAAAAAATGTACGGTGAGTCAATGCCTGTCCAATATCTCTGAATGAAATCTGAAGAAAAGAAAAAAAGAGCATTATACTCAGAAGAGGAATTAGTATGTCAGCCATGATGTTTTTCAAAGGGTGAATTTGTCCTGCTCCCAGTCCAAGGGAAATTGAAAGAAAAATCCATATGGGGTAAAGCTTTTCTATTTTGTTCACTCTCTGCTCACTCCCCCTTCGAAACCGTTCCATCCGCCTCTTCATTGTACACAGGTTTCAAGATTTTTGAATACGGGTAGATACGATTCATCTACACTATTCATACCATTAACATATTTATACAAAATTAAGTTTCAAAAGGCTTATTTTTATATTCTATTTATCTATTTACCTGGGAGGAATGAAAGATGGAACGTAATCATACCATGTTACAATTTTTCGAATGGCATGTTGCATCAGATGGAGATCACTGGAAGAGACTTCGGGATGCTGCAGCAGATTTAAAAGCAAATGGCATTGATGGTGTGTGGATTCCTCCTGTTACAAAGGGTCAATCAGTAGAGGACCCGGGCTACAGCGTGTATGACCTGTACGATTTAGGAGAATTCGATCAAAAAGGAACAACCCGAACTAAATATGGTACAAAAGATGAGCTGCATGAAGCGATCGCAGCCTGTCATGAACATGGAATTTGCGTTTATGTTGATGTGGTCATGAATCATAAGGCCGGAGCGGATGAAACCGAAACGTTTCAAGTCATTGAAGTAGATGCAGAAGATCGTTTAAAAGAAATATCGGAACCCTTTGACATTGAAGGATGGACAAAATTTACGTTCCCTGGCCGGGGCGACAAGTATTCCGATTTTAAATGGAACTTTAATCATTTCAACGGCACAGACTGGGATGAAAAAGAAGGAAAAACAGGCTTCTTTCGTATTCTTGGAGAAAATAAAAGCTGGAACGATAACGTGGATGATGAATTTGGAAACTATGATTACTTAATGTTCGCTAATATTGATTATCAGCATCCTGAAGTAAGGGAAGAAATGATTAGCTGGGGAAAATGGCTTCCGGATACTTTATCCTGTGACGGATTCCGTTTAGATGCAATTAAACACATAAGCCATGAATTTATTGATGAGTTTATACGGGAAGTAAAGAACCATGCAGACGGAGATTTCTATATGGTTGGAGAATACTGGAACGATGATGTAGAAGCCTGCGGTAACTTTTTGGAGGAAACCAATTACCAGCTCGACCTGTTTGATGTTATGCTGCATTATAACCTCCACGAAGCATCTTTGAAGGGAAATAACTTTGATCTCTCGACAATTTTCCATGGAACACTGGTAGAAAAATATCCGCTTAATTCAGTTACATTCGTAGACAATCATGATTCTCAGCCAGGCGAATCTCTTGAATCCTGGATTGATGACTGGTTTAAACCAAGTGCCTATTCATTGATCCTTTTGCGTAAAGACGGCTACCCATGTATTTTTTATGGTGATTACTTTGGCATTGGCGGGGAAAATTCACTGGATGGAAAAAAAGCGGCACTGGACCCTCTGGTATACGTTCGCGCACACAAAGCCTATGGCCAGCAGGATGATTACTTTGACCATCCAAATACGATCGGCTGGGTAAGACGCGGAGCAGAGGAATTTCCTCATTCAGGCTGTGCCGTTGTGATTACGAACGGAGATACAGGCAATAAAAAAATGTTTGTCGGTGAAAATCGGGCAGGCGAAGAATGGGTAGACTACACACGCTCTTACGCTGACCGCGTAAAAATCGATGAAGAAGGATACGGTGACTTTCCTGTTCAGGCAGGCAGCGTCTCGGTGTGGGCCTTCCCGGGATTCTAAGAAACACTCTCTTCTCTCTACAAATAAATTTACGTAATAGAAATGACTTCACGAAGTTTGATTCGTGAAGTCATTTTTACGTCTCCTCTATTTTACTTCACCATTCAGCTGTCTTTCGTTTGACGGGAAGTATGCCCGGTACAAATGATTGACTGCTTTCACAACTGAAGCGCCGTCTACGCCAAACATCATACTGACCTCGGAGGAGCCCTGATTAATCATTTTTATATTTGCTCCGGACTCCGCAAGAGCCTGTGCAGCTTTTGAAGCAACGCCGACTGTGTGCTTCATACCTTCCCCCACTACCATAATCATAGCAAGATCCCGTTCAATATTAATGTCATCAACCTCCAGCTCCCTTTCTATTCGGTCGATCACCCGTTTTTCCTTGCCATTTTCCAGCTGATGAGAACGCAAAATGACCGAAAGATTATCAATTCCTGAAGGTGTATGCTCATACGAAATGCCTTCATCCTCTAAAATGGCAAGCAGCCTTCTACCAAACCCAAGCTCCCGGTTCATCAAGTATTTAGTTATATTGACACTGCAAAAGTCCGTGTCGCTGGCAATTCCGATTACAGGCTGTCCATTTAATTCTCTTTCCAGTACAATTCGTGTTCCGGCCGCTTCAGGCCGATTGGTATTCTTTACTCTCACTGGAATTCCCTTTTGAAAAACCGGCTGCAATGCTTCATCATGAAAAACAGAAAAACCGGAATAGGCAAGCTCCCGCATTTCACGATACGTAATTTCCTTCAGTTCACATGGATGATCCACCATTTTGGGACTGACACAATAAACGGAGTCTACATCTGTAAAATTTTCATATTCCTCCGCGTCCATCCCGGCAGCGATAATGGAACCGGTGATATCTGACCCCCCTCTCGGAAAAGTCACGATATTTCCCTGATAAGAATAGCCAAAGAATCCGGGTATCACCAAAATGCCTTCCATGCTCCGCAGTTTGCCAATTCGTTCATACGCTTCCGGTAGAATTTGTGCGTTGCCCGGCTCATCGGTTACGATCATCCCCGCTTCCTTCGGTGACACATAAGACGCCTGATGGCCGAGTGATAAAAGGTAAGCCGTCATCAGCCTCGCATTCATATCTTCCCCGCTCGCTTTCAGCGCATCCAGAAGTCTGTCTTCATCCTCTCCATAAAGCGATATTAATTCCTTTAAAATTCCTTCAAGCTGCTCCTTTAAGTCTTTATCCAGCCCAAGGTTTTCAATAATTTCATAATAGCGTTGCAGGACTGCTTCAAAAAATTTCTGATTGTATTGGCCGCCTTGCACGGAGCGAGCGAGTTGAATAAGAAGATCCGTTGTTTTTTCGTCTCCATCGAATCGTTTACCGGGAGCAGAAACGACGATGGCTTTTCGGGCTTGATCTGCAAGAATAATTCTGCCGGCTTTTTTGTATTGCGCTGCACTCGCAACCGAACTGCCGCCGAACTTTACCACTTTCATAGAGACAAAACCCCTTTAATTTGTCCACCCTTAAAATACATTTGTTCTCTATAGATGGAATTTTATAGATTAGTATACTAGACTGCCTGCTGATTGTCATTAAAAATAAAACATTTTAAGAAAGAAGGTTGCAATCACAAAAAATGGGTAAAGATTTTTATGAGATAGAAAGGTGGAGATAAAGATGGGGAAAGTATTACTAACAGGTGCGGCAGGCGGTCTGGGAACCGTTCTGACGAAAGCGTTGAAAGACGAATTTGACCTCGTGCTGACAAACCGCTCCGAACCAGAAGAGCCGGTGGAGGGTGTTCCATTTATTAAAGCGGACTTAAATGATTTCGAAGCCATCGAAGCGATTTTTAATGAACACGACATTGAAACCGTCCTCCATTTTGGCGGGCTTCCGGTAGAAAATGAATTTGAGGCAATCCTCGATGCTAATTTAAGAGGAACTTACCATGTTTACGAAGCAGCCAGACTCCATGGCGCAAAAAGGGTCATCTACGCAAGCAGCATACACGCTGTTGGATTTCTCGACGCCCGTAACGCTCCATATGATATCCATACAGAAACCCGACCGGATACCTTTTACGGTTTGAGTAAAGTCTATAATGAGGATATGGGCAAGCTGTATCACGACAAGTTCGGCTTGGAAGTGGTCAATCTCCGCATTTGCGGCTGTGTAGAAGAACCGGATTCAAAAGAGCATCTGATGATCTGGCTTAGTCATAATGATTTAATTCAGCTTGTGAAAAAATCCATTACTGCCGAAATCAATGATGTGGTGACAATCTATGGGATCTCAGCAAACACCAGAAGCTTCTTCCATGTTGATCCTGAAAATCCGCTTGGCTACAAGCCTCAGGATAATGCAGAGGATTATATCCATAAACTTCCTGACTCCTTCGGACATGAAGATGACCGCAAATTTGTCGGCGGACACCAGTTTGTAAAAGAAGATGCCATAGATAACTAATTTACATCAATTAAAGAGGCTGGGACATAACTCATAAAAGTTTAAAAAAAGAGGACATATTTATTACTAGTAGTAGGTGAGCGGAGCGGAAGGTGGCGACTCCAGCAGGATATGACGGCAAGCTGAGACTTTACAGGGCAATGCCCTGAAAAGGCTCAAGCCCCCGTCCCTGCGGAAAGCGTCCGCCTGAAGCGAAGTGAACCAGTCGTAGAGCTTGAGACACTTATGTCCCAAGCTCTTTTTCCTACTCAACTGTCAAATGAAGTGACATCCCATCCTCTTTATACTTCCCCGGTATCGAGCCAATCCCCTCAATAGAGATAAAACCATTTTGTAATAGCGGCTTATGCGGTAAGTTCAACTGAAGCCGATTAAACTGCAGGAAGTTGTCACCGTAGTAGATAAGCGCAGGCTGATTAATTAAATAATCCTGCTGATTAATTTGCAGCTTGACAAAGTAGCGGTGCAGCAGCCGATTCCCAACGTTCACCATATTAATAGGATCAAAAAAGGTTGCTTTCATGTCTCCTTCTATTGTCAGCTTATACCCGTCTGAGTTTTTAAACTCCTGTATTTTTTTATTTTTTTGCTGATAAACATACTGATACACCTGACAAGCTTCTTCCGAAGCGATCAATGCTTCTTCATTTACCTGTGTGAAATTAGAATCAATATAGCTTAAAACAAATTCATAAAGCGTCAGATCTGAACGAACAAATGACTCTTTCCACTTTTCATCGATTTGGTCTAAAAGCAGACACAAAAAAAGACCTGACACATAGCAGCTTTTTCTTAAATGAAGGTTGGTTTCCTGCGAATCCAGCAAGGACTGGCGGTAGAATTGCAGGCACGAATCAGACAGGTTTTCTTCCAAGGTTTTAATCGCCTGAAATTTCACGTAGCACGCGGGCCCTTCTACAGATTCAAGCCTATATTCGTAGTCGATATCACCCTTCAAAATGGCTTCTCTTTTATTACGGAAAAAACAGAATGTTTGAAGAGATTTCATCTTTTTCTCAGGATCCTTTTCTTCAAATGCGTCAAACAGAATTCTTCTTTCTTTAATTCGAAGAGAGATATTTTCAATCGATAGAGGGTAACTGACGCCTTTTAGTTCATCCGGGAACCTTTTTTCATCAATTGTCGTCTGGTAACCGTGAAAAATTTCATGAATTAAAACCGTATATAAATAATTTACACAGATCTCCTGATCAATGCTGACAATGGCTGTCGGATAATCTTTATATAAAATAAGCGTGCTGCCTACAAACTGCTCCTCCCAATCAAAAACGGCGGGCTGACCTTCAAATCCCGGAAAGACAGGATGATTAAATAAACAAACTTTTTCTTTATTATAAATGCAGTATGGGACTGGTTTAAAATCAGGCCACAGCCCTGTCCAGTCTGTCTTCTCCATTTTTTTCTTAATCTCTGCACATACCTGTTCAATCTCCATGATGAAACTCACCGCCTTTCCTTTGAAATGGGACTCCTTAATCTTCGTCCTTTACATCTATGCTGTCTGGAATTGGTTCATTGCGCCACTCTTCAAGAAGCTTTTTAGCTTTTTCAAGCTGCTTCAAATGATGATTAAACTGCTCTTTATTTACCAGATAATGCGTACCGTCATGTACCGCGCGGATTTTATTTTCATGAATTAATCTGGTAATAACTGCTTCCGGCAGAGACAGATAGACAGAAGCTTCTTTAATCGTAATATACATCAGAACAAAACACCCTTCTTTAGTCCTGTTTATTAGCAAACGATTATATAGGTAATTATACACTTAATCGGGAAAATAAACACGAATTAACTTTTTAACTAATTTAGAAATTTTACTACTAATCCGGAATTTTCCCAAGTACATTTTGTTTATTTATTAAATGTGCAAATACAGACCTTGCTTTAACCTTCTTTTACTAGCGGAAGTCATTCTTCTTCTGCAATTTCTAATGAATGATTCCTGGTTGTTTACCCTGCCAATAAAAGGGTAAAAACCTAAGAAGTCTTTTATTCATTCAGTTCATGCACAACTGAAAATCAAGTTTTAGTAATTCTATTTTCCCAATGCATAATCAGCAGAACAAAGGAAATGAAGCACTTTACGTTCATAAAATAGAGCTTATACGTACAGAGGAGGAATAAAAATGAAAGCATTATTGCTGCAAGATAAAGGACAATGGAAAGACATGAAGGTCGGAGAAATTGAAAGACCCTCTCCTGCCAGCGACGAAATTGTTGTCCAGGTAAAGGCAGCTGGATTAAACCCGGTTGATTATAAAACAGGAGAAAACGGCTCACCAAGCTGGTCTTATCCTCATATACTCGGTCTTGATGTAGCAGGCATTGTGGCCGAAGCCGGCTCAGATGTGTCGAATTTTGCAAAAGGGGACCGTGTGGTTTATTTGAGTGACATGGCAAAAAAAGGCGGATTTGCTGAATATGCAGTGATTAAAGCGCACACTGTATCAAAGCTGCCGGACTCTGTGTCCTTTGAAGATGCTGCCGCCCTTCCAGTAGCCGCTTACACTGCGTATCAGGCACTTTTCTTTAAGCTGCATGCGCAAAAAGACAAAACGATCTTAATTCATGCGGGAGCAGGCGGAGTAGGCGGCTTTGCGATTCAGCTAGCCAAATATGCCGGATTAACCGTTATAACCACCGCCTCCCAGAAAAAGCACAGCTATGTAAAAGATCTTGGAGCGGACTATGCCATCGATTATAAAACCGAAGACTTTGTCGAGAAAACAAAAGAACTGACAAACGGTCTTGGTGTAGATTACGTTTTGGATACTGTAGGCAGAGAAAACGCAACAAAATCTCTTGATACACTTGCTTATAATGGGCAGATTGCTTTCATAGCCGGGCAGCCGGAAATGAATGAATCCATTTCTTTTGCTCACCCTGTTTCCTTTCATCATGTAGCACTCGGCAGCGTTTACCAATCAGGTAATACAGCAGAAGAAAAGACCTTAAAACAAATTGGCGATCACCTGGTTGAATTATTATCGGAAGGTAAAATTTCCTCACTGGTTGAAAAAGTGATTTCGCTTGAGGAAGTTCCTGAAGGACTGAAAGAGCTAGAGTCACGAAGCTTCACAGGGAAATTGGTAGCAAAAATTTAACAGTTTAAACCTGCTCTGTCTTCAGAGCAGGTTTTTTGGATTATAATGGATGATAATCATCATTAGAAGAACAAATTCCGACATGTTATTTCCCGGGTGATAACATAGCAAATTGCCGTATCGGCGTGAACTGTGAAAGAAATGAGGAGTAAAAGTGAAAAATAAATCTATTTTTATATTTGCTTTCATGGCCTTGCTTGGAAGCATCGCCGGCGTATTTTATTTTCAAATGTTCAATCTGCTCGATTCAGAACTAAATACTCTTTTCTCTATTATTTTATTTATAGGCGGACTTGTCCTTCTTAATTTACTAATTAACAGGGTCATTCCGCTGGATGAGTATCCGGTCAGTCATCCGACACGTATTTTGGGCTACGCCGTTTTTGTAATCGTTTTGCTCTCTACTGTTGCTGTTTTATCAAGTTGATAAGGGAGGCTGAAGGAATGAAAGCAATTCTGTTTGACCTTGACGGTACACTCCTTGACCGCAAATCCAGCATTCAGGTTTTTCTGAACAAACAATACGATCGGCTGTATCCATGGCTCAAAACCATGGATAAAGAAGCGTATATTCAGCGATTTATAGAACTTGAGTGCAACGGCTACGTCTGGAAGGATAAAGTGTATCAGCAATTAATTGAAGAAAATGGATTTTCTCACTGTTCAACCGAAATGCTGCTTGATGATTATATTGAACATTTTCAAGAAAGCTGTATTCCCTTTGAAGGCTTACATACTCTTCTTTATTCTCTTCGTTCTAAGGGCTATAAACTGGCTTTACTTACAAATGGGCGTGAAATGATGCAAATGCGATCCATACGGGGGTTAGGAATTGAAGTTTTCTTTGATCAGATCCTGATATCCGAGAAGGAAGGCTGTTCTAAGCCTGATGCTGAAATATTCCACCGGGCACTGAGCCGTCTGAATGTACGACCTGATCAAGCTGTATATGTTGGAGATCATCTTGAAAATGACATCATTGGAGCCAAACAGGCAGGCATGAAAACCATATGGAAACAGCACCGTCCTTTCAATGACACTCAGGCTGATGCTGAAATTGATCAGTTAGCAGAGCTGATTGAGCTGCTTGAAAGCTGGTGAATCCAAAATGATATGGAGAGAAGAAAAAATGCGCCGGAGACCATCCAGCGCATTTTCTAATCAACGATCCAGTTTGACAATTGAAGCTCCTTCAGATGGATTGCCGTGAATTAATTCACACAGCATTTTCGCTCCAAGTTTGCTGTAGACGGTTCCGTTCCCACCGTAGCCGAGGCAGAAAAAGATGTTTTCTTTCTCAGGGTGCTCCCCTATAAAAGGAAGTCCGTCTTTTGATTCGCCGAAGCTCGCTGCCCATGCATGAGAAACCTCAAGATCAAAATCAGGAAAGTGTTCTTTAATTTTATCCAGTAATTTTATCCCACGGTCCTTAATG
The DNA here is from genome assembly GCF_029667115.1 of Jeotgalibacillus sp. ET6. Classification (GTDB taxonomy): domain Bacteria; phylum Bacillota; class Bacilli; order Bacillales; family Jeotgalibacillaceae; genus Jeotgalibacillus. The sequence continues at coordinate 283,281 of NZ_JARUIU010000004.1, read as the reverse complement.
ACGCCTTCATCTAATGTGCCGGTCAGCTCTTCCTGATCAAGCCCGCCAGCAATTATCCGATTATCTGCGGTTGTCCGCATATAAAAATACGGGCGCTTTGTTTCCCATATTAATGATTGATACGACCATCTTTCAAGATGGTCTACTGGCGTCGTGGCAATGGCATACGTCCGATTAAGCTCAGCTCCGATTGAACTGAGGTCAGGAACGCTGCCGTATCCAGTAGAATAGATAACGTGCTTGGCCATAATTCTGCCCTTAGGTGATGCAAAGCACCAGTACTCCCCCTCTTTTCCTTCCTCGGTGAGCTCTGTGTTCTCATAGACATCCACATCACGGACGTTAGCCGTTTCAATAAGAGCCATAACGAGTTTAAGAGGATTTACTTCTGCATCTCCATGTGTCATCAAAGCGGCAGGCTTTTCAAATCCAAATCGCTCTTTTATACGTTCTTTATCATAAAACTCTACTTCAAACCCATGCTTATTCAGCATTTCACATTCCTTTTCCAGCTTCTGGACGTCCGTTTCGTCACTTGCATAATACAAACTGGGCCGTCTTATAAAATCAACTGGAGGTGATAAAGGTCCTGATACCTGCTGTAATTCATCGACTGCTTGTAAGCATAATTTATAAAACAGCACGGCCTCCTCTTCCCCAATTTCTTCGGCCATTTCATGAAGCATTTTATCATTAGAATATTGAAGCAGACCTGTGTTAGCCGAGGAACTTCCTGATCCGATTCGACCTTTTTCTGCAAGGACTGTTTTTAATGGTTTATGAGAAAGCTCTTCTGCAACGAGAGCCCCTGCCATCCCCCCGCCTATAATTAATACATCACAAGTAATATCAGAACTTAGAGATGGATACTCATGTCGTTTTTCTACCGTCTCAGGCCAATATAGATCTCCATTATGTAATCTCACAATACTTCCTCCTTAGACGACTCTTCTAACAATTTAAACTGCAAAGGTCATTTCTCATAATCCGAATACGACCCTGCCTGTTATATTCTGCAGTTGGTTCAATAGTTAGTCTAAATATACTGCATCTGTTTTTATAATTACCCGACGTTCTTCATCTGTAATCTCTAACTGCAAAAATAATTTTTAACGTGCTTTCAATCTGGAAGTAAACGCTTTGTGTGGAACGGCATTTAGCAGGATCCATTAATGAATTTGATTTCTCCTATGCTGATGCCGACCGCAAAAAGACATACTTTTATCATGTGATTTTTAATTTAACAACCTCTGGACTAGGGACTTTTGGTATACTTTATAAAAAGAGAAGAATAAGGGAGTCAATTTTGTGTCTTTAACATTACGTGTATACTGGGGTTTGGTCTTCGCCATATTTATTGTACTATTCGCTTTGTTTTCAAGCTTTATTATTGTTCAAATTGCAACGGATTATTTAAAGGAAGAAAAAGGAAAGTCGTTATCTAACGTTGCATTCCAGATGACGGACAAACTGGATCAATATATGTGGTCAAGATATAGTGAAGTTGCTATTTTAAGCAGCCTTGAAGCAGTACAGAATCAGTCTTCAATTGAAGAGAAAAGAAACCTTCTTAATAAGGTTCAGCAGCAAATTCCATCGTTTTCATGGATGGGAATATCAGATAATGAAGGAATTATTATGGCTTCCACTGGCGGAATGCTGGAAGGTCAGGATATCTCAGAGAGACCTGTGTTTACAGAAGCAAGGGAAGACGTTTTTGTAGGAGATGTTCATGAAGCACTGCTTTTAGCGGACCTCCTCCCGAATCCTGCTGGACGAAAATTGGAATTTGTCGATATTAGTATGCCGCTGAAAGATAAAAATGGCAACTTTGAAGGTGTACTGGCGACTCATTTAAGCTGGGAATGGGCCCGGGAGGTAAAGTCATCCATCATCGATCCTCTAACAAGCAGAGAAGATGATGATGTAGAGGTCTTCGTCATCAGTGCAGAAGATAACCGTGTGATATTAGGACCTGACTCCTTTATCGGCCGCCGTCTTCCTCTTAATAGCATTTTAAAAGCGAATCAGGATGGAAACGGCTGGACCATTGAGGACTGGGACGCCGGCCAGTCCTATCTTACGGGCTACTCCCAGGCAACGGGTTACCGGGAATATCCAGGGATCGAATGGACGGTTCTGGTGCGTGAGCCTGAGGAAACCGCATTTGAAACCGCCCAGGATTTAAGTTTCGTAATCTTGATCAGCGGCATCTTGAGCGCTGTATTTTTCTCCTTAATCGGCTGGGTGATCGCCGGTAAAATCGCAAAGCCGCTTAATGAGATTTCAAGCCAGGCGCAGCTCTTTTCAACAGGAAAAAATATGCACTTCCCTGTGTACACAGGCATCAAAGAAATAGAAGACTTATCCTCTTCTCTGCAGCTGATGGTTAAAACCATAAGTACTACAGAATCAAATCTTTTAAAAATGGAAGGGATGGCCTATCGGGATTCCCTAACCGGTCTACCAAACAGAATTCTGTTGGAGCTTTCCACCTCACAAATGATTAGAGAAGCTAAATTGGATGGAGAAAAGCTCGCTTTCTTTTATATGGATTTAGACGGATTTAAACAAGTTAATGATACGTTTGGACACCACGCTGGAGACCTTACATTGCAGCATGTGGCTGAAATTTTAAGAAGCCAGGTCCCTGATGCTGCCTTTGTATCCCGGGTTGGCGGAGACGAATTTATAATTCTGCTGCCCTTTAGTGAAAATGGTACAGAGGTGCCTGAACAATTGGCTCTTAAAATTATCCAGGAAATTAATAAGCCAGTACCACTTAATGAGGGATCGTTTGCCGCTATTGGCTGCAGTATCGGGATCTCACTCTTCCCTGCTGATGAGAATGATTTCCATACGCTGATCTCTTATGCAGATCAAGCGCTTTATCATTCGAAAAACAAAGGAAAAGGCAGAGTAACTTTTTATCAAACTATAATTTAATTATTGTTCTTAGCCCGTCTGCTGACGGGTTTTTGTATGGATTCAACAGGTTCTTTCTTGAGCATGATAATAGCCTTTAAAGATCCTTCAAGCATTAAAATGTTCCAATGAATCCAAACTTGCTACACTAGTTAAAGATTCAAACGAAAGAGCCTTTGAATCAAATTTAGTGAAAGCAGATGGTTTTATGACGAAAAAACTAAGTACGATTCCATATTCGGTTTTAGATTTATCCCCGATTGTAGCCGGCGCAACACCCGCTGATGCTTTTAAAAACACACTGTCACTTGCACAGCATACTGAAAAGCTTGGCTATAATCGTTTCTGGCTCGCTGAACATCATAATATGCCTTTTATCGCAAGCTCAGCCACAGCCGTTTTAATTGGTCATGTTGCCGCAGGCACAAGTACAATTCGCGTTGGATCAGGCGGAATTATGCTTCCAAATCATGCCCCGTTAATTATTGCTGAGCAATTTGGTACTCTTGAATCCCTGTTCCCCGGAAGAATCGATCTTGGTCTGGGACGGGCACCAGGGACGGATCAGCGTACAGCTCATGCACTAAGAAGAAATCGCAGCAATGGACAGGATTTCCCTGAGCTTTTAATGGAACTCCGCTCTTACTTTAACCCTGACCTTAGTGAACATAAGGCTATGGTTCGGGCAGTTCCGGGAGAAGGACTCTCTGTTCCTGTCTGGCTGCTTGGTTCCAGCGGATTCAGTGCACAGCTTGCAGGTCAGCTGGGTCTTCCATTTTCCTTTGCCAGTCATTTCTCACCAGACAACACATTGCCGGCGCTGGATGTATACAGAAAGGCCTTTCAACCATCCGATACATTAGAAAAACCACATGCGATGGTTGGGGTGAATGTGATCGCTGCAGAAACAGACGAAAAAGCCCAGTACCTTGCTACCACCCTGCAGCAGGCCTTTCTAAATTTAATACGCAGTACAGAATCACCGCTTCCTCCTCCAGTAGAAAACATGGATGAGATCTGGTCTCCGTATGAAAAAGCGGCACTCGAACAGCAGCTTGGCTCTTCCATTATCGGCAGCAAGGAAACGGTCAGAACTAAATTACAGCAATTCTTACATGAAACCGACGCAGACGAGCTGATGATTGTTTCACAGATATATGATCACGCTGAACGCATGCGCTCCTATGAAATTGTGGCTGAAATTATTGAAGAAAGTAAATAGGGTACAACAAAGAACCTGTGACAATGTCACAGGTTCTTTGTTTAGTCATTTTTTATTGTCGTGACTCGTCTTTAATTTCATTTCGCATCGCATCAATGCTGTCCTGGCGGCGTTTATTTTTCTCTTCAATTGCTTTCTTATCCTTGCCATCCGCAAAAGCCATCGTTTCTTCTGCTGCTTCCATATTGCCAATTGTGTTTTGCACCATTTCTTTTAGCTTTTCTGCATTATCTGCCCGGTTATCCGGATTAGGCTTATTTTGTGTCATTGCTGTTTCCTCCTCCTTTTTATAGAACGGCATATAGTAGGCTCCCCTTTTAAAACCGTACTATACAAATAAATAGTATGGCAGTTGCGCTTCGAAGGCGAAGTAAGGTATCGTTGAAGCACATATGAACAAAAAGGTGTGTTATACGTGCGAATTAATAAATTTTTAAGCGAAGCGGGAATTTCATCTCGCCGCGGTGCAGATAAATGGATTGAAGAAGGTCGTGTCAAAATTAACGGGGAGTTAGCCGAGCTTGGCAGTCGTGTAGAGCAGGAGGATATTGTGACGGTTGATGGAAAACCGATTGTACTTGAAAAAAACAATGTGTACATTGCCTTAAATAAGCCGGCTGGCATTACATCCACAACAGAACGCCATATTGAGGGAAACATCATTGATTTTGTTAATCATCCTCAGCGTATTTTTCATATTGGCCGGCTTGATAAAGATTCTGAAGGGCTCATTTTGCTCACCAATGATGGAGATATCGTTAATGAAATTTTGAGAGCTGAAAACAAACACGAGAAAGAATACATTGTGACTGTCGACCAGCCTGTATCCGATTACTTCCTAAAGCAGATGGAACAGGGTGTGTCCATTCTTGATACAAAAACCCTGCCTTGTAAAGTAGACAAACTATCCAGTCATGTGTTCAAAATAACCCTGACGCAAGGCTTAAACCGCCAGATCAGAAGAATGTGTACAGCACTGGGCTATACCGTAAAAAGATTGACCCGGATCCGAATTATGAATATTCACCTTGATGGACTGGAAAAAGGCCAATGGCGTGACTTAACGAACGATGAAAGAACTGAACTGTTTAAAAAGCTGAATTATACTCCTAAAGACCTGTGAGATCGGTACTAAATCAGCCTGATTCCAAAAGGAATAGAGCTTGGGACAAAAGTGTCTCAAGCTCTTTGACCGGTTCACTGCGCTTCAGGCGGACGCTTTCCGCAGGGACGGCGCTGAGCCTTTACAGGGCAAGACCCTGAAAAGTCTCAGCTTGCCGTCATATCCTGCAGGAGTCGCCACCTTCCGCTCCGTTCTCCTCATACTATTTATTAATACTTCCTCATTCTCTATACCTTTTTTAGATGTGTCCCAGTCCCTTTGACATGGTCGCTGCGCTCCACGCGGAAAGCCTCAAGCCCCAGCGGAAATGAAACGTTCTACTTCTTTTCAAAAATGATTATCTGCTGTAAGTGCAATTAAAACTTGTTACACATGATATAAATAAGTCGCACTATGACAGAATAGGTTCATTGCAGCGGAGGACGGGGGCTCCTGCGTGATGCAGCGGGAAGGGTGAGACCACGTAGATGCGAAAGCATCAAGGGGCTCACCTCCCACCACGCGGAAAGCCTCCGGCCGCAGCGGAAATGAACCGGTCTCCATCAAAAAACAATGGTTTTATTTCCATGTACAATGATACGGTCTTCGAGATGCCATTTAACAGAACGAGCCAAAACACTTCGCTCGATGGAACGGCCGATTTTTTTCATCGCTTCGATATTATCTGTGTGATCCACACGATTAATATCCTGTTCAATAATTGGTCCTTCGTCCAAATCATTTGTAACATAATGTCCTGTCGCCCCGATGAGCTTAACCCCGCGCTGATAGGCACGGTCATATGGACGTGCGCCGACAAAGGCCGGTAAAAACGAATGGTGGATGTTAATAATTTTTTTTGGATGAGCTTCTACAAAAACAGGTGTCAGAATCTGCATATATCGGGCCAGAACAATTAAGTCCACTTCGTATTCTTCAAGCCATTTAAGCTGCTGTGTTTCAACTTCACGACGATTTTCCTTGCTTGCAGGCAAATGTAAAAAGGGAATGCCGAAGCCCTCTACCAGCTCTCTTGCTTCCTCGTGGTTGCTGATCACCACCACGATGTCTGTCATCAAATCCCCGCTCTGCCATTCAAATAACAGCTCACGTATACAATGAAGCTCCTTCGAAACAAATATCGCCGTTCGCTTTACCTCTGAAGGAAATGTCATTTTCCAATCCATTGAAAAGTTCTCTGCAATCGCTTCAAAGGATTTTTTTATTTCTATTTTATTTTCATGGAGAGATGGGCTCGCAAATTCAATGCGAATGAAAAAATCGCCGCCCTCCGGATTTGACGAATACTGATTAGACGTGATGATATTGGCGTTGTATTGAAAAAGAAAGCGTGAAATCGATGCGACGATTCCCGGCTGATCCGGACAGCGAACCAACAAACATCCTTTATTTTTATGCTCTTCTTTAAATTCCTGCAGCTGTTTCTCGATCAGACGTGACATAAGCTCCTCCTTAATCATTTTTCAGTTTTACATTTGAATACCTATGATCGTAAGGGAAGTTGAATGAAAATGAAAGGAATGTGAGTTTTGGTGGGATTTTTTTAGGAGTGAGGTAAATCTTATAAAAAGAGCTTGAGACAAAAATGTCTCAAGCTCGTTGACCGGTGCGCCGCGCTTCAGACGGACGCTTTGTTACCTCCAGTCCAGCTTACTGTGCCTATGCCTTTTGAAATTGCTCGCTTTCTGTTGATCCTGTTAGGGCCGTAGTGGAGGAGGTTCCACCGGAGATCACCAGTGATACAGCGTCAAAGTAACCGGTTCCTACTTCCCGCTGATGACGAGTGGCAGTATAGCCGTTTTCTTCTGCAGCGAATTCAGCCTGCTGCAGCTCTGAATACGCAGCCATTCCCCGATCCTTGTAGCTTCTTGCAAGCTCAAACATTCCGTAATTAAGCGAATGAAACCCGGCTAATGTAACAAATTGAAATTTATAGCCCATTTTGCCAAGTTCTTTTTGAAAGCTTGCAATGGTATCTTCGTCCAGCTTCATTTTCCAGTTGAAAGAAGGAGAGCAATTATAAGCAAGAATTTTACCCGGAAACTTCTCGTGGATTGCACTCGCAAATTTTCTCGCTTCTTCAATATTCGGCTCAGAGGTTTCACACCAGATCAAATCCGCATAAGGTGCATAGGCAAGACCGCGTGCTATCGCCTGATCAATTCCTTCCTGCGTATGATAAAAGCCTTCCGGTGTACGTTCCCCTTTAATAAAAGGCTGATCATAAGGGTCTACGTCACTCGTTATAAGATTCGCCGCATTGGCATCGGTTCTTGCAATAATAACAGTCGGCACACCCATCACATCCGCTGCAAGACGGGCCGCAATTAAATTCCTTACAGCTGTCTGTGTAGGCAGCAGCACTTTCCCGCCAAGATGACCGCATTTCTTTTCTGACGAAAGCTGATCTTCTAAATGAACCCCTCCAGCACCTGCTTCAATCATGGCCTTTGTCAGTTCAAACACATTCAGCGTTCCCCCAAACCCGGCTTCCATATCCGCTACAATCGGGGCGTACCAGTATGTATCGCCCTCTCCTTCTGCCTGTTGAATCTGATCTGCGCGCTGCAGGGTTTGATTGATTTTTTTAACGACCTGAGGGACACTATTGGCCGGATACAGGCTTTGATCAGGATACATATGACCCGACAGATTAGCGTCTGCCGCTACCTGCCAGCCGCTCAAATAAATCGCTTTTAATCCCGCTTTAACCTGCTGCATCGCCTGGTTTCCTGTAAGCGCCCCAAGCGCATTTACGTAGTCTTCTGTATGAACAAGCTCCCATAGCCGTTCAGCACCCATTTTCGCGAGCGTCTGCTCCACGACTACTGATCCTCTAAGCTTGATCACATCTTGGGCTGTGTAAGGCCGTTCCACCCCGCTCCATCGATCCTGCTTCCAGTTTTCAGCCAGCTGTTCAAGTTGTTTATCATTACTCATATTTATTCATCCCCTTTATTGTTTTAATACATAATAAATATTATTTTATTGTTATATAACAGTTAATCCAAAAAAATATCAGTCTACATCGGCACAGCATTCAATGGCTTCTTTAAAGCTGGAATAATCAAGTCCGCAAGCACGGCACATATTGGCTGGATCTGCCTCTTCTTTTTTACGGAAAACAATGACTTTAGATACGGAATGCTCCTTTATTGAAAGAGCGCCCTGTGAGGTTTGCTCAAGCGTATATGCTTCATTGCCGTAAACAAACATGGTTCCCTCGAGCTCTTCGTCAGAACGTCCTTCCAAAACATGCTGAACAATCCAGCGTTCAATTAAATCTCTGCTTGTCGTTTGGGTCTGTTGAACTTGCATATTATCATCCTCCTAAATGTTTTGTGTGAAACTAATATATAACAGTATTTATTTATATGCAACTGTTTTATAACAGTTGCATATAAATTTTTTTATTGGAACAGTAAAAGTTCTATACACCAAGGCAGATTTGCACAAACTAATTTTGTTATGCTGTTATATAATACAAATTTTACTTATATTCTTGCAGCATAGGAGCGTGCTTTAAACTCTTTGCGGCGGCGGTGTAAAATAGGCTCTGTGTATCCTGAAGGCTGATTTTTTCCTTCAAAAATCAGTTCACACGCTGCTTGAAAGGCGATGGATCGCTCGAAATTTTGTGCCATGGGAAGATACTGCGGATCTCTGGCATTTTGATGATCCACCACTTCAGCCATTCGCTTTAACGTCTCCATCATTTGTTCATTTGAACACAAACCATGCTCCAGCCAGTTGGCAAGATGCTGACTTGAGATCCGCAGTGTTGCCCGGTCTTCCATTAAGCCGATATGGTGGATATCCGGCACCTTTGAGCAGCCTGTTCCATGCTCCACCCATCTCACCACATATCCAAGTAACCCCTGAACATTATTGTCGAGCTCCTGCTGAATTTCTTCTGCTGTGCAGCTTCCTTCCAAAAGAGGCAGCGTCAGGATTTCGGGCTTTCTGTTTTTCGTCTGCTGCAAAAGATCTTTTTGGATGTCTTTAACGCGCAGCTGGTGGTAGTGAAGTGCATGTAAAGTGGCAGCGGTTGGCGATGGAACCCATGCTGTATTGCCGCCTGCTTCAAGATGTGTGTGCTTTTGCTCCATCATTTCCTTCATTTGATCCGGCATCGCCCACATTCCCTTGCCGATTTGGGCACGACCTGGCAACGCGCAGTTTAATCCCGTATCTACATTTGATTTCTCATACCCCTGAAGCCAGTCAGTGCTTTTCATTTCATTTTTCCGCACCATTGCTCCTGCAAGCATCGAGGTATAGATTTCATCTCCTGTACGGTCTAAAAATCCTGTGTTTATAAATACGATTCTTTCCTTCACTTCAAAAATACAGTTTGCAAGATTAAGAGACGTACGTCTTTCTTCATCCATGACCCCTATTTTTAAGGTGTATCGTTCAAGTCCAAGAAGGTCTTCAACCTGATTAAAGCATTTATTTGCAAAGGCAGCCTCCTTTGAGCCGTGCATTTTCGGCTTTACAATATAAACAGAGCCGGCAGCTGAGTTTTTCATTCTTCCTTTACGAAGCAGATCATGTTTCGCCAGCAAACTTGTGACCACTGTATCTATGATGCCTTCGGGGACCTCTTGGCCCTCTTGATCAAGCACCATAGAAGATGTCATTAAATGACCTACATTCCGCACAAGCAGCAGCGAACGCCCAGGCAGAATCAGCTCACTGCCGTCTGGTGAGAGGTAGCTTCTGTCCTCATTCAGGTTTCTGGTGACCTCTTTATCCCCTTTTTGAAAAACAGAAGAAAGAGTTCCCTTCATTAACCCGAGCCAATTTCGATACACAAGCACCTTATCCTCTGCATCAACAGCCGCAACGGAATCCTCGCAATCCATAATGGTTGTAATTGCGGCCTCCATCACAACATCTTTTACACCAGCTGGATCTGTTTTCCCCACAGGATGAGCTCTGTCCAATTGAATATCGATGTAAAGATCATGATTCAGCAGTAAAACCGCGGACGGATTTTCCTCTTCCCCCTGCCAGCCTGCAAATTGTCTCTCATCTTTAAGACGTGTGGTTTCTTTGTTTACAGCGGCATGCAGTTTACCGCCCTCTATTAAATACTGTGTTACCTCTTTGTGTGAACCGCTTTGCAGTGGCGCAATTTGATCCAGAAAGGTTTTGGCATAGTCCACGACTTTGCGGCCTCTGACTGGGTTATAGGCGGTTCCCTTTTCTGCCCCTTCGGCTTCATCAATTACGTTTGTTCCATACAGCGCATCGTATAAACTGCCCCAGCGTGCATTTGCAGCATTGATGGCATAGCGGGCATTGTTAACCGGCACGACAAGCTGCGGACCTGCTTGTGAAGCGATTTCACGATCCACTTGCTCGGTTGTAATCGAGAACGGCTCTTTTTCGCTTTCAATGTAGCCGATTTCTTTTAAAAATCTTTCATACTCCCCCCTCATTTGCTTCCAATTCTGCCGGCAGTGCCACTGATTAATTTGCTCCTGCATCCTCTTTCTTTCTTCAAGCAGTCTTCTATTTTCCGGTGATAAACCATGAATAATCTTACTGAACCCCTGCCAGAATGCCTGACTGTCCACCTCTGATCCCGGCAATGCTTCCTTTTCAATAAATGAATAAAATAAAGGGTCAATTTTCAACTTATTCATTTGAATCATCTTCTTCCTCCTTTTGTTATATAACAGTTATATTTAATATAATGTATTGTATAACAACTTAAAGGTGAATGGAAATATTTTTTAAAAAATAGTTCTTCCAGCTCGTAAAAAATTAAATTAAGGATAGTGAGCGAAAAGAATTTGTGTTAACTTAATAGTATAATTGGTTTACAAAAAAGGAGGATCATATGGAGAATTATCGATTGAGGATGCTGATCAATTGCGGAATTTTTGCGGCCATAACGGCTATCTTAGCGCAGGTGGAAATTCCACTGCCGCTAATCCCTATCAGCGGTCAGACGCTGGCAGTAGGACTTGCTGCCACTATACTGGGCAGCCGCTACGGCGCCATCACAATGGTGGTTTATATGCTGATTGGAATGGCTGGCCTGCCGGTATTTGCAGGGTTTAGTGGAGGCGCTCATGTTATGGTGGGGCCAACGGCGGGCTATATTGTCGGATTTATTGCTGCGGCTTATGCAACAGGACTCATTTTAGAAAAAACCTCTTTTACACTGAAGATGGCGATTGCGGCAAATTTAGCAGGCATGGTCGTGACCCTTGCATGTGGGACCATCTGGCTCAAGATCTTGTTTGATATGAACTGGACTGCCGCTCTAGCAGCAGGTGTGTACCCATTCCTGGCAGTTGGCGTTATTAAAGCTCTTTTAGCTGCATGGATTGGCATTACCGTACGCCAAAGACTTATGCAGGCTAAGCTGCTGCAGCCGGCTGTATAAATCAGCGCAACCCAAAAAAGAGCGGCAACTCAATGGTCGCCGCTCTTTTCTGAATGTAAAGTGAGGAGATTTAGTTGTGGAGGATTAAACAGCCTGAAGTTTAAAAAAGATAACGCATCACTGCTGCCAAGTCCTGTACTTACATATTGCTTGGTCCCCTCATACTCCCACAGTCCGCTTACTCTGTCTGATGGAGGCAAAATCCCTCCGTTGTCATACCAGGCTTCAGGTACGAACAAAGCACCTAAAATAGGAAGACGAATTTGACCTCCGTGATAATGACCAGCGAGGATCAAACTGAAATCCCTGAAATGCTTTTGGTCTTTCAGGTAATCGATTTGCACATCAACGATCGGGTAATGGCTAAGTGCAATAATTGCTTCCTGTTCCTGGCCTTCTAAACGTGAAAACAGTTTTAACTGCTCATTTTGATAAGCTATATAAGCAGGCTCATTTTCAATGGTTCTTGTGACTCTTCCGTTCAACGGCTCAAAATCTTCATCAGGATTCATGACCGCTGTATCAAACTGGACAATATGAAGGCTCTCCTGTCCTCTTTCAATCGTGTTAATAGACTCAAGGAGCAAGACTCCCCGTTTTTCCATTTCGTTTATATAGAGGCTTTTTTCAATCGTGCCGCTGTCATTAAGAATATAGCTTTCCGGATCTGTATTGCCCGGCACATAGAAGGCGTGCTCTTTATTCTGAATTCCTTCCAGCAGCTCAAAAAAAGCAGTCCAATTTGTTTCTTCCGGGTCATCCATCATATCTCCAGTAAACAGGATAGCATCATACTCAATGGCATTGATTTTTTTAATCAGTCTTGATTGATTTTTTCCGAACGTTTTCTCATGAAGGTCACTGATCTGAAGAATTCGAAATTGATTAAATTCACTTGAAATCTCCGGCACGTGCACCCCCTGCTCTACAACAGTAATCCGGTTATTGTCCCAATAGATAAACCCTGCAAGTCCAGCAATAAATAAAATAAAGAATGAGATACAGCCAGTCTTTTTTTTCACGCATCCTGCCTCTTTTAATTCGTTTTTAAGGAGCCACTTCCATTTGTCTTTTCAGCAGATGGCTGAACACTTTGCTTTTTTCCTGAGAAAGCTGGTTGAAGCCCCCCTGCTGGATCACTTTCCCGTCTTCAAGCACGACGACCTGATCAGAATTTCGAATGGTAGACAGACGATGGGCAATGACTAAAATCGTCATTTTTCCTTTTAACCGTTCAAGGGCTTCCTGAATACGGGCCTCGCTTTCGCTGTCCAGTGCACTGGTGGCTTCATCCAGAACTAAAATAGACGGCTTTCGCAAAATGGCTCTCGCAATAACAAGACGCTGTCTTTCTCCTCCTGAAAGCTTGATCCCTCTATCGCCAATCAACGTATCTAGTTTATTCGGCAATCTTTTGACAAACTGATCGGCACAGGCAAAGGATAGAGCTTCCCAAAGATCCTCATCTGAAGCATCCGGTTTTACAAGAAGCAGATTTTCTCTGATTGTTGTATTAAACAGAAATGGATCCTGCGGAACATATGAGATAGCTTGTCTTAGCGATAGCAGGTTATCCTTTGTTAACTCCACTCCATCAATAAGCAGCTGACCGGATTCGGGCTTATTTAACCCCATAATTAAATCGATAAGCGTACTTTTTCCTGCACCTGATCTTCCGACAAAGGCTGTCATTTTAAAGGAAGGCAGAACAAGATTTATATTTTCTAATGTGTTTTTCGGCTCTTGCTGGTTATACCGGAAAAACACATTGCGGCATTCGATTTGATGAGCAAATGAAATCGGCTCTGCATCATTTTGGTGCAGGCTGAATTCCTGTGCACCCTTGCATTCATGCTGCAGCGCTTTCACAGCTTTAAAGGAAGGAAGGACGGTAGCAATTTGTTCAAGTGAAGCCTGAATTCCGGCAACACGGGGCCATAGACGTGAAAAGATAATCACGATTAGTCCCAATTGAGCCGCCTGAGCGTTAAATAATCGGATGGACAGATAAACAAAAACGGCAATTAAAACAGCTGATGCCATTTTATAATACAGCTGCGAGGTTGTTTTTAGTTTTAAGTATTCAATCTGTTCATTTTGCATTCCTTTCGTGATTCCTGTATACCAATCCATCCGGGAATGTTCGAGCGTGTTGCTTTTAATATCTTTAATTCCATTCATCTGGTCTGTAATTCCGCCAATGTATTCCTTGGTTAATAGAAAATTTCTTTTCCCAAGCGCAAGTGACCGCTTTAAAAAACGGCGATTAAAATAAATGAGGACAAGTCCGCAAAGCATGACAAAGATCGTGATGGACGGAGCCAGTAGAAAGGCGAGTCCAACTTGAATGGCGGTTGTAATGATAGAAGACATAAACTGCAGTACAGAATGTGTTCCGCCATTTGCTTTTGAGATTTCTGTAGTAAGGATATTGATAATGTCCGACTTTCTTTTTTGGATAAAAAAACTCCAGTTTGAGAAGAGAAGATTCCGGTACGTTTCCATACGTAAATGACGTAAAAATCCGTGCTGAATCGTTGCATTGCGAATTGTAACCGTCCGGTGCATTAAATTTTGCCCTGCAGCCAGCAGAACAAAAACACCAAGCACCAGAGGAAGACCGATGGATGGAGGAATGTCACGTAAAAAAGAAAATAGGCCGATCAATGGGATGCCTTCTATATTTATATCAATAATGCCGCTTAACGAAATCATCGGTATGAGCAGTAAAATCGCCGCTCCCTCCAGCAATCCAATGACAATCATCGCTGCAAGGTTTACATAGAGCACGTTTCCTGAATACGAATGGATTTGCTTTAAAAAAAAGAGAATATCCTTCATTTAAATCCTCCTAAGGCATTGCATGTTTACTTCTTTTTCTCCACATGACTAACAGCGGCCGAAGAGGAAAATAAAGAAAGTGAAGCTGCTGCGGCAGTGGCAGTGTTTTGGCATCCTCTGCATACGGGTGCAGCGTACTCAAAAAATACAAGCTTTTTTGATGGGGAGACATAAGCGTAAATAAATGCTTTTGATGATAGGTGGATACGTCTTCAGGGACCGGATCTGTATGCAAATTAATCATGGATTCCAAATAAAACATCGCATCCTGTGCAAGCTTCTGAGACCGCTGAGTTGAAGCGAGGCATTCAGCAGCGGAGGTACACTCAGCCTGTAAAAGCTGCTGGGCCAATACGATGCTTTGTCCTGCTATATGCTCGATATAATTTTTCTTTAACAGGGTGGATAGAAGCTGCCAGTCCATCTCCTGTTTCATGAGCTGTTTTATGTCCATCAGCCAGCGGAGTCTGGACCACCCGTGACGTGCGCCGTGTGACGCAAGAAACAAAAAGAGGTCTTCGTTTCCTAGCATATAAACAGAAGAATGAGGAAGCGCTGACTTGACTCTGCGGCTCCAAAGCTCATTAAACCCTGGCTCTTTACCTGGCCCGGGACTGAGTCGCCAGTGAACTTCAACTTTTGTTTTTTTCACAGGGTGAGAGTAGGTCATATGATGGTGGCGCCATCTCCAGTCATTCAGGACGGAATGAATATAATCATCTTTTTGATAGCCCTCTTTTACCAGCAATGCCTCTGCTTTTTCAATATCCTTCATGGGAATGAGAATATCAAGATCATTGGAGGTGCGCAAAGACAAATCACCGTAGAGCTTGTGAGCCAGTACAGGTCCCTTCAGACAAAGAGTCGGAATGGATTCTTTGGAAAACAGCTGATGAACCTTCTCCATTTCTGCGCTTAAATATAGCATCGTCAGTGTGTTCCGTTTAAACTCAGAAGTGAGCACCGATTTTACGTGCTCAGGAATCTCGTTTGACTGACTGATTCTTGGCAATAGAGCTGGGTAGATCCGATGGTGGAAGGCCTGGGTAATAAATAGATTCCAATCTATTTTCTTCACTAACTCTTTATTAATCTGGGCAGTTTCAGGATCTTGTGTGATCAGATCAAGCAATAAGAGAACTTCATTTGACAGACTGGACTGGTTGAGTTTAAATGTCTGGTTCATCTTCATTCTCCTGCCTTTTGACGGGAATCCTCTTGGCAAACTTCCCGACAACTGTATATTTGTCCATTCCTTCAGATCCCGTAATGTAATACGGTCCGCTCCTTAGCCAGGCATGTGCCGCAAGCTTACCGTGTTCGTCCCTTCCTGTTCCTAAATACAGCGTACTTTCTATTTTCCTTTTTTCAAGCATCCTCATCGCAGCGATTGCCTTAACCAGACACTGACTTTCCCAAAATGTATATTTGCTCATAAGGTTAACAGACTGCGAAACGCTTGCCAGCACCCGTTTGCTTTCCGGTTCAGGTTCAAAAGACGTTTCCTTCATATGTTCACCAAGTGTTGGGGCAATCTCGGAAAATGGCTTTATCTTTGCGATTCTGGCTTTAGCAAGATGAACATACGTTTCAATAAGAAGCCCCTTAACTTCTTTATTTAACGAGAAAAAAGCCTTAACTTTATTCATAAGACTTCCTCCCTTTTTAAACTCACCTGTCCATGTACTCATTTCGCGTCCGTAATGGCAACTAGATTTTCTTTCGCTAATTGATCAAGAAAACTCATGACCTGCTGCTCACATTCAAAAGCATCCACCTCGTACTCTTCCATCAGCCCATCAATCAGAGAGGATATACTCATAGGCTGTTCGATTTTCTCCCATATCGCTCCGCCAATTTCACCCAAATTATAATATTTTCCATTTTCAATACTCAGCATGACAATTTCTCCATCCATATTGCTGACGACATTCCCGGGCTGCTGTGCGACAGTCTGCTCCTTACTTAACGCTTGTGTATCGTTCATACGTGCACCGACTCCTTTTGAATAGTGGATAGGATTAAATCTGCCAATTCATTGGCTGTAAACGACTGAACTGGTCTTTTAAGCTGATATAGGGAAAGCTGATTAAGCATTCTTGCTGAAAGGGTAAAATGCCATTGGACGAGGCCAAGCCGTTCTATAAAAGATTTACGGTACGTGTGGGCAAATAGCAGCTGGAACCGGTGAAGATTATGAATGGGCTGAAGATCAATCCTGTCTTCTTCTGTTTTCATCAGCTCAATCACACCTGCAAGCGGCAATCTCTCATTTAAAAACTGTTCAGTCACAGGAACAGCAAATTTCGTTTCCCGTTGAATAATGGGACGCAGATGGCCAGAATCCATTCCAAACTGCTCCAGACTTTCAATCCATAGCTTTTGCTGCGGATAGGCAGGCGTTACCATCGGAATTCCCTGCTCAGTCAAGGTGACAGGAATCACATCATCACTTAACAGCTTATATCCTCTGCGAAGAAAAGCTGCAGCGAGTGTTGATTTCCCCGCCCCTGAATCTCCAACAATCGCATAAACCTTCCCATCGATTGCCACTGCACTGCCGTGAAGAGGCAGAATTTTACGCTGCATTAAAATCGATCCCATACATGTTCCAAGAAGGTAAAGACATACTTGATCATGCTTAGAGTCATGAAAAGCATCCACATAAATATGCGTCCCTTTTTCAATCAGAAAAATGGCTGTATCTTCTATTTCAAACATGACAAAATCTTCTTTTATATAAAAATACTTTTGATCGGCCGGACGATTCTCCCAGTAGGTCCTGAGTGCCTTTCGGGCAATATAAACATCTGTTTGAGGCATCGTTGCAGCAGGAAGTTCCTGGATCTCCATTTCACTTGAAATAGACAACCCAAACGCTTGATAGCGATAAAAAGCGGTACGCTCTTCCATAATTTGTCCTCCAGTAGTGTATGGTTAGATAAGGATTAAAGAACTAGATCAACTGTAATACAAGGCCCCTGTAAGGATTCCTACAGAGGCTATGTATTCAATAAATACGAATACGAGTTCGGGATTAGCTGAAAGTTAGATCGCCACGAGGTGTGCCATCTGGAAAATCATTATCCAAAAAATCTCCATCTTCTCCAAGCATCGTCATTTGAACTGTCAGCAATTCAACTTCTGGCTTTTTCCATTCCTTTTTCATTATTTCACCCCCTTTCAATTAAATGTTTTAAGAAAGCGGTACAGAATGAGATTTCGCATAATTAGCCGATAGTCTGGATCAAGCCCCTTTTTGACATTGGGACCTTGTTGAAGTGTTTTGAAGGCTTGCTGTAATGGGGCAGGCTGTACATATTCTGTGAAGAATTGGTCACTCAGCATCCGTTTCGATTCTTCTACTAGCTGGTTCCAGTGTGGAGCAGCCCGGTGTACCCAATCGAGTCCCTGCGCACCTCTGACACGCTGATTGAGTCTAATATCGTCCGGCAAATAGCCTTTCATAGATCTTCTTATCAACGCCCGATCCATTCCTTTTTGCACAAATTGATGGTCTGGAACAGATAAGCAAAACTGAACAACACGACTATCATTTGTCGGATCTCTTTTCCATAATCCATGCTTGATAGAAAGCTTTGCCGTGAGGGTATTTCCGTAGTTCCAGGGATATAAATCATTCAGCAATTTTTTTCTGGATTTGGATGGCGTTCCAGGTGCCAGCCAGCCAGTTTGAGCAAATTGATGCGTCTTTAACTTTTCCTGAATTTGCATCCTCCCTGCAAACTCGTGGTTAATGACTGAATGGTTAACCGGTTTATTTCTAGTTTCCAGATAAAAATTCATTTTTGGATAAGCGAGCTTTGAGATCAAAGGAAGCAGACCCAATCTTTTTCCCTTCATAATGGAGCTGTAATGGTTAAGCTCTTGGTAGAGGCGCGGCCATCTCAGCGTTCGTAAAAGCTGTCCATAATAATCCAGCGCTGAACCCCAGGAGATGGTAAAATTTCCGCGGTCGCCATTTAATAAAATGCCAATGTCATGTTTAGAAGCTTCTTCAAACATTCCCTGAAGCCAAAAGGAATTTTCAAAAAATTTATAAGGCATCTCCATATCCTCTAACATCTCATTAATGATTGAAAAGGAATCCTTGCCTTCAAAGTCCAAAAAATGGTGCTTCTTTCCTCCAATGAACGACAAAGTAGAATTGATTGATGGACTTTCATTTGGCTGCATATGCCCTTTCGTATAATCCTCAAAATCTTTTGGAGGAATGTAGCTGAATGTATAAAGATCTTTATTGGACTGGCGTAATTTTTTTGCCGCTATACTCGCCACCGAGCCGGAATCAAGTCCTCCGCTTAGCTGTGAACCAACATTGCGGTGGGTCCTCAGACGGTCATTAACAGCTCTTGTAAACACTTCCGTAAAGGCTTCAATATACTCTCCATCTGATTTTAAATTCAATTGTTCGGTGCTATACAGGCTGCCATACCGTTGAATAGAAACGGCACCATTCTCTATTTCTATTGAATGGGAAGGAGGCACCTGATTAATGGATTGATAGGGAGTGGAAGCTGCATCCAATGTATCAATCATCCCTGTAATCGCCAGGTACTCGGCCAGCCAGGACTCATTTAGTTTCCTATCGATAAAGGGCAAGGAAAAAAACGGCTTAAGAAGTGTACAAAAGACAAAACATGAATCATTTTTCAGATAGTACAACGTTCGATAACCGGACAAATCTCTCGCCCCAAAAGCTTTTTGCTTTTTCTCATCCCAGATCATAAAAGCGAAATCACCTATCAGATGCTTCGGACAGTCACGTCCCCACTTGTCATAAGCGAGAAGGATCAGCTGACAGTCAGATATCTGCTTGCGATCATATTTCTTCACCCCAAGCCTCTCACAAAGTTCCTTTCGATTATCGAGAATTGCATCTGCTGTAATAACCATCTGTAAATCATAATCGTAAAAAGGCTGTTTCTCCCCAATCGATTCAGGAGTAACCCATTGCGCGTGACACCCGATAAAAACATTGTCTTTTAAAAATACCTGTCGATCGTCAGAAGGAAAATGAGCTAGTGCTGCCATCATCGTCTTCCCGTATTCGGGATTGACCGGCTCATGCCTATCAAAATTAAGAACTCCAGCAATCGCGCTCATAGATTCTCCTCCAAACTCATTGTTCTTTTTAAAGAACGTTTAATCGAAAAAAAATTGGTATTACATTAGAGTGTTAAGACAACTAATTATGTTCTTAATAAAGAACTTTATACTTATATTTTACATTTATTTCTCTACAAGTCAACTGAATAATTAACTTAATAGTTTTTTATTTGGATGACGTTTGTTCGTCGTTTATAGAAGTTGTCTTTTAATAAATTAACAACATTTTTCAAGTATAAAAACTCTTCTGATTTTCTAAACACTAGAAAAAACACTAAATTTGGAAGAGTTAAAGCTACAGCTAATTTGTAAAACAAATTTATTAATTGGTCTGATTCAACTAAGTTGCTAACCCAAACTGTTAGAATACCAGAACAAACTACAGTGAGAGTAAAAACAGCATATCTAAGAAAATATTCTTTAGATGAACGACTAAAGGAATATTTAAAAATTACATATGGATCATACCAAAAATATACACACAGTCTGCTAATTATTGTACCTATAAAAACCCCCATTATTCCGATCATCTGTACGAGAATAATCGACATAATTATATTGATACCTGCAGCATAGAGTGGTCGATATCTCCCTTTTTTAAACAAGCCTGTAGTTTCTCTAAATGTAGTAGAAGCATTTTGCATCCCCGTAGTATAAAAATTCAAAATAATAGTAAATACAATGGGAATACTCAGTAAGTACTCGTCTCCGATCCAGAGTGTAATAAATGGATTTACTAAAATAAAAAGAGATATTGAACAAACCCCGTATATCCAAAAATTCGAAAAATTAATTACCCGAAATATTAAATAGTTTTTGTCCCTACTTTCACTTACATTGAGGTTTCCTACACTAGCAGTTATGGAGTAAAAAAGATATCCTAGTAATGAAGATACGGTAGAGATAATTAACAAATAATTAGAATATATACCTACCCAAATGATACCTGCAAAAACTGAAATAATAATATTATCTGATCCATTGATTACCACTCCACTAATTTTGTATAAGAAGAGTGAATAGAGATTTTCGAAAAAAGTTTTTCTCTCATCTTTAGTTAAAGCTGCTTTAGGATTCTCTTTCAAATAAGAGTACATACTATCGGCTCTTTTAGATATATATATGTTTTCTACAATTTTAAAAACCAATTGAGTAACTAAAACCCAAACATAAATTCCAATAGTTAATAAAACTATTATTAGAAATATATTGGACAAAAGCACAAAAAAAGTGTGTATTTTAGATATAATATGATTTCTCTGATCTGCAATGATAATTGCTTGTTTATAAATAAAAAAATAAGAAACAACAGACTGCATGAGAAATAAAATATAAATCAAATGAAGATTATCAACCGGTATTTTTCCATTTATTAAGTACGGTAGAAAAGGTATTAACATAAGACCAATCACCAGGACTGCAAATCCAATAATTCTATACGCTTTTTTGTATAAATTCATTAATGCCTGAACTTTGTAAGTATCTTTTTCAGCAAGCGGTTTGTATAAGCTGTATATCATTGCTGTATCAAAACCTAAATTCGCTAAAGACAACATCAATAATATACTCGTAAATAATCCATCTATCCCTAAGTATTCCACTCCTAAGGTGTAAATGAAAACTGTACGTACTACTAAACCCATTAGTATACTTATGAGCTGACTGGAAACCCCAAATACCATATTATTTATAGAGTTTTGAATTCTCATTTAGATTCGCCTTCTAATTAGGTATTTTGTACAAAAATATTAGTTAACTTAGTATAAATTCTTCTTTTTATTATTGGGATAAATTTTGTTATTCTGTATTTAATTAAAGACTTTTTCCGTTCTAAAGCAAAATCATAATTCAAAAACCATTCCAAAAGATCTTGATATTGGATGTTTTCACGGTTCTCTCTCATTTTATATTTTGCTAAATTCCATTGCATGATTTTAGACCCATTAAAGTACTTAACGTTTTCTTCCAAGAATACCTTTATGTGTGTAGACAGATTAGTTGATGTAACAAAACCAAATTTTTCTGGATTTTCCCCTTCTCCTATAATCCCTACCATTGTCCTTATACACTTCTCACAATTACAGCAATTATTTTCTTTTAAAAAGCATACACGTAATTTTTCATATTCATTATTTTTTTTACAATAGTTGACTAGAACGCCAACTTTATCTTGTCTATTTAATTCATATCCATCATGAAATACTCTGCCTGAAGCAAACCTTATTTGATTATCCACCGTTGGATCAGAGGCGCATTTTGCTTTAAATCCTTCAAAAAACGAACTGGCTATATAAACGCATTCTACCTTCAATAAAAATGCGCTTGGAATGGCTGCTGATATAATCGCTAAGCTGTGGTGGAGCCCATGCCACCAGGAATCTCCTAATTTTTTCGCAAAATCACGATCTATAATTGAAGCATTTAAGAATGTCCCATAATTAGATTCGATTAACATGTTACTTAATTTTTTTCTCTTCCCAAATTCAGTAACGTGAAGCATATCTTGAATCCAAACTTCACTATTTTCAATATGGTCTTTATGCCAACCAAACTCTGTTATTAAAATTGGTTTTTTTTCTCTAATCCTTACAAAAGTAGCTAACGCGTCTAAACCTCCACTAAATAATTGAGCAGCTTCATGATCTGGTGTATATGAATTTTCTATAATACTTGAAACTGAGATTTCTCCGCCCAATTTTACTTCTGGAAACATATCTTGATATGCTTCTTTTAATTTTGGCAAACAATCATAAAAAGCACGATCTAATTCAGGAACAATAATTTTCGAATTAGTTAACCACACCAATGGAATAATGTTTGCTATAAAAGGGATCGTTAGTATACTTGTAGGAACCTCCTCTATATCAAGATTATATTTAAAGAATAGATGTTTACTCTTCTTAAAGTATTTTTGAATTCCTCCTTTTACATTAAAATAAAAATCCACTCTCTTTTGATTAGTAACCAATTTTTCTAATACGACTTCCTTACTCATCCAATTACCCTCGCAGATAAATCGGTTCTTAATATATCTTCATTTGTAAATTGAGAAACCCAAGTATTAATACTTTCGAAATCAAGATTTACGTTAGTTACAACATTCGAGTTAATCATGGCGTCCAGATTTTTTATATTTTCTCTTTTAATTTGGTTCAAGTTATAGGTTGCACTCATGCCCCTTGCTCTTTCATCTATTTCTATAATAATAGATCTTTTCTTATGTCTCATCGCAAATATACCTCCATGGAGCCTAGTGCCTATATAATCAATATCCATTGCCAACACGTTTTCAAAAGCTTCTAACGTCGGTGAAACTATTTTGATTTTTCTAATGTTGCGTAAGGAATTGAAATAAGATAAATCTTCTTTGTCCTGAACCCAAAAGTAAACGATTTCATAATTATTATTCAGTGTATCAATTAATAGCTGATCATTTATTAAATCTTTTGTATGATGAGTGAGCGTAAATACAACCGATTTCGCCTTATTAGTTGGGATCTTGCTGCAGAAATCAGGAGTTAATGTCCATAACGTTGCACACCCAGTATTTATCGCTTTGAATCCCATACTTTGCATAATCTCTTTTGTTCGCTCATCTCTAACACTGTGGACGAATTCATTCGATAGGAGCTTTTTATAGAGCATTTTTGTATAACCATTTACTTTGTTTCCTTTACCTGCCCCTACCCCCAATAATATGCTTCCCTTTAATGGTCTATAGTTAAAAATATTAATATTCCATTGAGGAAAATGCGTCAGCATATCCATAGTTAAAAGGTTTGAACCCCCTACAAATTTATATTTTGCTTCACTATATATTTTCACCCTATTTGAATTTCTGGCTACTTGATACCAATGAAAAGGGGAAACGTGTGTAGGAAGTGTTAATAGATAATCATCTTGTACTATTTTTGATAAATGATATCTAACACATTTCATTATAATATCGTCTCCTTTATTAAGGGAGCCTACTGAAGTATCAAGAAGTAGAACATTGTCCATTTAAAAGCCTCCTGTTTGTTTAATCATGCTTAGATTAATTTATAGAAAGTCTCCATTTCCCTTTTTACAGAAAAATCTGTTTTCAAGCAGAAAGACTTTAATTTTTTTCTAATTTCTCTGTTCTTATATAATTGTTCAATTCCTCCTGCAATACCTTCTACAGTACCTTCACAAATTAATCCATTCCGTCCATCTTGTACTTGGGATTTTGAAGTAGGATAGTCAGTAATTAATACTGGTTTTGATAGGATTTGTGCTTCAGTAACAGTTATCGCTTTACCTTCGTATCTAGAAGGCTGCACATATATATCTGCCTCTTTTACATAGGGATATGGATTAACTTGCTTTCCTATCAAAATAAAATCTTTTTCTAAACCATTATCTTTTATTAATTTTTTTAATTTAAGATCATCTCCTCCATATCCCACGACGTACCAAGCAATATCTGAATAACCGCGATTCTTAATTTCTTTTAACGCTTTAATCCCATTATCAATTCCTTTGGCATGAGATAACCTTGCTACAGTAACAATTTTGAAACGGTTATCATCTATAATTGAATGAGTTATTTTTTCTTTAGCTTGAGAACGTATAAACTCAGGAGAATTCAAATTTTCTATTACTACAACTTTTTTATAGAGAGAAGGATACTTTGAAAGAAATGCCTTTTTACATTCAGTTGAGACCGCAATAATGCTTTGGTAGCAATCCCAAATTTTTAAATCTTCTATCTCGTCGGTATCCACCGTAGAATAATCGGTATGAATCCAGGCGATTTTCTTTTTGGCTTTCACCTTTTTTGCTACGAAGTCGTGTGGCCATAAGTAACTGATTGCAGCATCATACTCTTTCTCTACTTTTGGTAAAAAAGGAATCGAGTATTTCCACATATATTGCATTTGCTTATACCCCTTCTCTAAAGATGAGCCTCGATTAGCTTTTACTTTAGCAAAAGTTCTGGCAAACGTTATGGGTAAATTCCCTGCTAATAGTGTCTCTTTGATAGACATTCTAAACGTTTTATACGTTTTATTCTCTTTTAATAATGTGGGTTGAGTCGGGAGCAACGTCAAAAAATCTCCTGTATGACTGTATAACAGTAGATCAACTTGATAAGAGCTGTAGTCAAAATTACTTAGTAAATTTATTAAACTTCTTTCCACTCCGCCAACTTCCATATCAAATGAGGTGATCAATATATTTTTCATGAGAACCTCCATTATGATTCTGATAAATCGATGAGAGTTTCTTCAATGAACAAGGTATCGTATAGTTTTTGTGAATAAACGCCTGTGTAATTTTTATTGCATCCGTTTGCTTATTTCCAGCAACGTTCAAGATCTGATTCGCCCAGGCATTTGGGGATTCTGTCAAAGCTGTTTTTGTAATTAAACCTAAATTCAAATCAGCTTCTTCCTGTATTGCATCCGAAACGACACATGGCAATCCTGTCGCTTGAGCTTCCAGAAGCACTAAACCCAGTCCCTCGTAAATTGAAGGGAAAACAAATACATCCATACAATGCAGCAAGGGGGCGACATCTGCAAGCAGGCCAGCAAAAATAATGTTTTTTTCAAGTCCCAATTCTTTTGCTTTTTGTTTAATTGTCCTTTTTTCTTCTCCCTCGCCAATCAATAAGAGCTTAGTGAGCGGCTCTTGTTTAACTAATTCACTAGTGATCTCCAGTAAAAACAGATGATTCTTTGGCTTAATAAATCTCCCTATATGGCCGACGACTAAATGATTTTCGATTTCATATTTTGTTTTAATTTGTTTTATTTTTTCATCAGCAGGAGGTTCTAAAAACGGATGAAAATCGATTGAGTTAGGAAAGTAAGAGTATTTGCTGGACTGTTCTGCTTTTTTGCCATATAAAAAATAGCCTGCATTTTGGCTGCATGCTAAGTAATGGGTGGAGCTGAGATGAATCAGTTGCCTCATACTATTTAAATACGTTTTTCTCACAAGGGATGCTTTGTTATCATCAGTAGTGTGAGCGTGTGCAATCCTCACTTTAACACCAGCAATCTTTGCTGCGGAATTTGCAATTCCACAATGAAACAAGGTGTGGGAATGAACGACATCATATGGGCCATATACTTTAATGGCGGCAACTAATTGTTTAATCGAAAGAGGGTTAGTCAAGCGAATTATTTTTCCTCCGTAGCTTTCAATTTCCTCGTCATAATGAGATTTTTCTGAGCTGTAAGACACAAAGTCAAATTGATATTTATTTTTGTCAATTTTTCTATACAGATTCATTAACATGGTTTCAGTCCCAGCTCGATTCATTGCTCCTGCTATTTGTAAGACTCTAATTGTTTTACTTCCCACTGAACCACACCCTTATCTGATGAGAAATAGTTATTTTACCTTTATCTTTTCTGTTGTTTTCTCCACTTCATAAATTCCAGCACCAATTGATATTCTTTCAGTTCATCTTCTGTCGTCACATTTTCCTTCAATTCATTCCAAAACTGATTGAATTTATAATCTTCCGATAGTCTGTCACTGGATGATTCGTCTAATAAAAATTTCAATTCCACTCCTAGTACAGATGATATTTTCTCCATAACATGAATGGATGGATTATGTTTTAGATTCCGTTCAATATTGCTAAGATAAGATTTTGATACCCCTGCTTTTTCAGCGAGCTCGGATAAGGTTAATCCTTTTTCTTTTCGTAGTTGTATGATATTTTTCCCAATCATCTTAAGTACCCCATTGTTTCTTATTTATAGGACAACCTGGTTTACCACAGCGTTTTGCAGCGCTTCTTTAAACTGTTCAATGACTCTCGTTTGATCATCTTCTGTTAGACTTGAGCCGGATGGCAAACAGATGCCGGTATCGAACAAATTGTCTGAAATGCTCTCCTCGATGCTATGAGGAAAATATTTATTTCCTTCAAAGAGCGGCTGCAGATGGAGCGGCTTCCATACTTGTCTTGCTTCTATATAATTCTTCTCCAAGTGTGTAAGAATCTGCTTAACGGACACGCTGGTTAGCTCCTCGTCAATCGTAAGAGTAGATAGCCACCGATTGGTTTTGGTTTGCTCAAGCTCCGGCATGAACGTAACTCCCGGCAAAGCTCCCAGCTCTTTTTGATAGCGATTGAAAATTTTTCTGCGTGCTGCTACCCTAAGCTCAAGTACTTGAAGCTGTGCAATCCCCAGGCCAGCTAGAATATTGCTCATTCGGTAGTTGTAGCCCATTTGGCTGTGCTGATAATGGGAGGCCTGATCTCTTGCCTGAGTGGCGAGAAATCGTGCACGTTCGATCGCTTCTTCATCGTCGGATACCAGCATTCCTCCCCCTGAGGTTGTAATAATTTTATTGCCGTTAAATGAGAACACTCCATACTTCCCAAAGCTTCCGCTTGGCTTTCCCTTAAAGGTGGAGCCGAATGATTCTGCCGCGTCCTCCACAATTGGGACCTCAAACCGGTCACAAATTTCGATGATTTCATCCATCTTGGCACTTTGCCCGTAAAGATTGACTACAATCACTGCTTTTGGAAGATTATTTTGTAAATAATATTCTTCCATTGCCCGCTCTAATGCCTGAGGTGACATATTCCATGTATCGGGTTCTGAATCAATGAAAACAGGTTCGGCTCCCTGATAAAGAATCGGATTGGCGCTTGCGACAAAGGTGAGAGAAGAACAAAAGACTTTATCCCCGGACTTGATGTCCAGAAGAGCCAATGATAAATGGATAGCGGCGGTTCCTGAAACCACTGCCACAGCTGCTTTCTTCCCTACAAATGATGCCACCTCCCGTTCAAAAGCATCTACATGAGGTCCAAGCGGCGCGATCCAATTTGTTTCAAAAGCTTCCTTGATTAGATCACGTTCGTTCCCGCTCATATGCGGCGGTGAAAGATATATTTTTGAATTCTTCAAATTACATGCCCCTTTCTACAAAATCCGCTCTCTGCTGTCGATTCTTTTTTTTATTTCGGCCGGACATCCTGCTGCCATCCTGTATGCGGGTATGGATTGTGTCACGACAGCCCCAGCTGCGATAACGGACCACTCTCCAATGCTGACTCCCGGAACGAGCGTCGCTCCCGCTGAAATCTGGGTGCCCTCACCTACTGTCACTGCGCCTGTCAGCGTGGAGCCGGGACATACATGCACGTATGGAGCTAGACAACAGTCATGCTCAACAAGGCTTCCTGAATTAACGATGGAATGAGCACCAATGACTGCACCCGCATTAATGACTGCTTTAGGCATCACCACTGTGCCATTTTCCACAACAGCCCGTTTGCTCACAAAAGAGGAAGGGTGAATCAATGTCGCGTACATCGATGCAGGCATTGCTAATCTTTCGACTATTTTTTTCCTTATCTTATTGCTCCCAATTGCAATGACCAGCTTTGAATCCTTTTGAATTACTTCACCCAGTGCATCAACCGGGCCGCGCAGAATTCCATCCTGCACAAAGCTGGTTGAATAACGGTCATCTAAAATCCCCAGAATAGAATAGGTACTGTCTGAATCAATCAGATCCTGAATGACGCTGCTGTGGCCGCCATCGCCTATTACAATCAACTTCTGATCAACCCGCATCTTTTGAGCCCGTGAATCTTTCTGCGGTAGCATGGTGACGTTGAGTCACCCCTTCTTTTTTAAACACTTTTTTCACTGTGATCAGCATGATTTTACTATCCAGCCAAAGGGATTGATGTTTGACGTACCAGACGTCCATAGAGAATTTCTCCTCCCACTCAATGGCATTTCTTCCGTTAATTTGTGCCCATCCGGTCACTCCCGGCCGAACATGGTGCCGTACAAGCTGTTCATTCGAATAAAGCGGCAGGTATTCCATTAGCAGCGGTCTTGGACCTACCAGACTCATAGACCCGTTTAGTACATTCAGCAGCTGCGGCAATTCGTCCAGACTATATTTCCGAACCCATTTTCCAGTAGGAGTCAGTCTTTCCTCATCAGAAAGAAGCTGACCTTTTGAATCAACTGCGTTTAACATCGTTCTGAATTTGATGACATCAAATGGTTTTCCATGCAATCCCGGACGCTGCTGGGTAAAAATAACCGGCCGGCCCATTTTCACTGCTATGATTGCCGCCACAACGAGCATGACCGGAGAAAACACTGCCAGCAGAATGAGGGATAACACGATATCCAGCAATCGCTTCATATGCATCCTGTCCTTACGTTAATTTGTTCGTTTCCAATGAGAGACTCCACTGTTCAGCATCCTGTATTCAATTTCTTTCACCATAGATTCCAGTGAGAGCGATGGATCCTGATTTCCTTTTTGCAAGCATGTGACCAGCAAATCCAAAAGCTGTTTTTCGGTCAGAATTGAATGGGTTGGCATTTGAAACGTCCTTTCGCCTGTTCTATGCGCCTGTTGCCTCTTTCACACCAGCTGTCTCTTCGACGCTTGCGTATCCTTCCGGGTTTTGCTGCTGCCATCTCCATATGTCCTCGCACATTTCATCTATTTCAATAGCGGCTGCCCAATTAAGCTCGTTTTTCGCTTTTGTAGCATCCGCGTAGCACACTGCCGAGTCTCCAGCGCGCCTGGTTCCAATCGTGTAAGGAATGGGTCTGCCGCATGCTCTTTGAAACGCTTCAACTACCTCAAGCACGCTGTAGCCTTTTCCGGTTCCCAGATTATAGGTTTCATATATAGGGGTATATGAAATTTTCTCAAGCGCTTTTAAATGCCCTTTCGCTAAATCCACTACATGAATGTAATCCCTGATTCCTGTACCGTCCTTCGTTTCATAATCGTCGCCATGAATTATGAGCTGATCTCTTCTTCCAATCGCAACCTGTGCAATATACGGCAGTAAATTATTTGGTATGCCCGATGGGTCTTCTCCGATGCGACCGCTTTTGTGTGCACCGATCGGATTAAAGTAGCGCAGCACAGCAATGCTCCATTTAGGGTCAGATTGAAACAAATCGTTCAGCATCTCTTCAATCATCTGCTTTGTACGACCATATGGGTTAGCTGCACCTATCTCCTCTTTTTCTGCAATAGGTATGTCCGCTTCTTTTCCATAAACCGTGGCTGAAGAACTGAAGACCAGTTTTTTGACATTAAAACGATCCATTGCTTCAAGCAATACCATCGTTCCCGCAAGGTTATTCTGATAGTACTTAAGAGGATTTTTCATCGATTCTCCTACTGCTTTGAACGCTGCAAAATGAATAACTGATTCGATCTCATTTTCAGAAAATAGCTCTTCAACCTGGCATTTGTCCTGCAGATCCAGCTGAACGACTCTGAACAATCTCCCTGTCAATTCCGCTGCCCTTTTAAGTGATTCTGGATGACTGTTGCTGAAATTATCTGCAACGATGATGTCGTAGCCTTTATTTAGAAGTTCAACACATGTATGACTGCCGATATAGCCTGCGCCGCCTGTTACTAAAATGGTCAACAGCAACTCCTCCTTCAGTAATCATCTTTTTCACATAAAAAATAACCTTGGCTTGGCCAAAGTCACGACATCCTGCGTTATAAGTACAAAAAATTGCTTTTGTATAAAATGTTCAGACTGACAACATTTTCGTAATAGTAAAAGGCAAGATACAAAACGAGTATCATAAAATAAATAAATTTTTCATCCTTTTCTCTAAATAGTTTCACGATCCAGGAAATAAGAATGAGCTGATATAAATTGAAATAGATTGAAAATCGTGCAAAGATCCAGCTCTGTGTAGAGACCACCATAAACACGACACTTAGCAGCGCCATATTTACAATGACGTCACTTTGAGGAAAAATAGTCTTAAGCTTTTCTCTGCCTAAGTAAGCGATTAAAAGCGGTACACCACTGACCAGTACACGGAGGGCATTGGCTCCTCCTTCATCAAAATCCTTATAGGCGGCATACTGGGTATCTTCAAGTGCTGTGAAGAGAATGGAAGTAAATTGTTCAAATCCAATAACAGCAGCAACTGACAGCAGGATGACTCCAATTGTTGCTTTTGACCAGGGTCTTGTACGGACAATAAAGTAGATCGGCAGCAGGACCAGTGCACTTTGGTGAATAAATGAAGCAAAGACTACAATAGTGGCATACCCTGCAAAATTCCCATTAATTAAAAATTTGGTTGCACAAAATGCCAGCGCAGCAGCCAATGTCTGCCTGATCCCGTTCATCGAAATAAGAAACAACCCTCCTGTGATATAAACAAAAAGGCTCACTTCAATCATTCTTGAATAACGGAATAAGACCATCACGATTAATACATTTGTAAATAAAGCGGTGGTGAAGATCATGACCTGAGGATCTCTTGAGATTTGCTGCAACACCATCTGCAGGAGACCAAATCCTATGTCTTTGTTGGCCATTACATAATCCAATGTAAAATGATTGTTCGTATAAATATTTACATAATTAAATGTATCGCCAATGTTTGATCGTAAACCGGATACAACAACCAGGATTAAGGCTGCCATGATGACTAACAGTTTGTTTGCATGAACCGGAATGGCTGCATTTGGATGTCCTGCTGGTATAGCTGCATATCGCGAAAAGAAAGCAAACATAAAAACGAGTAGAAGATTTATCCAAAGAATGGTCATTGTTTACCCTTCCTTTAACAACATTCACAAAGCTGCTGTGGATTTTGCCGAAATGTATAAATAAAGCAAGGCACCTAAAGGAATGGCTAAAAGTGTTAATACTGGATCAGGTGACTCTTTTAAAAAATCTTTATTTCTGCTCATCATGCTGCTTGATACGTAATGTATCGCTTGTCTGAACTTAAAAGCAGCACTTACAAAGGGCAGTTTCATTAATTCTTTACGATAAAAAGCAAATCCAAGAGGATTTTTAACATATTGGTTTAACATATTTCTCGAAGAACCATCCGGTAAATACTCTACCGTGCATATCACCTCATTCAGGATCAGCAGTTCAAAATCCTGATCAAGAAGATAATATTTATAGGCGAGTCCTACATATTTCTCTCCCTCAAACAGAGGATAAGGATGCCGCTTAGTAAGATCCGAGCGGTACACCAGTTTTTTATCTCCTTTTACGCCATGTCGAGCATATAAATTAAACAGGGTAGAGCGCTTCAAATGATAGGGCAGTGGAGTTCCGATTACCTTTCCATTTTTAAATGAATCTAAACCTACCAGACCGCTGACTTCGTCGCTCCCAAACTTTTCCCAACAACTAAGAATTTTTTCTACTGCGTCAGCGGGCATCCAATCATCGGAGTCGATGCAGACATTTAACTCTGTAGCAATTAAGTCATAGGCAGTATTATGAGCTCCATGCATGCCTTGATTTTCCTGAAAATAGTACCTAATCTCGATTTTTTCTTCTTTTATCCATTCATCTACCAACTCTTTAGTAGAATCAGTCGATCCATCATCAATAATCAGCCAGATAAAATCTTTATTCGTCTGGTTAGTTAAACTTTCATAGCATTGATTTAAACAATAAGCACGATTATAGGAAGGTGTAAAAATGGTTAAAGTCTTCACCCGCTCATCCCTCCCAGTTTTAAATAGGAGTTTTCAGTGATGCTGGCTGTGTTTTGTATATTGTACCCATGCATACTAATCAGCTTAGCTTGAGATTTTCTGATCTGCTTAGATTGACTGGTTGATAATAATGCGGCTGCCCATACCTTTGGATCCTCAATGGGATGTCTCCTAATTAACCCGCATCCCAAATCAACTTCTTGTGTAATATTATTGGAAATTACGCATGGTACACCAGAACACTGCGCTTCAATAAGCGTAACGGGCAAACCTTCATGCAGAGAAGGAAAAGCAAAAACATCAATGGCCTGCAGCAGCTGTGGAATATCGTTGCGAACACCAAGCAAGTGAACCCTATCCTCTATTCCCAGCAATTTTATTTTTTGTTCGATTTTAGATTGTAAGGTTCCAGTTCCTACTAATAACAGGTGTGCATCCGGATGGTTTTTAAGTGTTTCATGGAAAACATCCAACAAAAACAGATGATTTTTTTGTTTATTAAATCTTCCAATATGGCCAACTAAGAAAGATTCTTCTCTCAGTTGAAGAGACTTTCTAACCTCTTTTCTGTTTTCCAAAGAGAATTCAAAGCGCTCACTTTCTATTCCGTTTTTTATTATAGAATAGGTTTTTGAATGATGTGGAAATAGCCATGCTGCCGCTTTAGATGAACACGCGTAAAAGTCGGTTGCATATTTTGGGATATTTCTGCCTGCCAACCATTTATACATTCTAATTAAAGAGTTTCCTTCACTGCTTGTATTATGGCTATGCGCAATTCTAGCAGGAATTCCAGCCTCCGCTGCTGCTTTAAGGACAAGTCCACTCATTTTGTCCATATGTGAATGAACAATTTTGTAGTGCCTGTGATGATGAAAGAAATGATTCAATTTTTTTACATATGCAAAATGTCCTGACTGTGTGACATAAGGAATGCGGTAAACTATGCCTCCCATTGAACGGATCTCTTCATCAAATACTCCTTCGTAACAAGTTAGAAAATCAAACTGAATTTTTGAGCGGTCAACGTTTCGATATAAATTCATGATAAAGGTTTCTGCACCGCCGCGATTCATATTCACAACTGCATGCAGGACTCTTAATGGACCATCCATTTTGCGTCCTCCTTTTTTTCCATAAACAACTCATAAATCAATCTTTTTTCTCCCAGCACTTTATCTGTACTGTATGTGCTCATTACTAATTGTCTTCCATTAGCCCCGAGCTCTTCTCTTGCCTCCACTTGCTTCATGAGAAAGGTAAGTTTGCTGCAAAATGTGTGAATGTCACCGGGAGCAACTGTCCAGCCGGTTTTATCATTTTGAACGAGTTCCCTATGCCCCCGGTTTTCCACTGCTACCACCGGGAGACCGCATGCCATTGATTCCATTACATTTACCGGCAGACCTTCTCTGAAACTCGAAGCCACAGCTGCGTCACTCGCCTGTGTCCACGTTTGAATATTTTCCTGGAAACCTAAGAAACGGACATGTTCACGAATGCCCAGCTTCTCTGCCTGGGATTTACATGTTTCGAGCAGGGGCCCTTCTCCTGCCAGCAGCAGTTTAACATTTCCCCAATCCTGGTTTAAGACACTTAGCGCATGAAGCAGAAATTGCTGATTCTTATTTTGATTAAATTCAGCTGCATAAAATAATAAAAAATCATCAGGCTGATAGCCCAGTGATTTTTTCAGCTTTACCTTCTCACTTTTTTCAAGAGAGATAAATTTAGTTGTATCTACTCCTACTCCATGAACATGTTCAATATGAATCATGTAAAAACGTTCTTTTGCTAATCGATAATCTTCCTGATTAATTGTTATTAAACAATCTGTGTAGCGCAGCATGGATTTTTCTATTGGATAATAGATCAGCCAGTTCTTAAGGGGGGCCCCTTTATAAAAGTGAAATCCATGTGCAGTATAGATAATTTTCGTTCCTTTTTTACGTGAATCTTTAGCCGCCAGTCTGGTGAGAAGCCCTCCTACCGGAGTATGACAGTGAACGATATCGTACTTTTCCTCCTCTAAAATCCGCTTAAGCTTTACATAAGCTTCAATATTTTTCGGAGAGAAGGGGGAACGCTGAATTGGAATCGTATACTTGCGGTCAACTGCCGGCAAGGTGATTCCGCCGTTGGCTGCAACATGAACCTCCCAGCCCTGATCCTTAAACCACTGCATGTAAGGAAGATGAAACGCTTTAAAATGATAATCAACAGTAGCTGTGAAGAGTATTTTTCCACCCAAATCGATTCCCCCCTTCGATTATTTTGTTTTTTCCCTATCCATAATTTCGGATAAATAGGCTAGCAAATCATAACGCAATTCCTCTCTCTTCAAAGCAAATTCAATCGTTGTCTGAATGAAGCCCATCTTTTCCCCTACATCATAGCGGTCGCCTTCAAATTCATAGGCGTACACAGCTTCCTTTTTATTAAGTTGAGAGATGGCATCCGTTAATTGAATTTCATTTCCTGCGCCTGGCTTTTGGCAGCTTAATATGTCCATAATGGTTGGACTTAATATATACCGCCCAAGGATTGCGAGATTGGATGGTGCGTCCTTAAGATTTGGCTTTTCTACTAGCTCCCGCACATTGTATAAACCCTCATCCATCAGACTGCCATCTACAATTCCATACCTTGAGACGTCCTCTTCCCGAACCGGCTGAACCCCAATAATCGATGCATTGTAGCGACTATATTGCTCCATTAATTGCTTTAAACAGGGCTTTTCAGCCTGAACAATGTCATCGCCTAAGAGTACAGCAAAAGGTTCGTTGCCGATGAATTTGCGTGCACACCAGATTGCATGTCCAAGTCCTTTCGGCTCCTTTTGACGTATGTAGTGAATGTCTACCAGCCTGGAGGATTTTTGAACTTCATCCAGCAAATCAAATTTCCCTTTTTCATAAAGGGTTTGTTCAAGCTCAAAGGAATGATCAAAATGATCTTCTATCGCTCTTTTCCCTTTACCTGTAACAATAATGATGTCTTCAATCCCTGATTCGATGGCTTCTTCTACAATGTACTGTATGGTCGGTTTGTCTACGATTGGCAGCATTTCTTTCGGCATGGCTTTAGTGGCTGGTAAAAATCTCGTACCCAATCCGGCTGCTGGGATAATCGCTTTCCTTACTTTCATTAGGCAGGTCTCCTTCAACTTGAAATGGGCAGCATTTCTTTTCGGACAGCTGAAGCTTTACGATTCGCCAGCTCCAGCAACGTTTCTTTCAGCTCTTCTCTGCTTAGGGTTGAGTAGACAGAAAGAATCGTTTCGATCTCATCCATATACAATTCAGCGCTTTTGCCGACATAGATTTTAGGATAGATTTGTTCATCCTGAACTTCGTCTTCCTTCAGCAGTTCTTCATACAATTTTTCGCCTGGACGGATCCCGGTAAACATAATCGGAATCTCATCTGGCGAATTTCCGGATAGCTTTATCAGGTTCTTCGCCAGATCCACTATTTTAACCGGCTCTCCCATATCAAGGACGAATATTTCTCCCCCTTTAGCTAAAGCCCCTGCCTGAATCACAAGCTTTGAAGCTTCCGGGATGGTCATAAAATAACGAATCATATCCGGATGAGTAACGGTAACAGGTCCTCCGCGTTCAATTTGCTTTTTAAAATGTGGAATGACGCTTCCCCTGCTTCCCAAAACATTGCCAAATCGCACTGCGACAAATCTTGTTTTACTAATCTGCCCCATATGCTGCACAATCATTTCAGCTAATTTCTTGGAGGCGCCCATAACGGAAGTTGGATTTACTGCTTTGTCGGTCGATACCATGACAAAGGTTTCCACACCATGCCAGTCAGCTGCCTGAGCAATATTCCTCGTTCCCATTATATTGTTTTTAACCGCTTCTTCAGGATTCCGTTCCATTAGCGGCACATGCTTATGAGCTGCAGCATGATAGACCACATCAGGCTGATAGTCTCTCATAATTTCCATCATTTTTTCCGCATCCTGCAAATCGGCTATTTCTGTAATAAATTCGATTTTAGAGGCTTTAAACGTTTCTTTTAGTTCCATTTCAATGGTATAAATGCTGTTTTCTCCGTGTCCCAACAAAATTAGCTGTTTCGGATAAAATGCTGAAACCTGACGGCAAATTTCTGACCCGATCGATCCTCCTGCACCTGAAACCAAAATGATTTTATTTTTAATTGAATCCGAAAGCAGCTCCATGTCTAGCTCAACTGGGCTCCTTCCAAGCAAATCTTCCACCTGAACATCCCTGACCTGGTTAACAGATACTTTTCCTGTAACCAGATCTTCCAGCATCGGAAGAATTTTTGTATCGGCTGAAGTCTTCATACACTCTGTAAAAATGGTATTAAGTTCTTTTTTACTAAGCGATGGAATTGCGATGACGATATTATCAACCTGCCTTTTTACTACAGTTTCTGCGATGGACTCAACCCCGCCAAGCACCGGAATCCCCATAATATCCAAATGCTGTTTTGAAGGGTTATCATC
Organism: Jeotgalibacillus sp. ET6; assembly: GCF_029667115.1. Classification (GTDB taxonomy): domain Bacteria; phylum Bacillota; class Bacilli; order Bacillales; family Jeotgalibacillaceae; genus Jeotgalibacillus. The sequence goes on along the minus strand of NZ_JARUIU010000004.1, from coordinate 246,657 downwards.
GATAAACCCTACTGGCAGCAAATCGCAATCCTTGTTTTGTATCAGTTGTCTCGCTACCATGGTCCCGGCTGACCCTGCACCGATTATCAATGTCCGTTTTCGATGAGAAAATGGATTAATAACCTGATCTCTGTACATTCTCCATACAAACCTGGACCCCCCAATAAACAAAAGATGAAGCAGCCAGGTAACCGCCAGAAGCCTGAAAGAAATTTCCTGCAAAACGATTTGCTGAAGAATAAGTGCTGAGAGCAGCGTGTATGAAACAATTTTAAGAACAATCACCAATTCTCCGATACTGGCATATTCCCAAGCTTTTTTGTAGAGGTTGTATTTCCATGAGAACAGCAAATGCCCGGTTAGCAGAGCGATCGAACTTAGCAGGATCGGCTGTGTAAAAACATACACATCACCATTCACAAGAAATCCGCTGATAAAAATAGCGGTTACGACAATAATTGAATCGATGACAACGAATAATGAAAGCCTTTGCCTGTACGACATCGTGTTCCTCCTTTCAGCAGTCTTTCCATCTATTTACTGGATATAAAATAAAGTAATGATGTACAAGGTCCTCTCCCTAACCGCACACATCATTACTTTATTAAAATATGGGCATTCAACCCACCCTCACTCCACACCAGCGACGACTCGCGTCTAAGGTTTTTCAACCCACGGCATGATCGAGTACCTCCATTGATAACAGTAAGGAGATATCACCGCATAATCTATGAAATTTCGAGAATACAATATTCTTAATAGAGAACAACTTGGTCAAAAATAAGGTGCACTACTTATCATTGATAATGGCACCGATGATTTTTGAATGGGCTAGTTCTAATACTCTCAACGCTTCTGAAGCTTTTTCCAGTTCAGTTTTAGCTCTTTTAAATAGCAGGATTACACCATCACAATAGTGGGCGAGCACTCTCGTTTCCGTGAATTCAAGCACACTTGGGGCATCCACCAATATCATGTCGTATTCCTTAACTGCTGTTTTTAGCAAATCCTGCATTAACTCAGAACCGATAATCTCGGCTGGATTAAAGGAGACAGGACCGCTCGTCAGCACGTCAAGTTTTCCGATCTCTGTCCGGCTCACCGCCTCTTTCAGCGGGACCCTGTGCTTTAGAATATTTGTAATGCCCTTTGAGTTGGGCAGCTTAAAAATCGTATGTAAAACCGGACTTCTCAGATTTGCGTCAATTAGGAGAATCCTTTCTTTTTGCTGTGCCATTGAAGCAGCCAGATTCGCAATGGTAATGGATTTTCCTTCACCTGTGCCGGGGGAGGCTAGTAAAAAAACTTTATTATTACTTGTTTCGGTAATAAACCTTATATTCGTCCTGATGGTTCTGAATTGATCTGAAATAAAAGAATCTGGATACAAATACGTGACAAGGTTTCTTTTTTTAGCGTTCGCTGCCGGCTGCTTTTTGTTTAATATCAACGATCTCCCCCCCTGTCTTTGTAATAGTTATTTGTTTTTTCTGAAGGAACAATTTCTTTTTATTTAAATTGGGCACAATGCCTATAACCGGTATGCCCAGAATTTCTTCCACTTCTTTTTCTCGGCGGATCGTCCCATCCAGGCTCTCCAGGAAAAATGCGAGACCGACTCCTGCGAGTAATCCGATTGCTGCCGCCATGACAACACTTCTGTTTTGCGATTCATTTATGGGTGAAGGATTGACCGTCGCTTCTGACAGCAGCTGCACTTCTTCAAAAGCCAAAATGGATCTGGCACTTTCTTTAAACTTTTGAGCGGTGGCATTGGCTATTTGGGCAGCCTGCTGCGGATCCGTATCTGTCACAAGAATTTGAACGACCTGAGACTCATCAATTCTTGAAACACCGATCTTGCCCGCCAGGCCCTGAGGTGATGTTGGAAGCTGAAGATCTTCTATGACCTGAGCCATAATGATCGGATCTTTGATCATAACCATTAATGTTTTCATGTATTCACTGTCACTTGAAATGATTACGCGGGTAGAGCTTTGAAACAAAGAAACATTATTCGATTGACTGTAGTAATAACCGGCTGTCGTCGCTGCAAGTACAACCAGTACAATAATCCACAATCTTTTTTTCAATACGTCAAAATACTCAAGCAGATTGATATCTTTTACCAGAGATTTACGTATACCGCCTTCCCCCACTTAGATCACCTGCACTTTTACTAGTATAGGAAACTCTTTATTTCTTAATTAAGAACAATCATCTTAAAATTTTTTGTTTCCCTTCGTTCTCTTAATAGGTTTATTTTAGTTCTATATAAAGAACATGTCAACAAATTTATTGCTTTTTCTTTCATTTTGGCGAACGCAATCGGAATATTTTCATCTCTTTTTTCCCAGGTAACACGGAAAGTAAGGTCTTCTTAGGAGTGGGCTTGGGCTTTGGAATTTGAGATAAGAGCTTAGCTACAAGAGAGGGATTGTTTTTAATAGCTTCAATATGAATAATAACGGGCACAAGAGAAGTCGAGGGTCCAGGCAGAGATTCGCCAACTTGAGCAGCCATGGATCCCAGCAGAATTTTCAGCATACGGTACAACTTTTTTTCGACAATTGCAACATAGTATTTAGGATGATGTTCATAAACATGGTGATAGAATATCTGAAAAAACAAAGAAAAATACCCAATGCGGTGGAAGTCTTTATGCAAACAGAATTTATCAATTTCCCAAACTCTGTCCTGATTTTCTTTAATTTCACTTAGGTCATTGAATTTGAATCGTCCCTCTACTGTACTTTCAGCATTTAAAGGGTCATAAGGAATAAATTCAATCGTACCGAGAATCGAATTCTTATCTTTTATTTCCTTTGGTCGCAGCAGCATGTAGCGAATACCATTTTTCGCATAGGGATCATTGACCCATCTGTACTTTTTACAAAAGTATTCCCACGTTTCTTCAAAAAGCTTTTGCTGCTTCTGTGTCTTGACTACTTGAAACATTGTGCTCACCTTTTTTCAATTAAAGTATGACAAAGACTTTCTTCACTTTTTAAGGTTAAAAAGTCTCTGTCATTTTGAAAAATAAATTAAAAGATCAGCTGTCTAAGACGTCTCCAGGGTTTCCTGGTTCTTCACCAGGTGGGCAATCAGGATCCCAATCGTGAAATTTTAACGTCTGAGATACATTCAATACTTCCAAAACTGGCACTTTCCATTCAGTTTTCATTTTTTCCCTCCATACTCATAGTTTATTGTTCCCAATATAGAACAATTGAGGTCAAGATGTGCGGAAGATCTTGCTGGATCTCATTCGTTCTTTATAAAGAACACACTGAAATCGTATCACCTTGCTTTTAAACTGTCAACATATTACCTACTGGATTTCGAATCATTTATAAATCATACTACCTATTTAAGGCAGAACATTTTTATCCTTCTCTTCCTTCTGGTACGATATGACAAACGTTTAAGGAGATGAATAGGCTATATGGTTAATCAAAGCAAACTTGGCAACTCCAATTTGGTTGTGAATCCAATTGGACTCGGAACGAATGCGGTTGGCGGTCATAATATTTATCCTAATTTAAGCGAAGAGACTGGCAAGGAAGTTGTTCGCACAGCGATTCAGCATGGCATTAATTTTCTGGATACTGCTTTTATTTATGGCCCTGAACGATCAGAGGAATTGATCGGTGAAGTTCTTAAAGAAGAAGGACGCCGTGAGAGTGTCGTTCTTGCGACTAAAGGCGCACATAAATTTGTCGATGGTGAGGTTAAATTCGACAATTCTCCTGCCTTTTTGAAAGAGTCTGTTGAGAGCTCACTCAGACGTCTTCAAACAGATTATATTGATTTATTTTATATTCATTTCCCTGATAAAACGACGCCAAAGGATGAAGCAGTGGGAGCCTTGAAGGAACTAAAGGATCAGGGAAAGATCAAAAGCATTGGCGTGTCCAATTTCTCTCTTGATCAATTAAAGGAAGCAAACAAGGACGGCTATGTAGATGTACTTCAATCAGAATATAATCTGTTTAAGAGAGATGCCGAAAAAGACCTTCTCCCTTATACAACCGAGCATAATATTACTTTCGTTCCTTATTTCCCGCTTGCAGCCGGACTCCTAGCTGGAAAGTATACGAAGGATACAAGGTTTGAGGATGGACGTGCTAAGAACCCGATGTTTCAGGGGGAAGAATTTCTCCGCAATTTGGAGAAGGTGGAGCAGGTGCGTAAAATTGCAGAGGATAAAGGTGTAGAGGTCGCTCATCTGGTGTTATCCTGGTATTTAACCCGCAGCTCGATTAGTGCCTTAATTCCTGGAGCAAAAACGCCTGAGCAGGTACAGGATAACTTAAAAACACTCGATGTTGAATTAACTCCAATAGAAATTGTTAAGATTGACGAGATATTTCAATAATAGGTAAAGAGTAAAACTCAATCTCTTTTTATATGAAACAAAAAATGACTATGCGCGCAGCATAAGTCATTTTTTGTTTGGTTCAAATATGATTCCAAGGCAATCGGCAAATCCGCACCTATCTTTTTTTAGCTGCCGGATCTTTTCTGATGGTTTTATAGAAAGAGGCCCCCATCAGGAGAATGACGACAGAGAATGGAAGTGCAGCAATGATCAGGAGATTCTGCAGTCCGTCGGTTCCGCCAAAATAAACGACGATCGCAGCTACAGCTGATTGCACAAGCCCCCACGTGATTTTGACGGAATTAGAAGGATTGATGGAGCCATCGGTTGTCTGCATGCCCAGTACGAACGTGGCCGAATCAGCAGAAGTGATAAAAAAGATGGCAATCACAAAAATCGTAATAATCGACATTAATGTTCCAAGCGGATATTGCTCCAGCATGCCAAAGGTTGCGGTTTCCAGTGAGAAATCAGAAATCGCAGCAATACCTTTTTGCTCAAGATCCAATGCCGATACTCCGAAAACAGCAAAGAAGATAAAGCAGACGATAGACGGAACAAACAGCACGCCGAGAATAAACTCTTTTATCGAGCGTCCTTTTGAAATTCGTGCAATAAAAATCCCAACAAACGGTGACCAGGAAATCCACCATGCCCAATAAAAAATCGTCCAGTTGTTAATCCATGTACGATTATCCTGATTCAACGGCTCTAAATGAAAGCTCATATCGAAAAAATTGGAAATGTAGCCTCCCAGTGTGGTGGTAAACATATTAAAAATATAAAGTGTCGGTCCCACAATCGTCAGCATCACCAACAGAACAAAGGCGAGTCCCATATTAATATTACTTAGATACTTAATTCCTCTTCCGATTCCGGACCATGCCGAGCCGATAAATAAAAGTGTAGCGACGGCAAGAACGATTAACTGAAAGGTGAACGTTTCAGGTGTTCCGAATAAATAAGATAAACCACCGCTGATTTGAGCAGAGCCAAATCCCAATGTAGAGGCTACCCCGACTACGGTAGCAAAAACCGCAAGCGTATCAATTAATTTACCAGGCAGACCTTCCATCGCTTTTTTACCAAATAGCGGGACCAGCGTCGCACTGATTAATCCTTTAGATCCTTTATGGAATTTAAAATAAGCAAGAACAAGCGCTACAATTGCGTAAACTGCCCATGCGTGAATCCCCCAATGAAAAAATGAGTACTGCAGTGCTTCCTGCACAGCCCTGTCAGACCCTGCTTCAGCTCCGGGCGTTGCAATAAAAGCATGCGAGATCGGTTCTGCAGTTGTCCAGAACACCAATCCCATCCCCATGCCGGCGCTAAAGAGCATGGCAAACCATGAAAGGAGAGAAAATTCCGGCTTTTCGCCCTGTTTTCCGAGCCGGATTTGACCAAAGCGTGAGAATGCGATATACGCACAGAAAATGAGCATTAGCATAATAATTACAAGATAATACCAGCCGAAGACCTTCGAGATCTCTCCGGTCAGCGTTCCTGTTAAACTTTCAAGCTGAGCAGGGGCAATTGCTCCCCAGGCAACCAACCCTGCACAGATCGCGAGCGAAACCCAAAATACAAGCGTTACATTTTTCACCAAAACACCTCTTTGTCTTTTTCTAGCTTTCCTATGTACTAGCATTGCTTCTTCCCTATTTTCCTCCATATAAACGCTTTTCATACGAAGTCTAACTTTTCTAAATATCTTCTTTCAGCCAGACAATTGATATGGTATACCGTTTTAACAGCAAAAAGATGGTTGGATAAAAAGAAAAAAGAGGCTGCACCACGTAAATAGGTCACAACCTCTCTGTTCTGTAAAATTCTTTATTTCTCTGGATCAAAATGAATTCAGCTATAGTTTTTTTACCACTTCTTTTATATTCTCACATGAAGTAATCGCGGAGATAACCGCTACCCCCTGAGCACCCGCACGAATCACAGCATCCGCATTATCAGGATTGATGCCGCCAATCCCTACAATAGGCAGTTCAATATTCTGTTGACGAAGCCGTTTTATCCATTCAATTCCAGCTACAGGCTTCGCATCCAACTTTGAAGAAGTGGGAAACATAGGTCCCGCCCCCAAATAATCTACACTGCTCAGATCACTTTTTTTCACTTCCTCGTCATTAGAGACAGACAAACCGATCATTTTATCGGGGTACTTCCTTCTCAGCTTATCTGCCGGCATATCGTCCTGCCCTACATGAATGCCGTCAACGTCGAGCTGATCTGCTAAATAAATATCATCATTAATGAAAAAAGGAATATGATGTTCTTTGCAAATTTTACGCAGCCTCAGCCCCAACTGGAGCTTTTCTTCTTCATCCAAACAGCCGATCCCTTTTTCCCGAAATTGAAACGCCGTAATTCCTGCATCAATGGCTTCTAAAAGGATTTCTTCAGGCATTCTTTCACAGTTTTGACTGCCCATAATCAAATACTTGCGTAAAATTCTGTTTATATCCCAGTGCATTCTCATCCTCCTTCCAGTTTTTCAGGGGAAAAGGACAGCGCATCTAAAAACACAGCAATAAATGTGCCGGTTCCCATCACTCCATTTTGTTTTTCCGTGTATTCAGCGGCCATACCGTAAAAGGAAGCAGCTGCCTGACAGTTGTCCAGTCCGGAGTGTCCGGTGGTTAAACAAGCGGCTAAAATAGAGCCTAATAAACATCCTGTTCCTGTTACATTGCTTAGCATGGCACTCCCAGTCCGGTTATGGATAATTTCTTCTCCATCACTGATCACATCCGTTTCTCCCGTTACGAATGCAATAGTTCCATATGTTTTTGCAACTTTTCGAGCAATTTCGTCATGATTACCTTCTCCAATGGAGTCTACCCCTTTTATTTCCCAGGGAATATCAACGAGCTGAGCCATTTCCCCGGCATTTCCTTTAATAACTGTTGGAGTTATTTCCTTCAGAATTTGTCGAATCGCTTCCTTTCTGAACAATGTAGCGCCTACTCCAACAGGATCAAGAACAACAGGAATGCCTGTTTTATTTGCAGCTTTTCCTGCTTCAATCATTGCTTTAAGATCATTTCCCATAATCGTTCCAATATTGATCAGCACACCATCTGCATTGGAAGCCATTTCCCCGGCTTCCTCCACCGCTTTAGCCATAATGGGGACTCCCCCAAAAGACAACAGGCCATTCGCAGTAAAATTCATCACCACCTGATTGGTTAAATGGTGAATAAGTGGCTTGTTTTGTCTGACTTCATGAATGATCGTGGAAGTCATACATGCTCTCCTCCTTCCTGATGCCCCAATGGTTAGTAGGGCCGTTGCCTTGGCCGAGAGAAAAAGAATGGCGTATAGCTGCTGTAACAAATACCTTTGATTTTTCAACAGCCTCAGGCAGTTCCATTCCTCTGCTCAGGAATGCCGTAATGGCAGCTGAATACGTGCAGCCTGTTCCGTGGGTGTTTTTAGTGTTAATTCTCTCAGATGTATAGGTATACATGTCTTCCCCGTCATATAAATAATCAACTGCCTGTCCTTCCATATGCCCCCCCTTAACCAGGGCAGCTCCCGCACCAAGACTGTGAACAATTTTACGTGCTGCTTCCTTCATTTCTTCGTGGGATTTGATGCGTTCACCGATTAAGTCTTCAGCTTCAGAGATATTTGGTGTAACTAAAGCGCTGAGCGGAACCAGTTGGTCACGCAGAAACCCTCTTGCATTTTCATTGATTAAGGGGTCTCCGCTAGTCGCAATCATCACCGGGTCCATTACATAAGGCATGTTTTTGTCTTTTATCCAGTCCCTTATCGTTTCCATCATTTCAATATTTGCGATCATGCCGGTTTTAACAGCATGGATGGGCAGATCACTGCTGACTGCTTCAAGCTGCTGAGACAGCATATCAAGCGGCAAATGGTGGACGCTTTTTACACCGGTTGTGTTCTGGGCCACCACCGAGGTGATCACCGACATCCCATAAACCCGCAGCTCCTGAAAGGTTTTTAGATCCGCTTGAATTCCTGCACCTCCGCTTGGATCCGTGCCTGCTATTGTGAGTGCGCATGCAGGATTATTCATGAACAGCAGCCTCCTTTTCAGTGATCCACTTTTCGCAGCTAAAAGCCATTTCCCAGAAAGACCATTCCAATTGACAGCTTTTGCGGAAAGCCTCTTTCATTCGCTGTTTTTCCTGCTCAGAAGCTGATTCTGCAAGAGCGTCCAGCCTTTCTCTCATTACAAGCACCACATCTTCCACCCTCTGCTCTGCGTAAAAAGTGATCCATGGAAAAAACGGGTGATCCTCACTCGGGCTGTATTGTTTAATTAATTCTCTGCCAATTTCAAAGTATGTCCATGGACAAGGAAGAAGTGCTGCAATAATTTCGCCAAGCGTTCCAAGCTGGGCATGTGCCATCATATGCTTAATGTAATGATCAGCAGTTGGAGGCAGCGGATAGCCTTGCAGATCTTCATAGGAAACGCCAATTACCTCGCAGAAATTATTATGCGGATGGATTTCACTATGAAGTACAAAATCAATTTGTTTATTAAAATAGGCAATGTCTTCACGGGAGGATGATTTTGAGATAGCAATCCCATAAATTTTCATAAACGCATTTAAATATTCATAATCCGCTTTAATGTAATGTGCCAGCGCTTCCTCCGGTACATCACCTTTCCCAATCCCCTGAACAAAGGGGTGGTCAAAAATCAGTGAAAAAATGTCTTCGTTTTCTCTTCTAAGCTCTTCTGTAAATGTCATGATAGTGCCTCCTTTTTTTAAGGAAGCTGCCGGAATTCCAATTAGAGCCCTGAGCATATTCGGCTGCTTCCCTACGCTGGCATGATCCAGATCAGGTCCATCAGGGTATGATCTCAGCTTCAATAGCACCCCCAGCAGTTCCGTTTTTACTGTAATCTGATTAGTCTTTCCTGTTTAACTCTTGCAAGTACAAGCCATCCAAGTGCCGCTCCAGTGGCACTGCTGATCAGAAACGGAGGCACAAAAAACCATGCAGCAAACGCTGTTCCCATTAGAACCTTTGCAAAAGGAACCGCGAACCAGGCACCTATAAAGCCTGTGCCAATGATTTCTCCTGCTGCTGCCCACCCCTTGCGTCCAAACTTCTTGTAGAGGAGGCCTGCAAAAAGTGCGCCAATCATCCCTCCTGGAAATGCAAGAAGTGACCCTAATCCAAGCAGGTTTCTGATTAAGCCGATTAAAAAAGCAATGACTACTGCCGGAATAGGCCCCAAAATGATCGCAGCCATCACATTCACAGCGTGCTGGACCGGATAAGCCCGGGCAACACCAGCAGGAAACCAAATAAACTGAGCGCCTGCCACGCCAATCGCCACGAACATTGCCATCACCGTCATGCGTTTTGTGTTGGTCATCTTCTCCCTCCAATCATTCAGCAGCACAAAAAAGCCAGATCCCTAGAAGGACCTGACTTGAAGTAGTATATGAATTGGACAATGGATCGCCCGACTACTTCCCTACGCTGGTACTAACCAGATCAGGTCCATAAGAGTCGGAAAATACGTTTTCCTCTCAGCCCGCGATTTTCGGGCCCCCCTAGTAGTGATTGAATCTATGCACTTAAATGAACTGGGTTCATCATAACAAAACTTTAGAAAATTGGCAATAAATCCAAAGTGAGGGGCTACCGCCTGCTGTAAAAAGTTACTTGAATATGAAAAAGAAGGTTATATACTTATAGATAGACTCCCCCGCTGAAAAATTATTCTGCTTACATAATAAAAGACAGCCTTTTATAAGGAGAGAAAAGACGATGAAGAAGCATATCATACTACTAGATATTCTTTGCTATGGAGTTATCCCATTTCTTATTTGGAACCAGGGACGGGACTTGCTCGGAGACTATTGGGCCATTATTCTTTCAACCGTCCCCGCCATCATTTATACCGTTATCCGTTTTTTTGTGGAACGGCAATTTAATATTGCAGGTATCTTTATCGTTACGTCACTATTGATCAGCACAACTGTGAACTTATTATCAGAGAATGCTCTTTCCATGCTGTGGAACCAGGTTTATTTAGGCTTCTCATTTGCCGGGCTGTATCTGCTGTCGATTCTTTTCAAAAAACCTCTCGCCTTGTATTTCATGGTGGATATCGCCTTTCTCCAGGGCTATCCGCGAGAGGGAAGCAAAGCACTCTTTAAAGAAAAAGGATTATTTATCTGGTTTCAGCTCTTAACAGCTGTCTTTGTCGTACGAGGACTCGCACAGAATTCATTAAAAGCCTGGCTCATCAATACGTATGGTGCAGATGGCTATGGTCAGGTCATCATTTACATGAACGTTTCCGGCTGGATCTTCAGCGCCCTGATTGCAGCAGGCTATTTTTTCATCGGTTCAAAAATCACCCGGCACCTCGCAGAAAAAAGCGAAGAAGAGATTCCTCCCCCCAATAGTGAAACAGTTTAAGCTGCTTAAGTACCGTTATATTATTTTTCAGATGATCGACAGACAATGGCTGCTGATACCCCCATCAATCCAGTCAGAATCGCCAGTGGCAATGCTCTCGCTATAAATTCTTCAGCAATATAATTGATTTGATATAAGATCATAACGGAAAAAGCTGATACGATAAACACGATGAAAATGGATCCTTTTATTGCTAAATTTAGTATTAGTAATGTTTCCAGCTTATTCAGCTTGTCCACCCCGTTTTCGACTATTCCTATATCAACTCATTTAAACAAATGATGCAAGAGCCTCTCCCTGTCTTCAAAAAACTGTTTCATGATCGTATAATGCTCTGTTTCCTCAAGCACCTGCTCCTTCAACCCTTCAGCAGTCAGCTGGTAAATACAAGAATCCGGATGGGCCATCAATAAAGGAGAGTGGGTGGCAATCACAAATTGGGAGCCCTGTTCCACCAGCTCATTGATCCGACTCAGCATAGATAATTGCCTCAATGGTGACAGGGCTGCTTCAGGCTCATCCAGGATATATAAACCATCACCTCGAAAACGGTGAAGAAAAGCGGCAAAAAATGATTCACCGTGAGACTGTTTATGCAGGGAAACCCCTCCAAAGCTATCAATGACCCTTCTTCCGGCAAGTGGATCCTGGTCCATTTCTTCAATATTTGTGGCTACGTTATAAAAGGTTTCCGCCCGAAAAAAGAAGCTGTCCTGAGGTCTGAGAACGCCTTTTCCAACGCGCAGATAATCATGAAGAGGAGAGTGGGAATCATAGCTCGAGAAATTAAAATTCAGCGATCCACCTTCAGCATTAAACCCCAATGCTACTGCCAGCCCTTCTAGCAGCGTTGATTTCCCCATTCCGTTCTCGCCCATGATATACGTGATATTAGGGTGGAATTGGAGTGAATCAAGCATGCGGACAGCAGGAAGATTGAAAGGAAATTCATCAAACGATGGTACTTCATCTCTTTTCACATAAATATTCTTTAAAAATCGATCTTCTTTTGCTAATTTCCCCAACGTGATCCTCCCTGTCAGTCAATAAATTGATCAAAAAATGCCAGCACTTTTCGGTAGACATGGATTTCGTTCTCTTTTTTAGAAAATCCATGACCTTCATCTTCAAGGACAAGGTACTCGACTTCTCTTCCTTTATCCTTTAATGCCTCAACGATTTGATCGGATTCAGCTTTTACTACACGTGGATCTTTTGCCCCCTGAATGACGAGCATCGGCTTTGTCATTTGCTCCAGGTACTCAATCGGGGAGTCTTCAGTTAATTTTTCTTTATCTTCCACAGTGTCTCCCACCCACTGCTTCATCAGCGGTTTCCAGTGCTCAGGAACGGAGTCAATAAAGCTGAACAGATTGCATGGTCCAAAAATATCGACCACTGCCTTGAAATATTCAGCGTGTCTGCCATGCAGCAGCAGCGCCATATAGCCCCCATAGCTTCCTCCCATTAATAAAATCCTGTCCCGCTCAGCGAAGCCCTGCTCTATGAGATATTCCAGACCAGATACATTATCAAGCCGAGGACCGTGTCCCCAGTCGCCTTCCACCATCTTAGAAAAAGCCAGCCCATAGCCTGTAGATCCTCTAAAGTTAGGCGCAAAAATGCTGTAGCCGCGGTGAACCAGAAATTGAAACAGGGATCGGAATGTAGCACGTTCTGCTGCCTGAGGCCCCCCATGCGGCCATAGAATTACGTGCCCATTACTGACCTCTTCTTTTGCTCTGAAGAACTGAGCTTCAATTTCCAGGCCATCAAACGAAGGGTATGTGAGCACATCAGGTTCAATTAACTCTTCTTCATGAACGCCAGGGACTCCGTACTGTGTGAGTGACTGCCACTCGCCATTTTTTCGCTGATAAAGATTGGAGGGACGAGTAGCGGATCGTGCATTTACATAAAGATTGCCTGCTTCGGAAAGGCAGAATCCTTCGATAACACTCGCGGGAAAATCCACTTCTTTAATCGATTCATCCTCTAACATGACCTGAAAAAGGTGATCGCGTACGCCCTGCTCAGATACGATGTAAAGTGAGCCGGAAGATTTATCATAGTGAAGCTCTGTAAAGTCCTGCTCTTCAACCTCAACGACTTTCGTAAATTCTTTTGTTTCCAAACTAAATTTAGCCAGATAGGAAAAATCAGCTTCATAATTTGTTAAAAGATAAAGCTCAGTATCAGAAACGAAAACAGTTCCTGAAACGGTGTGCTGCTCCTCTGTCTCAGGCGTCAATAGTACATCTTTTCCCTCATGTTTTGCCCATGCAAGTGTATATGTATTGGCAAAGTGCTTGGAATAAATAAAGGTTTTTTCATCTGGACTCATTGCACTTAAATAGGTAGCACTGTCTGCGCCGTGAAGAATAATTTCTTCTTCCCCGGTTTCAAGGTCATAGCAATAGGCTTTTAAAAACGTTTGGTCATCTTTATTTGAGGTGTAATAAAGTCTTTTTCCATCATCTGATGTCTTGAGAGTCATATGACGCACATTATCCTGCTTTCGGATGGGCTTCAAGTCACCTCCAGCAGGCGGCAATGCATAAATCTGGCCGTTTTCATCTCCGTCATGATCGATTACAGCCAGTATAAACTGTCCGTTTTTATCATATGTAATCTCAGAGCAGTTTTGGTTATAAAACCCCAAAGGATATGGAAATGTATTAGGAAGATCCATAGCCCATAAATTGTATTTTCCATTTAAATTCGTACTGAATACAATCTGTGATTCGTCTGGACTTACAGCAAAGGTCTCAATTCCAAACGTTTGAAAAAAATTCTCTACATCAGGCTTCTGAAAAGCAATCATCTTCAATTGTCCCCCTAAACTATATTTCGTTCTCCTACTAATGTTCTCTGTTTTCTTTACAATCCCTGCCTCTATTCCGGTTTTCTTCCAGCAAAGAGTTTACAGAAAACAAATAGATTGAATTTTTCTCCTTTACGCTGTATAAATAAAGAGAAAATAAAATATCGTTCCATCTTCAGGGCAGGGTGCAATTCCCGACCGGCGGTAAAATTTGTTTGAGCCCGCGAGCGAGTAGATCCTAAGCTTCTACTTGCTGACTCCGTGAAAACCGGAGGCCGACAGTGATAGTCTGGATGGGAGAAGATGGAGGCATTATGGCGGGGGTTCCTTTCACGGATGACAACCCTCTGTTTTGTGCTGACTTCTCCCCTTCTAACCTGTATAGAAGGGGAGTTTGTATTTGGCGTATGTTTTATGGTTGTTTTTCATAAACTTAATTGCCCGGCATCTCAGAAAACACACGAATGGTTTTTCCTGTAAAAGAGCCTGCTGCCATGAGCTAAAACTTCTTAGAGTGGAACGAAAGAATAGGAGAAATTCGTATGAAAAACACTCAGATGTTAGTGAAGTTATCGATGTTTAGTTCCATTGCATTTATTTTAATGCTGTTAAATTTTCCTCTTCCGTTTCTTCCGGACTACTTGAAAATCGACTTTAGCGATGTACCCGCCTTATTAGCGGCCATCTTATTCTCTCCTATGGCAGGTGTTGTGGTTGAGGCGCTGAAGAATGTTTTGTATTACCTGTTTAGAGGCAGCGGCATTCCAATCGGCGAGTTATCAAACTTTATTGCCGGCTGTGCTTTTATTCTGCCTGTCTCATATTTTTATCATAAAAGAAAATCGAAGAACGCATTGGCAAAAGGATTAATTTCAGGCACTATTACAATGGCACTTCTGCTTGTTGTGTTAAATTATTTCTTAATCCTTCCTGCATACGCATGGTTCTTCGGGATGGACTATATGCTTGACCCCGCCGTCAAATGGTACACGGCAGTTGCTTTTATTCTTCCATTTAACGTAATTAAAGGTCTTTTTATCACTGCATTGTTTCTGCCGCTTTTTATAAAGTTAAAGCCCTGGATCCAGCAAAATCAGGTTCAGATCAGATAATAAAAACAGGTGCCGGCCACTTCATATGAAAATGTGAAGTGGCCGGCACCTTTAAATGTTATACTTGAGAAAAAACAGGAGGATTCATCTATGAAACAGGATTTAATTCAACGTTTAACTACATATGCAAAAATTGATACTCAATCAGACCCGAAAGAAGTGTCTACTCCTTCCACTGCTAAACAGTGGGATTTGCTTAATCTGCTCTCTGACGAATTAAAGGAAATTGGAATGGAAGAGGTTTCAATTGATGAAAACGGCTATTTAATGGCCACACTCCCATCCAATACAGACAAACCGGTTCCCACAATCGGATTCCTGGCTCATGTAGATACAGCCACTGATTTTACGGGGACAAATGTTCAGCCTCAGATCGTTGAACAGTATGAAGGCACTGACCTGTTATTAAATGAAAAGCTAAATATTGTCCTTTCGTTAAGAGAATTCCCGGAGCTTTCTAATTATATTGGCCATACCTTGATCACAACAGACGGCACTACTTTACTTGGTGCAGATAATAAAGCAGGTATAAGTGAAATTATGACAGCCATGCACTATTTTATTCAGCACCCTGAAATTAAGCACGGAAAAATCAGAGTGGCTTTCACACCTGATGAAGAAATTGGCCGTGGTCCTCATAAGTTTGATGTACAAGCGTTCGGCGCAAAGTATGCTTACACAGTGGACGGAGGTCCTCTTGGGGAGCTTCAATTTGAGAGCTTTAATGCTGCAGGAGCACGAGTTGTTATAAATGGAACCAACGTGCATCCTGGAACTGCAAAAAATAAAATGGTCAATTCCATTAAAATTGCAATGGAATTAAATCGAATGCTGCCGCTTGATGAGGCACCAGAATTCACAACAGGATATGAAGGTTTCTTTCATCTGATGAACTTAGACGGCAGCGTTGAAAAAACAGTGATGGATTATATTATCCGCGACCACGACAGGGTGAAGTTTGATGATCGCAAGAAGCTGCTGACACGCGTCGTTAATGAAGTAAATGCAAAGCATGGCAGCGGTACCGTTTCTCTGGAAATAGAAGATCAATACTATAATATGGGTGAAAAAATAGAACCCGTTCGACATATTGTCGATATTGCTCAAAAAGCAATGAGCCGATTGGATATTCCGGCCATTATCGAGCCGATTCGCGGTGGCACAGATGGTTCTCAACTCTCTTATATGGGTCTTCCAACCCCCAACATTTTCACAGGCGGCGAAAACTTTCATGGCAAGTATGAATATATCTCAGTTGACAATATGGAAAAAGCAACTCATACCATTATTGAAATTGTTAAGTTGTTTGAATCCGAAGGCGCAGAATAATCGATCATACCCTTGGTACTTGTTTCGGTTTCACCAATTGAACAGTCAGTTCGGTAAAGGGACTTCCAGAGTCCCTTTTCCTATTATGAACGAATTGGAATGGAGGTGTTTACATAATGAATCTACGTAAATTGGATTTAGTTTTCAGTGTAATTTTACTGTTAAATGCAATTCGCATTTTTTATATCATCGTAACAGCAGACGACCCTAAGCCGGTGGATTACCTGGTTCTGTTTTTCTCCACATTAGGCGCAGTAATTTTATTTATGAATAGCAGAAGAAACAAGCATAAAAAGGAAAATGAATAATATATTTTTATATTTTATTCATTTTATTGGAATTAAATAAACAAAAAGGCGTATATTTTGTTAATATACGCCTTTTTATTTTTTTAAAATGCAGGGCTCGGTTTTCCGAACACATTATTTATTCATGCGATCTAAAAATCCACCTAGAAGATCATCTATATTTTCAACCTTCTCTTCACCTTGATTCTGTTTTAACTCTTCAGCCTCTTTTTTTGCAGCGTCCCAGTCAAAGTCCATAAGATCATCCTCGTTTGATTCAGTGCTCGAGGCAGCATGTTCTTGTGACTGATCATCCGTTGGAATCTCGTATTCTCTCGATACAACCGACTCCGAAGAACGTCTGCCGCGAGTCGATTCCTGGAGATAGAGCGCTTCATCAATGTCTAAAGATGTACTATTCATAGAAGCCAGAATCGCTGTAGCCCGAACAGGGTCAGATAGGAGCTGATAGATTATATTCCCAAGCAGTGCTTCTGAATGTGAATGGCGGATCCAAGAGCGTTGTTCTTTACTTAAAGCCCTTGGAAGGGGTACGGATACCGTCTCACGCTCCTTGGACTGGCGCTGGCTGCCCACACCTTCCAACACAAATTCCGCTATCTTGCTTGAGAAATTTCTCCGCTCTGATTCTTTAATCTTTTGCAGCTCTCTGATGAGGTGGTCCGGAGTATCAGAGGGCAGACGAAAAGTAATCGCCTGTCCTCTTTTAATTCCATCAGAATTACTCATAGGAAGCCCCTATTACTTAACAGCTGCTTTTTTCTCTTTTGGATCTTGCGCAGCTGCTTTATTATTTTTTCGATCAAAATCAGAAATTAGTTTGTAGTAAGCATTGGCCATCATCCAGATGCTCTCTTTTTCGTCCTCGAAAAACTCAATATTGTAGCCATCCAGGTTATTATTTAGCGTTTTAATATATTCCTTAAGAACCATTGCTCCTCCTCCAACGAAGTAGCAAATCTCTGTTTGGGAATTCTTCTGCCATACGTTGCGCAGGTGACGGTACTCTTTCTTTGCCAGGTCAAGTAAAATGCGGTCGGTAATATCGTGAACGCTTGTCCGGCTGCCTTTCACCATGATGTGGTTGCGATCATTTTTCTTTGTAATGATATCCACTACGTCACGACGTGTATCGAGCTCTACACCGTGCTTTGTTCGAATTTCCTCACGGATGGCTTCCAAGGACTCAGAAACCCCTAAATTAAAGCCCTGCGCCTTATCATCGTCGACATTGCGGTTTCTTATTACCGCGATATCTGTAGACAAGCCTCCAATATCCTGAATCAAAATCTGCTTGTCAATTAAATCACGATTTGTAATGTTGCCGTCATTATCCATTACGAGATTGATAAATGCCGCAAAGCCCTCAGGATACACTTTCACTTCTTCAAACTTAATATTTACTTTCTGCCCCTGAAATTTAGGCGTTACCAAAAACTCTACCTGGTGAACAGACCCTAATAGCTGCGATCGGAAGCCAACATCCTTGCCTTCTTTTACTTCTCTTAAAGGCAATCCGGTTCCAAGTGTATAGTTAGCGTCTATTACATTGTTATTCTTCTTAAATTGCACTGGATTGTTGGGTCTGACAGCATCCAAGGCAAGTGTTGCAAATAGCATAACCAGTGATTGATCTTCTTCTGATTTGCTGCTGCCCGGGTCTAACTCCATTGCATTATCGCTTTTCGTTGCTAAATTACCCACACGATAAATGGCGTTGTTATCCTTTAAAGCAGGGGAGTGGACACGAATATGAATACCATCCACTGGGTTCTTTTCATTTAAATCTTCAATGCCGATAACTGGCCGATCCTCACGGTCTCTCGCAATAACATTCGGAATATTTAATTCATAATCAGTTTTTCCAAACAGGGCCTTAACAGAATCATTTCCTACATCAATTGCTGCAATTCTAGAATTACTCATCAAATCATTCCTCTCATTCATACATTTTATGGTTTTCTGTGTTTCTTTTACCACTATAGTTAAGATTATAGAAAAGAATGATAATCGTCAATCATTCATTAGTTGTGTTCTATTTTGCTAATTGTATACATTAACGTATACACGTTTACATTCATGTATGCATACTTTCATACCAGCATGTATACACTTTTGTTTACATGAATACGTTTTTGTTTACAACATGTATACAAAAACGTTTACATGTTTTCATTTTTGTATACACACTCAAAGTGCTTCTAAATGCCCCCTTCAATAATAGAAGAGTGGCGCTTAATTACCTGTAACTATAGCAAGTAATTTGGCATAATTTGAAAAGTTGCTAGAAAAATAGAAACTAGTCATTTATAGTAATGGTTATCAAAATGAAAGAATCTATCATAAAAGCGAAAGGAAGGGGAACTTGAATAAATATAAAGTTGTAATGTTCTTGTGTATGGCTCCCCTATTTTGGGCGGGAAATTATATACTGGGAGAACGCGTTGTTCAGGAAACAACACCATTAACAATGACTTTTATAAGGTGGAGCATTGCCTTAATTATTCTTATCCCATTGGCACAATGGATTGAAAAGCCTAATTGGATGACCGTTTTAAAGGAATGGAAGTTCCTAATGCTAATGGCCATCTTAGGGGTTATAGGCTACAACTTTCTTTTATATGAGGCTTTGCGCTGGACGACGCCTGTCAATGCATCACTTGTTAATTCAGTGAGCCCAGTCCTGATCGCACTTTTCTCTGCTCTGCTAATGAGGGAGCGATTGACCAGACAAAACGCTTTTAGTCTGCTTATCTCTTGCAGCGGAGTGCTGCTTGTCCTTTCAAAAGGGGAATTATCCCAGTTGTTATCAGTTGAGTTCAATAACGGTGATTTAATCATGCTTACAGCTGTTTTGCTATGGTCTTTCTATTCAATTTTAGGCAGAGTAAAGGCAGCCATCCCTCCTATTGCATCCTTAACTGTCTCTTCAGCCATCGGTCTTTTGCTAATAAGCCCTGCTGTTATCTATTTAGGACTCCCTGAGGCTCTGAGTACCCCAGGTAAGCTCGGTCTGCTCTATATGGGTTTATTCCCAAGCGCAGGCGCGTTTGTATTTTGGAATATTTCGTTACGGCACACTGATGCATCCCGTGTAGGTATCTACCTCTACCTGATTCCTGTATTTACAGCGATCATATCCCTGGCGCTGGGACAGACGATTACTTGGGTGCAGATTGCAGGAGGAATGTTGGTTTTTGCAGGGGTTTACTTAAACAACAAAGCCACTGAGAAGAAGTAGTGCTGGGATAAGCATGTTTCAGCCTTCAGAATTGGGGTGAAGAGTTTCCTTAAGGACATGCTCACCGGTTTCAGCATATCCTTGGCCAAGCTGACTTTCCAATTCGTTCACCTCTAAAGCATAATCATAAATGAATACAAAGATAAGTATAAAGGGAATTTATTCCCATAAAATAAATTATAAATAAAACATATTTACATATTTTTATAAATTGTAAACTTATAAATAATTTATTTTGTAAATAATAACAATAAAGACTCACTTCATTTTCAAATATGTGCACCCTAATGTTTAATAGATTACATTTATGGAAATTTAAAACTGTGCATACATAAATTTAATAACGAGGAGTGAGTTAATGAAAGGTAATCCGTTTCTATCCGTTTGGACCAAGCCTAAAAAAACTGTTAAAGAAGTGGCGGAGGATACATCTATATGGTTTGCTCTGCTAATTACGGGAATTGCCGGTATCAGCTCGGGATTAAGTAATTTGCAGGGCAAAAGCGTAGTCAATGACTTTTCCACACTTTCCCTTGTCCTTCTTTCGATACCACTTGGCATGCTCATGGGAATTGCCACGGCTTTTTTAACTACAGTATCCTTCACCCTGATAGGGAAAGTTTTCGGTGGGAAGAGCAGCTTAAAAGTAATGTTTAAAGGTATGGGAGCGATGTATATTCCACGAATGATCTTTTCAATCCTGTTACTAATTATCGTTTTGATTGCCGGCGAGCAATTTTTTATTGCTTCCGAAACTGAGATTTCTGCAAACAGTGATTTTGGCTTGGAAATTATTATAGCCATTCTTAATGCAATCACAGGAATTTTCACAATTATTATTATGAGTAAGGGCGTCGGTGTCCTCCATCAATTTTCCTCCTGGAAAGGATTCGCTGTTGTCTTGATTACCGGAATTCTTGCGTTTATCTTCACTCTTTTCGTAGGAATTGGAGGCTTTATGGTATTTGGATGATACCTCAACTACCGTTAAGGCTGTGTCATCAAATTTCCTGACAGATTAATTACACAGGGCACGCTTTTCCGTTCAAATATGTCGCAGGATATATTTATAGCAACGCTGTTCATTTCACTACCCCGCTAAACTATTATCATTTTCTTTTTATTAACAATCCAATTATAAAAATGTGGTAAAATAAGAATGTTACTTCATACTTAGGGGAGTAAAATAAGGATAAAAGTAATGGATTACAAAAGAAAAAAGGGGACTTGTTAACTGTGAATGAAATGGAAAAACTGACACAAGAAAACCTGCTGCTGACAGAAAAGGTTGGAGAACTTGAATCTATTATTGAAGATCTTTCTGCACCGATTATCTCTTCTATCATACCTGATACCATTCTGGTTCCATTGCTTGGACAGCTGTCAGACTATCGTTTTAACCATATACAGACTAAGATTTTACAAGGGTGTGTGAATCGCCAAATAGAGCATGCAATCATTGATTTTACGGGATTATCGTACGAGGATTTAGATGAAAACGGGTTTGCCCTGTTAAGCAGGCAGATTGATGATTTGACTGTCGCCCTTCAGTTAATGGGTATAGAAGCGCTGTATGTGGGATTCTCCCCTGTTTTAATTCAACGCATGGTGGAACACGGGCAAATTAACCTTGCCACCATTCAGGCATTCTCCAACTTCAGATCGGCATTGCAGCATTTGATGAATAAAAAAGGGCTTATTTTTGAAAAAAAAGAACTTGTTTAAATAATGGACTGAGAGAGGCAGCTTGCCCCACTCAGTCATTTTTCTCTCGCTGGGTGAACTTTCAGCTGCTTTCCTTTCACCGGAGTACTTTTCATCTTTTGAAGCACCATAGGACCTTTTCCATTTAGTATTTCTATATAGGTAACGTTTTCCTGAATGGTAATGATGCCGATATCCTGCGCTTCTATTCCATCGATTTTGGCGATGGTTCCTACAAAATCCACTGCTCTCAGCTTCTTTTTCTTTCCGCCATTAAAATACAGCTTCATAATATCTTCACTTACGCGTTCTTTTTTATTTGTTTTTATATCAGGCAGGACATCCATTTTGGTCTCAAAATCATTTGTTTTCTGAGCTGCCTCTACTTCGGATGGAGGGACTTTTTCATTTAACTGAAAACCGATAAAAGCTTCTAATTCTGTTAAATAGTGTTCCTGTTTGGGAGTAACGAACGTGATGGCTTTTCCTGTTTTGCCGGCACGGCCAGTTCTGCCAATTCTGTGCACATAGCTTTCATTTTTAGAAGGAAAATCATAATTAATCACAAGCGATATGTTTTCGATATCTATTCCTCTTGCTGCCACATCTGTCGCCACTAAATACCGAAAATCTCCCCGTTTAAAATCATTCATTACCGCAAACCTATCTTCCTGTACCATACCGCCATGAAGCTTATCACATGTGTAGCCGGAGCGATCCAGCTCTTGTACAAGCTCATCCACCCGATCCTTTGTACTGCAGAAAATAATGCATGTATCGGGATTTTCAACGACGGTAACTGATTTTAACAGGCTGAGTTTTCCGGCTGAATCTGTTCGGTAAAAAGAGTGGTGAATGTGAGAATCTATTGAGTGAGATGATTCGATCTCAATTTTGACAGGATCATTCATGTATAAATCACCGAGTTGAGCAACTTTTTCAGGCAGTGTAGCTGAGAAAAGCATCGTTGTCCGCTCTGATGGAAGTTCCTTAATAATTGCCTCCACTTGATCAATAAACCCCATACTCAGCATTTCGTCCGCCTCATCAATAATTAAATAGTCAATCTTATCAATCGACAGGGTTCCTTTTTGAATATGGTCAAGCACACGCCCGGGAGTACCTGCAACCATGTGATTTTTTTGCTTTAATTCTGTTTTTTGATGAACAAAAGGCTGTTTTCCGTAAATAGCGATTGCTTTAATTCTTTTAAAACGGCCTATAGCTGTAATGTCTTCTTTAATTTGATCAGCAAGCTCACGCGTTGGCGTCAATATGAGCACCTGCGGCTTATTTTCTTCCCATTCAACCAGCTCGCATAGAGGAATGCCGAAAGCCGCAGTTTTGCCGCTGCCTGTCTTTGACTTAACAATTCCATCTCTCTTTTCAAGGACGACCGGAATCACTTTTTGCTGAACGGGTGTAGGCTGCTTGTAATCCAAACGGTTCAGTGCACTCAAGATATCCTCACTTAGTGAGAAATCATTAAAATTCTTCTTTGTCATAATAAACTCCTTTAATAAAATCGCTTAAAAACATCTGTTTCCCAAGTATTATACCAGTTTTTCAGCCCAGTCATCCCGGCTGTTGTCTATTGCAGTTTTTAGTTGCAATTTATCGAAAAATGCGTTACGTTAATCGCAACACGTGTAGTAGAATGAGTTGTCTTCTACTTGCACGTGTTCTTTATTTTTTTCTTTTTGAGAATTACCTTAAAATATACATATCTATTAAACAGTAAAGAGGCTGGGACAAATTTTGTCTCAGCCTCTTTTGCCGGCTCGCTGCGCTTCAGACGGAAGCTTTCCGCAGGGACGGCGCTGAGCCTTTTTGGGCTTAGCCCTGCGAAGTCTAAGCTTGCCGTCATATCCTGCTGGAGTCGCCGTCTTCCGCTACGCTCCCCTCATACTATTTAAATACAACTCATTTTTAACTTTTTTGAGTATTGTCTAAACCTTTTTTAATCGGTTCATTATTTTTCAAGTGTATCTCACAATCTCTTTAACGCTTCTTAGACAAAACATAAAGTCAGTCCATTTATCCGATTTCGCGATCCCAATGACGGTGGGCTGCAACAGCTTCAACAAATTCGTTGGCAAAATCGCTCATATCTTCGCTGTAGACCACTCCGGCACTGTTTAGAATGCCGTTAGCCTCCAGCCACTTCTTACCCTCGTGAGTGGCCCCTATTGGCTTGTAATGCATAAAGGCTTCATTTAAGAAGTAAGAGGTGTCTTTAACAAATTTTTTGCTTAAGTCCTGTCCGCCGACTGTATATAGAGCATCAAAAAGAACAGAATCTGCGGTAAGGAAGGTATGATCTACTTCAAGCTCTGTGCCATCTGTGCCTTTTCGCATGCCCAGCTTGTCTGAAATCACTTCTGTCTGAATACCCTGGGCAGTCAACGCTTCGAGTACCTCTTTCACCTGAGCCCCATTGTAGCCATCTGATAGAACGACTCCCACTTTGCGGGTGGCTGGCTTTTTCGCAGTGTTTTCCTGGCTTAGTGCAGGGGAAGGCTTAGCGCTCTCTGAACGGCCTCCAGTCGGAGCGGACGCGCCAATTGCATCAGCTACTTCCTGAGCAAGCTCCAGACTCACATTAGCAAACATATCAACGACCTGCTGCTGAACTGATTTTCGTTCAACCTTGCCCAGTTCAAACGAAAAGGCTTCCTTGATATGCTCCTGCTCCGGCTTGCTCATGCTGTGCCAGAAAAGAGCTGCTTGTGAAAAGTGATCTTTAAAGCTGTCGCTTCTTTTACGTACTTTTCTGCCTTCCATCTTCTCCTGATAATGGACATAGCCGCCTTCAGACTCAGAGGCTGGCATTGGAGTATTTTGTGCAATAGAGTTTTTATGGTAGCTGACGGGTCCCCTATTGATCGTCTGACGTCCGTAGCCATCACGCTGATTGTTCTGGAACGGGCATACCGGACGATTGATCGGAAGCTCATGGAAGTTCGGGCCGCCAAGACGAATCAGCTGAGTGTCCGTGTAGGAAAATAAACGCCCCTGAAGAAGCGGATCGTTGGAAAAGTCGATCCCAGGTACTACATGTCCAGGATGGAAAGCCACCTGCTCCGTTTCAGCAAAGACATTGTCAACATTACGATTCAATGTCATTTTTCCGACAATCTTCACAGGGATGTCTTCTTCCGGCCACAGCTTTGTCGGATCCAGAATATCAAAATCAAATTTAAATTCGTCTTCTTCAGCTAAAAGCTGCACGCCTAATTCATACTCTGGAAAATCTCCATTTTCAATGGAATCAAATAAATCGCGGCGATGGAAGTCCGGGTCTTTCCCGTTTATTTTTTGAGCTTCGTCCCACACGAGTGAATGAGCTCCGAGAACAGGTTTCCAATGGAATTTCACAAAATGTGCTTTACCCTGTTCATTGACAAAACGGAAGGTGTTTACTCCAAACCCTTCCATCATTCTAAAACTTCTTGGAATAGCACGGTCAGACATTGCCCACATAACCATATGCGCTGCTTCCTGGTTATTCGCTACAAAATCCCAGAATGTATCATGAGCAGAGGCCGCCTGGGGAATTTCATTATGCGGTTCAGGCTTTAATGCATGCACAAGATCAGGGAATTTCATTGCATCCTGTATGAAAAATACGGGAATATTGTTCCCTACCAGATCATAGTTTCCTTCTTCTGTATAGAACTTTGTGGCAAAGCCCCTTGCATCACGAACTGTTTCTGCTGATCCTTTTGAACCTGCTACAGTAGAAAAACGTACGAAAACAGGTGTTTTTTTGCCCGGCTCCTGAAGGAATCCTGCTTTTGTAAATTCTTTCATCGATTCATAAACTTCGAACTCTCCGTGCGCTGCATACCCTCTCGCATGAACAATTCTCTCAGGAATCCGTTCATGGTCAAAATGAGTCATTTTTTCCCGAAAATGAAAATCCTCCATCAAGGTTGGTCCGCGTTCACCGGCTTTTAATGAAAACTCATCCTCCGATACCTTCACACCCTGATTTGTTGTCATCGTTTTACCCGTGTCATCTGAACGAAA
This sequence comes from Jeotgalibacillus sp. ET6, assembly GCF_029667115.1. Taxonomy (GTDB): domain Bacteria; phylum Bacillota; class Bacilli; order Bacillales; family Jeotgalibacillaceae; genus Jeotgalibacillus. The sequence continues at coordinate 221,288 of NZ_JARUIU010000004.1, read as the reverse complement.
TTGTTCGAGCTGTTCATTCTTGCTGTTTTCATTTACATTATTATTTTTGCTCAAGTATTTTCCCTCCTATAAATCTATGTACTAGTATTTTACTTTCCCTTCCTTTAGCGAAAACAAACGGATTATCCTGGTTTTTGTCTGGTTTATAAAATCTTTCAGGTGGAAAGCAAGGAGTAAAAGCCATGAAAAGAAAGGATGTACGTGATGAAAACAATAGATACGTACTTTCAAACCAATTACGAAGCTTCACGAAAGGTTTTCCGGAGCCACCTGGAAATCGTAAAACAATACTGGCCGAGTGCAAGACTGGCTACTCAAAAAATCGGTCAGGGCAAGGACAACACGATTGATATGATTCACGCAGAAGCTTTAGAAACAAATGAGAAGGTTCTGTTTTTCACAACGGGTGAGCATGGGATCGAGGGCTATGCTGGCGCAGCTGTAACAGATTTATTTATGCAGGAATACTTATCTCAGGTAGACCCGAAAACCACAGGTATTTGTTTTATCCATGCACTTAATCCATGGGGAATGCGGAACTTTCGGAGGGTAACCGAAAACAATATAGATTTAAACCGGAATTATCTTGTTAATCGGGATGAAGTTCCTGAAAACATAAATAAACATTATGAGAACGAAGAAGAATTATTTTTGCCATCAGGAAAAATTAAGGATCTTCGCAAGGAGCGGAGAAAGCTTCATGGCCAGCTGTTAAAAGCCTTGGCAACAGAGGGGTACAGCGGCATCACTCAGGCTAAAGGTATGGGGCAGTTCCAATTTCCAAAAGGTGTTTATTATGGCGGGGAGACAGAAGAGGAATCAGCCATTTTCTTAAAAGATGTTCAGAAAAAGCTCCTTACTCACTATACACGCGTCATTCATATGGATTGGCATACTGCATTAGGAAAAACTAATGAAGTAACCATGGTGATGAGTGAAAATGACAGCAGACAAGTGGAAGGATTAAAAGAACAGTATGAACTTGAAAATATTCAAAAGTTCAGTCCGAAATATGTTAAAGGCGACTCGACTAATCATTTTCACGCAGTTCGAAATCGTGATTTCAGCGATAAATACTTATTTTCATGCCTGTTTGAATTTGGAACCTTTGGCACCAGCAAAAAGGCGGAGCTCCGCGAGTTTATGACCATCATTCTTGAGAATCATCTTTATTGGGATGGGGCGGAAAATGAAAATGACATGGAAGAGATCTTAAATGAGTTTCGTGCCATGTTTTATCCGGTAGAGCGTAAGTGGCGGCAATCCGTCATTGCTGAAGCACGGCTTGCCATCGAAGCAGTCCTGACCACTGAACAAATTCTGCAGGTGCCAGCTAAAGTTTAACAGGAGAATCCATTCAGCCAACTCTTTTCATCCAGCAAAAGCAAGCTGGGACGAAGCGGAAGCATCCGTCATAAGCGCGGTGCAAAAACAAAGCGCCTGAGACATCTATGTCTCAGGCGCTCTTCTAATGCTTGCTGCTAAGCATTTATCTTATCTACGGGAGAACCGTTGCCCCCATCAAGTAGCGGTCGCACTCTCTTGCTGCTTCTCTGCCTTCATTGATGGCCCAGACAATTAAACTTTGTCCACGGCGCATGTCCCCTGCCGAGAAGACTCCTTCTTTATTTGTGGTGTACTTGCCATACTCAGCTTTCACTGTAGAGTTTGGATTCGTTTCTATATTCATTTGCCCAATTAATTCCTGCTCCGGACCACTGAATCCAATGGCAAGCAAAACAAGATCAGCAGGCCATGCTTTCTCTGTGCCTGGAATAGCATCTCTGATTCTTTCTCCGTTTTCACCAATGCGGAGCTTTACATTTACAGTGTGAACTTCTTTAATATGACCATTTTCATCTCCCACAAATTTAGTGGTTTGAACAGCGTAGGCCCGAGGGTCGTCTCCGTACTTGCTGGCCGCTTCTTTTTGTCCGTACTCAATCCGGTGCACGACCGGGTATTGCGGCCATGGGTTGCCGAGTGCATCACGAATCGAACCTTTTTTATCGTAAATATCAAACTGCGTTAAGCTCTTGCAATTGTGACGGATGGAAGTCGCAAGACAATCTGTCCCCGTATCTCCCCCTCCAATGACAATCACATTTTTCCCTTCGGCTGAAAGGAAATTGCCGTCTTCATGATTGGAATCAAGCAGACTCTTCGTATTAGCGTGCAGGAAGTCCATTGCATAATGAATTCCTTTTAAATCACGGCCTTCTGCCTGAATATTCCGGTGAACCGTGGCCCCGCCGCACAAAATGGTGGAATCAAATTCCTTCTCCAGCTTTTCAGCGGGGTAATCCCTGCCTACTTCTGTATTGGTAATAAACGTGATGCCTTCTGCTTTCAGAAGATCAACCCGTCGTTCCACCATTGCATATGGAAGCTTCATTTCCGGAATACCATAGGTTAACAGACCGCCAACCCGGTCATTTCGTTCAAAAACGGTGACCCAATGACCGGCTTTGTTTAACTGAGCAGCTGCTGCCAGACCAGCAGGACCTGATCCGATAACCGCTACTTTTTTGCCTGTGCGTTTTTCAGGAGGCTCAGGGACAACCCAGCCTTCATCAAACCCTTTTTCAATAATGGAACGCTCCACTGTGCGGATGGCGACCGGCGGTTCATTAATCCCAAGTACACAGGCGCCTTCGCACGGCGCGGGACAGGCTGTACCTGTAAATTCAGGAAAGTTATTTTTTTCATGCTCCCGCTCCAGTGCTTCTTTCCATTGGCCCTGATACACAAGATCATTCCATTCGGGAATTAAATGGTAAACAGGGCAGCCTGTTGTAACACCATTGATTTCACTGCCATGATGACAGGTAGGGATTCCGCAGTCCATACAACGGGCTCCCTGCTGTTGAATTTCCTCTTCGGTCATCGGGGCTGTGTAATCATTCCAGTCTTTCGTTCGTTCATGCGGGTCACGCTCCCGCTGTGATTGACGTTCATATTCCATAAACCCTGTTGGCTTTCCCATCAAATCCCTCCTTTTCGGTTATTTTGCCGTTTCCAGCGCTTTGTTGCTTTCTTCAAAAGCGGTCATTTCCGCATCAAATTTTGAAAGTCCTCCATCTTGCAGGGCTTTTATCCGGTCATTGATTTTCAAGTACGATTTAGGAATGACCCGGACAAACTGCGGGGCATATTTTTCCCAGTAGGTCAGAATTCTCTTTCCGTGTGCACTATTTGTGTAGTGGACATGCTTTTCAATCATTTTATATACGTCATCGAGGTCTTGTTTGTTCTCCAGCGGTTCGATATGAACAAGCTCTGGGTTGCATTTAGACCGGAATAGATTTTCTTCGTCAAATACATACGCAGTGCCGCCTGACATACCAGCTGCAAAGTTTCTTCCAGTTGCTCCAAGGACGACTACCTTGCCTCCTGTCATGTATTCACAGCCATGGTCGCCCACGCCTTCCACGACAATATTCGCTCCGCTGTTTCTCACACAGAAGCGTTCTCCTGCGATCCCCTGAATATAAGCTTCTCCTGCAGATGCTCCATAAAAGGACACATTCCCAATAATCGTATTTTTTTCAGGTGGGAATGTTACGACAGGATCAGGATGAACGATAATTTTTCCTCCCGACAGTCCTTTTCCGACAAAATCATTGGAATCTCCCACGAGACGCAGTGTCATTCCCCGGGGAATAAAGGCACCAAAACTTTGTCCTGCTGATCCTTTGAGGGTCAGGTTAATTGTATCTTCAGGCAGTCCTTTTTCTCCATAGCGCCGTGTAATTTCACTGCCGAGCATGGTTCCGGTTACCCGGTTTATATTACGGATCGCAGTTGTAAACTCAACTGGCTCCTGATTTTCAATGGCACGGCGGCAGTTTGGAATAAGCTCCTGGTAATCCAGAGTTTTTTCAAGTCCATGGTCCTGATCCCTCATATGATAGCGGCCCACTTTTGCAGGCAGGTCCGGAGAGTAAAGGAGGGCTGAAAGGTCAATTCCTTTTGCTTTCCAGTGCTCAATCGTATCATTTAGTTCAAGGGCATCCGTCCGTCCAATCATTTCATTGATGGTTCTAAATCCGAGTTCGGCCATGATTTCACGGGTTTCTGTCGCAATGAAGCGCATGAAGTTCGCCACGTGCTCTGCGTCTCCTGTGAATTTTTTGCGAAGCTCAGGATTCTGCGTGGCTACCCCTACCGGACATGTATCGAGATGACAAACACGCATCATAACGCATCCGAGTACCACAAGAGGCGCAGTTGAAAAACCATACTCTTCAGCACCCAGTAAAGTAGCAAGAACAACATCACGCCCGGTCATCATTTTTCCATCTGTTTCAACTACAATACGATCGCGCAAACCATTCAGCAGCAGGGTTTGATGAGTTTCAGCCAGACCGATTTCCCAAGGCAGACCCGTATGCTTCAAGCTTGTTCTTGGTGCTGCTCCTGTTCCACCGTCGTATCCGCTGATTAAAACAAGATCTGCTCTTCCTTTTGCTACACCCGCTGCGATCGTTCCTACCCCAACGGCTGATACCAGCTTCACGCTGATCCTTGCACTTGGATTTGCGTTTTTAAGATTATGAATCAGCTCAGCCAGATCCTCGATCGAATAAATATCATGATGAGGAGGCGGTGAGATTAATTCGACGCCAGGAGTTGAACCGCGCACCTCTGCAATCCACGGATATACTTTTTTGCCTGGAAGATGTCCACCTTCGCCCGGCTTGGCACCCTGTGCAATTTTAATTTGAATTTCGTCTGAATTGACCAGGTAATGACTCGTTACGCCAAAGCGGCCAGACGCGACCTGCTTAATGGAGCTTCGACGGGAATCCCCATTTTCATCCGGAGTAAAACGGTCCACATCTTCTCCGCCTTCTCCGGTATTGCTTCTTCCGCCTACACGATTCATGGCAATGGCGAGAGCTTCATGCGCTTCTTTTGAAATCGAGCCGTACGACATAGCGCCTGTTTTAAAGCGTCTGCAAATAGCCTCAACAGATTCCACTTCTTCGATTGGAATCGATTGACCTTTTTTAAATCTCATAAGCCCCTTAAGAGACTGCAAATTAACGGTTTCATCCGTCAGCATTCGGGAATATTTTTTAAATGCATCATAGTTATTTGTCCGGCAGGCATGCTGAAGAGTATGAATGGTACTTGGGTTGTATTGATGGTCTTCTCCATTTGCACGATATTGGAATTCATCGCCTGCTTCTAAGGTTTTATTCCCTCCGCGATTCTCGCCAAATGCCGCTTCATGGCGAAGAAGAACTTCCTTTTGGATCATTTCGATTCCAATTCCGCCTAAACGGGAAGAGGTTCTTGTAAAATACTTATCTATTACATCCATGTGAATGCCGACTGCTTCAAAAATCTGAGCTCCACGATAGCTTTGAATCGTCGAAATCCCCATTTTAGAAAGAATTTTAATCACACCGTCTGTAACAGATTTCACATAATTTCCAGCAGCGTGATCGAAGGACTCAAGGCTGATTTCTCCTCTATCCATCAGTTCACGGACTGAATCAAATGCTAGATACGGATTGATCCCTTCTGCACCGTAGCCCAGGAGCATCGCAAAATGATGCACTTCTCTTGGTTCACCTGATTCAATTAAGATGCTTACCTTTGTTCGCGTTCCTTTTCGGATCAAATGGTGATGCAGACCGGATACTGCCAGTAAAGCTGGAATCGCTGCATCGTCGGCTGTTACCCCTCTGTCAGAAAGAATCAGGAGCGTAGTGCCTTCTTCTACAGCCGTATCCGCTTTTTCAAAAAGTGTATCAAGTGCCTTTTCCATGCTGCCCTCTCCATTATGAGCAGGGAACAGGGTTGAGAAAGTGGCAGCTTTAAAACCATCCAATTTTTGCTGGCGCAGCTTCTCCAGCTCACGGTTTGTCAGGACAGGTGTACGTAAGCGAATATGCTTACAGCTGTCGGGACCGGGTTTTACCAGGTTTCCTTCTGCTCCGATTGTGGTATCCACCATGGTAATGATCTTTTCACGGATCGCATCAATAGGCGGATTGGTAACCTGTGCAAACAATTGTTTAAAATAGTTATACAAAAGCTGAGGCTTTTTCGATAATACCGCAAGCGGGGAGTCGTACCCCATAGAACCCACGGGATCTTTTCCATCTGTCACAAGAGGTTTTACAATCTTTGTAAGCTCTTCTCTTGTATAGCCGAAAGCAAGCTGCTGCTTCAGGAGCGCGTCTCCAATATGTGCAGGCGGCTGTTCATCCGCCTCAGGAACCTCATCTAAATTTTTCATATTCGTAAGCCACTCTTTGTACGGCTGTTCTGAAGCGATTTGAAGCTTCACTTCCTCATCCGGAATAATCGTTCCTTTTTCCAGATCAACTAAAAGAATTTTCCCGGGAGCCAGACGATCCTTGTATTCGATGTCATCTGCAAATATATCAAGTGCTCCAACCTCAGAACCCAGGACAATCATGCCGCTTTTTGTTACATAGTACCGGGCTGGACGCAATCCATTCCGGTCAAGACATGCCCCAATTTGCGTACCGTTTGTAAACACAAGTGCGGCAGGTCCGTCCCAAGGCTCCATCAGTGTACTGTGATATTCATAAAAGTCCCGTTTTTCTTCTTTAATCGTATCATCATTTGCCCAAGGCTCAGGCACCATCATCATTGCAGTATGCGCAAGGGACCGGCCTGACAGATGAAGAAATTCAAAGCAGTTGTCAAACATAGAGGAATCACTGCCATCTGAATCAATAACCGGAAGAACCTTTTGAAGATCTTCATTGCTGAAATATTCTGACTCACACATCTGCTCACGTGCACGCATCCAATTCACATTTCCTCTTAATGTATTAAACTCTCCATTATGAATGGTATAGCGATTTGGATGCGACCTTTTCCAACTAGGGAAGGTATTTGTGCTGAACCGTGAGTGCACAAGGGCTAGCGCGGATTTGAAGTCGGGATGATTAAGGTCGATGTAAAATGAATCCAGTTGTTCGGGGATAAGCATTCCTTTATAGACAATGGTTTGAGTAGACAAGCTGCTGATATACACATCTTCATAACCCTCGATACTGGCTAGTTCCTTCTCAACCCGCTTGCGGATCACATAAAGCTTTCGCTCAAAATCCATTTGATCATTCAAGTCGTCAGAAGCCTGAATAAAAACCTGTCTGATCATTGGCTTTGTCTTCGTTGCGACTTTTCCTACAAATGAGTCGTTAATCGGTACAGGACGCCATCCGAGAAATTTCTGGCCTTCTTCAAAAATAATCCGTTCAAAGATTTCCTTACTTTGTTTTCGGGTATCATGATCCTTTGGAAGAAAAACCATTCCAACACCATACTCACCCTCACGAGGTAAAAAAATATCTTCTTTTTCACATTGCTTTTTAAAAAACCGGTGCGGTATTTGCGTCAAAATTCCCGCTCCATCTCCGGTACTCGTGTCAGCGGACTGACCGCCGCGGTGTTCAAGATTGCACAAAATGTTAATCGCATTCTGAACGATACTGTGGGATTTTTCACCATTTATATTAGCAATCATTCCAATCCCACACGCTTCATGTTCTTGCTCTGGATCATATAAACCTTGCGGAACCGGATAACCATTTTTCTTCATGACAAACTCCCCTCTCTACTAATTAATGATGAAAGATGTTCATTGTCCTGATGAAGGGATTCTTTACACACTTCATTCCATGTACACTTTCAATTTCGAATTAGTATACCATGAAACAATTGATCACATAAAATTCTGATAACGTTTTTTTGTGAATTTTTATCAATAGAAATGAATGAAAACGCTATCATTTCAGGCTCTGAACCTCACACAACCATGTTAAATACCTTGTGATAACAGGGATTTAGACGGTTGGAAAATTTTTTTACAAAAAAATTAAAAAATTTATAAAAAATCATTTCGAATTGTGTGATTATGTACCCTCCGTTACCTAATATAGGAATAAATGAATGGACAATTTTTGACAAATAAAAAAACCAACTGCCGGCACTTGAGAATCAAGCATGCAATCGGTTTTCTTTTTTATTCAAAATAATGTCCGATCAGTTCTTCTACTGTTTCAAGAAACAAATCGTAATCCAGACCAAGTGCGATTACAATATCCTGCATCAGCAAGGAATGCTCCAAGCAGTTGTCCAGGTATTCTTCAGACAGAATATCCAAATCTTCCCGTGTTTGAGCCGCATTATCCGGTGTAACATTTTCGATTAATTCAATCATTTCATCCGTAATTGAATAATAGATTTGCCTTGAATCCTTGAAGGCCTGGATCTCTTCCTCAACCAGTTCACTGTCTTCCAAACTGTCTAGCATGAGGTTGATCTCCTGTTCAGCCGCTTTTAAATCTTCATCTGCCAGCTGAATGGGTTCAAGGTTTTCCTGCACACTTGCTACTTCCAGTTCGGTCATTTCATCCTCTACCAAAAACTCCGGATTACCAATGCCATAATCATACTGCAGCGTAACCTCCGTCACAAGACTTTGAATAACCCCTAACTGTTCCTCAGGGTACAAATCCTCATAATTGCCTGTTAGATCCATATTCTCTTCCTCATTTGCAGACTCGCGTTCCTCAACCAGAACATCTGGATCCGTATCGTCTACAATCTCATCGGCAGCTTCCTCTTCTACGAACGAATCGCTGGGATTTTCTTGTTTTGTCTGTTCATACGGATCATCCAGCGCAAAGCTGCTTTCAAAATCATCTTCACTTTTCTCTTTAGCAGGTTCGGATGCTGCTTTATTGGCTCCCTTGGTCTTTTCAACTTCAGGTGCTTGATTAACCCCTTCTTCTACAAGAAAATTTGTGCCGCATGCGCTGATAAATGGAACTGCGGTTACAATCACGATTGATGTCAGCCATCTTCTCAAAGTGCACTCCTCCAGTGGGCTTGTCTGCCATATTTTGTTTTGTTCAGGATATTTATCCAGTTCCTTTTTATTGAATAAACTAAACATCCAAAAGCAAGTTTGACAGGCTTATCCATTGCCCAATAGCGTTTTTATGTGTACGTTATACGTATTAAACAGTCTGGAAATGAGGGAAAAAGATGCAATCTATCTATGATTTTAATGTTATGGCGGTAAACGGGGACATAAAGTCGATGCGGGAGTACGAAGGAAAGCCGGTTCTCATTGTGAACACTGCCAGTAAATGCGGGCTGACGCCTCAATTTGAAGGGCTGCAGGAGCTTTATAAAAAGTATCAGGATCAGGGTCTGACAGTTTTAGGCTTTCCATGCGGACAATTTAATCAGCAGGAATTTGAAGATATAAATGAAACAACTGAATTCTGTCAGATTAATTACGGTGTTACATTCCCCATCTTTGCAAAAATTGATGTCAATGGAGAGAATGCAGATCCACTTTTCGTTTTTCTAAAGGATCAGCAAAAAGGGGTTCTTTCTAAGGCGATCAAATGGAACTTTACCAAGTTTTTGATTGATCGGGAAGGAAACGTAGTAGAACGCTTTGCTCCTACAACAAAGCCTGAAGAAATTGAAAAAGAGATTGAAAAGGTTCTATAATCTCAATTAAATCCCGGCACTTCTTAAGGTCTGCTCTTATTAAAGGGCAGGCCTCCTTGTTACTCCATCTCCATAAATACTTCCTGATCAACAGGCCATCGTGAAAAATCGGTGATAACCCCATCCGCTCCGTATAGAACAGCTTTTTGAATTAACCGTTTATCTTTTTTAGACCATACAAGAACCTTGCAATTTCTTTTGCGGATTTGATCGACCGTTCGTTTATCAAGTGATGAAACGTTGAAATTAATATATGCAGCAAATGAGGTTAATTCGTCTATATATTTTGTGGACATTGGAATGAAGGAACCGTTGATGAGTACACCAAGCTGAATATCGCTATTTAATTCATGAATCCGCTTCAGCACGTTCACATCAAAGGATTGCACAACAATACTTTCCAAATCAGGATAACGAGCTAAAAGTTTTACTATTTTTTCTTCAATCCCTTTATTTAGTGCAGGATGTTTCACTTCAATTAAAATACCAATTTTCCCGTAGAATTCCTTCAGCAATTCATCAAGGGTGATCAGCGTCTCCCCGGCGTAGCTCGGATGAAAGCTCGTTCCGGCATCCAGCTGTTTTAATTCTTTTAATGTAAATTGACGCACACTGCCCTGTCCATTAGTGGTTCGGTCAACATACAGGTCATGAATCAAAATTAATTCGTTGTCTTTTGATAATTGTACGTCGCACTCCAGAAAATCGGCTCCTAATTCCAGACCTTTTTGAAAGGCTGCCATTGTATTTTCAGGAGCAAAACCGGACGCTCCGCGATGAGCCACCGTAATCATTCCTTCCAGCTCTGCTTTTTTTACAGGATGCAGGCTGGAGCCGGCAAGAAACAGCATAAAAATCGCCAATACACTTATGGCAGACAGCAGCCTTTTCTTCCGTCTCACCTTCATTTTCAGTAAACTCCCGGCCGGAATAAAATAGTATTCTATTTTGTTCCTTTCTTCTAGTTTATCCGCAGAAAACTGTTGTGTGACGGAAGAGAGTGAATCGATGAAAAAGAGGCAGGTGCACCAGTTTAGCTGTTGAGTCTTTTAAGACGTAAAAAAAGAACTTGAGATCGTCTCAAGCTCTCTGACTGGTTCGCTACGCTTCAGGCGGACTCTTTTCCGCAGGGATTGCGCCTTGAGCCTTTGCAGGACGCTGCCCTGTAAAGTCTCAGCTTGCCGTCATATCCTCCCGGAGTCGCCACCTTCCGCTCACCTCTTACTAGTAATCATTACTGGCTCTTTTTTTTTAAAATTTTTGAGTTTTGTCCCAGCGCAGATGCGTATTATTCTATTTTAAAACCTATTTTACCAAGCTGTTCTCCTCTTTCCAGACGGGTAAATGCTTTTTCAAATTGATCGAATGTATAAACTTCATCAAGAACCGGCTTGATGCTATGCTGTTCGATGAATTGGAGCATGCTCGCGTGTTCTTCAGCACTGCCCATTGTAGAACCCAGCATATTAAATTGTCCGTAGAAGAACTCTCTAAGATTCAATTTTACTTCGTCTCCTGCAGAAGCGCCAAAAGTGACGATAGTTCCACCTGTACGGAGCTGATTCAGAGATTTTTGGAATGTAGCAGCGCCTACACACTCAATCACAAGATCCATTTTCACGTCGAGCTCTTCTTCCCAGTTTTCAAGATTGCTGTCTATTGCTTTTACTGCACCTAAGTCAAGCGCCGCAGCACGCTTTTCTTCAGCCCGTGACGTTACATAAACATCAGCTCCTGCTGCTTTAGCAAATTGAAGCAGGAACGTAGCAACACCGCTCCCGATGCCGGGGATCAGAACCTTCATTCCGCTTTTTACTTTTCCTCTTGTGAATAAAGCCCGGTACGCTGTCAAACCGGCGAGTGACAGCACTCCTGCTTCCTCCCAGGATAAAAAGGACGGTTTAGGTGCAACATTGTCAGCTGGTAACACGATCGATTCTGCAAACGTTCCATGAAAAGGGAGTCCCACAATTTCAAAGCCTTCTGGAGGTGCATCGCTGTTTTCCTTCCAGCCCAGTCCAGGGTTTATGATTACTTCGTCGCCTACTTGAACATGGCTTACCCGGCTTCCTGCTTCACTCACTACTCCAGCGCCATCAGAGCCGATGACCAATGGAGGATCGGTCGGTTTGTGACGTTTTAAAACAAATAAGTCGCGATGATTCATTCCAGCTGCTTTCAGTTGAACCCGCACCTCATTTTCTCCAATTGAAGGTGTTTCAACTTCGCTGTATGTAAGTCCTGCAAAACCCTCTTTTTGAGCATGAATTAACCCTTTCATTTCGCCTCACTCCTCTTCTGCTGATTCTTTAATGAAATCAGAGTTTTCAATAAATCTCAAGTGCGAGGCATGCCGTTCCTTGTTATATAGAATTCCCCTCGTCCTTCCACTCCCCAAATGACAGCCATGCTGAAACAAAAAAAAGAAAAATCAGCGTTAGCACCCATAGAGATGCACGACCAATGCTCAGTAAATGATCAGCATTCCATAGAAAGAAAATAGTACAAACAAGAAGAAGACTGCCTGTAATGAACACTGGCACCACAAAATAAAGCTGATTATTCCATTTCAAAAACAACCTTTTCATTTCAGTTCACCTCCGTTACTCATGATCGGCTATTGGCAGGCATTCTTTGCCGTTTCTTTGAACAGATTTCCCATCTGCTGTTGAATGAATCGCTTCACTGGGCCCAACGGTCATAATCAGCAGCATGCCCGTTCCATGACAAACCCTGACTTCATCAAACCGGGGAGTAATAGGGGGAACGGTTTCAGCGTATACCGTTTTTGTAAGCATCTCTAAATCCAAATTCTCTGGCACCCCAAGAATTGTTTTGTCGTAGCCTTTGACTTTATCTGCCACACCAAATACTACACAGCCCCCGCCTCCATTGGTCAAGCAAACCGCATAGTGAATCATTTTATTGAGATTATCTTCAAGCGCCCTTGTGCTCCATTGTTTAAAATCAAGATCCTGTCCTTCAAAATCATCTGCAATATGCGTATCTAATTGCCTGATCAACTGCATGATTTCCGGGATCGTTTTCATCCTTCGCCCTCCTGAAAGAGATGAGATTTGCTCCCATTTTTTCATTCTTCTTTTATTTTAGTGCCGCAGGAAGGAAATAAAGACGTGTTTTTGAAAAATAACTAAATTTTATTTGATTTTTATTGACTGTCACCCTATGAATCTGACAGGAGTTTCGGTGCCGCCCGTTGAATCAATGAAGAGTAAATCCATTTAAACAATCTATTTGAGGAGGAAACAGCTTGAATAACCATGAGATTGATTACAAGCTTTATGGAGACGATATGCAGTTTGTTGAAGTGGAGCTTGACCCCCAGGAAACGGTCATTGCAGAAGCAGGAAGCTTGATGATGATGGATGACGGGATCAAAATGGAAACGATTTTTGGTGACGGTTCTTCTTCGCAGGGTGGATTGATCGGAAAGCTGATCGGTGCAGGCAAACGTGTCATAACGGGTGAGAGCTTATTCATGACGACCTTTACAAATGAGGGTTCAGGAAAAAAACATGTCAGTTTTGCTTCTCCCTACCCTGGAAAAATTGTGCCGATGGATTTAAGTGAGTTAAACGGCAAGCTGATTTGTCAGAAAGATGCTTTTCTTGCATCCGCAAAAGGTGTTTCACTCGGAATCGAATTCCAGCGTAAATTGGGCACAGGCTTTTTTGGCGGCGAGGGCTTTATTATGCAAAAGCTTGAAGGAGACGGAATGGCCTTTATCCATGCAGGGGGAACGATCCACAAAAGAGAATTATTCCACGGGGAAACCATTAGAGTGGATACAGGTTGTCTTGTTGCGATGACAGGAGAGGTTGACTACAATATCGAATTTGTTGGAGGCGTAAAAACGGCGATGTTTGGCGGTGAAGGCGTCTTTTTAGCTACCCTAAAAGGGCCGGGCACGGTTTGGATCCAGTCCCTTCCTTTCAGCAGGCTGGCCAGCCGCGTGTTTGCCGCTATGCCGCATAATGGAGGATCTAAAGGGGAAGGCAGTGTGACAGGAGGCTTGTTCGATATTCTTGGGGGCGACCGCCGGTAAAAAAAACCGAACGGGGAAGGATCTTTCGTTCCCCGTTCGGTTTTTCATATACACTACTAGACTCTTGAAAGGCGGGAATGACAGCGTGCCGAGAGCCAGCGTGCCACACCATGATCATCATGATGACCCGCGATTTCATTTGCTATGGAAAAAAGTGTTTTAGAGGAATTCGTCATCGCTACACCAATTTCAGCTTTTTCAAGCATGGAAATATCATTATCCCAATTTCCAATGGCGATCGTATTGGATAATGGTATAGCTGCTTGAGCGGCTAATTTTTCGAGTGCATATCCCTTTGATTGATGCAGCGGCATCAGATCCATCGTCCTTGCGCTGGATTCAATACATTGCGCTTCAACGATGCCCCTGCACCATTGATGTACCTCTCTTCTGTTCTCCTCGTTCTCAAGCAGTAAAGTTATTTTCCATATCTCTTTCTCCGGGGGAGGGTGCCCATTAATAACCGGAATGTAGCGATGATCATAGGGAAAAAAGACAGGTTCATTGGTTATGTATAATGCATCGTCCACAGACCATACCACAGGAACGTTCAGCTCTTTTAATTCTCTTGCAAGTGTCTGTATTACTTTTTTATCGAAGGAAGCTGCATGAATCTTTCTGCCTTTAGAACCCATTACCCACGATCCGTTAAAACAAGCGAGTCCGTCTATTTCCCCGCACATTTGTTTAATGGGCAAAGCGGTGCGCGGATGCCTGCCCGTTACAAGCGCTACCTTATTTCCTTCGGCTCTGAAATTCTGCAGTGCTGCTCTTGTGTAGGGCGTTACCTGTTCGGATGAGGTGAGTAGTGTACCGTCTAAATCAATGCATGCCAGCCATGAACTCAAATGAAAGTCCCCCTTATAGTCATTAATTTCACTCGCATATTTCAAAGGAAAAGTGTAAATGCTTCCTTTGATTATTAGTCTATTAGATGTTTGTTAAGAATAATCAAACAATTTGTTATATTCGTTTTGTTTTTTTGTAAAAGTTAGTTTACAAGATAAACGGAGAGGTTGAGATTACAGAGAAGGCTGTAAAAGAGACAGGATCTATCAGTCGCATGAGTTGGAATAAAAGTGACTCAAGTTCTACGACCGGTTCACTTCGCTTCAGGTGGACGCTTTCCGCAGGGACGGCGCTGAGCCTTCTTGGGCCTTGCCCTGCGAAGTCTCAGCTTGCCGTCATGTCCTGCAGGAGTCGCCACCTTCCGCTCCGCTCACCTCATACTAATAAATATAATTGGCCTCATTTTTAGTACTTTTTTCAGTTATGGTCCTACCTCTTTTACTTAAGAAGTTATTTAGAAGTTATTTTGTTTTAACCGCAGCCTTCTCATGCGACATTTCCCTCAAGATATATTTTTGAATTTTTCCTGAAGCTGTCATGGGATAGGACGAGACAAATTCGATGTATTTTGGAATTTTATGATGAGAAATCTTTCCTTTGCAGGCGTTTCTCAGCTCTTCCGCAGTCAGCGTTTCTGAATCCTTTAATATCACCCAGGCCATCAGCTCTTCTCCGTATTTTGCATCAGGCACTCCTACCACCTGGACGTCCTGGATGGAAGGATGCTGGTATAAAAATTCCTCCACTTCTCTTGGATAAATGTTCTCGCCACCGCGGATAATCATATCCTTGATCCTGCCTGTAATTTCAATATAGCCATCGGCATCTAAAACGGCAATGTCACCTGTATGAAGCCAGCCCTCAGGGTCAATGGCTTCCCTTGTCGCTTCTTCGTTTTTGTAATAGCCTTTCATAATTAAATAGCCCCTGGCACATAATTCCCCCGGTGTTCCAGGCGGTACTTCTTCGAGTGTAACAGGATCAATGATTTTCACTTCTACATGCGGATGAGGCTTGCCGACTGTGGACACCCTTTTTTCAATAGCATCATCCCATTTTGTCTGGGTAATCACCGGTGAAGCCTCTGTCTGCCCGTAGCAAATGGTAATTTCGCCAGCTCCCATATCATGAATGACTTTCTTCATGACTTCGATTGGGCAAGGAGAGCCTGCCATAATTCCTGTCCGTAAACTTGACGTATCGAAGCTTGCATAATCGGGGTGATTTAACTCTGAAATAAACATCGTAGGGACACCATGAAGAGCTGTACACTTTTCATTCTGCACGGCCTGCAGCACTTTTTTGGGTTCAAACTGTTCGATAATGACCATAGTGGAACCGTGTGTGACCGCCGCCATATTTCCAAGTACACAGCCAAAGCAATGGAAAAAGGGTACAGGAATGCAAAGTCTGTCGTCAGACGTAAGGTTCATAAAGTCGCCTATAATTTGACCGTTGTTTACGATATTATCGTGGCTGAGCATGACCCCTTTCGGAAAGCCGGTTGTACCGGATGTGTATTGTATATTGATCACATCATCAGGATGAAGCGCTTTCATTTTTTCTTTTAATTGTTGATCTGTTATCCGCTGCGCGTATGCCTCAAACTCTCTCCAAGTGAAAATGCCCGGATACTCCTGTTCACTCATGACGATGACGCGCTTCAGATGAGGAAGAGCAGTACACGTAAGCGCTCCTTTTTCTCCATCAGCCAGTTCAGGGCATAGAGTCTGAATAATGTCTATGTAAGATGTGCCTTTAAATTCTTCCCCCAAAATAAGCGTCGTTGCATCTGATTGCTCTAGAAGGTAGTGCAGTTCCTTTTCCTGATAATTTGTATTAACGGTCACAAGGACAGCGCCCATTTTTCCGGTGGCAAATTGACTCAGGAGCCATTCTCTTTTATTATCTGACCAAATCGCCACATGCTCCCCTTTTTCAATCCCCAGTCCGATAAATGCTTTTGCCAGTTCGTCAGTTTCCTTGTCAAACTCGCTATAGGATCTACGAATTCCTTTTTCCGGATAAACATACGCTTCAGTATCCGGAAACGATTTTGCTGTCTGGTGAAGCATGTCTCCCACCGTTCGATGCAATAACATCCTGATCAGCCACCTTTACACTTTATTTTTAATATTATCATAAAATTCAGATTAATAGAGAATCATCCTAATTATTTCCTCTAAAGGAACCGAACGTATAGCAGCATAATCCTGCTTTACAAAAATTTCTTTTTGAAAGATACTACTTATGAACTTTCGTTTTCACCCCTCAGTTTCTACCCTATGTAAGGAGGTTTTAGAATAAAGAACCTGCAAAGAACATCCATGTTTTTTTACAACAAAATCAATTTAATCATACTCCTGCTGGGTATCGGCATATTTGCTTTCTTCATTGCTGTGGTTCTCCCTGCAGAGTCTGAAAATTCTCAGGAGGCAACCGGGAGTAGCCGATCACCGGACACAGGTTTCCTCTATTCATCACAGGAACTGTATTCAATTGCGGATGAGTATGGCGATGAAGGCCGGTCAGCTTACATTCGCTCCCGTTTCACGTTTGATATCATCTGGCCGCTTGTGTACACATTCTTTTTAACATCGGCTATTACGTTCTTCATGCGGCCTGTCTCATCTGTTCGTTTAAAAATACTGAATTTGCTGCCAGCTGCCGGCATGCTATTTGATTTTCTGGAAAATATGGCTGCATCCCTTGTCATGTTTCGTTTTCCTTCCTCAACCCCGGTCGTTGCACAGATCACTCCAATCTTCACTTTAATTAAGTGGCTATGCATCTACGCAAGCTTCGGATTGCTGTTGATTAGTTTGGGGTACTGGGTGTTCGTTTCAAGTAGAAAACTTGTTAAAAGATCGAAATGAAAAAAAGCTGCAGCAGCGCAGCTTTCTATTCTACGTATTCGAAAGATTTAACCGGAAAATCAAAAATCGTTCATGCTCATCTTTTTCAAAATATCCTGGTACTTTTATGTCTTTTTCTAAATAAAATGCCGTCTTATCGTGAAGAAAATGAATATACTCTGTGGTTGGATAGTATAAAATCAAGTCCACGATCCGGGGATGTTTCTCAGCGGACTTGGTGATGTTGTTTACTACTTTTATAAAAATTTGTGTGGAAAAAGGGTTAAAGAAATAAAATTTATTTTGGTCTTTTTCGACTTTATATTCTTCTGCCAGACATCTCTCAAAACGAACGCTTCCAGCCTGATTTTTCTTTTTCTTCATGTAGTTTGCCTGATTTTCAAGTGCTTCCTGATAAAGAGAACCATTCACTTCAACACCTGTAGCAGTTAATTGAAATTGATGGTGGAAAAAAAAGGGCACCCTTCCTTTCCCGCTGCCATAGTCCACGAGCCCATCCTGTTGATAAAAGGGGTGCTCCGCAGCCAGGGCTTCCAGTGCAGCATAAGGTGTTGCTTCATACCGGTTTTGGTGAATTGAACTGCTCAATACCTGCAAGCCGCTGGTCGGTCTAATGCTGAGCATCCGGTCATATTCCTGTTCATTCATACGGGCTACTACTCCTTATCCGTTCTGATTTCTTCTCAGTATAACGCCCAGCACGTCCCGCGTCAGTTTGTTTGAACCGGGGTAAAGATATATGAATAATAAATTATCCACTCAGGAGGAATACAGCATGTCCATTTTACCCGAACGGTTCCACGCTCTTGCAGCCATTGATCTACAGCTTGAGAATATTAAACAGGCCATTATACGACATCAGGAAGGAAAATTTGCCATCCTTCAAAATGATTCTGCCTATTACGATGAAAGTAAGGATCTGCAGGAAGCAGCCGACTATTACGCTGAAATTGATTTTAGCGATTCAGAGAACGCACAAAATCAATTGCATGAGCTTATTGCCCGTACTCATACCGCTCAACTGCGCTACGACCCATCTGAATATGTGTACCCATGGGTAGACCTGCAGCCGGATGGTACATTAAAAAGCATTTACTCAGGCCGTAAAAAAGAGGTTGCAGATGTGCTTCAGGAGGATTGGGCGGCAGCTGCAAAGCGAAAAGGTGAAATTGAACATTTAAAAGAAAAAAACGGAGGGTTGGAGTCGCAGCTGACCCGTATTGCAAATCAATTTAAATTTAACTGTGAACATGTTGTTCCACAATCCTGGTTTGATGAAAGGGAACCGATGAGAGGGGATCTCCACCATCTTTTCACCTGTGAGCCTGTATGCAATTCAAACAGAAGCAATTACCACTATCATGATTTTAAAGATTACACCCCTGAAGAAGCGGGCATTTCCAAAGTGACCGCAGGCTGCGGCAAAGCTGAAAACTACTTATTTGAACCGGAATATGCGAAAGGGATCGTGTCACGGGCCATGCTTTATTTTCTTCTCCGCTATAAGGATACTGCGATTCAAACACCAGGCGGCGGAATAAATAGAGAATTGCTGCTCAGGTGGCACAAAGAGTTTCCTGTCAGTTTATATGAGCAGCATAGAAATCAAGCAATCTATGCCATGCAGGGAAACCGAAATCCCTATATTGATTTCCCTCAGCACGCCGAAATTTTCAGCAAGCTCCCCTCTGAATAAGTCTGTGTCCTGAATAAAGTGCCTTCTAATGTTTTTAACCCTAATTTTAAGTGAATAACCTAATATAGAAATTATTCAGAAGGGATGAATCTTTCATGCAAAACTTAAAAGGAAAAAAAGCACTTATTACAGGTGGAAGCAGAGGGATTGGCGGAGCTACTGCTCTTGCCCTTGCAAAAGAAGGTGTAGAGCTTGGTCTTATTGCCCGCTCAGAGGAGAGCTTTGATTCCATCCGCAGGGATTTAGACGAAATGGGAGCACTCTATGCCGTGGCAGCAGCAGATGTTTCACGTGAAACAGAAGTCAAAGAGGCAGTAGCCAAGCTGGAGCAGACACTCGGTTCCTTTGATATTCTGATCAACAATGCAGGTGTAGGTGCACATGGATCATTTCTTGAACTTCAAACAAACGACTGGGAAAAAGTATTGAATACAAACGTAATGGGAATCGTGCATGTTACAAAAGCAGCACTTCCCGGCATGATTGAAAAGAACCGCGGGGACATCATTAATATTTCATCGATGTCCGGTCTTAAAGGGACAGAGGGATCAAGTGCATACAGTGCGTCTAAATTTGCTGTTATTGGCATGAGTGAATCTCTTATGCAGGAGGTAAGACGCAGTAATATTCGTGTCAGCGTTTTGACACCAAGTCTCGTGGAAACGGATCTGACACGCGGAAAAGACTCAGGCGAGCGCAATCCTGATAAATTCATGCAGGCAGAGGATCTTGCAGAATATATCACCAGTCTGCTGAAGCTTGAACAGAGAACCTTTATAAAAACCTCAGCTTTGTGGGGAACAAATCCGTTTTAATAAGACAGCAGAACGGCAGGAGGATGGGAAAACTTAAGGTCCGCGCATTGAACCGTTCAAATAGCCTGAGACAAGGAGTCTCAGGCTATTTGAACAATTTGTATAGTAGATGCATCAGATCACTCTTAAACGGATCTTTGAAGAAACCTTCTCTACCGCTAGTACGACAAGCAAGATGAGTAGAATTATGGCTGCTGCTTCATCAAACTTCATAAGTGTCATAGAAGTTCTCAATTCAACCCCAATGCCGCCGGCTCCTACTAATCCGAGCACTACTGCCCCTCGTATTGACTTTTCAAATGCAAACAACCCTGTACTGACAAATGAGGGAAATGCAGGAGGGATGGCTGCTCCAAAAATAACTCCTCCCCGCTTAGATCCTGTCGATTCAAGTGCTTCCAGCGGTCCTTTATTCAATTCTTCTATACGTTCAGAAAAAAAGCGGGCACAAAATGCAATGGTATCAATCATAATCGTTAAAATCCCTGCTAACGGACCTAATCCAAATAAAACGACAAATATAAGCGCCCATACAAGGTCTGGAACTGTTCTCATAACCCCAAGCAGCCCTCGTGTGACACTGCGAATTAATGGACTGCGGGTAATATTCTTGGCTGAAAGTAAGGCAAATGGCAAACTAATGACAACGCCTACAGCTGTGCCTACAATGGCAATTTCAAATGTTTCAATCATTGCCCAGGTGACGGGCTCTATTCGATTAAAATCAGGAGGAAATGCTTGAGAAATAAATGTCCCTGCATTAAAAAGACCTCTCCATAATCGGTCAACCGTAATATTAGCGTTAGACAAACCCATTATGAAAAACAGCAGGAAGAAAATCCAGCCGAACCAGCCTGCAATCCCGGGCCACTTCATTCTTTTTGGCATATGTTTGGCATATTCTGATTTATTATGGTTAGTCAACTGAAATCACCTCTTTACTGAGGTTTTTCAAGTTTTTTTCATAGAGCCATTCGAAACGTGTATCATCCAGCTGGCTAGTCTGCTGATCTAAGACAAACCTGCCCTTATGAAGTCCAATTATTCGCTCGGCATATTGCAGGGCGATTTCAGGTTGATGAAGGGTACAAATAACAGTCATCCCCCTTTCCTTCACGACAGACCACAAAAGATCCATTACTTCTTTTCCAGCAGATGGGTCAAGACTTGCAATGGGTTCATCTGCCAGTACAAGTTCCGGCTCCTGCATAAGCATGCGGGCAATGGCTACCCGCTGCTGCTGGCCTCCCGATAAACTATCCGCTCTCTTTTTGGAAACATGGATAAGACCCACTCGATCTAAGCACTCCAAAGCCTTCATCCGCATTTCCTGTTTGGCAAAGGGGCCAAACACGCTAATAGAAGAGGGGCTTTTTCCTAACCCGCCAAAAAGGACGTTTTGAAAGACAGATAAATTCCCTACTAAATGAAATTGCTGAAAGACCATTCCAATATTTTTTCTAACTTCACGGATCTCTTTTTTAGAAAGATCGTGAATTGGCTGTCCATTGTATAAAATCTTTCCACTGCTCGTATTTTCAATCCCATTAATACAACGGAACAACGTGGACTTGCCGGAGCCGTTATGTCCTAATAAAACGACTCCCTCCCCTTTATTTACATCGAATGATACGGAGGATAAAGCTTCAGTCCCGTCATCATATGTTTTCCCAACTTGCTGTATTGAAAGATGTACCACATTGTCCTCCTATTCTAACGTCAATCCCAACGTATCATAAGCTTCACGAATAGAATCATAATCTTCATCTTTTGCGTCAATTAACTCGGAATCACTATATTTATCGTTTTCTTCCGTTTGAAGAAGCTCTGCAAGCAGGTAATCCTGGTTTTCAAGGAATAACTGTTTTACCTCTTCAACAAATTCCTTGTCTAATGTAGGGCTGGCAACAAATAGATCGCTTGGCAAATCGGGCCCTTCATGCACAAGAGTCCACTCATCTTCCCCTTCTTCATTTGCAAGCTCATAATAGTCGTCCGCTCCAGTTCCTACAACATCAACATCTCCCCCACGAAGGGCTTCAATACGGGCATCCCCTAGTAATGCGATGGAGCCGTCAAAATCCTGATCAAGATTAAACCCGTTCTCTATTAAAATGGAACTTGGGCCTATATGTCCGCTTGTCGATCCAACGTCCTTCATTGCTACTTTTTTCCCTTTCATGTCTTCCAGGCTTTCAATGCCGCTATCTGCTCTGGCAATGAAGGCCAAACGGTAACCTGGTCTTGTTAAACCAATAACCGGCTCTACCTCTGCCTTTGATTTCATGACTACATACTCTGATGGACCTGTAAGTACAATGTCTACTTGATCAAACTGTGCTGCAACCGCTGCAGCTGTCCGGTCAGTTACTGAAAAGAATTCAACTTCAATTCCTAAAACTTCTTCCATTGCATCTTTAAAAGGACCATGTTCCCGCTGAAGCTGTTCCATCCCTTCAACTCCGGTGTCAGCAAAACGCAACTTCTCCGGCCAGTGTTCACGATCCGTCTCCACAGTATCGGTTTGATCCGCTTCAGATCCTTCTGCTGATGCGTTGGTATCTTCAGGCGTTGAATCTGAACATGCTGCCAAAACGAGCATGATCATTAACATTGCCATAGTCAGTACAGTTTTTTTCATCTCTTTCCCTCCTGAAATTATCTACGTTTTTGTGCTAACCTGAGCACAATAAAATCTTATCAGGGAGCTATTAATTGTTCGTAAATTCAGGACCTCTTTTATGTAAAACAAATAATATTTATGAGAAAAAAGATTTATAAGGCTTGTATAAAAGATAGAATGGGTATTGCAGGGGTTGGGAAAAATAGAGGTTGTAGGGATGAAGACATCAGGAGGAATGACATGGACCTGTACAAATGGCTACATCATACCTATGTTAAGCATAAAGAAGGATTCACAATAACCGTTCTGATTGCTTTAATATTTGTACTGAACTACTTAACGAATCCTGGTTATGATCGGATAGAGGTTTATATTCAAGAAGGACTCGTTTTTCAAAATAGTGCAAAGATCGTACTTGGGTCATTTCTATTAGTTTTAGTTGATGGGATCAGAGAGTTTCCGATATTTTTTACTGCTTGGGCTGTCAGCTATTTGCTTCTTAAAAGGGTCCGTGCGAAATATAGAATATATACCCTTGGAAGCATTATACTCGGGATTTATACATTATTGTTTTTCTCCTATTTTAACGTGACTGCCTGGATCACCCCTGCCATCATCTACTTATTGGGGGCTCTTATCATTTATCCTATGTTTCGCCAGGGCGTAAGTTATTTAAAACAAGGATTAGTTATGTTTCAAATCATTTGGTCTCTTCAGTGGCTGGATTTAAATCCTTACTGGCAAAACGCAGGAATTGCACGGTTAGGACTTGTGAATGAAATTTACAGTGCAGCTACGCTTATGGGGATTCAGGATATTTTGTTGGTCTTCAGCTACGTCATGGGGCTCCCCATTTTATTCAGTGCCTTTATAACGAGCCTCTTTTTTGCATTGCAACAACAAAGATTTCAAACCCTTCAATCAATCAATGATCGGAACGTGCAATTGCAAACTCTTAAAATACAAGCATTAAAGCACCGCGGCGCGGAGGAAATGCATCAATTAGTTCACGATTTAAAAACGCCTCTAACAGCTATTCAAGGGCTTGTATCCCTTCTTCCCCTTAAAAATGATCAAGCGAGTATATCAATATATGCGAACCGCATTGAACGGTCGCTTGAGCATTTAAATAACATGATTTCTGAAATTTTATATGAAGAAAAAACAGCTGAGCTAACCATTCAACAGCTTGTTGATTCTGTAAAGCCACAGATTAGCGGCGTAATACCTAGTGACATTCTTCAATTCCGCATACAAAAACCTGATCTGCTTATTGAAGTCAACCGGATTAAAATGTCGCGTGTGTTCGTAAACCTTCTTCAAAATGCCTATGAAGCCACTAAAAAAGTGGAAAAGCCCTTTATAATTGTTTATATAAGTGAGGAAATGATCAACGAAACAAATAAAAAAAGAGGCATACTTATTGAAGTGAGTGATAACGGAACAGGTATATCGAAGGAATTTATTCACTCTATTTGGGATAGTCATATGAGTGCAAAAGGACAGACTGGTTTAGGTTTAGCATTTGTAAAAAAAACTGTGCAGCAATACGGAGGCTGGGTAAAAGCAACTTCGGACCATGAAGGTACTGACATTACGTTATTTCTTCCAACAAAGGAGCAGAGTGAAACCCATGAATAAAACAATCTTAATTATTGATGATGATGAAGATATTCGCTTTACTTTTCTGGAAATTTGTACATTTGCCGGGTGGAAGGGAATTGAAGCACCCGATGGAAAAAGCGGCATTATTCTTTTTACTGCACACCAGCCTGACCTCGTTCTGGTCGATTATCACATGCCGGAAATGGATGGGCTGACTACCGTGAAAGAACTGAGAAAGCTTAATCAGGACGTGCCAATCCTTGCCCTGACTGTTGATGAACGACAGACGATTGCTGATTCCATTATTGCTAATGGTGCAAATGATTTTATTCTAAAGCCTATTCGTGCCCCTGATCTTATCTCGAGAATGAATCTTCACTTTAGGTCTTCCTCTTTATCAGACCAGTCTAAAGAAGAGTTAATTTCATTTTTCAGTGATCTTCCTGAAAAAGGTCTGTCAAAAAAAACAATGACGAAAATTCTAAGCTATATAAAAAAAATGAATGAAGCTGAAACTATTAAAGATATCTCTTCAGCTACCGGCATATCCTATCCTACCGTACATCGCTATGTTCAGTATTTAGTTGAAAAAGATTTGCTTGCTCACGAACTCGATTACGGAAAAGTCGGCAGACCTACGCATAAATATCGTTATACAAACAGGACAACAAAGTAAACCGCCCTTTTTTTAAAACGGGCGGTTACATGCTTTATTTGTTTCCCGGCTTCAGTATCAATTTCCCCTTTGTTTTCCTCGCCTGCATAAGCTCGTGTACAACCGCAGCTTCTTCAAGTGAATACACATCACCTACCGTCAGCTTCAGTTTTCCCTGTGCGACCCAGGTCATCAGCTCTTTCATGCTTGGCTGCAGCAGCTCGGGCTTCCTCATAATCTGCGGAAGAAAGAAACCGATCACGGACTGGTTTCTTGCCATTAAGGAGGAAGGGTTGAATTTACTTTGCTCTCCGCTTGCTACTCCATATACGACTAGCCGGCCAAAAGTACCCAAACATTTTAAAGTCTTATAAAAAACGTCCCCACCTGCCATTTCCAGTGCAAGATGCACTCCTTTCCCATCTGTAGCATTAAGCACTTCCTGTTCCCATCCATCCTTTGTGTAGTCTATGAGTACATCCGCGCCCATTTCTTTGGCAAGCTCCAGCTTTTCCTTTGTGCTTGCTGTAGCAATTACTTTTCCTGCACCAAATAATTTTGCCAGCTGGACCGCTATCGTACCAACACCGCCAGCCGCTGCGTGCACCAGGACGGTTTCTCCCTTTTCAATTCTTCCCATCGTTTTCAGGATATGATACGCGCTCAACCCTTGCAGGGGCAGAGCCGCAGCTAATGTAAAGTCCAGCTCATCAGGAATCGGGATGATCGACCGTTCATCTGTTACGGCGTACTCTGCATATCCTCCAGATTGAATGAGTGTGACCACTCGATCCCCTTTTTGTATGCTTTTGACTCCGCTTCCCGTCTCAATCACGACACCCGCTGCTTCAGCTCCCGGGATAAAGGGAAGCGGAGTTGGAACCACATATTGTCCTTCTCTTCTGGCAGTATCCGCATAATTAACGCCTGCTGCATGAATTTCGATTAATACTTCATTCTCCTTTGGCACCGGCTTATCAATTTCTACCTCTTGAAGCACTTCCGGTCCGCCATATTCCTTCAGTTGAATGGCTTTCATTTTACCCGCTCCTTTAATTTAGGATTAGCATACATATTGCTCTTTTTTGTAAAGTCGGTCTGCTATTGTGCGTGAGATCTGGACAGAAGGACTTGATGATAAATAGCTGCTGCATTCCCGAATTGTCAGGCCGATCAGTTTTTCCCTCTTTTCACCTTCTGTCAGCTCCGTTATAAGTTTTCTTGAAATGAGTTCAGATTCCCATATCGCTTTTTCTGCAGCCACTCTCATTAAATCGATTTTAGCTGCTTCTTTTTCCTGCCCGTTCTTCAGGATCGCTTTGTCTGTGCGACAGACTGTTGATTCGGCTGCATACAAATGAATGGCCAGATCAGCCAGACCCATAAGCGCCTCCTGCTCGTGAACAAGGGATGGACCCCATTTTTCATATACCAGCCCTGCGTTCAGTAAAAACAAGCTGCGAAGCGTTTGAACCGCTGCTTTTTCTTTACTGATTACTCCCTGTTCTATAACTGGGGGCTGCTGTAAATCTTGAAAAGCCTGCTCCCCCATCTTCACCAGATCTACTTCTCCCTTTATTGCTTTGCGAAAAAAGTGAGTAGGGATCAGGAGCCGGTTAATTTCGTTGGTTCCTTCAAAAATACGGTTAATTCTCGAATCACGATACATTTGCTCGATCCCATATTCCTTTATATAGCCTGCGCCCCCGTGCAGCTGCAGTGCTTCATCCGCCACCCAATCCAGCGTTTCTGACCCATACACCTTGCAAATCGCACATTCCACTGCATATTCACCCATCTGTCTGCTGATGTGTTTGAAATCAGTTGAATCGTACAGATCCCCCATTGCTTCTTCCAATAGTCCTGCTGTTCTGTACATCACAGATTCTGCAGCATAAATTTGAGCAGCCAGTGAAGACAGTTTTTGCTTAGTAGCAGGAAAGTTGGCAATTTCCTGTTTAAACTGCCGGCGCTGTTTAACAAATTGGATGGTTTTTTGCAGCCCGCTTTTAGCAGCCCCCATACAGGCAGAACCTAAATTAAAACGTCCGAGATTCAGTACATTCAGGGCAATGATGTGACCTTTCCCTTCTTCTCCCAGCAGATTTTCTTTAGGCACCCTGCAGTCCTCAAACACCACAGATCGGGTTGAAGAACCTTTTATCCCCATTTTTCTTTCCTCTGGTCCCAGGGACAAACCGGGATGGTCTTTTTCCACGATAAAAGCGGTAAAATGAATGCCGTCCACTTTTGCATAAACAATAAACGTATCCGAAAAAACCGCATTCGTAATATAAATCTTGGTGCCGTTAAGAAGATAATGGGTTCCTTCCTCATTTAAAACTGCTGTCGTTTGGGCGGCCAATGCGTCAGACCCTGCCTCCGGCTCCGTTAAACAATAGGCGCCGATCCATTCTCCTGAAGCAAGCTTCGGCAAATATTTTTTCTTCTGCTCCTCAGTGCCAAAGTACGTAATAGGCAGTGTGGCAATACAGGTATGGTTCGAGTGAGCAACTCCATACCCGCTTGTCGGCCCGACCATTTCTCCCACAATTCCTTTGCTGATTTTATCAAGTCCCAGCCCCCCGTATTGTTCAGGGATGCTATGAGCCAGCAGCCCTGCTTCACCTGCTTTTCTCATCAGCACAGAAATCTGTTCAAATTCCTGGTCTTCTATTTTTTCGTTTAAAGGAGCTACTTCTTTTTGTACAAACTGTCTTGCTGAAGAACCGATCATTTTATGTTCATCTGTAAAGTCTTCCGGAGTAAAAGCGAGCTCTCCATTCGTATCTGCGTACAAAAAGCGGGATCCCTTATTTTGCAGATCAACCTGTTTCATGTTGTGACCTCCTTATGTTTGCTCGCCTCACTTGCCCATCTTGCAGGATTGGAACAAGAGACGTTGTATTTTTCCTTGAGGCAAATTCCAGCTCTTCAAGAACGTCATATTGGGCAAACAGTTTCCCAACTTTTGAGAGTGAGAGAATCTTAAGCGATTCCTCCGGCTGCCCATGGTAAAGCTGCCAGGCAGTCTTGGCAGCATCCGTCATTTCGATCTCATCTGCCTTTTCTCCTGCGGCCAAACACTCAATAAAATGACCGGCGCCATACACGTCCTCTAAACTGATTTCTCCTGAATTCCCTGCACATACAACAAGGACAGTTTGTTCATTTCCGTAGTGCTTTACCGCTTCAGCCACTGCTGAATTATTAAGCAGGCAGGCGATATGGACATGCTTTGCTGCGGCAGCGTTATTTAACGCAATGGTACCGTTTGTAGTCGATAGAATAAGTGTTTTCCCTTTTACTTTCGGGCGAAGGTGAACGGGACTGGGGTATTCGAAGCCTTCAATTGGCTTTGCATGCATTTCCCCTGCCAGAACCACTTCATTTTCCTGATAAGCGGCAGCGAGTGTTTTCCCCTCTTCGCACGTGAGCACCGGCAGAACACGTTTGGCTCCGTCCATTAAAGCTGCGGTGATGGTGGTGGTTGCCAGCAGGACATCGATGACGACGGCTGTTTTATTTCCTTCCTGCAGCTGCTCTTTTTCCAGCTCTTCTTTCTTAAACAGAACATGCACCTTCATCCCTTTTGTACCGATACTGCTGAGGCATGGGTAATCAGCGTTTTTACAAATTCATTAAAGTGAGCAAA
Organism: Jeotgalibacillus sp. ET6; assembly: GCF_029667115.1. Taxonomy (GTDB): domain Bacteria; phylum Bacillota; class Bacilli; order Bacillales; family Jeotgalibacillaceae; genus Jeotgalibacillus. The sequence goes on along the minus strand of NZ_JARUIU010000004.1, from coordinate 192,929 downwards.
GCGCGGGTCGCGGGTCTGTCCATTTTTATAGCGGAAGTAAATCTGCTGACAAATTACCGCAAGCTTAAAGTACGCAAAGGTTAAGTAGTAGTGCATTTCACTAACATCCCTCCCGCTTTTTTTCGCATACTGCTCAATAAATTCATTTCTGGTCATAAACCCCTCCTGAATCGTCACGGAGGGCTTACCCAGCCCATTTTTTAATGGCTCCGGGTCGTCGTGCTGTGTCCAGTAGCTCATCGCAGCACCCAGGTCCGCAAGAGGATCTCCAACTGTCGCCATTTCCCAATCAAACAGACCCTCCATTTTATCCAGTTTCTCGTTAAACATGGCGTTATTCAGCTTATAGTCATAATGAATGACGACAGGCGGCTGACTTTTCGGCAGATGCCGCTTGAGCCAGTCCTTAAGCTGATCAGCCTCTTTAATTTCCTCAGTTTTAGCACGCTCATACCGATTCAGCCAGCCGTGCACCTGTCTTTCCATGAAGCCCTCAGGAGAGCTGATCTCCCCTAGTTTCGTTTTTGTGTAGTCAATGGCGTGCAATTCAGCAAGTGTATCCACCATGATGGTTGAAAGCTTTTTCCGGTGCTCAGGAGTCACATTCATTCCTTCAGGAAATGAGTGGTCAATCACGATTCCGTGCTTTCTCTCCATCAGAAGGAATGGACTCCCTACAATAGACTGATCATCTGAAAATAACAGCGGCTCGGGAGCCTGTGAAAATAATGGATGGATCTGAGTAAGGAGCTGGTACTCCCTTTTCATATCGTGGGCTTTTGGCGCAATTGGCCCGTGCGGAGGTCTTCTTAAAACCGCTTCCCACTCCCCCATTTTCAGCTCGTAGGTTAAATTAGAATGACCCGCCCAAAACTGCTGAACTTCGAGAGGAGCCTGCGGCAGCTCATGAAGGTTTTCTCTTAAAAATGATTCTAATACACTTCTATTTAGATCTTCGCCTTGTTTTACAGGAATCGTATCCTTTGACTGCATCAAATAGCAGCACCTCCTTGTGCGGCATGAACTTCCAGTTTACTTTTAAGCACCTCGGGAATAGCAGCACTTGTTTGCTTTTCAAAATCAAAATACACGATTACGGCGTTTCCCTTTGCAATTTGATTACCGGTTTGGGCACATAGGATCTGATGCTCCAGTTCAAAGCTTTTGGTGCCGATTCGGGAAATACTTGTCGTGATCGTCAAGACCTGATTAAAATACCCCTGATTGGTAAAGTCACATTTTGTAGAAGCTAAAATAAAGTTCCATCGCTTCACATCCATGGGGTAGCCCATAGAGGAAAAAAAGTGAATTCGTGCTTCTTCCAGATAAATAAAGTAACTGGTATTATTCACATGTCCCAAGGCATCCGTTTCACAAAAGCGCACCGTCACTTCCCTTTGTTCCATCGCTCAAGCCCCCTTTAATTCTTAGCTTTGTCAGCAGAGTAGGTGTACCAGCCTTTGCCCGTTTTCCTGCCAAGCTCGCCTTTATTTACTTTCTCCAGTACACAAGGGAACGGTTTATCTTCCGGATCACCCGTTTCCTGGTACCGCTGCTCCATGACGAATGCTGCCACATCAAGACCGGATAAATCCATCAGCTCAAAGGGACCGATTGGGTGGTTGAGCGCCTTGCGGCAAATGAGATCAATCTCTTTAAAATCAGCAACGCCTTCTTCATATAAATAAACGGCTTCTTTTTGCAAAGCACCTAAAATCCGGTTGGCTACAAATCCAGAGATTTCTTTTTTCAGTAAAACCGCCGTGCGATTCATCCGCCTGCATACCTCCATCGATAAAGCTGCGGTTTCTTCGGAGGTGTCTGTGCTCATTACCACTTCCACACAGTCCATTACAAGCGGAGGAAAGAAAAAGTGCATATTTACAACCTTGTCTTTTCGCTGCGTTGCCCCTGCAATCAAACTGTTGACAATGGTTGAACTATTCGTGGCAAACACGGTATGTGCAGGAGCAAATTTTTCAAGCTTTTGAAATACCTCTCTTTTCACTTCAAGCTTCTCCGTTACCGCTTCAATGACGAGGTCTGCCTGACGGACTGCTTCTTCCAAATCCACGGTAAAAGATAAATGGTTAAACGCTTTCATTTTTTCGTTTTCGGTTATTTTCCCTTTGGCAGTCCATCTGTTCATAATGGAATGAAGAGAAGCTTCCGCATCTTTAAGCGCATTCTCGTTGACATCCTGAATAACGGTCGTATAGCCTGCCAGTGCGGAAAGCATCCCAATCTGATGGCCCATACTTCCCGCTCCAATGACAGTCAGATGCTTTACATCGTGTTGAATCATAAATGCCCCTCCTTCATACTAACCGGTTAGTATATTCGTTTTAATAGAAGAATAGATTCTTCTATTTATGAATGCCTGATAAAATCATATTCGTAAAAATTCGCGCCACTTCTTCTTCAGATAAATCTCCATCCGGACTGAACCACTGATAGCTCCAATTCGCCATTCCGAGTACGCCAAATGTAGCAATGGATACATTTAGATCCTCCTGAAATTCTCTTTTCTCGATTCCTTCCCGGAGAAGCTGTTCAATTTTCAGGCGGAATGCATCCCGCTTTGGAATGATCTTTGAAAGCCGTTCTTCATTCAGATTCCGCATTTCCCTGAAAAAAACCTTCGCGCTCGCTCCCTGAGTTTTAATATTGCGAAGCAGCATAAAAATGATGTCATACAGCTTTGTCTTGCAATCAGCTTCTTCCTTGCTCAGAATTCTTTCCTGCTGGTCGAGTAAGTCATCTATATAGCGAAGCTGAATATCCATCAGCAGCTCTTCTTTACTTGAAAAATAATAATAAAAGGTTCCTTTTGTTACCCCATTTGCCTCTACAATGTCCTGAATAGATGTTTCGCTGAATCCCTTTTTTTCAAACAAAATAATGCTTAGTTCCGTTATTTTTTCCTTCATGTCTGCTTCACGCCTCTGTTATGAAATAATTGCTTGAATTATATCATAAGGTTCTTCTCACGAACTGCTTTTCATATTCTTTGATTCCCTTTACATCGCATGGTTGCCGCCATCTACGACCAGTACATCGCCTGTAACATACGCAGACGCTTTAGATGCGAGGAAAAGAGCCGCGCCCTTTAAGTCATCTTCTGTTCCAAAGCGCTTTAGCGGAGTGGCTTCTAAAATAGGGTTCTTACCATTTTCAATGATGGCTTTGGACATTTTCGTAGGGAAAAAGCCAGGTGCAATGGCATTCACGTTAATATTGTGTTTCCCCCATTTAACAGCAAGATCTTTTGTCAGTGTAATGACTGCGCCTTTACTTGTATTGTAGCCGATGGTATCCATGACTCTGGGATCTGTTCCTCCGAGTCCCGCTACTGAGGAGATGTTAATAATTTTCCCTTCCTTTTGCTCAATCATTTTTCTGCCTGCTGCCTGGCTCATTAAAAATGTCCCTGTAACGTTCACGTTCATTACTTTTTGCCAGGCTTCATACGGCATCTCTTCAGCAGGCGCACCCCATGTAGCGCCGCTGTTATTAACCAGGATATCAATGCGGCCAAAATGCTGAACAGTTTGATTTACCACTCTGTCTACATCAGCGGGATTTGAAATATCACATTGCAACGCCAGTGTCTTTACGCCAAGCTCCCCGAGCCGGTCTGCTGTTTCGTGACACGCTTCAAGCTTTCTTGAGCAAATGGCAATATTCGCTCCCGCTTCTGCAAACCCCTCAGCAATTTGGGCACCCAGACCTCTTCCCCCGCCTGTGATAAGAGCGGTTTTTCCTGTTAAATTAAAAAGCTCCAATACATTCATAGTTATCCCCCTTTATTGATATTTTTTTAGTTCAAGTCTCCCAATCTGCGCACGGTGTACCTCATCCGGACCATCTGCAAGACGCAATGTCCGTGCATTTGCCCACTGTGCCGCCAAAGGAAAATCCTCTGATACCCCGGCTCCTCCAAGTGCCTGAATCGCCCGGTCAATTACTTTAAGCGCCATTGAAGGGGCCACGACTTTAATCATAGCAATCTCTGCTTTTGCCACTTTATTCCCAACCGTATCCATCATATAAGCAGCTTTGAGTGTTAATAGTCTGGCCTGTTCAATTTCAATTCGTGAATCAGCAATCCATTCCTTAATGACCCCCTGGCTCGAGAGTGTTTTCCCAAAAGCAGTTCTCTCCTGTACACGTTTACACAAGATCTCAAGTGCTCTTTCAGCTGCTCCAATCAGCCGCATACAGTGATGAATACGGCCTGGCCCCAGCCTTCCCTGTGCGATCGCAAACCCTTTCCCTTCCCCTAAAAGAATATTTTCTGCAGGCACCCTCACTTGATCAAAGGTTATCTCTGCATGACCATGCGGTGCGTGATCGTATCCAAAAACAGGCAGCATTCGTTCGATTTTCACTCCTGGAGCATCAAGCGGCACCAGTATCATGGACTGTTGTTCGTAACGGTCCGCTGCAGCATCTGTTTTTCCCATTACGATTGCAATTTCACACCTTGGATCGCCGGCACCTGAGGACCACCATTTCTTCCCGGTGATGACGTACTCATCCCTATCTCTTTCAATCCGGGCTTCAATATTGGTTGCATCAGATGAAGCAACATCCGGTTCAGTCATGGAAAAACAGGATCGGATCGTTCCATCCAGAAGTGGATTGAGCCAGGTCTTCTTTTGACTTTCCGTTCCATAACGCACCAGTACTTCCATATTCCCTGTATCAGGCGCATTGCAATTAAAGACTTCAGGGGCAATGAGTGAACGGCCCATCGTCTCGCATAATGGAGCGTATTCTGTATTTGTCAGCCCTGCCCCGTACTCACTTTCCGGCAAAAATAAATTCCATAGCCCTTCTTTTTTTGCTTTTTGTTTTAGCTCCTCCATTATGGGGGGAACGCGGCTCCAGCGAGTTTCTCCTCTGCCCAGCTGCTGCTCATATACGCGTTCATTTGGATACACATAGTTTTCCATAAATGCCTGCAGCTTTTCGTCAAGTTCCCTTACTTTGGAAGAATACGAGAAATTCATCACTCTCACTCCTTTACTAACTAACCGGTCGGTATGTATAATTAAAGTATAGCGATTACCCATTATAATTCAACTGTTTTCTGAAAAATCAAAATAGAAAGAGCTTAGGACAAAAGTGTCTCTAACTTTTTGACCGGTTCGCTGCGCTTCAGGCGGACGCTTTCCGCAGGGACGGCGCTGAGCCTCTCCAGGCCCTTGCCCTGGGTAGTCTCAGCTTGCCGTCAAATCCTGCAGGAGTCGCCACCTTGCGCTCCGCTCTCCTCTTACTATTGATAAATACTTCTTCATTCTTAAAATACTTTTGAGTTTTGTCCCAGCCTCTTTTTAGACAAATTCCTGTTTTGACTTTGCATCCTTATCCAATGTCTGCCGCAAACATTGCTTCAAATGCCTGATTACGCTTCAGCTGCTCTTCCTTATCAGCCAAATCATATTTTTTCAGCAAATGAAATAGTTCATTCAGCGTTTTTTGGTTGGGGTTCGAGTTCAGTAGCTTTTCAGACCCGCTATAAATGGACTGAGGCAAATGAGTTTTCTGGCTTTCCAGTTTGTTTATTACATCCTGCTTTGAATGGTCAATCGTACATGACATTATGATCACCCTTTTCTTTGTTATAGATGGCAGATTCCAACAATTTTTTTGAGGTAAACGCTGCTAATGTTATTGTCGCACTTTACCAGCTTTATCACCATAAATACATTCTTATGTATCCATTTTATTATTTTAAAATAACATTAATTTCTTCTCATTCTGGAGAAAACTCTTTTTACCAGTAAACGAATAACCATTTAGTGCTATTAATTTAATAATGTTTTGATTAATTTTCCAAATACTCAATCAAATAAAGCTGTAGTATTAAATAGTATAAAAGGATTTTTCTGTTAAACTCCGGTGTCGTTATGCCGATATAACAAATGGTGATACATATTTTAAGGAGGTTTTAGGATGAAATTACATAATAAAGTAGCCGTTATAACAGGCGGAGCAGATGGAATTGGTAAAGCAACAGCACGTAAATTTGTGGAGCAGGGGGCGAAGGTGATTGTAGCCGACGTCAATGAGGCCATCGGACAGGAAACCGTCAATGAACTTACCTCTGCCGGCGGGGAAGCTTCTTTCTTAAAAACAGATGTAACTGATTATACACAAGTTGAAAAACTGGTTGAGCATGCCGTTCAAACTTTTGGCAGCCTTGACATTATGTTTAATAACGCCGGTATTGGCATTAATAAACCTTTTCTGCAGCATACGCCAGAGGATTATCATGCCGTTGTGAACGTCAATCAGCATGGTGTTTATTACGGAATGCTTGCAGCTGCCAAGAAAATGAAGGAGCTTGGTGTAGAGGGCGTCATTATCAATAATGCTTCTGTATTTGGCTATGTTGCTACTCTTGGAATTACCGGCTACCAGGCAGCTAAGGGGGCTGTTGTCATGTTGACTAAGCATGGCGCTCTGGAATTGGCTCCTCATAAAATCCGCGTTGTCGGTGTGGGTCCTGCCGCTGTGAACACGAATATTGTAAAAGGCTACGAAAAAGCAGGTCTGCTTGATTACATGAAGCGCCAGCAGCTGACACGTGAGTTAATCGAACCTAATGAGATCGCGGATGTCGTTGCGTTTCTTGCATCCGATGAAGCCAGAGTGTTAAACGGTTCTGTTGTCATGGCAGATGACGGTTTTGCCAGCTTCAAATCAGATATCCGTCCATAAAAATTTACTGATTGAGGGAGAAGCACATGCATAGAATTCAACACATGCTGGAGGAAGATTATAAAAAGAAAAATCTGCTGATGTTCAGTGCTTTTTCTATATCTCTTGTATTAGCTTTATTTAATTCAATCGCTTCAAAAGAAATGAGCACCATTCTTTTATTTTCAGCTGAAATCATCACGTTCGTACTGGCATTCGTCATTTTTCAAAAAATATTGAAAAAATACGTTGTCTTCCCCTATATCAGTGTCATCCTGGTTAATTTATTCACGATGGCCGGCATTTTTATAGCTGACGGAGGCTGGACGGTTATTTTAGTAACGATATTTTTAGCTATTTTTTCAGTTGTTCAATTCAACAAAAAAATCTTTGCGATTGGTTACAGTTTAGGATTTGCCACACTTATTCTAACGCTGATGTTCGGTACAAAGGATGTCGAATCGATTGCAGAAAACATTCCTACTATCTTTTTAACGTATCTTCTTTCGGGACTGATCCTGAGCGTGCTCATCCATTTAAACAGTTCAACTGCTAAGCAGATCAAGAGTCTAATTCTTGCAGCAGAAGAAAATGCGGAAGAACAGAAGATTCAAAAGGAAAAGCTTCAGGTCCGTGTGCAATCCATTCTTCAGGGCGTTACAGATACGAACGAACGGATTCAAAATAATTTAATCGCCCAAAATGAAATGAGGGCCGGTTTAAATGAAGTATCCGCCGGCAGTCTGCAGCAAAGCGAACAAATCACCAATATTTCTACCAATGCAACCCTTTCACGGGAAGTCATGAACAAGCTTCAAGGGCTGATGAATGAATTGTCGCTGGAAGCAAAACAGACAAAGGAAGTTACTTCTTCAGGCGAGGAAAAAGTCTCTTTATTTAACCGTGATGTTCAGGAGATTCATTCGTTTATTTCAGATTTAAATCATACGTTTTATCAGCTAAGTGTAAAAATAGAAGAAACCAACTCTTTTTCTGACACCATTAAGCAAATCTCGGAACAAACGAATCTTCTTGCTTTAAATGCATCCATTGAAGCGGCACGTGCCGGTGAGGCAGGGAAAGGTTTCTCTGTCGTTGCGGAAGAAATACGCAAACTAGCAGAAACCACAAACCGTACAGCAGAAAGTATTACGAAGAATTTAATTCAGGTCAGTAAAGATAATGGTGCTACACTGAAGAAAATGGAAATCAGCGAGAAAAAAGTAACAGGCATGCTGGATTCTTCCGCTCATATTGTACAATACTTTGAACAGCTTACTTCCATCTTCCAGAAAATCACGACGAATCTTGAAGAAACGGAAAAAATCTCTGTACACGTTGTAAGCTCCGGTACAGAGGTTGAGCAGTCCACGGCTGAATTAGCGGCGATCTTAGAAGAGGCAAGTGCGAATTTAGAAGAAATGAACGCGACCGTTGAGAATCTGACAGATGATAATAGAAAAATTGCCGATGCGATGGCTGAAACTACACAAAGTGCCAATGACATCTTACAGGATCGTTAATTTAAAAAGAAGTGAGATAAACCGTGTCTCCGGTTTCTTGACCGGTTCACTTCGCTTCAGGCGGACGCTTTCAATTTCACAATACAAGAAGAATGATAAAAAAAGAAGCCCTATCGAACAACTAAAGTTCAATGGGCTTCTTTTCTTCACTTAATTTGAAACGTTGAAATTATGATGCTTTTGGTCTTTTGTGTTTACCAGGTTTTTTAATAAAGGGATTGATTTCATTCCCTTCTGAATCAAAGTATTGAACGTCTGCTTTTTTCGCTCCGCCTTTTACTTCAAGCTTTTGAATGTTCTCTGCCCCTTTAACAACAGAAGCATTTTTATGCCTAATTTCAACTTTCTTAATTTTGTCACCTGAAAAATCATATTCTGATCCAGGAAGTCTTGGATGCAGCGTGACATGAATGTCTTTAAATCCTTTTCCGGAGAATGTTACGTTCGTGCCGCGGATGATCAGGTGTTTCACTTTGCTTTTCTTATCTGCCACAATCTCTACATTGTCTTCGAAAACGGTGACGCGCTTATCATCATAGTCGCTTAGATTAATGATTTTCTGCTCATCTGGAGCTGGTTTCGCGTTTTTAGTCCAGGTTCCTGAATCAACAGTCCGTCCATCTACTGTAGTGACTTCAAGAGTCACTTTATCTTCACTTACAGTAAATGCAGAGAATAATTGCACATCCTCTGAAAACAGCTTGTCTGCATATTCGTATTTTTCCCCTGGATAAAATTTTGGTCCTGCTGAACCACCCGTTATATAAACCGTGCCTTCTTCAGCCGGTTCTCCGTTTTGCATAGGAAAAGTTCTCATATAGTTATGGTCATGCCCTGAAAGAACGAAGTCCACTTTTGCTTCTTCTATTACCGGTGCGAATATTTCAAGTGTACGATCAGACCCTCTCAAAGGATTACTCAAGTAAGGCGGCCGGTGGAACATGACGATCTGCCACTGCTGATCAGAAGCTTCAACCATTTCTTTCAGCCACTTAGATTGCCTTTCCACCGATTCGTTGCTTGCCTCAGAGTTAAGCACTAGAAACTGGGCATCACCGTAATCGTAGGCATAGACAAACTCCTCTTCCCCCTCAGGACCATTTTTCGGATATTGGAAGTTGGATCTGAATGTTTCTTCTCCTTCTCCATATACGTCATGATTTCCAAGTGTAGCCATAAAAGGAATCTTGGAAATTAATCCTTTTGAAGCGTCAAAGAAATGGTCCCACTCTTTAAGCAGATTCCCATTTTCCACGACATCTCCACCGTGCAGCATAAAACGGGCGTCCGGGTGCTTTTCAAGGCCTTTTATAAACAATTGTCTCCACAAGTTAAAGCCTTCCGGATTGCCTGCTTGACTATCCGCAGTAAACAAGAACGTGAACGGCTCATTTTCTGCTTCTGTCCTGAATGTTTCTTCTTCACTCCATTGACCTTCTATTCCGCTTCCTGCTCTGTAGCGATAAACTGTTCCCGGCTCAAGATCAACAGCCTCTGCTTCGTGTACCCGCATCTCGCCGATAGGGTCAGCAAACAGGGAGCTATCTCCCTGCACTGTGATAAGGTTTGAAGAATTAAAACCATCCTGGTCTTCCTTTTTTACGAGCTGAACTACAGTATTATTGATGGAAGGTTTGGTTCTCCACGTAATGCTTTGTGTAGTTTTCGGACTATCCTGCCAGGAAAGAACAAGATTCTCCGGCTTCTGACTGCCCAGTTGCGGAAGAATCTCTAATTCCATTAGCTGACTTACATAAGCATCCTTCTGTGCTTGTAGGCGGATCGTTAGCAAGCTCAAAGCGACGATATCCGTTGTTAGTTCTCCATTCTCATTTGTACTTCCTAAAGGGTTTCCCCAGCTTTCAATTATTCCCGATTCACGATGAAGCCAGCCGGCCTCCCCGTCTTCGAGTATAATTTGAGCAAACTCGCCTTCTTCTTTCATTGAAATAAACCGGTCCCCTGCTTTAGCCTTTTTAACTACACTTTCCCCTTCCGGCGTACTAAAGATGTCTGCCTGTTCCTTTACAGTAAGTAGATTTGCCTGGGGTTCATCAATTCTGATAATAGCCCCTTCAACAGGCTCATCTGATTCCCTGCTTGTTACGGTAAATGTGGTTTCTGAACCTACGCTTATTCCTTTTGCTTCAAGCAACAAAGGCTGGGTAATTTCCGCTTCGTACGGCAAGAGTCTGGCAGTCCGTTCACTGCCGTTTAAGTACGTGTACTTACTTTGTCCTAGTTCAACACGGGCAGCCCCCTTACTTGCGACTCCGGGTGTAAACGTCAGCTCAGCGATCGTATGTAGAGCTCGCGAATCAATTTCCACCTCATCAAGATTTGCAAAAGCAAGCTGTATACTGCCTTCTTCATTATTAACCTGATTTATTACAACATTGTCATCTGTTAAAACAGGATCAATACCTGCCTGAATACCTTCTTCATCAGGATTAGCATCGACAAGTTGAAGAACTTCAGGGTCAAATGAGATAGTTGCCTCAGCATTCGTTAAAGCGTTCATGTTCTCAAGGGTCAATTCAACGGCAAAGTCGATTCCTGGATAGACTTCTTCTGGTCCCGCGAGACTGAACTCAGGACCGCCTGAATCAATTTGAAAGCCCCAGCTTTTAAATTTCGGATTGCCAGCTAAATCTTTTACTTCCAAATAAACATCATGATACCCATCTGCAAATTTAGAGTCCGGTTTATACGATACCCTACCGGATTCCGGAAGATACTCATGTTCCACCTCAATCCCATTGACCTCCATTTGAATGGCCCCGGCATCAACTCCTGATGAGTCATCTGCAACCACTGCAGAAATTACCGGAGTATTTGAATCAACTTCTGCACCATCTGAGGGAGAAACCTCTGTAATTTCAGGATTCACTAAATCTTCACCTGTATCTCCATAAACAGCACGGATCTGATCAATATAAATAGTACCTGCTGTTTTATTGTCGTCACTAGTCGCCATATACCTTACAGGAATATCCATTCTTAGTGGAAGGGGTCGTCCTTCAGGTACTGCAGCCTCTACATATTTCCACCCTTCCCACGTAAGATTATTAGCAAAGTTGATTGGAAACCAATTCCCGTCCCCATCTCTCATCTGCCCTCTCAACCAGTGATTATTTCCATCTCCATAAACCCACATGCCGATCTTCTCTGGATAGCCTTCAACCTCCAGCAGGTCTGTTGAAGAGGCATAGACGCCTGAAGTGCCCTGTAAGCCAATAAAATCATAATCAAGTCTCATAGCATGATTCCCCAATCGGACAGGATCATTGGGGGCTGTCGCAAGGCTTAAATCAATAGAATTATAACGGGCTCCATGAACATACCAACTGTCAATTCCGTTTTCAAAGTCTTCAATTACAACAGGATCCTTTACAGCTTCTTCCGCACCAACAGAAGAATCTGGTATGTAACCGCAAATCATCAGAATCGCCAGCAAACAAGCTAAATAAGAGCGCTTACGCGATGTTTTCATTTTTATCACCCTTTTTCTTAGTCTCTTCAGTTAAAGCAGAATAACAGCCCATACTCACATCCTTTCTACTAAACTCACACTAATCATAGCAAGAAGAACTATCCATTATTGGTATATTTGAAATATGTTGTAAAATAGTTCTATAGTAGATAGTTATGTATCATTTGTAAATATTTACAGGCTGAAAGTCCTTTAAAATCTTAATCAAAAAATTATATTCACTTAATAAAGTCGGTCATTTTCGTTCACTTAATATGAGATAGGAAAAATTAGGGGGATGAAATGAAATGAAATGAAATGAAATAAAATAAAAAAAGCCAAATCGGAAAGAGGTTCCGATCGGGCTTCTTTTTTTATTACCGAAGAATTTGGAGATTATGCTGCTTTTGGTCTTTTCGGTTTACCAGGCTTTTTTATAAAAGGATTAATTTCATTTCCTTCTGAATCAAAATATTGAACGTCTGCTTTTTTCGCTCCGCCTTTTACTTCAAGCTTTTGAATGTTTTCTGCCCCTTTTACAACAGAAGCATTTTTATGCCTAATTTCAACTTTCTTAATTTTGTCACCTGAAAAATCATATTCTGATCCAGGAAGTCTTGGATGCAGCGTGACATTCATTTCTTTAAATCCTTTTCCGGAGAATGTAACGTTCGTTCCACGGATAGTAAGGTGTTTTACTTTGCTTTTCTTATCTGCGACAATCTGAACATTGTCTTCGAAAATCATGACGCGCTTGTCGTTATAGTCACTTAAGTTAATGATTTTCTCCTCATCCGGGTCAGGCTCAACTTCATTTGCCAGACTGATTTGAGCAAGAAGCGGATCATGGTCACTCGCTCTGCCATGTTCTTCCATAAAGTCGGAATTTATGTGAATAATGTCAAACTGAGAGCGGTCCTTAAGGTTATTGGACACAAGAATATGATCCAGTACTTGTGCGTTGCCTTCATAGTTATACGTATATCGATTTTCTTTTTCAACATGTTCGACCAGATTCGTCAGCTCTTCTCCCTTGAGTGCCTCTAATGGAGCAGAGAATTCAAAATCATTCATATCTCCCAGTACGACTACATTGGCATCCGGTGTTTGCTCTTTAATATCCTGAACAAATCCATTCACCATTGTCGCAAGTTCCACCCGCTGTGCTTCACTGCCGAGGAACGGAGGCTGATTTTGGCCGAATAAAGGCTGATCTCCGCCTTTTGAATTAAAGTGATTCACGATGACGATCACTTCTTCTCCGTTAAAGTCAAATTCTGCAACAAGTGATTTACGAGTATTTACAAATTCAGATGGAGTAATACGTCCTGGATTGAGTGTCAATTCTCCATCCACGTAATCAACCGCTTCTGTAGCTGAACCGGCTGTTCCTTCTGTTAGTTCTGTCCGTTCAGGATTATAAAGGAAGCCGTTTCGGATATTGCCTCCCGGCTGCCCGCCATCCTGTTTATCCTCAGGTGCAATTTCTGTGTAGGCATATTCCGGTCCGCCCAGGCGCACAATTTCATCAATTAAACGCTGATAGCTTTCAGATGCTGATACAGTTCCATTATCTGTTGGACCATTGCTGTCCTGAACCTCCGTTAACCCAATAATGTCCGGTGAATTCAGGTCTGTGATAAAGGACTGTGCAATTCTTGTTACTTTTTCATCGCTCGTAGCCGAGGAATTCGCTGAGAAATTTTCTATATTGTACGCAGCAACTGAAAGTTCCTCTTCGTTAGGTACAATAGTTGAAGCGGCAGGCTCAAGACCGCCATCTGTAAATGTCGGTGCTGTACCTTTTCCAACAAGCACTTTATACTTGCCAAAACCGTAGCTCATAACGCCTGAGGCTGGAGTTGCTAATTCATCACCGGTTTTAACAACCAGGTTATCGTTGTCAACATCGATCGTAACCCGCTCAGGATTGAAATCATCTTCTTTTAAAATAGCACCGCCTGCACGGGAATACTCCTCATCTCCGCGGTTGGTGATAACGGCAACCTCGCCATATTTTTGAGGACCGCTTACTGTACCTTCTGCAACCTCAACTAGCATTCCTTCAATACTTTCATAAAAATCAATTCCGTCTTCCTCAGGTTCAAATGCTGTTAAATTATCATTGTCAATGATTTGAGTAGGAACCTCCATGCCATCCGGTCCGCCAAGAACGATCGGCTCAGGCAAATCGATGGAATCAGCTTCTTTAACCACTCCTGAAGCGTTGATTTGCGTAACAGGGAGGTCATTTTGCGCACGGTCATCATACCCTTCTACAAAGTACTCCATTACCGTACCGCTTGCTTTTACATGATTACCAACTGTCATTCCATGACTAGGACGGTAGACGAGAATTCCTTCAGATGTCTTTGGATCTTCATCCGGTTCAATGGATTGCATATAGAAGCTGCTCCCATTAACGACATAGGTTACTACACCCTGCACATCCGCTACCGCTAACCCCTCATAGTCAGAGAAGTGGTCTGCACCTTGAATATCATGGATTCGAATTTCATCTTTTTGAATAATGTAGTTAAATTCAACAATTTTACTAGGCGTCATTCCCTCTTTTACAGCGAACGCTTTTAGCGTGGTGTCTGCTGTAATTTCAACACCGTCTGTATATTTCTCACTCGATGTTGAAGGATCAGATCCGTCCGTAGTGTAATAGATCTCTGCACCTTCCGTCATCGTTGTTAAAGTAATTTTGTCCCCTGAGGCTACGAATCCACCTGCAGGATTTGCTTGAACAAGGCTTACCTGATTTGAATCAAATACAACGTCAGCCGCTGTTCTCGGAACAAGTTGATACGTCCCTCTAAATTCGCCAACGACACCTGTGACAGACTCATACGTGCTGTCAGTATCAAGCGTTATTGCTGGATCAACAGGACGAATGACAATTGGATTTCCGTTTTCATCCACACCATTGTAATTTCCGCTTGCAAAAGACTCGACTGCAACAGCAGAGGCTTCCACCAGCATTCCCTCTAAAGCTTCTGTTAGCCCTTCTTCAGGAATTTCAACAGCGGCAGGGATTTCTTCCTGACTCAAAACGGTTACATTTTCCTGAGCTGCACTGATTTGTGCCAAACCATTATAATCTTCAAGTACACCCAAAACATCGATTACATCACCAGGCTCTGGCTGAGCAGCAGAACGCACGACAATCCCTGCTTCCTCATCCTGCATATAGATGTTATTGGCTCCGCCTTGTGCAAAGACTGCTGTTACAGTCCCTTGAGTAGAAACGGTGCTGCCTGTATCCTGTTCTCTTGCTTCTCGAATGGTAGAGGCTTCAACCACATTGTATGTATAGGTCGCCATTTCGCTGTCATCAAGACCATCAGCTTTAGCATAAACCTCAAATACGGCATCTTCATTTACTTCAATGGCACCGGTATAAAGCGTTTCTTCTCCGCCATTTAGCGTATAGTAGATTTCAGCATCCGGTGTAGAAGTTGTGAAAGAAACGCTTTCCCCTTTCAGCACTTGGCCGCTTGGAATGCTTGCCTGAACAGCTGAAACTTTCGTAGGGTCTGCATCATTGGTAGACCATGTGATATTATCCAGTACAATTTGAGAATTCGATTGCACCTTTTTAAATTCCAAAGTAAATGGTCCTTCAACATCCAGATTGTCAAATGTAGATGTCGACGGGCCTTCTCCTGCAAGAACATTGTCTGTTGTACCAATCAATACGTCATTCACATACACTTCCAGCAAACGCGCATTTGTTGACGTAAATGCTGCTTTCGTGTCGACTGTTAAAGAGGAGATTCCCCCTTCAATTGGAGAGGATGCAATTCCTTTTCCAGCATCACGAAACATAATTCCATTTCCATCAATATTAAATGATGTGTCGCTGTTGGAAATACGTCCTCCTGTATATGTCCAATCGATTCCATTGACTCCGGTAAAGGATCCATCAACGTAGCTGGAACCTGACAAATCAAGGGCATCAAACGTTTCCGTGACGGTTGCAACTGCTCTGGATACAGAAGCAAAAGGAGTCAGAAGACTTAAAATCATAACAAGTACAACTAAACGAGCAACTTGCTTTGAGACACGATTCATCTTTGCACTCAACCTCCATAGTAAAATATTCGAACATCTACTATGTTATAAGAATAGTTCTTCTCTCACCATAGACATTGGGAAAATTTACGAATAATTAATACTAACGTCCTTTTCACTTGATTCTTGCTGGTTCTTTTAACACTTAATTTACAACAATGAAAACAATTACTAATTCTTTAGAATTATGGAGTCTGATGTCAAGAGGAGCTATGTTAAAAGCTTGTAAACACTTTGCCGTACTAAAGGGGCCTGGCTCCTTTAGTACGGCAAAGCATCTCCAAAAAACAGATTCCTTGCTTTCACCCCCCCACCTTCCTTTAGAATAAAAAGACCCTTTTAAGATCGCTTAATCGGGATACTGGAATTGGAGGTTTTAGAATGTCTAATATACAAGGAAAAGTTGTCATTATTACAGGAGCTTCAAGCGGAATCGGAGCAGAAACGGCTAAACTGCTAAGCAGCAAAGGAGCTAAAGTGGTTCTGGCAGCAAGAAGTGAAGACAAGTTAAAAGACCTTCAGGAATCGATTAAACAAGAAGGCGGAGAAGCCATCTACAAGGTGACGGATGTGACGTCTGTTGAAGAAGTAGATGCTCTTGCTAAATACGCTAATGAAACGTACGGCAAAGTAGATGTCCTGTTAAACAATGCAGGATTAATGCCATTATCTCTATTGAACAAACGGAAAATTGATGAATGGAATACCATGATTGATGTAAATATTAAAGGCGTGCTGAACGGGATTGCGGCTGTTCTTCCTTATATGAGAGAAAAGAAGGAAGGTCATGTTATTAATATCTCTTCTGTCGCGGGACATGAAATTGCACCGGGAAGTTCTGTTTACAGTGCAACGAAATTTGCTGTTCGCGCCATCACTGAAGGACTCCGTATGGAAGAATCGAAGGAAAGCAACATCCGTACAACCATTATTTCACCAGGAGCAGTACAAACACCGCTAAAAGAAACCATTACAGATGAAGACGTAAAATCGTCCATAGACGAAGTATATAATGAAGCAATAAACCCTGACAGCATCGCACGCACCATCGCATTTGCCATTGAAGAACCGGCTGATGTTGCAATCAATGAAATTCTTGTTCGTCCGACTGTGCAGGAATGGTAAGATAAACTAAAAAGAGGCTGGGGACAAAACCCAAAAAAGTTTTAAAAAGAGGATATATTTATTACTAGCAGCAGGTGAGCGGAGCGGAAGGTGGCGACTCCTGCAGGATATGACGGCAAGCTGAGACTTTACAGGGCAAGGCCCTGAAAAGGCTCAGCGCCGTCCCTGCGGAAAGCGTCCGCCTGAAGCGCAGCCGAACCGGTCAAAGAGCTTGAGACACTTTTGTCCCAAGCTCTTTTTTTATTCCTTCTTACCGACAATTCCATAAAAGAAAATATTCGTAATTTCTTCAGTAAGCGGCAAAATTTTTGCGTAGACATCCTCACGCTGAACATAGTCCTTCAGCATTTGCACATAAAACATAATTGCTTCATTCGATAGGTCCTGATCAATATACCCTTGCTCTTTCCCCTCCTGAAACAGCTTTGAAAAGTAGGGAACGGCCTTTTCGTTGTAGATCCTCTCTATATAATTTCCTTCTTTTGAATATTCCTGCATAAGATGCTGATAAAATTCTTCATTAAGCTGTGAGGCGACTGCCTGCTTGTTAAAAATAATCTGTTGAATTTTTTCATGAAAAGGGGCTTCACTTTTAATAATCACTTCGAATTTTTCAAACGACTGATCGACATAATAAATAAAGACATCGTGAATTAATTTATGCTTATTCTCAAAGTAGTTATAGATAGTCACCTGGGAAACCTTTGCTGTTTTTGCGATTTCAGCAATTGAAACTTTTTGAATGCCAAAGTCCAAAAACAGACGCAAGGATGCTTCTAATATGTTTTGCTTCTTTTGCTCTCTTCTTCGTTGAAAACCGTCCATCTTACTCACCTCTATTTTTATCATAATAAAAATTATGTAATAAAACAATTAATATAGTTCATAATCTATTGTAATAAGCTTCTTTTTTGTATATTATGAACTATATAAGTACAAATATTTTATAACTTTCACATTAACCCTTTTTAAAATACAAGGAGGCTTTCATATGACGGTACTTCACACAAGAAATTTAACAAAGAAGTTTGGGAAGTTCACTGCATTAAATGGCGTGGATCTGGAGGTAAATAGTGGTGAAGTGGTTGGATTTATCGGGCCGAACGGTGCAGGAAAATCCACTGCGATCCGCATTTTGCTTGGAATTATTAAACCCACTTCCGGGGAGGCGCAGATTTTCGGACGTAATGTGTGGAAGGATGCAGTCGATATTCACGCTAAGGTAGCTTATGTTCCTGGAGACGTGAATTTGTGGCCAAATTTAACAGGCGGAGAAGTCATCGATTTATTTATGAAGCTGCGCGGCGGTTTAAATAAAAGCCGGCGGGATGCACTTATTCAACGTTTCAATCTTGACCCGTCCAAAAAATGCCGTACGTACTCCAAGGGGAATCGCCAAAAAATTGCACTAATTGCGGCATTCGCCTCAGATGCAGATCTATATATATTGGATGAACCTACTTCAGGGCTTGATCCATTAATGGAAAAGGTTTTTCAAGAGTGCGTGCTTGAAGCAAAGGCTGCAGGTAAAAGCATTCTCCTTTCGAGCCACATTCTTTCTGAAGTAGAAAAGCTCTGTGACAGGATCGCCATTATTCGTCAGGGAGTCATTATTGAATCAGGAACTTTAGAAGAATTGAGGCACTTGACGCGCACTCAACTCCTGGTTAAAACGCAGCATACCATAACAGATTTGCAAGAAATGATTGGGGTTTATGATATCGAAACAAATGAACATGGTGCCCTTTCTTTTCAAATTGATTCAGAAGCGCTTGATTCAGTGATCAAGCATGTCAGCCAATTCGGCCTTATTAAATTGGAAAGCTCCCCTCCAACGCTTGAGGATTTATTTATGAAGCATTATGAAGTAAATAAAGATGCTTCAAAAACAGGAGCAGGAGGTGTTTCGTAATGTGGAATGAGGAATTTCACAAAACAGGCAGCATGATCCGGTTTTTATTAAAAAGGGATCGGCTGCGGTTGCCGGTATGGATCCTTTCATTAGTGTTCCTCACCATGATTACAGCTTATTCATTTACGGACTTATATTCATCTCAGGGAGAAAGACAGGCGCTGGCGGAAACGATGCAAAACCCTGCTATGACCGCAATGGTTGGACCAGGATTTGGACTTGAAAATTATACAATCGGTGCAATGATGGCCCATCAAATGCTTTTATTTTCTGCAATACTGGTTGCCATCATGAACATATTGATTATCGTTCGGCATACAAGAACAGATGAAGAAGAAGGACGAATTGAACTCATCCGTTCTCTGCCAGTAGGGCGTGCTTCTTCACTGGCAGCGGCTATGCTGGTTTTACTCGCGGCAAACGTGCTGCTCGCTCTAATCACTGGAATAGGTTTGTACAGCCTGGGTACTGAAAGCATGGACTTAAATGGCTCACTGCTGTACGGAGCTGCACTGGGGTCTGCTGGACTCTTCTTTTCTGCTGTTACTGCTCTATTTGCACAACTCTCTCAACATTCAAGGGGGACTGTGGGCTATTCCATGGCGATCCTGGGTTTCTCATACATTCTTCGGGCAATTGGTGATGTCAGCAATGAAACGCTGTCCTGGTTCTCGCCATTAGGCTGGGCAACAGGAACAAAAGCGTTTGTAGATAATGATTGGTGGCCGGTTGTACTTGCCTGTGCAATGTCAATTTTTATTGCTGCAGGCGCTTTATATTTGAACCGTTTGCGGGATGTAGGCTCAGGATTCCTGCCCTCAAAACCTGGGAAGAAGCACGCTTCGAATGGATTACTTAGTCCACTTGGGCTATCCCTTCGCCTTCAGCGAACAAGCATTATTTCCTGGGCAATCGGCATGTACCTGTTAGGCGTTTCATATGGCTCGGTTCTTGGAGACCTGGAAGCTTTTTTTGCAAGCAGTGACATGATGAATGAAATGCTTCCTGCCGTCGAAGGCTTATCACTTACTGAACAGTTTTTGACGATGATTATGGCCGTTATATCGATGATTTGCACCGTTCCCGCCTTGCTTTTCATGCTGAAAGTAAAAGGAGAAGAAAAACAAGGGCGGACCGAACACCTTCTGGCAAGGTCCGTATCCAGATGGAAGCTGCT
The DNA here is from genome assembly GCF_029667115.1 of Jeotgalibacillus sp. ET6. Taxonomy (GTDB): domain Bacteria; phylum Bacillota; class Bacilli; order Bacillales; family Jeotgalibacillaceae; genus Jeotgalibacillus. The sequence goes on along the minus strand of NZ_JARUIU010000004.1, from coordinate 172,932 downwards.
TGGCAGTTATGCTTTACCTTCTTTTTTCTTTAGCTTTGTGATGGTTCTTTTGGCAGTAACAGGCTTGTGGAGTGCAGCTTACTCAACGATGGAGGATCCTGTATCCTTTTACTCCCTCTTCAAAGGAGCAATGGTGTATCTACCTGCGATCTGGGTGATGATTGGCACCGCGATTTTTTTAATCGGCTTCTTTCCGGCTCTCACAAGTCTTTCACTGTTCTACTTGGCATACTCCTTTTTTATTGTTTACTTAGGAGGGATGATGCAGTTTCCGGAATGGCTCAGCAATCTTTCACCTTTTGGGTATGTCCCTCAAATTCCGATGGAGGAGTTTGATCTGACAGCGGTGCTGCTTCTCCTTTTAACAGCTGTAACCCTTTCCACTGCCGGTTTTGCGGGTTATCGCAACCGGGACAGTACAGGGTGATGGGTATCTTTTAAGAGCAGCCCTAATGTGAGTGGGCCGGGACTATGTTTACTCTTTCACAAGAAGGGAAAGTTCTTGTATAAGATAAATATAGGAGGAGTTATTAAAATGGGAAGACTTTCGAATAAAACAGCTATCATCACAGGTGCTGCAACAGGAATCGGCCAGGCAACGGCAGAGGTTTTCGCCAATGAAGGTGCGACCGTCATTTGTGCAGATCTTAAAACAGATGAACTGCAATCGACGATCGAAAAAATCCAGGGATCCGGAGGAAATGCAGAAGCATTTGAAGTGGACGTTTCAAATGAGGATAGTGTTAGAGCGTTTGCTGATAAGCTAAAGGAGAAGTTCGGCACAATAGATGTTTTGTTTAACAATGCCGGGGTGGATGAACAAGGCGGAAAAGTTCATGAATATCCTGTAGAATTATTTGACCGCATCATGGCTGTAGATTTGCGCGGGACCTTTTTATGCAGTAAGTACCTGATTCCGTTGATGCTTGAAAAAGGCGGTTCCATTATTAATAATGGTTCAATGTCCGGCCACGCAGCTGATCTGGACCGTTCGGGCTATAATGCAGCAAAAGGCGGCATCATCAACTTTACAAAGGGCATGGCGATTGATTATGCCCGAAATGGCATTCGTGTAAATTCTCTTTCTCCAGGGACTATTGAAACGCCCCTTATTGATGAACTAGTAGGCAGCAAGCAGGAAAAAATGGGAAAAGAATTCCGTGAAGCAAATAAATGGATTACGCCGATGGGCAGACTCGGCCAGCCGAAGGAAATGGCAACAGTCGCTTTATTCCTGGCATCTGATGACAGCTCGTATGTAACCGGAGAAGACATAAAGGCAGATGGCGGCATCATGGCTTATACCTGGCCTGGTAAAATGCTGATCGAAGAAGATGAGTGGAAAAAAGGAACGAAGTAAACCAACCAGGACTATCTAAAAAAGTTTAAAAACGAAACAGTATAGTAAGAGGTAAACATAGCACAAGTTGGCGACTCCAGCAGCAGATGAAGGCAAGCTGAGACTTTAAGGGGCAAGGCCCCGAAAAGGCTCAAGTCCCCTTCCCTGCAGAAACGTCCGCCTGGAGCGCAGTGAGCCAATCAATGAGCCTGGGACACTTTTGTCTCAGGCTTATTATTGTTCTTCTTTTATTTGTCCCAGCAAAGAAAGAACGGAACCCACTGCTTGAATCCAGCTCCCATATACACCCATTTGCTGGTAGTGAATTTTCTCTGATAATGGTAGATTTTCATTATTTCTCAGCTCATAAATGCCCGATATCGCCTGCATTGAATTGCCGATTGCCTGCAGCAGATTTCCAATAATGGCTTCAGCCTGACCGGGCGAAGATCCATCAGAAACCTCGTCTGCCAAAGAAACCAGACCCCCTAGTGCCTGGATCCAGTTTCCGCTAATGACAAGCCTGGCATTATTCAATTCATCACTCACCTGAACCAGCCCTGCAATAACGGTTACGTTCCCCACGGCCTGAAGTTCGTTTCCGGTTTTTTCAAGTGAAGGTTCTTCCTGCCCATCTGCTTCAAGAGCATTACCAGAGGCTTGCAAAACATTCCCCCATAGATTATAGGCATCTTTCCTGCGCTCAGTCAGAGGGAGAGAGGGCGTACTGCCCACTGCTGAAATGATCGTTCCAATTGCTGCGATGGCAGCACCAAAAACTTCCTTGAACTGATTATCCAAGCAGTTCCCCCCCTCTCTATTTAATTAGTTTATTCAATTTCTGAAAAGAGAACACTTCCATTTCATTCTGCAAGATACATGGCATTTATCTTTTCAAGTTTTTCGTTCAATTCCTCTACTCTGACAAAACGGGCTTCTCTTAACACTTCTCTCCCTTCTGCGTATAAAAGCAGACCGGGTACAGTAAAAATTGAAAACTGTCCTGCAATCTCCTGAATCTTTCCCACATCACCCTGGTAAAATTTTATAGCAGGAAAGGCCTCCATCATGTCTTGTATTTTTGGCAATAAGGCATGGCAGACGCTGCAGTTCTCTTTTGATAAATACATTAGCAGGACGTTCTCACCTGCAATCGCATCTTCTGCTTCCTGCAAAGACGTTATTTCAATAGCTTGTCTCAAAATGAATCACTCCATTTCTTTTTAGTAACGGCTGCTGGTTAGAAATAAAATAAAGGGAGTTAAGCAAATTTAGCATCACAAATTGTTTCAGCAAAATACGTTCTTCAACCTGCAGATTACACTTATTACCTCCGGCAGATTCCTCTTAGCTCAGATGCCATATCGTTGCATCAATTTAAAAAGAACTCTATACTTAATATAGTACCGTTTTTTAGGAGGTTAAATATTTGTCCATTCCATATAATGTATCATCTGATCACGCTTCTTTAATTACTGCCTCCAAGAGAATTTTTACGATTATCAGTGAGCGCCTGGATGTGAACACTGCATATGTTACAAAAAAAGGGTCGAGTGCCATGACGGTGCTAAGTTCCTATAATAAAAAGGATGAAATTATTCCAGAGGGCTACTCTGTTGAATATGATGGAACTTATTGCCGCCTGATTATTGCGGATCCGGAAAGTGCCATGACCACTGAAAATCTTATGAACAATGAAGTAACAAAAGAGTTAGAGGTTACTCCACAGCTTAATGTTAAAGGGTTTTTAGGTGTTACACTGCGAAATTTGCATGGCGAAGTATTTGGCACTCTTTGTGTAATGGATAAAGAGGAGAAGGATTTCAGTCAAGCAGATATAGATTATCTTCACGCAATGGCCGAGGTTTTGGCTCACACCATTGAATTAGACCAAACTACATATAATATGGGATTCCTGACTGTGCCGATCATTCCGATTACAACAGGTATTTCTATCCTGTCCATCCAGGGAATTATTGATGAAAACAGGGCACAGAAAATTCTACAATCCGTTCTTGAATATGGCAGCACCCAGCAAATTCATCATTTTATTATTGATTTGTCGGGCTTAATTATTTTAGATGGTATTTTTCCAAATGTACTGATTAATCTTGTGAAATCTCTTCAATTGATGGGCATTCAAACCATCGTTACAGGAATATCACCTGAAATTGCGAAATACGATATGAACAATGGCCAGGAGCTTTCAACACTTGATACCGAGATCGTTCGTAATTTAGAGGCCGCTCTTGCTTCTATTGGATTTTACCTGATGGAAAAAGAAGATCAATAGATAGTTAGAATAAGCCGCCGCACACCCAAGATTTTTGCGAGTGTACGGCGGCTGATCTTTATAAGTATTCAGGTTTTTGCGCATGGGTAGAGTCAATTTTTTGTTTCACAAAAGAAAAATCGGTTCTTATAAAATCCCATTCATTCGATTTCCGCCAGACTCGATCCACTCTCCTATTACACCTTTGATTGCATCTGAGATTTATTCATCCTTCCAAGAATCTGAAAGATGCCGATCAGAACAAACAGCAGCAAAATCGTTAAGTACCAGGGAAGCTCTGTAATCACTTGTCCAAATGCTGTGTAAAAGACTGCCGGCATAATCAGGCCTAATAAAGAAAAGTACAGATATTCTTTAAAAGATGCAGACATTTCGATTAAGTACAGGGATAAAAGATGAAAATGAACAAAGGGCATGATCCTCAGCACCATTACTTGAGACACCGTTACTTTGCGATCTTTAAATACTTTGTATTTGAGCCTGGTGAGCCTTTTTTTAAAACCCGGGAATTTATGAACCAGCAGATAAGATAACAAGCTCATCAAGGAAAGACCGATGAACGATAGCAATGATCCTTCTAAAAAACCAAATAATACGCCCCCTGCTATACAAACCACGATGACTGGTAAAAAGAAAAATGGCCGTAAAACATGCAATAAGACAAAAAGAACTGGCGCCAGCCAACCAGCGGACTCAATAAAAACCTCTAAGGATTGATCAAACTGATCCATATGACCTCTCCTGTCTGTATAAAATAATACCCATTCCGAGACTACCCTTTGTCTTCCCTCTATTGAGATATTTAAAATTTATTTTAAAATATCCCTTCATAATTCCAAATAAACGTTATATTTATCATTTCGTCAATAGTGCAATTTCCGTATATCATATCAATTGAAAGAAAATTGAATCTTTTCAAGAAATTATTCGTAATACTACTATACACCATTAAAAAGCATGAAATTCCAAATTTTAAAAAGGAGGAATCATTATGTTTGCAAAAGAAAACAAATTGTTCACGGGGAAAATGTTGACTATTTTGCTAATGGCGGCTCTTAGCCTTATAATTGCCGGTTGTTCAATCACCGGGGCAGCTGACAGTAATGAGGCTGCACAACCAAACGCAGCAGCGGATAAAAATACAAAAACCATTGAAACGGTAATAGAAAAAGTATTCAATGCTCCAGATGAGACATTCAGGGAATTAAATACTGCTGTAATGGAGGCACAAAAATCCTTAAAGGATCAGGAAGAATTTGATGCTTTTATGGAAACACCTCTCTATAAAGACCTTGAAGCTTATAAAGAGGATGAATATGCACAGCACTTTACTGATAATGGATACGAGTCATTTCTTTCCACAGGTTCTGCTTTTAGCTATAGTTGGTATGATGGTACTTTCAAAATGAATCCATCTGATATAGAGATCACTCAAAGTGAAAATCATTCCGCTCTGTATCATTTTACTTTCCGAGTGAATTATGAAAATGAAGATGGCAAAACAAACAATTATCTTTTTGAGGGAAAAGCGAATATTCCGCAAGAAGGGAAAATAGCGGAGATTGGATTTGAAGATAAGGATGGACTGCAACAGGAAATAAGCGGTGAATAGCTATCGTACTATAAAGTGACTTAAACACTGCCTTATTTAGGCGGTGTTTTTGTTTTTAAAAAAAGAGGGGATCATTTCAATTTTAAGTTTTGATGAACGAATAGAAATTATATCCCCTGACCAGCACGCTTTTGCCCATGCTACACGGAAATCTTTTAAAAAATTGTTTGTCTAAGAAATCTATAATCTTTCATTACGTTATACTCTCCTCATTTCATTGAACGGATCCAAAAAAACTTTATATAAACGATTTAAAATCGATCAACTAAACGTTTCTGCTGAGAAAGCTCCACTTCACTGAACGATAACAATTCTATGAGAAGACAAACGGATGTCAAAGAAGCGCAGGCAGCTTTCAGCAATTGTTTAAAGCAGCCTTTTTTAAAATACGGTCTTTTAACAATAATGAATTGTACACATCAGCATTTGTCGTGATTTTTTTACTTCTACTTTGAATAGATGTGTGAATAATCTAGTAAAAGGGAAAGCGTACCATATGACTAAACTACTTCATGGTATAAGAACATGTCCTGATATTGGTTCAGCAGTGTGTCAAGTTCCTGACTGCATTGTACGACATGGTGATTTGTATAGCCCAGTTTAGCTGCTTTATTATACATATCAACTCGCTTCTGATTAATTTGTTTTAGTAATATATATTGTTGATATACGTTTTGTGTCCTAGTCATTTCTACCACCTCCATATGAGTTCTAAATAATTCTATCGTCGAATAATTTACTTTTGTATTTACACAAAAATGATTATAAGATATTTTTTTTACTAAAGTTGTCGAACTGCGGCTGATTTTAAAAATTTCACAAACTTGTAACATTTGAAGATGCATATATTATAAAAAAGAAGACTATAACCCGTTTTTAATAGTATTTATACTAATTCTTCTATTAACTTTCGGAGAGTTTTATGCTGCATATATTTTAGTAAAAGATTGGAGAGAAGATAATGAAAAAAACGTGGATGATATACGGTGCGAGCGGCTATACAGGTGAATTAATTGCGAGGCTGGCCGTTAAAAATGGGCATACACCCATTCTTGCAGGGCGCAGAAGGGAAACATTCCATACTCTTGCTGAGGAATTAAATTTGGAAAGTCGTGTTTTTTCAATCGATGATCCTAAAATCATTAAAGAGCATCTAACCGGCATTGACCTCGTCCTTCATTGTGCAGGTCCTTTTCGTTCCACCAGTGCCCCGATGATCGAAGGCTGTCTGCTCTCTACTACGCATTACCTTGACATAACCGGTGAAGTGGAGGTCTTTGAGCATACGCATGCAAAAAAGCAGTCACAGCGAGCAGAAGAAGCAGGCGTGATTCTTTGTTCAGGCGTTGGGTTTGATGTAATCCCAACTGATTGCACAGCATTAAAGCTGATGGAACTGCTGCCGGACGCCACTCAACTTTCCCTCGGCTTTGACTCTGATTCAGGAATTTCCCCTGGAACGTTTAAGACCATGGTTCGCGGGCTGTCATCAGGAAGCCTGGAAAGGAAAGATACTGAAATTCAAGCATTTCCAATAGGGAAGAAGAAACGGACGATTGAGTTTGGAAGAGGAAAAAAGACAGCTATGTCCATTCCTTGGGGAGACGTCTCAACTGCCTATCATACCACAGGCATTCCTTCTATAACCACGTGGATTCCAATGCCTTCTTCGAACATACGGGCGGCACGCTTTATGAGCTTTTTGGGACCTTTCCTTGGAACCAAGCCTGTACAAAACGCACTTTTGCACCTGGTGGACAAACGTGTAAGCGGTCCGGATGAGGAGTCACGCGACACCTCTCCTGCATACATCTGGGGAGAAGCCAGAAACGACTCAGGAGAACAGTACACGGTTCGTATCCAGACACCGAACGTTTACAGTCTCACAGCATCCGGGGCATTGGAAGTTGCCATCCGGATTCTCAGTCAGGCCAATCCATCAGGCGGCAGTTATACACCTGCTGGCCTGTTTGGTTCAAAGCTGATTGAAGAGCTGCCAGGCTGCGGATCATTTGAGGTCGAACATGAGAAGTTGAATTAAGACTAAACAAGTTCTGAGAACGCTCACCAGAACCGCAGTAAATCAGCCAAAAAGCCTGGGACATGGTGTCCCAGGCTTTTTAAATGCAATTGATTTGGAAGGCGAAGACATTTTTCAAACGCACGAGACACTTTCAGCGAAAGCGAAAAACATAAGTTTTAACAGCTGTTATTTTACCTCAACGGTCCAGTCAAAGCGGTCTTCTAGTTTCCCGGTCTGAATCCCTGTGATAGTATCATACAGCCTTTGTGAAAGCTCACCAATTTGATGATCATTAATCACCATCTTTTTCCCCAGCCAGTTTAATTCACCCACGGGAGAAATGACGGCAGCGGTACCTGTTCCGAATACCTCTTCGACTGACCCGTCCTCGTAAGCCTGGTACAGTTCATCGATTGAGATTCTTCTTTCGACAAAAGGAATCTCCCATTCGTTCAGAAGCTCAATAATAGACATTCGTGTAATTCCTTTTAGAATACTGCCATTTAATTCAGGAGTGACCACTTCTCCTTTTATTTTAAAGAAGATGTTCATGCTGCCTACTTCTTCGATATATTTTTTATGCACTCCGTCAAGCCAAAGCACATCAGCATTGCCCTTCTTTTTAGCACTCGCCTGGGCCTGGTAGCCTGAAGAATAATTGCCTGCTGTTTTAGCCATACCCGTTCCGCCTTTGACCGCTCTTGTAAACTGATCTTCAACGTTGATGACTACAGGTTCAATACCGCCAGGAAAATAGGAGCCTACAGGGGAAAGAATAATCATCAGAGTATATGCTTTAGAAGGCCCCACCGCCAGATTCGGTTCTGTGGCAATGATAAACGGTCGGATATAAAGGGAGGTTCCTGCTGTAGAAGGCACCCAGTCCTGCTCCAACTGAATAAGCTGCGTCAAATAATCCAAAAGCTGATCTTCTTCTACAGGCGGAATGCTGAGACGCTCACTCGAAAGATTTAAGCGCTGAACATTTTTTTCAGGCCGAAAAAGCAAAATCCGGTTATCTTCTGTCCGGTAGGCTTTCAGCCCCTCAAATACTGTTTGTCCATAATGAAAGATCATTGCCGCAGGATCCAGGGTGAGCGGTTCATAAGGTCCAATCCTTGGCTCATGCCAGCCTTTGTCTTCTTCCCAATCCATCGTAAACATATGATCGGTAAAGGTAGTCCCAAATGGGATCTGGTCCCTTGATGGCTTGTCTTTTAATGCAGTATTTTTTACGATTTCCAGTTCTTTTGTTTTCATCTTCAGGACTCCTTCTCTTCAATCAATTTGGGTGAGCGTTATTTGAATCATTCTACACACAACCTCCTCATTTTGAAAGTCTTTCTCTATAAAAAAACAGAAAATTTAAACTGCCTCAAAAAATTGAGGAGAAGTGCTTCATCAAAAATCACTGCAAAACCAGCATGTTTTTACAGTGTTAAGGGTATTAAAAGAGAGATTAGATTAAGAGAGGGGAATAACTATGGGATTTATACTATATTTAATTGTTGGTGGACTTATCGGGTGGCTTGCAGGTTTGATCCTGGGTAAAGATGTACCGATGGGCTGTATTGGAAATATTGTGGCAGGGATCATCGGTTCATGGATCGCTGGAGAACTTCTGCCTGCATTCGGTCCTTCTATCGCGGGTATTAATATTATCCCGGCACTGATTGGAGCCATTATTTTTGTTTTTCTACTAAGTGTTATTTTAAAAGCAGCAAAGAAAAAGTAGCAGTAAGACGCTGGGACAAAACTCAAAAAAGTTTTAAAAATCATTTATTACTAGTAGTAGGTGAGCGGAGCACAAGGTTGCGACTCCTGAAGGATATGACGTCAAGCTGAGACTCCGCAAGGTAAAGGAGGGCTCAGCGCCGTCCCTTAGGAAAGCGTCCACCTGAAGCGAAGTGAACCGGTTGCAGAGCTTGAGACAACTTTTGTCCCAGGCTCTTTTTTATGCACCTGCCTGCAAAAACAACTATTCAAAAGACAGAAGCTTCCTATATAATTAATTTAATCCATATTCTGAGACAGCGGAGTAGAGTAAATGAATCATGAGGCATTATTTTATATTACAGTGGTAGTTATTGCAGGTATATTAAGCTTGTTTTTGTGCTTTTATACACGTTTTGTTATTAAAGATGGGCCTGGCGTAAAGCCCTATTTTTATCTTACTTTATTTTCTTCTGTGTTCACTTTTGCTTACGCCCTCGAACTCGCTTCCCCTTCACTTGAACAAATGAGATTCTGGCTGAGAATTGAGTATCTGGTCCTGCCCTTTATACCGGTTTTTAGTCTTTTTATGTGTCTTGAATACGCCGGAAAGAAAATCCCGCAGTGGATCAGCTATCTGCTGTTTGTTATTCCGATTTTAACGATTTTCTTCCACAACACGAATGAGCTTCATCATTTTTACTACTCATCCATTGGTCTCCAGCCTGATACTCCGTTTCCCGTATTAAAACTTGAATGGGGACCATGGTTTTATGTTCATTCTATTTTTGTTTTTCTGTGTTTGATGTACAGTATTATCGTCCTGCTTCTTCAGCTGAAACTGCCGCTATTCCGCTTCCGCATGCAGATCATCACGATGGCTGCCGGTCTTGTCATCCCGATCATTGCCAACCACTTTTATTTAAATGGCCTTAGCCCCCATGGAATCGACCTTGGTCCTGTTTCCATGAGTGCATCTTTTTTATTTCATGGAGCCGCCATCCTGTCTTATCAGGTGTTTAATGTCTCTCCTATTGCCAGAGAAACTGTCTTTGAGAATATGAGAGACGGAGTAATGGTGATTAACCAAAATGGAGTACTCGTGGACTTTAATCAAACAATGAAGCAAATGCTCCCCGCTTTGAAAAGTAAAAAGATCGGAAACAGGATCGAAGATGTTTTACGTAACAACCCTTCCCTTCTTGCCGTCCTTAAAGAAGAAAAAGAATGCGAAGAGCGCGTGCTGCTAAACAACCAATGGATCCACGTTCAGATTCGCTTTTCAACGCTGTGGAATAAAACAAAAGGGATTGGCCAGATCATTACATTTGCAGATATAACAGACCGGGTACGTATACAGGAAAAGCTCCAATACTTAGCAAGTACTGACGGGCTTACCAAGCTTTTTAACCGGTGCCACTTTCATTCTCGTGCAGATGATATCTTTAAAAGGTATGAACAGGACGGCGGAGTTGTGGCGATCGTCATGCTTGATATTGATCATTTTAAAAGTATCAATGATACGTTTGGACATATCGCGGGTGATACGGTTCTTCAACATACAGCAAAGCTGATTAAGGATTGCCTGACAGAAAAGGACGTAATTGGACGCTACGGAGGAGAAGAATTTATTATCTGTCTGCCACAACACACGCGTGAGGATGCGCTTGCTTTATCCGAACGAATGCGGAACAGGCTGAGGGAAAGTTCCATAACAATTGGGGATGAAACGATTTCAGTGACAGCCAGCTTCGGGGTATCGGTTACCTCCATTTCCCCTGGTGATCCGTCATGTAAAGATTTGCTTATCCAGCAGGCTGATACGGCTCTTTATAAGGCGAAAAGAAGCGGACGAAACCGGGTCATTTTATTCGAAGAAGCAAAACAATATAGTTAAGCCCGTCACTCATCCACAGTGTGACGGGCTTTTGCTGCTATTCTTTTTTCAACACTTCTATAAACTCCTTTAGCACTCTAGCCGTCAGACCCCAAATTACATGTCCTTCCACATGATAGAAATACTCGTTATATTGACGGGCCTGCCATTTATATTCACGTCCATTGGCGATCAAGTCGTAAGGAAAACCTTCCTCCGGCTTTACTTCTACGCTAATCGGATGGAAGGATGGAGCATTCGTTAAAAAATAAGAAAGAGGAACAGTAAAGATTTCGTCTACCTCTGCAGGGTTTATTTTTACGGCAGCATCGTGCTTTATAAAGCCAATATAAGAATATATGGTCATCCCAAACGGTGAAACGAGTGTACCAAATGAAGAAACATTTTCTATATCCCTGTTAACCACACCAAGCTCTTCCTCCGCTTCCCGAACAGCTGCTTCCAAAGGTCCTTTATCTGAAGCATCCACTCGTCCACCGGGAAAGCATACTTCTCCAGGCTGTCTTCTCATGGACTGAGCACGAACTTCAAACAGCAGGTGCAGTTCGCCATCCTTTTTAATAAACGGCAAGAGAATAGCATATTTGCGCATGCTCTCTTCCCCGATAATAGACGGCTGACGAGATGCCATCTTTTTCATTATGACCTGTTGATCCATCTAATCCCCCCGCGGCTTTTTCTTTCACTATACCAAAGGCGGCGCCTGTTGTTTGGTTTTAAGCCTTCCGACTACATACATACCTTGTTTCTCCCGGATTGTTTTGCCTTATATAAGCATTTATCTGCAGCTGCTTTCATCTGTTCCGAGTCCTTGACCTTGTCGGGGAAAGTGGCAATGCCAATTGAGATCGTTATGGATATGGATACTTCTGGAGACAATTTAAAGCGATAAGCTTCTACAGCACTTCTGATTTCTTCTGCCATCTGTGCTGCCTTTTGATGGGAGGAATCAAGGAGAATTACAGAAAATTCTTCTCCTCCATTTCGTGACACAATGTCAAATGAGCGCACTGAATGCTTTAGAAGCTGCCCAAGTTCTTTTAGAACAAGGTCTCCTGCAGGATGTCCGTAGGTATCGTTAACAAATTTAAAGTAGTCAATGTCAATCATCAGGAGCGAAATGCTTTCATTTTTTTGCTTCGCATTTAGAATCAGCGCTGCCCAACGGTCTGAAAATTGGCGGGTATTGGATAGTCCTGTTAAAAAATCGGTACCGGATTCCGTTTCATATTTAGCCAGTAAATAGTGTGATTTCATAATATATTTCACAAAAAACATAGATGCAAATCCACCTGCAGCTGACAATAGCCAATACAAAAGAATAAGCAGATAAATGGACTCCCAGTCCGGAATAATCATCAGCAGGATGATTGAAAACATGATGTTTGCATGTACCACCATGGCCACTGTCCGTTTCAGAACCGATGTCACACTTCTGACAATCAGATAAAACCCTGCAAAAATAAAAAGAATCAGGAATAAAGCAGCCAGAGAAGAAACGTTTACACCGAAAATAAAACGGCCCAATATGATAAGGATACTGCTGACAACGGATGGGTAGACCCCTAAAAATAAGAAGGTCAGCATAATAGGAATATAGCGCAGGTCGACAATTGTTTCACTGTTCACAGGAATGGAAAAATACATGAGCACATTTCCCATCGTGCCTGCAGCAATTCCGTCCAGCCATTTCCATTTTAATGAATACATCTCTTCTGTTCTACACTTCCACCTGATCTGCAGATAAGTGAAAAGCAGTGTTATTAAAATACAAAGGTTCACGAATAAATCTTCAATCAATTAAAACACCTCACGCCTAACTTTTAAAAGAATTGTCCTGCATTAAATATTATTTCAATCCTTATTTTTAGTATCGGCAGACATTCTGGTTAATGAAAGAATATCAGGGAATTTGGTGAAAAGAGTTATGGATCTACCTACTGCTTACATAAACATTAACTCATACACAATGTTTAGAGAGAGGCATTTTCCTTTTTTACATAAAACATTTTAATGTCTTGTTTGTGCACTGTATGTATTTTCTGTTATATGATAGAAGCAGAAGAGTGCAGAAGTACTTTTCCTTTTTAAAGAAAGGGTGCTCCAAATGGACATCTATAAGCATTATGCAGATAGCATAGAATTCACACAGCAAAACGGAAAGACCGTGATTAACGATCATCACCCTGATTTATTCATTAGTGGTGTCGGACGCAGTGCAGCCGCTTTTCGGATTAGGGACACTGAACTTGTTATTAAGGTCTACTTTCCGGAATTTACATTTATCGCGGCTGAAGAAGCCGAGATTTATAAACTTTTAACAGGCAGCCGGTATTATCCCTCTCTTCACGATGCCGGGGAGCATTATCTGGTCATAGATTTTGTAGACGGCTTTACACTTTTTCAATGCTTGACTGAGGGAAAAAGAATTTATAATAGGAACATTGAGGATGTGGATGCGGCTTTATTGGAAGCTAGAAATGCAGGGCTTACACCGTCAGACGTTCATTTGCGAAATATCCTTGTCACACCAGACGGCTCCATTAAACTGATTGACCTCGCAAGATTTCGCCAGGTCAAGGCCCAGGATACACAATGGGAAAACTTAAAAGGTGGTTTTCCGCTTTATGAGCGCTTTTTCTTCCCCAAAAAAATTCCTGAGACGATATTAAATGCAGTGGCTTATTTATATAAAAAAAAGCCAGGTCTTTTTCAAATTTTTTTCCGCGGTTGAAATATTGCGTGCAAGCAAAAGGAACGCAGACTAACTAAGAGCTTGGGACAAAAGTGTCTCAAGCTCTTTAACTGGTTCGCTGCGCTTCAGGCGGACGCTTTCCGCAGGGACGGCGCTGAGCCTTTTCAGGGCATGACCCTGTAAAGTCTCAGCTTGCCGTCATACCCTCCTGAAGTCGCCACCTTCCGCTACGTTCACCTCTTACAATTTATAAAAACTACTTCGTTTTTTAACCTTTTGAGTTATCTCATCCGCTTTTTACTAATTATCCCATCCTGCTGCACCCCTGGCAGCCTATGTCATTCTTGCTATCCCATTATCAAACCAAAGCTTTCGACGCAGAGCATTTGTTCATCAAACTCATGTTTGTTCCATACATATGTACGAAAAATCGTCGCCACAGCAAGTTCTCTTTCACTGTCAGCCCTCTCATAGGCATGAACAACCAAAAGCAGATCTGTCATGCGATGAGCAATTTTTCTGGCATGATACGTCTGATGATCCTCGCTCAATGGAACAAGAGATTCAAGCATTTGTTTTAACGCATTCATTTTTTTACTGATTTCATCAAGAGCACGGGAATCTGAAACGAAGGTTAGCCGTTGATTCAAATCTTCAAAGAACAGCTGATCCGCACTGAATTTATTAATAAGCCTCACCACTTCAAGTGCCAATATATTTTCTGTTCCCTCCCAGACTGTCAGCACCTGAGCATCCCGGAGCAGCCGCGGAGTTACAAAATCCTCAATATACCCATTTCCCCCGTGAAGCTCGATCGCTTCATGAGAAAAGCGAATGGCTTCCTGCGCAGTTCGTGCCTTAATCAGTGCAATGTATAAGCGGTTTAGCGCAATTTCATTAAGAGAAATCTCAACATCTCCTCCCGCCACACGATCGAACAGCTCGATCGATTCAAACATCACGGATAGCTGCACCTCAAACCGAGTCTGAAGCTGAACAATCGTTTCCTGGACCATTGGAAAATCAATGAGCGGCTTGCCAAAGGATTCACGGTTGCAAACATACTCGTAGCCCTCTTTTAAGGCGCGTTTCATAATGCCGACTGAGGCTGCTGTATTACATACCCGTGATAGGTTTAGCGCTTCCATCATGTAGTAAAAGCCCCTCGAAGGATCCCCAACTAAATAAGCCTCAGCACCGTTAAATTCAACTTCGCCTGAAGGCACTGCACGTACGCCAAGCTTATCTTTCAGCCGCCGGATTGTAATTCCGTTCGAACGATCGTCCTCTTTACGCCACGGTACAATGAATAAGCTGAGGCCCTTTGTCCCCTCAGGAGCTCCCTCCAATCTTGCAAGGACCGCTGCCACTCCTGCCTGACCTGCATTGGAAGCAAAGTATTTTTCTCCGTATAGACTGTAGCCTCCTTCATCCTCCACTGCTTTTACCTTAATGGCACCAACATCTGAGCCGCCCTGCCGCTCTGTTAAAAAGGTGGCGCCTTCGAAGAGCTCAACTTCCCCCGTTGAAAGAATATGGGGTAAAAAGCGCAACTTAAGATCTTCGTCTCCAAAATGATCCACCAAATAAGCAACGGCCATCGTCAGCGTGACCGGACAGTAAAAGCCTGGTTCAACCTGTGAAAGAAGGTAGCCTTGAGCAAAGCTATACAAATAATTTCCTTTTTCGCCCAGCTCCGGGATTTTTTTATGATTGTAGCCCACGATCCCTGCATTATAAACAGATTGAACCGTTTTTTTATAGCCTTCATTCACCCATACCTTAGATACTTCTTCCCCGTATTTATTGTAGCGAATGAGCCTCGGTTGTCCTTCACGATCCGTATGCGCAGCTCTTTCGTCAAATTCGTTGTAGCATTGATCATAGAAGGCTTCCAGCTCTTTTTTTCCCCAGTCATACAGCGCAGGAGACAGCTTTTTTTGTAAAATGGCCAGCAGAACTTTTTCCTGATGTTCTAATTGAGACATCCTTACACACCCCTTTTTGTTGTAAAACAGGTACTCTACTATTCTTTAAACTTTCATTTTTTTCCTCTTTTTAATTCTATCATGCAGCCCTAAGCACGAAAAGAAACTGGCTGAAATCAGACAGTTTCTTCTCGTGAGACACAGTTAAATTGCAGCGCTTATTCCTCCGTATAAAAGAGCAAGAGTGATAACGAGAGTAGGGTAAAGCTCTTAATATATGAGGCTAGCGTTGTTAATCAGGTTACTATTTTCCTATTTCATCCTCCCCCTGGTTGACAAATTTTCTGACAAATGATTAAATAACGAAAACGTTTACGTTACAGGAGAGATGCCTTTGAATCGATTGAATCGGCCAACAATAAAAGATGTGGCGAGAGAAGCAAATGTCTCGATCGCTACTGTGTCAAGAATATTAAATAATGGAGACGGCTATTCTCAAAAAACGAAGCAGCATGTGCTGCAGACAATTGAAAAGCTAGGCTACTCTCCCAATGCCATGGCACGCGGACTGATTAACAAAGAGAGCAACACGATTGGGGTTTTATTTCCTGATGTTTCCGGATTAATCAGTGCAGAGCTGCTTCAGGGCATTGAAGAAGCTGCTCATTTGAGGGGATTCAGTGTCATCGTCTGTAAAACAGATTCAGATGGACATAAAACACTCGATATTCTACGGCTGCTTCAGGAAAAACAGGTAGAGGGCATTATTTTTACAAGTCAGCTGCTGACAAAGGAATTTGCTGCCTTTATTGAAAAGATGGCTGTACCGGTTATCACAGTATCTTCCTATTCTGAAGAAAAAGATATTCCTGCTGTCAAAGTAGATGATGAATTGGCCTCGTATGATGCGGTCCGCTACTTACTTGAACATAACCACACTGAAATCGGCATGATCAGCGGTCCACCAACTGATCTTCTCGCTGGCGCCCCCCGGATTCGCGGATACAAACGGGCGATTACGGAAGCCGGTCTCCCTTGGATTGAAACGAAGGTTGCCTGGGACAGCGGATTTTATTTTGAACATGGGCAGATGGCTTTTAACAAGCTGTTTGATCGCCATCCTCAGCTTACAGCTATTTTTGCTGCGAGTGACGAGCTCGCTGTAAGCGCTATCTCTTGTGCACAGGAACGTGGGATTCAGGTTCCAGATGAACTTTCTGTTATTGGGTACGACGGAACGAAACTTGCAAGAATGTCCCTTCCTGCTTTGACCGTGATCTCCCAGGGGTTTGAAGCGATGGGAAAAGAAGCTGCCGATTTGTTGTTCCAATCAATTGAAAGCGGAATCACAAGTCCGGGAGCCACGATTCAACATACATTGATTGAGAGAAAATCTGTACGAAAGAAATAATTTTTTATTTGTCTATTTACGAAAACGTTTACTCTTCTTGTAAATCCATAAGTAGAAAGGAGAATTTGGGATATGAAGGTTTCCTTTACCCCAATTATAATAGGAGCTGCTTCTTTGCTCTTCCTATCAGCATGCGGCAACGAAGCCGCAGAGGATGGCACAGTCGAGTTAGAGCTTTTCTCCAACAAGACGGAGAACATTGCTACCTATGAGAAATTAATTGAGAAATTTGAAGAGGAACACGAAGGCATTCGCATTAATTTATATGCCCCGCCTGATGCGGAAACATTGCTGCGGACAAGGCTCGTTAAAGATGATATGCCTGACATCGTTACGATTGCAGGGAGTGCACTTTATGGAGAACTGACCGACGCAGGCATGCTGGTGGACTACGATGGCAGCCCGATGCTTGAGAATATTCAGCCCGCTTATCTGGACATGCTGAAAGAGCTTGAAGGTGAAGAATCAGAGGGCATACATGGCGTTCCATTTGCGGCCAATGCCAATACGGTTATTTATAATAAGGAAAAGCTTGATGAGCTGGGCTTGAACGTTCCGACCACATGGGATGAATTTATCAATGCGCTTCAAACGGCAGAGGATGCAGGAGAAATACCGATTTACTTCACTCTTCAGGATGCCTGGACAGCTATGCCTGCCTGGAATTCTGTTGCAGGAGTCCTTCAGCCTGATCAATTTGCTGAACGCAAAACAAACGGCGAATTAAGCTTCGAAGAAACTCATGTGGAGATGGCTGAAAAAATGAAGGAATTACTGGAGTACGGTCATGACCGGATGTACGGGATTGGCTATAATGACGGAAATCGGGAGTTTGCACAAGGAAATGGTGTGTTTTATTTTCAAGGAAACTGGGCGGTTCCCGAGATTTTGACCACCAACCCAGATGCTGATCTCGGCGTTTTTGCGATGCCAGTAAGCAATAATCCCGAAGAAAATAAACTGGTTTCGGGAGTCGATGTCCTATTTGCCACGATGAAGGATACGCAGCACCCGGAAGAAGCGGAAGAGTTTATATCCTTCATGCTTGAAGAAGCTCAATCAGAGCAGTACATGTCAGAGCAGGCAGCCTTCTCGGTACTTGAAGGAGTCCTTTCGGATGATCCTTACATGGAAGGCATCCGGCCGAAATTTGAAAACGGAGAGATTACAAGCTTCCCCGACCATTTTTATCCGCCAGGTATGGGTGCTGAAAATATGATTCAGGAATTTTTATACCGGGGAGATGTTCAGGCATTTCTTGAGCGGATGGACCGGGAATGGGATCAAATTCAACTTCGGTTTTAGAAAGGGGCTTCAATGATGAAAACAAAACAACGTGCATTTATGCTTATGACCATTCCTGCAGTGGTGCTGTTCTTCTTATTTCACACATTCCCGCTCCTTCAGGGTGTCTTTTACAGCTTTACTAACTGGAGAGGGTACGGTGACTGGGAATTTGTAGGATTCTCTAATTATCTGAATGTTTTTAAGGATATGCGCGCATGGAGTGCGTATGGATTCACCTTTCAATTTGCCATTGTTTCTACGATTCTAGTAAATATTTTCAGCTTAATTGTGGCAATTGGTCTGAATGCGAATGTAAAATTTCAAAAAACACTTCGTGCCATTTATTTTATGCCGAATATCCTGAGTATTTTAATTGTCGGGTTTATCTTTCAGTTTATTTTCACGCTGTTTTTACCGCAGTTAGCCGGGCTGATCGGGATAGATGCACTGTCTGAAAATATACTGGGAAACCCGGATTATGCCTGGATTGGCGTTGTCATCATGGCGGTCTGGCAAGCGGTCGCTTTTAATACCATTTTATACCTTGCCGGACTGCAGACGGTCCCGGGTGATGTGTACGAAGCCGCTGCCATTGATGGAGCGAATCCGTGGAAACGATTCTGGAAAATTACGTTTCCAATGATTGCTCCCTTTTTCACGATTAATATGGTTCTAGCTTTAAAAACCTTCTTAATGGTATTTGACCATATCATCGCCTTAACAGGAGGCGGTCCTGGGTACGCAACTGAATCCATCTCGGTTTTAATCTACAGCGGAGGCTTTGAAGGCGGTCAATTCGGCTATCAATCTGCTAATGCGGTCATTTACTTTATTGTCATTGTCGCGCTTTCTGTCTTTCAATTGCGCGTTCTGCAAAAACGGGAGGTGCAGCAGTAATGAAACGAAACAAAACAAACTGGCTGGTAACGTCCCTGCTGATTATAGGTACGCTGCTTATCCTATTTCCTCTTTACTTAACGATCAATATTGCGTTGAAGACACCAGAAGAGATGGGAGAACCACTTTTATCACTGCCTAATGAATGGCGCTTTCAAAACTTTCTGGATGCAATTGAATTAACCAATTTTTATAGCGCGTTTTTTAACAGTTTCATTGTGACATTTTTCGTAGTTGTTTTAACCGTACTCACCAATTCACTTGTTTCCTATGCGATTGCACGAAACATGCATAAAGGCTTTTATAAGGCCCTGTTTTACTATTTTGTCAGCGCTATGTTCGTTCCATTTCCTATCATTATGCTGCCGCTTGTCCGTCAGACAGCGGTATGGAATATGGATAACCTGGTCGGATTGATTTTTCTCTATATCGTCTTTCAGCTGTCCTTTAACGTCTTTATCTATGTAGGCTATATCAAGTCCATTCCAATTGAACTTGAAGAAGCCGCAGTCATGGACGGCGGGAATTCCTGGAGTATATTCTGGAAAGTCATCTTCCCTCTGCTTTCACCAATGAATGCAACCGTTGCAATTTTAACCGCGTTGTATGCATGGAATGACTTTTTGCTGCCACTCGTGATTTTGACAGATCCGGCAGATGCCACACTGCCTTTGACGCAGTATATTTTCCAGTCTGAATTCAGCACGAATTACAATCTTGCTTTTGCTTCTTATCTGCTTGCCATGCTGCCGATGATCATTGTGTATATTGTCGCGCAGCGCTGGATCATTGGGAATGTTACACGAGGAGCAGTCAAATAATTTTCTGCCGCAACAGGATGAAATCAGAAACACCCATGCAGAAGAGGCTGAGACAGTTAGTATGGTCCCAGCCCCTTCTGCATTAAATTTAGGTATAAACCTGCTTTTATCTGGCACGGTAAAGCGCAGCTTATTGCACCGGGCTAACTGCATAATCAAAATTATATTCCTCACTTAAGGCAAACAGCAGCTCATGGTATTCATCAATAATAGCAAGATATTCCTCACCCTTTGCATGAGACTCTTCTATTAAAGACGCATCCTGATTGGCTAATGCTTCTTTTTCAATTTCCAATGCTTCCATGTAAACAGCGGTTGCTTCACGGATTTTCTGTGCCGGCTCCTCTAAATCTTCAATCTCAGGCTCCAGTGCTTCCGCCTCATCCACTGCGTTCTGATACATGGGAATCGCTTGAGTACTAAGTACTTCATGCGTGGTTAAATCGTCCGTGTAATTTTGACCTGTTACCTCAGCGAGAATTGCGTTTGTTTCCAATTCATAGTCCACCACATTCATCACATCTTCATTTACAAAGGATAGAATAATCTCCTGTTTTTCTAATATTGTGTAATCCTCATATTCCTTTTCTTCAGATTCTGACTCCGTTGCTTCTGAAGCTGTTTCATCTGCAGAATCACTGCTTTCCGTCTCTTCTTCCGCCGTTTCATCCTTTTCGTTTTCAGCTGATTCTTCCGTTTCTGTTGAGGAAGCTTCTGATGAATCAGTTGTTTCTTCTGTCGTTTCTGCCTGTGCTGTTTCTTCCCCTGCGTTATCGCTCGTTTCACCCATACTGCAGCCTGCCAACAGCAGTAATCCCATTAAACCCGAAGCAAATAATGTCTTCAATCGAATCGTTCCCTTCTTTTTTAGATACTGGTAAACAATGAATAGAATCTCAAAAACTCTCATTTATCTGATGGATTTTTACCTCTTATATGGGAATTTCAAACATTAGTATTCTTTTATAAGAACTTTTCATCATATTAATAGCAAAAAACGCGACGCCATTCCCCCTGTTTCGAAGCAGAAGAGAGCGGATCGCGTATTTTATTCATTCTTTTTGTACTCGCCAGATAAAAGAGAATACATATAAAGATCATCGAATTTTCCACATGTGTATTCATAATGCCTCAGCAAACCTTCCCGCTTGAATCCATGTTTTTCGACCAGTTTCTGCGAGGAGATGTTTGCGGGTTCAATTAAAGCCTGAATTCGTTCAAACCCTCTCTGGTGAAAGCCGTATGCAAGAACTGCTTTCAACGCTTCACCAGCTACACCTTCTCCCCAATACTCTCTGCTCACTTCAAATCCAATCTCTGCACGGGAATGTGAAGATGAAATATTCAGAAAACCACAGCTGCCGATTACCCGACCATCGTTTTCTAAAGTAATGCCCCACCTGATTCCGGTCCCTTCTTCAAAGATCGATTGATACCATTTTATTTCATCCAGCGCATCCTGCACTTCTTCGGCTGGAGGCAGCCCCATATGCTGAACTACTTTTTCATCGGAAAGATACACAAAAAGGTCGTGTGCATCGTCATTCGTAACTTTTCTTAGTCTCAGCTTGCCCGTTTCAAGAATAGGAAATATGTTTGCTATGTCAGCCATACTTTTTGTCCTTTCGCCGCACTTTCAATAGCTCCAAAAACCATTTTCATGCTGTTCAGGTTACTTCTGCAGTCTGTTTCTGCACGTTTGCCCTGATTTAAAGCAAGAAACATAGCATCAAGACAGCCATAATGACCTTCGTTTTCCATTTCCGGCACTTCAGAATCCACACGGGCAACCGCATGCTGGAAAACAGGCTGGCCGGACTGTTGAATGACTTCACAATAGGGATTGTCCTTTCCATCCCAGATCGCTGTTCCATCTGTGCCATTCACACGCCATTCTGATTCCCAGGATGTCTGAACTCCTTCTGCACACCACGAACCGCGGTAGGAAAAAACGGTCCCGTCAAACATTTCAAAAATACAGATAGCAGCTGCGTTTCCTTCATACCATGAGCCTGCCGGATTAAACTCGTGACAATAAACCGATACAGGTTCCGCTTGCATGATAAATCTTGCCTGATCAAAGGTATGAATGGCCATGTCCAGAATCAGAGGACTTTTCATCGCAGTGCGAAAGCCATCGAAATGTGCCCCTATATAAAAGTCTGCACTGACCATCCCCACCTTGCCAATTACCCCTTGGTCAATAAGATGACGCAATGCCCGTATTTGCTTAAGATATCTTCTGTTTTGCATAACCGCATAAAAGCGGCCGGATAATTCAGCTGCCTCTGTCATTTTAATGGCGTCCTCCAGTGATTCACTCATCGGCTTTTCCCCCATCACATCACAACCCGCTTCAAACGCAGCCATTGTAATGGATTTATGTACTGAAGGGATGGTCGTATCAAAAACTAAATTTGCCTGTGTACTTCGGACAGCCTCGCCTACATCACGGAATATAGGGACTTCAAGCTGATAGGTTACCGCAAATTTTTCAGCAGCTTCCTTATGTATGTCCACCAGCGCAGCTACCTCTGCATCCTTCCGTTGAAGTGCATATGAAGCCCATGTGCCGGCCATTCCACCGCACCCTGCTATCACGATCTTATGCTTACTCATGTTCATCCTCCATCCCCTAAAGCCCTATTCTCTTACTTCAATTTTAAATGTATGATCCTTTCTGCTGCTTCCTTCAATATGAAGCTTGACCTTCCCTGTTTCTTCAAATACATAAGGAGTTGATCGATAGATTTCTTTTATGCCGTGTTTTCGTTTTGCTGCTGGATAGTCGTCACCGCTGATTTTTTCAAAGCCCGGCTCCCATACAACTTCTCTTCCTGAAGGATAGGCAATTAAAACCTGTGAATCTTTTAACCCAAGTGACTCCCACGAAACGAAATGAACATCTGTTTCTTCATTTTCTTTGATTAATTTAGTTGAATAATAGCCTTTCTCTCCAATATCACCAAAGACCGTATAGCTCTTTCCCTCCACCATAATATCCAGATACGGAGGCTGATAGGTTACTTCAAAATAAATGCCATACGAAAGAAAAGCAACCGCTGCTGTGGAGAGCACAATCAGCAATTTTTTTAAACCACCCGGTTCAAAGCTGTTCATCATCTCAGAATATGGGGCAAGCTTCGCTGCAGCAGCAATCGTCGCGATGATTCCAACTAGCAATATTCCTAAAAAGATATACAAAAAAGCATCCCCCTTTTCTATATCCTTATTTTAACATATATGGTTAAGGGAACAGGTTTCTTTTTCTTTGATGATGAAAAAATGAAAAAACCCCATAGTTATATGAGGCTGGCTTTTGCTATAAATCTTTTTTCAAAATCATCTGCACAGAGAGGCTTTGAATAAAGATACCCCTGACCAATGTTACAGTCAAAATGCATGAGAAGCTTTCGCTGACTTTCTGTTTCAATGCCTTCTGCCACTACGTTTAAATCCAGATGATGACCCAGATCAATAATCATTTTTACCATTGAGCGCTGATCAGCCTGCTCCATCTCATCGATAAACGATTTATCAATTTTGATGGTGTCGATAGGCAGCTTTTGCAGAATATGCAGGGAGGAATAGCCTGTCCCAAAGTCGTCAATCGACGTTTGAATTCCCAGCCCTTTTAAAGAATGGAGAATCGTAAGGCTGTGAGAAATATTTTGCATAATGCTTTCTGTAATTTCAAGCTCCAGAAAGGAGGGGTCCAGCTTGGATTCCTCTAATGTGCTCTGCACGATTTTCAGGAAATTCTCTTGCTGCAGCTGCAGGACGGATACATTTACTGAAATCCGCTGAGTGAACTGTCCCGTTTCCTGCCACCTTTTATTCTGCAAACAAGCCTCCTTTAAAACCCACTCGCCGATGGAGACGATCTGACCGGTTTCTTCTGCTACTGGAATAAATTCTGCCGGGGAAATCCAGCCAAGGTCAGGATGCTTCCACCTCAGCAATGCTTCGACACCGGTAATTTCCCCATTCACAAGATGAAACTTGGGCTGGTAAACAAGAGAGAATTGATTGCCTGAAATGGCTCTTCTCAATTCATTTTCGATAGCCAGCTTCCTCGCAAGGGTCTGATCAAGTTGCTGGTTGTAAAAGCGGAAACTGTTTTTCCCGCTTTCTTTTGCTACATACATGGCTGCATCCGCAGTTTTTAACAGCTCTTCATCGTTTCTTCCGTTCCCGGGAAAAAGACTGATTCCAATGCTTGGTGTCAAATTAATCGTATAACCCTTCACGTCAAAAGGCTGCTGAAATGTATCCAGAATTGATTGAGCCAGTTTTGCACTTGTTTCCTCTGAAGCATCCGGATGAATAATCACAAATTCATCTCCTCCGAGACGGTAGACTTCTCCCCGCTTTCCAATAGTAGATCGGATGCGGTTGGCCGTTTCCATCAATATCCGGTCTCCTGTTTGATGCCCCAATGTGTCATTTACCACTTTAAATCGGTCCAGATCAATTAACAGCACACTGAGTGACTGAATAGTTGTCCGGTTCAGCAGCTTCTTTAAACTTTCCTGAAAACGGACGCGGTTTTTTAAACCGGTTAAAGGATCGTGATAAGCCAGATACCGGTACTCCTTCATCAAATTGTTGTTTTTATTGATAATAATCAGCTGCCGGCCGATCGTCATGACAAAAGTGATCCATAATCCGATGGTCAGTGCATTAAATTTCCATTCATAGCTGTGCATGACGAGAGGAGCCAGGATAAGCATGCTGGAATAAGGGAAAATAAACTCTTTTTCTTCAAATGGATTTTTAATCGTAATGCCTGAGGAAGCTGGTGCACTTTTTTTGTGGCTGGCTGCAAATCCTATAAACAATATTGCGATGATCCAGAGCACATCAACCGGGTGACCTTCATAATACGCTCCTGAAGAAGATAAGTAAGCATAGAACGAATCTGCGATAATCTGAAGGAAAAATCCGATGATCAGAAACAGCAGCATATCCTTTTCCTTACTTGATTTCATTAAATAATACATAATGGTGATAAGGAAAATAATACTTAAATTCAAGATCGGATAAACCATCATAAAAATGGTGATAATTAAAGAGTCATTGGTTAATTGAAGGACAGGCGTAATTAAATAATGGATACTCACCGCAGCTGAGGTGATCATATAGATAAAAATATTAAAGATGTACGCTTGAGGTGAGTAAGACGTGCTCATTTTTCTTGTTTTTACAAGTAAAGCCGCCAAAAAGAAGGAATAGGCAGCAATCCACAGCACATCCGTTAAATTAATGATCAGCGTCTCTTTTCCTGTCATCTGAAAGAAAAACCAAATCGCATTGGAGATAGTATAGAGCAGCATTCCCCCGCCTAACAAAAACCAGAACTTTTTTAAAGCAGGAACCGATGAGCGGTGAGCCTGAGCAAGCCAAATAAAACTTAGCAGGGAAGCGGAGAACTGCAGAAAGCTTGAAGCGGGAAAGTTTTCCCATGCATAGCTCACTCCAAAAAAGAGTCCAACATGTATACATAATATAAGTAATGAAAGACGACCAAACTTCAGCATGCAAACCCTCCTGCTGCATTACAAATTAAACCGACCCAAGTACCATCTAACTAATACGGGCTATTTTGACCACTATTGTGCTAGTAACTAGTTCTATTATACTCTTATTTTACATATTTAATAGGTATTATTTGTTATACACTCCCGAATCCATACATGTTCAATCACTGCCACATCTTCTTTAACATACAGTACATACATAGAAACGAAAAAGTATAAATGAAATCGGGGAGATTATATGGTCAATTTTCAAGCATTTGAAGGGATGGTTTTGTCGGTAAGCGAATTTTATACGGGACAAAATGCTGGACAAGAGGGCTGCTATACACAACTTGAAGTGGTGGACCGTTCAGGCGCCACTGTGAATTTCATTGTCTCTCCAACCACATTTTTTCTTGACCTGGAAATCGTTTCAACAGGTGATTGGATTACTGGCTTTTATGACGCCAATGCACCTGTTCCCTTAATTTACCCGCCCCGATATCAGGCTCTGGTCATCGTCAAAAACACCTCTTACCAGCAAGTAAAAGCAGATTACTTTGACAGCGGACTTGTAAGCAGCGATGGACAATTAAAGCTTAACCTGACCCCCTATACCCCTGTTCTGCTGACAAATGGCCAGCCCTTTCTGCGATCGCCGGCGAACCGGAATTTGCTCGTTGTTTACCGTTTCTCCACTAAAAGCATTCCAGCGCAGACTACACCTGAAAAAGTCATAGTGTGGTGTTCCTGAAGTGGTAATAGTCCATAAGAAGCCTGGCTATTTCAAGGCTTGTCCTGGATGCCCGCCATTTTTGACTACGGCTAACAGCGGTTAGACTTCTGTTATACCGGAGAATCGTTAATTTTTCAGAAAGATTGGTATTACTTGCCTGCCTAAACCTCCACCTGTTACACTTAACGGAACGTTTTAGGAAGAAGGTGAGAAAATGATCAGTGCCCTCATCATTTTCGTTGCCCAGTTGATCTTTGTACCGGTACTGACTCTCCGTACCATTATGATGGTCAAGGGAATGAAAGAAAAAGCTGCCGCCCTTGGAACACTGGAAGGCATCATTTATGTTATGGCTCTCGGTCTCGTATTCAGTGATCTGGCTAATTATCTTAATATGGCTGCCTATGCATTAGGATTCGGGGTCGGTGTTTATATAGGTCAGATTCTAGAACAAAAGCTGGCAATTGGATTTGTCTCGATTGAAGTGAATATTACAAGTAAAAACGAAGAATTGATCACAAACCTGCGCAGTGACGGGTTCAGTGTATCCACTTCGGAAGTAGAGGGAATGAACGAAGCCCGCAGATATCGTCTCGATTGTACAGCAAGACGGGATCGAGAGCAGGAATTTATACGGATTGTCAGTAAATATGAACCAAGCGCCTTTATCGTTTCCTATGAACCGCGTAATTTTAAAGGCGGATATATCACGAAAGCTATGAGAAAAAACAAAAAGAATAAACCCGCTTAGGGATCAAAGATGTCTGCTTCCAGCACTTTACGTGGATCAGACATTTTTTCTTGTTTAAATCAAGGTTTACTTTAAGTCTGATTAGGGATGGTAGAAAATAGACAGACAGTTTCTTGCCGAAAGGAGGAATACGATGTTTTTCTGGCTCAGTTTACTGTTTGCCATTGGCTTTTCACTCATCCATTACAGTTCAAAATACTTGGATTTCATAAGGGACAAGCCTCAGAGCCGCGTTCTGTCATTTGCAGGCGGCATCGCAGTTTCCTACGTTTTTATTCATCTTCTTCCAGAGTTAAACCACTATCAGCTCCAGTTGGAGGAAACGCTTCAAGAAGATTCCTTGAGATTTGTAGAAAATCATATTTACCTGATTGCGATGTTCGGACTTGCAGCATTTTACGGACTGGAGCGGATTGTGAAAACTTCTAAAAGGATGGAGACGGATACAGGGGAATCCTCACCGGGCATTTTTTGGATTCATATCTCATCGTTTTTTATCTACAATGCAGTCATTGGCTACTTATTGATCCGGGAGGAATATCAGGGAGCATGGGAGATGTTTTTTTATTTTATCGCCTTAAGCATTCATTTCATTACAAATGACCGTGCTCTTCGCAGTGATCATCAGCATGTTTATGACCGCTACGGACGTCTTTTGTTATCATTTGCCACACTCCTTGGATGGGGAGTTGGAGCTTTATTTGAGGTTCATGAATTCTTCATTTCCATTTTAGTTGCCTTTTTAGCAGGTGGAATCGTGCTGAATGTGTTAAAAGAAGAGCTGCCTGAAGAAAAAGAAAGCAGCTTTGCAGCATTCAGCCTTGGACTCATTTCCTATAGTGTTCTACTTTTAGTAATTTAAAAAGAACTTAAAAAAGCACCCAGCCTTCAAAAGGCAGGGTGCTTCCCGAAATTTGCGGCGTCCAAGTCACGCTCCACAACGTGTTCCTAAAAGGAGTACTTGTGCGTCTTATGCAAACAAGCTCATCGCGTTCTTAACAATAGTCGATTTTACCGCAAGTGTCAAGGAGCGTCTTAAATCCGTTTTTCTTCTTTAAGAATTTCTTCAAACGCTGCAACCACATCCGGGTCATAATACTCAGGGGTCATTTTTCTTATTTCATCTATCGCAAATTCCGCTGAGAATGCCTTCCGGTACGCACGGTCTTCTGTCATTGCATCAAACGTATCACAAACTGCTATAATCCTAGCAGCAAGTAAAATTTCATCCCCTTTTAACCCATGAGGATACCCGCTCCCATTTAGCCGTTCGTGGTGCTGCTCGATAATGGGGGAAAGATAGTGATAGTTGGTTTCGGCAACGATTTTTGCTCCATCCCCTGGATGTTTCTTTATAATATCGAACTCTTCATTCGTTAGTTTGCCCGGCTTATTTAAGATTTCTTCTGCGATCTTTATCTTACCCAAGTCATGTAATTGAGAGGCTAAATGCAAGTGATGGAGATCTTCTTTACTTAGCTTTAGTTTTTTTGCAACTTTTACTGAATGCATCATAACTCTCTCGCTATGTAATGCAGTGTAACGATCTTTCTTATCTACTCGACGTATAATTTCTTTTAATGACTTTATCTCGTTACTTACTTCATGGAAAATCGGATCTGTAATTACCCACAGATAAGTTACGTTTGTTACTGTTTTAAAGAAAACAGGCTCCTTTAACCCTTTGGCAGAAAAAAAGTCATGAGCTGTAAGTGATTTAGTATGAGCACCATCTTCATATTGAATTTCACCTGATAAAATATATATAAATTCCATTACTTCTTGTTTATCACTTGGATATAAATAAAATAATTTGTCTTGGAGGACTGTTTGAGTCATGATCTCAGTACCGTCTCCTTGTTCCAAAAGGCTTATTGAAGTGGAATCCATGCTAACTTTACCTTGATTCGATCCTTTCTTATAGATCTTTAGACCCTCCAAGCCTTTCACCTCTCATTGATAAAATAGAAAAAAGAGTGCTTATCGAACTCTTTTTCTATTTTAACGTATAATATTCAATTTATACAAGGTGAAATTAGTTACCAACGACCCGGATCGGATCAATCCAGACCATACGATCGGCAAAGCGAACCAGCTTC
This sequence comes from Jeotgalibacillus sp. ET6, assembly GCF_029667115.1. Lineage (GTDB taxonomy): Bacteria > Bacillota > Bacilli > Bacillales > Jeotgalibacillaceae > Jeotgalibacillus. Next base: position 143,911 of record NZ_JARUIU010000004.1, on the reverse strand, counting down.
CAGCTGCATTCTGCTTCAACACCCATCTCTTTTACTAGTGCAATAGTCTCTGTAGACATTTTCAGTGTTTCATTAAAAACATCGTCAATGACTACGTCAAGCTCATGGTTATATTTTTCTTCAAGCGTGATGTATAGAGCACTGTAAATATCGCGCTCCGTCTGGATTTTTTCGTCAAATTTAGCTCTTTCTTCTGCCGCTTTTTTATCGTCAGCGAGTTCCCCAAGCGTCTCTGCTTTTTCTTCTTCAAGCTCCGTTATCTTACGCTGCTCTTCCTCTTTTTTGCTTTCCAGCTCTGATAGGTAAGCCGATTGAAGACCATCTGCTTTTTCAACCGCCGCGTCAATTTTCTCATCAATTTCCACATTGGTCTTTTCAATGAGTTCAAGAGCCTTTTCATAGTCATCATTCTGTGCTGCGGAAGCATCTGTCGCACCAAAAGCAAAAAATACGATTAAAGCTGAAAAAAACATCGCAAATACAAGTTTACATTTGTTCATTTTTTATTCCTCCTTCAATTTTTGTTACAACTAGCAAAAAGGGTCTTTTGAACGCTTTGAGTAAATGGAGAGTAAATCCTTCGACCCCTGTTCCCTCCTCTAAATATGTATATTGCTAGTATACAAGCCTGTAAAGAATATATCTACGTCTATTATGTAATATTGTGTACTTTTTTGTTTAATTTTGTATTATTGGAATATCTTATGGAGATGTTTCATCATCCGTTTGGCTTTGCATTTCACTTGAGTCAGATATTAGAAATGAAGCGGTCCTGGACCGTATAATGGAGGTACTACAATCAGGGAGTGTTCTATATGAATTCAAATCACCTTGGTCATCAGCCAGAAGCTCACCCTTCCCTCTTATTGATTCCGGCCGGCAGAAAACATCCAAATATCCGCTCTATTGGCCGTAAAGAAGAACGGGCGGTATTAACACGTCTTCAGCAAATACTCTCGATAGAACTCGATCGCCTTTCTATACGTGATCAGCAGTTATTACGCGACTTTGTCGATCTCCCTTCTTTTCAGCTGCCTGTTCCAGTCTGCAAGCAGCAGAGTCTATGTCCCTCCCTTTTAAAGCCTGAGATGTTTCTTTGGAAAAAACACGCACCTACACGCGGCCTTCCGCTAAATGAAGAATTTTTTTATAAAACACCTTATCAATCGCTTTCCACCCGGGAGCTTACCGTGCATCTGCAGGAGGTTATACGGGACTATGTGTTTTGCGCCTGGGTTCAAAGGCTTAATCAGAACACATGGATTGAACGGATTCAACAAGCCTACAGGGAGCACCCATTCATTGTTCTTGCCCGGTCTAAACAAAACGTTGTCAGGGCGGTTGAAAAGATGAACCGGTCTTCTTTGCTTGGTCTGCTTAATTACCCTGAAGATCTCTCTTACTGGCGGCATCGCGTTGAAATAGTGATGCGTCCGTATCGGAGCATTCCTCCAGACTGGCAATATGAGATCTGCGAACATGAAAAAGACTTAAGTCTCGACTATTCCACAGAGTCGATTCATGTCACTTGCAAGGAATGCTCTTACGGTGTCACATATTGGCCTTTAACAGCTCAGCTTCAGCTGCCCCATGAAGTAAAAATGGAGCAGGCAGTCAAGAGGATCGCCACCATTGAAAGACAGTTCGATCAAATGGCTTTGCAAAGCTTGAGGGTCATAACTTCTTTAAACAAACTGCGCAGCTTAAAAAAACAGCTCTCTTCCTATGAGCCGCTTTTAGAAAAATTGATTTCGCTAAAAGAAAAGCTCGGTGAATCCAAAAAAGATCATCCAGCGTTAAGCTGCTACGAAGAACTGAAAAAGATGGATTTGCCAGAGGAAAACATTACCCCTGATCTCATCAGTCTGGCAAAGGTAAGCGTTCCTGATGCTGCTGTCTTAAAACATGCGGAAAAATGGCAGTCCATTGACAACGGTTCCTTAGAGAGTGAGCTTGCCGAACTTTATAATGAGTTGCTCATGAGAGAACAATCTATGCAGCCTCAGCCGCATGATGTTTTATTTCAGATAAAAGATTACTGTCTCACTCGTGCAGAATTTGAAAAAATCAAAGCCTGCCTTGAAGAAACTGAACTGACGCTGTCTTTTCATCTTCTCGTTCAAACACTGTTAGGAGAAGCAACGAACAAAGTACGCCGACTCGGGCTTCATGAAACAGAAATTTTCGGTATGCTGTCGCAATGGCCTCGAAAATATATTACAGAGGCAGTAAAGGCTCAAAGTATATAACAAATGCATGTATATCAAAAATGGGCTGAAATACTTTGACATCTTTCGAAAAATACTGTAAATTACAGTATGTACGAACAATTTTAAATTAAAATATAAATAATATTCGCTTTTAGGAGTGTTAACTATGGATAATGTATTTGATTATGAAGATATTCAATTAATTCCCGCAAAATGCGTGGTTGAAAGCCGTTCAGAGTGTGATACGTCCATTACATTCGGCAAGCATACATTCAAGCTGCCTGTTGTGCCTGCAAATATGCAAACAATTATTGATAAAGAAATCGCCATCTATCTCGCTGAAAACCAGTATTTTTATATTATGCACCGCTTTGAGCCCGAAACCAGAACAGCATTTATCAAGAGTATGAAAGCTAAAGGTCTCATCTCTTCGATCAGTGTAGGCGTTAAAAAAGAGGAATATGGCTTCATTGAGCAGCTCGCTCAGGAAAATCTTATACCAGATTATATTACGATTGATATTGCGCATGGCCATTCGAATGCCGTTATTAATATGATTCGTCATATCAAAGCACATTTGCCTGAAAGCTTCGTGATTGCAGGAAATGTCGGCACCCCTGAAGCAGTCCGCGAACTGGAGCATGCCGGCGCCGACGCAACGAAGGTAGGGATTGGACCAGGCAAAGTCTGCATTACGAAAATCAAAACCGGTTTTGGTACAGGAGGCTGGCAGCTTGCAGCACTTCGCTGGTGTGCGAAAGCTGCAAGCAAGCCCATTATCGCAGATGGCGGGATCCGTACGCACGGAGACATCGCCAAATCTGTCCGCTTCGGTGCCTCCATGGTCATGATCGGCTCACTTTTTGCAGGACATGAGGAATCGCCAGGTGTTACCACAGAGCAGGACGGCAAGCTCTTCAAAGAATACTTTGGATCCGCCTCTGAGTTTCAAAAAGGCGAAAAGAAAAACGTAGAAGGCAAAAAAATGTTCGTCGAGCATAAAGGCGCCCTTCAGGATACTTTGACAGAAATGGAACAGGACCTCCAATCTTCCATCTCCTATGCAGGCGGAGACAAACTTGAGGCGATCCGCACCGTTGATTATGTAATTGTGAAAAATTCGATCTTTAATGGGGATAAAGTGTATTAAGAATACTGCAATTCTTAAGCTGTCCAGGCTAATCATGCTGCGGACAGCTTTTTATATACCTCAGCACGTGTCCATCAATCGAGAGAAAACCATATTTGAAGCTTGCGTCTTTCGGAAATAATACTGCCTTATTGTGATTCCTTGTTTAATACATACCCTCTCGGTACACGTAATTCCATTAAATGAATATCTTCGCCCACATCATGTCCAACCTGCTCTTCCAACTCAACATACATGATAACAGGCTCTTGGATGGTCTCATCAATTCGGACATACACAGGTTCCATAAGTGCAAGATATCCACCGTGTTTCTCCTCAAATTCAATGCAAATAGGCTGATAGCCGTTTTCTACTATAGGTATTTCCCGATCATATTCACTAAATAAAGAGAGTATTTTTCCTTCCACACTCTCCTGTCTTAGCAAGTATTCTTTTAGAATCGTCCCTTTCCATACCTCCACTTCTTTGCGGTATCTCTTCCTTTCCCGCAGGAGGATGCTAATTAGATACGCAAAACCAGCCAGTAAAATAGTTGTTGTAACTATGCCTGTGACAATTCCTTCTTGAAAACCAAATGCAATACCGTATAGCAGTGATAAGCCGTATAATGTCGTTGAAAATTTAAGGACTTGTCCTACTGGCTTAATCCTTTCTCCTTCTTTTTTTACCTCTTCAATTGTTGTCATTTCTTTCCTCCTTAGACGAACCTATTTTTATCGAAAAAATAATAAGCTGCCTGCTCCAAAATGGAGAGTCAGGCAGCCTAATAAATCAAACTGTTTGAGAAGCTACTTGTCACCGATTAAACAGAGCTTTGAGCGATCTCACCCTCAAGTCTGAGTGAACGGGCGGTTGCATGCTGGATTTCACGAATCAGTTCAGGACGTTCAAGCAATGATTCCCCATATGATGGAATCATTTCTTTAATTTTAGGCTCCCACTCTTTCATTTGATCCGGGAAGCACCGTTTCAGTACCTCGAGCATGACCGTTACCGAAGTTGATGCACCAGGTGAAGCCCCAAGTAAGGCAGCAATTGAGCCGTCTGCTGAAGAGATGACCTCTGTTCCGAATTGCAGCGTACCTTTTCCTGTATCGGTATCCTTTATGACCTGTACACGCTGACCTGCTGTAACCAGCTCCCAGTCTTCGCTCTTCGCATTGGGAACAAACTCGCGTAACGCTTCCATGCGCTGTTCCTTGGAAAGCATGACTTCATTGATCAGATACTTGGTCAAAGACATATTTTTCACGCCGGCGGCTGCCATTGTAAACAGGTTATTCGGTTTAACGGACGTAACTAAATCCATGTTCGATCCTGTTTTCAGAAATTTAGGCGAAAATCCGGCATATGGGCCAAAAAATAAGGATGCCTTATTGTCTATGAAGCGTGTGTCAAGATGCGGAACCGACATAGGCGGGGCGCCAACCGGTGCTTTGCCGTAAACTTTCGCGTGGTGCTGTTCCACGATTTCCGGTTTTGTGCATACAAGAAACAGTCCGCTCACCGGGAAGCCGCCAATTGACTTTCCTTCCGGGATGCCTGATTTTTGAAGCAGATGCAGACTTCCTCCACCCGCTCCAATAAAGACGAATTTGGCTTTATGATATTCAAGCCGCTCATTCTCAAGATCCTGAATCTTTAATTCCCACGACCCATCCTCAGTACGTTTCATTTCATCCACCTGGTGCTGATAATGGATATCGACATCTTCGTTTTCCAGATGAGTGAACAGCTTTCGCGTTAACGCACCGAAGTTCACATCTGTTCCGGAGTCGATTTTAGTTGCGGCTATCGGCTCACTCACCGTGCGGCCTTCCATAATCAAAGGAATCCATTCCTTCAGCTTTTGGGGATCATCAGAAAATTCCATGCCTTCAAATAAAGGATTAACTGAAAGCGCTTTATATCGATTGTTTAAAAAAGTGACATTCTTTTCCCCTTGAACCAGGCTCATATGTGGCAGTGAGCGGATAAATTCGTGAGGATTTCGCAGTCGTTCACTTTCAACAAGATAGGACCAGAACTGCTTTGAAACCTGGTAATCTTCATTTACTTTTATCGCTTTGCTAATATCAATCGAGCCATCCGGCAGTTCATTTGTATAGTTTAATTCACATAAAGACGAATGACCTGTCCCTGCATTATTCCATTCGTTTGAGCTTTCTTCCCCAGCGCCTCCCAGGCGTTCAAACACCTTAATCTTCCAATCCGGTGCGATCTCTTTCAGCAGGGATGCGAGCGTTGCGCTCATAATGCCAGCGCCAATTAAAATAACGTCTGTCTGATTCTGTTTGTTACTCATATTAACCGTCCTTCGCGTATAAGATAGTAAAAAATGCGTTTCAGCTTTTGCCGCGCTATCTTCCTGTATAATCAAAATATTCTATACACTAGTGTATCACTATGATTAATTTATTTCCAAATTTAATTTGTGGTAACAAACAATGTCCAGATACTGCAGAAAATTTTTTCTATGTGAAGGTGAAATAGATCACCATTCTCTTTTTAACAAGGAGAAAGCATAATGGTCGTAATACTTCCCTCTAAATAAATGTTTATCTCTGTAAATCCCTTCTTGCTTAAATCCAAGGTTTTTTAAGAGTTTTATAGAGTTTACATTTTCCAGCGCTATGAATGCGTTAATCCGATTGAGACCCATATTGGAAAATCCGCTCTCAATTGCACTGACTAATGCTTCTTTCATGTATCCCCTTCCCCAATATTCATGCCATAAATCATACCCAATCTCCGCTATATTGTTCGTTTTATCCCAGCTGTCATAGCCGCATGTACCAATTGGACGGCTGGAGTCTTTAGCGACCAACACCCACCTGTTCCAGCCTTTTTCTTCAGGTTCAGCGTTCCATTCCACAAAATCCACCGCATCATTTCTATTCACAAACATTTCCTCATCATAGAGAAATTCACACACTTTTTCGCTGCTGAACAGTTGAAAAATAAAATCAATATCTTCTTTCCCTACATTTCTCAAGTTCAGTCGCTCTGTTTCCAAATTGGGAAAACTTCTACCACTCAACATTAAACAACCCTTCCACTTTTACTTCTTTCAAACCTGATCTCTATACATATATTAACATAGCTGTCAGAGAGAGTTATCCTGCCGAAAGATACTATGAATTCTATTATTATGGAATTTTAGTCATTATACTCAACGTTTTACCGACGGGTGTTATCTAATATAGATAGCAAGCAGCTTTAGGTAGTCATTATGACAACAGCTGTACAAATGATAAATAAGGGGGCAAGCTTAAGTCTTTTTCTATTACATAAAAAAAGCTGCCCCTTTTTGAAAGGACAGCACTTTGTGATCATTATCAGGAGTTCTTTTCCATAAAAAACATTGAGATCGCACCCAGCCCAACATGGGTACCAACTGAAACGCCCATTTGCATGATGTGAATATCGCCTGTAAAATCCGTTTCTTCCTGTACTTTTGTTTTAAGCGTTTCGGCTACTGTTTTATCAGAGGTGTAGCCAATGATTATGAACTCTGTTAAATCTTTGTCGTTCCTTCTGATAAATTCCTGAACATAATGCTTTAACACTCTTTTTCTTCCTCGTTCTTTTGAAATGATGGCTATTTTTCCCTCTTTCATGGTCATAACAGGTTTAAGCATAAGAAATTTCCCTATAACAGCGCTTGCATTTGAGATGCGGCCGCTTTTGATTAAATGGTTTAAATCATCAACCGAAAGAAAATGCTTTACTCTGGTTTTATGGCTTTCAACAAACGATACGATTTCATCGAAGGTGGCTCCTCTTTCTCTCATCAAAGCACTTTTGATCAGCAGCCACCCGCTTCCATGACTCATACACTTTGAATCTACGATGTGAACTCTGACAGGTGAATCCGGTGCTTCTTCAAAATAATAATCTTTTCCAAGCACAGCAGACTGATAAGAGCCGCTCGTTCCGCTCGACATACTGATGCACAAAACCTCTGTATGTCCTTCTGCAGCAGCTTCTTTTATGATCTCTGCAAATTGAGTTGGACTTGGGGTTCCCGTCGTCGGAAATTCAGAAAGATGCTCAAGCCTCTCATAAAATTCATCCGGTTTGATTTCAACTCGATCTTTATAGATTTTATTCTCAATATTTATAGTCAATGATGCCAGACTTATATTGTATTGCTCAAGCACTTCAGTAGATAGATCACATGTGGAATCTGCCATTAATTTTATCATTTTACCCTCCAGGTTGGTTCCGTGTAGCATAAGTATAATGGACTCAGTAACCATAAAGATCATAATAATCGCACTTTTCAATGAAGTCTTTTCCTGCCAGTTCAGTATGTTTCACGTGAAACATTGTAAAAAGAGCACTACAGCGATACTGCAGTGCTCTTCCCATTACTATTCTTATTTTAATTGATTGATAAATGGTCCGTAGTCGCGCGGAGTATGCTGAACAGACAACCATTTAAGGGTTGTGAATTCTTCCAGTACCCATTCTCCATTAAAGCGACCCAGTCCGGAATCTTTTTCCCCGCCAAACGGCATATGGGCCTCATCATTGACCGATTGATCATTTACATGAATCATTCCAGTATGAATTTTGTGGGCAAAGGATGTACCGCGTTCAATATTGGATGAATGAACGGATCCACTCAAACCAAAGGAATAATCATTCACCATTTCAACCGCTTCTTCTTCACTGTCAAATGGGATCAGTACGGCCACGGGACCGAAAATTTCATTTTCAGCGATCGGCATTTTGTTTGTTACACCGGTTAAAACAGTCGGCTCGAGAACATTTCCATCAGCTTGTCCGCCAAGCTGTATTTTTGCTCCCTGCTCCACACTTGCTTTCACATCTTTCAAAATACGGTCCACCTGGTCTTTGTTAATTAAAGGTCCTACATTCGTAGTTTTTTCAGCAGGATCACCGTACTTAAGGTTTTTAGCAAGCTCTATAAACCGTTCAGCGAATTTGTCATAGATATCTTTATGAACAAAAATCCGATTCAGCGACATACAAATTTGACCCTGATGATAGAACTTGCCGAAGAGAGCAGATTCAACAGCCTGTTCAATATCTGCGTCCTCAAGGACTACAAGGGCATTATTGCCGCCCAATTCCAGTGCTGTTTTCTTCAGGCTCCGGCCTGCAAGTTCTCCAATATGTCTGCCTACTTCTGTAGAGCCAGTGAAAGAAATTAAGCGCGGTGCAGGATGCGTAACAATTTCATCTCCAATTTCAGATCCTCTTCCCACCACTACATTCAGCAGTCCTTTTGGAAGACCCGCCGCTTCAAAGATACTTGCGAAAATTAAACCGCCTGTTACTGGTGTATCAGTGGCCGGCTTTAACACGACTCCGTTGCCTGTTGCAAGTGCCGGGGCAATCGAGCGAATCGCCAGGTGGAACGGGAAATTCCACGGAGAGATAATCCCGATTACGCCAAGCGGATTCCGGTAAACACGATTTTCTTTACCAGGTGTTTGGGAGGGCATAATTTTCCCTTCCATATGATAAGGATAGCCCGCAGCTTCTTTAACAATATTAATGGAAGCCTGAAATTCAACATTTGCTTTCATGAGGGTGCTGCCGGCCTCTTTCACAAGCCAGTCGATAATCAGCTCCTTATTTTCTTCCATAACCGCAACGACTTTTTCTAATACCGCACGTTTGTTTTGCGGAAGCTCTGCCGCCCATTTTTCCTGTGCTCGGGTAGCCGCCTCATACGCTTCGTTTAAATCTTCCTTCGTGGCTGATTGAATCGTGACAAGTTCCTCTTCATTAAAAGGGTTCTTATTTGTCATTGATTTATCGCTGCTGCCTTTTCTCCATTCTCCATCTATATACATTCTTGAAAAATCTGTTTTTAACATGTATAAAACGCTCCTTTTTTGTGGAATACAACTCTCGCAGAATCAGCATACCGTGCGAATTTTAACGGGTGTGCATGATTGTCCTCTTTGACTAAATTACCCTCTCTAAACTACCTCAAACGTTTAGGGGAACATTAGAAACTTTCCTGTGATGGATCGATTTTACACACGTATACGCTAAGACAGTTGTTTGATATAATTTACAGAATATTAATTCATTTCAAAGGAGATGCCCTCGCCTATGAGAAAATTTGCTTTACTCTCAGTGATTACGATTGGGGGGTTTTTGTTTTACTTTACGTTTCAGGCTGCTGCTGCGGTTTTTTATACAGACTGGGATCTTCCTGCTAAGTCCACGCAATCAGGAGAAATGCCAAGGGTCGTTCTCATCATGAATGAAATGGATCATCCATTTTGGATAGATGTAGCGGAAGGAGCGCGCTCAAAGGCTCAAGAAGCTGGGATTGACCTCGACATTAACGGGATTTATGGGACAAATACGGATGATTTCCTCAGGAAAATAGAAGTCGCTATTTACTCAAAGGTCGATGGAATTATCGTGCAGGGGCTGGATGATGAAAAATTCAAGGAACTTGCGAAGCTTAAGGCAGCCTCCTATGGCATTCCCGTCATTACTGCAGCGCATGATGTTCCAAAAGAAGAAAGCCTGAGAAAGACATACGTGGGCTCCAATCAATTCTCAGCCGGACAGCAGCTTGCAAAGCAATTGATTGAAGATATGGGAACAGAGGGTGAAGTTGTTTTGATGATTGACATTGAGCAGGAATATTTCCAGCGTCAGCGTTTTGATGGCATAGAGAATTATTTAACTGCCCAATCTGACATCCAGATTATTGAAGCAAAGCTGGGCTCAGAGAACGCTGGGGGCATCTCATCCATTGGTGATCTGCTGAATTATTATCCGGATGCACAGGCCTATATTGCGGTGAACGCTGCGTATACACAGGATTTAGTGAACGAAATTGAAACAAGAAGAAAAGTAGAGCCCTACTACCTTTATACATTTGATGAGGAACGGGAAGCATATGCGCTGCTTGAAAACGGAAAAATTGATGGCATTATCGAACAATCTCCTCACGACATTGGCAGCATCAGCGTTGAACGAATGAAGGAATGGCTGGATCAAAAGGACGTTCCTTTAGCAATCGACGGGTACTACACAGCGACTAAAATTCTGAAGGGCCCGAAAAATCGATGAAGCATTTACAGAAGAAAATCTGGCTGCTGGCTATCGTCGTATTGATCATTATGGTCGTAATCTGGATGTCTCTCACCTACTACAATCAGAAAATGCAGGATCAGTATAATCAGATTCTCGAACGATACCTTGTCATCAATGAGCTGCATATGGAAAGTCAGGAGCTGGTCTCAGCGTTAAATGCGTACATCCTCGAACCCCGTGCCCCAAATGAGCGAACCATTGAGCGCCATAGAAACAGAATGAGAGAATTGTCCGGGGAGGTTACACAGTATGAAAACACTAAGAACGAATCGGAATTAGCCAATTACATGAATCTGACAGTAAGTTTAGTCGAAATGACAGAGCGTGCTGTGAATTTTCAGGTTTCAGGTGAAACGGAACCGGCCAAAGCAGCCCTGAATGAAGCGGTTCATATTTCAGACTATGTGTCCGAAATGAGACTTTCTGTTATTGATAAAGAGATGAATACGTATGACATCGTGTACAGAGAAATGATCGACCGGTCGGAAAAACTGACAGAGCTTGGCATGTGGCTTCTCGTTTCGATCATTTTACTCCTGCTGTTTTTCACGTATTGGTTTTCGCTTAGAATTACGCAGCCGCTCGAAAAACTGACGCAGTCTGCCAGACAATTATCCAAGGGCCGTTTTGATGTAAAAATAGAAGCAGATTCAAAAGACGAAACGGCTATTTTAGCCGCAACGTTTGAACAGATGCGACTTAATCTGAATACGTTATTTACCGAAACGAAACAAAAGGCTAAATTAGAGACTGAGCTGCAAAAAAGTAAGTATCTATTAAAAGAAAGTCAGCTTCTTAGTCTGCAGAGTCAAATAAATCCTCATTTCCTGTTTAACACGCTAAATACATTATCCAAAAAAGCGTATATGGACGGGTCAGCGGAAACAAGTGATCTGCTGGTCAGTATAGCGGATTTGCTGCGCTACAATTTAAAGCATATGGATAAACCAACCATCCTGCGGGAAGAAGTCTATGTACTTCAGCAATATATTCAAATCCAAAAAGCACGCTATACAGACCGTCTGAGATTTATTAGTGAAATAGATGAAGCATGCCTGAGCCTGTCCATTCCAGGTTTAACACTGCAGCCAATTGTTGAAAACGCTATCATCCATGCGGTTGAACCGAGTGAGAATGGGGGCACCATCTGGTTTAGAATAAAAAATGATTCCGACAAGGTCATGATTGAAGTGGAAGATGATGGTCCCGGCATAACCAGCCAGAAAATCAAAGAGATTTTGGAGGGCAAACATGTAGACAGTGAAAAAAGCACGGGAATCGGCTTTAAAAATGTTGTTCAGCGATTAAGGCTGTTTAACGGCAGTGAACATGTGGTTCAGGTCCACAGCACGTTAGGACAGGGCACGAAGGTCACACTGTATCTTTTAAAAGCGGATGTTGCCCTGGCTGAATAAACAAAATTCTCTTGCGCAGATGTTGAATCCATACGCATCTAAAATGTCAGTAGAATAGGAGAAAAATGTATGGTCAATGTACTCATCGTAGACGATGAACAAACAGAGCGTGAAGGGCTTGAGCTTATTTTAACAAGACACTTTGACAATCTGGTCATCCGTCAGGCACGCAATGGAAGAATAGCGATTGAAATGACAGCAAAGCAGAAGCCTGATCTTGTGTTTATGGATATTCAGATGCCGGGAATTTCCGGCCTTGAAGCAATTAAACAGCTTCACAGCATCCACTCTTCTGCAAAGTTCATTCTGGTTACCGCTTTCGCTACCTTTGAATATGCCCAGCAGGCACTTTCGCTTGGTGTACAAGCTTATATTGTAAAACCAAGTAAAATAGCGGAAATCGTGAAAACCGTAGAAGGCGTACTCCACCAGATTAAGATGGAACAGCAATACACCGAAGAAAACAGGAAAGATCAAGCCACACTGGAGAAAGCCATGGCAGTATTTGAAACCGATGTGGTGACGCAGCTGTTATTTGATCATGTACATGAAGTTCATTTAAATCAGCTGGTAGATTTACTGGATATCCCGATGACAGACGAAACATTTGTGATGAGTCTGCTGCTTCCTCCTGACGCAGCAGAATGGTATCCGGCAGTAAAAGAAGTTGTGAGGGAAACAGGCAGCGGCTGGACGGGTGCTTCAAACGGACGCCAGGTCCCCATTATTGTGTTCCGAAATGGGAACTATTCATTTCGGCATCAGGCAATTACGCTCGCGAACAAAATTCTCAGGCTAAGAGATGCCAGCAAAGCAGATTGGTTTATTGGAATCGGAAATGTGTATGAACAGACCGGGAAAATAAAGCAGTCGTATCAGGAATCTCTCCTTGCGACCAGAAATTTTCAGCAGCCGGTTCACTATCAGTTTTATGCAGACCTGCCAGCTCTCACACTGGATCTGTCCTCCCCTTCCTACAAGACTTATGAACAAACGTTTTACGAGCACCTTCGTCATCTGCAATGGGACAAATTGATTGCAGAGATAAAAACGATAACGGAAGGGCTTGAAAGAGAAAATAAGCCCTCCATTCAGGCGCAAAAACAGCTGGCTGAACTTCTTTGGCTGATTTCCTCTATCCTTTCAGATATGGGAATTCCGGTTGAACTGCCCGTCTATCCCTCCCAGACCGCAAGCTATAAACAGCTTCGAGAAGAAACGGCGTATCTGCTTGAACGTATGAAATATGCACAGGAGGATCACAGTCAACAGGCGGACGGGGATAGTATTGACCAAATCAAACACTATATTATCGACCATGCCCATGAAGATTTATCACTTGAGATTATTTCCAAGGAAGCCGGTCTAAGTCCAATCTATGTCAGCAAGCTGTTTAAAGAAAAACTCGGCATCAACTATATCAGTTTTTTAACGGAATGCCGGCTTGAAAAAGCGAAAAAGCTAATGAGAGATCCAGAGAAAAGCATGAAAGAAATATCCATTGAAATTGGCTATCATGATCCGAATTATTTCAGCAAGGTTTTTAAAAAAGCGTTTCACCTATCCCCTACCGACTACCGGAAGAAAACGTTTAGTTTATAACGACACGAACGAAGGGAACGCAAAGAAATGAAAAAATTATGGCCTCTTTTCATCTTAATCATGGTCTATTTGCTGACCGCCTGTCTCCCTGCGGAGAAAATCCCCACTAACGTACCTGTACCGCCTGATACGGTTGAGCACCATCCTTCTGAAGCAATTAAAATAGGATTCTCCATGGATACACTCGAGGAGGACCGCTGGGCAAAAGACCGGGAGCTTTTTAAAGAAGCAGCTGAACGAGCTGGAGCCGAGGTAACCATCACAGTTGCAGACGGAGACGATGTAAAACAGGTCTGGCAGACGGAAAAAATGATCAGCGAGGGGATCGATGTTTTAGTAGTGGTGCCGCATAATGCTGAATCTATGGCCGCGATTGTGGAAAGAGCGCATGATGCCGGCATTAAGGTTCTTTCCTATGATCGTCTTGTGCGAAATGCGGAAGTAGATTTATATGTTTCGTATGATAACGAACAAGTGGGTGTCCTGCAGGCGGAAGCCATTACAAAGCTGGTTCCAAAAGGGAGATATGTCTATCTTGGCGGAGCAGAAACAGATTACAATGCCCACCTTATGAAACAGGGGGTATTTCAAGTGCTAAAGCCTTTGATTAACAGCGGAGAAATCACCGTTGTCTTTAATCAGTGGACAAAGGACTGGCTGCCGGAGCATGCAAAGGAAAACATGGAAATTGCGCTTGAAGTGAATGATCAAAAAATTGATGCCGTCATTGCAGGCAACGATGCTACAGCAGGTGCAGCGATTGAAGCATTAAACGAGTATGGATTAGCCGGCAAGATTCCAGTGGCAGGCCAGGATGCAGATCTATCGGGCGTCAGACGAATTGTTGAAGGCACGCAAAGCCTGACCATGTATAAAAGCATTGATGCGCTCTCGCAAAAAGCAGTTGAATTGGCCATTATGCTCGCAGAGGGAGAAAAAATAGCACAAGACCGAACCATTAATAATGGAAAAATAAATGTTCCTTCCATCCTTCTTCCCCCTGTCCCGGTGGACGAGAAGAATATTCATGAAACGGTCATTGCAGATGGCTTTCACCTTGAAGAAGAAATCTACTCCCCTTAAATCGGTTCATATAAGCCTATCCAGTTCGCGGATGGGCTTTTTACATGCACTGCCCTCCTTATTCCCTCACCTAATAAAAATTAGAATATTAAAAAAATACAGAACAAAGCTAAATTACTCCCCTAAGAAAGCGTTTTCAATATTACGTTCGATGCTATATTTACCATGTAGTAGTTAATTCCATATTTGAAAGGGGATCTTACAACAATGGGGAAACGATCGAAAGCATTGGGGTTATTGACAGCGGCTGTTTTAACAGTGGGTATGGCAGGCTGCGGCAGCGAGGGAGGATCCGGCGGCGGCAGTGAATTGGACGTAGGAATCGTGCTTCCAACAAAAGACGAACCAAGATGGGTTCAGGATGAAACAAGATTTCAGGATGCATTGGCCGATTCTGATTATACGACTGAAATTTTATTCAGCCAGGGATCGTCTGCAAAGGAAAAAGAAAATGTTGAAACCTTAATCAGTAAAGGCATGGACGTTTTAATTATTGCACCGCATGATGGAGCAGCTGCAGGGTCTGCAGTGGAAGCAGCAAAGGATGAAGGCATAACGGTTATTTCCTATGACCGATTAATCACGGATACAGATTCTGTTGACTATTACGTTACCTTCGACAGTGTAGCAGTTGGAGAAGCACAGGGGCAATATCTGGTGGATAACGCAGAGGGCTCCGGCATCCCGCTTTATCTATACGCAGGAGCAGCCTCTGATAATAACGCCTTCTTATTCTTTGAAGGAGCATGGAACGTTCTTCAGCCTAAAATTGCAGACGGAACATTTGTCATTGCCAATTCAAGTGAAGCGGAAGCACTTAAAGATAAATCAGAACTGAGCCGTGAAGAGCTTGGAAGCATTCTTGGACAGGTTACGACCAACTGGGATCCAAGTGAAGCTAAAAACAAGGCAGAGACTCATTTAACTTCTGCAGGCGCTGACATGAAAGGGAATGTTTCCATTCTTGCACCAAATGACGGAACAGCCCGTTCGATTGCGGATGTGTTTGCAACAGACGGAGCCATCACAGATTACACGATTACAGGACAGGATGCTGAAAAAGCTTCTATTCAGTACATTATCGACAGCAAGCAGTCCATGACCGTCTTTAAAGACGTCCGGACACTCGTTGAAGACGCGATGGGAATGGCAGTTGATGTTCTCGACGGCAACACGCCGGAAACAACCGCAACGTATGACAATGGCAGCATGGAAGTAAATGCGAAACAAACTGACGTCATTGTAGTGGATCAGGAAAATGTACAATCCGAACTGGTTGATTCGGGCTATTACGAAGCCAGCGAATTTGAAGGATTGGAATAACAGGTAAAGATAGAGTAATCACGCCGTTCACACTTGACGTGATTGCTCTGTATTCATTGAAAATTCATGTTCTAAGGAGGCAGAAGGATGAGCGGTACGATACTGGAGATGAAAAAAATCTCAAAGGAGTTCACTGGTGTAAAAGCGCTCTCTAATGTCAATTTCAAAGTGGAAAAAGGAGAAATCCATTGTCTTGTCGGAGAGAATGGTGCCGGAAAATCCACCTTAATGAAGGTCCTGAGCGGTGTTTACCCTTACGGAGAATACGCCGGAGATATTTTATACCTGAATGAAGTTCAGCAGTTTCATACAATCAGTGACAGTGTGGAGGCTGGCATTGCCATTATTTATCAGGAATTGGCTCTCTTTCCCGACCTCTCCATCTATGAAAATATTTTTGCCGGAAACGAGCTGCATCGAAAAGGCATCGTGAATTGGAACGAAGCGATCATGAAGTCTAAGGAGCTGCTGAATAAAGTAAATCTCCACATCAACCCGGAAACCTTAATCAAAGAAATAAGTGTTGGAAAGCAGCAGCTGGTTGAAATTGCGAAGGCATTGAGTAAAAAAGTAAAGCTTCTCATTCTCGATGAACCGACGGCCGCTTTAAATGATAAGGACAGTGAGAACCTTTTACAGCTGTTAAGGGAGCTGAAAAAGCAAGGAATCACATCCATAATGATTTCCCACAAACTAAATGAGGTAATCGCGATTGCAGATAAAGCGACCGTTCTGCGCGATGGGGAAACCATTTGCACACTCGACGCATCAAAGGGAGAAATCACCGAGGCTGCGATTATCAAAAATATGGTGGGCCGTGATATTGAAGACATTTACCCTAAGCGCAATGTTCCAGCTACAGGTGAAAAATTGCTTGAGCTGCTCGACTGGACCGCTCATGATCCGCGGACCGGCCGAAATGTTGCTGAGAATATAAATCTTCATGTGAATTACGGAGAAATCGTCGGGGTTGCAGGTCTTATGGGGGCAGGCAGAACGGAGCTTGCTCTAAGCATCTTTGGCAATTCAAGAAAATATAAAACAAGCGGAACCATCCGGATGGATGGGAAACCCGTAAAGCTCAGTCATACAAGTGATGCCATTAAATCCGGCATTGCGTACGTCACCGAGGATCGAAAAGGAGACGGCCTGTTTTTACTGCAGGACATTAAAAGCAATATTTCAATTTCTAATCTCAGTCAATTATCTTCGTACGGCGTAGTCAATGAAAATGAAGAAATCAAAACGGCTGAGGAATACAGAAAATCACTTGGTGTCAAAACGCCGTCCATTCAGCAGAAGGTTGGAAATCTGAGCGGCGGAAATCAGCAAAAAGTATCGATTGGCAAATGGCTCTTTGTCGGCCCTAAGCTGCTCATTCTCGATGAACCGACCAGGGGAATTGACGTCGGGGCAAAGCTTGAAATTTATACTGTGATGAATAAGCTAATCGAAAGCGGCATGAGCATTATTATGCTGTCTTCTGAGCTTGGTGAAGTCCTCGGCATGAGTGACCGTGTGTATGTAATGGCGAAAGGCCAAATAAAAGGGGAGCTTTCTTCTTCAGAAGCCAGCCAGGAAAAAATAATGGAATTTGCTACACAATAGGAGTGATCGACATGAACATATTGAAAGAGGCGAAAGCGCTATTAAAACATAATATACGGGATTACGGAATGTACATCGCGTTACTGGTCATCATGCTTATTTTCACCGTAATGACAAATGGTCTTTTTATGTCTTCCCGAAACATCAGCAACTTAATTGATTCTGCCGGTTATATCGCCGTGCTTGCTGTAGGGGTTATGCTCGTCATTGTCATTCGTCATATTGACTTATCCATAGGCTTTTTAGCGGGTTTTCTTGGCGCCATCGCGGCTATTTTATTAGTACAGGTTGGTCTGCCCGTTTATCTGGTTATTCCCATCATTCTATTGCTTGGGATGGCTGCAGGATCGATTACCGGATTTCTTGTCGCGAAAGTCGGGATTCCAGCGTTTGTGGCGACACTCGCCGGATGGCTGATATATAGAGGAGCTCTTTTACAGGCTACTGAAAAATCGGGCACAATCAACGTGGATAATGAAGCCTTCAACGCGATCGGCAATGGGTATATTCCTTCCCTTGCCCAAATCGGCGGCCTTCATCTTCTCTCTTTGCTGCTCGGCACTGCAGCAATTATTTACTATATTTATAGTGCAATGAAAAATCGAAAAAACAAAATGCGGTACAATTTTGAAGTTGTATCTGCTCCACTTTTTATCATCCAGCTCGTTCTCGTTTCTTTTTTAATGGGGTATGTCACATGGATTCTTGCCGGCTACAACGGCTTTTCGTGGACGATGATTATTATTCTGCTGGTGCTGATTGTGTATCATTTTATAACGACTAAAACCGTCCTCGGGCGTCATATTTACGCAGTCGGCAGCAATCCGGAAGCGGCGCATCTTTCTGGGATCAATGTAAGTAAAATCACGTTTATTGTCTTCGGTTCAATGGGGATGCTGTCCGCTTTATCCGGAATCTTATTCACATCCCGCCTGCAGTCTGCTACCACTACGGCCGGTACTCTTTTTGAACTGGATGCAATCGCAGCTGCGTTTGTAGGCGGCGTTTCTGCTGCAGGCGGCGTCGGTAAAGTAACCGGTGCTGTCATCGGAGCAGTCGTGATGGCTACACTGGTAAATGGAATGAACCTTCTCGGCGTCGGGATCGCCTCTCAATACATGATCCGCGGCGGCGTTCTTGCACTGGCAGTTATCTTTGATGTCATGACAAGAAGACAGAGAGCGTAGGGATTACATTAGCATATTAAGGCTTGAGGCTGGGACCTAAATTGTCTCAGCCTTCTGTATAGGGTTCAGTCAATTTTTAGAAAATGAATCTCTTTAGTCTTAAATGATTTCTATTGAAAGGACTCTGTCATTTTCATCTCTCATTCTACTTAGATTCATCAACCCTATCTCTATTTGTTCACAATTTTCTTCTTTATATCCAACACATAAAAAGAGACGAAATTCACAAATAGCACCTTGATTTACACACTTTTAATGTCAGCGTGTAAATTAAGGTGCTATCCAGGTTTACATTTCAATACTGAAATTCTTTAATGCAGTACTCTCAACTCAGCGGACAGTTCCCGCAATAGGGCTGCTCCTGCCCTTCTTTTAATTGATAGAGACGGCAGCAGGTTTCTCTGACTGGAATGGTCTGCCAATCCTCAGGCCTCTGCAGATATTTTGTAAATGGATTTTCTTTGCATCCCGACCACTCAGCATCCACTTCCGTCATTTCATCGAAAAGGTCTTGCAGCTGAGAATGGGGATAGTGAGTTGATTTTTTACGAAAAACAGACTGCAGACGAACGGCGATATTTTCCCATAAAATTTTTTGCGGGATTCTGCATGTTTTTGAAAACTGCTCCACCATTGGGGTGAGATGATGGGCGAATACAGTAGTTTTCCAGTCTCCCACGAGTTCCGGATGTTGATCATCCACCAGCAGAGCAAAACGATCAAAATCAAATTCCGCATGATGAAGCCAGTTATCTTTTTGCTTTTGAAGTCCGTAGTATTCAAGAGCAGCGGCCGCTGTTAAAACGGCGTACCGCTTGATAATCAGCGATGCTGCCGTTGATTCTAGCCTGATGTCACTCACACTGGCGTAGCGGCTGACAATTTGGGCAATCGTTTCGGGTTCTGTCAGCTGTTCTGCGGGCACACCCTCTCTGCCGTCCTTTTTTTCGATTCCGTAGTTGTGTAAAACGTCCATGCTAGGTCTCCTTTACATTCTGTCCTTTATTGATTTCGGTAGCGAAATAATAAATAGAGGAAAAATGGTGCACCGATCGCAGCTGTGAATACTCCCGCAGGAATATCAAGCGGCAGGAACAGGGTTCGGGCAACAAGATCGGCTATGATAACAAGGAATGCACCAACCAGAGCCGTGACGACAGCCAATCCGGGAAACGACCGATGAACCATGCGCCTGGCAATATGCGGCGCCATCAGCCCCACAAATTCAATTCCGCCAGCAAAAGCAGCCGCTGTGCCTGCAAGCATGACACTGCACATCAAAAAGATAAATTGCTGAAGCTGCACGCGAATTCCGACGCTTACAGAGAAATCTTCCCCTATCTCCGTGACATTCAGTCCTCTCCCAAACACAATTAGAAATGGAATGGGAATAAGAAGCCACCAGATCATAGAGGTGACATCACTCCAGGACGCCCCGTAAATGCTTCCCGTGAGCCAGATATAGGATTTTGTTGTCGTAGCGGTTTCACTCATGACAAGCATGAAGGTGACACATGCCTTCATAATGGCAGAAAGCCCCACACCAATCAGCACCAGCCGGATGGGTGTTACCCCTTTATTCCATGAAATAAGATAGATTAACAGAGCAGCGAGCAGTCCTCCCAAAATGGCTGCAAGCGGCAAATACTGCATGCTGATCACACCGGCGCCAAACGAAATAAAGGTGACAGCACCAAGAGAGGCTCCGCTTGTGATCCCGATAATATCCGGTGAAGCAAGAGGGTTTCTAACAAGACTTTGTAAAATCAGACCTGCTACACCAAGAGCCGCCCCTACCAGCAAGGCGAGCAGCGCCCTCGGAAGACGCAGAGTTTCCACAACAAATGTGTGCTGATCGATTTGTCCTGTCAGCTGCTTAAACACTTCAGATAGAGGAATCCAGTTGCTGCCTGCTGAGAGACTCAAAAGGAATACCCCTCCTACTACTGCTAACCAGCCTGCCACGGTGAGCAGCCAGCGCATCGACACCTGAATGGAAATACGGTCATTAAAAAGACGCAAGGTCCAGTACTTCATTTTTTCGCCACCCCTTTCTTAGCCAGGTAAATAAAGAAAGGTCCGCCAATCAGCGCCGTCATTACTCCAATCGGCACTTCCTGCGGGGCAATAATGATGCGCGCCACGATATCGGCTGACAATAAAATCGCTGCACCTAGTAACCCACTGTATGGAAGAATCCATCGATAATCATTTCCCACAAGACTTTTTGCCATATGCGGAACGATGAGTCCGATAAATCCAACAGAACCCACTACAGCGACTGAACCGCCCGCCAATACAATAACCAGAAGCCCCAGAATGAGCTTGGTTACACCCACCTTTTGTCCAAGCCCTTTTGCCACATCGTCGCCTGATGAAAAAACGCCCATTGGCCGCGCCATAAAAAAGCTCACCACAAGCGCACTCAGCAAAAATGGCATGACAGACATGAGCATGTCCATATCACGTCCTGCAACGGAGCCTGCAATCCAAAAAAGGACCGTTTGAATAGACTGTTCATCCAGCACAAGCATTCCTTGCGTAAAGGAAACAAACAGAGCGGTTAATGCAACCCCTGCGAGAATGACTTTGATCGGGGTCAGACCGTCGCGTCCAAGACTCCCGAGAAAAAATACCGTTCCCCCAGCAATAGCCGCTCCGAGAAAGGCAAACCACATATAGCCTGAAAGCGAGGACACTTCAAGCCAGGTAATCGCAAAAACAATAAAGAAAATCGCTCCGGCATTTATCCCTAAAAGATCAGGTGCTGCAAGAGGATTTCTTGTTAACGCCTGCACAAATACACCCGCCAAGGCAAGATTTATGCCAATAACAAGTGAAATGACTGCTCGCGATAAACGCGAGGTGCCAATGATTAAATGATTGGTATTATCAGGATCATACTGGGTCAGCGCCTCCCATGTTTCCGAAAGAGGAATGGCGGTCTGTCCTACTGCAAGACTTGTTAAAAACAGCAGGGCAACAGCCAGGAACAGCCCGATTAATCCGATCCATTTAACTAGTGGTGAATGCAACATAGTAACGCCTCTTCTTTCATGAGAAAAAGGGGACGCATGATGCCTCCCCTTCAACCATTTTTATTGCTCAACCTCGAAATACTCGTAAATATCATCCAGCATCTCGTTTGCAGCCTGTAAGCCGCCAGCCATATTCCATGAAACCTCATCAACGGTATACACATTGTCGTTTTGCACCGCTTCAAGGTTTTGATAAAGCGGGTGAGCTGTCCATTCTTCAAAATTCTTCTGTACATCAGGCGTCTCCTCCATGAATTGGAAGAAAACATCTGCGTTCATTTGCGGAATCGCTTCTTTATCATTTAACATAACGATTTCTTCATTTTGTCCCTGAAGCTCGATCGGCTCTTCAAATCCAAGCTCCTGCAAAATGGACCCAGCAAATCCAGTTACGTAGATACGGGCATGATCCGGACGGTAGTTTAATACCGCAGCACTCATCGGCCAATTTTCATCTGAACCAATCTTCTCTTGAAAATCAGCAATTCGGCCGTCCCACTCGTCTAAAAGATTCTCCGCCTTTTCTTCTTCTCCAAGCGCCTGTCCAATTAAATTCGTTGTTTCTTTAAAGTCATAGATCGTTTCATTAACAATCGTTGGGGCGATTTCTGACAGCTGCTCATAAATCTCTTCATGACGGATCTGAGAAGCAAAAATCACATCCGGCTCCAACGCAGCAATTTCTTCCAGGTTAGGCTGTGTTTCCTGCCCTACATATGTAACGTCCTGCAAATCATCTTTTATGTAATCATACATCGGCAGTTCCACCCATGATTCAACGACTCCAACCGGCGTAACATCGAATGCAAGCACCGTATCCGTTGCTCCCTGATAAAGTGACACCACACGCTCCGGCTTTTCTTCAATCGTTGTGGTACCCATTGCATGAGAAACTTCAATTGCTCCACTTTCTTCTGCCGCATTGCCGCTATCTGATTCTGCTGCATCCGATCCTTCATCCTCACTGCCTCCACAGGCTGCAAGAAAAAGCACTGAAAGCATACATGCAGCAAGTAAAAATAATAATTTTTTGCTCATTGTTCTACTCTCCTTTAAGTGATAATGATTTTCATTCGCAATATGATTGTATGCCAATTGCAAAGGTTAATCAACCACTAATTGAGAATTAATTTCAATTAATTATTATTTTTCATTTCATTATTTTTCCCTTTAGATGAAAGAAATCTCTTAGCGCTCTCCTAAATAAACCAGCCATATTGATGCTTCAATTAAGAAAAATTCGCTCCAAACCACAGAAAAAATACAACGACAGCTATATTCAATAGGGTAATGATAAGCGCTATAATCGAAATTAAGCGTTTCTCTTTATTGCTAATAAAGTTGATAACTGCTAACACAATGGAAAGCAGCAGCCCTATAAACACACAGTTTATCATGAACGTTGCTGCTCTTTCTGAAAAAGCAACAGCTACCGGATCAATGGATACCATCAATATCGACACGAGTACACTTACCGTAAGAAAAGTATAACTTCTCCAAGAGTAAGACTTAGCCATTCATTTTCCTCCTTTCGATTAATTACGTTTCACAACACCATCATCTACTACATTATCATATTTTCCATTTTATAGAAAATAATTCTCCTGTTACCTCGAGCATTATTTCACTAGTACCCTCGTCTCAGCTTCTCGGAAAGGTTCGATTTTCTGACAAGGTTTGTCTATCTCCTGTCGTGACAAGGTTCCATGAGTATGTCATAATGATAGTGTTTTAAAATGCAACACGTTAGGAGTAGAAGCGTATGAAAGCAATGTTAATTGCCCCTTACAGCGGAATGGCAGAAGTTATGAAGCAGCTCGCTCTCCCTTCAGATGTGACCCTTGATATACGAGTGGCAAATCTGGATGAAGGGGAGGAATTTGCGCGCCAGGCGGAGCTGGAGGATTATGATGTTTTAATCAGCCGCGGAGGAACCGCTTTAACAATTGAAAAAGCGGCATCATTGCCTGTCATCCATATTGATATAACAGGATACGATATGCTCCGAGTATTTACACTCATTAAAAATATGAATAAAAAAGTGGCACTTGTCGGTTTTTCTTCTATCACTCAAGGAGCTGCCACACTTTGCAATATTCTTGAATACGATGTGGAAGTAAAAACCGTCCATACCCGGGAAGAAGTAAAGCCTTTGCTCGAAGAATTAAAAGCTCAGGGCTTTCAGGCGGTGATTGGCGACGTCATCACGGTTCAGACCGCTGAATCCACCGGGATCCACGGAGTACTCATCACTTCCGGAAAAGAGGCTTTGCTGCAGGCGGTTGAAGAAGCGAGACGGGCATTTTCGCTTTCAAAAAAAGTGAAGCACAACTTCTCTCTTCTGCACGAAACCTTTTTACATTTCCCTCATCCTATGGCGATTGTAGATGAAGAATTGTCCATCAGGGAAAAGAATGAAAAATTCGACCAAATGGCTCAACAGGATTCAATCACTTTTTCCTCAATAAAACGTGCTATAAAAGACAGTATAGGGAGCCAAACGGCCAAATGGATTCCATTTACGGCAAACGATCGCTCCTACATGCTTCAGATTTTTTGTGTAAACCGGTATATGGCAGGGCTGATGTTTTATCCAACCAGCGGTCTGGAAAAGCGAAGTGACGTATCGATTCACTTTGATGTAAAGCCTATGGCACTCATTGGAGACAGCTTGTACACCCATTCATTACGAAATCAATTGAAAAAGCTCTCCTCCCAGCACAAGCCTGTTCATATTATCGGAGCCCCAGGAACCGGCAGATCGGCAGCTGCATCGTTCCTGCATATTGAACGCTTTAAGGAAGCACCGTTTCTATCCCTGGATGGTGCACAAATGGATCAAAGCAGCTTGGAAACACTCACAAAAATCCTGCTCCCGATTCAAAAAGGGACTCTTCTTGTTCACAGGCTGCAGGCTGCAGACCCGGAGTTGATAAAACAAGTGAACGGTTTGATCGAACGTTTGCCAGCAGATATTCAGATTCTGTTCATTGATGAAGCTCCCTACCTTGAATCTGGAGAAGCTGAAGCGCTTCACCTGCTTCCTTTAGTGGAGAGAAGAGCAGATATTCCGGCATTTGCCCACTACTTTTTAACGTCCTTTCACATGGAAAACGGAAGTGAAACGCTTGGCATAAAATCCAAAGCGATGGATCTTCTTCAGCAATATACATGGCCGGGCAACTTAAATGAACTAAAACAGACCATTCGCGCATTAAGCAGACAGGCCTCTGGTTTTTATATTGAACCGGAAGATGTAAAAAAACTGCTGGAAGCGAAACAATCACTGGCTTCCTCCGTTCCCTTAACACTTTCGGGAACATTAAAAGAGATTGAAAAACGCGTTATTGATCAAGTGCTAAATGAAGAAAACGGAAATCAGTCCAAGGCAGCCAAACGTCTTGGAATAAACCGTTCCACGCTATGGCGTAAATTAAATGATGAATGAGATGTTGGGGCATAACTGAAAAAACCTTTAAGCAATTAATGCATAATGTTTCATGAGTATGAGGTGAGCGGAACGTGGCGACACCAGCAGGATGTGACGGCAAGCGTCCACCTGAAGCGCAGCGAACCAGTAAAAGAGGCTGAGACACTTTTGTCCCAGCCTTTTTTGTTTTAAAATGCAACAATTTTATAAAATTTAAAAACAATATTATTATTGCTGTTGCAAAAAAGCGCTTACAGGTTTATATTAGTTATTGAAAGCGCTATATTTTTAATATTTGTTTAAAACATACACAAAGGGGATGGCAAAATGAAGATTAAAGCTACACTTGACCGCATTCCAGGTGGTATGATGGTAGTTCCGTTGTTGCTTGCTGCAACACTGAATACCATTGCACCGGACTTGCTTCGAATCGGGAATTTTACTCAGGCACTGTTCGTGGACGGAGCTGGCACATTAATCGCTCTATTCCTCCTATGTACAGGGGCTCAGATTAACTTTAAGAATGTAGGCGTCAGTCTTGGGAAAGGAGCCACGCTGTTATCCGTGAAATGGATTGTCGGTGCAGGCGTTGGTTTACTTGCTTACACTTTTGCTGGTGACAATGGGCTTTGGCTTGGACTTGCTCCAATTGCCATTATTGCAGCCATGACAAACAGCAACGGCGGCCTTTATGTAGCACTTGTCGGCCAGTACGGCGATAAAACAGACCGTGCAGCTTATTCACTTCTTGCGCTGAATGACGGACCTTTTCTAACAATGGTTGCCTTGAGCATCTTTGGAGCAATGGGCTTTGTGGACGGATTGTTCTCTGTAACATCGTTCGTTTCCGTCTTACTTCCAATTGTCATTGGGATGATCTTAGGAAACCTGGATGAGGATATGAGAGACTTTTTAAATAAAGGAAGCTCTATGCTGATTCCATTTTTCGCCTTTGCTCTCGGGATGGGAATCAACTTCACTGCGATCATTGAAGGCGGTCTTGCAGGTGTGGTCCTCGGATTGCTTACAGTCTTTGTAACCGGATCAGCTGCTTATCTTGTATTCAAAGCGATGAAATGGAACCCGATCGTTGGAGCAGCGGAAGGCTCAACAGCGGGGAATGCAGTCGCGACACCTGCTGCAATCGCTGCAGCAAGTGCAGGTTTTGCTGCTAATGCAGAGCTTGCGACTGTTCAGGTAGCGGCTTCTGTTGTGACAACAGCGATTCTACTGCCGCTGTACGTTGCCTTTTTAGTAAAGCGCCTGGAGAAAAAAGGAGTCAGACTGCCGGAAGATTTTTCAACGGAAGACAACTCCACGAAAGCATCTTAGAATTAAATGAGGGATACTAAATGGAAAAAATGATCGGAATTATAGCAGATGATTTAACAGGTGCGAACGACAGCGGAGTACAGCTGACGGAAAAGGGCATCCCAACCTCCGTGCTGTTTGATCTTTCTGACCGGTCGCACACCCTTGACAGCGGGCTGGTCATCGACACAAATGCCAGAGCGCTGATCAGAGAAAAAGCAGCTCAGCAAACAAAAAAAGCCGCACTTTTTTTAAAGGAAGCCGGCTATCAGACCATTTATAAAAAAATGGATTCGACCCTGAGAGGGCATATCGGCACGGAGTTAAAAGCAGTAAAGGACGTGTTCACCCCTGATTTTGTGTTCATTGCCCCTGCTTTCCCTGCCCTGCATCGCACAACAAAAGATGGTATACATTATATAAAAGGTCAGCCATTGTCGGAAACCGAGATATCAAAAGACCCGAAGCACCCGGTTACAGAGTCCTCTATTCCCCGCCTGATTGAGCAGGAAATTGGAGAAAAAGTCGGGCTGCTAAAAAAGGACGATCTGGAAGATGAACAGCTATTTTCTGAAAAAGTCCTCTCCTTAAAAAAAGACGGCTTTGACTATCTCGTGTGCGATGCAGAAACAGAAGAAGACCTGCGCCTTTTTGCAGGCAGGATGAACCGGCTGTCTTCCTCTATTATCTGGGCAGGTTCTGCCGGACTTGCGGAAGTCCTTCCGGATGTGCTGAATTTTTATCAAAAGCCTGCAGAACGTGAACTGACACCTGCTGATCAGGTGGTCGCTGTTTGCGGAAGCTTGTCAGGCGTCACACAGGAACAGGTCCGCTATGCTGCAGAACAAGAAGATGTTATCGGCGTTGAAGTGAATACACTCGACATTTTTTCAGATCAATGGGATGCCACAAGAGTCCTGTATATGAAACAGTGTGAAGAAATCATAAAAAGCAAACTGCATCTTGCCCTTTACGTACCATCTCACACAGAGATTCGGGAAAAAATAAAAGAACGCGGCCAGCAGCTTGGTCTATCAAGCTATGAAATTGGTGAAACGATCTCTACAGCACTTGGTGAAATCGTGAGGGATCTTGCAGCCCGTTCCCCACAGCTGAAGAGTTTTGTTTTAACTGGCGGCGACACAGCGAAAGAAACCGCAAAGCTGCTTGGAGGCAGCGGGATCAGACTGATTAAGCAAATCGAAGCCGGAATTCCAGCCGGAGAACTAATTGGACCCAAACGCACGATGACCATTGTCACAAAAGCCGGTGCATTTGGAGACAAGCAATCCATTTACCGTGCCATGTGCAAACTGAAAGGAGCGGCAATTCATGAGTAAAAAACCGATTATAGGCATTACAATGGGGGACGGCGCAGGAGTCGGACCCGAAGTAATTATCAAAAGCCTGCAGCACCAGCATTTATATGTAGAAGCTCATCCCATCGTAATTGGTGATGCCTCACGTCTTGAAAAAGCGGCTGCATTACTGAACATCCCCATCAAGTTAAAAAGAGTAAACGATCAGGATTCACTGACCGAAACTGCACATGGAGAAATTCAGTGCCTGGATCTCAACCTTCTGCCCGCTGATCTGCCATTTGGACAAGTAGCCGCTGAAGCTGGCGACGCTGCTTTTCAATATTTGAAAAAGGCGATCGAACTGGCGAATGAAGGTAAAATTGATGCAATCTGCACCGCTCCTTTAAATAAAGAAGCGCTTCATAAAGGCGGTCACCAATATCCCGGTCATACCGAGATTCTTGCTGAACTAACAGGTACAAGTGATTTTTCCATGATGCTTTCTTCTCCAAAGCTGAAGGTCATTCATGTAACCACACATATGGGACTGATTGATGCCATTCAATCTATTCAGCCGCAACGTGTACTGAAGGTCATCGAGCTGGCACATGAGACACTCTCAAAATCAGGGATTTCATCACCAAAGATCGGTGTGTGCGGCATTAATCCACACGCCGGTGAAAATGGTCTGTTTGGTTATGGCGAGGAAGAAGAAAAAATCATTCCTGCCATTGAAGAAGCACAGGCAAAAGGCATTGAGGTTGAAGGCCCATTACCGGCTGATACACTCTTCTTCCGTGCCCAGCGCGGCGATTTTGATATCGTGGTCGCTATGTATCACGATCAGGGCCACGGTCCCATCAAAGTACTTGGTCTCGAAGCAGGCGTGAACATCACAGTCGGCCTGCCAATCATCCGCACCAGCGTAGACCACGGAACCGCATTTGATATTGCCGGAAAAGGCATTGCCGACGAAGGCAGCATGCTTGAAGCACTTCGCCAGGCAATTGAGCTGGCACCGGAGAAATAAGGAAAAGGCATCCCTGGGGCTTGGGGATGCTTTTTTTTATATTGTTCCACGTGGAACTTTTTACTTAAGTGGCAGTTCGCTAGGCTAAATTATGGTTAGCGCTCCCAAATCAGCGTTGCCCGTTCAATAATGTCACTCCATGCATCTTTTTCAAAAGAAATTTCTTCTGCATCAAATTCTGCATAGTACACTGCATCCGCTGTTTGACCTTCTGGCAATTGAAAAGTGGATCCTTGTACATTAGGATTTTCCTTAGGATTTATAAAGCTTCCTGAAGGTGAATCGTAAAGCGTTTGGGTGTAAAACATCACGATTACATTCTTTTCGGTGCCATCTACTTCAACAGTCATGGGATGCGTTGCGTGAACGCCTGCGTAGCTGTTGCCCGAATATCTTGAGACTAATTCATTGTCCTGGTTTTCAATTGTAATCAGTTCCTGTGAATACGGTATAACGGTTTTAAAGTAAAAGATGTAAGAAAAAATTCCAAATAAAAGAGCCATCGTTGCTAAAATGGACGCCATAGAGATCATCCACTTCTTTTTACGCCACCTTTTTTTAATTTTCCCTAAAGCAGACCCTTTGTTCTTTGCAGGAATGCGTAGAGCTTGCTTCATTGACCTATACTCCTGCCGGCAATTTTCGCATTGATGTAAATGCTGCTCGACCATTTCTTTTGTATCCTCACTCACCACTTCATCCACATAAAGGGGAAGAACATCCTGGATAATGGTGCACTTAACTTCGTTCATTATTCATCTCCTCCATATACTCCATGATCATTTTTCTCGCCCTGTGAAAGGTTACTCTTGACCACCCTTCACTTTTCCCGAAAATTTGTCCGATTTTTTTAAACGGCAATTCCCCAAATGTTCGAAGCATAAAAACTTCCTTATATGGTTCCTTCATGCCGTGCAAAAACTGATGAACAGTAAAGGCATCTTCCTTGTTCATTAGATGCTCCGTAATTTCAACGCCTGTACCCATCTCCTCCATTACATCAGACAGAATCTGTTTTTTCTGCTTTTTGTAATAGGTGAAATACGTATGTTTTGCTATGGTAAAAAGCCACGCGCGAATATCCGATGGACCCGTATCGTTTTCTATAGCGTTTAACGCCTTAAAGAACGTTTCCTGAGCCATTTCTTCGGCAATCTTTTCATCCTTGCTTAATGCTCTAAGATATAAATAAACATCATGGAAATAGTCCTGGTAGATTTCCTCAAAATCCATCTCTTGCCCCCTCTCACCTAGACAACTCCTGAAATTGATTAACGTTACAATAATCGTGAAAATTTTTTTGTTGAAGTAAACAATTTTTTATAGTGGGCGACCTGCAGATCATCTGCACAAGCGTAGACCACCGAACAGTATTTTCCTTTATTATCATAATATTTGTTTTAATTTGACATTAAATGATGCGTCATCTATTATTTAAACTATTAGATGACACATCATTTATTAGAGTGGAGGATTCGCTTTGAAGGTACATATTTTGCACACGGGTCGTGTACGCATTGATCAGGCACTGGCTTATAAGGAAAAAAGCATTCACCCTGCACCTTATACAGGCTGGTTTAGAGGGAATGAAAAGAAGATGTGGGTTCCTGTTTCTTCTTACTTGATTGAACACCCAACAGGATATATTTTAATCGATACAGGGTGGCATGAACAAATAAGAGAGAATCAAAAAAAGCATTTAGGGCGTTTTTCTAACTCTATGTATACAGGAGACCTTCCGAATGGGCAATCCGTCCTTGAACAGCTCCGAAGCAAGGGAATTCAAAGTCACGACATCAGCTTAGTTTTATTGACTCATCTTCATTCTGATCATGTTAGTGGGCTGCAAAATTTTAAGGATGCAAAAAGAATCCTTACAAGCGACATAGAATGGAAAGCGGCAAATAGAAAAATGGGCTATATTAAATCCATGTGGGAAGGTATTCCTATTGAAACGTTTATTCCTTCTGCTATTCCTCACGGACCTTTTAAGCTGGGACTCGACCTATTTGGAGACGGTTCTATATATTTAGTTCATACCCCCGGCCATAGTGCAGGAATGTTTTCCGTCATGGTCAAAATGAAGGAAGACTGGCTGCTGCTGGCAAGTGACGTTGGGTACTCAAAAAAATCATGGCAGAAGATGATTCTCCCCGGGGTCACTGTCAATAAATCAGATGCAGAAAAATCATTGCAATGGGTAAGGGATTTTTCTAAAAGAAAAGACTGTATCCTTACAGCTGCCAATCACGACCCGCTTATACGACCACAAACAATTTTCTAATGTAGAAAGGAATAACAGGATGGAAAACTTTAAAGAATTGGAGACATTTAGATATTTAATTTTAGCTTCTCAACGACAAGGAAATAGAATGTACACTGAGTTACTGACGGACATAGGCGTTACACCATCACAAGCTGAAGTAATCAGTGTGCTAACAAAGTATCAGCCCCTGTCTTTAAAAGAACTAGGCTCTCTTTTAATATGTGAAACAGGAAGTCCTTCAAGATTAATTGAGAGAATGGTAAAAGAAAATCTAATTGAACGAATTAAAAATATACATGATTCCAGGTTTGTAATCCTGCAACTGACAGAACTCGGTAGAAATAAGCATAAATTAATCGTCCAAGCAGAATATCAAATGTATGAAGCACTTGGTGGTCTATATTCAAAGGAAGAATTACAACTCGTTAATCAGATATTACGCAAATTTTTAAAAACTCCCCCCCTGTCCTCTACACTTTCAAATCGTGGGTTTATTTAATCACTACCACCACTTTATAAGTTTTCACACCGAACTGGATTTCCAGATAATTATGAAAGGAGCGATTTAATTGAACGCTAATAAGACCTATTCCCACGGCATTAAATTGAGACCTATTAACATACAGGATTATGAGGCTGTTTTAAAATGGAGCAAAGATCCTTCTTTTTGTTCAGCTAATGGCTGGGAACAAAATCAGCCTTCGGAAAGATTGTATACTTGGTGGTCAAATTGTGTAAATAATGCGGAGAAAGATTTCTTTCGAAAAGGGAAAGAGTTAAATGGAGAATTAATTGGATATGCTGATTTAGCTTCTATCAAGGATCATACAGCCGAGCTAGGAATCGCCGTTGGGGAAAGCAGACTATGGGGAAAAGGAATTGGGTACCATTCCGCTTTATGTATGCTGAAATACGGGGCAGAGAAAGTAGGAATTTCCACTTTCCTTGTTGACGCATGAAGAAAATAGACGAGCCAGAAAGATGCTTGAAAAAATCGGTTTTAAAGAAGTCAGCAGAATAGGCAGTGAAGAGTATTTAGGGCAATTCAGTCAGTTAATTCAGTATAGGGGGAAACATTGATTAAATGTTTCCCTGACTAGTATTTCATTCCTTCACTGATATCCATTTAGGTGAAATTTTAAACTTAATCACTCAGCGTGCCAAAACAAAGTTGCCTTAAGCTATTACCGCCCGTCCGCAACGATATGAATATCGATATTGGAGGTTTCCCGCATGATCATATTGACGATCGATCCTTTTCTGATTTCTTCCCATCTGGTTCGGGCAGATTGACCAAGCAGAATCTGTGTTACCTTGTATTTTTTTGCAACATCAATGATCACTTTAGCCGGCTTTCTGCCCCCCCTTTCTTCAACGATCATGGTTGCGTTAAACTGTTGGGCAAGCATATGCCATTCTTTGTTTTTCTTCGCGTTTAAAGCGCTCTCTTCCCCGTTATCTGAGGTGACATTTAAGATATATAATTCCGCCTTCAATCGATGAGCCATCCTCCAACCTCTTCTGATAAGCTTTTCTGCAGTTGGTCCGTAATGCACACACACAAGTATTTTTTCATTCACACCAAAAGGACCGTTTATAAGATCACCGCTGATTTGCTCAATTCTCTCGTCTACATCATTGGCAATCTCTCGTAAAGCAAGTTCTCGAAGAGCAGATAAATTTGCCGCAGTGAAAAAATGCGATAAACTTTGTTCAATCTTTTCGGGGGCATAAATTTTGCCATCACGCAGTCTCTTTCTCAACGTTTCAGGAGGGATATCAATCAGCTGAATTTCATGCGCTTTTTGAACAAATGTATCTGGAACCCTTTCTCTTACTTTCACTCCGGTAATTTGCCGGACGATGTCATTCACACTTTCAAGATGCTGGATGTTGACTGCTGACAGCACATTAATTCCGGCATCCAGGATACTTGAGATGTCCATATATCTCTTTTCATTTACTGAGCCGGAAATATTGGTATGAGCAAGTTCATCTACAATCACGATTTCAGGCTTTCTTTTAAGCACAGCCTCCACATTCAGTTCTTGAAACTTTTTTCCTTTATAGGTGATGACCTTTAATGGAACCTGCTCCAACTCCTTTATTTGAGCCTCCGTCTCTATACGTCCATGAGTCTCAATGAATCCAATTACCACGTCGATTCCTTCCTTTTTAAGATCGACTGCATCCTGAAGCATCTTATAGGATTTTCCGACTCCCGGGGCTGCACCTACATATAATTTCAGCTTGCCTTTTTGGGATTCTGTCAGTTCGTTGAGAATTTCTTCCGGCGTTTTTCTTCTGAAATAGGGATGATCTTTTTCCATGCTTACTCACCTCTTTTACTCGCTGATTCTTTAGACCCTTAAAGATAAAATGGACCCTAACCGTGTAAACAGTTAGGGACATGAGGGTTTATTCTTGAATAAGTTCTTGCAAGTCCAGATTGAGCATGAGGACATGCACACGTTCTTCCCCAAATAGACCCCATTCTTTTCCCTGGGTATTCTCTTCTATTAATTCTTCCAGCCTCTCACTTGATATTTCTGTCAATTCTGCGACCCGTTCTACTTGCGCAGCTGCACCTTCTACAGAAATATGCGGATCAAGTCCTGAAGCAGAATCCGTCACTAGATCAATCGGAAGCTGGTTAACAGGAATTGCTGGATTTTCTTCGCTCCATGCGGCTATCGACTCCTCCGTCCGTGTAATCATATCCTGATTAGAAGGGGCATAGTTGTTAGACCCTGAACCGGATGCATCATACTCGATTGCAGATTCCCTGCCATGAAAATACATAGGGTCAGTAAAGTTCTGGCCAATCAATTCAGACCCCACCACTTCACCTTGTTCATTATAAAGTAAACTGCCGTCTGCCTGATCCGGCATGATGGCTTGCGCAATTCCAGTAGATACAAGAGGGTAAACCAATCCAGTCAGTATCATTAGGGTGAAGCTGGACCTGATAATAGGTCCAGCAAGTTTTTGTTCATTTTTCATGATCATCTTCCTCACTTTTTAGTAGGTTAATTGTTAGATAAACAATGAAACGGCCATATCAATTAATTTTATGCCTATGAAAGGAACCAGGACTCCACCAAGTCCATAGATCGTTAAATTCCGGCTTAACAAAGCATTTGAACTCATTGGTTTATAGGCAATTCCTTTCATGGCCAGCGGGATCAACATTGGAATAATAATGGCATTAAAGATCAATGCTGATAAAATCGCTGACAACGGCGTAGACAGCCCCATGATATTCAATGCTGTCATTTCCGGAATCGCAAGCATAAACATGGCCGGAATAATGGCAAAGTATTTGGCAATATCATTTGCAATACTAAATGTGGTCAGCGCACCTCTTGTCATAAGCAATTGTTTTCCGATCGAAACGACTTCGATGATTTTTGTAGGATTTGAATCTAAATCAACCATGTTGGCTGCTTCTTTTGCCGCTGTTGTTCCGCTGTTCATGGCCAGCCCTACATCTGCTTGAGCCAGTGCAGGAGCGTCATTCGTTCCGTCACCCGTCATGGCTACCAGTTTCCCTTGGGACTGTTCATACTTAATAACCTCAATCTTATCTTCCGGCTTACATTCTGCTATAAATTCATCCACTCCCGCTTCTTTTGCTATCGTGGCAGCAGTCAGAGGGTTATCTCCTGTTGCCATAATGGTTTTAATGCCCATTTGTCGCAGCTGATCAAAGCGCTCCTTCATTCCAGGCTTTACGGTGTCTTTAAGGTAGATGAGGCCAAAAATTTGGGAATCCATGGCAACCGCCAAAGGAGTTCCGCCTTCACGAGCGATTTTATTTGCTTCTTCATCAAGGTCTGCAGGAATGGTTCCTCCCTGTGCAGCCACCCAATTCTTAACTGAATCGACAGCCCCTTTTCTCACCCGGCGTCCATCTCTAAGATCCATGCCGCTCATTCTCGTCTCTGCCTTAAACTCAATAACCTGACCGCCTGCTGCTTCAGAGGCATTCAGCTTGCTGCCTTTTTCTTTAAGCAGCTCTATGGTGGACCGTCCTTCTGGGGTTTCATCCTTTAATGAACTAATTCCTGTCCAGTAGTAAAGCTCCTCTAAAGAAGCATTGCCTGCTGGAATAAAGTTGCTCGCCATACGGTTACCAAATGTAATCGTTCCGGTCTTATCCAAAATGATTGTATTGATGTCTCCTGCTGCTTCAACTGCTTTTCCTGACATCGCAAGAACATTAAACTGCGTAACCCGATCCATCCCTGCAATTCCTATAGCAGATAAAAGTCCTCCGATCGTCGTGGGAATCAAGCAGACGAGCAATGCGATCAGGATCGGAATCTCAAGGGAAAACCCAAGGTAATTCGTGAACAAAGGAAGCGTTACGACGACAATCATGAAAATTAACGTTAAACTCGTCAGTACCGTATTCAACGCAATCTCATTTGGAGTTTTTTGCCGTTCCGCTCCTTCAACCAATGAAATCATTCGATCCAGAAAAGATTCACCTGAATTGCTGGTGATCCTCACTTTAATCTGGTCGCTGACCACTCTTGTTCCTCCGGTGACCGAGTTAAAATCACCTCCTGCCTCTTTAATAACAGGAGCTGATTCCCCTGTAATCGCTGATTCATCTACAGAAGCAAGTCCTTCAATCACCTCACCGTCTCCTGGGATCATTTCTCCCTGTGAAACCATGACTACGTCACCTTTTTTTAAGGATGTTGAAGAAATCTTTTCTGTTTTTCCATTCCCTTTTATAAGGTTAGCTGTAATCTCCTGCTTTGATTTTTTTAACGAATCTGCCTGTGCTTTCCCGCGTCCTTCTGCAATCGCTTCAGCAAAATTCGCAAATAATACTGTGAACAATAAAATTAAACTCACGGTATAATTGAACCATGGCTCAACTCCACTGGCGCCAAATGCATTTGGTGCAAAAGACAAAATCAATGTAATGATAAAACCAACTTCCACCACAAACATAATCGGATTTTTTACCATTTTTCTCGGATCAAGCTTTATAAAAGAATCTTTAAGCGCATGTATTACCATTTCTTTGTCCATCAATTTTTTTCCATCCTTATGGTCATTATGATTCGGCTGCTGAGGAAGGTTCTTTTGAGAAGAACTTCTTCTTTTTTTCTCTGGAAAATCAGCAGTTTCACTAGCTTCTTTTAAAAGATAATTGGTCATCATTTTCACTCCTATCTACAATGTCAGGTATTCTGCTACTGGCCCCAATACGAGAGTTGGGAAAAAGGTTAGTGCTCCCACAATAAAGAAGGTGCCAACCAGGATCACTCCAAATAAAGGTGTATCCGTGCGGAATGTTCCTACGGTCTCAGGAACAAGCTTTTTAGATGCCAATGAACCTGCAACAGCTAACATTGTGACAAGACCAAAGAATCTTCCCAAATACATCACGATTCCTGTGGTGATATTCCAATACGGTGTCGCATCCCCAAGGCCTTCAAACCCTGATCCATTATTTGCAGCTGAGGAGGTATATTCATAAACCACCTGTGAAACTCCATGAAAACCACTGTTAGAGATTGCTGCTGTCCCAAGAGGTGTATAAAGCGCCGCTGCAGATGCCCCTAAAATTAAGAGCGGCTGCATCAGCATCGTGATGGCAATCAGCTTCATTTCTCTGCCCTCTATTTTTTTCCCAAGGAACTCAGGTGTACGTCCTACCATTAACCCTGACAGGAAGACAGCAATCATTGCGTACATCATAACGTTAATGAAGCCTGCACCTACACCGCCAAAAACGGTGTTCAGTAACATATTGGAAAGAGCAAGCATCCCTCCAATAGGCGTTAACGTATCATGCATAGTGTTAACAGCCCCTGTTTCAGTAGCAGTTGTAACCAGTGCATAAAAGATAGATTGACCTGTTCCAAACCGGACTTCTTTCCCTTCCATACTGCCTTGTTCTGTGTCAATTCCTAATGCATTCAATGCTGGGTTTCCTTGATATTCATAGAACAAAGCTGTTGACAGGAACACAATAAAAACCATTAACATAGAGACAAAGAGAACGCGCCCCTGCTTGAAATTACCGACCATTTTTCCATACGTAAACGGTAAGGCAGCCGGCAGCAGAAACATTAAAAGAATTTGAATGAAATTACTGATCGCATTTGGATTCTCAAAAGGATGTGCAGAATTGACGCCAAAAAAACCACCACCGTTATTTCCAAGCTCCTTAATCGATAAAAACGTTCCAACAGGACCGCGTGCAATTTCCTGTGCAGTGCCTTCAATTGTTTCCGCTGTTATAGAAGGCTCTAATGTCTGTGGAACGCCAAGCGCCACAAAAATCAATCCTGTCACAAGAGCAGCCGGCATAAGCACACGTGTGATAGCTCTGAATAAATCCACAAAAAAGTTTCCAATTTCTCTACCAGAAAGCCCTCTTACAAACGCGATGGCAACCGCAAGGGCCGTTCCTGGTGCAGCAAACATCATGAATAGAATTCCGATCATCTGCCCCATATAAGAAAGACCCGACTCACCACTATAATGCTGCAGATTTGTATTAGTCATAAAGCTGATAGCCGTATTAAAGGCAAGTGTCGGCTCCATACCCGGATTCCCACTGGGGTTCAGCGGCAGGACACCTTGAAGTCTAAAGACCAGATAAACCAGTACGATCATGAACCCGTTAGCCAGGATTAACGCCAATGCGTATTGCTTCCAACTCTGATTGACTTTTTTAATACCGCTTAACTTGAAGAGCAGATTTTCAAATGGACCAAACACTTTATCCAGTCGTGTTTTTTTATAATCAAATGCTTTTGCCAAGTAGATTCCTGAAGGCTTAGCAATCAGCACCATCACTGCCAGTGTAATGAAGATCGATAGAATTGTTGTAATCACCTAATATTCCTCCAACTAATTAAAATTTCTCTGGATTAAGCAAGACATAAAATAAGTACAATGTAATAACTGCGGTAACACCGAGTAAAAAGATCATCAGAACTTCTCACTTCCTTGATCCACTAACGCGGAAGACCAATTTGCCAATCCCAGCATAAGGGATGGGAGGATTACGAAAAGCCCGATCATAACGACATCCAACATGGTAAAAAACCTCCTGACTTTATCTTAAAAAACATGAGATATATCTGCTTTTTGTGTACACCACATACGTGGCACCCATTGAGTAATAAAGGCTTACAGGGTACCTGTGAGGTGCCGGTGAAGCAATGATAAAAACAGGTGCACAGGTGCTGTTTTTTATGATTCTCATGGTCTCGCATGTATTCAGAATATGACTCTCAAAAACAATGACCTTACTGAAATGGTCATCAAGCAGCAAGCACCGATCATCTTGGCAAAACTCGATCACTTCCTGGAACCCTCTCTCCTTCAAACTTTCCGTAATGAGGGAATTTGGGGAAAGAAAACAGCAGGACAGCGAAACTGCCAGATCAATCACTATCTCGTTCAGTATTTCGCTAGTAGGTATCAAAACTAATGGAGTATCTTTTGGCCGCTCCAATGTGAACATGATGTCCTCCTTTCTTTTGCAGCACCTCCCATATCTGAAGCGATAGATTCATTCATGCCAATAAAAGTCCTGGAATAAATGCAGCGTCCAATTTCATCCAATAGGTCTCCTTTGTAAAAAAGACCCAAATTCAGAAAACAAAAATAGACCAATGCTTACTTTTCCCCCCGACAATAGACAAGAGCACGGATCAATCAGCATTCATGAAGAATGAATTGATCAAATAACTCTTGTTCATCTGGAGAAAAAGCACACATTGGCCTACTTAACGCCTAGCCAGCTGAAACAGCCTTCTATGCATTCTGTCTTCCATGTTCACTTTTTCAAAATAGGCATAATAAAAAGACCTACTTATTAGTCAAGCTGCCCCTTATGCTGTTTAGAACAACATAAAAAGCCCCCTGAAAAAGGTGGTCTTTATGACCTCCTTCGCTTTAGCCGACGAAGTTAGCTGACGGGTAGGATGGCGAAAGAGTTTGACTCTCATCCCTTCTACAAATGTAGAATAAACCCCAGTTGATTGGGTCCTCCGTTCTCGTTACCGAGATTTGGCCGAAAATATTTAGGTGTTGCTTACGAGCAATATATTACTCCTGCCTCAAGACATTGTAAATTCCTAAAAAAACCTATAATCGACTGTATTTAACCGTTTGAACTATAAAAAGGTTATTTATCTACCGATTACTAACTGAGACAATCTTTTTCTTCAAATTTTAAAATTTATATTTTTTATTGACATCTTTTTAACCTCTCAGTAACATAAGCCTTGAAATTGACCATCGTATCGATTGAGGAGGAAAAAAGATGAAATCTTCTAAAAGAAGATTAGAAGCCGAATTAAGTGAAGCATTTATAAAAATGCAAAGAGAACTGATCGGCCGCGGTCCACAGGAAACCAGAACCTATATTGTAGAGGACATGGTGATTGCGAGATTTAAAGGTGTGCTGACAGTGGAAGAAAAACACCTGGTGGAGCATGATACTGGAAGAAAGCTTGTAAAACAGATGCGCCAGGTCTTAAGAGAAATGTATAGTACAAATATTGAAGAAATCGTTGAAATGCATACGGGCTGCAAGGTTCTGTCAAGCCACAGTGATATTAGTACAAAAACAGGTGAACGGATGGAAGTGTTTGTACTCGACAAGAACCTGGAAAAAACAATGGAGCAATAAATGTGGCTACAACTGCGCTAAACATATGGAATTATTTTGCTTAATCATAAAAAATATTCAAAAATTCATATAATAAATTCAAAACACCTCCGATTTCAGTACATCATGCACTGACTCGGAGGTATTTTATGAATTCATCGACTGCATTACTTAGATGGTGCAGACCACTCTCATTAGCTTATTGAGTAATCAGTTCCAGTTCTACGGGTACGAATTCTTCCACCGTTTCTCCATCCAAAACGGTTTGTGCTGTTTCAATGGCACTCATTCCGATTTCATCAGGTTTCTGTGCAACTGTAGCTGCCATTGTTCCAGCTTCTACTGCGGCCACTGCATCCTCTGTGGCGTCAAAACCAACAACGATTACATCTGACATGCCTGCTGCTTCGAGTGCTTCTACTGCGCCCAATGCCATTTCATCATTGTGGGCAAATACTGCATCAAATTCTGCACCGCTTTGAATGATGTTTTCCATAACAGAAAGTCCTTCAGCACGGTCAAAATTTGCGGTCTGATTTGCGACGATTTCAATTTCACTTTCATTGACAACTTCATTGAAACCTTCTCCCCGTTCACGAGCAGCTGAAGATCCGGCGATCCCTT
Organism: Jeotgalibacillus sp. ET6; assembly: GCF_029667115.1. GTDB lineage: Bacteria > Bacillota > Bacilli > Bacillales > Jeotgalibacillaceae > Jeotgalibacillus. The sequence continues at coordinate 103,582 of NZ_JARUIU010000004.1, read as the reverse complement.
CAAGCTCCACAACATTTCCTGATCCACCAAGCTCTTCAATAATAAAGTTGCCTGCAAGTCGTCCGCCTTCCACATTATCAGAGGCAATATGTGTCACCACTTCTCCGCCCTCTGCACTTCGGTCTACTGTAATAACTGGAATATCTGAGCTATTAGCAGACTCAATTGCAGATGCTATTGCAGCAGAATCGGTCGGATTCACAAGTATCAAATCTACATCTTGCTGAATTAAATCCTCAATATCGCTTATTTGTTTTGCAGGATCATCCTGAGCATCCACTACAGTAATGTCCATTCCTGCTTCTTCAGCCTGAGCCTCAGCACCTTCTGATAGTGTTACAAAAAACGGATTATTCAAAGTAGAAATCGAAAATCCGATCGCACCTCCATTTTCACTGCTCCCGTTTCCTTCATCGCTTCCGTCGTCTTCACTATCAGAACCGGGCGAATCAAGCGAACACGCAGCTAAAACTAGAGACATAATCAGCATTACCACTAATAGAGAATTTTTTTTCATTTTCTAACACTCCTCTGTATTTATTATTAAGCAGCTTTCTTCCGATCCAGCAGGACTGCCAGCAGAATAACGCCGCCTTTTACCACTTGCTGATAAAAAGAAGAAACGTTCATTAAATTCAAACCATTATTCAGAACTCCTATAATCAAAGCACCAATTAAAGTACCCACTATCCATCCACGACCGCCAGTCAGGCTTGTTCCCCCCAATACAACTGCTGCAATCGCATCAAGCTCATATGCTGTTCCTGCTGTTGGCTGAGCAGAGTTTAATCGGGAAGTCAGAATGATTCCAGCGAGTACACTAAGCACACCCGTTAAGGTGTAAACACCTATCTTAATTCGGTCAACATTTAACCCGGCAAGCCTTGACGCCTCTTCGTTGCCTCCAACTGAATACACACCTCGGCCAAACGTCGTTTTCTTAAGAATGAACCATAAAATACCAAATGCTAGAAACATGGTAACGACAGGGAAGGGGATGCCGAACACATAACCTTTCCCAATCATTTGAAATGAAAACGCATCAGACAAGCCTGTAACCGGACGTCCTTCTGTGTACACAAGTGTCAGTCCCCGATAAATCGTCATGGTGGCCAAGGTCGCAATAAACGGGGCAACTTTTCCTTTTGTAATGATCAGGCCATTAAATGCCCCCATCGCCGCCCCGATCAGTAAACCAATCAGAATTGCCAGAATAGGATCAAATCCGGCTGTCATCGCGCCGGCTGTCAATGCTGCGCCGAGTGCCAGCATCGAGCCGACTGACAAATCAATTCCCCCTGTTAAAATAATAAACGTCATCCCAAATGCTATTAGGGCATTAATCGAAACCTGCCTTAAAATGTTTAGAATATTATTAAGGTCAAGAAAGCTGGGACTTAAAATAGATAACACAGCAATAATTAAGATTAAACCAAGAAATGGACCTATTTTTTGGATAATACCTGTGTTTTTCACCTTACTCTCCTCCTGTCGCTGCCGTCATAATTTTCTCCTGGTCTGCTCCGGCTCTGTCCATGATAGAAGTAACCTTTCCTTCATGCATGACGAGTATCCGGTCTGACATACCAAGAATTTCCGGGAGCTCTGATGACACCATAATGATCGAAACACCTTTTACGGTAAGATCATTCATGATTTGATAGATTTCTTTTTTCGCCCCGACATCCACTCCTCTTGTCGGTTCGTCGAGAATCAGTACAGATGGGTTAGTCGCCAGCCACTTGCCGATCACAATTTTCTGCTGATTCCCTCCACTAAGTGACTTTGCTTCCTGCTCCATCCCTGACGTTTTAATTCTTAGACGCTCAATCAAGTCCGTTGCTGATGCCTGTTCCTTTTTTATGCGGAGCAAACTCCATTTTGAAAGCTGATTAAGCTGAGCAGTTGAGAGATTCTCCCTAACGGTTTGGTTCAGAATAAGCCCTTCCCCTTTCCTATCCTCCGTAACAAAAGCCATGCCTGCACGGATTGACTTTTTCGGAGATGGCTTTTTAAGGGTTTTTCCTTCAATTTGAATGACACCTGAGCTTTTATCTGCTCCAAACAAAGCCCTCATCAGCTCTGTTCTGCCAGCCCCCATCAGTCCCGCCACACCTAAAATTTCTCCTTCTCTCAAGTCAAATGACACCGACTTCACTCCAGTTGAAGAAGATAAATTGTCTACGGTAAGTCTGACTTTCCCCGGCATTCCTTTTCTCTCAGGAAATTGCTCACCAAGCTCTCGTCCCACCATCATTTTGACTACTTCCTGAAAGTCTGTTTGATTTATAACTCTGGTCCCAACGGAAGCCCCGTCTCTTAATACGGTAATCCGGTCGCACATCGTAAAAATTTCTTCCATACGATGTGAAATATACACAATGGCCACGCCCTTTTTCTTCAAACCGCCCATCACATTAAACAAGACATCAATTTCCTTTTTTGTGAGCGCGGCGGTGGGTTCATCCATGATCAGCACCTCACTGTTTGCCGATACTGCTCTGGCAATTTCAATCATTTGCTGCTGACCAACAGAGCAATCAGAAGCAGGCTTTTTAGGGTCCAGCTTAATGCCCAGCTCCATTAACCATGCTTTCGCTTCTTCATTCATCACTTTGTTTTTTAAAATGCCCGTCTTTCCCGCCGTTTTCTCTTTGCCTAAAAAGAAATTTTCAGCCACCGTCAGTTCAGGAATAATGTTCAGCTCCTGATGAATCACACTGATTCCGGCTTTTTCAGCTTCCTTAGGACTTTTAAATGTAATTTCCTTGCCTTTATACGTGATATCGCCCTGGTCTTTTGAATGAATCCCGGTCAATATCTTCATTAACGTCGATTTGCCGGCACCATTTTCTCCCATCAAAGCATGAATTTCACCACTCTTTAAATCAAATGAAACCCCTTTAAGCACATGTACTTGCCCAAATGCTTTATGGATCCCATTCATTTCAATGATCGAGCTGCTCAAAAGATCACCCCCGCATGCAGAATTATGTTTGCGTATGGCGTATGTTCTCCCGTTCTGATTACTGCTTTTGCCGACTTCGTCTGTTGCTTAAATACTTCATGCGAGACCTTTTCTATGGAGTGGAAACGGGCGTTGGCAAATTGGCTGAACGCTTCATTTCTTACTTCTGCTTCTTCAGCGATCGTCACTTTCTCCACTTCCATTTCATCTACCACCGCTTTTATGACCACATCTATTGCAGGAACTCCCAATGTGAGAGACAAGTCTATCTTTTTCACACCATCAGGAATAGGGAGGCCGCAGTCTGCAATCACGATGGTATCGGTGTGGCCAATGTCCGCAAGAACTTTTGTTATCTCACTGTTTAAGAAACGACTTTTACGCATGGCTATCCCCCAGCTGCTCTATGGTCGGCATTGCACTTTGTGCGCCAAGCGATGTAATAGATATACTCGCTGCTTTCACAGCCTTCTCAACAGCTTCCCTTAATTCAAATCCTTGATCCAGGAATGCTGCCAGTCCTCCGTTAAACGTATCCCCGGCACCTGTCGTATCAACTGGATGAACCTTTGGTGCAGGAATGTGTACTTCTTTGCCGTTTTCGAAAAAGCTTGCCCCTTCACTGCCTCTGGTTATAATTAATTTTTCATTATAGACTTCTAAAAAATCGTTTTCCTTTCGAAGAGCCGCTGCCTCATGTTCATTGGGTGTTACGTAATCTGCCAGCTGCCACCATAGAGCAGGAAGCGGCTTGAACGGAGCGGGATTCAAAATAACGATCCACCCTTTTTCCTTTGCCGCTTTCATTGCTTGCTCAACAGCATCATCCGGAATTTCTAACTGAACAAGCAGGATGCCTTTTTCCAGCTCATTCATCGCATCCTTCACATACGCAGGGGTGACTTCGCTATTAGCTCCTGCCACTACGATTATTTGGTTGTCCTGCTCCGCTACAACAATAGAAGCGGTGCCTGTGGGTAAATGTGTAACCGGTTTCACATCAGACACATCAATCTTTTCTTTTGTTAAATGCGCTACATAGCTCTCTCCATATAGATCATTTCCTACACGACCCACCATCTTTACTTCACTTCCAAGCCTGGATGCTGCAACGGCCTGGTTCGCTCCTTTTCCGCCAAAGACAGTGGAGAAACCCGAACCCAGAATGGTTTCTCCCGGAAGCGGAAATCTCTCTGCCTCTGTCACGAGGTCAATATTTAAACTGCCTGCAACTGTAATCATGTGATCACTCCTTATATTGTTGATTGTCTAATGGTTAATTCAGCATTCAACCTCACATGCTCCGCAGACACTTTAGGATTCTCAAGCCGCTTCAACAGCATTTCTGCTGCTTTTTTTCCAATTTGATAAATAGGCTGCTGCATAGTGGTTAATTCCGGCGTGACTGCTGTGCCCCACTCAACACCATCAAAGCCCATGACAGAGAGTTCTTTAGGCACTTTAATACCAAGTTTGGCGGCTGCTTTTAAAGCACCGATCGCCATCACATCATTGCCGGCAAAAATAGCATCGATCTGCTTGTCTTTAGTTAACAGCTGCATCGTATTTAACATGCCGCTCTGAAGCTCGTAGGCTCCTTGCTGAATGATGGAATCCAGTCCTTCTTCATTCATAAAGTCTTGATAGGCTCTCCTTCTCTCACCTGAAGTAAACACATGAGAAGGACCTGCTAAATGGGCAATTCTTTTGCATCCTCTGTCGACCAGAAACTCCAGCGCTCTGCGGCTGCTTTCATAATTATCTATCGTGACGGAGGGAATTTTGTCATCAATATGGCGGTCTAATGCGACAACTGGCACGTTTAATGGCGCAAGATGCTCCCACTTAAGAGTATTTGAAACGATAATAAAACCGTCAATATACTTTGAAGTCATTCCTTTTAAGTAGTCGAGTTCATGTTGTATATTTTCATCACTGTTAAACAGGATCGTCGTATACCCTTTCGGATACATGACGTCCTCTACCGCTCGTACAAGCTGCGGAAAGAATGGGTTTGTAATATCGGGAATTAAAAGGCCAATCGTATTGGACGTTTTCTTAAAAAGACTTCTCGCAACACTGTTGGGATTGTAATCTAAATCTTCAATCGCCTTACGTACAGCTTTGCGCGTGTCCTCGTGAACATAACCTTTATCATTCAGTACCCGCGACACAGTAGCCACTGACACTCCAGCTTCTTGCGCCACCTGTTTGATCGTTGCCATTTCATCACATCCTGCCATTTATGTAATCGGTTACATATTGATTTATTAAAAAGGGTTACATTTCGATTCGACCTGTGTAACCGGTTACATGCAGTGTACAGGGTTTAAATTGTGCTGTCAAGAAGGAAATGATTGAACGGATAAAATTCGGACAGCTTATCATATCTAGTAAAACTGCTATCATGATGCAGGATTCTCCACTCTTACGTTGAACTAGGTTAAGAAGAGACTATTTTTATTATGAAAAGGAGCGATCTACATGCAATTAGGTGCTTTTTCAATCAGTTTAAATGTAAAGGATATCCGCGCGTCAAAGGCATTTTATGAAAAGCTTGGTTTTGAAGATTTGGGAGGCAATATCGAGCAGAATTGGCTGATCTTAAAGAATGGACAAACCGTGATTGGGTTATTTCAGGGGATGTTCGAAAAAAACATGCTTACCTTTAATCCTGGATGGGATCAGGATGCTGCGGATATTGATTCGTTTACAGATGTGCGGGAATTGCAGAAAAAGCTTAAGGAAGCCGGCGTACCGCTGACAAGCGAGGCAGATGAAAATAGTTCGGGACCTGCGAGTTTTACGCTTGAAGATCCGGATGGCAATCCAATTCTGGTGGATCAGCATAGGTAGGATTGGTTTTGATTAAAGCATAGGAAAAACCATCCTGCCTATGCTTTAATTTCAATTTAATGAATGTTCCACATGAAACATTTAATACGTTTCTAATGAAAGCCTGTTTCTCATTTCATTTGTCAATTGGTGCAGCGCGGTTCCTTCAAGGTAGAGCGGATGCCACTCGCCAATTGCGGCTTCAACTTGATCAAGAGCAGCAAGCGCCTTCTCATTTTGATCTCTTACAATCGCTAAATATGCATCACGCAGATGCCGGGATACAGGCTCGCGGTCTGTGATGAGCTGAAGTTTTTCTTCAATATTCTCTTCGTCCTTTAGCTTGCCGGCAAAATAGAGTCCAGCAGCGGCAGCCACATCCATCATATCCTGCAGAATAACCCCTTGTTTTGAGCGGGGCTGAAAGACTCTTCCTTCAGTTAGTTCAAGAAAGCGTTCCGGATTGGAAGTATAGTAATAAGGTCCAATCGTGGAAAGAAGAGAAGAGGCGAGCGGCCAGTCTTCAAAATGTTCAATGACTCGCACTGTCTTTTCTATCGTTTCGCGGCTCCATCGCCCCATCGCCTGAGGATCCTCCTGTAGCAGCTGATAGCTAACCAAAAGCACTTCAGCTCCCTGCTCTTTTCCTTTCAGCATCGCAATCACTCTTCCATCGCTTTGAGCACCGGCTGCCGTTTCAACATTAGCCAGATTTGTCAGTCCGAAGAATAGATTGATTACTCCAAAAATCAACAAAGCGCCAGACGGCCAAATCAAGTACGCTGCAGCAACAGCAGGGATACCGATCACCAGATTTGAAATCGGGCCTGCATAAATAAATCGAAGCAGCTTTTTTCGCATGTCTCTTTCCGGGATCGGTTCAGGAAAACGCATCATTGCACGTCCCAAGTACCCAAGTGCCGGAAGCCGGAAGAAAAACCGCTTCCTTCCGTTTACTTTTGCATAGACGAAAGGGCCGTAGGAAAGATTCATGACTTCCATGCCGCCAAGCTTCCCGCCGATTGCATGACCAGTCTCATGAATCATGACACTGAGAATAATGCTGAATAACATGACAAATAAAAGATAGACCACACCATTCAGGCTGAATGCTACATCTTCTCGTATAATATATGTAGCAATTAAAACACCGACTAAAGCCCCTCCTGCAAGCTGTCCAGCTTTAGCTGCCAGCTTAGGCAGTACTTGCGCTGGTTTTTTCTGACTGTGTTGTTCCATTTTCAACCCCCTTTTGATGAAATAAACGATCATGATCTTTTACATACGAACGTGCGCCCAAAATAGATTCAAATGATCTCATTAAATCGTGAATGTTCGACAAAGTCTATTTTTAAAAAAGCAGTGTGATAGGATAAGAGTAAACAAAAAGGACTGAAGCGGATGACTCAATTAGATGATCTGATGCAAGCCATAAATGAATTTCGTGAGGAGAGGAACTGGAATAAATCGCATAATCCAAAAGACCTCGCCATTTCCATTTCAATAGAAGCAGCAGAGCTGTTAGAAGACTTTCAGTGGAGAAGTAACGAGCAAGCCATTGAACAGAACATGGAAAACATTAAAGAAGAAATTGCGGATGTCCTGATTTACTCATTGACTCTATGCAGTGAGCTGAACTTGGATGTGGAGGAAATCGTGAGAGAAAAAATTAAGAAGAACGGATTGAAGTATCCTGTTAAAAACAGCAGGCAGGCTGAAAGGTCCCGTTAAGCGCGACCATGTACATAATAAATTTTATTGATCAGGAGCTGTCTTTATGAAGAAAACAGTCCAAGTAGTCGCTGCAGTTATTGAAAACGAGAAGGACGAAATTCTGTGCGCACTGCGCTCTCACGACATGCTGATCCCAAATATGTGGGAATTCCCAGGCGGCAAAGTGGAAAATGGTGAACAGTTGCAGGAGGCACTGGAAAGAGAAATTGAAGAGGAGCTCCTATGCACCATTAAAGCGCATGACATCATCAACGAAAATGTACACGAGTACGATACGTTCATTATTCACCTGATCTCAATCAAAGCTGAACTTGTTAGCGGCACACCTGTGGCAACCGAGCATTCAAAGCTTATCTGGCTGCCGCGCCAAAACCTTGAATCACTCGTTTGGGCGCCAGCGGATCTTCCGGCGGTTCGGGATGTAATGAAGCAGGTGCTATCATAAAAAAGCAAGGAGCCCTCCCGCTCTTTGCTTTTTTCTTTATGATTCTTGTGAAATCACTCTCTTTTATTCTGATTTTTGTCTGCTTGTACTTTATTTTTTTTCAATTTCCTGCAACCTGGAGTGACTGGACGGAAGTCGCCGGATTCTTATTGACAGTATTTCTACTCATGTATGTATCCAGTTTTATCTCGCTTAAGCGCTCGTATAAGAAGAATAAAGAGCTAATCTAAAAAGCCATCTTTGATCGATCCAAAGATGGTCCCCTCCTTATTTTGCCTGCTCATCCGGCTGATGAATGCCAAAAATATTGCCTTCTGTATCTTTAAAATATCCCTGCCATGCCATTCCCGGGAGCGCGTGCTTGGCTAACGCCACGATGCCGCCATTCGCAAGTATGATCTCTTCAGTCTGATCAAAGTCCTCGACCATCATGGTGCAGGCATATCCATTTACCGCCTGATTTCCTTCTGGTGGAGGACCCTGACGCTGCATGAGTGCCCCGTTTACCCCCATTTCACTGTCATCGCCCGTTACAGCCCCAAAATAAGGCATCCCCGTATATTCACTCCAGTCTTCATACGTCCAGCCAAATGCTTCCCCATAAAACTTTTTCGCTCTCTCCATATCATCTACATGAATTTCAAAATGAACCAGTCTTCCCATCCCTTTTCCTCCTTTTATTTTCAGATTATTTCGTCAAATTAACATCCTTATCATAGCTTATAAAGAAGAAAGCGCCAAGCAGAAAATGATATAGAATCAAAGGTTTTTTTGATTTGCAGCTAACATCTATAACAAACATTCTTCATTAAAAAAACTTCCGGCAAAATGCCGAAAGTTTAGATCCCCGTTCCCTCCCTCACGATAGGAAAATCAGTACCAGGTTGTAAAATGTAAATGCGCATTTGTAATCATGTAACCGTAATGGGCGTCAGTGTTAGACAGGACTCGAACCATTAGGGCTGCCCCTAAGCCCGTACCATTAAGTTACCTTCCAATTTTCCCATTGGTGGGTTGGTACTCGCCTTTTCCATCGCTACCTGCAGGCTGTCCTACTCAATCAAGCTGGTCAACCAGTTTAATTCCTGAATTCTTGTATCAAGCTGACGATATTCCTGTGACAGATCATCCACCCGTTTTTGTGTTTTCTTCACATTAATTGTGGACACGGACTTGATTTCCGTACGGGAATACCGGTCGTGACGAACAGAAGCCTGTTCAGCAAGCTCACTGAAAATCCTTCGTTCCTGTCCAATCAGCTCCCGCTCTGTTAATGCATCTGCAAGCGATCTTTCTTCATCAAAAGAGGTTGTAAGGTTTGTCCGATTAATTCCCTGAATAAGCTCCTTTAGCTGCTTTAAAATCTGAAGCAGCTCTTTTTGGAGATCCTTAGGGTCTTCATTCGGCTCTTCCCCATCCTGAACTCTCGCATTCTGAATAAGGCGATGCCTCAATTGTTCAATTCGTTTTTGATAATCCGCTCGTAAAATCAACGCTTCTGCCAGTTTCACCGAACCCCTCCTTGACCATTGCTGTTTAATTACTTATTTTAACATTACTATTTTGAATTTACAGTTTTTTTATTGATAAAAGGTTGTATAAGCGATCAACGTTCTACTTTCTCTTAGGTCTTCAAAATTAAAAAAGCAATCAGCCCTCCTAGAGAGTCAATCGCTTTTTGCTATTCCTTATTTATGCAGACTCACGGTGAAGTAAATGATGTAAATTTGCTTTTTCAAGTAAATCTGTATCACTTACGTTCACTTGTGCCTCAAATTGCACTTCGATCCACCATTGAGGTGAAAACGCGGGCCGAATTTTACGTACCAATAGAGTAAGCGGTACATTACGTTTTAACAAGGCGTGCAAAGCTTTATTATAGATTCCGGGCACGTACCCTAAATGAATGTTATTGGCGGTCAATATTTTCACTGCAAAAGGATCCACTATATTATCAGGTTCCAACTCCAACTTTAAAAGATCTCCAGCGCTCACTGCGTGCATCCACGATTTATGAATAGACGTCTGGTGACGCATCCCGTTTATGAAAAATGAAGCGCGTAATGAATCCTTGTACAAGCGTAAAGGCGGCTCAAAAGTATAAGGATCATTTGCTAATGCGCCACGTGTAGCTTGAAGTATATCCATTCGATCTGAATTTAAGGATAAATTGAACTCTCCCATAAAATCTTCGTATCCTATTCGCGATCGATCAGGTATTCGACGATTAAATGATTCAAACAGATGGTCTGATTTATAAATCTTGTCCAATACCGGAAATGCCGGATGGTGTGAATATCCACTTTCAATTGCAGCTTTTAAATTTCGAGTTGAGTCACTTTTTATTGAATATTCAAATGTATAAAAGCTGCCGTCAAAAGACAACGTACCGATATGATAGTAGCTATCATTTTTTTTGTTCTTCCATATCAATAAAAGTGATTTCTGCTTTATCATTTGGCAGACCCTCCTTTCAGTTTTTTTATTATCTGTTGCTGTCTATATGATATGTATTGAACAAGAAATTTCTTTCTGGTTTCTGAAATTAAAGGTAAGTTACTGCAGTATTCCTCAAAATAATCAATATCAAAAGCTTCAAGTTTGTCTAAGAAACGATTTGAGTACTGTGGGTATTGAGTAAATAAATAATCTAAAATAGATGTTACTTTTATTTTAGGTGACTGATTATTGTCTAACCCAATCTTTAATAGTGTATTTTTATATAATCTATGCATTACTTCAGGGGAAGTTAAAATTATTTTTAATCGCTCATCCGGCAATTGCCACCCTAACGATGCACCATTATCATATAACGGACTAGAAAACACTTTGTCCTGCCTGTATAGCAGCTGCCAATTATGACCGTGGCGATCCTGGTTGCCAATTAATATATCAAATAAATTCATGTAAACAAAGTTTTCCTTCAAAATATTATAATGCTTAAATTGTTCAAATAGTAGTAAAAAAGCTCTCATGCGTTCTTGATTGGGAAGAGACGAGCCATGTAACTTTTCGTATTCACTTTCAAACTGAGCTGCCATTAGAGAGGCGATGGTTTCTCTATCCTCTGCTTTTGTTTATTGACCAAAATGTTTCATTAAGCAACCACGCCTACCCTTATAATAAGCCATTTCAGCATTTACAGATGACAAATCCAGCATTTTTGCAATTTTTGATGCGATAACTTCGTTAAAATCCTCCCAGTTTGTTCTCATTCCATCAAATGGTCTAGGAAATTTCATTACGTATTGAATCCCTTGTGGAGAAACAGTTTCAAATTTTTCTAACGTACTATTTTCTCCATACCCTATAATTGGCCAATCTGATATATCTTTCAAATGGAGCCTCCTTTTACTTTTATTTAAACCATTTGCTTGTATTTCATGAAATTTTGGTGTCTATATGAAGTTCTGTAACTCCACAGAGTTTACCTTCAAAGCTTTGATAAAATTATACCTGCTATAAAGCTTAGAATTTGTGTTCCAAACTAAATTACTTAAATATTCATTCTTCTGATTATTAACTGTTCTGTTTAAAAGCTGCTAAATTTTTTATCTTCATTCCTAAATGGATAAATGTGTTAATATTAATCAGGAACTTTTTATATACGCAGTAACCTTAACTATTCAGACATTAATACTTTATGTGAATCTAACAATATATCTTTTTGAAGAGGTTTTGAACGTGAGATCAAATTTTGGGTTATATAGTGTGCTTTTTTTAATGGCCACAATATTTTTAAAAATATCGGGATTGCTCAGAGATATGACAGTCTCTTTTTACTTTGGTGTCAGTTTAAGTACAGATGCCTATTTTGTAGCATTTAATATGGCAAACATGGTTATTCTTTTTCTAAACACCGGTATGAAGAATGCTTTAGTACCCACTTACATTGATGCGGTAAAAAATGAAAGAGGACCTTATCATTTATCCTCAGGTAATGAAAGGTACTCTTTTAGTTAGCATCTTCCTGTCTCTTTTGGGTGCTGCTTTGGCGCCTCTTTACATTCCTATTCTCTATGGCGATTTACATCCTCAAGCATTAGAAGCAGCCGTACTGCTAACCATCATCTATTTTTCTTCAATCACAGCAGTGGGGATGAACGCAGTTTTAGAAGCATATTTTGATTCGAATAGCCGCTTTACCATATCAGTTCTTTCTCAAATAGTAGTAATAAGCTCTTCGATCCTAAGTACTGTTCTTTTTGCGCACACTCTTGGCATTTATTCTATAGCTCTTGGGTATGTCGCTGGAACCGTTTTGTCTCTTCTCATCAAAGTTTTTTTCTATATTAAAAAAGGAACCTACACCCTCAAGGGCAAAATGGATTGGAAAGAAATCAAAGATTTTTATATCGTGTTTTTTCCTGTAGCGGTTACCGTAATGATAGGTCAAATTAATTTAACAGTAGATAATATATTTGCCAGTCAATTCCCTGAAGGAGCTGTTACCTATATTAATAATGCTAAAAACCTGGTTCATTTCCCACAAGCCATAATTGGGGTAGCGATTGCGACTCTTATTTTTCCAATGCTATCAAAAGCTCAGTCAGCGAAAAATCCAGACTTATTTAAGTCGGGCCTGCAAAGAGGATTTTCCTTATTGTCTCTCATTTTGCTTCCTGCTTTAGCAGGTATAGTGTGGCTGATGCCTTCAATTATTGAGGTGATTTACCAAAGGGGAGAATTTACAGAGGATGCGACTGCGGCTACTACAAACGTAGCGTATTTTTATATAGGTTCCGTTCTTTTCTTCAGTCTGCAGGCTATACTAAGTAAAGGATTTTACGCTCTGCAAAAAGGTCAAATTATTCTAAGAATTGGACTTCTGTCTATACTGCTGAACATTTTTTTGAATTTTTTCTTAACCAAAGCACTGAATAGCTATTTAGGAATTCCTTTAGCCTCCTCATTAGTAGCTTTGATTTACTTTGTTATAAGTTTTTACCTTTTCATTAAGTTGACGGGTAGATTTAATTCACTTGACCTGACGATGGATCTGTTGAAAATTGTACTATCCGTAATTATCATGATGACAGCCTTGTATACTCTTAGAATACTTACCCCATCCCTGCCAAGCCTTTTAAATACAGCCACGGCAGCGTTGGTTGGTGCAACCGTCTATACACTATCAATCCTTGCTTTAAGGGTTTCTACAGTGAGGTTTTTACTATCGTTTATTACGAAAGGAAGAAGAAATTAATAACTCTTTATTCAAAAAAGGGGCTGGGACATTGTCCCAGCCCCTTCATTCATTTATTAATTAAGCTGTACGAACCGTAAAATTAACATCCATATTGCCGCGAGTTGCGTTGGAGTAAGGGCATACCTGGTGGCCTTCTTCTACTAATTGGCGCGCCACGTCTTCTTCTACTCCTTTAATCAATACGTCCATTTCAACGGAAAGGATATAGCCTGCGTCTCCTTTGTTGAGGGATACATGCGCTGTGATTTCAGAGCCTTCGTGCTGAATATTTTTTTGCTGCGCCACGATGTTCATAGCTGAATCAAAGCATGCTGCGTATCCTGCTGCGAAAAGCTCTTCCGGGTTGCTTGCACCTTTTGTGTCTGCACCAGGCATTGGCATAGCCAGTGGAAGGTCAAATGAGCCGCTTTCTGATGTTACGCGTCCCTGACGTCCGCCGACTGCTGTTGCGGTTGAAGTAAATAGTTTCTTCATACATGATTCCTCCTGTAAACTATGATATATTTAAGTTGTGTACAATTTAATTTTACACAACTTAAATTTATTTGCAAATTATATGTTTCTCTCAGGAGGAGATTTTTTGAATCCATTATCGTTATCCAACCAATTATGCTTTCCGTTTTACGCCATTTCCAAGGAAATAAGCAAGCGGTACCGTCCTTTATTGGCACCCCTCAACCTGACCTACCCCCAATATCTCGTCATGCTGGTGCTATGGGAACAGGATTTCATCCCATTAAAATCAATCGGAGAGCGCCTGCAGCTTGATTCCGGAACGCTGACGCCTTTAATAAATAAATTAATTGAGATGGGCTATGTAAAGAAAACCCGCAACCCTGAGGATGAACGTCAGCTTGTGATCACTCTGACAGAAAAAGGCGGGGCTGTAAAAGAGGATGCACAGGAGATTCCTGCAAAAATTAATGAAGTACTGGGACTGGATGAAGAAGAATTTATCCGTTACAGAAGACTGCTGGACGAATTGGCTTGCCGCCTGGATCTGTCCGGGGGCGAGGAAAATTGCGAATGACAAGGATATGGGCAGAGTAAATGGGGCACTTTTATACATTCCCTTTTCACTCTGCCCTCTGTACTACATAAAAAATCCGTGTAACGCTCCAAGCAGGGTGAATATGATCAGGTGATCCCCTGCTGCAATGGTAAAATTCTTTTTCGTGATTAGCCCAAAGAGGGAATTTTTAAAATAAACAAGTGTGATGATGGCTCCAATGATAAAACCAATGAGTGCACCCTGAGCCATTCCGTCTGCACCAGTGCTTTGAACCAGAATTCCGATAAGAAATGAACTGATAAAAGCAATAACAATAGAAATGACGTAATGAATGGGAGGGGTGCTCTGTCCCTTTTTATCCTTCAATAGGATGGAATAATAAATTGTGCCATAAATAATGTAGAGAATTGCCCCAAAAAGCACGGCAATAGGTGAACTGTATGCGATCATATACGATCCCTCCAAATTAGTCAGGCTCGATGGGCAAGGCGATCGCGTAGATCCGCGTTTGAAGTGTAAGCTGATCCTCATCCTCCTTCATTTCGATAAGCTCAATGGGATTGCCAAGGTACCGGAAACCGGATTGCGGCAGCCAGTAGCTGTACAGCTCTGAATAACACTCAATTAACGTCCCCCGGTCCTCATAGCAAACCGGTTCATCAAATTCAACCAGGACGTATCTTCCCCCTTTAAACGAAAAACGCTCTTCATCTTCGTTTCCAACAGCTGATACCGCCAACCGGCAGTCATAAAAGCTTTTTTCGGGAGGGGTAATATACGGATTGTTTCTTGGTATGCCGATCATGAGCGTGGATGACGAGATGATTTCTCTTGATTTCCCCCAGCGGTAAAGACCTTCCCATACCTCAGGAATCCCTTCAACATATGAGCCAATGTGATAGCGATTAATTGTATAAGCATCAGGAAGGCGAATCACCTTCACCTTTTTTAAATCGAGCCATTTAAATTCATTATAGGACTCATTCTCCTCGTCTGCTTTCAACTTTCTGCTGAGAACTTTCGATTTCTTGCGATTTGCATATTCTCTTGGAAAACGTTCAAGGTAGGCACCGTTCCTCCAATTTTTCGGGCTCGTTTTAAAATAGTTTGTAAAGGAGTACGTAAAGTAGGATAACGAAGAAAAGCCGCAATTCATGCCGATTTCTGTAATGGAGCGATGCCGCTCATAAATAAGCATATGAGCCGCATGCTCAAGCCTGATCCGCTTTACATACGCAGCTGGCGTTTCTCCGATCATCTCTTTAAACAGCCGCTGAAAATGAAAGGTGGAATACGTCGATTTTGAGGCTAAATGCTGCAGAGACAACTCTTCTGTCAGGTGCTCTTCTATATAATCAATTACTTTCACCATTATTCTTTGCTGTTCTTCATGATAAAGCATATGGAATCCTCGCTAACTTTTCTATTGGTTTTGATCATACAGAAAATTCTTAGGCTGCACCCACAATTTTTTGAATGGGTAAAACAGCCTTGCCATCACTGCTGTTTTACCATGAAATAGTTCATTTGGAGAGTAAGTTTGAAGACGTGCGGGGTTACGTGAAGTTAACTTTGGATGTGTTTTTTCAAACGGAAGATTTCTTTATCATGCTCTTGGTTTTTGTGCAGCAAATAATCATTATTTTGATTATTGACGTCTTGTTTTTGGGAAATATGTTTAAGCATAGACATAATTTCTGCCTGACGCTCATGCTCCATGCGGTCAAGCTGTGTATGAACCCCTGTGAATTTCTCTTTAAGCTGCGTGCGGATTCCAGTAAACTGGCCATCGTGTTCTTTTAACTGCGAACGGATTCCGGTAAATTGCTCATCATGTTCCTTCAGCTGTGTGCGGATTCCAGTAAACTGTTCATCATGTTCTTTCAGCTGTGTGCGGATTCCGGTAAACTGCTCATCGTGTTCCTTCAGCTGTGTGCGAATTCCGGTAAACTGTTCATCATGTTCTTTCAGCTGTGTGCGGATTCCGGTGAACTGCTCATCATGTCCCTTCAACTGCGTGCGGATTCCGATAAACTGCCCATCGTGTTCTTTGAGCTGCGTGCGGATTCCCGTAAATTGCTCATCATGATTTTCCAAACGCTCATTGATTCCATCAAAGCGATGATCTACTTTTTCAAAGCGGCTTTCCATATTCTTTTGAAGCTCGGCAATCGCTTTTAAAATATCATGTTCCATATTTTTACCTCCTTTCTTTTATAGTAGTAGTATAAAATGCCGGAGGATGAAAGTATAGTGTTACGTGAAAAGCCCATACTATCCGACCTTTTTGCAGACGTAGATCATTCTTGCGATTTGCATATCCTCTTAGGAAACGCTCTTGGGAGGCACCTTTCCTCCAATTTTTTGTTTTAAAATAGCTTATTACGGACGTCTTCTTAGCTTTTCTGCATAGAATCCCCCATTGATGATCAGACCATTAATACTCAGGAAACTCCAGTCGGGCACCCTTATGGATGTCTTCTGTCCCAGCTTCCACTGCTGTTTGATAGTACCGGCATTTGTGCTCAATCATTTCAATCGTCTTTTTCATTTCTTCTAACTGTGCCTCTACACAGGCCTTTCTTTCAAGAAACATATCATAGCGCTGCTGTAATGTAGCATCCCCTTCTGAACACCAGTCGATAAAATGCTTGATTTCTTTTATCGGCATTCCTGTTGATTTGAGGCATTCAATCATTCTCAATGCGTCAAGGTCTTTTTCTTTAAACCGCCTTGTGCCGCTTTCGGTTCGCTCCACAAAGGGTATCAATCCTTCTTTATCATAATAGCGCAAGGTGTAGGCGGTTAAATCCAGGTATTTTGCTGCTTCACTGATGGAATAGGTTTTCATGCATTTTCTCCTTTTACACAGTAGATTTCGAGTTAACTATAAGTATTGAAATGATCTTATCAGCCCGTATTCTCTCTGTCAAAATTCTCAGCATGTTCATTCTTGACCTAGAGTTAACTGTAGGGTTTAGACTGAGGGCAAGAGTCAGGGAACCAGGAGATTGCTCCAGGTCCGTTTCTCTTAAACTAACAAGTGGAGGTTTTTATATGGTAACTGCAAAAGCCAGAGCGGTACACGGTCCCGATCAAAATTTTCGTGAAGCTGAACTTAAGCGTCGTGAATTGGACACTACGGATGTACTGATTGAAATTAAATTTGCCGGCATTTGTCATTCTGATATTCATACTGCACATGGCGAATGGGGGGAAGTAAACTACCCTCTTGTTCCCGGACATGAAATTGCAGGAATTGTCACTGATGTAGGAGAAAATGTGACCAAATACAAAGTGGGAGACCGCGTAGGCGTAGGCTGCATGGTGGATTCCTGCGGGGAGTGCAAGAACTGCCGTGAAGGAGAAGAACAATATTGCTTGAAAGGAAATATCCCGACGTATGCCGGAACCGATAAGTACGGTGAACCGACTCAGGGTGGCTACTCCACACATATCGTGGTTACAGAAGAATTTGTTCTCAGCATCCCTGAAAGCATCGGATTGGATGAGGCCGCTCCTTTACTATGCGCGGGTATTACCACCTTCTCCCCTCTCAACCACTGGAATGCGGGACCTGGTAAAAAAGTGGCGGTAGTAGGAATGGGCGGACTTGGTCATATGGCCGTGAAAATTGCTCATGCAATGGGAGCAGAAGTAACCGTTCTTTCCCGTACGCTCAATAAAAAGGAAGATGGTCTGCAATTCGGCGCAAAAAACTACTTCGCGACAAGTGACGAAGATACCTTTACCGAGCTTGCCGGCACCTTTGACCTGATTATTAATACGGTCAGTGCAAAGATTGATCTGAATGCCTATCTGTCCCTGCTGGCATTGAATGGCTCTCTTGTAAATGTCGGAGCACCTGCAGAGCCCTTGGAAGTCAACGCCTTTTCATTGATTCCTCACCGCCGCTCCTTCGCCGGTTCGCTTATAGGCGGCATCCGTGAAACCCAGGACATGCTGAACTTCTGTGCAGAGCACAACATTGCGCCGAGCATTGAGATCATCTCGGCTGATGACATCGATCATGCGTATAAACGCGTGCTTGACTCTGACGTTAAATACCGCTTCGTTATTGATATCAGCACAATGTAATCGAGGTGACCTGACTTGAAAATGGATGAGTTCATATCGTTTTGCAGGGAAGGGAATCCGATTTCAGGAGAGGATCGGCATTTACATGACTTGTTGGTCCAGTGCAGCTTTGAAGCTCAAAAGATCACAATGAAATTAAATTCTCATTTCCACTCAAAAGATAAAATTACGGAGCTTTTCAGTGAGCTGACTGGCAAGAAAGTCGATTCTTCTTTTATGTGTTTTCCCCCATTCCACACTGACTTTGGAAAAAATATTACCGTTGGGAAAAACGTATTTTTCAATACCGGATGTTCTTTCCAGGACAGGGGCGGGATTCACATTGGAGATGGATCGATGATCGGCATGAACGTGACAATCTGCACATTGAATCACGGTCTTCCCTTAAAAACGAGGAATACTACTTTCTCTTCTCCTGTCGTCATTGGCAGAAACGTCTGGATCGGTTCAAGCGCGACAATCCTGCCCGGTGTGACAATCGGAGATAATTCGATCATTGCCGCAGGCGCAGTCGTGACTAAAGATGTTCCGGGTGATCGTGTAGTGGCCGGTGTACCCGCCAAAGAAGTAAAGGGAATTAATGAATAACCCACAGTCTGAGGAATGACTTACCCTCTGCATTGGGGTGAAACAAAAGGTCTGCTGTCCCATTTGTGGCAGCAGACTCTTTTTAAATAGACCGTACTTTTCTACACACATAAACCATTTCCATGCTGTCATCTGTCACAGGTGTATCATTCCAGTCCTCATACACGGCAGCAATATCAAATCCATTTGCGTAAAGAATGCGTTCCATTTCTTTCGGAAAGACGTATCGTAAACTGATTTTTGTGCGCTTCTCATCCACCAGTTCACCGTGACTGTTTTTAAACTTTCGAATCGTAGTGTAATGCTGGATCTGATTTAGAGCGTCATAGTGACTGAGGGTCGAAACATCCACTTTGAAGTCACGATCCGTATACGTTCTCCAATATTCCTCTGTACTCGGCTGAAGCAGCTCCTCAGCGCTTGGAAACCTTGTCCCGAAAATAAAGATGCCGTCCGTTTCCAAATGCTCATTTACAGAAGAAAGCAAGCCGTCCTGCGCTTCATTTGTTAAAAAGTGCTGAAAGGAATTGCCGACAGAATAGACCAAATGACTTCTAAAGTTTAAATTAAGCTTCGTACAGTCCTGCTCGATCCAATCAATGTTCAAGCCCGCGACAGCTGATTTCTTTTCGGCTTCATTCAGCATTCCCCTATGAATATCCACTCCTGCAAGACGGTATCCTTTCTGAGCTAACGGAATGGTCACTCTCCCCGTGCCGCAGGCTAAATCGAGAATCGTTCCCTGCGTGTTAGAAGCCCACTTTAGTAAAAAGGGCAATTCGGAAAGATAGTGCTCATTTTCTTTATCGTATAGTGCGGGGTCATTGTATTCTTCAAAATTATCTAACGACATGTAGTGGCTCCTTATTATTTCGTCTTAGCACCGTCAATTCTACCATATTAACTGACTTTTCTTACTTTTAACATAAAAAATCCTGTTCTCTCCAGATGAGACAACAGGATTCTGATTAAAACGCTTTGCGCTGATAAATAAGCGTGGTAAATCCCCACGACACGGTATAGAACACGATGGCAATGATGGCTGCGCCAGAGTATAAAACCGTTTCTGAAGTCTCAGTAAAGAATTGTGCAATCGCCGGAAGATGATCCCCTAAAACCCTTACCAGAAAAGGTCCCATTAAGGCACCTATAATAATCACAAACATGAGGGTCGCTGTTATATAGCCCTGTTTTAATATGTAGAACAGTGGAAAGGTAATCGCTCCAAATAGCAAGAAAGCGCCTGCTCCCATCCCTACATCTACGACTGAAAAGTCTTTGCTGAATAGCAGCATTGCAATGATTGATAATCCGATGGCCGCTGCCATGTAGAAAAGAGCACCGAGGTAGCGTGCCGCTATAATTTCTTTACGTGTATACGGCAGCGAATTCAATAGAATATTTACGTCTGATTTTTCATCATATGCGTATGCATTAAAAGGCACATATACACTGGCTACGAAAAACGTCAAAATGGGGTGTACCTCCATCAAAGTAAAAAACAAAATAAAAGGAATGAATACAAGAATCAATTTCTTCTGCAAGATCACGTCTCGTCTGATCAGATTAAGCATAGCTTTTCCTCCCTTTTGTATAAAACATGATATCCTCAAGCGTAGCCCGTTCAATCATGACGGAGGATCCAAATACTTCTCTTACTGCATTCACATTATCCGTCAGAGCTTCAAAGCCCGTCGCTGCGCGCTGTACATGCACAAAGGATTTTTCTGTATCTCGATCCAGCAGATCTGTGCCGCCCTTCACGAGTGCATAGGTTTCAGACACCTCGTGTACCGTTTGATTAAAGACGAGTTCTCCGCGGTTTAAAAAGGCAATATAATCCGCTATCCGCTCAAGATCCGTTGTGATATGGGTAGAAAACAGGATTGTCCGTTTCCCGTCAAGCATCAGGTCCTGCAACAAATCGAGCAGCTCACGCCTGAAAACCGGATCCAGCCCCGCCGTCGGCTCATCCATGATTATCAGTTCTGCCTCATGTGACAGTGCAATCGCAAGTGACGCCTTCATCTGCATGCCTTTTGAAAAGGTTTTAATCGGTTTTTTAAGCGGCAGCTCAAACATTTCAACATACTGATAAAACAGCTGATCGTTCCAGTGTTTATAGGCCGGTCCGACAATTCTCTTAATATCCTTTAAATTCAATCCTTCAAAAAACACATTGCCGTCATAGACAAAACCAATCCGTTCTTTAATCGCTTTTTCATGGGATGCGTAGTCCTGTCCGAATACCTTCACATCCCCCGCGTCAGGCTGGATTAAATTCATCATCAGCTTTATAGTTGTCGACTTCCCCGCTCCATTGGCTCCGATCAATCCCGTTACATACCCCTGCTTTACCTGCAGATTCATCGTCGGAATCGAAAAATCCTTATACGTTTTCGATACATTATGTAAATCAATCACATGCTCCATCTCATTCACTCCCTGTATAAAATGTCCAGCAGCTCTTTCATTTCCTCTAGAGACAGGCCAATCTCACGGCTGTTTGAAATGACCGCAGACAGCTGCTCCTCAATCACCTTCAGCTTCTTTTCCCTGATAACCTCTAAGTTCTGCTCTGCGACAAACGAGCCTTTGCCGACAACAGAATAAATGAATCCTGCCTTCTCAAGCTCCTCATACGCGCGCTTCGTCGTAATCACGCTGATATGCAAATCCTTTGCAAGCTGACGGATCGAGGGAAGCGCTGCCCCCTCCTCGAGCTCACCTGCCAAAATAGATGACTTCACCTGGTTCGCAATCTGCTCGTAGATCGGCTCCTTTGAACTGTTGGAAATTAAAATCTGCATGGTAATCCCTCTTCATCATTAATGATATATTGTATATATACTTTATATACACTATACACAGACAGAAAAAGATATGCAATGATTTATTTAAAATAATGGCATTGTTAAAGGTTAAGGTTGTTTTTCAATACGACAAAAGAGACCGGGACAAAAAATGTCTCAGCCTCTTTGACCGGTTCGCTGCACTGCAGGTGGACGCTTTTGTTGGCGGTCTGATTGTAGACAGTATCGGGCTAATTCACACACCATGGATTGGAGCGGTGATGGTTGCAGGTGCAGTACTACTGACGCTTTATCTGAAAAAAATAGAAGAGCAGTCAATGGTGAAGCAGAATCAAAAGGTGGGGTAACCCGCCTTTTTGATTAATGATCATCTTTCACAAAAAACAACACAAGCACAGGGCCCGCAATCGGAATCCACGCCAGACCTTTTCTATTCGCATCAGGATAAAATCTGTGTACCGCATTCACAGACAGCCCCCACAAAATAAACCAGTCAACCGTCATAACAGAGACCAGGCTTGATTCCATAAATGCTTCACGATATCCGGATAAAGAAATTCCCTGTAAAAGGGTAAGCAAATTTCCGAAAAAGAAAATGAGTAATAAGATCAGCCAGATGTTTGATCTCAGTATGCGCAGTATCCATTTTGGTGTTCTTAAACCGCGTTTTGCAGGACGGTCACCAAATGCAAACCATGGAAGCAGCGCAAACGCGCCTCCGGCAAATGAAGCTAACGAAAACGGCCATGCAGGCCATTTTTGACGGTCATTGCGTAACAAAATCGTGAGGAAAACCAAAGGGAAAATACCTAATGAGTTAAAAACAGTCAGTACAAGCGGATCGATCTCATCCCAATTCCCTGCAAATACCTGCTCCATGACGGGGTCTGAACCCTCAGAGCCCGGTGCCAGGAAGACCGCGTATGCAAGGAGGAATAACCAAATTACCATAAACTTCATCTCATCACCTCTTTTCAATATCATACTTGAAAGAAGTGGAAGCAGGCGAACAAAAGGCGGTTGATGGGTAATAAAAAATTCGTCCGCAAAAGCGAACGAATATTTTTCTTAGCCGGCAATCATACCGCCATCTACGATGAATTCAGATCTGGAAGACTAGCAGAACTCATCTGAAGCGAGATACAGACATAGATGTGATACTTCCTCGGGTTCAGCACTACGTCCAAGCGGAATTACCTGTAGCATCTGTTCAAGAACAGCTTCAAGCTCAAGTGTCTGGGTCATTGGAGTTTTAATAATACCCGGGTGTATAGAGTACACTCTGATGCCCAGTGGTCCAAGCTCAACAGCTGCCGATTTTGTCATTCCGCGTATGAGTTTTCAAGGCTCAGGCTTTCAAGCGGCTCCTGGATCACAATTCCTGCATTGTTAACGAGGATATTAATTGGTCCAAAGTGTTCCTTGGCTTTTTCTACAACGTGCTTCCAGTCATCTTCGCTCGTTACTTCGTGTTTGAAGAATAAGCAGTTTTCTCCAAGCGCTTCTGCAGTTTTTCCCCGTTCTCAGTCAGTACATCTGTAATAACAACCTTTGCACCTTCGTTGATAAAACCCTCCTGTGCCTGATTTGACAGCATATCTGCCAATGTTTAGGGTGTGCAGAAACGCACCTTTTACACCTCTTAACCTTATTCCACTAACCTGCAATTGGTGATTCAAATATCAGCAACGACCTTTAACATAGCTAAAATAAATACAAAAAATAATGCATAAGCAATTACTGCCCATGCATCGTAGCTTGATTTAGTTCCTTTTTAACCTTCAGTGTCTATGCTGCTGTTCTCTTAAAAGGTTAGCTCAGTCAAAATTCAATCAATAATAATATGCTGAAAATCAATCATTCTTTTATCTTTGCGAAAGCTGTCAGGTGACATCCCAATCATCTTTCTGAAAACCTTACTAAAATAGTTAGCATTTGTATATCCGGTTTCTACTGCAATTTCTTGTATTGGTTTATTGGTCGTAATTAAAAGCTCCATTGCTTTTTTTATACGTGTTTTCGTCAGGTATTGAATGGGAGTTGTTTTTAAATATTTTTGAAATTTGTTGGTGAAGTAATACTTGGAGAGGGCTGCCCGTTTTGTAATGTCTTCAAGGGACAGCGGTTGGTCATAATGCGTTTCTATAAAGCGGACAGCTTCACGAAGATCATCTGGCAGGTTAAGGTTGGTGCTGCTCATCCCCAGTGAATAGCGGTAGAGCTCCATAATGAATTCATATCCCTGGGCAGACGAGATAAACGTGTCACTAATGCCTTGTCTTAAAGCAAATTGATAAATTTTACGAAGCGTAAATATGAGGGGACTAGCTGCATCTATCTTCATCACCATGCCAAATTGGTCAATCATTTGACTCCAGCATTCTTGCGCTTTCGACCCTTCGAGAGTAATAAAGAGAAATTCCCAGCCCGGGCTTTCTTCAGGAAGATAATAGCAATGCTCCCCCGGCACTTTAACGATAAAGGCCTCACCAGGTTTAATGGTGTACGTATTTTCTCCAGTTTGAAAATGTCCATAGCCGCTAATTGTATATTGAAAAATACAAGTATTGTGGTCATTATGACGAAATCGGCCATCCCAATAATAATCCGTGGAGATCCTCTTCTCACACCCTATGGACGTAATACGGACCGCTTCAGTCAAGGGTTCTTTTGGAATATGATAAGCCAGACTGTTATGGGTTTCATCCTTTTCATAGAGCAATATATTACCCTCTTCCCCATTTTATTTACCATTGTTGTCCAAATGAAAGCGTTGTATTATTTGGTATAAGATTTACCTTAATTAATATGGAGTAAATAATCAACTGAAAATGTTATGGGAGGGTCACAATGAAAAAGATTACATTCATCGGAGCCGGAAGCACGATTTTCACTAAAAATGTATTAGGGGACTGCATGCTGTCACCTGCTCTGCAGGAATTTGAATTTGCCCTGTTTGATATCGATCCAGACCGTCTTTCAGAATCTGACGTGCTATTGAATGCGTTGAAAAGAACAGTAGGATCAGACGTGACGATTAAGACGTACTCGAACCGGAAAGAAGCGCTAGAAGGAGCAAAATATGTAATCAATGCCATCCAGGTTGGCGGCTATAAACCGAGCACCGTCATTGATTTTGAGATTCCAAAAAAGTTTGGTCTTCAGCAGACAATCGCTGATACGATTGGCATCGGAGGATTATTTCGAGCCCTGCGCACTATTCCCGTTATGCTGGACATCGCCAAGGACATGGAAGAGGTTTGCCCCGATGCCTGGCTATTAAACTATACCAATCCCATGGCCGCATTAACTGGAGCAATATCCCGCTATACGAAGGTGAAAATGGTTGGTTTATGCCACAGTGTACAGATATGCACGAAGGATTTATTAAGAGATCTAGAAATCCCTTATGAAAACATTGAAGAGCGCATTGCCGGAATCAATCATATGGCCTGGCTTCTTGAAATTAAATCAAATGGCAAAGACCTTTATCCTGAAATTAAAAAAAGAGCGAAAGAAAAACAAAAAACAATGCATCATGACATGGTTCGTTATGAATTAATGGACAAGTTCGGTTTCTATGTAACTGAATCCTCTGAACATAACGCTGAGTATCATCCTTATTTTATAAAAACCAACTATCCTGAACTAATTGACAGATTTAATATTCCGCTGGATGAATACCCGAGGCGCTGCGAAGCACAAATTAACGGCTGGCTGAAAACAAAAGAAGACCTCCTGCACGAAAAGAACTTAACCCATGAACGTTCAAAGGAATATGGTTCCCGCATAATTGAAGCCATGGAAACAAATGTCCCCTTCGTGTTTGCCGGCAATGTACTAAATACGGGAGGACTCATTTCCAACCTGCCGGAAAAAGCAGTGGTAGAGGTGCCGTGTATTGCCAACCGAAACGGTGTTACACCGGCTTATATGGGTGAGTTACCGGAGCAGCTGGCGGCACTCAACCGTACAAATATTAATACTCAGCTCCTAACCATTGAAGCCGCTATGACAGAATCAACCGAAAAAATCTACCAGGCGGCCCTGCTTGACCCTCATACTGCAGCTGAACTTTCTATGGATGACATTATTCGTTTATGTGATGAATTAATTGAAGCGCATGGCGATATGCTTCCTTCTTGGACAAAATAAAAGCGAGCCCGGGACAAACGACCGGTTCGCTGCACTTCAAGCGGACGCTTTCCGCAGGGACGACGCTGAGCCTTCTTGGGCTTTGCCCTGCGAAGTCTCAGCTTGCCGTCATATCCTGCTGGAGTCGCCGCCTTCCGCTTCGCTCACCTCTTTCTATAGATAACTAGTTCCCCCGCTTACATTGGTTCTCTTTCTGTATTTAACTATTGGCAATTATATACTATAATACAAATTATGGATATACCATTCTCGAAAACGTAAAATAGGATGTGCCTTAAATGCTAATAGTCAAGAGAAAGCAATTTGAATTCATAAAAACGATTCCAGTAACGATGAGTTTTATACTAATCTATATAATCTTCACGCTTTGTGCTTTATTGCTTGGAGGCTACGATGAAGAAGTTCGTATTCGATTAGGCGCATATGACCAGCAACTAGTCCGTGAAGGACAAGTATGGCGCCTCTTTACGTATTCACTTGGGCATATGAGTTTGTTTCATCTTATAATTAATCTCCCCTTTATGTTCTTTTTTGCACGGCCTTTAGAAGAAATGATGGGTAGTTTCAAATTTATGGTAAGTTGTATTTCACTAAGTATTTTTGCTGGGTTGATTATTTATTTATTTTCTGACTACCCTTCTCCATTAGCAGGTTCATCCGGGTTAGGATTCGGCTTTCTTGGTGTTTTCCTTGTCTTACTTTTTTTAAGACCGGAATATTTTACAACCCATCAAAAAGCAATGATTTCCCTATTCATTATTCTGGCTTTTGCAGGAACGTTTTTTATAGCTGATATCAGCAAGGCAGGACACATCGGGGGATTCATAGGGGGTATTATATTATCTATTTTCTTTTTACGTACGAGGTTACTGCTCAAGAGGAACTCTGAAACAGAAGCTTTCCAGCGTTAGTCAGCTTCCTCACTCAGCTCGAAAGGATCTTCACATAAACCCCTGCCACCGCTATTTTATATGCTTCCTTCTGCATCTTCTCGACATTTTTCGACACTTCTGATGCAGAAATAATTTGTCCGTTAATGAAAACAAAAGGGTTAAGCAAGCGAAGTTTATTCCTTCTATGTAAATCAAAATGAGCCTTGTCTTCTCTTACCAGCACATTTGGATTAATTTGATTAAGCAGCGTCATTAATTCCCTGTCGTGTGATGCCCGAATCTTAGCCAGCACCTCATCATCCTTACCAAGAAAATCATCTGCTGTAAGTATATGCTTAGTTAAAGCAATCTTTAATAGATTTGCCAGTCTGTCATTGCTGTAGATGTTTAATGGATCCATAAAGAAACCAACAACCTCTTTAAAGTAGGTTTCGACGATCCATTCGGCTGATTCGATGCTTTGAAGGAACATTTCCCCCTCCAAAACTTTTACGTCCTGCAAAAAGCGGCTGATTTCTGTTAACGTAATATGGCCGTATCGGTACATATCCCGCAGCGTATAATCCACGCGGTCCGCACACAGCTTTGGGGCCGGCTGTTCAAGCAGCGTCCACTGACTGTCATCCAGCAGGATATCCTCATAATGATAGCCATGCTTCGCCAAAATAGACGGAATGACCGACTCTTTTACAACAGATGTATAGATCTTTTCATGATAATCCTCTGCCTGATTTTCAAAAACTGCATCCACCACATGTGAAAAGGCGGTATGCGATACATCATGCAGCAGACCGGCAATTTGCTCCTCCAATGATCCACCAAGCAAGCGGATCAGCAGCATCACGCCAACGGAATGCTCATAACGGGTGACGTTCCACTTTTCATTTACCAGGTAGCCTGCCCCGCCTTGGTGCACCCCTTTCAGCCGCTGAAGAGGTTCACTAAGGATCAGCTCTTCTAAAACCCTTTCTACCTTAAAAGTACCATAAATGTCATCTTTTATATACATGGCTTACACTCCACTCTCTCCACCTGCAGCAGGGATTTGCCCTCAAAATTGAGTTTATAGATGTCCGGCATCTTAAGTTCCCGCCAGAACTTAACATCATACTGCTTATTAAAATAGTTCATGATCAGCACCATGATGTTTCCATGTGTACCGATTGCGACACGCTGACCCTGGTGTTTTTCAAGCACCTCAAACAGCGCCTGAACGCCTCTTTGTTGAGCAGTCACGTTGGATTCCCCGCCTTCCCATGAAAACGCAGCATCCTCCCAAACTTTTAAAATCGAGTGTTGAAAGTCTTCGATAGGTTTGTCAGAAAGCAGCCGTTCCCTGAAGTCTTCAACGATGTTAATCTCTTTTTCTATATACTGAGCAATTCCTTCAACGGTCTGAATCGCGCGTTTATATGGGCTTGAAATCACTGTATCTATCTTCTCCAATTTTAATAGCGAAGTCACCCTGACTGCATCTTCCTTTCCTCTTTCGGATAAGGGACGGTTCAGCTCATCTGGCGAATAAATGGAATGGGCGTGACGGACTAAATAGATGGTTGTCAACATTCATGCACTCCAATCCAGTATATTTCAAAAACAAAGGGGATTTATTCTTGATATGGAAAGTAAAAAATCTGCGACATTCATTCAAAAGTTTACTTTTTGAGGGTGTATAAATTCTTGGTAAGAGGGGAGGGGAGCGGAGCGGAAGGTGGCGACTCCTGCAGGATTTGACGGCAAGCTGAGACTTTACAGGGCAGGGCCCTGAAAAGGCTCAGCGTCGTCCCTGCGGAAAGCGTCCACCTGAAGCGCAGAGAACCGGTCAAAGAGCCTGAGACACTTATGGTCTAGACTCTCAATTTAATGAAAATTACTCAGCGGATCATCAATGCTCAAGCTTAATCCTTCTTCTCGTCTGCTCAATTTTATTTTCTAGTTTTAACTGCTCTGTGTGCGACAGGCCAGCTGGTTTTTTGGGTATGAACAGGGGTTGAATTCTAGATAGGAAAAAATAATAATGTTTTTCATCTTCTGATACGCGGATGATTCCATCCCAGCGAAACTCAAGTAATGAATAGTTCATTTTTCTAACGAGTGAATAATCATCTATTTTAAATTCAGCCTTGCCGATGGCATGATCCATGTTTGGCATGCTGACCTGTCTGCGTAAATTCTTAACCATGGTTTTTTCAATAAGCTCAGGAAATAAGACGCCCATCAGCACAATAATAATCACGGACGCAATCAAGCCAAGGAGGGTGTTGAAGAATCCATAAATCAACATGAGCAAAATGGAGAGAATCATGCCAAGAATAGAAGCCCTCTTTTTTATCTTTCTGAGTTCTCCGCTTAGCTTCAGCCTCTTAACCTGCATCTTCAAGTAATCATCTGTTGTATGTTCGGTTGTAAATGTGATTTTATTTTCGATTTCACTCTTCCTTTCTCACTGCTTTTCCTGTTAAATTTACCATAGATTCACCTCAATTTGCACGGAAACGACGGATGGATTTAAACTTTATTACGGAGATTTCCAGATTCATAAGTGACAGCCCGAGGAGGCAGCTAAATGAAAAATCACCGCTTTGTTGAAATTGTGTTTGAAAACCTGGAATCGATTATCCTGAAAGCAGACCGGTTTGAAAAACTGTCTTTCGATTCACTCCAAAAAGGGGAGAACAGCCGGGAACATTATGATGTGTTTTATGCAGACGATGTTCATTTTCAAATCAGCACGAAAGACGAGTCTGAACTAAACTACAACTCAGAGGAGCAGCCGGAACCACTAGGTATGTACACAGCCAACCCAGTCAGTAACCGCGTCCACGACCGCCCTGAAATACTTGGCCGTCTTTTGAACTTTCATGATATTACATCCCTTGATTTTCTGGATGACGAGGAGAACATGCTCTCAAGTGTACGTGTACCATGGAGCGAAAACGATGAAATGGTAAATGAATATATGAAGGTTCGGATCGAGCAGGGGTATGTGGATGTGAGAATCCGTAAAAACAGCATGATCAGTGATGAGTAATCGCTGGTCATGCTGTTTTTTGCATCCATATAGAAGAGAGCTTTACTCTGAATACTTATCCTTCAACGCGTCACTGCCAATGCCGCCTGCTACCATTAATATAAGCGGTAGAAAGTTTGCGATAAATCTCGGCGCCCCCTCTAGGTTGAGAATTTGGGTTCCCAAAAAATAATTCAACGCAATAATGATTATTTTTGAGACGAGCAGGAAAGCGCCAACTAAAAACATACTGTCAAACAGCAGCTTCCACCTTGGATGCGCTAACTGCTTGCTGTCCTGGATCACTTTTTCTTTCAATTCTGCATCACTCCTTAATAGTTCATCGATCGTAATGCCAAATAAATCACTAAGATCCATGATTACCTCAATGCTCGGATAGTTTTTTCCTGTCTCCCATTTTGAGACGGACTGACGGCTGACATGAATCTTTTCAGCAAGCTCAGCCTGAGACCACCCCTTTTTTTCTCTTTCACTTTTTAACCGTTCACTAAAAATCATGTAATTCAACGCCTTTCTTTACAGGTTCAGTATGGATGGATCGAGCAAATGAAGTAAAGCGAGTTCTGCGCGCACCAAGGCGCAACCTGTCGTTGCACCCTGGAATATCCTTATGTATAGGATGATTTTACACCGTTCGCCTCCTTTTAAATACGTACTCATTTTTCCCAATTAGAATTTCTTTTTAAAAGACTTCACATTTATAATGTGTCCAAGGGAATCATTGCCACGAAGGTTCGTCCCCTTGCACTTTTAAGGAGATCCCAGTAAAGTAGATACTGATTGAAGTTTTGTATTTTTATTCGTCATTCAAATGAAGGCAAATCATATATTATTTTCGGGAACATGTTTCCCTTTAAAGAAAGGGTTCAGATAGAATATGAAAGAAAATTTTTGGCTTGAGCTGCCGCGTCCGTTTTTTGTACTGGCACCCATGGAAGCCGTGACGGATGTTGTGTTTCGTCATGTGGTAAGTGGAGCAGCAAGGCCTGATGTGTTTTTTACAGAGTTTACGAATTCAGAAAGCTACTGTCATCCAAAAGGAAAAGACAGCGTGAAAGGCCGCCTGACGTTCACAGAAGATGAGCAGCCAATGGTTGCCCACATTTGGGGTGATAAGCCTGAGTATTTCCGCCAGATGAGCATTGGAATGGCAGAGATGGGCTATCGCGGCGTGGATATCAATATGGGCTGTCCTGTACAGAACGTGGCAGCCAATGGAAAAGGCTCCGGTCTGATCCGGCATCCGGAAGTGGCCGCAGAAATCATCCAGGCTGCCAAAGCAGGCGGACTACCCGTCAGCGTGAAGACACGCCTCGGCTATACGGAAGTGGGCGAATGGCGCCACTGGCTGAAGCATATTCTTGAGCAGGATATCGCCAATCTTTCCATTCATCTCCGAACAAAAAAAGAGATGAGTAATGTCGACGCACACTGGGAGCTGATCCCTGAGATCAAAAAACTTCGTGATGAAGTGGCACCACAAACGCTTTTGACGATTAATGGTGATATTGCCGACCGTCAAATGGGTCTTGAGCTTGCCGAAAAGTACGGCATTGACGGTGTAATGATCGGACGCGGGATTTTCCAAAACCCGTTCGCATTTGAAAAGGAAAAGAAAGAGCATACGAGTGAAGAACTGCTTGACCTCCTGCGTCTTCAGCTTGACCTTCACGATAAGTATTCAAAAGAACTTGAACCGCGTCCGTTTAAACCGCTTCGACGCTTTTTCAAAATTTACGTACGCGGATTCCGCGGCGCAGGTGAACTGAGAAACCGTCTGATGGAAACAGAAACAACCGACGAGGTCCGTGATTTGCTTACGGAATTTATGGCGAGGAATGGCATGAAAGAAGAAGAAGGATTTTCAGTTTCGTAACCTTGTGGAAGCTGGGATATAGCAGTGTAACTGAGAAAACTGAGGCAATATCAATAGGTAGTATGAGGTGAGCGGAGCGGAAGGCGGCGACTCCAGCAGGATTTGACGGCAAGCTGAGACTATACAGGGCAAGGCCCTGGAAAGGCTCAGCGCCGTCCCTGAGGAAAGCGTCCCCCTGAAGCGCAGTGAACCGGTCAAGGATCCTGAGACAAATTTGTCTCAGGATCCTTTTTTAAATTCCTTAGACATTTGCTCCTAACTATCATTACTTCTTACTATTTTTTGAGTAGACTATTTTTCTTATTGAGCCTGTGTACGTTTGTTTTTTGGTCCTTATTTCACCCAATTCAATATGCTTCTTTCTAAATATTTTGTTGACAATGAATGAGGAAGCCTTTACATTAATGATAATGATAATTGTTATCAATTAAAAACAGATAGAGGAAGTGTAGAAGCAATGAGTAGAAAAAGAAAATCTTCATTAGTTACCGTATCCATGTCAGCGATGCTGATGCTTGCATTGGCTGCATGTTCAGACGATACAGCCACAGAAGAAACAGAAGCTTCGGGAGATTCCAATACAGAAACATCAACGGAAGAATCATCAGCCGAGTACCCGATCACGATTGAGCACGCGCTTGGTGAAACGGTTATCGAAGAAAAACCGGAACGTGTGGCAACCATCGCCTGGTCCAATCATGATGTGGCGCTTGCACTTGATGTCGTGCCTGTTGGTTTTTCTGCTGCAAACTATGGTGTGCAGGACGACAGCGGCATGCTTCCTTGGACAGCTGAGAAGCTTGAGGAACTGGGCGGAGAAACGCCGACAATTTTCCAGGACACTGATGGTCTGGACTTTGAAGCCGTTGCAGATACAAACCCGGATGTGATCCTTGCTGCATACTCAGGCATTACGCAGGAGGAATATGACACATTAAGCGAAATTGCACCGGTTGTAGCTTATCAGGAAGGTCCTTGGGTTGCGTCATGGCGCGAGCAGGTTACATATAACTCAATGGCTATGGGACTAGCAGAAGAAGGCGAACAGCTCATTGCTGATACAGAACAGCTCATTGCTGAAAAAGTGGAAGAGCATCCTGAAATTAAAGGGAAAACTGCAGCATTTCTCAGTTTGAATGCAGCTGACCTCTCTTCATTCTTTATCTACTCACCAGGAGATCCGCGCGGTGCATTCCTGACAGAGCTTGAAATGGAATACCCGGAAAGCATTACAAGCCAAATGACAGACCCTAACAGCTTCTATATCGAAGTAAGTGCTGAAAATGCCGATATGCTGAATGATGCGGATGTACTGGTTTCGTACGGAGATGAGAACACGCTTGAGGCCCTTCAAAATGATCCGATCTTTGGAAAGGTGCCGGCCATTGAAAGAGGCTCTGTCGTTATCATTGGAGATAACACACCGCTAGCTGCAGCCGGAACACCAAGCACGCTTTCGATTGAATACTCCATTGACGAGTACTTAACACTCATGTCAGAAGCTGTAAGCAAGCTCGAGTAGCATGAACGATCTTTCCGTAACAGAACAAAAGCAGTGGCATGCACCAAAGAATTTTATTAAACTGCTGATTCTCTCCCTTGTGTTATTCGGAATCTGTGTCGTGGCTTCGCTCGCTTTTGGGTCGCGAATCGTCGGATGGAATGAAATCATGAATGGTTTATTCCATCCGGACGTCGAGACTCATGGGGCAAATGTGGTTCGTCAGCGAATTGCCAGGACCATTTTTGGCTTTATGTGCGGCGCGGCACTTGGAGTATCGGGGGCTTTACTTCAATCCGTCACCCGCAACCCCATTGCAGACCCGAGCATACTAGGTGTAAACACGGGAGCAGCCCTGTTCGTCGTATGCGGTATTTCCTTCTTTAACATCGGCAGTGCCAGTCAATACATCTGGTTTGCCCTCGCAGGAGCCATCATAACGGCCATTTTTGTATACGGAATCGGTTCAATGGGTCGTGGCGGTGCCACGCCCCTTAAACTGGTTTTAGCGGGGGCTGCCACAAGTGCAGCCTTGTCCTCGCTTGTCATGGCGATTATGATCCCCCGTTCAAGCGTGATGGACCAATTCAGATTTTGGCAGGTAGGGAGTGTCGGTGCTGGAAACTGGGATTCTATCTCTCTCTTTATCCCTTTTCTGGTGGTTGGGATGTTGATTGCGATCTTCACTGCTCCGGCATTGAATGCTTTGGCTTTGGGAGATGAAGCAGCGAAAGGATTAGGTGTTTCAACTGGCACACTGAGACTGATTGCGGCATTTGGCGGTGTGCTGCTGTGCGCAGTTACAACAGCGCTTGCCGGTCCCATCGGATTTATCGGGCTGCTGGCCACTCATGTCATTCGACTGATTATTGGACCGGATCTGCGGTTTGTTATTCCACTGTCTGCCATATCCGGAGCGATTATCTTGAGCATGTCAGACGTCACCGGACGGATTCTTGGAAGTCCGGGCGAGCTTGAAGTCGGTGTTGTGACGGCGTTTATCGGAGCGCCAATATTAATTTTGATTACCATGAAAGCGAAGATGCGTGCGTTATGATAAAGCCATCGATTTACCCCATATTGTCAGGAAGAACAAAACGAAAACGACGATTTTTATTCGTCACCACTCTTTTATCAGTCATTGCTTTTGCGCTTTGTTCGACGATGCTGATGCTTGGCAATACCATTTACCCTGTTTCAGATGTTGTGCGCGTACTGCTTGGCGAGCAGGTTAGCGGAGCTTCCTTTGCAGTGGGAACGATACGGCTGCCAAGAATGCTCGCAGGAGTGTTTGCCGGTTTTGCCTTCGGTGTGGCAGGCCACGTTTTTCAGACCATGCTGCGAAATCCGCTGGCGAATCCAAATGTGATTGGGATTACCGCCGGATCCAGTGCAGCTGCTGTGTTCAGCATCATTGTGCTGCAGGCAAGCAATACGTTTACATCCATTGCGTCCATTGTCGGCGGACTTGTCACAGTAACCGTGATTTTTCTGTTATCAAGGAGCACTTCCTTTTCCGTCGGCCGGTTAATTTTAATCGGCATTGGGATTCAGGCGATGCTGAATGCGATCGTCTCCTATTTGCTGATGATTGGCCAGCAGCATGACATCCCAACGGCCATGAGGTGGCTGACCGGCAGTTTGAACGGAGCGAAAATGGAAGGTCTTTATCCACTGATCCTTACCGTGTTGATCTTTGCACCGATCATTATTGCACTTGGAAAACGACTTGATATGCTGGAGCTTGGTGAACAAGCAGCCACCTCTCTTGGCGTTGATACAGATAGAACGCGGTTATTTCTTGTTGTCAGCTCTGTCCTGATTATTGCGCTCGCCACTGCTGTGACAGGACCAATCGCCTTTATCGCCTTCCTTTCCGGACCGATTGCAAAAAGACTCGTGGGCGCCGGCTTTTCAGGCATCGTCCCGGCAGGTCTGGTTGGCATAATATTAGTCCTGGCATCGGACCTTGTCGGGCAATTTGCCTTTACAGCGAGATATCCAGTCGGGGTTATTACTGGAATCATTGGCGCACCGTACCTGATCTACTTGCTTATCAGAATGAATCAAAAAGGAGACTTATAATGAAATCGACACATGCTTTCAAAGCGGACCATATCACTGCCGGATACGACCAGACGACGATTCTCCATGATGTTAATGTTTCCATTCCAAGCAATAAAATCAGTATTATCATCGGCGCAAATGGCTGCGGCAAATCCACCCTGCTTAAAACGATGGCCAGACTAATCAAGCCTGTTTCCGGACAAGTGACGATCGGAGGAAAACCGATTCACAAAATCCCGTCTAAACAGCTAGCGAGAGTATTGGGGCTTCTCCCGCAAACTCCGATCGTACCGGAGGGCATCACCGTTGCAGATCTCGTCGGCCGCGGAAGATTTCCCCACCAGAAATTTTTAAAAGGCTGGTCGAAGGAAGATTACGAAGCGGTAAGCGAAGCAATGGAAATCATGAACATCACTGAATTTGCAGACCGTCATATCGACGAACTATCAGGCGGTCAAAGGCAGCGTGTCTGGATCGCCATGGCACTGGCCCAGCAAACAGATATCCTGTTCCTTGACGAACCAACCACGTATCTCGACATTACCTACCAGGTCGAAATCCTGGATCTTTTAACAGACCTGAACCGGAAATACGGCACCACAATTGTTATGGTGCTGCACGACATCAACCTGTCTGCGCGCTATGCAGACCATATCTTTGCACTTCATGAAGGACAGCTCGTTGCAGAAGGCCAGCCGTCCAAAATTGTGACCAGCTCATTGATTGAAAGCATTTTTGGTCTGCACTGCACCGTCATCAACGACCCGATCTCAGGATCACCGTACGTTATCCCGATCGGACGGCATCATTCCAAATTGAGAAAGCATTCCTAACAGAAGAAAATTCCTCCATAGATTGGGTAAAGGAGCACTCCTTTGGTTCTTTACTCAGAATCATTATTGTCACCTTTATGTTGGAATACTTATAAAAGAAACCCGTGCAGTCAAATAAGGTGAGGGAGAAGACCCTCACCTCAATCTTTGACGAAGAGTCCTTTTTAAACTTCCACGAAAAACCACTAAAAATGAAATGGAGAACATCTCGATTGAAGACCCCTTTCCAAAATTTCATGTCCCGGCCATTAATGCTCGACCCCACAGATTCCTCCAGTTATCAAATTTTTTACTATAAAGCTATAGATACAGCATGTTTAATGACCTTTTTTCTATTTACAATCTTAAGAGTCGGAAAGATATTCGCGTGTTCCTTTGTGACACGGTGTCATTTTGTAATTGACATATGACACCGTGTCACATAGAATAATAAATAGAGATGTGACACAGTGTCACAATAGAGGTGAGAAGGATGCAAAAAGAGTTTTCTAATTCGGATAAACTAAAAAAACTTATAATAGATTTACAGAATCAGGGCGTCAATGCATCTGTGTGTAAAAAAACTGTTACAAAACCTTGCCGTGCAAGATAGATTCTTCAGATAAAGAACCCTTCTCCCTTCCTCATGACTTTTTCAGCACAGGAATTATAAAATAATGCACAAACACTATGTGAAAAAAGTAAAGGAGACATTGTATTGCCAAAATTAACATTTTATAATTTACCCGTTGATAAAAAACAAACTTTGGTTGCCTCAGCAAAAAAGGAATTCTCAAGAGCTCCTTTATCAGAAGCCTCCATATCAAATATTATTAAATCTGCCGGCATCTCCCGCGGAAGCTTTTATCAGTATTTTGAAGACAAAGAGGATGTGTTCTTTTATCTGTTAAATGAACAAACAAAACAAAGAAAATCAGATTTTATACTGTCACTGTCTAAGAATAATGGAGACTTGTTTGACTCAATGATTCTCTTATTTACATCTGTGCTGAAAAATGAGGAAGACAGCAATTTTTTAAAAAATTCTTTTTTAAATATGACGCACAAAATAGAAAACTCCTTTGCAGGAATGATCAGTGACAGCGACCGGACAGAGAATTTCAAAAGACTGAACGCATTAATCAATAAAGATAATCTCAATGTTGAAAATGATAAAGAACTGTATCATCTTCTGCAAATCGTCATTGCGGTGACTTTTCGCAGCATCGTTGAGAAGTTTTCGCGTGATCTGTCTTTCGAAGAAGCGCTAAGCAATTATCAAATGGAAATTCATCTCTTGAAGAAAGGTCTTTGCCGAAATGAATACTAGCACTCAATCAAAAACAAAACATAGTAAATTGTCCCTTACAGCTATCGTTAAGCGGGGCATCGCCATTAGCATCGGGGCTTTATTAATGGCCGTTGGGCTTGAAATCTTTCTGGTTCCAAACCAGGTTATTGATGGAGGTATTACCGGTATCTCCATTATGCTTTCGCACTTAACCGGATTAAAGCTCGGAATTGTTCTCTTTGTCTTGAACCTTCCATTTGTTTATATTGGATACAAGCAAATTGGTAAAACCTTTGCCGTATCTACTATATTTGGCATATTTCTGCTATCAATTTTTACCGTAGTGCTGCATCCGGTTCCTGCTTTTACCGATGACATACTGCTGGCCACATTTTTTGGCGGCATGGTACTGGGACTTGGGATTGGCCTGGTCATCCGGTACGGCGGTGCGCTGGATGGCACAGAAATATTGGCCATCTTAATTAATAAAAAAGTGCCCTTCTCGGTAGGCGAAATTGTCATGTTCTTTAACCTCTTTATCTTAAGCGCTGCAGGCTTTGTGTTTAGCTGGGACCGTGCAATGTACTCCATATTGGCGTACGTTGTGGCCTCCAAATCAATTGACGCTGTCGTTCAGGGAATGGAACAGTCAAAATCAGCCTGGATTATCAGTGACGAGTACCAGGAAATCGGAGATGCCATTAATGCAAGGCTTGGAAGAGGCGTTACCTATTTTCACGGTGAAGGAGCATACTCGGGTGACACAAAGAAAGTGGTATTTTGTATCATCACCCGGCTGGAAGAAGCAAAACTCAAATCACTTGTAGATGAACTGGATCCTGCGGCCTTTTTAGCAGTCGCAGACATTACCGAGGTGCGCGGAGGAAGATTTAAGAAAAAGGACATACATTAATTTAACCAAACAATGTATGGTTAAGATCTGGATCTTTTCCTCTATTAAAAGCATCTTTTACCTGAATATATCTCTAATCGGACGGCATCACAGCAAAAGGTAAAAGCTCTTCTAACAAAAGAAAATCCCCTATAAATCGTGAAAAGGAGCACTCCTTTTACGATCTATGGGGGATTTTTTAAAATAGAAGATACTGCTACGAAGAGACAGGGGCTCACCTCCCGCCACGCGGAAAGCCTCCGCCTGCAGCGGAAATGCACCGGTCCCAGTACAGAAGATCACTCGGAACCTTTCAAACCGGAAAGCTTAGCAATAATTTCTTCAATCACAATAAAGAAAACCGTCCTTGTTTTTTCAAACGGAAGCAGCTCTGCGTGCTGATTAAATTTAGATAGATGAAAAATATAATCCGCTGCAGAATCAAGCGTATTTACATACTCTTCAAGCACCAGCATATTCGTTGAACCATTTTCCTTCGCTTTTTTAAATAAGGACTCAAAGGAAGAAAATTTCCCGGTAACAGAAAAAACAATAAGAAGGGTGTGTTCGTCCATCAAGCGTTCTGCAAAATCCTCGCTTTGCGTAACCGTTACCTTTTGATCCGACACAGCAGCAAGCTTGTATGCAAAATATTCAGCACTGATAAACGAAGGACCGAGACCAAACAAAATGATTTTATCGTATTGCTGGAAAATCGAAACGAAGTCATCCACGATCTGCGGATCAAAATTTTCCAGGTAATGCGCCAGTCGTTCGATTTCATTTGATTTCTTCTGCTTTTCCAAATTGATCTGCTGGCCGCTGAAGTATAATTTGTATTGCTTAAAATTCGTAAAGCCCAGTTTACGGACCAGCTTTGACACTTTAGAAGTCGATACGCCGCACATTTCAGCAGCATCGATTATTTTAAGGGTCTCGTTTGAGGAAACAGCCTTTGACAGCTTGCCGTGTACCTCCTGTTCCAGTGCGGTTAGCTGATCTGTAACGAGTTTAATCATCCTCTTCCCCCCTTTCGTGTGGTTTTATAAAAAAGAGGCTGCTTTTCACCCAAAAATGAAGTGAAAAGCACAGCCTTAAAAAAAGATTTCTTATTTAAAAATCGGATACGTAAGCTTTAAAATCGGATCCGTATGGGTTCTTACCTGTTTAATCACCGTATTGTTCAGTTCTTTATAAAATGCATGGTTATTCGGTGCAGGAGAAAATGTCCGATCTGTTTTCACCATTTTTTCAATGGCTTCATCAAAGCTTTGGTAGATGGACAAATGAGTCGATACGCAGATTGCTGCGCCTAAGCACGCACTGCTGCTCCCCACCCGTCTGTGAACGGGCAGTCCGAACAAATCAGCGATAATCTGCATAATGACATCGCTGTTTGAACCGCCGCCGATGACAATGACTTCGTCCAGATCCAGATTGATTTCCTCTGTCATCTCTTCAATATTGTTTTTAATATTGAAGGCGATGGCTTCGAGAATCGACCGGTAGATATGATAGCGTGTGTGCCGCTGGTCAAACCCGATCATCATGCCTTTTCGATACGGTTGATCCGGTGAAGCCAGCCAATCCAGTATGGTGATTAACCCATCGCTTCCAGGCGGCACTTCCTGCGCTTTTTCATTGAGGAAGGCCTCTTCAGAGATTCCCCGCCTCCATGCTTCATTCACGACTTCTTCTCCGATCAGCTTCTTAAACCAGCTGACCGTCCAAAGCCCGCGTCTGATTCCGTTGGATTCGTAGACATACTTAAATGGGATTGATGCGAATGTTGGAAAGAAATTTTTCGCATTCTCCGCGTAGTCATCTCTCAGGATCATCGATGAAATAAACGTTCCTAGTGAGATCATGATCGATTGAGCCTGATTGACTCCTGAGCCGAGCACTTCTACCGCTTTGTCGTTGGATGTCGCAACAACCGGGATGCCTTCTGACAAGCCAAATTTTGCAGCAAGCTCTTTGCGGATCGACCCTAATGGTTCACCCGGTTTGACCAGATGAAACAGCATGTCTCTTGTCAGACCGTTTGCCTTCACTACTTCATCATCTTCAGACCAATCCATTGTTTCACGGTCAATCGGCCAGTGGATTTCACAATTTCCGGCTGCATCATTCTTTTCGCCGGTTAATTTTAAGCCTAAATAGCCGGAAGTAGTCGTCACATATTTTACCTGGTCATCCTGATGATCATAAGGCTCGGATAATCTGGCATCCATCCAGCTGATGACTGGATGGGCCAAATTTCCGTCTTCCTTCAACAGTACTCTGCAGCAGCGAATCGAGCATAACCCGATGCCTTCAATAGCTCTTTTGTCTCCTGTAAAATGGTCCAGGCAATTTTTCATCGCGTCATAGACACTGTCCCACAGATCATCTTCTGGGTGAACGACGACTCCGGGCTCAGGCGTCAACGGTTCTTTTAATGCACGTGAACCGAACGCCACTTCATTGCCTTCCCGATCAAAAATGGCTACTTTGGTGCTTTGGGAGCCGTTATCAATCCCCATGATATATCGATTGCTCAAGATTCTCTCCTCCTGACTAGCCGCGGATATATTTCTTCACTTCATTTGGCTGAGGAAAGATGGTTCCGTGGTTCATGATGCCGTTTGGATCAAACGCTTCTTTCAGCTTTTCAAGCATATAGTAAGCAGAACCGTGCTCCTCTTTTGTCCATTCTGAACGATATTTGCCGATTCCGTGATGGTGACACATAGAACCGCCTAATTTCAGCGTCTCTTCAATGATGATCTG
The DNA here is from genome assembly GCF_029667115.1 of Jeotgalibacillus sp. ET6. Taxonomy (GTDB): domain Bacteria; phylum Bacillota; class Bacilli; order Bacillales; family Jeotgalibacillaceae; genus Jeotgalibacillus. Next base: position 62,593 of record NZ_JARUIU010000004.1, on the reverse strand, counting down.
GTGAATCGGGTGGTGATAGATTCGCAGCTCATCTTCAGGCGCACAGTTAATTGTGTAATTGTAAACAAAGTACATATTCGTACCGTTCAGGTAGCTGTGAGAAGAGTGTCCGCCAAGCATCGTTAAGTCCTCTGCACGGTCAAATTCATTTCTGATCCGATTTATGACATTATGATAGATTTTCACCACGTTTTCCCAATCAGCCGATACTTCTGTTGTAAAACCGTCATGTGAATTATGGTCGCGCATGTCCTGAATTTCCTTCTCAATTCTGCTTTCATCCCAGTTCAGGTTATTGAACCATGTTTCAATTAAAGAAGAATCCACTTTTTCAATGACGCCTTCTGCGAATTTCTCCACCGCCTCATCAATTCCTGCATTCGTTGCTTTCACAATGCCTTCAGGGCCTTCTGTTGTAAAAATCAGCACACATTTATCTTTATAGAAATGCTCAAAATGCTGTCTGGCATCTTCTTCTGAATACACGCGTGCAACGGATGGACGGTACCCGTTTACCATGACTTCTCTTAAGATTTTGATGCCTGTTTCAACATCCTTGATCAAATAACCATGGAAATCGTTGTTTTCAGGTGTGTATTTAAATATTTTAACTGTTACTTCCGTGATATAGCAAAGGGAGCCTTCGTTTCCAATCGCAATATGGCGGATGTCAGGACCGCCTGATCTTCTTGGTACATTTTTAATTTTTGAAATCTGTCCTTCCGGAAATACGCATTCCAGGCCGACTACCATATCTTCAATCGCTCCATAAAGCGTTGAAAATTGGCCGATGCTTCGGGTTGCAACAAGTCCGCCCAGCTGTGCAACAGGCTTGGATTGTGGAGAGTGCCCTGTCGTATAGCCGAGTTTGCGCAGCTCGTCTTCAAGCTTTTGCAGCTTCACGCCGGTTTGAACCGTTGCCTGCATATTGTACGTGTCGAGCTTAATGATGTCATTCATTTTTGAGCCGTCAATGACAATTGATGTCTCTTTCCAGTTTTCCAAGCCGCCCTCTGTTCCGGTTTTTCCGCTTCTTGGAATCACATTGATATCTTTCTCATTACAGAACATAAGAATCGATTTTACTTCTTCAGTTGATAGCGGATAAACAATGGCAATCGGTGCAGGGACCGTCAGTACTTTTTTTGTTTTTGCATATTTTTTATAGCGGTCCGCTGAAGCATCGTACAGCGCCTCGTCATTTGTTTCAATCTGATCCTCTGAAAGAAGTGCTTTTAATTCTTCTAAAATATGTGTGCTCATTGGTCATTCTCCTTTTACATGTATTTTAAAATATCTATCGAACTAAAAATCCGCCGTCTACATTGATTAAGGTGCCGTTCACATAATTTGACGCATCGCTTGATAGAAAGACAATCGTGCCCATCAAATCCACAATATTTCCCCATCGGTTGGCTGGAATATGATCCAGCACCCGTTGATTGCTTTCCATATTTGCTCTCGTTTCCTTTGTAACATCCGTGGCAAAGTATCCTGGCGCAATGCCATTTACTTGAATATTGTATTGAGCCAGTTCATCACAATACGCTTTTGTGAATCCCGCCAGTCCGTGCTTTGTGGAGGCATAGGCAGGCGACCATTGTCCACCAAGATAGGAAAATAGGGAGCAGGAATTGATAATCTTTCCGCTTTTTTGCTCGATCATGATTTTTGCCACCTCATGCGCTAACTCAAACGGGGCAGTCAAATTAACTGAAACCATTTTGTCCCATTGAAGTCTCGTAAACCGGGTGACATCTTTTTCGTTCAAGCTAATGCCCGCATTATTAATCAAAATGTCAATTCGGCCAAACAGTCTCAAGCAATCTTCCACGATCTGCTTGCACACACCTTCTTCGGTAATATCGCCGATCATCAAGTGGTATCTGACGCCCTCTGCTTCAACCAGCTTTCTTGTTTGATCGTCGTCTTCCCCCATGCTGACGGCAAAAATATCCGCTCCGGCTTTCGCAAGTGCGAGTGCATATCCCTGACCCAGCCCTGAATTTCCGCCGGTGATGATCGCCACTTTGCCGTTCAGTCGAAAGAAATCCATCGTAAAATCAGTCATCTTGCTGTATTCGAAACTCATTCTTTCGTGTCCCTCCTTTCGCAATCATTCATTACGTACAGTCTAATTCCTTAAAAAGAAGAATGCAACGAATAAGAGAGAAATTTCTGTTATAGTTCTATTAATTTATTGTAAAGAGGAAAATTTTACTCTTAATCTGTTTAAAAGGACGGTTCATTTCCGTTTCAGGCGAATGCTTTCCGTGGGGCGGGAGGTGAGCCACTTCGATGCTGCCGCATCTTCACTGTCTCACCCTTCCCGCTTGCTCCCACAGGAGTCACCGCCTTCCACACCAATGAACCTGTTTTTATAGTAGGTAGAGTTAAATCTGCACAAAAAAACTGTCCCTGCGAAAAATGGATCGCAAGGACAGTCATTTTTTATTGTAATTAAACCCGGTCGAATTCATCCGGATCGGCAAACATGCGCTGATCCTGGTTCAGTGTGCTGATTTTGTCCATGTCCTCGGGGGAAAGCTCAAAATCAAATACATCTGCATTTTGCGCAATCCGCTGAGGGTTTACGGATTTTGGAATAGTGACGACGCCGGTTTGGATATCCCAGCGGATGATGACCTGGGCGGTTGATTTGTTGTGTTTTTCAGCAATTTCAACCAATAGAGGATTCTCCAGCAGTCCTCCCTGCATTAATGGGGACCAGGCTTCAAGCTGAATGCTGTGCTTTTTACAGAAATCGTGCAGTTCCCGCTGGTTAAATTGCGGATGGTACTCTACCTGATTGACCATGGGCACGATATCACATTTAGCGATAATGTCTTCAAGATGATGCGTTTTAAAGTTGCTGACGCCAATTGCACGGACACGGCCTTCTTTGTACAGGGTCTCAAGTGCTTGCCATGTCTCCACATATTTCCCCTCAGACGGGAGCGGCCAGTGAATTAAATAAAGGTCCAGATAATCTAAGCCGAGCTTCTCCATACTTTCATCAAACGCAGCAAGTGCGGCTTCATAGCCGTGATTGGAGTTCCAGACTTTTGTGGTGATAAATAATTCTTCTCTCGGCACATTGGATTCAGCAATCGCCTGGCCGACGCCTGCTTCGTTGCCATAAATAGCTGCCGTATCAATGCTTCTGTAGCCGGTTTCAAGAGCTGCCTTTACCGAATTCACAACCTCTTCTCCGTCCTTTACCTTGAAGACGCCAAAACCAAGCCATGGCATTTTAATGCCGTTGTGCAATGTCGTTGTTTCCTGAATGCTTCCCATATGAATCTCTCCTTATTTTTAAAGATATTGTTTTACATTCTCTCTCCATTTTTGAACAGGTTCCCAGTTTAAGAGCTTCTTCGCTTTTTTATTATTTAATAGGGGCTCAAAGCCGGATAAATCCTCCCGGAAGTCCTTTACCTCAGGGAAACAGGTCTCCATCAGCTTTCTGCTTTCAATATCCATGCTTGTCTCGTCCGCTCCAATATTCAGCGCAACAGAGCCGAGTCCCTCTGCTTCGACCGCTAACCGGTAGGCGGTGGCTGCATCGCGTGTATCAATATAGCTCCACAAAATCGTTTTGCGCTGCTCAGGCTCATGGATGAACGAAGGAAAATTTTTATACATTTCAGGAGAAATCACATTTCCCAGCCGGAAGGATACAACCTGCATCCCTGTTCGCTGATGGATCATATCCGCTGTTTTTTCATTCACAATTTTTGATAAGCCATAGCTTTCTTCCGGCAGCTGCGAGTGTTCCTCATCGATCGGTACATATTGAGGCGTTAAATTCTGTTTTGAAAAACAGATCCCATACGAGGACTCGCTTGAGGAAATAACCGCTTTTTTTATGCCGAGATTTCCTGCCGCTTCTAAAATGTTGTAGGTAGACATGACGTTATTTTGAAAGGTGACTTCATTCGGATGAGAATAGGCTACTGGAATCGCAGCAAGATGAACTACTGCATCCGCTCCCGAAAGCACTCCGTATACTTCACCGAGGTTCGTCAGGTCTGTGATGACGGTTTTGCATAGCGCTTCCTTTGGATGCACTCTGTCTGCATTTACCACTTCGTAGCCATGATCTAAAAATTCCTGTATAACTGCTGAACCAAGTAAACCGCTTCCACCTGTAATCACTGCTTTTTTCATGTTCAACCCTCCATCTGATGCTTCCTTAATTCTTCCAAATACAATCTCTTAGTTTATTCGGTAAACTAAGCATAGGGCAAACATTTTTAATTTTCAAGTAATTGCAATTATGTATGTAGAATTCTCACAAATAAAAAAGGCATTACTGCAGCCAGTAATACCCTCCTGCTATTAATCTCTTTGTCTTGCAACCTGTGTGTCGCGAATGTTTTTCTGAATCGTAATGGCGGCAAATAAGCTCAGAACAAACGCCATAGCGTAAAAACCTTTTTCACTTAAAATGATGCTTCCGGCATTATAAAGACCGATTGCCATCAAGGCGATCGCTGTCACAACGGCAAACCAGCTGAGACCATAGTAAATGCCTGAAACCGGGATATCTTCTTCCTTGTCCCGCACCGCTTTTTGAAGGGAGACCGCTGCATACAGGCCGAAGATTAAGACCGCAAAGTAATATCCCTTCTCATTCAGTTCCATTGCGGCATTAAACAACCCGATCAGATAAGCAGATAAGCCAATAATAAGCGCAGCCCAGCTTGCCCCTTTAAACGCGGCGGTCGGTTCCCCTTCTTTACGTTCCACCTTGTTTTTCGGCCTCTTTTCCTCATCGTTATTCAAAAAAGCCTGTTCATTTACATCAGCCATTTAGTCACTCCCCTTTACGCTCTCAATATGAAGCTGCCATACAAACACATTATAGCAATTATTGACAGACCTGTGACATTTGAATGACACTTTATTTTTTTCATCCTACTGTTTTACTATAGTGGCAAAAGGGGAACGGTAGACCACTTCTATTCAGCTATTCTATTCAAATTTATTTTCAGGCTTACTCCAGCGTAAAGGAAGCCAAGCTCGCACTACCCGTTCCGCTAAACGTAAAGTATAACGCCTGCTTGCCGTCCGGAATGATAAGGTCGGCCGCATATTCAGTCCAAACGTTAGTAAAGTCCACCGGGATTCGCCCGTGCACCGGTCCGTTCCAGGCTGTTTTAACCTCAAAGCTGCCGCGGCAGTAGCCCCGAACCTCAATTTTCACTTTTTGAATGCCGTTGCAATCGAAATATTTAAATCCAGCAGTTGCTTCATTCTGCATATTGGCAATATACCCTCTTTCTTCGTCTCCATCTTTTCCGTCCTGTGTAATCTTCGGAAATCTCCCGTCCATCCACGCACCAAAGGAACCGGAATACACTTCTTCCTCTTTTGTGAAAAGGCTGCACGCAAGATGAGCGGGATACTCCCCGCGTCCGGCAAGCGGCCCCCCGTTTGGTCCGGAAGACGTCATCTCTACCTGAGGAATCGTTCCATCCGGGAGAAACTCTATCTGCTCAATGCAGCCCTGACGGCTAAAGCTCGTCCCATTCGTGTGCCTGTGGTAAAAGATATACCACCCGCCATTTACTTCAACGATGCTGCCGTGGTTATTGCCGCCGTAATACATCGGCTGCGCGGCAGGTTTATACGTCTCGATATGAAGATCGTTATTGCTTACAATGACGCCCTGGTAAACAAAATCCTTCGTCGGATGCTTGCTTGTTGCATAGCACAGCTCATGCATCACAATGGAGGAATAAATGAAATAATAGGTGTCGCCTTTTTTCCGCATAGACGGTGCCTCAAAAAATTCATGTCCTTCGTAGCCGCTTCCTTTGCTGTAAGGCTCACTCGGTGCAATAAAAACCGGCTCTTCCACGATTGTCAGCATATCGGCAGCCAATACCGTTGCCATCGCGCCCTTTCTAGACGTGTCGCCGGCCGCGCAAAATCCGGTATAAAGATAGACAGTATCACCTTCTGTCAGGACACCGGGATCAAACTGGGGCTGGTCGCCTTCTCTATCTCCAAGCAGACCACCTTCTGAATCCTGCACATAGCCGTAAAATTCATATTTCCCTGCCGGCGTGTCGCACACAGCCACAGATACAATGGACACTTTATCAAGCACATAGTATAGATAATAACGTCCACCCGGGCCCTGCGTTACATCCGGTGCGTACAGACACATTCTGCCGTCCGGGTTAAGGGGATCATCCCTTTTTTGGTAGATAACCCCCTCAAACCGCCAATCGCCAAGATCGTCAACCGGCGCCGACCAGCATACATAATCGTTTAAACAAAACACATGCCCGTTAAAGCGGTCATGGGAGCCATAAATATACACCCTCCCTTGAAAGACATGCGGCTCCGCATCCGGAATGTACTCCCAGGATGGAAGATACGGATTTACCCCTTGTTTCATCGTCATACGTGTTTTCACTCCCTGCATTTCCGTTTTGATCGTCATTATCGGAGAATCAGCTGATCGGTTTCAGCTTCCTGTTCGATGGTAAAGGAGACCTTTTCCCCATCGCATACCAGGTCGTACTCACCTAAAAACCCCTCAAAGGAAATCACTCCATTGTCATCGCTTTTCACGGTAAGATGTGTACTCCAATCCCCTTTAATCCGCTTTTTCAGCACCTTATACGCTGGTTTTGGACTGTTGTCTTTCCGAATAAATCCGGCAGGCGCACCAAGCCACGAACCATCGTCACTGAAGGACCAGGTCGTAATCGCTTGAACTAATGGATGCTGAAACAAAATCGAATACATTTCCTCTGCTTCTTTTGCCTGACGCTCTTCAAATTCCGGTGTAGACGGCCAGTGGGAAGGTTCATAATCATTTAAATCCACAATCTCAGGCGGCATCAGATGCCCGGAGGTTAAGGTGTTTTCAGTAAAGTGGATCGGCAGACCGAAATGTGAAAAACGATCCAGCACTTCCTCAAGTTTTTCACGGCCCCAATACCCCTGATGCTGATGGGACTGAATGCCAATCGCATCAATCTTAACCCCAGCATTCAAGCAGCCGTCGATTAAAATTTCATAGTTGATCGACGTATTAAAATCATTTAATAGAAGCGTCGCATCCGGGTTGTGTTCACGCGTTTTTGCAAACATTTCTTTAATGATGCCTACACGTCCTAGATCCTGACTGATTCTTGTAATGCCATTATCGTACTGATCAAAAATCGGCATAATCACCACTTCATTGATCACATCCCATGTATCAATCAGCCCTTTAAAGTCAGTCACCTCGCGCTCGATTCTAGCAAACTGCGCCTGAAGAATTTCCTCATTGCTCATTTCCAAAAGCCACGGGGCGGTTACAGTATGCCAGCAAAGCGGATGTCCTTTTACGGCAACATTCCGCTCCTTTAACCACCGGGCTGCTGCCTGTAATTCTTTTGTGAGCGGCTTTCCTTTTTCAGGCTCGAACCTCCCCCAGTAAAACGGCAGCGTGGCGGAGTTAAACACGTCTAAAAATAAATCCAGCTTTTCTTCCTGGAATGCAAGTCTGTCTGAGGGTACGTTTTGGTTTGCTACATCCACCGCGTCAAAAATGCCGCACCCAAACAAAAACGCATGATTTGTCTGCTTGATCTCGACTTCTTTTCCCGCGGCTGGTAGACCTGCTGCATCCACCAGCTTAATCGTCTTGTTCCCCATTCTGTGCTTCAACTCATGAGCCTGTCCCATCTAAACCCCTCCATTTTTCACGTATGTATTTTTGTTAAAATAGAAAGCGCTTACTTATTTCTAGATTTTAGCAGTACAGATTTCACAAGAACACAGGTAAACTATACAATTTTCTGTGAAAAGTATAGGAATTAGGGTGAATAGCTCTTCTAATATAAAAAAACAGGCGGCTAATTCTATTAAAATAGATAGCCACCTGCTGTAGGCATAATTATTATTTATTCAGCTTTAGCGAAAATAGATGCGTATTGTCCAACTCTCTTTTCTCCTTTTTCATATAGTAAATAGAAGGAGGTGAATAAAGAGATGACTATGGATCAAAATCAAGATTCCAATCATGATAGAGTGATAGAGAAAGAGCAGGAGTGTAAGAACCACTCATTAAAACCACACCAGGATTGCCTTGACCGCGCATTTCGCCTTCCCGTGTTCTTAAGCACGACGAATAACTTGAACGCAAAGCAGCGGCAATTTCTTAACCGGCTTATTTTTGAAATGGAGAATGCATTGCTTTTCCCTCGTACAGGTCCTATAACAGAAAACTACCCGGAAACCATTTTAACGAATGTCCGCAGACTGGTTTCTTCAAGCTACGGCATGCTGGCCGTGAACTTCCGCCGTTTTCTCATTGAAACCATCGATACAAATGTAGGGCCACCCCCATCAACCGAACCCTTCTGGCAGGGCTCAAGCTTTGCCCAAATCGAACCGGCCATGGCCTTTCAGCGCGGGATTCCCCTTCTACTAGTCCGGGAAGATGACACCGACCTCACAAATGGATTGTGGCTCGGAGGAATTCCCCCGCTTAATACACTAATCGTCTGGGATTCTGACAATCAATCTGTTGATGAATTTTTCAATAGTGTTTCCTGGAGGTCAGCCTTTGCCTTTTGGGTGGCAGAAGTGAGAACGGCTTATTATATCCAAACAGAACCTGAATTCAAGTACGGATGTGACCGGTAAACAGGCACACACTTAAAAATTATTGAATCGAAAACCCCTCTATTCTTCAATGTTTGAAGATTAGAGGGGTTGCTTATACATAGGAGAACCTATAGATTATAAATGAACCTGATCACCATTACTTTGAATTAACTTAAGCTCGATGCCATAAGAACTACCCGAATCAATGTGGTTGGGAACCTTAGATACATCCAGCAGCTCCGTCACGCGGATGGACCTTTTTTCATTCGCTTCCATGGTGACCTTATGCGGGCCAGCGAGATTCATAAGCGATACCATTCTTTGATTTTCTTCAACGTAATAAAAGGAATCCATAAACTCCACCTCAAACGTCACTTCTTCATTGCTCCGGTTACGCAAAACGAACGTGCATTCACCGTTTAATTGGTCTTCTTCAACCGTTTCAAAAAAGCACTCTCCATCTTGACCGTATGAGACCGCCTTTACCCCGGAAGCAAAGGTTTCCTGATACCCAGTCATGAGAATACCCGGCAAAAAAACGAACACAACCATCACGCCAATGACGGACCGTACACGATATTTTTCCAACCCCCTGGCCAGGCAAAATAGACACGCGATGAAAAACAATGTCCCAATCGTACCCAATACAACCATCCCATTGTGGTCTTGTACAGGAAAATTCATCACAGTAAGAGTTCCCTGCAATTTTCTTTCGTTTGGAATGATGAAATAGACAATGATGGAAAGACAAAACAGGATAGCTGAACTGATAAGGAAGAGTTTGTTCTTTATCATTGGATTCCTTCTCTCTGGGGTTTTTATTGTTATACATTATTTTGGAAGGAAAGGTTTCAATAATAAAAGAACAAAATACTAAAAGCTGAAACTTAAAAAAGTAAAACATTTAAACTTATTTCTTTGAATACCGATTGGAGAGTTGCAATTCCAATGTTACTTTACCCATTAATGGCCTACCATTAATTTCTATCACCCTATACAATAAGAGATATGGACTAACTAAACTTTACAGGGGGAATGAACATGCAGATTACTCTTGATAAAAAATACGAGTGGACTACTTTCTATATGGAACTAGCCAATAAATTGCTCGATTATAAACAAAATCGGCACGAATTATTGAAGACTACTCAGGAAATATTTAAAGAACTAAAAATGAAATATCCTTTCGTTGATAGGAGTAGCGGTATTGACGACTATATGATGGATGTATGTCCTTTCACTATTTTCGGAACGTTTAACAAAGGAATTAGAGATGATAACCGCACAGCGATTTTAACTAAATTTAAAGAGAAGTTTAATATTAGTGCCGTTGTACCAGATGTTTTTGATGGAGTTCCTGTGTTAAACAATATGGCAGCATGGTTTTTTGGTAATCATACCAATCGAGAATCCATGGATATTCAAAACCTTTGGGATTTTTTTGAAGCAAGCATCGTTTATTCAAATAACCCTTCAAATGAGACGGAAGAAATCTTTATAGATCTTTACAATCGTGTCATCCAACAGCATAAAATCAAATGGAATATTACTATGGGGTTATACTGGATTCGCCCTTTCACATTCATAAGTCTTGATGGGAAAAACCGCGCTTACTTTCAAGCAAATCCTCAAATAATAAATGAAGTTCTTAGTGGAATTTCTATAAACACCTTACCTGATGGAGAAAATTACTTAAGAATAAATAGTCGTATCAAACAGGCTATTACTGATAAAACATTATACTTTCAAAGTTTTCCTCATCTTTCCTATGATGCATGGATCAGTTCTTCTACTATGATAAATGAGCCAGGTAAAGAGAATGATAGTGTAATTTATGAAACACTTCCCTCGTCACAAAATGAAAAAAGATATTGGCTCTATTCTCCAGGCGAAAAGTCTTACAAATGGGAGGAATTTTATCAAGCTGGGATAATGGGCATAAGCTGGCATGAACTTGGTGATCTAACTCAATACGAGTCGAAAAATGCTATTAAAGAAAAAATGAATGAGCTCTTCGATGAAAATCAAAGCTATATGAATATCGGACATGCCCTATGGCAATTCAGCAACGAAATCACCCCTGGTGATATTATCTATGTTAAAAGCGGGTTATATAAGGTTGTTGGAAGAGGTATTGTAGAATCTGAATATATGTATGATGAGACACGAGAGGATTTTTGTCACGTTCACAAGGTAAAGTGGACTCACAAAGGAGAGTGGCCCCATCCAGGACAAGCACCTATGAAGACACTAACAGATGTTACAGACTATCCAGATTATCTTGAGCAGATCGAAAATCTGTTTGGAGGAGACATAGTTGATCCAATAATACAATACGATCCTTATACTAAAGAAAATTTCATAAGTGAGGTTTTCTTAGACGATTCTCAATATGATCGTTTAACAAATTTGCTCTTAATAAAGAAAAATTTAATTCTTCAAGGAGCACCTGGCGTAGGAAAAACTTATATTGCTAAACGTCTAGCATACGCACTGATGGGTGAGAAGGATTCCAGTCGTATTAAGATGATCCAATTTCATCAAAGTTATAGCTATGAAGATTTTATGATGGGTTATCGTCCAACTGAAAGTGGGTTCGAACTTTTGAAAGGACCATTTTATCAATTTTGTAAAACAGCAGAAAAGGATAGCGAGCGTCCTTATTTCTTTATTATTGACGAAATAAACCGCGGAAACCTTAGCAAAATTTTTGGTGAGCTACTTATGTTGATCGAAAAAGATAAACGTGGTGATAAATTGAGACTGCTGTATGCCAATGAGCTTTTTTCCGTTCCTGCAAATATTCATATTATTGGAATGATGAACACAGCTGACCGGAGCTTGGCAATGATGGATTACGCCTTACGCAGAAGATTTGCCTTTTTTGAGCTGACACCTGCATTTAATTCTAAGGGCTTTCAGCAAATTGTTGAAAAAGCCCAATCAAGTAATTTTCAAGAACTGGTGAATAGAGTTCAACTATTAAATCAGGACATTGCTCAGGATGAAGCGTTAGGGAGTGGTTTTATGATAGGCCACAGCTACCTTTACACAAATGAACCAGTTACTAATGAATGGTTAAATAGCGTAATTGAATACGAGCTAATTCCTCTTATACAGGAATATTGGTTTGATGAACCCGCCCATGTTGAAGAATGGTCTGTTCGCTTACGAGGAGTATTAAATGATTAAAATTCAAAATCTTTATTATATGCTCGCCTACGCTTTTCGGTTTTTAAAAGAAGATGGCACTGCGCATGTAGATACCGAATCTTTTGAACATGCAGCAGACCTTTGTGCTGCTCTCCTTGTTCTGGGTATGTCAAAACAAATTAAAAGAGGACTCGCAAAAGATTACATGCTTCATACAGAATCTATAACGTCCCCTCGTGGCAGAATAGATGTTGCAGCTTCTATTAAAGAAAGAGCTCCTTTCAAGAAACAGCTAGTCTGCGATTTTGATGAATACACTGAAAACACCAAAATTAATCAAATCGTTAAGACTACCTTATTATTACTTCTAAGATCAAAAGAGGTAAGCTTAACTCAAAAAAAAGAACTAAGAAGGATCGTGCTTTATTTAAGACAAGTAGGAACAGTCCACCTGACATCTGTACAGTGGAGTTCCATACAATACCAGCGTAATAACGTCACTTATCGGATGCTTATTAATATTTGTGAGTTTATAGTCAAAAGCAACCTTTTATCAACACAAGAGGGGTATTCAAAACAAAAACAAGTTACCGATGATCAAGCAATGCACGTATTATTTGAAAAATTTGTTTTGGGTTATTATCAAAAGCATCACCCTTCACTTCGTCCAGCCTCTTCCCATATTGAGTGGCAAGTGGATAATGATGAAAGAGATTTTTTGCCTAGAATGAAGAGCGATATAACCCTATATAAAGAAAACCGCACTCTCATAATAGACACAAAATATTATAAAAGTGCTTTGCAACACAATTCACTCTATAACAAGAAAACAATTCACTCTAGTAATCTGTATCAGATGTACACTTATGTTAAAAACAAAGATATGTTTCAAACTGGGCTGGTAAGTGGTCTTCTACTTTATGCGAAAACGGATGAAGAAATTGCTCCTAATCAAAGTTATATAATGGAGAGTAACCGAGTTAGTGTAAAAACGTTAGAACTTAACACTAATTTTTCAAATATAAAAGACCAGCTTGAAAAAATTTTGAAAGACTTTTAATTACTTTAGAAAAATATTCGATAAATAGATATTACAAAGTTGTTTTTCAATTTTTTATAATTTCATAAACTAATGGAACGGATTATCGAGGTTGTTTAAGGGGCAAGAAAATGAGCATTGGAAGTCTATCCAATGCTTTTATTAATTTTATGATAAGTTATATTACCACATTAGGATCGAGGATATAGATGTTACTTCAAAAAGTATCTCCACTTTGAGGTAAGGTCTGATAAATTTTATCGTACGTGTAAACAATACCTTTATCTTTTCTGTTTTATTTTGATGAAATCAATATATCGTTCAAGTGTGAGACGATAATGAGAGTCTTCTGGATAAGCCCTATCCATAGAAGCTCTCAAAGAAGGGGTAAGCTCTGTTTCCCCGTTATATAAGCCGTCGTTAACGATCCTGTTCCACCGACTAATATAATCTTTTACAGATTTGTCCCCTAAATGATAATTCTCTTTTAAAAAATCCTTAAATTCCACACCCTACCCCTCCTTCGTTACTGTTTTTTTAAATATCTATTCTCTACCAACTGCTTTTTCTCCTTTTTAAAAAGCTAAAAAAACATATATGAAAACCTTCACTGCCAACTATATAATCTACTATGCATTAAAAGCGAATAAATTCATCAACTAAATACTCTTTTAAGGGATAAAGAAATACTCTATATAGCTATGATATAATTATACCAAATAAAACCATATATCAGGGAAGGATCTCCATATGCTTAAAGAAGGAATATATGAAGAAATCATTACCGAAAAGCTTCACGAAGAGCTCAAAGGCTCTGATTTAGATTTTGATATTGGCAAGACTCCTCTGGATGTGGAGGAAGCTCGTAAAGTACTCTCTTCCTACATCAGCTCAGTCACCAGGAGTGCATTGAAATCTGTCCGCGATGAGGAGCGGAATGATCAACAGGCTCTTCTTAAACAAATCGAGACGTGTAATGAAATTATCACCATTCTTAGCCAGCGATTGGATCAACAAGAATTTGAAAAACTAAGAATCTCTGAAGAAGGTGAAGTCCTCACCCATATCTACTCTAAGATAAATTCCATCCGAAGTATTGGAAATCAGGGAGTGGTTCGTCCTATAACCCCCATTTCTGAGAGCTCGTTATTCACCGGTTCCAGCTACGAGCCAAACATGCTGGGTGAGTTGAAGAAGGAAATCGTCTCCTCTGACTCTATGGATATGCTGGTCTCCTTCATTAAATGGAGTGGTCTGCGAATCATTTTGGAGGAATTGAAGACATTCACTGAGGGTGGCGGCAGGCTTCGTGTCATCACGACTTCTTATATGGAAGCAACGGATTTCAAGGCAATACAGGAGCTGAGCAAGCTTCCCAACACCGAAATTCGTATTTCTTATGATGTGCAGCGGACAAGACTTCACGCCAAGGCCTATCTATTTAAAAGAGATACAGGCTTCAGCACGGCGTACATCGGCTCTTCCAACCTATCCAACCCAGCTCTAACTTCTGGTCTTGAGTGGAATGTGAAGGTAACAGAAAAGGATTCCTTCGATGTATTAAAAAAATGTGAAGCCACCTTTGAAAGCTATTGGAATGACAGGGAGTTCAAGCTGTTTAATGGAGAAAATGCGGAAGACTATCAGACTCTCAAGCTCGCTTTGGAAAAAAGTAAAGTGGCTGAGGACTCTGTTCAATATCTCTTTGACATCCAGCCTTATTTCTACCAAAAAGAGATCCTGGAAAAGCTTCAGGCAGAACGAGAAGTTCATCATCGCTATAAAAATTTATTGGTTGCCGCAACTGGTGTGGGGAAAACCATTATTTCTGCTTTCGATTACAAACGTTTCAGAAAAGCAAATGGAGGCAAAGCAAAGCTGCTTTTCGTTGCTCACCGTGAAGAAATCCTGAAACAAAGTTTGAATACTTTTCGTGCGATTTTACGAGATCAAAACTTCGGGGACATGCTTGTCGGCGCTCAACAGCCGTCCTCCCTTGATCACTTATTTGTTTCTATCCAAAGCTTTAATAGCAAGGAGCTTCACAAATACACCGAAAGCGGCTACTACGATTTCATTATTGTCGATGAGTTTCACCATGCGGCAGCAAGCTCTTATCAAAAGCTGCTGAACCATTATCAGCCGCAGATACTCCTGGGACTGACCGCTACACCTGAGAGGATGGACGGAAAAAGCATCCTCTCTTACTTTGATGATCACATTGCAGCCGAAATGCGCTTAACAGAAGCCGTTAATCAAAAGCTGTTAAGTCCTTTTCAATACTTCTGCGTCACTGATACCGTCGATCTCTCCAAACTGAAATGGTCGAGAGGCGGTTACGATACTAAGCAATTAGAAAATGTCTATACGTCCAATCACCTGAGAAGCTCCCAGATCGTCCAAAGTGTTCAAAAGTATGTAACGGAGATAGGCGATGTAAAAGGACTGGGCTTCTGCGTATCTATTGCTCACGCTCAGTACATGGCAGACTTTTTTAATAAGTCCGGTATCCCTTCCATCGCATTACACGGAGGAACAGACCGAAAATCCCGTCAGGATGCACAACAGCTGCTCGTCTCAGGAGAAATCAAGTTTATTTTTGTTGTCGACTTATACAACGAAGGAATCGATATCCCAGAAATCAATACCGTCTTATTCCTGCGCCCGACTGAAAGTATGACCGTCTTCCTGCAGCAGCTAGGACGGGGCCTTCGACTTTCAGAAGATAAAGAATGCCTGACAGTACTTGATTTCGTCGGACAGGCTCACCGCAACTATTCTTATGAAGAAAAGCTTCGTGCTTTGATCGGCAAATCAAAGCACTCCGTCCAGTACTATGTCGAAAATGGCTTCTTCAACCTGCCAAAAGGCTGCTTCATCCAGCTGGAAAAACAAGCAAAGGAATACATCCTGCGAAACATTAAGGCAGGTGCCAATACGAAAGGAAACCTGGTAGCCAAGTTAAAAACCTTTGTGAACGATACTGGGAAATCTATAACGTTGAAAAATTTCCTGGAGCACTATCACTTGGATGTCTATGACTTTTACGAAGGAAATCGAAATAGAAGCTTTTCCCGACTTCTAGTGGACGCTGGTATTACAGAAGATTTCACCTATGAGGACGAAATTTGGCTGACTAAACGCTTACCAAGCCTCTTTCATCTTAACTCAAGAAAGCTGCTGGAGTTTATAAAGGAATATATTGAAACAGGAGAAGCTAGCGGGAAAGAAGAAGAACTAATGCTGAACATGTTCTATTACTCCTTCTATCAAGCGCATCCTGAAAAAGAAGGACTCTCTTCAATAAAGGAAGGTATTGAAAATGTGTTGAAGCATCCTGTTTTCAAAGAGGAAATCAATCAAATTATCGGGGTATTGTACGACTCATTAGAAACCGTAGAACTGCAGCCTCACTTTGACTTCCCTTGCCCGCTCCAAGTCCATAGCCGCTACTCAACGGCTCAAGTGCTTGCTGGATTTGACTATAACAACGAAGAACAAAGCCCAGCGTTCCGGGAAGGAGTCAAATATTTCAAGGACAAAAACCTTGATATCTTTTTCATCACTCTAAACAAATCAGAAAAAGACTTCTCACCTTCAACTCTTTACGAGGACTATGCTATAAACGAAAAGCTTTTCCATTGGGAAACTCAAAGTCGTGTGACTGAAGAAAGTCCGACTGCCCAACGATATATTCACCACCGGGAGACCGGAAACAAAATCGCTCTGTTTGTCAGAGAATATAAAAAAGAGAAAGGTAGCATTCCTTCACCTTTCGTCTTTCTTGGCACAGCTAATTATATTAAGCACTCCGAGAACAAACCAATGAGTTTTGTTTGGGAGCTTGAGGAGGACATGCCTTCTTATTTGGTGCCGAGGGCTAATAAGAATATATTGTAGAGCTTAGAATGACTAACTATTTTTTTCACCATAATATTATTCATTTTGTTATAAATAAATTTAGTCATTTCGAAATAGATCCAGAAGGTCCTTACTTTCAAGGTGAGTACCTTCTGCTTTAAGATTAAGCTCTTTAATTTATCAGCAGTATTTACTTATGATACAGCTCTCCCCATCACATACATCAACCTTTTCTCACGCGCAGTATGCCCGCCTGTGTATATCTGTCCTTGTTGGCTATTTCCTGCGCATAAGGCCTGATAAAATCGATTTAGACAGCGTCTTCCACTCTTCATCTCCTCAATGTAATAAGCCTCGACCTGCCAGTACGCCTCGGAAAACACATCGTTACAAAATTTAGTTCATCATAAAAATCCCCGACTGCTCCACTTCACCATTTGGCATAATGATCGGCGTGTGGCATGAAGTGAAGTTATTTGGAATACTGTTTTCTCAACCTTGCTCAATTTCTGATAAATTTAGTCTAAAGCTATACTCAGGTATTAATATCTTATGACCAAGTAGAGAAAATCGACTATGCCTCTTTCTCCGCTCTATTGGAAGTTTTTTATCACTACTATTTAAAACAGTTCTAACTAATGACATGCCATTCCTTTTTTTCATTAAATCTTTATAATGATCCGTTAAAAGAATAGGTGTTGGCGTATTTTCTCCTATCCCAGTCCCTATAGAATAATTTGTTAAGACAAAGTAATCAATACGCCCAGGAATGACTTTCTCATATTCACTTCCAAAATATTCTTCTAATAATGTATGCATACGATCTTTAGTCAAACTTTTAGCCACTTCTACTTGTTGATAAGCTTTTTTTAACATATCATCTAAGTTTTTTATATCAAGTGTTGAATCAACTGGAATTTTATATTTCAATTCAATTATTTGAAGGTGTCTTCCTACAGGATCAAAAACTAGCATATCAATCCCTGGAAGATTTTTTTGTGCTTTACTAGTTCCATAACTCAATAGAAAATCTTTGTTAATGTTTCCTTCTATATCTTTTCTTTCTTGCTCTTCAAAATTATTTTGAGCAGCATCATAATTCGATGACTTGTTCTTCGCTAGTAAACGCAAAGCATTAGCTTCTGGTCTTGAAAGACTAAACACCGCTTCTGATATAACTATATAGTCATCTGAAATTGGAACAAGATAAGATAGTGAAATATCACTTTTCGGATTAGAAAAGTTGTACGTAAAAAAACTTATAATGTTTTCTATCTTCTCTTTAGTCATTTTTGTTTTATGAGCCAAATCATTTATGAAGATTTCCCTTTTATATATTAAATACCCCTCCTTTTTGGGATTTATAATATAATTTTTTCCATTAAATTTCTTCATTCTGTTTTCTGATAGCAAATTTGTTAATGTTGTAGAGAACTTTTTATAATCGTCCAAGTTAAATTGATCAAACTCAACGTTGAATGTACAAACAAAATCCATTTGATGGGCAATACTCATAGTTTCTTCAAAAGTATTATGATTTAAATCTGTAAAGAGATCTATCTTTAATCGGTTTTTAGCATCGCTTTCTTTTTTAAAATAAGTGTCATATAAAAGATGAGTAATGTAATTTTCTTCATTATTATAGTCAAAAGTTATTTTATTTTTGTATTTTTGAAATTTAACTTTTTTATGATTGTGCATTCCCCACATATCAATAAATTTTTCATAAGCATAAGCAGTGCCCATAAATTGAAAAACTTCTTCAGGGACTATATCGCCTTTATTTATTGAAGACTCTTCTTCACAATAGATTGCACACCAACGAAATATCCACTTTAAGGATTCTTGAAAAAATGAAATATCTTCAATCTCTGAAGCATTAGTTTTAACATATTCCTTAATGATTTTTTGCATTTTTTCATGTTCTAAAGTAATGGAAAGTGAAAATAAGACACCTACTACTTCAAAAATTAAAATTACTGCTTCGTCTACTGACAGCTTAAAAATCTTGTTTTGCTTAATACTTTTTTCTAGATCATTTTTTATGCTGTACAATTTTTCATAATTATTTGGCATATAATTCTTCCTCCGTGTAATTTTAATATTGGAATAAGTTGCATATCAAAGTAACTACAGAAGATAACACTTACGTTACTCGAGGAAGTAGAATCAAACTATTACGAAAAAAATTAGATAGAAATGCTCTATGTCCCTAAAAAAATCAAGTACTAATTGAAGCAGTACTTGATTTTGTATTACCATCATTTACTCTTTAATTACTTAGTTCCTACAACCATCCTTATCGCAATTATACCGGAACTAGTATCTACCCAGTGACTGGCACCTCATATTTCATATTGGAATAAAAAATATATATAGAGCTACAAATTTTATATTTTTTTATGAGAAAAATAATATATTGTCAATTATGTGGTCTATTCTTTCTTGAGATGGTAATTTTTCATCATATTGAGTCCCTAGAAATTCTAATTGCTTTAGTGATGGATACTTTAAAGATTTTAAGTCCCCCACATTGACTTGGGTACTTCCACTAAAAGTTCTGAAATAATTATCTACTAATGATGAATTTAAATATAACGATAAACCTCTTGCTAAGTTTAAGTTGTCTAAGCTGGAAAAATTTACATGAAAATAATTCAAATTATTATTAAAAGCTACTTTTCTTTGAGAAGTTTTTTCACTATTATATATAGCAGCAACTACCCTTTTACGCTCTTCTTTTGAACTCATTCTTTTGACTAATACATAAATACCTGGTTCTCTCAGTTTATTTATATTACTTTCACTTTCTAATATAAATCCTGGTTTTTTTCCGAATATTGGCCACTTTACAAATCCGGCTACAAAGTTTTCAGGGTATATTATTGGCAGTGACCATATATTCCCCTCATGAGATAAAAGAGATGGATGCTCTCTAAAATCTACTATAGGTCCGGTTGAGACACTTATATTTAAATCTTTCAATACGCAATTCAGGTTATGCATCCGCTCTACAATAGTTGTATCTTCATCTTTAATTATACGAATTAAATTTTCTGGATCATTTGGGAATACTACTTCTTCAAAACTTTTCTGAATAGTTATTATTTCTGAAAATTCATCTTTGACTGACTGGGTTACTTCAATCCTATCATTCGCATTTTGTTTGTTTCTTGACAAATACATGATTAGTGTTTCTTGCAGTACGTCATCTTTGAATATGTTTTTCCGGGAATCAAAAACATGCAACTTTTCCATTTTGACTTTAGTTGTGAGATCTTTTCTAAAGGCTTTGAAATATTGTCCATTGCAGAAGCTTCTAGGAATAATGCAAACTAATTGGGCTTTTTTATTCAGCAAGCGGTATGATAAGGCAACAAACGCTGCATAAAAGTTCGGGACGTCTATTCCAATTTTCATTAAACTTTGTTTATGCCGTTGATTTGTCCCCATTTTTTTGTAAGGTGGATTCAACAAAATATAATCAAAAAGATTTTTACTGTCCTCAGAGTTAATATCATTAATACAGCTATCAATATAGTCTTGATTAATTATTGTCACTTCTAATTCAATATTGTTATTTTCGCAAAATTCTTTAGCAAGTTCCATATTCTTATTTAGACCTGGAATCAATGTGGAGTCAATTTCGTATAGTACCGCTCTAATTTTTTGAGGTTTATTTTCCCACTTACAAACCGTGGAGATAAAAGATGCAGTTAAATTACCAAGACCTGCTCCAGCATCTAAAAATCTTATAGCTGATTTATCTTGGGGTTTGAACATAGAACTCATAAAAGATGCAACAGATAACGGCGTGAAATATTGTTCATTTTTTTCTTTGTTCTCAGTATTTAGTCTGTTTAAAGATACTGCAGTAGAATTATTATTAATATTATCTAAAAAACTTGTTATCATAATGTAGCCTCCATAGACTATATTATATATTATTATCAGTACTACTTAAATAACTTAAAAAGACCGAACATGTGACGAGTCCAGTCTTTTAAGTATACTTATTTAAAATAATTTATAATTTTAAATACCCTTTTATTTCAGCCGCCTCAATTACCTGACTCTTGAAACTCTCCATAATAAACAAAACTTGATTGTAAACTTCATAAAAATTATATTCAGTGTCCTTATAATTTTCTCCATGAACAATTTCATGTCTATATTTTAACATCTCATTATCTATGTAATTCTTTTTAGTTTCATATATATTTTCTAACCCTATACTTTTAATTATTTCATCAAACAAATCAAAGTTTAGATTGGAATTTGTGTTAATAATTCTGTTAAAAGGTCTATCATCATATTTAATGTAAAATACTTCTTCTTTTATACTTTCCAATCTTAAAATAAATTTAGTATGGACTGTATTTTTTTGTGAAGACCCTAAATTGATTACATCTTTTTTAAGTTTGAATGCCACAAAATTCTCTTTAAGGTATTTAAATTTTATTTTTTGATTGCAAACATAAACCACATAGTAATTTGCTACGCTTCTTATAAATCCTTCCCAATGAGCACACAGCAATGCTATTCCACTGCGTATAAGAGTTTTTTTCGAAAGAGTTGCATTATTTTTTTCAATAGCCATTTTTAATTGCAGAAGCTCCATTTTTCTCCAAGAAAAATCTTTATCTATCATTTCCTCCAACTTTTCGATACTTCTAATTTTCATTTTCAAATATTTCCCTAGACAAATTAGTTAATTCTTGAAACCTAGCAATGGGTCTTTTTCCTCTAGTTGTAGCATGTGCAAATCTAGCGTCAAATGGAATTTCTTTAATTTTCTCTTCCAATTCACTTGCGTTTTTCCATTTTTCATAATTTTCACTTAACCCAACCACTATAACTTCATACATACTAAGTGAAAAGCCACCCGAAAAATCACCTTTTTCAGAGTTATACTTTTTAAATCCATTAATCCCTAATGACTCATCTAATAATTTTATTACTTCTTTAAAATCTTCAATAAATTGATCTAAATCTGCTGAGCTTAACTCCATCAAATTCATCAATTCTTCTGTTAAATATATTCCCATATCTTGTTGTAGATTAATTTCTTTCAAGTTTGCTGACCTGGCTACAATATATCTTACTATTAATTCTTTGTCATACTGTTCTTCTATAAATTTAGGGGTTAATGATAACATGCCCTGAAGGACATCGTTTCCAGCTAGAGAATTTACCATCTCATGATATTCTGGGTTAATCATTAGCATTAAACAATTCCTAATTTCTTGCCCTGTAAGTTGAGAGCTATTTGTATTTAACCTCTGAAACATCTCATATTTGGCTTTAGGGTTCGTAGTACTATCGATAATTATGAAATCTAGTTTACTTCTCTTAATTCTTCTTCTTAAATCAGCACTTAAACTGTTTGTGGTGTCATGTTTATTTTCCCACCATTTACCCTCAAGCGAAGGTAAAAACTTTGTCTTTGTCATTCTGCTAGGCTCATACAACTCTTCTTCACTGTTTCTTTTTTTTAAAATTCCTACGAATTCGAGTATTGTACTTATTCTTTGTAATCCGTCTATTACATCCCATTTTCCTGAAGATTCTTGCGCCACAAATATGGGAGGGATTGGTATCCCTAGTATAATCGACTCTATTAAGTCAGATTTTTGAGTTTGATTCCATCTAAAGTACCTTTGATACTCGGGAAAAATTTCAATGTCATTGTCTTTATACAAATTAGTCACTTCACCAATTGACATACTATATGAATCTGTTTTTATCTCATTAATGCTTGCTTCTATCTCTTTTTCTAAACTCACATTATCACTCCACTTCCATATTTGATTCAATTATCTCAAATATAAGGACATATTTAAATAAAAAACAATACAATTTTCCTAATTGTATTGTCTTAGTATTCGTTATACGTTATTTGGCCAACCTCTCTTTTGTTCTCTTGTTAAAAATAGCCATTGTGATAAATATTAGTTGCTGTACCTTAGTTCACTAGCTCATCAAAACTTTTTACTGCCACGATTACCTTTGCGTATGAAAGTCAAATAATACAACTTAAAACTTTTCTATTAATTTAAATCAACATAAATTAAAAAGAGCCTCTATCTACTTATGATACAGTTCCCTACTGTATATTTAAATGAGGTTAACTTTCCTCTTAAATTGATTTAAACATTTTTATGATTAATTTTAATTTTTGGTTGTTGGTATTAAAAGGGCAAAATATAGATAATCTTTTATCTGTGTTTTTCCGTATATGATACTAATCTATAGCGATACTATCAGGTTTTTTCAAAGAGCTTTATTTAACATTGTATACCCAATAACTCTAATAAGTTTAACTTCATTAGAAAGTTGATTTAGATTGTCTACATTTGGAATAAAAACTTTTGGTTTTTCATACTTTTTACTATGTACAATGAAATTTCTCACAGCATAAATGCGTTCTGCAAGTTGTTTGCAAAATTTGTCAGTTAATTCAGTATCTGCATTATCGAGAAGATCTCTTCCTACGAACATACTTTTATCCATTCTTATCTTTGTTCCTGTTAATTTACATGCATCACTAGTTAAAAACCCTAAGGATATACCACTATTGTTTAAGGCGTGTCTGAGTAGATTATAACCTAAATCAGTACCAATTACGTATCCCAGTTGGTCAATTTCAGTTGTATTCTTATCTTCTTTTCTAAAATAAGAATCAAAGAGATTTATTAAATCCTTATAATATTCTTGCTTATTTTCCGAAATTCTTTTAGTCATTTCTATAGCTAACAAATCTTTAATAACATTTTCTACATCTTTTATTCGCTTATGTAAGAAATAATACTCTAATACATGATAATACTCTAAATATTTCAAATGAAGATGTTCAACAGACTCGGCAAAAAGGAAATAAGTTAATGGTTCGCTATCTTTTATTAAATTTACTCTTAAACTATCAGTTATTATATTCTCTATATTTGCCTGCTTAATTTTTGTTTCTCTTGGATTTTCTAAAAAGATATTATTTGAATACGATAAATGAGCTCTTATTGAATCTATATAATAGTCTACTTTGTCCTTAGTAATTTTATTGTTACTGTCAAATGTAACTTCACACACTAAAATACTATCATGAATAATTTCATCCAATGTATGTGTTTCTCCTACTTTAAATTTAGATTTATCAGCTAGGAACTCCAGATTGTTTAACAATAAGCCATATGCTCTTTTGTCACGTTTTAAACGAACGCGAGTAGTACTAGAAATTTCACCTAATATATCTAAATCATTAAAATCAGTTAAATTTGAAAAGGAATCCTTTAAAATAAAGCTAAATTGATCCTCAATAATGGTAAAATATTGACCCTTATCAACAATTAGAGACAACTCGGAATCTAGTTCACCTTCATCAAATGCTAATTTAAATATATGCTCTCCCATAGTTATACTTAGTTCATCATTATCTGCGGTAATTATCGATTCTTCCCCAAATAAAGTTTTAAATTTTTGTATAAGTAGTTCTTTACTAATTAACTCTGTCATAACTATACTCCCAATTTAGTTTATCAATTGCTGAAGAGGATAAGAAGAAATCTCTAAATGTTTCATAAATAAAACGACGCCGTTTATCACCAATACTTGTCTTAAAACTTGCATAATAATGAATAAATATTTTCATGTCTAAAGGGTCATCTATCTTGGTGAACCTTTCTTCAAGTATCCTTATTTTGTTCGATAAATTTATTGGGTCTTTCTTTTGACAATAACCGATACTAGCGAATAAAGAAATTATGAAGATTTCATACTTTTCAAGGGGATTATCATTTTTATATTTTTCATTTAGAAGTGCATTAAATTTAACCAGTACCCATTCTAAATATTCATATGTTGCATCATTTGTTATTAATGATATCCCACTTGATTCCTCATCCATATTTATATTAAATCTTTCGAATAAGTATTCTGCTGCATTTTTTTTACTTGGAATTGGTGAACCATTGATAAATGAAACTAATGCTTGAGTTATATTGGAGAGTTCGAAGTGACCTTCTTTTTTCCCGTCACTAATTCTTTCTTTTGTCGTAATATATGCTATATTTTTTTCTTGAAGTTTTTCTTTAACACTATCACTTAAAATATCAAGTTGATGACCATAATCCATCTTTTTTTGACCAGTATTCAATACAACCATTTTATAAAGAATATATTTCAAATCCACTTTTTCCCATATTTCAACATAAATGAGTTTTTCATAAAAACTATCAAGGTCTCGGAAAATGCCATTTGACTTACCTTTAATAATTCTATCTCTACACTCAAGAATACAATTAGTTCGTTGAAGACCATCTAAAATTATAAATTTTTTATCAATGCGTAATCCTTCTTTGAAATCAATAGCATTTTCGGGATATACCACAGAGATTGGAGGCATTGTTGTATCATCTAGTAAATCATTTATTAATTTATTATAGAAGCTTAAATTCTGTAGATTTCTCTGATATTGATTACTTTCAATATCAACCATTTGTAAGTAATCCCTAATTTTCATTTTAACCAACCATGACTTACCATCTATCTTTTTATCAATTAGAGGTTCAGAAAAATTTTGACTTACTAATACTCGTCTACTAGGTTGCACCATCTTTTCATCTCCTTAATTTTTTTAATTTGCTATGTTAAAAACTAATGTTGATTTTTTTAACTCTTGATTGGAGCGGAGGGCGATCTACTCCTTCAGGGAATTAATGGTCGTGGCCTCCCCGTGGAAAGTGAGCGCACAGATCGTAATTCAACACTCATTTATTACAAAGCCATTTATTAAAATAATAACAGAATATTCCACAAAAAACCTCATTTACTTATGATAAGGCTCCCCCCGATTAATCCGAAATCCCCGATAAACCTGCTCCAGCAGCACCAGCTTCATCAATTGATGAGGAAAGGTCATCTTAGAAAAAGATAGCGCAAAATCACTTCTTTTCGAAACGTCCTCACTTAAGCCCAGTGATCCTCCAATGATAAAGGCAATTCTGCTTTTGCCGTACGTCGCGAGCTGGTCCATTTGTTTGGCGAGTTCTTCTGAGGTGAGCTGTTTGCCTTTAATCTCCAGGGTGATGACGTGGGTGTCCGGGGTGATTTTGCTGAGGATGCGTTCGCCTTCTTTTTGTTTGACGATTTGCATGTCTGCTTCACTCAGGTTTTCGGGTGCTTTTTCGTCCGGTACTTCGATGAGGTCGATGGTGGCGTATGCTCCGAGGCGCTTGGTGTATTCAGCGATGCCCTGTTTGAGGTATTTTTCCTTTAGTTTTCCGACGGTGATGATTGAAATTTTCATGTGTTTCCTCCGATTAACTTGATGCTTTTATTGTATCACTTTTCCTCTCCCTTCATTAGCTGTCATTTTTCTCCTTCTTGTTTTTTTCGCCAATATTCTCGTCCATGATTCCCCCACCGATATTAGGGAAACCATAGAATAAAGAGATTCAGGAGGGATAGGGATGGAGAAGGCTGCTGTGGTTTGGTTTCGAAAGGATTTGCGTGTGCATGATCATGAGCCTCTTGTGCAGGCGGCAAAAAGCGGGCTGCCGGTGATTGGGCTTTATGTGTTTGATCCGAAAGAATATGAGGAAACACGCTTCGGCTTTAAGAAAACGGATCGCCATAGAGCGCGGTTTGTGCAGGATAGTGTGGAGGATTTGCGGCGTAATCTGGAGACGATTGGGGTGCCGCTGTTGATTCGTCATGAGGACTCGGCTGACGCTTTCTCTGCGCTTTCCCAAGAGCTGTTGATTCAATCGGTTTATCTCCATGAGGATATTGCGAGTGAGGAACAGGCCGTTGAAGATTCGGTGCGCAAGGTGCTGCCGGATGCTTCCTTTACCGTTTCACACGGTCGCAACCTGATTCATCCGGATGATCTGCCATTTGCGATTGAGGAACTGCCGCAGACCTTTTCTCAGTACAGAAAAAAACTAGAGAAGGCTGGGACTCCGATACGAACGGCGATGCCTGCTCCTCTGCACGTAACCGGCGTTTCACTGCCTGAGTCGCTTCCCCTTGGTGAATGCCCGTCTCTGTCAGAGCTTGGACTGGAGGAGGTAACGCGCGCTCCCCGCTATACAGGCGGTTCTTCGCAGGCAAAGGAGCGGCTGACGGATTATTTTTTCACGAAAGACCGTCTCAAGGTCTACAAGGAAACGCGGAATGGCATGCTGGCAGAGGATGATTCTTCGAAGTTTTCTCCCTGGCTTGCCCATGGCTGTCTGTCGCCGAGAGTCGTGTATGAGCAGATCAAACGCTATGAAAAGGAACGCGTGGAAAATGGCTCGACGTATTGGCTGTATGTGGAGCTGTTATGGAGAGATTATTTTCACATCGTTCACCGTAAATTTGGCAACAGGCTGTTTTTCGCTTCCGGTCTGCGGGACTTTTCCGTTCCGTGGGAGCAGGACGAGTCACATACTCAGGCCTGGATTCAGGGGAAAACCGGGTATCCTCTTGTGGACGCGTCGATGCGGGAGCTAAAAGAAACTGGATTTATGTCAAACCGTGCCAGGCAGAATGCTGCGTGCTTTTTCACGAAAAACCTGGGGCTGGATTGGCGGATTGGCGCTGCCTGGTTCGAATCACAGCTCGTGGATTTTGATGTAGCAAGCAATTACGGCAACTGGCTGTATAGTGCAGGTGTTGGAAACGATCCGATTCAGTTCCGGACATTTAATGTGGAAAAGCAGGCGGCTGATTATGACTCGGAAGGCGATTACCTGAAGCACTGGCTGCCCGAGCTTCGCCGCGTGCCTGTTCCCTGGATCCACGCCACCCGTGAGATGGGGCTGATTGAGCAGGAGGAGTACGGAGTGACGCTTGGTGAGGACTATCCCCTGCCGATCATTGACCTTCATGAAGCCATGCGGGAAAGAAGAGAAAAGATGAAGCAGGCGATGGGGAAAACATAAACAAATTAAACACATTATATGATGCGAAAGTCCTTCTTCTGTGATATGCTTTTTTTACTATATGAGAAGAAGGGCGGTGCTTTCATGCGCGAAGTTTTTATCCCATTAGCGATCTATATGCTGCCGGCATTTATCTTGTTTTACATGGCGGTGGATGTATTTTGGCGCAACCCCAAAAAGGTGGAGCACCGCTTAGTCAGTCTCTCGATTCTGTGCTACGGTATGCTGTTTTTATCTGAATACGTCAGGCATCTTTTGCCGATCGAATACAGCCCGGCACTTGTGACCTATTGGTTTGGCAATGCGGGCATTATGATTTTATCGCTGTTTACTCACTTTATCTTTAAGGCTTCTCTGCTTTATAAAAAATTACCTGCTTTTTTGTATCCTTCTATCTTCTACCTGCCGCTGGTTCCGATCCTTCTCACCTATGTATTCCAGGAAAACTTCATGAACAGCCAGGAATTTGTTCAGGTGGGCATGTGGAAGTACCCTGAGTTTAACACAGCTTATCTTGTGACCTTGACCGTATCGAATCTATTCCATTTATTCGTCATCGTCCTGCTTTATTACGCCCGAAAGAAAGCGCGCGTAGCCGTCCAGCAAAAGGTACTTTCCCTTTTGATATACGCAGCTTCCTTCGTGCTTGTATGGGATGTCATTTTTGGCTACGCTTCAATTAGAGGCGCGATCCCGCCTTACCCTTACATTTACGGCGCGTTTGCCTGGGCGGTTGCGTTAAGCTACGCGCTTCGGAAGTTTGATTTTCTCACTTCCTCCCATAAACGATTTGAGACACTGTATAACCTTAATCCCGCTGCGATCGTGCTGATTGACCGCTATGGATTAATCGAAAGTGCCAACCCCGCTGCCCGCCTTCTGCTTGAAGAGGGGCAGGTAAACCAGCTTTTTTTCCAGCATTTTATTCCGGTTAAACGTCAGAAGGAATGGATTCAGCACCTGCAGCATTCTTTTAGCAGTGAAGAGAAACTTACGAATTACGAAACGAAAATCATTACAGCCTCCGGCGCAGAAAAATATGTTGTGATGGACGGCGATTTTATTTTCATCGACCAGCATTTGCACTCCATGCTGATCATCCGGGATATTGATTCCACCAAAGAAGATGAAAAAACAATTCGCTTTTTAGCGTATCACGATTCCCTTACTCATCTCGCCAACCGCCGCTCGTTTTATGATCAGGGCGAAAAAGCGATCCGGGAATACCAGCAGCTTGCTGTGGTACTGATTGATCTCGATGGTTTTAAAAACGTCAATGACACATACGGCCATCAGGTGGGGGATGCCTTTTTAGTGCATGTGGCGCAGCTGTTAAAGCATTCTATGAAAAAATCCGGACTCGCTTCACGGGTTGGGGGAGACGAATTCTTCTTATACCTGCCGATCAGCTATGAACATGAAATTGAGGACTACCTGGATAATCTTTTAGCAGCATTTGAGCAGGAGCCTTTTCTCGCAGAAAACATTGAAATTCCGATTTCCGTTTCCATTGGTGCAAGCCTCTCCCCCCTCCATGGAAACGAGCTTGAAACCCTTATCCATAACGCCGACCAGGCAATGTATGAGATTAAGCACAACGGGAAAAACGGCTACCGGATTTATAACGAATCGATGGAGATCAAGCCACTGGTTCTGTAATCAAATAGCTAAACTAAATAATAATGACCATAAGAAAAGGACTCCAATCGAGTCCTTTTTTTACGCTATTTTAAAGCTCGATATTGATTTTTCACATCGGTTAGTCCTGCATAAAGACCCGTTAAGGAACGAAACAAAGCCCGATGCTAAAACTACCTTGGGACAATGGAATGGACTTAAACAATCTTAACTCACTAAGTCATTCAATCGAATGATCTCGCATCCTTTACTTTCATAATAGTCGATCATGCCATCAATCTTCTTTTTATCATAGCTGGTGATGCAATCTGATAGTACACTAACCTCGTAGCCTGATTTGCGTAAGTTATAGCAGGTTGATTTAACGCAAGCAGTCGCATCTGCTCCCGTGATGTAGAAGTCGTCTATTTCATTTACACGTATAAAGTCTGCGAATTCTTCACTGGTTAAGGCATTTCCTTTATATTTTGTAAAAACATTTTCGGATACCAGCTTCAAATCAGGAGCTAACTCGGCACCACGAGTACCTGTTTTAAACGTTCTCGTACCGGGTGACAAATTCTCATGCCGTATATAAACAACATGAAGATGATTTTCGACCGCCCAATCAATTGATTTGTTGATATTGCCTATAACCTCTTTGTAATTCTTTGTGATGTCATTTTGAATGTCAATTACGACTAAAGCTTTTTTCTCCATCCTGCTTCCTCCTACTAAATCAATTCCATTGAATGAGCGAACGCATTAATAAATGAACAATTTACCTTTTAATTCAATTTACTTAATTAATTAAAGACTCTTCAACGATGCGCATACACTCCCCGACAATCGATTCGGGCTGAGATACGCCTGGATCCTGATTCACCATTACCACGATTCCTGTCTGCTTTTCCGGATTAAACCTGACCTGACACTGAAATCCGACGCCCCAGCCGTTGGATACGATCTGTACTCCATTTTCACAATCTGCACGAAACACCCCAAGACCCGCTGCAGGCTCACAACCAAATGAGCTCAGCATCTTTCTTGCTGATGCTTGGGAGAAAACGTCAGATGAACCACTCCATGCTTTTGTTAATTCGATACATAATTTACCTAAATCTTCAGATGAAGTCCATATACCAGCGCCTGATTCATTTGGATAGACAGCTCTTTTCCCTTCAACAACCTTTCCAGTTTTGTGATGCCCGGAAGCCATAGGCAGCTCCGTTGGCATCGCAGACCACAGAAAGGTGTTCTCCATCCCTACCGGCTCCAAAACAAGCGAGGTTATGGCAGACGAAATGGGTTGTCCTGTCACATCCGTGATCACTTGTTCTGCGACAGCGTAGCCTGTGTCTGAATAAGAGAATTGAGTTTCAGGCTCGTACGAAACCGCAGCAGGTTTTGCATGATAAGGCGTTTTTCCGGAAAGCAGATCGAGATTACCCGGAACTTGTTCTCCGCTTTGAATCGGTTCATAGCTTCCGGGAGAATCAATAAAACCTGCCTGGTGTGCTAGAAGATTTTGAAGCGTCACCGTTTGCGCATCAGTCCATTCATGATCCGGAATCTTATAGGATACTAGATAATCATTTACAGGCCGCTCAAGCTGAACCACTCCCTGCTGGACAAGACGCATTATGGCAGCTGCCGTAATGAACTTGCTTATAGAACATGCATGAAATAGATCCTGTGCCTCTACCGGTTCGCCGCCTGCTTCTCTTACGCCCAGCTGAGCCTGCCAGAAGTCATTGCCGGTAAAAGCACTGATCGATAAACCGGGCACCTTCCACTTTTTCATTTTTTCTTCGATTTCCTGCAAGACTTTTTCTCTATTACGCATGCATTCTCCTCCACTCTGACTTTTTCAGTAGATAGTGGTGATGAGCTTCGTCATCAATTATCTGAATCCCCTTAAAAACAAACCCGCATTTTTTGATCACGTTCGTTGAGGAAACATTCCGGGGAAGCGCGACGGCATTTAAAATTTCTGTATTGGTTTCGCTAAATAAGTAATTGATCAAGCCTTGTGCCAATTTTGTCGCATAGCCTTTTCCCTGAAAGCGCTCAGAAATCGCATACACAATTTCACGGTTTGGCTCAGGAAGTTCCTCTTTTATCCCTGAACAGCACCAGCCAATGCATTCGTCTGTCGCCTTGATGAAGACCCCCAGCTTTAAAAAGTGCTCTCCTATGTTCCCTTGACTCACAGCTTCAAGAAACGCTTTATTTGCCGGTATTTCATAGTGAGTCAGCCACTCCTCTCTTTGTTCTTTGGTGGAGGACCAATCCGGCAGGAATTCTCTGATTGCCGGCTGGCTGGCGATGCTGGAAATACTCTCTGCATCTTCATTTGCAAATTCCTTAAGATAAAGTGCTCCGCAATCAATCTTAAATACATTCCGTTCTGTCTTGTTTTCCATTTATTTTCCGCCTTGCTATGTAGGTTTAAAGCAAATACATGATATACTTAGGTTACCAGACTTTACTAAATATTCCTAATCTTCTTTCGCTTTATTTTCTATATTCTTGCAAGGCAAATTCAGCTGTATAGGAGGAAAATACATGGCATTACTTGCCGCTATTCTCAGTGCATTTGGAATCTGGATTTATTTCCGTTTTAATGTGAAGTCGATGAACTTGCTTAGTCTTTTAATGGCAAAAGGGTGGGATGGTGTGGCTCAGGAGGAATCACGATCCATTCGCTGCTCCTATTGCAACGGTGTGATTAGAAGAGGCCACACAACGCCTTATTGCACGAAGTGTAAAAAGTTTATGTAATTCCAAAGCTTACGTTGTGTACTTAAATAGTGTAAGCATTATAGAATAGGATCTATTAGTGCTAAATAAGGTATCGTTGAAATGGACGAGACCTTTTTTTATATTCTTGTATCACATTTAATATGTAAACGAAGAAAGGACAGTAACTATGGATTGGAATGACGATAGCGTAGAACTGGAAAAAACTAAATTCTCAACTAAAATGGGCTGTCTGTTTATCCCAGTCGCTTTAGGTATTTCAGTTATTTCAATAGTGGCCTGGTATGTTATATCCTCTCAAGAAACTCAGTTAGAAATCAGTCATTCTCCAAATCAACTAAACTCAATCGAGATTGTTAAGAAACATGATTTTCCTGACCCAACTATTAGAATTTACTACGATGATAAAAACGTGATGAAAACACGGATACCGGACAAAATAACTATCGAATGGAAAAACGATTATCAAGCGATCGTCACCCTGACAAAACAAGGAAGAGAACCAGATGTTGTCGAAATAGAGTTTGCTGCAAATCCAGACAAAGAGAGATAAGTCGATAAGAAAAACTAATCGTTGGGGTACCGTGAAAAAGGTGGCGGCCCCAGGAAATAACGGCAATTTGAGACCCCAAAAGGCAAAGTCTAAGGGCTCAGCGTCCAATTAAAGCAGACCAGTCAAAGAGCTGAGACATATCCGTCTCAAGCTCTTTTTTAGTTTAAAGGCTTAAATGGAAAGCTAGCTTGACATCCCATAACATATAGAGTACATTTCAATTATGGAAAGTTAACTTTCCGTAAGGAGGGTGAGTGGGTGAACAACCGTTTAGAAGAAATACGAAAAAAGCATGGAATTAAACAGGAAGAATTAGCACGAGCGCTTGAAGTGTCCAGGCAGACGATCGGTTCGCTGGAGAATGGACGCTATAATCCATCGATCCTGTTAGCCTTCAAGATTGCCCGTTACTTTGAATTGAATATAGAAGAAATTTTTATTTATGAGGAGGAGGAAAAAGAATGAAGAAAATTCATACGGCTTATTTGCTTGCCGCTGTTGGGTTAGGTCTGCTGGCAATTGGTGTGTACTTCATTAAAACCGGTGACGATTTGCAGGGTTTGCTGGCAGCTTTGCCTTATCTTTCTGTTGGACTTGGCTGTGTGATTTTTGGTCACGGGATGGGAGAAATCGTCCTTCAGCACGCCAGCAGCAGAGCTCCCGAGGCTGCAAAGGACCTGGAGATTGAAAAGAAAGATGAGCGCAACATCGCGATTGCTAATCGGGCCAAAGCAAAAGCCTATGACATGATGATCTTTTTAATCAGCGCCTTATTATTCGCCGTTGCCATCATGGGGATCGATCTAATGCTATTATTGCTATTTGCTTTTACCTATTTTTTCGTCATTATGTACACGACCTATTACCGATATAAGTTTTATAAAGAAATGTGATGAATTAAAAGAAGTGATAGAGAGGTTGGGACTCAACTCTATAAAAGTTTAAAAAAAGAGGAAGTAATTATAAATAATATGAGGTGAGGGGCGCGGAGGGTGGCGACTCCATCAGGAGATTACGGTTGCTTGAGACTTCGCAGGGCAAAGCCCAAGAAGGCTCAGCGCCGTCCCTGCGGAAAGCGTCCACCTGAAGCGCAGTGAACCGGTCAAAGAGCATGAGACACTTGTCCCACGCTCTTTTGTTTACAATCCCCTATATTCAAACCAGTCAAAATAAGCCACAGTATCGCTTTTCTCTCCATTCGAGCTGGCATACAGTCCCATTTGTGCGCCGACAAACCCTCCTGCCACATCTGTACTCAGGATTCTTCCATCCACTTGCTGAATGAGAGACGTATAGCTGGAAGGATTTTCGCCATACCAAAAACTGAAATCCTGGCCCCTTCCTTCAACCTTTAAGTAGAGTTTCTCTGAATGAACCGGTTGTTCTTCCAGCAATTCTTCTTCTCCTGCGGCACATTTGATTAACCGGATGACGTTTTCCCCGCCTTTTTTAGTGTGCACAAATCGAAAATGGAATTCATTGCTTTGAAGGAGGACGATCCCTGCTTCTTCGTTGTCATTTTGGGGTGCTAACTCCAGAACCGTTGAGGCTTGAAAATGAAGATGCTGCTGTCTTCTTCCGACAAAGCTTGGATTGACGAGTTCCGTCATCTTCTCGGGTCTAAGCATCAAGCTTAAAAAGCCCGGCCGGCTGGTTAAGCTGTAACATTCTTCTTTTGGCGTGCGGATAAAATTCCAGTGAAGGGCAAGCTTGTCCTCATCAAAATGCTCACAGGCTGAAGAAGCAGGTGTTGTGACTTCTTGCTGGGGCAGCGCTGGTATGGGATAAGACATTTCCAATTTCCCTGTGCCCGGACTCATGATCGGCCAGCCGTCCTCCCATTGAATCGGCATCAAATATGTTTCTCTTCCCAGGTTTCGGTAATAGCCGCCGTTAATCCGGGAAGCCAGCCCGACAGCCCACCATTCGCCGTTCTGCGTTTCGACCATGTCGCAATGTCCGACATTCACGACAGGGTAGTCTTTTCCTAAATGTCTGTGCGTTAGAATTGGATTTCCCGGATTTCCTGTATAAGGACCTGTTATTTCCTTGCTTCGAGCGATCGATACAGCGTGATGGTGCCCGGTTCCCGCTTCAGAAATCAACAGATAATACATGCCATTTATTTTATATAGATGAGGGCCTTCTGGCCAAATGACCTCTCGTAATGCGCCCCTCCAAAGGCTGTATGAGTCTCCGACCAGCTTCATGGTGTCGAGATCCAGTTCCTGAAGCCATATTTCCCAGTTCCCGCTGTATGCTTCTCCCTCAGGAGCCGGCCTTGTTCCACAGTAGTACGCTTTGCCGTCGTCATCAAAAAATAAAGACGGGTCAATTCCCGGTGAGTCTAAGTAGGTCGGATCTGACCAGGGTCCTGAAGGGTCAGTCGCTGTAACCACGAAGTTTCCGCCCCGCCCGACATTTGTTGTGATCATATAAAAAACACCTTGATTGTAGCGTATGGTCGGCGCAAAAATTCCCTCTGACTGCTTTTGCCCATCCAAAGGAAGCTGTGAGGGCCGGTCTAAGACATGCCCGATCTGTTTCCAGTTCACCAGATCCTTGCTGTGAAAGATGGGTACGCCGGGGTAATACGCAAAGGATGACGTAACCAGATAATAGTCTTCCTTCACTCTGCAAATGGATGGATCCGGATAAAATCCCGGCAAAATTGGGTTTTGAAATGTTTTCATCTATGTACTCTCCTATCCCCGCTAAGATGGCTTTTTGCTTTCAAATCGGAAGTAATCAAACTCAACAAAACCGCCGGAAATGACGGTGGCATAATGAAACAGGGCAAACCGGTAGCCCATAAAGTGTTCGAGTTTATACGTTAACGGAAGGGGTTGTCCGATTGGATGCCACTCCTCTTCATCCAGACTATAAAAGAAATAGGCTTTGTCTGCCGCGTTTTGAAAATCAAATTCAACCTTCAAATAAATTCGATTCTGATCAACTGGCACAGAAGCAATTTCCTCTTCCCTTCCTGAGCTTGCATTGACCATGACAATGGATTTTGTGCTCCCAGCTGCTTTTACGCCTGCATAGCCGTAATCCTTTTGAAAGGCAGCTAGCCCTGCGACATCCCCGTCTTTCATATGGGCTGTTTCGATTGCAATCCGCCCTGAGCATGCCGGTCCAAGTGTTCGTTGAGTCAAAGTATTTTGAGCCTGCTCCAGATTTGAGCTGATTCCTCCTGAGGTTAATCTCAAAAACCCTGGACGCTCAAGTAAAGACCAATTCGTATGTAAGGGATAATGGTTCCATTGCCAGACGAGCTGAAGAGCATCGGTGCCGGAATCAAATTCATCTGATTGAATGATCGGGCTGATCCCGTTTTTCGCGTTAAGCGGAACAGGCAATCGTTCTGGTATCCTTCCATTGTCACCAAACACCGGCCACCCGTCTACCCATTCAACGGGAATAAGACATGGCGTGCGGCCAACAGGTCCGTAATCGTGAAACAGCATTCCATGCCAATTTCCTTCAGGGGTATCTACAATCCCTCCCTGAGCAATGCCAGCCGGGTCCTTCACTGCGACTCTGCCTTCATAGACACCGTCAATGCTCGTTGCCCGGTGCACAAGCTGGGTTCTCGGACCATTTTTCGGCCACGTGATCGTAAAAATATAATAGGATCCATTTCGTTTATGAATATGGGCTCCTTCGGCTGGGAGACCCACGTCTTCTTTTGCACTTGCGGCTAAGCTCGCATCCTTGATGATGATTTTGTTTAATCCGCCTTCTTTAATTGCCGTAGCATCTTCTGTCAGTTCAATCACCTTCAGATCGCCGGTGCCATACACCATAAAGACCCGGTCATCGTCGTCAAAAAGCAGGGACATGTCATGATAATACTCATTCAGCACAGAGCACTTCCATGGGCCCTGTTCGATATTTTGTGTTTGAAAAATGTACGTTTTCCCGGTAGACAGGGACCCTGCTGCTACGTAAAAAATCCCCTTATGATAACGGAGACTGCTGGCCCACGAGCCTTTGCCGTATTCGTTTTTTCCATTTAGAAGCTTCTGCTCATCCTGGCAGTCAAGCACATTGTACGTATAATTGATAATCTCCCAATGAAGAAGATCCGTAGATTTCATGATGGGGATTCCGGGGTTCATATGCATCGTGGTGCTCGACATATAATAGATTTCTCCGACTCTGATGACATCCGGATCCGGCACATCTGCCCAGATGATCGGATTTTCATAGAATCGCGGCTCCTGTTCGCTTGTCATGAAACTCCCCCTCGCCTTTGGTTGCGCGTCAGCTGCTGATTAAAGACTTCAGCAGGCTGAGCGCTTCTTCTTTTTCTTCACTGTACGCCGGAATAAATGCAGCCAGCGGCTCTTCGAGTGTCCAGCCCATTTCTTTTATAAAGGACGAATCGTTATCTACAGGAACTGCATAGACGTGCAGCTCATCAGTATCGGGATCCGTCCCTTTAAGCTCTTCCAGTGCCCCTTCTTCCAGTGAGGAAGCCTCAGCCACTTCGGTTAACGGGGTGAATGCAACGGGGTCAATCAGGTATTTCACATCTTTTAACGGCACAAAAAACAAATCTCCGTTTCGCCCTGCCAGTTCAATAACGATTTTTTCATAGTGATACGGGTAAAATTCCAGCTGAGAAGATGTGCCCTCTCCCGTATTTTCTTCAATAATCGCCTGTGCCTCTTCCTCTGCTCCTGCCGGAATTTCTGAGAAAAACAACAGCTGTACCTTTTCATTGCTTTGACTGCATCCGCTTGAAAATGCCGTCAAAAGAACCAGCATCAAAACGAGTCCAACGTGTTTCATGTGCCTCACCCTTCATGTTAATGCGTTATCATTTCTCCTATTCTATCTGTTTACCAATTTCCAGAAGGATTCTTTAGGCTGAAGATCCTGATCAAACAGCAGCGGCCAGTTTTTTCTTCCTTGTACTGGGAAATCATCAAGCCAGGTGTAGTTGTCTGCCACGCCCCAAAAGGTAACAGAAGAAATGACGTCTGAATATTCTCTGAAGCATTCAAAAAATTGATGGTATCGTTCAATTTGCTGCTGAGCCATTTCGGCTGTCATCGCGGTTAAATCGGTTCGCTTATCATCAAAGGCAAAGACGGAAACGTCCATTTCTGTTATATGAAGCTTTAAGCCCAAGGACGCGTATCGCTCGATGGCCGCTCTTATATGATCAAGCGTGGGATGATGCAAGCTCCAATGTGCCTGCAGGCCAATTCCATGAATGGGTACATCTTTTTCAACTAATTCTTTTACTGTTGTATAGATTTTTTCTCTTTTCTCTGGATCGGATTCATTGTAATCGTTGTAAAACAGCTCAGCATCGGGGTCAGCCAGATGGGCGTATTCAAACGCCTTTTCCATGAAGTCATCCCCAATAGTCTCTTGCCAGTTCGACTCTCTCAGCCGTCTGTCTCCGCTATCGGTCACTGCCTCATTGACCACGTCCCAGCTCTGGATCTGTCCTTTATATCTTCCAACGACGGTATCAATGTGATCTTTCATCCGGTCCAATACCAGCTGCCTGTCTGCCCTTCCGCCATTTTTGTTTTGAAAGACCCACTGGGGTGTTTGGTTATGCCAGACGAGTGTGTGCCCTCTTACCGTTTTTCCGTTTTGTTTGGCAAACGCCATAAGCTCATCCGCCTGCTCAAATGTAAAACGTCCTTCTTCCGGCTGCAGGTTTTCAAATTTCATATTGTTCTCTGATGTGAGACTATTAAAATGCGTATTTATAAACTCTTTCTGAGCCTGCAGCGTCATAGGGTTCACTGCCGCTCCTATTAAAAAATCATTTTCAAAGACGTTGAATAAAGCTGGGATTTCCCTTTGATCTGCATGTTTGGTCATCTGTGTCACTCCTTCAGAATAGGTCTCTTAACTCCTTATTTCACTGCTCCCAATGTCATCCCTTTTACAAAGTATTTTTGCAGGAATGGGTACACACAGATAATCGGTAGACTTGCGACAATCGTCATGGTTGCCTGAATGGATTTTGGTGTTACAGAGTTATCCGTATGCTCGCCGCTTGCAAGAGCAGAGTTCCAATCGGCATTTGATGTTGCGGTGTTTTGAAGAACCTTCATCAGCTCGTATTGGAGGGTTGTCAGGCTCGCATTACTTGAGTTGTACAGGAATACGTCAAACCACTGATTCCACTGGCCAACCGCAAGAAACAGCGATACCGTGGCAAGCACGGGCAAAGAAAGCGGCAGCACGATTTGAAAGAATACGCGAAAATCACCTGCACCGTCTATGCGGGCTTGTTCAAAAATACTTTTTGGTATGCCCTCTATAAAGGAACGCATGATAATCAGATTAAAAGCACTGATTAAGCCAGGCAGAATGTAAACCCAGAACGTCCCAATCAACTGGAGGTCTCTCATTAATAAATACGTCGGGATTAACCCGCCATTAAAATACATGGTCATGATAAAAATAATAGTGATGGATTTTTTGAATATGAATTTTTCCTGTGCTATGGCGTAGGCGACCATGGCTGTACATAATACCCCAAGTGCTGTCCCCACCACGGTTCTTGCGACAGAAACGATTATTCCCTGTATGATCGAAGCCTGGCTGAATACGTATTCGTAGTTATTCCAGGTAAATTGTCTAGGCCATAAATAAATTCCGCCTCTCACTGAATCACTCGCAGCATTTAATGAAAGGGCGATCTGATTTAAGAACGGATACAGCATGATGACACTCAGCACTAACATAAAAATAACGTTACACGTATCAAAAATCACATCTTCTCTCGTTTTGAACTTTCTATTTCGCTTTTTGCGTTGTAATATGTTCACCCTGTCATGCACCCCCTAATATAAGCCGCCCTGGCCCATTTTTTTTGCAAACGAATTTGCTGCGATTAAAAAGATTAAGCTGATCACGGTTTTAAATATTCCTGCTGCTGTGGCTAACGAAAAGTTAAACATGGAAATTCCGTAATTGATGACAAATACGTCAATATTCTCTGAGTACTCCATGTTTTGTCCGTTGCCAAGTAAATATTGTGCTTCAAAGCCCGCTTCAATTATGTAGCCAATATTCATAATTAATAGAATCACAATGACCTGTTTCATTCCCGGTATGGTAATGTATCGAATTCGCTGCAGACGGGAAGCTCCGTCGATTTTGGCCGCCTCATACTGCTCCTGGTCGATCATAGCAATGGCCGCCAAATAAATAATGGTATTCCAGCCGACATTCTTCCAAACATCAGAAGCAGCTAAAATTCCCCAAAAATACTCTCCGACTCCCAGAAAAAGAATTTTGGAATCGATCAGATTCAGCGCAAGCAAAATTTCATTGATGATTCCATCCATGGATAAAACAGATGAAACAAGGGCAGCTGCTACAACCCACGAAAGAAAATGGGGCAGGTAACTGATGGTCTGGATCACCCGTTTAAATTTCATATTCGCAAGCTCATTAATTAATACGGCTAAGCCGATTGCGGTCACAAACCCTAAAATCAGGTTGATCACGCTTTGTGCGAGGGTATTCCTAAGCACGAGCAGGAAGCGCTCATCCTGAAAAAGAAAGATGAAATGCTTTAGTCCAACCCATTCCTGTTCCGCAAATGCCCGAGCCGGCTTAAAATCCTGAAAAGCCATCGTCCATCCCCAAACAGGGAGATACCTAAAAACAAGAACCCAAATGACAAAAGGGATGGTCATCAATAATAATGCCCGTTGACTTTTACATTTTTTTAAAAAGGGCTTCAGTCCCTTTTCCTCTTGATGCAGTGCTTCAGAAGATGCGCTGTTTAATTTTGAATGGGCCTGCAATTTTCTACCTCCTATCTAGTAACCTTTCAATAAGCAGATCGTTTAAAGACAAATACCGTAAAAGAGTACTAAAAAAAAGAGAAAGCTGAATTTCTTCAGCAGATAATCAGCTCTCCCTCATTTATTTTATTTTCCTACTCCATCAATTCAGCTTCTCGTTTTACAGATGCCTCAATTACATCTTCAAAGGCTTCGTATGGAAGCTGATCAAAACTTGTCTTAAACTTTTCCCACTCAGAATCAAAGGCACCTGGGTCAGCAAGAATGATATCCGGATAGGAGCGTTTGATTAAGTCACGTGACTGCTGGTCATAAAGCTGTGCTTCAGAGCCCGTCTCAATGACTGCATCCCAAAATGGAATGTATGGTACCGGCTCCGGCTCTGTAAAGATATCGGTAAACATTTCAATGTCATAGGCTTCGAGGAATTCTTTGTCGACCTCATCGTAAGCCATCTCAGCGACCTCAGGCTGTACATTTGGATCAACGGAGTTTCCGTCATCAAAAACCCCCGCCATAATTGGCCAGTACCATCCAAGAGCTGTCAGTCCCATCTCATCACGGAATTCTTTTTCCTGAATCTGGGCAATCTGCTCTTCTGTTCGGATAAAGCGGCCTTCTTCATTTACTTCATAGGTTTCGCCTTCAATTCCCCATGTGATTAGCTTTTGGGATTCAATTTTAGCCATATGATCAAGGAACTTGATGATTCTTACCTGATCTTCTTCATCGGTTCCTGATGTTAATCCCATACCTGGAGAGGTTACATAGGATTCAGGGTTCAAATACTGATCTTTAATTCCTTCTTCAAATACGATTGGAAAGCCCATAAAGTCATTGTACGGATCATCATCGAGTTCAAGTGTATCAAGTGCTGCACCCGACTCCCAGCGTGGCCCAAACCAGCCGACTACGCGTCCTGATGAAATTTTTGCCAAGTACTCATCGTAGTTTTGTGTAAAAGATTCTCTGTCAAAGAGTCCTTTATCATTTAGTTCATTTAATTTTCCAAGCCATGTCTTGGTAATTTCTTTATTGTGGTGCACATTTACTTCGAGTGTTTCCCGGTCTATCATGATTCCTTCCTGCTCGCCGGATAAGAATGCAGGTGGATCAAAGAGCTGCCCTACATGCCAGTCATATTGCAATAGTGTATACGGAATGGTTTCTGCCCCATCCTCAGTTGTCGGATTGTTTTTCGCATATTCTTCAATAATCGCAAAATACTCATCGATTGTTTTTGGATGCGGATAGCCCTGTTCCTTTAGCGCTGCTCGTTTAATAAAGAAGGCAGATTGTCCAATATTCGGCGGTTTAATGTATCCATTTGAAACACCGGACGGAAGGATGTAAATATTTCCATCTTCAAGCTTCATTTTCTCCCAAATTGGATCGTACAATTTTCTAAGGTTTGGCGCGTGTTCTTCAATCAGGTCATTCAGCGGTACAAATCCTCCGGCATCAATAACATCATTTGTCGCATTTTGAGCGTTCAACAGATCCGGATATTCTCCGCTTGCGATCATGGTGCCGATTTTCTGGTTGCTGTCTCCTACGATATGTTCAATGTCGAAGTTTACCCCGGTTTCTTCTTCAAACATTTTTCCAATGGTCGTATCAGCCGTGTTAACATCTGTACCGGTTGACGAGGCGTTAAAGAATGTGTACGTATACACACCATCTTCTGAAGCATTGCTATCGTCTGAACAACCCGCTGCAAAAACTGACATCGCCAATACAGAAGCCGCTAAACCTGCTGCCTTCTTTTTTCCCAATTTGATTCCCCCTTGTTTTTATACTCTCACCCTTCTTTGTAAGCCCTTTCATTGTATCTTACATCGTGATGTGAATTGACCATGCAAAGTATAGCTTTTACTTTGTAAACTTTAGAAGCTTGATTATTGAAAAAACAATGCATGCCTTGTTAAGCCGGCATGCACTGTTGGTTTTAGTTTACATGATTTATCATGAAGCCCCGCTCCACCTTACCTTTCACACGGCAAAATGATCGAGATCGTGGTTCCTACTCCCTTTGTGCTGGCAATCGTAAACTTAAAATTGTCCCCATAATGAAGCTTTAAACGGCAATAGACATTTTTAATTCCTACATGATCCCCGATATTTTCCGTTTCTTCGAGTGAATGCATCAGCTCCTCGTATTCTTCTTTTTCCATTCCCTGACCCGTATCTGTAATCTCGCAGATCAATTGATCCTGGTTGCTTTTGATAGAAATATAGATGGTTCCTTTCCCTTTAATGGGCTCTATTCCATGGATACTGGCGTTTTCCACGAACGGAATCAGTGACATATTGGGCACAAGACAGTCATAGGCATCCTGGTCTACATCGATTTCATAGCTCATTTTGTCGTCAAACCGGTAATGCTGGATTTCAAGGAAGCATTTGATTAAATAGATTTCTTCTTCAACCTTCACCCAGTCTCTGCCCCAAATAAAGGATTTTCGAAGCATGCTGGCGATATTGTGAATAATATTGGCTGTTTCATCTTCTTTTTTCAATAAACTCCGCATACGGATCGTTTCGAGGACATTAAACAAAAAATGCGGATTAATTTGGCTTTGCAAAGCACTTAATTGCGCCTGCTTGCGTTTTAATTCCAGGCTCTTTTTTTGAATATCGGCTACATACACATCGTTAATGAGCTTTTTAATTTTAAACGCCATGCGATTAAACGCTTTTGTCAGCTCACCAATTTCATCCCCATGCTTTACTTCATCAATCAGCTCGAAATTCTGATCTTCTACTTTTCTCATATGCTTTAAAATCAGAAAAATCCTATGATGCAGCGAGCTTGTAATGTAAATAATAATAAGGGAGGGAAAGATTAAATTAATGAGCGCTAAGTAAAGGATGAAGTTTCGTGAATTCTCGACTTCCTCGAGCAGAACATGTTCCTCCGCCACTCCGACTACTCTCCAATTATTCAAATACTGCAGATTGAAAGACTCTTCAAACGCAATCGTCTCATCGGTTCCTTCTTCCGGTGCAAAGTTGTAATGACCTTCAGACCACTTCACATCCGGATTGGTGGTGTATTCAATAAAGCCTTCTCCATCCAGCAAATAAACATCACCTGGAAACGTGACATCACTGAAAATATTGTACATAAGGTCCCGGTCCAATCGGATTTCCAGTATTTTTTGGGTAGAGTCAATGGTCGTATAATTGTCCATTTCTCTTATTAAACTGAAAGAATCGAGTAATCCGGAATCCCCGATTCGGCGGGTCAAAATAGGATAGGAATTCCGGTTAAGCTCAGAATCTTGATACCACTGAGAATCTCTGACTGGCCCATCGATTTGCTTGATTCCGCCTGCATAAATCACTGTTTCATTATCGGTATACAGGTTGATGGAATGAACAGGTGAGTATAGGGAAACTTCCTTGCTAATTTTGTCATAATAGTCGTGATAGGCACGAATGAATTGCGGGGTTGAGTCATAGCTTGTGTCCAGAAACGTGTACAATTCATAGTCTGTGTAAAGCATAGAAGAAATCCCCACTGCATCATTTATCGCAATCAGAAAATTATCAGACATTCTTTCTACGGAAAGGGCCAGGTCATTCTCTTTTTGTGTCTTCACATTCGAAGACGTGACCTGGTAAAACACAATATGAGTTAACGTGATTGGAATAAAAACGGAGAAAATATAAATGATTAATAGTTTATGCCGCAGCCCAATATTATTAAAAGTAAATAATTTCATTTTAACCCCATTTTCACTCTTTGATTATAGTTTTTTTCGATATTGAGTCGGCGTCATTCCAGTGGCTTTTTCAAATTGCGTGACAAAGTAATCCGCATTGGAAAAACCGACACTTTCCGCCACCTGGAAAATCCGCATATCTGTTTGTCTCAGTTTTTTCTTGGCTTCACTGATTCGCACCTGTAAGATATAATCCTTAAAATACATGCCATAGGTTTTTTTAAACAATTGTCCTAAATAGACAGGGTTTAAAAAGAATTTATTGGCAATCGTCTTTAAGGTAAGATCCGCCTGGTAATTCGTATCGACATACT
Organism: Jeotgalibacillus sp. ET6; assembly: GCF_029667115.1. Taxonomy (GTDB): domain Bacteria; phylum Bacillota; class Bacilli; order Bacillales; family Jeotgalibacillaceae; genus Jeotgalibacillus. The sequence continues at coordinate 18,231 of NZ_JARUIU010000004.1, read as the reverse complement.
TTTTAATACGCCGGATATTCACCGCTCCGCAATCCCTATTCATTCTTTTTAGCATCGCTGCTGCCTCCAGCAGAAACGCGACAAACATTTTCTTTATTTCGCTCAGCGTACGGGGCAGATTATCCCAATTCAGCATCATTTGCAGGGAGGCTAATTTCGTCTCGTCCCCCTCCATTGACCGCACCGTTCTTACAACCTCATGAATCACACGATTAATAGACGTTCTGACAGCATCCTTCGCAAATGCTTTAGACTCAAACTGCTCGAACATAATCTGAGCTGTTTTTTTAATCTCATCTGTTTTATTTTCTTCTATTTGCTCCATCAAAAGCTGATAAAAAGATTGCTCCAGCTCAATGTAATTCACAGAGGATTTGCCTGTATAATCGTACGCGATAACCTTGTCTGATTTTTCCAAAAATTTAAACTGCAAAGCTTTCATGGCAGCATCATATGATTCCTTAATCCCGCCTGCATGATCTACAACCTTCCCCACATAAATGGTTACCTCTGTTTTCAGGCAGGCAGAAAGCTGATCCTGAAGGTTTTCAGAAAACGCATGAATATCTCCTCTAAATCTCCTGAGGTCTCCTCCATTAACCAGCAGTCCGATCCGGTTATTGCCATGTTCCCGAAATAAAGCAGTTGATCTTATCTCTTCACCGTACATCACTTTATTAACGATTTCGCGTGATTTAATTGTATTTACGACGATGTTATTGATTTCAATAATAATATAGGCAATTCCTTTCGTTGGGCTGCCCATTAAATTCAGCATGCTTGCATCCATCTGCTCCTGATCAAGCCCGCCTGTAATTAAATCATTGAACGCAGCTTCAGCAAGAGTATGTTCCCTGTTTTGTTTAAGCTTCAGTTTTCTGGCCTGCCCCTTTGCAACTTTTTTAAGCGTTTCTTCAATTTCAAATTTATCCACCGGCTTTAGGATGAAATCATGCACTCCATATTTCACAGCTTTTTGTGCATATTTAAAATCACTGTAGCCCGTAATAATAATAAAGTCAGGAATCGATTGGTTTAATTCCAATGCTGATTTTATGAGTGTAAGACCATCTACTACAGGCATTTTAATATCTGTAATGACTAAATCGGGTGTATTTTCCTGAATGTACACCAGCGCATCTTCGCCGTTATCCGCTTCGGCACATACTTCAAATCCGCAGCTTTTCCAATCAATGAGATTGATTAACCCTTTTCGAACATACCGGTCATCGTCTACTAAAAATACTTTATACGCCACTGCAGGTTCCCTCCATTTCAAAAAGGCACCGGAGCATTCAATAAAACCCTTGTGCAGAAATTGTATTCAACTTAAAGTTCTGGCAACGATTACGTGATGCCAGGAGCTGCATATTGTTTGTTTTCAAGTCTGCGAAAAGCCGCTAACGTGCAGCTCATGAGGAGTAACGCAATTGTACTTGCGGTAATGAAGGGAATCAACCCAGGTATCGTGTTCAGGAGAAAGTATAACAGGATGAATCCAAGTATCATCGCAATGGTCACCACCGGACTAACCATTCCAATTAAAACAGCATGCCTGAAGTACTGGAAAAAGCTTAAATCGTAATGAACGTAAACGGGGATAAGGTAAAACAATGTGATGATATAGACAAAAACAATAAAAAGTAAGCCTGTAAAAAATACATAGTAGGAAATCCCCTCTATCCCTTGAATAAAGACAAAATTCAAATACAGGATGAACCCGGCAAGCAACATGATGAACCCCATCACATTTGATTTCAGAAATTCCTTCTTATAGGTTAAAGCAAATGTCTTAAAGATGTCTTTTCCGGCCGCGTTGTTTATCAGCAAATCCCGTATGACCGTAAACATGGCAACGGTAGCCGGCAGGATCCCAAACACTACCAATCCCAAAAGAACACTGCCAATCCATAATAGATTGATATAGGCAATCCACATAATCCACTCTAATATAAAGTACAATTTTGCTATGTTCAGAACGTTTCCCTTTCCCATCTGAAGCCCCGTCCCTTCATTATACGTTTTCTTTGTGCTATAAGGGTTTATATTTAAGATAAGATTAAAATGTAAGCACTTACAATTATATCTTTTAGCGGTACAATCTATTACCCTGTAAAATATAGATTTACTTTGAAATCTATAGCACTTTTCATTTTCCCCTTTTTAAAAATTGGACAGGCATATTTAAATCATGTAGTTTAGCATACCATTCACCTAATAGAAGGTAAAGGAGTGAAAATTTAGTATAATTAAGGAGCAATCATATGTGGTCCACTTGCAATAAGCGGCTCACATTCAAAGGAGATTACGATGAAAATAGATGTGTTACGCAATCATCCCAATATAATAACAGAGGTTTCTACGATGATTTATGAGGAATTTGTGTTGAAAACGGGCAGCAAGATGTCATACGAAGAAGTCGTTCAGCATTTTTCAACTGTCCACGATCACACCTTTCCAGTAACGCTTGTTGCGCTGGAGAAGGAGTGTTGTCTAGGAACGGTGTCCATTGTTGAAAACGATTTGGCATGCCGGCCTGCATACAGACCCTGGCTTGCATCCCTTTATACCAAGCCTGAATACCGCGGCATGGGGGTAGGTCAACGATTAACCGCTGAAACAATCGAAATGGCGAAAAAAGTAGGGTTTAAAGAGATTTACTTGCGAACGGAAGAGGCATCAGACTATTATCGAAAAAGAGGCTGGACGTGGGTTGAAACGGTTTCTGATGAGAAACACGAGAAGATTGATGTGTTTAAGCAGACGTGGGATTGATTTTTCTTAATCGAAGTCGCTGTGAAAAATAAAAAGAACCTTGGACAAATTTGTCTCAGGTTCTTTGACGGGTTCATGTTCATAAAGTGGCCAAGGTTAAACTTACGCCTACGAACCCACTTTAAATGCCTTTTGCAGCACACCAAGCGCATCGGTGATTACGGCTTCTATATAATTTAAGTTAATGGAGATCAGTTCTTCTGCTTCATTGACTGTATAAAGGCGGATCGCAATCCCTTCCTGAACCGCTTTTTCCGCTTCTTCTGTTTTCATAAATGACAACTGGCAGTGAAGATCCGATTTAAGCGACAGCGCTTTTGTGACGGCTTCTTCGGTCTGTTCGCTGATCAGATAAGCAAGCTTGACAGAAGCATCGAGTTCTCTTAACCGTTTCAGCGTTTCAATATTAAAAGAAGAGAGTACAATGCGGTCCTGCAAGACGTATTCATTGATTAAATCAAGGACTGCCTGCTCTATGCCGGGGTATGGATCATCTTCTGTTTTAAGCTCGATATTCAGCTCAAGCTCAGTCGACTGGATCCATTGAAGCACTTCTTCAAGTGTCGGAATTTTTTCATCTTTGCAGGCTTCATTGTACCAGCTTCCTGCATCTAGACTTTGGAGCTGCTCCAGTGTCAAACCTGCCACAGTGCCTCTCCCATTGGTGGTCCGGGTCACGGTGCGATCGTGAATTACTACTACATAGCCGTCCCTGCTCATGCGGACATCGAGTTCAATTCCGTCTGCCCCTTCACGCAAGGCCTGACGAAAAGCCGCCATTGTATTTTCAGGGCACATGGTACACGATCCTCGGTGGGCAAACAGCTTCACATTTGTCATCTTGATCCTCCTCAAAGGTAAGTACGTGCGCGAATGAAGTAAAATAAGCCATATAAACGTGCGCATCCACTCGTTCTATGGCTTTCCTGGTCACCTTATTTTTGGGGCTGTACGCTTTTGCGTCCTAGTTTAACCATACTGAATAATTGTTAAGACAGCATAAATCTACTGTAAAGGATTTATAAGTTTACACACCAAAAAACCTCTGCAGGGCTGCTCTCCGCAAAGGTTTTTTTGATTTATTCTTTCCTGAAATAACGGTAAAGGACCTGCTTCAATGAATGGTCAAACTCCATGCACCCGTCGAGCGAAAATTGGTTGAGTACTTTCGCAGTATTGGGTTTTATTCCAATAATCTTTATTTTTTTACCGGTCATAAGATGAAGCGTTTTTAATAACAGGACAAATTTTTCCATGCCCTTCACTTCTACTTCACCCACTGCTGTAAAATCAATGAGGATGTCCTCGTACTCTCCCGAAAAAACAGACTGAAGGCAGCTTTGCGAAATAATATGAATCTTTTTCTCCGTTATATCACCAAACAGCGGAATGAGCGACATTTTATCCGTTAACGGAATAAATGGCCCGGACAATTCATGAAGTCTCGTTAAGATCTGCTCCAGCTCTTCCCGCTGTTCGTAGAGCTCAAAGTCGGTGGAAGCGAGACGCTGCTGAAGCGCGGCCATTTTTTCCACCAGGAGCTGATTGGACCCATCCTTTGGGACCAGCAGCATATTAGCGTACAGATCATCATCCCACACCATATGCACCTCATACAGGGCAAGCGGTGTCTTGCGGGATTTGAATACCAGCTCCATTTGAAGCTCTCTTGTCTGATGATCACTGCTGTATTTCAACAGTTTTTCATAGCTTTCTTCATCTACAATGCTTTTAATATTATCTTCCTGTAAATCAAAATGCTCCAGCGCCAGTGTAGAATAGTAGATAATGTTTCCTTCTTTATCTAATTTTAAAAAAGGGAGCGGAAGCGGTTCGTTAAAATGCTGCATCTTGTTTGCTCGTAGTCTGTTCATTTTTTAGCCAATCTCTCATTTCAATCAAGTCTTTTAAAATAATCGTGTTCTCCGAGCAATACGGACGCAGGTCGTAGTGCTCCGATAAACGCCCGCCTACAATAATAACGGGAGGCTTTGGCAGCTTGCCAAGCTCTGTAATGTATTCATTCAATTTGGGCAGGTGATAGACAATGGATACGGAAAGACCGATGACTTCGGGATTCCAGGCCTCTGCAGACTTTACCACAAATTCCACGGGAAGATCGGAGCCGAAATATTTTGTTTCCCATCCGTTCTCCTTAAAGAGACTGTTCACCATTTTCAAGCCGATATAATGCTGTTCTCCTTCTAAACATAAGAACATTGCTCTGCGGCTGTGCTGCTTTTCTTTTCCGAGACGGGCATGGGCTAGTCTCGATATAATAAAGTCACAGGTTACCGTGGCAAGATGCTCGTCTGCGACGGATATTTCGTTGTTTTCCCATAAAAACCCCACATGCTGCATGGCAGGCGTAATGATTTCATGGTACGTATCAAGCAGGGACAGCTCTTTTTGCTGTTCAATCGCTTTCCATGCTTTTGCTGTGTTTCCTTCGAGTAAATAACCGGCAAGCTCTTTAGGAAAAGACAAGTTAATCATCTCCTTTGTCAGATTGCCCGGTAAGTTCTGAAATTGCCTGATTTAAAAACGTTTTATATACAGGCAGTGCTTCTTCTTCCACCTGGGAGGAAGCGGTCAGCACTTCTTTCATAATTTCAAAGTTATCGATTAAATGCTGTTCATTCATGCCGTGTTTAGATAAAATTCCATTCAGCCAGACAGCATAATCTATAAAAAAAGCTGCCTTCTTCAATTCATAGGCGGAGTGAAGCTGCCTGAAATGATGCACATTATCTTCGTAGCATTTTGTTTTGCCTTGGTCTCCGTACCGGTCTAGTAATGATGGATCACGTTCATAAATTCTCTTTGTTGCCTGTTCTGCCAATGGTTGAATGGCTCTCATCTTGCCACCACCTGATATTGTGTCACCTTCGGAACAATAGCGGTTAATTCCTCATCCGGATACTTTTTCTCCAGCTCATGAATTCTCTTAAAATCATCGCTTCTGACCCAATTTAAATAGTCTCTTTTTGTATCAAAGAAAAGCTGGACCGTAATCTCTCCTGCTCTTTTATCGTTCTGCAGAAGAAGAAAATCCTTAAAGCCAGGTGCAAGATCTACAGATCGCGACCTGTTCTTATATATTTTAATGACCTGATCTGCTTTTCCTTCTGGTACATCAAATGTTGAAAAAACGGTGTACATTAAACAGACCCCTTTCAAATTAGCATCCGATTCTTAATTTCCACTATCTTATAAGTATACTAGTTAAAAGGCAATCAAAACAGCTTATCATGGGGATTTTTTAAGGCGTTTCCGGTGCTTTTATTCATCACGCATCTTTAACAGTTACAAATAAAGGTAAATTACACAAAAAAACTTTCGCTGTGGATAACTAATTTAGAAAAAAAGGGGTCAAAGAAGTTTTCCCTGCTCTTCATATAAGCCCGCCATTATAGGTTTTTCAGGCATTTTTAAAATAAACCGTTTTCTTTTTTCACTGAAGAGGTCTGTTGATAAAAAGTTATTCTTTTATTATAAACAGTTTATCCCCAAAAGTTATACACATATCCACAATTTCTATCCACATGTCGTATGGGATCAGACGTTCTCCACAAGATATGCTGCTTGGTTTCGACAATATTCACAGTTTGTGGACAACCTTTCGGGGTTATCCACTGTGCGTAACTCCGGGAACGTTTCTTCTTCGTCTACAAAAACATCCAGCGCCAGTTCGACATGTTCTTCACAGCAGTAAATTTTCATTTTAAAAAACTCCTTCATTTTTTTCTTCATTTAGTTTAGCATAAAGTCGTTTTTCGTATTCTTTTTTCACTTATTTGCTCATGAAAAAAGCAGGAATCCCAAGGATCCCTGCTCCCGACTTTTATTCGGCTTAGAAATAAGAGTCGTATTTATGTGAACTTACTACTTACAGCTGCGCATCATCTGTAAGCGTAAGAGTAAGATCCTGCATTTCTCCGTCACGGTATACTTTTACCTGCATCTCATCTCCAACAGATTTCTCTGTATATAGATGCTGACGAAGTTCAATCGTGTTCGTGATTTTCTCGCCATCCATTTCCACGATGACGTCACGGTCCTGCATTCCTGCTTCAGAGGCTGCAGAGTTTGGAATAACCCGTTCGATGACAACGCCTGTTTTCACTTCTTCAGGCAGATTCAGTTCATCCTGCTGATACACAGAAGGAACATTGGCTAAATCAATCAGTGTCACACCCATCGTTGGACGCTGTACTTCACCGGAGGTTTCAAGATCTTCGATGACTGGTACAGCCATTTCAATCGGGATGGCAAGCCCAATTCCTTCTACTGATGATTGTGCAATTTTCATGGAGTTGATTCCAATCACCTGACCCTGAATATTTACCAAAGCACCACCGCTGTTTCCTGGATTAATGGCGGCATCGGTTTGAATAACCTCCGCCTGCCAGTCTGGAGCACCGTCCTGGTTAACGTCTACTGGTATTGTACGTTCAAGACCTGAAATAACTCCTGTTGTTACAGAACCTGAGAACTGAAGGCCAAGCGGATTCCCAATTGCAATAACCGGTTCACCTGGTTTAAGCGCATTAGAATCTCCAAATTCTGCAACGGTTTCGATTTGTGCACCTTCTACTTCAAGTACAGCAAGATCGGTCCAGACATCTCCACCCCGGACTTCAGCTGCAAGCTTTGTGCCGTCTGCCAGCGTGACTTCAACCTGCTCTGCTCCTTCGATCACGTGATAATTCGTGACGATAAAGGCACTGTCGCCTTCTTTTTTATAAATAACTCCAGAGCCTGTTCCCGCTTCCTGGGAGTCTTCAGCTGTCTGGCCGAACATTCCCCCGCCTCCGGATTGAATATTTGTTACTCCGACAACAGCATCTCCTGCAACATCCACAGCATCCGTGACACTGGAGTTTACGTCATAGGAAATCGACTCGGTTTGAGCAGATTCACTAGAATCCGTCGAATTCAACAGGTTGCTGCCCGCAGGTTCAGATCCATAATCCCCAATCATCGGAAGTGCCAGCACCACTAGAAGTGCGCCGACAATCAAACCGGCAAGACTCGATAAAAAATACCCCGCCTTGCTTCCCCGCTTTGATTTGGACCTTGTTTCCTGGTGATCATCGTAATAGCCCATCTGCATCGCCCTTTCTTTATTCTCTTTTCTATATGGTCTACTATAAAACCTGAAAATGAAAATCAGATGAAAAACAGCTAAAAAATAAAAAAAATTTTAACTTTATTTCTTTATACCCCGCTTATGCGATCTTTAGCCTATCCAAAACAAATAGGAGTCCATTAACATGAAGATCATCCAAACATTCGACAAGCTGCTGGTCGCCCGTTTAAATGAAACCGTCCAGACGCTGCACGCAGAAAAGCTGCCAGAGGTTTTCAACGAATACCGTTTTGAGGAAGTGGCACTCGAACTCGAAAGCATCCTTTCAAAGGGAATGCATGAAATCTATGTCGTAGAAGAAGACCAGGAGCCGATTGGCTATGTCTGGTTTGAAATCAGGCGCAGTGAGGGAAATGCGTTTAAAAAACCATCCAGCTCTTTATATGTTCACCAATTAGCTGTCGTACATACAAAGCGCGGCGCCGGCTATGGCAAAGGGTTAATGGAAAAAGTGGTCGAACGCGCCAGAGCACACGGAATTCATGCGATTGAGCTGGACTACTGGTGTGTCAACGAAGGGGCAAAAAGATTTTATGAAAACCTGGGCTTTTCCATTCAACGGGAGGTTGTCCGGAAAATGATCTGATGGATGCAGAAACGCCTTCTTTGACAAACCCCTTGAAAAAGAGCCATGATAGGATGAGAAGTACTCATAAAAAAGGGGGGCTGAACATGCGAATGGAAGAAGTATATGAGCAATTGCAGCTTTGGGTGGAGGAAAACCGTTCTCACACCATGCTCGGAGCTACAGCAAAATACATCCCGGCATTAGCTGAGCAGAACCCGGATCAGCTGGGGATCTGTATCATGGACTATGATGGGGATACCTATCTTGCAGGTGAAACGGATGTAACCTTTACGCTTCAAAGCGTATCTAAAATTATCAGCTTTGTGGCGCTGTGTCATTTTAAAGGAATGGACTTTGTTCTGGATAAAGTGGATGTTGAGCCCACTGGAGAATCGTTTAATTCAATCATTCCGTTTGAAATTCACCGTCCCGGCAAGCCATTTAATCCTCTCATTAATGCGGGAGCCATTACGGTTGCCTCCATGCTTCCGGGAGATACATCTGACGAAAAATTTGAACGCTTTATTTTATTTGTAGAAGGCATGATCGGCAGACGGCTCGAGCTGGATGAAGAGGTCTACCAGTCAGAGTGGAAAACGGCTCACCGAAACCGCGCGCTTGCTTATTATTTAAAAGAATCAGATTTGCTTGAGCTGGATGTGGAAGAAGCACTGGATATTTATATCCGCTTGTGTTCCATCAATATCGGCCTCAAGGATTTGTCGAAAATCGGACTGGTCATTGCACATGACGGCTACGATCCTGTAAACAAACAGCAGATTTTCAGCAGTGATGTCGCCCGCATCGCTAAGGTGCTGATGGTCACATGCGGAATGTACAATTCCTCTGGAAAATTCGCTGCACACGTAGGAATTCCAGCAAAAAGCGGCGTCTCAGGCGGCATTATTGCCTCTGTTCCGCCAAAATGGCATTCAGAAGAAAAAGCGTTTCGAAAAGGCTGCGGAATCGCCGTATTCGGACCAGCGATCGACGCAAATGGCAACAGTGCAGCTGGCACGATGCTGCTGCGCCAGATTTCAACTGAATGGGATTTAAGCATCTTTTAAAAAATGGTCAGCCCTCGTCGAGATGGGCTGACCATTTTTGCTTTCTTTACTTCATCAAGTCCTTCATCATTTCCTGATCCATCGGCCCCATCAGTTTTTTTGTCACCTTGCCTTCTTCGTCAAGCAAATAGGTGGTCGGGATCGTGAAGGCATAAAAGGTTTCCCCAAGCCGTCCTGATTCATCCAGCAGTACGGGAAAGGTCAGACCATAATCCTTTTTAAAGCTTTCTACCCGGCGAATTCCATTATCCCGTGTCGTCAAATTTACCGCGAGAATTTCGACATTTTGATTTTCGGCATCTTCTTCATAATACTTTTGCATATGAGGCATTTCCTCGATGCAGGGCGGACACCAGGTGGTCCAGAAGTTTAAAATTACTTTCTTCCCTTGATAATCGCTTAACGAGACGTTTTCCCCTTCAACTGTCACGGTATCGAAATCCGGGGCTTGCTCTCCTTCTTCAAGCAGTCCATCAGAAGGAGCCACCTGGGCTTTGTCGTTTTCAGCCGGCTGGACTTCGTACGTATGCTGCAAGGCCTGCTGTCTTTCTCTTTCTTTTTTATCTTCCAGTACATTGATGAGTAATATCGTGATAAGCGCTCCGATTAAAAGGAGGGCAAGGATCCGTTTAACCATAGAGGACTCCTTTCCGTTTGGGCTGTTCTCTCCATCATACCCTTTTTACCCGAGTCACTGTATGTGGTTCTGAGATGTTTCACAAAGGTGTCGAAATGACAGACAAAAAAAGTCACAGCCTGCAATACGTAGACTGTGACTCAAAAGCCATTAAATGGCATATAATTCAGTTGGGATTTTGGCATCTGTATCGTACAGCTCAAACTTTTCGCCGACAATATGTCCGCAGCTTTCAAGCGTTTGACTCACACTCATTCGTGCCAGATCCTTCATATTGTTGTCTTTTGACAGGTGGGCCAGATAAATTCGCTTCGTATTATCTTTTAACACATCGCTCATCGCAAGTGCCGCATCTTCATTTGACACATGTCCCACATCGCTTAATATCCGGCGCTTGATGTTCCAAGGGTATCGGCACATACGAAGCATGCCGACATCATGATTGCTTTCAAATACATATACATCGGCTCCTTCGATGATTTTCTTCATCCGGTCGCTCACATAGCCGGTATCGGTCATCAGTACAAGTTTTTTGCCGTTTTGGTGGAAAACATAAAACATTGGTTCAGCAGCATCATGTGATACACCAAAGGATTCAATATCCAGACTCCCGAAGGATTTGATGGTTTCCATCGGAAAATCGAACTTCTGTTCAGCGTCTATTTTTCCGATTAACGGCTCCATTGCTGACCAGGTTTTTTCATTGGCGTACACAGGAAGCTGATATTTTCTTGCTACAATGCCAAGCCCCTTTATATGATCGCTGTGTTCATGTGTAACAAGCAAGCCGCTTAAATTTTTCATCGAACGGCCGATTTGCTGAAACAGCAGGTCCATTTGTTTGCCGCTCAATCCTGCATCGACTAAAAACGAATGATCCTCTGTTTCCACATATACGGCATTTCCTGTACTTCCGCTTGCGAGCACACTCATGTGCATCGTCATCCTGCTTCACTCCACTGTATCTTCGATTTCTTCTAATCTTTCAAATTCCAGACCTTCAAAGTCAATCTCTATTATACTAAAATTTACCGCATTTAGATAATGAACTTCTCTGTCTCCGTCCTCCTGCTCGATGGTGATTTTCCAGGCAGGTGTCAGCACTTGTGTCTCAGAGGCTGCATCCGTCAGCTGAATAATAGAGTAGTAGCCAAGCTCCGACTCTACCACCTCTGAATTCGGTTCAACAGCGCTCAGTTTGTAATACTCAAGAAACGCTTCTCTTGGACTGATCAGGTCCTGTTCATCAGGAAATTTTTCAATCGTACCCAACATCGTCTGCTCGTAAGACACGGCCTGGTTCTGATCGTTCAACTGAACAACCATCCTGCCGGTGATATTATGATAGATCGGCATTCCCTCAAACTCCTGATAATAAATCAGCCGCTGTTCTTCTTCCTCATACTTCCAAAATGAATAATCTTCTCCGCCGATGATGAATTCATCGAGCAGTTCCTCAAGTTCCTCTGGATCAGATGGATTGGCAATATCTACGGGCTGTGTCAGCTCAGAAGCTAATAGGATATCGTTTCGGACGGTCGCACTCTGCTGTTCCAGGCCATCTACATCGGTCTGGGCAAACTCATAAGCCTTTGCATTTAAGTAAGGCTGCGGGTCTGCTTCATTAGACAGCTCAGAAAATGTAATATTGTCCTCAACCAGCCGCTCATCTGCAGACAGAGGAGACCGTATGGATAATTGACTGTCTTCATATTTGTTTAAAAACAAAATAAACAGAAATACATTCAATACTAAAAACACAATAATAAAAATGGTTTTTGTTTTACTCCAATCCAACTGGGTCCCCCCCATCTAAAGGAACTCGCTGCCAGCTCCCATTATATAAATAAAACCACATTGGTTCGAGTGTATAAAGATCTTCCTCTCTTGGCTCCATTGACATATAGTAGCCGACCAGCACGTCCTGAAGCAGAGACGGGTCATATTCTTCACGATCCTCAATTGCTTCAATAACATCATATCCGGAAGCAACAGAAGCGGTTTGAGTCGTTGAAGGCACTTGAAGCTGCATTTGCATTAACGAGCGATCGTATTTGTAGATGCGGTTTTCGCCCCACTGCAAATCAATCTGCGCGATATTTGACTGTCCTTTGTCATTAAAAACCGGCAGCCCCTGCACATGCATCCTGTAACTGACGCGGTGCGATACAACATCCAGATTGTATAGATAGTACGTATCGGTCCATCCCTTATGTTCATTCACAAAACGCTGGCTTTTCTGAAGCAGATCCCCAGGACTAGCCGGTACAGCTGATCTTCCGACAGATGGGTTCACATAATTGAAAATATTCGATCCCTCATCGACTTCCATCAGGCTCGTTTGATCAAAGTACTGCTTTTTATTGGAGCTGATGGAGTTTAAATCTACATCATTCACGTCTTGAAACAACGCATTACGGAACTCCACTTCCCTCAGCTCGTCCATAACATGATTGTATTGCAAAACTTCACTCGAGGCCTGAGGAAGATAATGAAGACGATTGCCTGCACGATACTCAAAGTAGACAGGGTATTCCTCATCAGCTGTAGCAACGATCGCTTCATTTACAGGATCAAAATCCTCTTCATCCACTTTTGCCTCAAACACTTGCCTTGCGTCATAGGAGACAAAGTACACAGTAAAGGTCGCGTTTTCCTCTTGAGGCATCTTAACCACCACCCTGTCAAAGGTAGCATCAGGAAGCTGGGATACTTCAAAGTTAAGAACATCCTGGTATGTCGAAAAAGGAACTTGTGCAGGAAAAATAATTTCAAGACGGTTCGCTCCATGAACCACTTCTTCAAACTCCTCTTCATTTAAAGAGGTGTTTTCACGCAGGTTAAAAAGAGTCCATTGCTCCATCAGTGCCACAAGCTCGTTCAGTTCATTTATGCTTGACGTGCCGCGGATCGTTTCATCACTGTGGACTAAAAAGCGTCCCGGTTTAATTAATTCTTTATTGGTTCGTTCATCTGCAATTGAGATGTCCACAGTGGACGCGGAATTTTCGATTGGATCTAGCGGCGGCTGATAGGACCAGATATTCCACGTCAAAAGACCACTTAAAATCACAAGAAGTGTCAGCAATATGGATTTAAACAATTCAATATTCATGACCATTCATCCTCATTTGCCGGGTCATATGGAAGCGTGAAATAAATGGTGGTTCCTCTGCCTTCCACACTTGATGCCCAGATTCTGCCGCCATGTGCTGTAATCATTTCTTTGGCGATCGCAAGTCCAAGACCGGTTCCGCCGAGCTGGCGTGTTCGTGCTTTATCCACTCTGTAAAAGCGCTCGAAAATATTTTTCACATTTTCCCGCGGAATACCCATTCCCTGGTCAGCCACACTGACAACCAGTTCTTTTTCTTTTTCCTTTTTCTCCACTTTGAATCGAAGCTGTCCTCCATCGGGAGAATACTTCAAGGCGTTGGATATAATATTATCGAGCACCTGCGTCATTTTGTCTGTATCAATTTCCACATACAGCAATTCATTGGGCAGCTTGGTTTTAAACGTCACATTTTGAGATCTTCCCATTTCAAATCGGTCAATGATCCGCTGAAAGAAATCAATAAAGTTAACCCAGTCTTTATTTAAGCGGTAATCCCTGCTATCCATTTTCGATAATTGCAGAAGATCATTCACTAGACGGATCATGCGCTCGGTTTCCGTTTGGGTAACATTTAAAAATTGAGGGGCAATTTCTTTATCCTCCCAAGCGCCTTCAGCCAGGGCCTCAAGATAGCTTCTCATGGTCGTCAGAGGCGTTCTCAGTTCATGGGAGACATTTGCTACAAATTCTCTGCGCTCCGCATCAATTTTCTCCTGCTCCGTAATATCGTGAAGCACAGCAATCAAGCCGTTAACAAACCCTGTTTCTTTTTGAATGATGGAAAAATTAGCGCGCAGCACGTAAGGACGTGCAGGCGTACTGAAATTCAAAATGACAGAATCCTGCTGATTAAGAAGATCATCAAACGTGAACTCCTCCTCCACACCAAGCACTTCTGTAATGGATTGGGAAAGCACTGTTTCACGTGAAACATTTAGCAAACCTGCTGCAGGATCATTAATTAAAATCACACGGCCTCTTCGATCGGTGGCGATAACACCATCCGTCATAAAGGAAAGAACCGAGGAAAGCTTTCTTCGTTCTCCTTCTGTCGTTGCCTGTGCTTCCTGCAGCCTTTTCGTGAGATTATTAAACGTGATGGCAAGCTGGCCAATTTCATCGTAGCCGTATACTTTTACTTTTCTGGAGAAATTCCCTTTTGACATCGCCAGTGCCTGCTTTCTCATTTCTGAGATGGGGCGTGTAATAGTCTGGGCGAGCAGAACGCCGAGAACTGCCGTAATAACAAGTGAAATCGCTGTTCCGCCTGCCAAAATGCTATTGATGTCATTCATCTGGGCGTACACTTTTTCCACTCTGGACTCAATGTAGATGGCCCCGATCACTTCTCCATTCACATTGGAGATTAATGGAGAGGTTACGACCCATATGCGGCCGAGATCGGGATCGTTTTGGTCAACAAAGGTTTGATTCGGCTTGTCCTCTATGCCTGCGCCGACTCCGTCAAGTGCTTCCTGCACAAGATTACCAGCTGTCAATCTTTGGCCGATAATCGGTTCATTGTTGTCATCAGCCGACCAGGCCCCGATTATACGGCTTCTGGTATCCACCACCCGAACTTCATCAATATCATCAGAATCGAGTCCTCCGAGCAGCACTTCAATTGTATTCGCAAGTGGCCCGTCTTCCTCTGTCCGGTTCCCCTGTATATCGGCATCCAGTTCTTCAATTACGCTGTACTCTAAAGGACCAAGCCTGTCTATGATGGAGGTGGTGAAATTCTCCACCAGTGTTTCCTCCAGCACACGAACAAAATATACCCCAATGATCTGCATCGCAAGTGCAATCAGCAAAACATAAATTAACACAAACTTAAGATGAATCGACCGAAAAAAACCAACCTTCCTCATTTACACTACTCCTGATCCGGGTTTCTCAAATAATACCCGACTCCACGGCGCGTAACGATCCACGCTGGGTGACTCGGATTATCTTCAATTTTCTCACGCAGACGGCGGACTGTTACATCGACTGTTCTGACATCGCCGTAATAATCATAGCCCCATACCGTTTGCAATAGGTGCTCGCGTGTCATGACCTGACCGATATGCTTAGACAAATAGTGAAGCAATTCAAACTCACGGTGTGTTAATTCAATCGTTTCCCCGCGCTTTGAAACAATATAGGCATCAGGATGAATCGTTAGTGCCCCTACTTCAATCTCATTGGTTTCACTTTCTTCTTCAAGCTGTCCTTTCAGTGCCTGGTGGCGTCTGAGATTCGCTTTTACACGTGCGACAAGCTCTCTCGTGCTGAATGGCTTTGTGACATAGTCATCGGCCCCCAATTCAAGACCCAGCACTTTATCAATCTCCGAATCTTTTGCGGTCAGCATAATAATCGGCATTTCAAACGTTTTGCGGACCTCCCGGCATACTTCCATTCCGTCACGGCTTGGCAGCATGATATCAAGCAGGATCAGATCCGGTTTAATCTCATTCACCTTCGCAATGGCTTCATCGCCATCATATGCACAATGCACCTCGTACCCTTCTTTTTTTAAATTAAATTGAAGAATATCTGCAATTGGCTTCTCATCATCGACTACTAATATTTTTTTATCCATATCATCGATCTCCTTTATGTCCCGTCTCTATTACAAATTCGTTACTCATTTAAATTTCAGCTATCATATCAAACGTGCGTATAGCTAATGTATCATGTTACACCATATAATTCACTCATTTGAAGAAACCGTTTGAGGAAATGTCACAGAATGACAAGTCAAAATAAAGGAAAGAAACTTCTATTACTGTTCCTGCATAAGTCGCTGCTGTCATAATGGACCATGAATAATGTTACTATTTCCTTGGAAATAATTCAGGCGATGATCCTTTTCTATGAAAAAGAGCTTGGGACAAAAGTGTCTCAAGCTCTACGACCGGTTCACTTCGCTTCAGTCGGACGCTTTCCGCAGGGACGGCGCTGAGCCCTCCTCAGGCTTTTCCTTGCGGGGGTCTCAGCTTGCTGTCATATCCTGCAGGAGTCGCCACCTTCCGTTCCGCTCACCTACTACTAGTAAAAATATATCCTCATTTTTTAAATTTTTATGGGTAATGTCCCAGCCGCTTTAACTAAACTACTCCAGATAATCCATTGGATTTTGCAGTTTTCCATTGGAATAGACCTCAAAATGAAGATGGATCCCTGTAGAAAACCCCGTATCTCCCATGATGCCGAGAGATTCACCCTGCTTGACGATTTGACCTTTTTTCACATGTATTTTATCTAAATGAGCATAAATGGTACGCAGGCCGTTATTATGGTCCACAACTACTTTATTGCCGTAGTCGCCTTCATTTCCAGCTGAAATAACCGTTCCGTTATCAACCGTTTTGATCGTGTAATCATCCGGCTGAGCAATATCAATTCCTTTGTGGTGCTTACCCCATCTTGGTCCCTGATGGCTGGAGATATATCCTCCATTGGTAGGCCAGATAAAAGATCCGGTTCCTTTAGACGGGATTTCTTTTGTTCCTTCTGCCACAATTTCAGTCACCGGTTTATCCGTTACTTTTTCATCCTTGACGGTTTGTGACTTCTCCTTACCGTCTTCTTCAGTCGTAACGATCGTGAATTCTTTTTCACCATCCCGGCCTTCCTGCTTCACTCGTGTTTCTCCCACGAGCAAATCCTTATCTTTCACGACTTTCTTCTCATGTGGAATGCGTTCGGTTACCCGCTCTGCTGATGTGATCCTTACAGTCACGCCCTGAATAGGCTTGATCACATTCAGATTTGTTCCTGGCTTTAACGGCGTTAGCTGTTCAAGATTAGGATTCAGTTCGAGCAGCTTTTCTTCCTTCATGTTAAACTTTTCACCAATTTTCTCCGGTGTATCTCCCTTTACGGTTTTATAGGAGGATTCTTTTTTCGTTCCTTTTTTTAATTTTTCTGCCGCCTTTTCTGCAGAGAGAATATTTTCAGGGGATACTTCCGCTTTCACCGCCTGATCAAATCTTTGGAGCTGGATGTTTGTAACAGTTGATTCACCTGCTTCTAATTCTTCTGCAGCTTCACTCTGATCTTGAAAAGAAGATAGCTCTTTATCAGAAACCGTCGTCTTTTTTACAAGCTCCAGTGCTTTCTCCACCTCTTTTTCGCTCTCCACGTAGGCAATCGTTTCCCCGTCCACCTTCAATGCTTTGGCATCTGTCTTAAAGATCGCGGTTTCTTCGATTTGGTCCAGGACCTTCCCGTTTTTTTCAGGTGCCTGAAATACGCGTTCAGGAATAATAGCAAGTTTATCTTCAAGATACACTTCAGCAGACAAATCATGTTCCTTCTTTAATTCTTCCTTTTTGCTGTTCATCCAGTCGAGGACAGGTTCTTTCTCCGGCACAGCCCCGAGGTACTGGTCGCCGGTGTACACGTGATACAATTTCTCAAGCCCCTGATCCCCTTTTTCCTTCGCTTCAGCTCCATTTATTGTAAGGATGCTGAATAATAAGATTGAGACCATAGTGAAAGTTCCTACTTTCCTTGAGCCCTTATATATAGAACTAAATGATGCGCGTGAATTCTTTGTACTCATGTGTTGCTCCTTCCGCTTTTAAAAAAGTAATCCGAACCGGAATTTATTACCACTTTTCTGGTTCTTTGTTTTTACACCAACTCAATGTATCACATTGAATGAAGAAAAAACGGACACCAGAAAAACTGTAAAGGAACTGTAGTAATCAATAGAAATGCTGGAAATAGAGGGAGTTAAACGCATGGAAAGTGCTGCATAAGCAGGAGTTTGAAGGAGAGGATACCGGGTCATTCCAAAAATGCACATAAAAAAAAGATACACCGCGATTGCAGCATATCTTGATGGCTTTGGACGGAATCGAACCGCCGACACATGGATTTTCAGTCCATTGCTCTACCGACTGAGCTACAAAGCCTTGA
>NZ_JARUIU010000049.1 GCF_029667115.1 Jeotgalibacillus sp. ET6 | reverse complement strand
GCGAACAAAATTCTCAGGCTAAGAGATGCCAGCAATCGTTTTTGCGGTACGAGCGGGTAAATCACTTCTTCAAGTACTTTTTCATGAGGAATCGTAACTTCGGCTCATGCACCAAGGCTTGCGCGATACCGAGCCGTTGTTTCATCTGCTACAGCGGACATATTCGTAACAGATTGGTAAAGTAAAATACAGCATAACTCTTGATCCGTTAAATTCTGTTGTGCCCATTACCAAAGAAATAGAACTCAGTCGCCGAACGGTTCCGTGGATGATTGGCATGCTGCCGACT
>NZ_JARUIU010000048.1 GCF_029667115.1 Jeotgalibacillus sp. ET6 | reverse complement strand
ACGCCGCAGGCGTAGAAGAACTCGAGAATGCGCCGCTCAATCGGGGCGGCGCCGGTGACGGCCTGGCGCAGCCGGCCGCCGAACAGGCCGCGCACGTTCGCGAACAGCTCCTGCTCGGCTCGGTCGAAGGCGGCTTGCAGCTGGTCGGGCACCGGCTCGCCGCGCCGCCGCAGCTCGCGCACCTCGAACCCCACCCTGGCCGCCTGCTCGAGCTGGCCCGCGGGGACGGCGCTGGTGGCGAGCGTATAGACCTTCTCGAACATGCGCGGCACCGACGGGAAGAAGCTCG
>NZ_JARUIU010000047.1 GCF_029667115.1 Jeotgalibacillus sp. ET6 | reverse complement strand
ATTATGGATCAAATAGCACCAACTGACAAAATATTCAACTGCATTATTGGGAAAAAACCTAGACAAGTAGCGAAAATAGCCGATGAGAAGAACAGAGCGGATTGATGACGTTTTGTATGGCAAGGATGTTCTTAACTTTGAAGTATCCCAGCATCTGGAAGAATCGTATCCAGTGAAGATGCGGCAGCATCTTATGGATAAAGAATCTGATTATCGCAGCATGGTGTCACTGCAGCAGGGAGGATAAAGAAGGCATGTTTGATACGGTTCATACCTTGATGCGTGCATTT
>NZ_JARUIU010000046.1 GCF_029667115.1 Jeotgalibacillus sp. ET6 | reverse complement strand
GTGAATTCTTCGACCTTTGCAGAGGAATCCATGTTCCGTCGACAAAGCATATTAAAGAATTTAAGCCTGAAGCGCATTGAACCGGCTTGAAGAGGTTGAGACAAATGGATAAAAAAGCTATACTACGTATACGAAGGAATTTACGGAGGTGCTACGATGGAACAAGTAATCAAAATGTCCGAAGCTGCAGTGTTTTTTATTTTAATTTATATGTTTAAATGAACCTGAAATCACCCACTATGAACTGGATTCAAACAAACGTTTGATTATGGCTGGCCATTATTACGATC
>NZ_JARUIU010000045.1 GCF_029667115.1 Jeotgalibacillus sp. ET6 | reverse complement strand
GAAGAAACCGCATCTAAATTGGAGACTGAACTTGAAAAGCTTCAGGAACAATCGGTTTAACAA
The DNA here is from genome assembly GCF_029667115.1 of Jeotgalibacillus sp. ET6. Taxonomy (GTDB): domain Bacteria; phylum Bacillota; class Bacilli; order Bacillales; family Jeotgalibacillaceae; genus Jeotgalibacillus. Next base: position 228 of record NZ_JARUIU010000045.1, on the reverse strand, counting down.
TAAGAATATACTGCTGATTCAGCATCTGAGGAGCAGCTCATTCGTTTCTTCAGCGATTTGGTCTTGACCTTCTGAATTCGACAAAGAGAAATTGCATTTTCCCGCCGCTCTCGCAATCACAAATATGAGGGTAAAAAAGATCCGGAAACCGGCGGGAAGATTGCTGTCGAATCCAAGAAGGTTCAAATCAGTTTCTTTTATTAATTTAAATAAAGATACGGTTTCTTC
>NZ_JARUIU010000044.1 GCF_029667115.1 Jeotgalibacillus sp. ET6 | reverse complement strand
CAGGAACGTTGCAATCTTTCAGACTTTTAATAATGGAACGAAATTAGAAAAGCTTTGAACTATAAAAAATCGTCGCTAAATTATGACTACCAAATTCTAAAGACAGCTACTTAATTTTACTATTCAAAATATTATTAATTAAAACGCTGAAATTATGATTACAAAAAATGATGTGGCCAAGGTATTTGATACGGTATTGAGTATCCCTGGGATGAGTGAAACGGTGAAGATTGATCTGAAGATTTCACGTAAAAATGTGCTGCTGTTGAGCCATCTGATCACTACGGGACT
>NZ_JARUIU010000043.1 GCF_029667115.1 Jeotgalibacillus sp. ET6 | reverse complement strand
GACGAATAAATGAGTAATTCAAACCTGTAACATACTAGTGGTGCAATTCGGTTCAAAGCGGCGTTCTCTTTGTAGCGGTTATGATTTTTCTCGTATTATTTTTTGCCTCATTATCCACGGAGCATATAACGTTGCATTTGTCTTCTCCTCATCAATAAGCAATTCTGACGTAACGAATGCTCCTCATTATCCACGGAGCATATAACGTTGCATTTGTCTTCTCCTCATCAATAAGCAATTCTGACGTAACGAATGCTGTTTATTCGGGTTACAGCCTATCTTTTAAGGGTT
>NZ_JARUIU010000042.1 GCF_029667115.1 Jeotgalibacillus sp. ET6 | reverse complement strand
CATTGACGCAAATGGAGATTTCAATTAATGAGCCTTTTCCTTGTATGAGCCAATTGTAGATAATGCCTTTGTTATAAGTAGGTCGATAAATAGTTTGATATAAAATTACCACATATAATAAAAGACGCAGTAATCTAGTAATGTAAACATTTCTTAGCCACTCCGCTAAATCTGTTCTTGTAGCTGTACTTGTAATTGTGATCGTTCAGAAATGGAAAGCTGTAGCGATCGACGATGACGTGATGCTTAGTGAACAGCAGAACCTTGCAAGAATGGAAGGATCGTTTATTT
>NZ_JARUIU010000041.1 GCF_029667115.1 Jeotgalibacillus sp. ET6 | reverse complement strand
ATTGAAGAATACGTGCAGCTGGCTGCTACACCTGAGCTTTAAATCGTTAAGGCATGTCAGGCCGAAAAAGAAACGGATTTATTCCAGATAGATATAAGGCATCATCTGCGCTTCAGGTGGACGCTTTCCGCAGGGACGGCGCTGAGCCTTTTCAGGTAAAAAGGGCGTGCAATAAAGCTACATTCAAACTAAAAAGTCCAGCTTTAACAAAGCAAAAGGAAGAATTATTGTTACATGTTATGCTGCCTAAGATGGATCCTATTGCAAGATTGACATTCCTCAATTTTAAAG
>NZ_JARUIU010000040.1 GCF_029667115.1 Jeotgalibacillus sp. ET6 | reverse complement strand
TGCATTTCATATAAAACACGCTCTGTGTAAGCTGGCTTAAATAAAGACTGGGTTAACTTTATTGATTTCTTTCAGCGGATCATTGTCTTCTTCAATAATTTTAGCATTGCGGATCATGGCTTCGAGTGTAGATATACGTCCTTCCTTCACGATATTTTTCGCGAAAAAGAAGCAAGAAACTATTTATTAAATGAAATCAGAGTATCAAAAGGGTTAAACTTTATGCGGTGCCGGGTCATCCTTTTGTAGCTGAGCAGACGGTTCAGCTTTTACTCGATTTGCAAAAACAAG
>NZ_JARUIU010000003.1 GCF_029667115.1 Jeotgalibacillus sp. ET6 | reverse complement strand
GGTAGCTATGTGCGGACGGGATAAGTGCTGAAAGCATCTAAGCATGAAGCCCCCCTCAAGATGAGATTTCCCACACGCAAGTGGTAAGATCCCTGAAAGATGATCAGGTAGATAGGTTCGAGGTGGAAGCATAGCGATATGTGCAGCTGACGAATACTAATCGATCGAGGACTTAACCAAATCGAAAAAGGTGTAGGCGACTGCCAAGCTTTGAGAGGCGTTGGAAGCTCGACTGACGTGACGCATTTTGTCACAGCAGGCGAGGTGAAACGACCGAAAAGCTAGGAGCCGAAACTGGATTCAACATGGTGATTACTCGAAAACGCAGCGTTTGTTTTGATGTCTTATCCAGTTTTGAAAGAATGAGCAGCATAGTTACTGCGTTTTTTATTCTTTCTTGCAACTTAGTATTGAATTTTGAGGCAAAATTGGTATAATAGTTTTTGTCCAAGGCAATAGTAAGCGTCTAGTGATGATAGCGAAGAGGTCACACCCGTTCCCATGCCGAACACGGAAGTTAAGCTCTTCAGCGCCGATGGTAGTTGGGGGTCTCCCCCTGCGAGAGTAGGACGTCGCTAGGCAATGTTCCGCAGTAGCTCAGTGGTAGAGCTATCGGCTGTTAACCGATCGGTCGTAGGTTCGAGTCCTACCTGCGGAGCCAATTACTGCTTCCATAGCTCAGCAGGTAGAGCACTTCCATGGTAAGGAAGAGGTCGCAGGTTCAAATCCTGTTGGAAGCTTAATCTTTTTATCGGCCCGTTGGTCAAGCGGTTAAGACACCGCCCTTTCACGGCGGTAACACGGGTTCGAATCCCGTACGGGTCACCAGATGGAGAATTAGCTCAGCTGGGAGAGCATCTGCCTTACAAGCAGAGGGTCGGCGGTTCGAGCCCGTCATTCTCCACCATCTTGCCGGTGTAGCTCAATTGGTAGAGCAACTGACTTGTAATCAGTAGGTTGGGGGTTCAAGTCCTCTTGCCGGCACCAGTTTCACTTTATGTATACACATATGGAGGGGTAGCGAAGTGGCTAAACGCGGCGGACTGTAAATCCGCTCCTTCGGGTTCGGCAGTTCGAATCTGCCCCCCTCCACCATTTTTTTTACTTAATTGATTCATGGCCTTTATCGATTTTGGGCATACTTAAGTAAATTGACTCATTGGGCTATAGCCAAGCGGTAAGGCAACGGATTTTGATTCCGTCATGCGTTGGTTCGAATCCAGCTAGCCCAGCCATATGAGCCATTAGCTCAGTCGGTAGAGCATCTGACTTTTAATCAGAGGGTCGTAGGTTCGAATCCTACATGGCTCATCATAAAATCTCTCATCCTCATGTGATGAGAGATTTTTTTCGTTTAGAAAAGAGGCTGGGACAAAAAATGTCTCAGCCTCTTTGATCGGTTCGCTGCACTCCAGGCGGACGCAGGGACGGCGCTGAGCCTTTCCAGGACGTTGCCCTGTAAAGACTCAGCTTGCCGTCATCTCCTGCTGGAGTAGCCATCTTCGGCTCCGCTCACCTCTTACTAGTAATAATTACTGTCTCTATTTTAAAACTTTTTTAAAGTTTTGTGCCAACCTCTTTACTTTTTCATGGCATATAACTCATTCCATTTTTTCTTTTGTTCTTCTTCACTTATGCGATAGGGGTCTTCAAGGAGTTCCCACAGAAGGTCGCTTTTTTCTTCAAATGAAAGAGGAAGCTGCTTGATCAGCTCTCGGCATCGCTTTAAAAAAGCAGTATAGGGTTCCCAGCTGGAGTCAAATTGTGCTTCAAGCTCTTTTTTTAGTTTCCGTGTCAGTTTTGGGCTTGACCCATTCGAGGTCACGGCTACCTGCAGATGCCCGCGTCTGATCGTTGCGGGGAAAGTAACATTGCCTTCTTCAAATTCATCCACTACGCAAACGAGCTGGTGGGAGGGAAGGGATGCAGCCAGAGCGTGATTGGCCTCTCGGTTATTCGTTGCGAGAATCACGAGCACCGCTTCAGCAAAATCAGATGGTGTGGCTTTTCTGTAGATAAGCGTATAATTTTTTTCTTCTGAAAGCTGAATGACTTCTTCAGACATTTCTGGTGCAACAAATGTAATCAAAGCATTTTCCCCATGGAGGACCCTGGCTTTTCTAGCCGCAATCCTTCCGCCGCCGGCAATAACTACTTTTTTTTCAGTGAGATTAATGATTAACGGCTGCATAAGGCGCTCCTTGTGTATTGGCCCGGTCAATGACAATCTGCTGGATTACCTTGTGTTTGGCTAATGAATCGGTACAGGAAATCTTATACCCAAGCTTTTGGTTCCGCTTCACTTTCTGCTGCACTTCACTTAACAAAAGACCGCCAAACAATAGATAAGGGACAACGATGATCCGACCTTTTGCTTTTGCAGTAATCATTTCCAGCCCCTGGTCAAAGGTAGGTTCTATCGCTGCAAGATAGCATACATCTATATCTGCTATGCCAAGTCTTGTTTTGATCCCGGCTGTTATTTGTTCAAACGCAATGCGGGTCTGCGGATCACTGCTTCCTCTGCCGACAAGTAAAATAGAATCCGATAAAGAGATGGAATCATTTATATGGCGTTTGACGAGTTCTGCTATAGCATCCAGAATCACTTCCTGAACACCTAGGGCATCTGCAGTTGTGATGGATATGTCAGGATAGCGGTTAAGCAATGGTGCCAGTTCATTTGGTATGTCCTGTTTAATATGGCCGGCTGTGAGGAGGAAAACAGGCACTATTTTAATCTCCGTGGCTCCTCTTTCTACACAGCGGCGGAAGCCCTCTTCAATAAAGGGTTCAGTAAGCTCTAAAAAGCTTATTTCCTGTATGGGCGCGTTTACGTGTTCCATGACTGCTTCTAAAAATTGCCTGGCTTCCTCTGCCCCTTTTTTGGATCTGGTGCCGTGTCCGATGTATAGAATGGCTTTCATCATCATTCTCCTTTTTTATTACCCGTGTACAGCTGGCAAATGTGGAGCGACCTCTTCTTTAAACCAGTTCAGGTTGTGATGGAGCTTTACGACTTCTCCAATAATAATCATGCTGGGATTTGAAATGCCGGATTCTTTGACTTTTTCCTCAATATCAGAAAGTGTGCCTGCTACTGTCTGCTGCTCTGAGAGGGTTCCCCAATGGACGAGAGCAATCGGAGTATCAGGTGATTTACCGTGCTGCATCAGATTGCGGCATATATCCGGCAAATGAGAGACGCCCATGTAGACACAAATCGTGTCCACTGCCTGTGCAAGATGCTGCCATTGATGTTCAGCTTCGCGGTCGCCTGCCTGGTGACCGGTAATAAAGGCGAAGCTCTTGCTTAAGGTACGGTGTGTTACCGGTATTCCGGCATAGGCAGGAGCGGCAATACCCGCTGTAATTCCGGGAATAATTTCATAAGGTACATCGTTTTTTGCACATTCTTCAGCTTCTTCACTGCCGCGGCCGAATACAAAAGGATCGCCGCCTTTTAAGCGGACAACGTTCAATCCCTTCTTAGCATATTTAACAAGAAAGTGGTTGATGGTTTCCTGCTTCATCGTATGATAATGCGGAAGTTTTCCGCAATAAACCAGCTGTGCATCAGGTTTTGCAAAGTCGAGCAATTCGGGATTCACGAGGCGGTCATATAGGATCACATCGGCCTGTTGAAGATAGCGCATGCCTTTGACCGTAATCAATTCAGGATCACCGGGACCTGCTCCTACTAGAAATACTTTTCCTGTCATCCTTTTTCTCCCCTTTCCTTATTTAAATTTCCGTGTCTTTTTAGCTTTAGGACAATTTTAACATATTACAGGGCGTCTTTAGAGGATTGATTTTCTTCGTAAATAATCCAGCACCTGATTTACGGATTCCTCCACCGTCGTCTGGTCTGACCGTATAGTGATTTCCGGTGCAGATGGTTTTTCGTAGGGGGAGTCGATCCCGGTAAAATCTTTAATTTCGCCTCTGCGTGCTTTTACATACAGCTGCTTAGGATCACGCCTCTCACATTCATCCAGAGGGCAGTCGATGAAAACTTCAATAAATTCATCCCTTTCAAATAACGCACGCACTTGATCCCGATCGGATTGAAAGGGGGATATGAAGGCAGTCGTGACCACCTTGCCGCTGTCCACGAAAAGTTTAGCGACTTCTCCAATTCGGCGAATGTTTTCAGTACGATCTTCATCTGTAAAACCGAGGTCTTTATTAAGCCCGTGCCGGATATTGTCCCCGTCCAGTACGTATTCACTGATTCCATGCTTATATAATGCGGCAGAAACAGCATTTGCGATCGTGGATTTGCCTGAACCTGAAAGGCCTGTAAACCAGAGTGTGCAGCTGCCGTGCGCATGTTGAACACGCCGGTCGAGCTTCGTAATGGCGGCTGAATGCCAGGTAAGATTCGTTGATTTTGTCATGCTTTCCCTCCTATGAAATGGCTTCTTGCCTGATTCCTTCTATCAGTACATTGACTACTTCTTTTCGGCTGAAAGTGGAAGGGGGGAGTTCGCCGGCCCGTAACATTTCCCTGACCTTCGTTCCCGAAAGAATGACTCGGTCTTCTTTTCCGTGCGGACACGTTTTATCTGAAGCCATTCCTTCACACTTGTTGCAGTAGAAGCTGTGTTCAAAAAAGAGCGGTTTGATGCCAAGTTCTTCTTCTGTGAACTCGCTGAAAATATGCTGGGCATCATACGTTCCATAATAATCCCCAACCCCTGCATGATCCCGTCCTACAATAAAATGGGTGCACCCAAAATTTTTGCGGGCAATGGCATGGAAGATGGCTTCTCTTGGCCCTGCGTATCGCATAGCAGCGGGATACACTCCGAGCTGAACACGTTCCTTTGGATAATAATGATCAAGCAGCACCCTGTAGCTTTTTAAGCGGATATCTGCTGAAATGTCGTCTGATTTTGTTTCCCCAACTAGCGGATTTACAAAGAGTCCATCCACTGTTTCAAGTGCCGCTTTTTGAATGTATTCATGAGCACGGTGAATGGGGTTGCGGGTTTGAAACCCGACTACTGTTTTCCAGCCTTTTTCTTTAAATAAAGAACGGGTTTCTTTTGGCTTAAGCCATACATCCCCAAACACTCCTTTTTCAGGGTGCTTAGTCAATACCACATCGCCTCCAACATATACAGGGCCGCGCTCAAATAGCCGTTTTACGCCTGGATGAGCGGGGTCGTCTGTTTTATATACCTGAAGAGCTTCTTTTTTTAAATCGGGGGTGAACCATTCTGAAACTGTTATGACTCCGTACGTCTGGCCATTGTGAACCAGCTCAATTTGTTCTCCCTTTTTTAACGTTTCTGCATAAGCGGCGGAAACAGGAAGCGTAATGGGGATGGACCAGACTGTGCCATTTTTCAAACGCATATTCCGGACGACCGATTCATAATCCTCTTTTCCTAAAAACCCGGTCAACGGACTGAATAAGCCGACACTGATCCCTTCTAAATCGCTTAATGAAATACTGTCAATTTGAAGCTCCTTCTCTATAGGCGATAAATCCTTCGTTGGTTCATAGGCTTGAATGAGGGTTCCTCCATGAGGCTCAGGCAAGTATGTCATTTTACATCACCATTCCTTTATCGTTTATTTTCTGCTCCGGCATCAGCCGGGATGGTTAAGACAGGAGCCGGACGTTTTAATAAAAACAGTACACCCAAAACCGAGATAATCACTCCGACCAATGCGACGACGGGGTAAAAATTCTGTTCAATAAGCAGTAAGATCATCGTATAAGATAACACCATCGACAGAACCGGCGATACGACCCAAACGGTGAGCATCTGTACGACAATTGATTTTTTTAACACCGCTTTTCCATGCTTGGCAAAACCGATGCCAATAATGGAAGAAGTCGTGATTTGTGTTAAGGGAACCGGAATTCCAAACAGGGAAGCGGCTGTTACAATGCTTGCCCCGGTGCCTGAAATCACACAGCCTTCTTCAAGCTTGAGGGATGTGATCTTTTTTCCGTTGGTCTCCATCACGCGGTGGCCAAGAAAAAGTGCGCCGAGTGCGACAAACAAACCGCCCCATAAAATTCCGTCGCCTGTGGTCAATAAACCGGCTCCGACAAGAGGCCCCACTGCATTTGCGACATTATTCATTCCTGCTGAAAAAGCTTCAAATAAGCCCATAACAATTACGGCAGGCGCTAAATATTTTGCTGCATTAGGCTTTGCTATCCAGCTCTTTACTTTTTTCAATTCCAGGCATTTTGCAGCGGCAATCGCAATGAAGAATGCTGCAACGGGTGTCAGCAGCCAGAAGGACATAATCCATAAAAGCTTTCCGAAAAATACAGAGTGGTACACGATCCCGGCGCCCACAACAGATCCAACAGCTACTTCGCTGGTGGAGAGCGGGATGCCAAAGATATTTGCTAAAAATAACGAGAGGGCAGCGGATGCCAGCACGATCACCGCAATGGTCACAGTAAACGTATCGCTTGGAACGATGCCGCTGCCGATGGTTTTTACTACTTCCCCACCACCGAGCCATGCGCCAAAAAAGACCGTTACAGCGCATAAACCAAGTGCAATTAACCGGCTTTTAATGACACCCGAACCATAGGCAATCCCCATGGTCGCGGCTGCACCGCTCGCTCCGATGTTAAAAGCAAAAAACAGTCCGATTGAGATCGCGATGACAGAGAGCATCGCACCGACCTCCTTTCATTAAGTATGCAAGCCGCATTCTGTCTTGCTGTTTTGCTGCCATCTGCCGGCGCGGGAATCTCCGTCTGCTGACACGGCACTTGTACAGGGGAAGCAGCCAATGCTTGGATATCCTTGTTTATGCAGTGCATTGAAGGGTAAATCATGTGCCTCAATATATGTCCAGACTTCTTCCCAAGTCCAATGGATAAGGGGACAGATTTTAATGTTTTGAAATTTCTCGTCCTTGTTAAGAAATTCGGTATGTGCTCTTGTCGGCGATTGTTCCCGTCGCAGACCCGAGATCCATGCTTTCTTTGACCCCAGTGCTTCTTTTAACGGAAGAACTTTGCGGATATGGCAGCATTGATTCGGGTCTTTTTTCCATAAGGCTGAACCATAGGCTTCACGCTGCTCATCAAGGGTGAGTGACGGTTTTTTAAGCTCAATATTCAGGGTTGGAAAACGCTCCTTTATTTTAGCGATGACGTCATAGGTTTCCTGAAAATGAAGGTCGGTGTCTAAAAAGACAATATGAGCATCAGGTTGTACTCCGGCAATAAGATCAATCAATACAACCGCTTCCGCCCCGAAGCTTGAAGCATACACAATGTCCGTTTCCGTATAAGCTTTATACGCCCAGGTCAGTACTTCTTTTGCCCCTTTTGTCTCCCGGTCAATGATGAAGGCATCCGAACATGGCTTCCATTGTTCGTAGCTGACAGCATTCATATGCGCCGCTCCTTTCCTTTATAGAAGGATAAGATTCAATAAAAAAACGCTTTTCCATTAAGGAAAAGCGCATGATCTATGTCTGCACCTTATCTTCCAAAATGGCTTTCATTTTGCTGGAATTGGCACCTTGCAAAAATAGCAGGTTGCCGCGGCATCGACGGGCCAGTCCCTCAGCCGCTCTGGATAAGCTAGTTATGAAGTTGTTGAGAATAATCCTACCATACCACTATGAATAGTCAACCTTAAATAAATAGTAAATTTAAAATATTTTTAAATTAAGAATATAGACCCAGCTATTTAGCTGCTCTCTTAAAGTCCTTTATATCCTCCCTAAATACTATGATTTTCTTTTACACTATGTTCCTGCCGCATATATATGCATGACTCTGCTTGGTTGAGTCACTTGTGGTGAAAGCGTTACAATGACAGTGGTTAAAAGAAATAACGTTAAGGGGGATCCGTTTTATGGAAAAGAAAAATATTTCACTCATTGGAGTACCGATGGATTTAGGGCAGATGCGAAGAGGCGTCGATATGGGCCCGAGTGCAATCCGGTATGCTGGTGCGATTGAACGTTTGGAAAATCTGGGTCATAAAGTGGAGGACCTCGGCGATATCCGCATTGACCAGCCGGAGCGTGTACATACTGCGGACACCAATTTGAGGAATTTAGATGCAGTGGTAAAGGGCAGTACAGAACTGGCTCAAAAAGTAAAATCCGTGAAAGATAAAGGAGATTTTCCGTTGATTCTCGGCGGGGATCACAGCATTGCAATTGGCTCACTTGCCGGAATCAGTCAGCGCTACGATAATCTTGGCGTCATCTGGTATGATGCGCATGGCGATTTGAATACAGGGGAAACTTCACCATCCGGAAACATCCATGGCATGCCGCTTGCAGTAAGCTTGGGCATCGGTCATCCTGATCTTGTGAACATTTTGGACTACACGCCAAAAGTCAGACCGGAAAATATTGTGATTATCGGTGCACGGTCTCTTGATGAAGGAGAGCGGGAGCTGATAAAAGAAAGAGGCATGCGCGTCTACACGATGCATGAAGTCGATCGCATGGGTATGACCCGTGTGATGGAGGATGCGATTGAGTACTTAAAAGAAAAAACAGACGGCGTTCATTTATCTCTTGATCTCGACGGGTTAGATCCAATGGATGCACCGGGAGTGGGAACACCGGTTATTGGCGGAATCAGCTATCGCGAAAGCCACCTTGCGATGGAAATGCTGGCGGAATCAAATATCCTGACGTCAGCTGAATTTGTGGAAGTGAATCCTATTTTGGATGAAAAAAATAAAACAGCACGTGTGGCAGTTGCCTTAATGGGTTCTTTATTTGGTGAAAAACTGCTGTAATAAAAAAAGCTGGCCTGCGGGTCAGTTTTTTTTGTATATTTTCTGAAAAATCTTCTGTGCTTTTTGTAAAAAATGGGATGACTAGGGTCTTTTGTAGCTGTATAATCAAATAGGTATACATCGACACAACAGTCAGAATCCAAACTGCATACATACATTTATATTACAAAAATATTTCAAATAAATTGTGTGAAACCTTTTGCGGACAAAATACGTACATAGGGTAGAGCCGCTGAAGCGGAGGTAAGAGAAATGGAACTCATTGTGAAAAAGAGAATAAAACAGGTACTCAAAGGTGATCAGAATGCATTTGGGGAAATCGTGGAACTATATAAAGACAAAGTGTTCCATGTTTGCTACCGAATGCTGGGCAATCGGCACGAAGCTGAGGACATTTCTCAGGAAGCGTTTATTCGGGCGTACACAAATATTCATACATTCGATATTGACCGTAAGTTTTCCACCTGGCTTTATCGGATCGCCACTAATTTGTGCATCGACCGCATTCGCAAGAAAAAGCCCGATTACTTTTTAGATGCTGAAGTAGCTGGTACGGAGGGGTTGACGATGTACTCCCAGATTCAGACGGATGAACCGCTGCCGGAAGAAGAAGTGGAGTCAATGGAATTACAGAGCTCAATACAAAAAGAAATTTCGTTGCTGCCTGATAAATATCGTACCGTGATCGTTTTAAAATATATTGAAGAACTCTCACTGAAAGAAATCAGTGAGATTCTGGATCTGCCGCTTGGCACCGTCAAGACCAGGATCCACCGGGGGCGCGAAGCACTCCGAAAGCAATTAAGAACATTGTAGAGAGGGTGAGTTCTATGAACACTTGTCCTGAAGAAATCGTGCACTTAATGCATGAATATCTAGATGAAGAGTTGTCATATGAAAAGGAAAAGGAGTTAAAGCAGCACCTTCAGAGCTGTGAAGCGTGCCGGACTCATTTTCAGGAATTAAAACGGACGATTGCTTTTGTACAAAGCACTTCTCATATAGCAGCACCAAGCGGCTTTACTCAAAATGTAATGAGCCGCCTGCCGAAGGAAAAGAAAAAAGCAGGAATGCAGAGATGGTTTCATAATAACCCATTTTTTGCAGCTGCAGCGGTCTTTTTAATTTTAATGGGCGGAAGTCTCCTCACAGCATGGAACAGCGATGATAAATTTGCTTTTACTAATAACGATAACGTTGTGGTAGAAGGCCATACAGTGGTTGTGCCTGAAGGTGAAGTGGTTAAGGGCGATATGGTCGTCCGAAACGGGGATCTGCGGGTTGAAGGTCAAGTAGATGGCGATGTAACGGTTATTAATGGAGAACGTTACCTAGCAGGCGCCGGCTCCATTACCGGACAGATTGAAGAAGTGGACCAGGCCTTTGAATGGCTTTGGTACAATATTAAATCAGCTTTCAATGAGCTGGGCGATATGTTTGAATCAGACGATAACAATGAGTAGCTGTTTTAAAGAGGATGCATCTGAACGTATTCAGGTGCATCCTCTTTTTTGTGCTGTCTAATAATTTTCCTGCTGCCGGGAGAGAATGCGGACTTACCGTATAAGGTGTGTTATAATGACATAGTTTAAAGCAAATTCAACGTTAATTTCCTGTAGTGGGAATGTTTCAAATACATTAGTGGAGGAAGTCATATGCCGTTTGCCGATCAATTCACAGATTTAGCGGTATTGGATCTTGTGATCAACGCAGTCGATATTTTACTCGTCTGGTTCGTGGTTTATAAATTAATCACTGTGATCCGCGGGACGAAGGCTGTGCAGCTCTTAAAAGGGATTTTTGTTATTGTCATCGTCCGGGGGCTCAGTGAACTCCTTGGCTTTAATACGTTAGCATGGATGATGTCCCAGGTTATGCTCTGGGGGGTTCTTGGGGTCATTATCATCTTCCAGCCGGAATTGCGAAGAGCCCTTGAACAGCTTGGACGCGGCAAGATTTTTGCCAGAGGCAGTCTCCAGGAAGATGAAGAGCGGGAACGTCTTGTAGAGGCGGTTACTAAATCCGTCAGCTACATGGCTAAACGGCGGATTGGAGCGCTCATTACGTTTGAAAAAGAAACAGGCATGGGTGACTATATTGAAACGGGAATTCAAATGGACTCCCATTTAACATCTGAGCTCTTAATTAATTTATTTATTCCAAACACGCCTCTACATGATGGTGCTGTGATTATTCAAAAAAGCCGGATTGCAGCGGCTGCCTGCTATCTTCCTCTTTCAGAAAGCCCCTTTATTTCAAAGGAGCTGGGTACAAGGCACCGTGCAGCACTTGGTGTAAGTGAGGTAACCGATAGCATCACAGTGGTCGTTTCTGAAGAAACAGGGGCGATTTCATTTACAGCCAACGGAGAACTGCAGCGCAATCTGGAGCTTGATGAGTTCAGCTCCCTGCTTCGCCGAGAGTGGTTTGGAGAAAGTGAAACCGCCGCTGCCTCGACGCGTTGGAATTGGAGGGGTAAAAAGAATAATGGATAAATTTCTGGAGAGCCGATGGTTTCTAAGAGGTTTTGCGTTATTAATGGCAGCAATTATGTTTGCGACCGTCAACAGTCCTGATGACCAGCAAAATGAAAATCCGAATCCGCAAAGTACAACAGAAGTAATCGAAAATGTACCGGTTGATACGATTTATAACCAGGATTCACTAGTCGTGACTGGCGTGCCGAGTTCTGTTAATGTATCCATTTCCGGTCCTTCACAAATTGTTGCGGCAACAAGAGGACTTAGAAATTACAGAGTTTTTGTAAACTTGAGTGAACAGGAAATCGGTACGCACGAAGTACAAATTCAATATGAAGGTTTTTCCCAGCAGCTTGACGTTACTCTGTCCGAGCCTTACGCAGAGGTTACAATTGATGAGCGGGTGACGGAAGAATTCTCCGTGGATACAGAATTTAGTGATAATATTATTCCGGATGGCTACGAGCTTGAAGAAGTAACGGTAAGCCCTGAGACCGTTGTCGTAACCGGAGCGAAAAACATTATTGATGCGATCAGGTATGTCCGTGCAACCATTAATGTGGATGGTGAAGTGGACGGGGAAGAGACCGTTCAATCAACCGTTCAGGTAATGAATGCGGATCTTGATAAATTGCCGGTTTCCATTGAGCCAGCTACAGTTGATGTTACTATCAGCGTGACGCAGCCAAGCAGGGAAGTCAGCATTGTCCCCATCCAAACGGGTACTCTTTCAGAGGGACTTGAGGTGGACGAGCTGACACTGTCAAATGACACCGTCACCATTTTCGGCCCGACGGATGTTATTGATGCGATTGAGGAAATAGAAGTGCCATTTGACTTAACCGGTATTGAAGAAAGCGGTTCGCGGATTGAAGTGCCAATCCCGATTCCGGATGGAGTAGGCGAGCTGTCCGATCCATCAGCCGCAGCAATCGTCACATTTACGACGGATCCGGAAGATGCTGCCGAAGCCAATGAGCCAGTTTCTGAAGAACCAGATCCGCCTTCAGAGGAGCCGGAGGAAACACCGGAGGATGCATCTGAAGAAGCACCAGATGATACAACGGATGAAAACAATGAAAACAATGAGAACGATGAAAATGCAAGTACAGAATCGAATACAGAAGAAGATAAAGAGCTGACTCTGTCGGCTCTTCCTGTCGAAGTAAGAGGTTCCGGCGATGATCTGCAGGCGGCGTTTCAAAATCCGCCGAGCGGGGAGCTTAATCTGCGTGTGACAGGCGAGTCAGACGAGGTGGAAGCTTTAACAGAAGAAGATGTGACGCTTTACGTAGATGCAGCGGAACTCGAAGAAGGCGAGCATGAAGTGGAAGTTCAAGTCGAGGGTCCGCCTGAAATGGTGTACGTGCTGTCTCAATCAAACGTCACCATTCAGCTATCACAAGCATAAAAAAACAAAAGACTATTGGATTAGGCAAAGATAAGAAGGAGCGATGAATGCAATGGGTAAATATTTTGGAACAGACGGTGTTCGTGGCGTAGCAAATGCGGAACTGACGCCAGAACTGGCTTTCAAGCTTGGACGCTTTGGGGGCTACGTGCTGACAAAAGAAACCACGAGACCGAAAGTACTAATCGGCCGTGATACAAGAATTTCAGGACATATGCTGGAAGGCGCACTTGTAGCAGGCCTTCTTTCAATAGGTGCAGAAGTGATGCGCCTTGGTGTGATTTCAACACCTGGAGTTGCATTCCTGACAAAAGCAATGGGTGCTCAAGCGGGCGTCATGATCTCTGCTTCGCATAACCCGGTACCGGATAACGGCATTAAATTTTTCGGACCTGACGGCTTTAAGCTTACAGACGAGCAGGAAAATGAAATTGAAGCGTTAATCGATGGGGAAAAAGATGAAACGCCGCGTCCTGTTGGAGGAGATCTGGGAATCGTTACGGACTACTTCGAAGGCGGGCAGAAATACCTTCAGTATCTGAAACAAACTGCAGATGAAGACTTTTCAGGTATTCACGTAGCACTTGATTGCGCACACGGAGCGACTTCCACACACGCAACACACTTGTTTGCTGATTTGGACGCTGACCTGTCCACAATGGGGGCATCTCCAAACGGCTTAAACATTAATGAAGGGGTTGGCTCGACTCACCCTGAAGCTCTTGCTGCCTTTGTAAAAGAGAAAAATGCGGACGTAGGACTAGCGTTTGATGGCGACGGCGACCGTATTATTGCAGTTGATGAAAACGGAAAGATCGTAGACGGCGACCAGATTATGTTTATCTGCGCGAAGCATCTGAAATCAGAAGCGCGTCTAAAGCATAATACGCTTGTTTCTACTGTTATGAGCAACCTCGGCTTTTACAAGGGGCTCGAAGCAGAAGGAATCACCAGCATCCAGACAGCTGTTGGCGACCGGTATGTAGTAGAAGAAATGAAAAAGCATAACTATACACTTGGCGGCGAACAGTCCGGACATATTATCTTCCTTGATTACAATACAACAGGAGATGGTCTGCTGACTGGGCTTCATCTTGTTAACATTATGAAGGTGACAGGCAAAAAGCTTTCTGAGCTTGCAGGTGAAATGGAAATTTTCCCTCAAAAGCTTGTAAATATCCGAGTAAGTGACAAGCATGGTGTAACGGATAACGATCGTGTGAAATCCGTTATTCAGGAAGTCGAAGCAGAGATGAACGGCAACGGCCGAATTTTAGTCCGTCCTTCCGGCACTGAGCCGCTTGTACGTGTCATGGCGGAAGCGCAAACGGCAGAGTTATGTGAATCATACGTAAACCGTATTGCAGAAGTCGTAGAAGATGAAATGGGCATTAAAGCATAATCACAAACGGCCGAGCATCAAAAAACCTTTGATGCCCGGCCGTTTTTTTGTATTCAAACTGTTAATCGGCCGTAACCCATGAAACAAGGAAAACTGCTAAACTAAACCTTGTGCTCATTTTACAAATTCTGTTGACGGATTTCCTTTTCATCGAGTATGATGTAGTATGTGTTAACTTTCCAAAAGAGGGTATACACAGGTTGGTTGAGCCAATAATAGAAAGGTGGATCGCAGGAGAACCACTTAATAAAAAGCGCCAGGACTGCCCGGATCACGTTCGGCAGTTGACGAGGAGGAGGAGCATCGAGTTTTCGGCGGATGCCTCCCGGCTGAATACTGCACAGTCGTATACCCGCACTTGAAATCATGAAGGCGACTTCGTGGACAAAAGAACGGGAATGCAGCCCAAAAAAATAACTAATTGAGAGATAAAGGGGGCCAAGTCGTCCCCTGACGACCTCTGGACCTCCTTTATCCAACAGGAGGAAAAGAATTATGTGTGGAATTGTAGGTTATATTGGATTAAATGACTCGAAGGAAATTTTGTTAAAAGGTCTTGAAAAATTAGAATACCGCGGATACGATTCAGCAGGAATTGCTGTGAAAAATGAAAATGGTGTTGCGGTATTTAAGGAAAAAGGCCGGATTGCAGATCTTCGTTCAGTTGTCGACAGCAGTGTGGAAGGATCAGTCGGAATTGGTCACACACGCTGGGCTACACACGGCGCACCAAGCCATGTAAATGCTCACCCGCATCAAAGTACAACAGCGCGTTTCACCCTTGTGCATAACGGAGTAATCGAAAACTACTCTCAGCTTAAGCGTGAACATCTTGCATCTGTTGAACTTGTCAGCGAAACCGACACAGAAGTCATTGTTCAGCTGATTGAAAGCTTTGTGAATCAGGGCCTTTCAACAGAAGAAGCCTTCCAAAAAGCATTGAAGGAACTAAAAGGTTCTTACGCCATTGCTCTTTTAGATAATCAGCAGGAAGACACAATCTTTGTTGCGAAAAACAAAAGCCCGCTGCTCGTCGGACTTGGAGAAGATTTTAACGTCGTTGCATCTGATGCGATGGCAATGCTTCAAGTAACCGATCAGTACGTAGAGCTGATGGACAAAGAAATGGTCATCGTAAAGCAGGATGAGGTAATCATTAAAAACCTTGACGGTGAAACGATGACACGTTCTCCATATAAAGCTGAGCTTGATGCAAGCGACATCGAAAAAGGAACGTATCCTCACTACATGCTTAAAGAAATTGATGAGCAGCCGCTGGTTATGCGTAAAATCATCCAGGCGTATCAGAACGATTCCGGTGAGCTTACCATTGACGAAGGCGTCCTGAATGCTGTGAACGCTGCAGACCGCATCTACATCGTAGCCTGCGGAACAAGCTACCACGCTGGACTTGTAGGAAAAGAGTTCCTTGAAAAAACAGCAAAAATCCCAACAGAAGTACATGTAGCCAGCGAATTTGTCTACAACACACCGCTTCTGTCTGACAAACCGTTATTTATCTTTATCTCTCAAAGTGGTGAAACAGCGGACAGCCGCGCCGTACTTGTACGCGTGAAGGAGCTTGGACACCCGACACTAACGTTAACAAACGTGGCAGGCTCTACGCTTTCCCGTGAAGCAAGCCATACACTGCTATTGCATGCAGGACCAGAAATCGCTGTAGCGTCCACGAAGGCCTACACAGCTCAAATTGCCGTGCTTTCCATCCTTGCAGAAGTAGCAGGTAAAGCAAAAGGCTTTGAAATGAGCTTTGACCTGGTTCAGGAGCTTGGAATCGTAGCAACAGCAATGGAAGCACTGACGGACGACAAAGAGGCATTTGAACAAATCGCACGCGACTTCCTTAGCGTGACACGCAATGCTTTCTTCATCGGACGCTCAATGGACTACCATGTGGTACAGGAAGCAGCTCTTAAGCTGAAAGAAATCTCCTACATCCAGGCAGAAGGCTTTGCCGGAGGAGAACTGAAGCACGGTACGATTGCTCTGATTGAAGAAGGAACGCCGGTCTTCGCTGTCACTACACAGGAAAATGTAAACCTAAGCATCCGCGGAAACGTAAAAGAAGTAGCAGCACGCGGCGCTCACACATGCACCATCTCCATGAAAGGCATGGAAGAAGAAGGCGACAGCTACGTGATCCCTCACGTTCACGAACTGCTAAGCCCGCTTGTTTCCGTCGTGCCAACTCAGCTAATCGCATACTATGCAGCACTGCACAGAGACTGTGATGTAGATAAGCCGAGAAACCTGGCGAAGAGTGTGACTGTTGAGTAAGTTGAGTTTTTAAGTGATTATGTAGTACATTAATGCCCTTTCCGTTACACTTATTATGAGTGCAATGGGGAGGGTTTTTTCTTTTTCCAGGGGTTATTTATGATACTGAAAAAGTTTAAACTTAATAATATAGATCAATTTTCCATAGGAAATTCAAATATTTGAAAGAAGGGTTAAATGTTATATATATAGAAAATCTGGTAAAAGTAAAATACCATTGTGAGCTATAGCAAAGGGTTTACTATTTATATATTAAATATGCACTTATAATAATATTTTACTAGTGGAGGTTTGTATGAAATTAGCCAATGAATCAATTTTATGGGGAATTGAACATATTTTTATGGACAGTGATACTGATTTGTTTCCTAAACCGGAAGAGATTAAGGTTATTTACAAAGATAAAGAACATGTAGCGAATGAGATAGCTAAAATTGATATAAGCAATTATGCTTGGAAACCCTGCAGAAGATTTATTATTCCAAAGTCTGAGTTATCTTATAGAGTAGCCACACAGCTAGATCCGTTGGATAGTATTTTATTAGCATCGATAATATATCAGTTCGGTCAAAACATTGAAAATAAAAGGATACCAAAAGGGGATCAAAGGGTATTTAATTATAGGTTTAATCCAAGTTCAGATGGATATTTTTATAATAATTATAATTCTTGGAATCAGTTTTGGGAAACGTGCAAGAACAAGGCTCAAAGTTATGAGTTCGCGATCTATGTAGATATTGCGGATTTTTACAACCAAATTTATCACCATACCATTGAAAATCAATTAATAAGTTGTGATTTTCCCAATCCAGCTAAGAAATCGATTATGAATCTCTTAGAATCGATCACTCAGCGGGTATCGCGGGGTATACCTATAGGCCCACACTCAGTTCATCTTTTAGCCGAGATGTCTTTAATACCAGTTGACAACAGTCTTTTAGCAAGAGGTATTGAATTCTGCCGATATTCTGACGACATTGTAATGTTTTGTAATGACCCTATAGAAGCAAAAAAACTAGTTTATGAAATGGCAACAATATTGGATAAACAACAAAGGTTAATTTTACAAAATCAAAAAACAAAAATATATTCTTCGACACATTTTATTAATTATTGCAATGAAAACTTAAAGGATAATCCTATAAATAAATTAGAAGAAGATATAACCGAAGTGTTGAAAGAATATACTTCAGGAGGCTATGGGGCGATTCGTGCTAAAACAATACCGGACAAAAAAATGGAACTTTTCACCAAAGAAAACCTTGCTCAATTATTGGATAAATACCTCCAACAAGATGAGCCGAATTATAGTAGAATTAGGTGGCTGTTTAGGAGGATTTCGCTAATTGGTACTCCTAATGCGATTGAATATGTGTCTAAAAATTTCACTAAACTTGTACCTGCTATAAGTGATATTTCTAGATATTTTATTTCAATAGCGAACAATCAAAATGTAAAAATGTATGATGTTGGAGAGGAACTTATCAATTTATTGGACACAGAAGTTTTTAAAGTTAATGAATTTTTTCAGATCTCAATTTTGAGTCTTTTTGCTAATACAATTCATTTCAATCATATTCAAAAAATTATAAGTAAGTATAATAGCTCGTCTGAAAATATAAAAAGGGAAGTTATTTTGTGTGCTAATATTTCTAATCAGACAGACTGGTTAAGAGAGTTAAAAGAAGACTACCCAAGATTAAATGTATGGAGTCAACGAGCTTTTTTAATAGCTTGTAGCAGTTTTCCAGCAGATGAAAAGAAATTTTATCTGCAAGGTATTAACAAAAATTTAGGTTCTGGAGATATACTTGAGAATCTATTGATTAAATGGGCAAAGTTAAATTGATTAATAAGAAATATCTGCAGGGAAAAGAAGGAGTTACACGTATAAATCATTAAATTCATGCTGAAGAAATTCGATTATAAATTTGAAATGTGCTCTGTTTACGAAGGAATTGGCCTTGATCACTTTTCCGTCCTTTCT
This sequence comes from Jeotgalibacillus sp. ET6, assembly GCF_029667115.1. Taxonomy (GTDB): domain Bacteria; phylum Bacillota; class Bacilli; order Bacillales; family Jeotgalibacillaceae; genus Jeotgalibacillus. The sequence continues at coordinate 500,631 of NZ_JARUIU010000003.1, read as the reverse complement.
CATTTTGATCTAGAAAATAACCTTGAGCTGGTTCAGGACGAACTGTCTTCTTTATCGGAAGAAATAGATATTTACGCGTCAAATAAAGATTGTGCTGTACGTGTACAAGGAAACAAGATCGACATACTGGGCGATGTGTTTTTACTTTCCAAGTCAAAAATTCATAAATTGGATGAGACGCTCTAGCTGAATCGTGATGCATGATGTTTAGGGTACAGGAGCTGGGCAGACATCGTCGGTTGAACATCCTGTTCCCCCCCCTCATTCCCCCTTGTTCCTATAAATCTGCTGCATCTTTAGGAGGCAATCTGTATGGCGGTTTTGCTTTTACTTATTATATATTTGGCTTTTATTAGTCTGGGGCTACCGGATTCAGTGCTAGGAGCAGCGTGGCCCGTCATGCAGCGGGACCTTGGAGTGCCTATAGAGACGGCGGGCTTGCTTTTTATGACGATTGCGGGCGGTACGATTATTTCGAGTCTTGTCAGCGGTAAAATCCTGAAAAGGTTTGGAACAGGGAATGTTGCTGCGTTCAGTACACTTTTAACCGCGGGTGCGCTTACCGGCTTTTTCGCTGCCCCTTCAATCAGTTGGTTATTTTTATTTGCTTTGCCTTTGGGGTTGGGCGCTGGAGCGATTGATGCCGGGTTAAATGATTACGTGGCAACTCATTATCATGCCCACCATATGAGCTGGCTGCATTCCTTCTGGGGTGTTGGGGCCACCATTGGACCCGTTATTATGGCGCAGTTTATTGCGGGAGAGCCGGCATGGAGAAATGGATATCTGGCAATTGCCAGCATTCAGTTTGCCCTTATGCTGATTCTTTTTGTCACACTCCCTTTATGGGGGAAGGTGAAGTCAAAGCCCTTTGCTCAAAAGGAAATGGCAAAAGAAGAGGTACACACGACGACAGCCAAACCTCTGAAAATAAGTGGAGTCAGGCTGGCACTAACGGCGTTCTTTTTCTACTGTGGAGTGGAAGCGCTGGTCGGACTTTGGGGAAGCAGCTTTCTTGTAGAGGTGAAAAACCTGCCGGCAGCCACGGCTGCAAAATGGGTCTCCTTTTATTTTGCGGGAATTACGATAGGCAGATTTATCACTGGGTTTATGACATTTAAACTAAGCAGCCGCACATTGATTCGCTCCGGCCAGGCACTTGCTTTAACAGGCGCGGGACTTCTTTTTCTGCCCCTGCCTGCCGCGTTCTCACTCGCCGGCTTTGTACTCATCGGACTCGGGCTTGCTCCCATATTTCCATCCATGCTGCAGGAAACGCCTGTCCGTTTTGGTCAAGAGCATTCACAGACCATCATGGGCTACCAGATGGCGTTTGCCTATACAGGAAGTACCTTTCTTCCGCCTCTTTTTGGGCTGATGGCAGCACATATAACGATTGACCTGTTTCCGGCTGTTGTCTTCATGTTTATAGCGGTCATGGTATTGAGCTCTGAAAGGCTGAATGCAGTGCTGAAGCGTATTTGGAAGCAGAGAGAAAAGGCAGTTGTTTAAGATTCTATTAAGCTAAATATACATAAGTCAGTGGCTGCAGCAGGGAAAATAACTAGGTGTTAGGAGTTGAATGGTCTATGCAGCAAATTTCGGAGGATGCAAAAAAGTACTTGCACGATTTAAATGTATCATTAGAGGAACCGTCTTTGCCTTACCTGGAAAGGATTTGTCATGCCCAGTTAAATACATTTCCCTTTGAAAACATAAGCAAACTAATTCTGTTTAAAAAGCATGGATATAATAGCTTTGATATTCCATCATTTAGTCATTTTGTTGATCATCATGAACAATACCAGTTTGGGGGAACATGCTATACCTTGAATTCAAATCTCATGAGGCTATTAAAAGAGATCGGATTTGAGTGTTATCACGTTATGCTTGGAGAAGAGCATATGGGGATTATTGTGGTGATTAATCATGAGCGATTTTATGTGGATGGCGGGGCTGCGGCTCCCTTCTTTAAACCGGTAAGTTTTGAAAGCGATTTTAGAAATATCTCATCTTTCGGCAAAGATGAAGTGTACTTATTACCAGAAGAACCAGGACAAAATTTATATAAATATATTCGTTATGCGAATGGCAGTCAAAGCGGGAAAACGTGGCATTTTCATTCCCGAAAGGAAGCGAAGGTTGAGGACTTTAGTGGAGTAATACAAAAATCGAATGAACCAGCTGCTCCTTTCATGACCATTTTAAGATGCCAGCTCTATCAAACGGATAAAAAAAGAAGTGTGTCATTAGTGAATAATAAGTTTGGCATCCGGTATTCAAACGGAGAAACAGTGGTTCGGAACTTATCAACGGTAGAGGAAATTTGCGACGTTCTTTCAGAGGAGTTTCAACTGCCGAAATTACCAGTAGAAGAAGCGATTGGTGTTTTAAGAAGAAATAAGATAGACATTTTTAAAGATTAATTCATCTATAAGGAGTGTTTATCGTGTCTCTTTGGATCATGCTCGTTTTTATAGTTGTTCTTAATGTCTCAGCGTTTCTTATATGTAAATCCAATCCAGTCAGATGGTTTGCATCCTCACTCATTGTGATGCTGCTGTTATCACCTATTGTTTTATTTGCATCTGCCCGTTGGATTGGTGAAGCGAGCGGGGACGGGATTGCCGTGGCAGCTGCTGGTTTTGTCTATGCGATTGCTACCTTTGTAAATGGACTGTTCTTTCTGTTTGCCGGTTTGTATCATAAATATAATCTTTAGAAAAAGACGAGCGTCTGGAATAAAGAATTCCAAGCGTTATTATTGTTCCTTCAATTAATAGACTCGATCAACCTCAACTGCAGCATTTGCCTATTACCACGGGAGTATGTACATATTCTGACCCACCGCCTCTAATAAAATCTTTCTCCATTCTCCAGTTATACATCACCTCATAACAGCAGCTGTATGGGCCTGCCTGAACAGATCATTTTAAATGGTCTGTTTTTTTATTGTCAAAACATTTCTAAATGCCTGTTTTAAATATAAGAAAAAGGGAATATGTACCTATCGTTTGTTTCTAATATAACCGGTTATGATGGTGATAAAAGAAAGAGGGGCACGGGGTGCAAAAGAAATGGATGCTTGCAATGGGATTGATTCTGTTTTTACTGGCAGGAGGCTGGCTGATGAATGACGATAAAAAATCATTAGCGGAACATGCAGATAGAACAGGACATTATATTGGATCTGCTGTCCGTTTTGAACCGGCTTTTCAAGATGAAAAATACCAGGAGATTTTATTGAGAGAATTCAATCATTTGACGATTGAGAATGAAATGAAAATGGCTGCGATTCATCCTGAAAAAGATCGTTTTTCATTTGACAGGACCGACGAACTGATTGAACTAGCAGAAGAAAATGACATGGAGATCCGAGGACATACGCTTGTCTGGGGAGAAGAAATACCTCAGTGGGTCTATGAACAGGCAGTGGATGAAGAACGTACAAAGCAAGTGCTAAAGCTACATATTCAAATGCTGGTTGAACGCTATAAAGGACGTGTAAATGAATGGGATGTGGTGAATGAAGCATGGAACGACGATGGGACCTTCAGAGAAAATTTCTGGTACCGGATGATGGGACCATCCTACATCCCCCTTGCCTTTTCCTGGGCGTCTGAAGCGGATCCCGAAGCTGTTCTGTACTACAACGATTATGGGATAGAAAAAGAAAATGTGAAGGCCGCATCTATGTTCAACTATTTAAACAAATGGAAGCGGGAAGGCTACCCAATTCATGGGATAGGTGTTCAGGCCCATTTGGATGCTGCGGATCCTGGAATTTCAATTGAGGAGATGAAGACTAACTTTGCAAAGTGGGGACAAGCAGGGTTTGTTACTGCTGTTACAGAGCTCGACATTAAGCTTCAGAATATGGGAGAACCGAGAAACGAAAGACTTGATACACAAGCTGAACTTTATGGTGACATAACAGCAATGTGCATGAAAGAGTCATCATGCCAGGGAGTCACCGTGTGGGGAGCAGGAGACGCGGAGAGCTGGTTGATCTCACAGGAGTCTGAAAAAGCCGAGCCATTGTTATTTGATGATAATTGGGTGGAAAAGCCAGCTTATCATGCTGTAAAAAAAAGTTTATTCAGTGCACGTTTTAAATAGATTGGAGGAAAAATAATGGCAGATACTGTTTGGCTTGTTTTGGCTGTTGAAATCATGGTTCTGTTTCTATTATATAGAGCTGCCAAAAGAGGAGGGGTGCACCGCCGCATCTTGCTTTCACTCTTTTTATTATTGAATGCGGTTTACTTGATTTGGAGAGCAGTTGAGACACTGCCTACATTTGGCATCATTAGTCTCGTATTGGGGATTTTACTGCTGGCCACAGAGATTATGGGGTTTGTGCAGTCCATTGTATTCACGATTCTTTCATGGAAACCATTCAGGCGGAAGCACATTCCTTTAACAGATCTTGATCAGCTTCCTTCTGTGGATATTTTGATTGCCACTTACAATGAACCGGAGGACTTGCTCAAGCGGACAATCGTGGCATGTACGATGCTCCGCTATCCGGAACATTTACTTCGTGTTTATGTTTGTGATGATGGGAAGCGAGAATCTGTGCGTGAGCTTACGGAGTCACTTGGAGCTAGGTATATTTCCCGCACAGGCAATGAACATGCAAAGGCAGGAAACCTGAATGATGCAATGTTAAAAACAAAGGGCGAAATTATTGTTACGATGGATGCTGATATGGTCCCGAAAGAAGAGTTTCTTGAACGGACAGTGGGTCATTTTAAAGATGAACATGTATCTTTCGTGCAGGCGCCTCAAGTATTTTATAATGCAGACCCTTTTCAATACAATTTGTTCTTTGAAGATAATATTACAAATGAACAAGACTTTTTTATGCGCAGTCTTGAGGAAGGGAAAGACCGATTTAATGCAACCATGTATGTTGGGTCAAACGCATTGTTCCGGAGGTCAGCGCTTGATGCAATTGGAGGGTTTGCAACAGGGGTTATTACGGAGGATATGGCAACTGGGATGCTTTTGCAGACGGGGAAACAACGCTCTGTTTTCGTCAACGAAACACTCGCAGTCGGTCTGTCGCCGGAAACGTATGCAGACCTTCTTAAACAACGGGATCGCTGGTGCCGAGGCAATATTCAAGTAGCAAGGAAATGGAACCCGATGACAATAAAAGGTCTAACCTGGATGCAGCGATTGCTGTATATGGATGGAATTAATTATTGGTTTTTCGGTGTTTATAAGATGATTTATTTGCTTGCCCCTTTGTTATTTCTGGTATTTGGCATTTATAGTCTGGATACAGAATTTTTAGCTCTGCTTGCGTTTTGGCTTCCTGCTTTTATATCCTCACAATTAGCCTTCAGGCTGCTGTCGGATCAAAAACGAACGGTGCTCTGGAGTCATGTATACGAAGTGGCATTGGCACCTTATATGGCCCTATCTGTTTTGACGGAATCTTTTTTAAAGAAAAATGTAAAATTCAATGTAACAGCAAAAGGGATTCAAAGCGAAAAAAGACAGTTTTTATGGCGTGTAAGCATTCCCTACTTTGTACTGATTGGATTTACAGCCATGGCATTTGCTCAAGTAAGTCTCCATCTATTCACGCCATTGGAGATCTATGAAAATAACGATATGCTTTATATTAATATATTCTGGATTCTCTACAATCTTCTTGCCCTTGTACTTGCACTGATGATCTCGGTGGAGAGACCGCGTTTTCGTGGAGCGGAGCGCCATAAAGTAGATCTTAATGGGATGATCCGCGCAGGAGGACAGGAGTTTGAATGTGTGATTAAGGATATGAGTGAGACAGGATTTCGCTTTGAAATTACTCATCCAAATGCGGAAAAATGGCTTTCAAAAGAACAAAACTTTTTATTAAACGCAGGGGAAATTAAGGACCTGAATTTTGAAAAGCTTTGGGTGAGCGATTCCCGCGGGGGGCCTCTCAGTGCTGGAGGGAAGTTTAATTCGATCGATCTAAACCAATATCGAAGTATCGTAAAAATTCTATACTTAACGATGGTCGATCGCTATACAAAAAGGATCTACAATCGTTCTTCTATATGGAGAGTATTTGTTCAGTTCACCCGCGGAACAGAGTATCGCCCTAAACGTTTTGAGAGGTCAGCAGTCAGGGAAATGGTTTCCATCCCTGCGTCCTTATCGCTCGAGGATGGAGAAGTGAAGTCAATTATCACGGATTACAGCATTGGCGGCTGCAGAGTAGAACTCAAGCGAACACGACGCATAAAAGCAGGTGACAGCGTTGAAATTCACCATACAAATGCACAGCTCGCACTTGATGAAGGGCGTGTTCAATGGGTGCAGCAGCGGGGACGCAAAACACTAATCGGAGTACAATTTATAGCGGATGTACAGTATGCAGCATCTTCGACTGGGTGAGTTAATATAAGAGACGCACAATACATAGAAGTGTATTGTGCGTCTCTTATTATGCCTGCGGAAAGATGCATCAGGTTTTCTAGCTATTATTTCTAACATCCACTAATTCAAAACGCTCACAAACCAGCATCATATCCTCTGTAAACTCCAACCCTGCTTCTCGCAGTTCCTTTGTGAAAAAAGCGGTATGAACCTCTTTCCAATGACGATAGGTTCGATCTCCTTCGCCTTCAGCAATCGCAAATTCCTCCGGGACCTCATTCATCGGCATTACTTGGACGTCTGCCGTTCTGATGATCGCTGCAGGTTCATCTTTGCTGTTTAAAACTATACTGTAATCCTCAACGGCAGGAAGCGGTTCATTATCAAGTTCATAAAAAACCAGTCCTGAACAAGTCGCTGATTTCACACCATCTATGACTAATTGAGCCAAGTAATCCGGTTCAGCGCCAAACTGCCACGCTGTAACGTTCTTCGGTTTTTCTTTGTTTTTTGAATGCCAGTATTCATCCCAGTAGAGCTGTGATGCTTGATTCATATCAGATCTCCCCTAAAATATCATTTAAATAAAGTATATCATTTGCAAAATTAGAAAAGCAGGACTTGTTTTGTGCGTGCGATAGGTATAATAACAATATAAGAAATTGTGAAAGGAGAGTCATAATGACTAAGCATAAAATTTACACCATGAGTTTTGCCAGTGTTTACCCGCATTATATCGCAAAGGCGGAGAAAAAGGGACGGACTAAGGCAGAAGTGGATGAAATTATCCGCTGGCTGACAGGGTACAGTCAGGAAGAAGTAGAAGAGCAGCTGGAAAAGAAGACCGATTTTGAAACCTTCTTTGCGGAAGCACCAGAGATGAACGCATCACGAACACTCATTAAAGGGGTCATATGCGGGATAAGGGTAGAGGATATTGAAGAACCAACCATGCAGGAAATCCGTTACCTGGACAAGCTGGTGGATGAACTGGCAAAGGGAAAAGCAATGGAAAAGATATTGCGAAAATAAGCTGGAACACAGTCCGATTTCCGCATTATACAAATCCACACAGGGATGCCTCTTCTGAACCACAGCCATGCCATGGCGAAGAGATCTCCCTATGCATTTAGCGGTCATCCATTTTACTGCTTACTAAATGTATTCCGCTTGAAATCTTAGCTAAATGTTCATTCTTTTCCTTCTGCAGCTTAATCAGTGTGACCATAAACCATATGACAAAAACAAATGCTGCAATATATAAAATAAAGATCAGAATTGGAAACCATTCAATAGCCATATTATTCAAAAACCTCACACCTCCTTGATTTGCACGTTTAATATTTATAAAATTAAATCAATTTAACGTTAACATAAAATGGTAGATTAAATCGAAGAAACTGTATAAATGAATGTTCAGTTGAATTAAAAAGTAAATATATTCAAATACATTAACAGGCACAGGAAAGGAGCTTGTACATGACGAAAAGCATCGCAAGCCGCAAAGTGGATGGCTTTTTAAAGAAAGAGAAAAAGTGGCAGGCTGAGTTTCAAAAGCTGAGGGAACTGATGCTTGAATGCGGTCTGACGGAGGATTTTAAATGGATGCATCCCTGTTACACAGTTGACGGGAAAAATGTGGTGATCATTCACGGCTTTAAAGACTACTGTGCGATTATGTTTCAAAAAGGGGCTCTGATGAAGGACCCGGACCACCTCTTAATCCAACAGACGAAAAATTCCCAGGCCGCCCGTCAAATTCGCTTTTCTCAGGCGGAAGAAATTACAGCTCTTGGAGAAACGATAAAGATGTACATTCAAAACGCGATCGAGATCGAAAAAGCAGGCTTGGAAATCGATTTTAAAGACACGTCTGAGTATACTGTACCTGAAGAGCTGCAGCATAAATTCGAAGAAATGCCTGAATTAAAGACAGCGTTTGAAGCTTTAACACCAGGACGGCAGAGAGGGTATCTACTTTATTTCTCTGAAGTAAAACAAGCAAAAACCCGGGAGTCCAGAATTGAAAAAGCGATGGAGAAAATCATGGACGGAAAAGGGTTAAGAGATTAAAATCGGTCGTACTTATGAATAACTAGGAGCATATTTATGAAAAAATATAAAAACCAAATTCCCACAAATATGAATATGGGATGGAAGTCCTTGCTGAGCATGGTAAAGGATTCGGTTAAAGGAATAGCGGATCAGAGGCCTTCCAAATCTATTTCCGCAACGTCTTTTAAACAGGATAAAACCCTTCCGCCCTCCGATGTCTCACGAGTTACATGGTTCGGTCATTCAGCTTTTTATATGGAAATAGAAGGAAAAAGAGTTTTAGTTGATCCGATGTTGGGTTCACGTCCTTCTCCATTTTCCTGGGCAGGAACGAAACGTTATGAACGAGAGGTTCCAGTAAAGCCTGAGCACTTTTCGGAAGTGGATGCGATCATCCTTTCCCATGACCATTATGACCACCTGGATCGTGATTCTATTATACAATTACAGACTAAAACGAAGCGATTTATCGTTCCACTCGGTGTGGGCAAGCGCCTAACGAAGTGGGGTGTTTCACATGAAAAAATCACGGAACTTGGCTGGTGGGACGAGCTGCAATGGGAAGGTCTAAAACTCGTTTGCACCCCGGCGAGACATTTTTCCGGAAGAGGATTATTTGACCGGAATTCGACCTTATGGTGTTCATGGGTCATTCTCGGAGACGAAACAAAAATATTTTACAGCGGAGACAGCGGCTATGGCCCCCATTTTAGAGAAATCGGAGAATCATACGGTCCATTTGATCTGACCTTGCTCGAGTGCGGTCAATATGACGAGCGTTGGTCGGCGATTCATATGCGGCCGGAAGAGACGGTGCAGGCACATCTTGATGTCAGGGGGAGAGTGTTAATCCCGGTTCACTGGGGAGCCTTCACGCTGGCTTTTCATTCGTGGACGGATCCGGTGGAGCGGGTGACAAAAGCAGCGATCAGTCATAACATAATCATTTCAACACCTAAGATGGGAGAGTCAGTGCTGATTCAATCTGAAAATTACCCTTCTTTTGAGTGGTGGAGATAACGAGCATGTAAAATAAGACATTACTCTTGAGCATTTCTTTTCATTAAGAAGTGTTTTTTCTTTGCTCAATTTCATAAAATTATTATAATCAATAAAAATTTATTGATAATCAATAAATAAAGTGCTAGAATCTTTTTAAAACATACGTGAGTGAGGTGCTTTATGTTTAAACAGGGATCAACGCTATTTCTAAAAGCTGCTGTCATTCTTATGGGCATTCCGGTTCTTGTTTTGGGGGTCATCGCCATTCCATGGTTAGCAAATAATCCCGTCAACCCGGACTATTCCCACATTTTATATCCCATTGTCATAGGGCTGTATATTTCAGTTATTCCGTATTTTATTACGTTATTCCAGGCTTTTAACCTGTTAAGCTATATCGACAAAAATCAGGCATTCTCTTCATTGTCCGTTAAAGCGCTTAAAAATATTAAGCACTGTGCTCTTATGATCAGCGTGGTGTACGCGGCTATTCTTCCATTTGTTTTTCTTGCAGCAGAACTCGATGATGCCCCCGGGCTCATTCTAATTGGAATGGTGCCTATTGGTGCATCACTTGTCATTGCCATATTTGCAGCAGTGCTTCAACGGCTTTTAAAGCAGGCGATTGGGATGAAAGCGGAAAATGATTTAATGGTCTGAAGCGATTATGGATCAAACGGGTGAAAGCAGCCGATCAGTTTATCCAGCCTCAAAAAAGGGTACAAAACCGTATGGCCGAAATGAATGAATCAGCGCGCAAATACGCTTAGTTTCATAGGGTCAATCGTTATAAAAGAGGTGTTTTTAATGGCAAAAGAACTTACTATAAAAAATAAAATTGGCTTAGGTACAGCGCCGCTTGGAAATATGTTCAGGGAAGTTCCTGAGAAAGAAGCGATGGAAACGATTCAATCTGCCTGGGATGAAGGTGTCCGGTATTTTGACACAGCGCCTTTTTATGGTGCTGGTCTAGCCGAGTCTAGACTTGGAGAGGCATTATCAGCTTATGATCGAGATGAGTATGTGCTGAGCACGAAAGTCGGCCGTATTGTGCTTGATGAAGAAGAAGAAAAAGAGGGTCTGTTTGAGTACGGACGAAAGAATAAAATTAAAACAGATTATACGGAAGAAGGAACACTTAAATCGATTGAGGAAAGTATGAAGCGTCTGAAAACAGATCGACTGGATATTGTGTATGTCCATGATATTTCACCTGATTTTCTTGGAGATGAATGGATCACAAAGTTTGATGAAGCACGAAAAGGAGCCTTCAAAGTGCTCGATAGACTGAAAGAAGGCGGTTATATTTCAGCCTGGGGTCTTGGTGTGAATACCACGGTTCCAATCGAAGTGGCTCTGGAGCTCGAGGAAGCCCATCCTAATTTGAGCCTTTCTGCAACCCAATACACGCTCTTGCAGCATGAGCGGGCATTGGAAAGAATGATGCCGTTAGCAGAGGAGAAAAATGGCGGTCTGGTAATCGGAGGCGCATTTAACTCCGGTGCTTTACTTGGAGGAGACTTTTTTGATTATCAGGAAATCACTCCTGAAATCAAGGAGCGGGTGAAACGCTTTAATGAAGTTGCGCAAAAGCATGGCGTTCACTTGAAAGATGCTGCGCTTCAGTTCTCTACAGCACATCCTGCAGTAAAAGCGGTTGTGACGGGATCTACAAGACCTGACCGTATTAAAGAAGATCTACAGGCGCTTAAAGCAGACATCCCGGCTGCTTTTTGGGAGGAGCTTGTTAATAAAGAGCTGATATCGGCTAACGCTCCGCTGCCTCAAAAGTAAAAGTTGAATAATTAAGAAGCAGTCCCTGTGCTGAGGCGCAGGGGCTTTTTTATTCCAGAGGCCTGGCAACAGCTGCTGCTTACTCTTATCAAGGGATTGTCTTCAGCAGCATTGATATTACATAAGCTTGACAGCATTAGATGATCGGTTTACAATAAAACTGATCATCCAGTCAAAATAAAGAATAGGTAATCAAAAATCAAAGGCAGGTTAAACATGAAAAATAAACAATATTATATAGCTGATGCACGTAAAGAACAAATCATTATAGCCGCTGTCGAAGTATTAAAGGACTATGGTTATATCAACACAAGTCTTTCTAAAATAGCCAGTAATGCAAAAACGAGTACAGGATTAATTTCGTACCACTTTTCAGGCAAGGAAGATTTGATGAATAATACGCTGCTTTATTTGGCGGAACAAGAGCAAGCTTTTATTAAGGAAAAAGTAGAAAAAGCACAAACGTATACGGAAAAATTAATGACATTTATAGAAGAAGGCATTGCTTACCGCGGTATAAAACGTGAAAATACCACTGCATTATTAGAAATTGTTTTTAATGTGCGTCCGCCGAACAATGTACCTTATTTCAAGACGGAAATTAATCCTGAAGAAGAGCTGAATGTATTACTGGAAGAGATCTTAGCCGAGGGACAAAAATCTAATGAGTTCAGCGACTTTGATTGTAAAGTAGTTGCTTTAATCATTAGAGGGGCCATCTCGCTATCCATGTCTTTACCTCTAGATGATAACGATCCAAGATTAGAGGATTACAGCGACAAGGTGAAAAAGAATATTTTAAAAATGATTAAATAACATAGTACTAAAGATTTGCATAACGGGTGCAAGACCTTCTTGCATTCGTTATGAATAAATAGTTAAGTTTACCGTTATATTTTTTTAAGTGAAAACTGATTGATTAGTCAGTATAAAAAACATTTAATCAACATCCAGAGAGGGGAGAATGAAGGATGCTCCGGTCTATACAAAAGAATAAACGTCGTAGAAAATTGAAAAAAGTAAAAGAGGGGGATGGGCATCGTTTAAAAGAGTACCGAATTTGGAATATATTCACACACTCATTGTTTCATATAGAAATCATAAACGACAGGGATGGGAAAAGAACAAACTATGCCATTAAGTCTAACTACTTTGTTGAAGAGCCCAGAGTTGATTTGTACAAGGAGGGCAGGCATGTAGCCTTCTCAAAGCTTCCGGCAGTTCTGCCAACCGATCGCGGGGCAATAGAAGTAAAGACAAGTTCAACTGGAATCAGCGGCATTCATTATTTTACTGAACATGAAGATGCGTTTTCAGTATTTCCGGATAAACGTTCGATCAGAGGTTTCCGGTTGTGGCTGCATAAACAATTTCCGAAAATTAGCGGATTTATCGGATTAATTGCAATCGTAACCTTATTAATTTCCTTGACGTTAGGACTAACTCAAGTAATGGAATCATTTTCAGACATCCCATGGATATCCCAAAATATAGGGACATTCAACTCGCCAATCAATTTGTCAGTTTGGACAAATTTTGCAATCGGTATTGCAGCGGCTTTAGCTGGAACAGAACGGGCTCTCATGATGAAGAATCATTGGTTGATTGACATTGAAAATATCAATGCGGGGGAAGGTTAATTCGGGGTTACACTCAAGCTGATGTTTTGAAAGCATAACACGCACCCATTACAAGAGAGGATGAAGATCAATGAAAAAACGAATCATAGGAATCTTTTTTTGTCAGTGATGCTTTTTGCAGCCGGTTGTTCAAGCAATGATAATGATGCAGAACAAGGTTCAGAATCGCCATTGCAAGAGACCGAAGAGGAAACGAGTGGAACGGGTCAGGACTATGAAGGAGATGGAGGACTCTTATGGAAAGTGGTTCATGGCGAAACGACTATGTACGTTCAAGGAACCATACATTTGGGTCATGAAGACTTTTATCCTCTTGCGCCTGAAATTGAAAAAGCTTATGAGAGTTCAGATGTTGTTCTTCCGGAAATTAATATGTTTGAAGCGGAAGTGAATGAAGAAGAAATTAATGAAATGGCATTGTTCGAAGGTGATACAAATTTAGATGACGTTTTGTCGGAAGAGGCTTATGCGAAACTCTCCGATCTATTTGAAGAAAACGAAATGGCAATAGAAAATTATGAGGATTTTGAGCCATGGTTCATAGGAATGCTATTAGGAGAATTCAGTCATAAAGAAAGTGATTTGGCACCAGAGTATGGCGTTGATTTATATTTTCTTCAGCGGTCTTTAGAGGACAATAAAGAAATCGTTGAATTAGAAACCATTGAACTGCAATATGATGTTCTAAGTGGCAACAGTATGAAAACACAAGTGGAAATGTTAGAAAGCACCTTAGAGAATTTTGAAGAAACGGGGAGCTCGCTAGATGAGTTGGGATATGATTGGATTCATGGTGATAAGGATGGTCTTGTTGATCAGCTGTCAGAGGGTTTTGGAAGTTTCGATGAAGAGTATCAACTGGGGTTGAATGATAACCGCAATATAAATATGGCGAACAAGCTTGATGAGATCCTGCAAAGGGATGATGGGCAGACCTACTTTGTGATCATCGGTTCAGCTCACGTTGTCATTGAACCAAGTGTACTAAGTGAGCTTGAAAAGGATGGATATGAAATCGAACGAGTCTATTAATCAACATATTCTAGCATTCTATTATTTGATTTAAAAGAAATCTTTCTAAGCAGCTTGATTTTAGACCTTTCTGCCTCAAAAGCTTTTTTTATGTATTCTGATCTCATAATTAAAACTTATGATAAATAAGAAGAAATAGCGATTATACTTATCAAATACTTAGCTGTAAACTAAAATCAGAAGGAAAAGGGAGGGTTATCATGTTATTTACATTTAAACGAATTGATCATGTTCAGTTAGCCGCACCAAAAGGCTCGGAGGGGATGGCAAGAGCATTCTATACCGGCATTCTGGGTTTTGAAGAAGTAGAAAAGCCAGAAGTGCTGAGGGCTCGCGGGGGCGTTTGGTTTAGAGCTGGTGAAAATCAGCTTCACCTCGGTATTGAGGAGCCTTTTATCCCTGCCAAAAAAGCGCATCCTGCTTTTGAAGTGCAGAAGTTGGAGGAGCTGAAAAAGCATTTAATCCATCATGACATTTCATTTGTGGAGGATGATTTGCTTCCAGGCGCAAACAGAATCTATGCAGAGGATCCATTTGGAAACCGCATAGAGTTGCTGGAATGGAAGAGCTAGAAAGAGACAAAAGCTACCCCTGGAAGCTTTTAATATTCTACTATTCTTGAATTGATAACTCCATTGAACAACACCTACTGAATCAGTTTACGTCCGGTAATCGAATGAAAGCAGTGGTAGCCGCTGACTGATACTCCAATGGTGCCGCCGCCCGGGAACACAGAGTCTCCGCAAAGCCAGAAATTTTCAAGGGATGTGCGGTGGGATAGGCTGAGAAAAAGAGAATGGGACCTCGTTTGCGGAAACCCGCCGACCATGCCTGACGGACGATGCGTAAACCGTTCCCAGGCTTTAGGCGCACCAGGATACAGCTCCACGACAGCCTCATCAATTGAAGGGTAATACGCTCGAATGGTTCGAAGCATTTTTTCAGTGAAAAGGGCTTTGTTTTCCTCGTATTGTTCATCGTTTTTCCAGTGGTCGAGGTTGATATGTGTGCTCACGGTTAACGTACGATAGCCTTCAGGCGCACGCAGCCGGTCATTAGGATCAGAAATCGATAAAAATAAGTGGTCGCCTTCATCGTGTCCTTTGCCATCCGGATTCATCAGCTGCTGAAACAGCGGGAAGTCAGCAGGCAGATCAGCATCCTTTAAAGACAGATAGGCGGTCATGGTGCCCCATGTATCCTTTTTCGTCCGTTTTTTTAATCCGGTTGAAAGCTGATGAAATGACGGCTGGTCCAATAGTCCAGAAAGGGCTTGAATGGGAGCATTGCAAATAACATGATCAGCTGTTCTGATTTTACCGCGATGGTCTTCCACTTCAAAGAGATCCCCGACTTTTTTAATAGAGTTTACCCGCCGCCCAAGAATGGCATGAGCGCCATTTCTTTTTGCTGCATTTACCAGTTCATAAGCAAACTGATACAATCCTCCCTGCACGTAATAAGCACCTTCATGGTAAATATCCAGAGCGAGAACCCCCATGAGAAGGGCGCAATCCCTGCTTGTTGTCTGCATGCTGTCAATCAGCTGGCCGTCAATAAAAGAAACAAAATCAGGGCAGGTATGCAAATCATGCCTTTTTAAAAGTGAGCTTATCGTTTTAAAAAAGTCCGGTGTTAAGGACACGTGGACCGGACGGAGGGAAGAGAGAAGCTCAAACGCCTCTTTTCCTGTTTTCACTGGCAGGATGGGAAGCTTTTTCATGAGCAAGCGGATTTTCGCTGCTTTTTGATAAACTTCTTCATAGAATGCAGCAATCTCGTTCTTTTTCTGAGGGAACGCCTGCTGAAGTGCCTGCACATGGCGGCGCCGGTCTGCATGAAACGTTAACGTTCGGTCACCTTGCTTTATTTTCATCACAGATTCGAGTCTCTTTGCATGGAGTTTAACCCCTAAATGACGAAAGATCCTCTCATGAATCCCGCCTTTTTCAAGCCCCATGCCGAGTGTCGCTCCGGCTGCAAATAAAAACTGATTACGCTGGAATTTTCCGGCGCAGCCGCCCCATTCTCTTGAAGCTTCGAGGATCGTCACACGACATCCTGCCTGAGCAAGCATGGCGCCTGCCGTAAGTCCGCCTATTCCGCCACCAACTACAATGATTTCTTTTTTCGCCATTTGCCGTTCCCCCCAGTTAATTTAAATTTTAAATGCCACGATCTGGGTGAGCAATTTTGAGTGCGTTGGAAAAAGAGTGAAATGGTTGTTTAAGATAAATAAAAAACAGGAGCTTCCAAAAGGGAGGCTCCTGTTCTGTAACTTCTATTGATTATTCTGCTTTTTTAGACGGATAATTAAGCTCTTAGTTCAGATCAAAACGATCTGCATTCATTACTTTCACCCATGCCGCTGCAAAGTCGCGTACAAGC
Organism: Jeotgalibacillus sp. ET6; assembly: GCF_029667115.1. Classification (GTDB taxonomy): domain Bacteria; phylum Bacillota; class Bacilli; order Bacillales; family Jeotgalibacillaceae; genus Jeotgalibacillus. Next base: position 484,339 of record NZ_JARUIU010000003.1, on the reverse strand, counting down.
TTTTCTTTGTTGTCGTCTTGTGCATACACTTCTGCGATGGCACGAAGGACGGAATTTGAACCAAATACAAGGTCAAAGCGTGTCGCTGTGCGCACGACTTCACCTGTATTGCGGTCTTTTCCTTCATAAAGGTTAAACCCTGCTGGTTTCCACTCGATGCCCATATCTAGCAGGTTCACGAAGAAATCGTTTGTGAGTGTGCCGACACGGTCGGTGAATACGCCATGTTTGGTTCCGCTATGATTCGTTCCAAGTACACGCATACCGCCGATCAGGGCCGTCATTTCAGGTGCAGAAAGGTTTAACAGCTGTGCTTTGTCTACCAGCATTTCTTCCGGGCTGACACTGTATTCCTTTTGCTGATAGTTGCGGAAGCCGTCAGAAACTGGCTCCAGTACGTCAAAGCCGTCTACATCCGTTTGTTCCTGTGTGGCATCCCCGCGTCCCGGAGTAAAAAGGATCGAAAGGTAAACCCCTGCGTCTCTTGCTGCTTTTTCTACCGCTGCTGTTCCGCCAAGTACGATCAAATCAGCGATGCTGACGTTCTTATCAAGTTCTTTTTGAATGTTTTCATAGACAGATAAGACTTTAGCCAGCTGCTCAGGTTCATTTGCTTCCCAGTCTTTTTGCGGTGCAAGACGGATGCGGGCGCCATTTGCGCCGCCGCGGTTATCTGAGCCGCGGAAGGTGCTTGCAGAAGCCCAGGCCGTTGTCACAAGCTCACTCACTGTCAGCTCTGAGTTTAGGATCGTTTCCTTAAGTTCGTTCACTTCTTTTTCCGTTAAGGTATAGTCAACTTTTGGCACCGGATCCTGCCAGATCAGTTCTTCCTCAGGAACTTCCGGACCGAGATAGCGATCTTTTGGTCCCATGTCGCGGTGAAGCAGTTTAAACCAGGCACGGGAGAAGGCTTCAGCAAATTGATCCGGATTTTGATGGAATCTGCGCGAAATTTTTTCGTAATCAGGGTCCATGCGCATGGCCATATCAGCCGTAGTCATCATTGTAGGAACCTTGATGGACGCATCTTCTGCATCCGGTGCAAGATCCTCGTCCTTCGGATTGACTGGCGTCCATTGATAGGCACCTGAACGGCTCTTCGTCAGCTCCCACTCATAGCCAAATAATAGATCATAATATCCGTTGTCCCATTGCGTCGGGTTCGCAGTCCATGCACCATCGATCCCGCTTGTGATGGTATCGCGTCCTTTACCGCTGCCGTGTGAACTCAGCCAGCCGAGCCCTTGTGTTTCAATATCAGCCGCTTCAGGTGCAGCGCCTACTTTTTCAGGATTTCCTGCGCCGTGCGCCTTGCCGAATGTATGACCGCCAGCAGTCAGCGCAACGGTTTCTTCATCGTTCATTCCCATGCGGGCAAAGGTTTCACGGATATCACGCGCACTTGCAAGAGGGTCGGGCTTGCCGTTAGGACCCTCAGGATTTACATAAATCAATCCCATTTGAACGGCTGCGAGAGGGTTCTCGAGTTCGCGGTCGCCGGAGTAGCGATTGTCACCGAGCCATTCTTTTTCGTTCCCCCAGTAAATATCTTCTTCAGGGTGCCAAACATCAGGGCGTCCGCCGCCAAAACCAAATGTCTTTAAGCCCATGGATTCAAGCGCAACATTGCCTGTTAAAACAAGCAAATCGGCCCATGAGATCTTATTGCCGTATTTTTGCTTAATCGGCCATAGCAGACGTCGTGCTTTATCCAGATTGGCATTATCCGGCCAGCTGTTTAATGGTGCAAACCGCTGCTGACCTGTTGCACCGCCGCCGCGTCCGTCTCCTGTTCGATACGTACCGGCTGCATGCCAGGACATACGAATAAAAAATGGACCATAATGTCCGTAGTCAGCAGGCCACCAGTCCTGGCTGTCTGTCATCAGAGTATGAAGATCCTTTTTCAGTGCTTCATAATCCAGTTTCTTAAATTCCTCAGCATAATCAAAATCTTCTCCCATTGGATTCGTCTTTTTATCATGCTGATGAAGGATGTGCAGGTTTAATTGATTCGGCCACCAGTCTTTATTGGAGGTTCCTACCTTTGCGGTTGTGATGGCACTTTCTTCATGCGTTTTCTCTTGAGATTGTCCTTCAGAAAAAGGGCATTTCCCAGCATTGTTATTTTCGTTGTGATCCATTCTTCGATCTCCTCCCGAAATAGTAATATAGTAAATAAATTTTATAAATAATCGTCTAATAATCGTTCTTACTTTATAATTATAATAAACTAGGAAAGAGAAAGTAAAGAGAAATGTTTTCATTCATTCTCAATTCCTTCTATCATTGAAAATAATATGCAAATAAAAAGAACCCCACTTCTTGTGAGGTTCCGGCATTCTAACTTATTTAGCTGTCAATTCTTTTTCCAATTCCGCGATGCGGAAAGCGGCTTCTTCTTCAGAAAGCTCATGACGCACAATGTAGCGGTTGCGTTCATGCTTAGTGCATTCCATCGTACATCCGCCAAGGTGTTTGGCTTCATTTTCTTCTGATGTAATAATTTGTTTATTACACTCAGGGTTTGCACAGTTGATATATCGTTCGCAAGGTGTACCGTCAAAGTGATCTTTCCCAACCACCACATGTTCAACCTGATTAATCGGAACCGTCAGGCGCTCATCAAATACGTACATTTGACCGTCCCATAGCTGTCCTTTTACTTCAGGGTCTTTTCCGTATGTGGCAATGCCGCCGTGCAGCTGGCCCACATCTTCAAAGCCTTCGCGCACCAGCCAGCCGGAAAATTTTTCGCAGCGGATGCCCCCTGTACAGTAGGTGAGGACCCGTTTGCCATCCAGCAGTTCCCGGTTATCACGCACCCAATTTGGCAGGTCGCGGAATGTTTCCACATCAGGCCGGATCGCGCCGCGGAAATGACCGACATCATATTCATATGTGTTTCGAGCGTCGAGAACAATGGTGTCCTCACGCTGCATTTCTTCGTAAAATTCTTTTGGAGACAAATAATTCCCGGTTAATTCATTTGGATTTATATCATCTTCCAGACTTAAATGAACTAGTTCCGGACGGGGGCGGACATGCATTTTCTTAAAGGTATGCCCTTCAGCCTCATCTATTTTGAAAACAATTCCTTCAAAAAGAGGATGATTTTTCATTGCTTCCATATAGGCTTCAGTCTGCTCAATCGTACCTGAGCAAGTCCCGTTTATTCCTTCGTTCGCTACTAAAATACGGCCTTTGAGACCAAGCTCTTTACAATAAGCTAAATGCTCTTCAGAAAAAGCAGCCGGATCTTCAATCGTTGTGTAATGATAATATAATAAAACTCGATAATTCACTTTTTTTTCCACCTATCATTTTATTTTGCAGGAATAACCTGATGGGTTTGAACCGTCTTTTACTTTACCTTATTTAAGGCGGTGCAGTAAAGAGTAAACGATCAGGAAATACGGCCATTTTCTACTAACCAGTATGGACCGTCACCAGTTTTTCAAACTTTTTAAGAAATGGTTCATTATTCCGTGCTTCTGGATGGTCTTTTTGAAGGAAAAAGTTGAGCCGGGGGATATAGACCGGTGTTAAAAGGGTAAAGAGTGAACATCTGATATATAAAGGAGAATGTTCAATGGACAGTATTATTTTTGACCTCGACGGCACCCTGTGGGATCCAAGAGAGACCGTTCTGACGTCGTGGAACCAGGCGTTAAAAGAGCAGGGATACAATAAAGTGCTGACAAAAGAAGATTTGACCAAAACAATGGGGCTTCAAATGCATGAGATTGCGAAGATTTTATTCTCAGAATTAAATGAGCAGGAGCAAATAAAACTGATGGACGACTGCATAGCGATTGAGAATCCGTACGTGGCAGAGCATGGAGGAGAACTGTACCCGGAACTGGAAAGCACCCTCAAAGAGCTGCATACATCCTACCGTCTCTTTATCGTAAGTAATTGCCAGGATGGCTATATTGAAGCTTTTTATCACTATCATAAACTGAATCACTTTTTCACCGACTTTGAAAATCCGGGAAGAACCGGTCTGTCAAAAGGTGAAAACATTTCCTTAATCATGCAGCGAAATGGGCTGGAAAATCCGGTTTATGTAGGGGACACACAGGGAGACCGGAATGCTGCCCGCGCCGCTGGAATCCCCTTTATTTATGCAGCGTACGGCTTTGGTGAGGTGGAAGATTTTGAGGGGAAAATAAATGGATTAGCAGAGCTCCCTGAGTTGCTTCAGACATTTAATGGGTAAGCGGAAAGAAGAGCAGTTTAAGTTTTCTGGTAATGGAGCTTCCTGTCTGCGGGTTGAAAACCTGTAAAAGAGCGTTTACATTATGTTTTTGCATCAGGTATACTCAATGTAAATGCTTTGGGAGTTGAATTCATGCGCAATCGAAAAGGCTCTAAATTGTTTGGTAATCAAGACCCTATTGAAGAAACAGAAAATGTTTATGCCATATTGCCTCCTCCGGGAACCATTATTGGAGAAGCAACAGAAGAAGAAATGGAAATAGCCGCTGCACTTGAAATCAGACATATGGCGTTTATGAGACTGCAGGACATGAATATTCGTTTTGATGGGGTTTCCTATAAGGAGATTTTAAAAGAGTTTCGTGAGTTTGAAACCGATTCAAGCGCATTTTGGAGAGGTGTGTGCAGACGACTGTCTGTTCCTTACGAATGGGCAATCCGGATTGATCACGCGAATGGCCCTATCTATATCGGGGACACTGGAGAACACGAGATTTTGGAAATAGAGGAAACAGATTAAGTATACGTTGGGCACATTCCTTGGAGGGATATGTGCTTTTTTTGAACAGTCTATAGGAATGATTCTATATAAATATTTTGCGAGATTGAAAGGGGTGGCCATCTATGGGATGGATTCGAGGTAACGGCTTGGTGCAGTAGATCTGATAGCAGATTGTACCAAGCTTTAGAATAGAAGGCTGTCAGGCTGCTGTGCCATTTCTGTATTTATAAAAAATAAGAAATGGAGTGGCAGATATGAGAGAAACAGAGTTAAAGAAGGAATGGATGGTAGCACAGAAAGCCGGTTTTACCGGATGGGATTTTTCCAGAATTGCGGCAAGTGTGTCAGAAGATCCACTGCCATGGGAGTACAAACAAATCGTTTTGGCTCATATAAAGCCGAAAGATCAGCTGCTGGATATGGGAACGGGCGGCGGTGAATTTTTACTTGAGCTCGGTCATCCATATGACAATACGACGGTTACGGAAGCGTGGGAGCCAAATGTAAAGCTTTGCAAGGAAAAGCTTGCACCGCTTGGTATTCGGGTGGAGCAGGTGTTTGAGGATGCAGTGCTGCCTTTTGAAGACAATGCATTTGATCTGGTTATCAACCGGCACGAAGCCTATGATATCTCGGAAGTGCGCCGTATCTTAAAACCTGGCGGCCGGTTTATTACCCAGCAGGTAGGCGGCCGAAATAATGAGTGGCTATCCCGGTTTTTAATTGAAGATTTTCAGCCGGAATACCCTGGTCTTTTTCTGCAAAACGAAAAGGAAAAATTTTTGGCTCATGGGTTTATCATAGAAGCCCAGCAGGAAGCATTTCCTTTTATGCGCTTTTATGATGTGGCAGCGATCGTCTATTATGCGAAAATCCTGGAATGGGAGTTTCCGGGTTTTTCAGTTGAAACTCATTTTGAACGATTAAAAAGCCTTCAGGAGATGCTGCTTGAACGGGGGTTTATTGAAACGCTCGAGCACCGCTTTTTCCTGGTGGCCAGGAATACAAAATAATCGATGTAAAAAGAGGCTGGGACGACTACAAAGTTCCAGTCTTTTTTTTTGATAATTTTCTCCCAAGTGTAATTGACAACCTTTCTCAATTAAAGGTATACTAAACTTGCTTGTGATTTTGATAATCATTCTCGATTAACGTGTTCAGAAGCACTACTACACCAATAGGAGGATTACATAATGACTAGATTTGTACGTATGTCTTTATTTGCATTGCTTATTCTTTCACTATCTGTTGTTATCGCAGCTTGTGGAAATAGTAATACAGAAGAAACGGATTCTGAGGATACGACTGCTTCAGATGATGCAGGATCTGAAGAGGCTGGCGAGGTTAACTTGTATACAAGCCGTCACTACGAAACGGATCAGGCTTTATATGATGCCTTTACAGAAGAGACTGGAATTGAAGTAAACGTCGTTGAAGGAAGCGGCGATGAGCTGATTGAGCGGTTAAATCAGGAGGGGGAGAGTACAGAAGCTGATTTGTTTATTACCGCTGATGCAGGAAATCTCCACTCAGCAAGTGAGAGTGAGCTGTTGCAGCCGGTAGATAGCGACGTACTGGCTGAAAACATTCCTGAAAAATTTCGTGATGCAGACAATGAATGGTTTGGCTTAACAAAACGGGCGCGTGTCATCGTGTATGACAAAGAGCGTGTAGATCCATCAGAGCTATCCACTTATGAAGCGTTGACGGAGCCTGAATGGGAAGACCGGATTGCTGTCCGTTCTTCAAGTAATATGTATAATATTTCTCTTCTGGCTTCATTCATTGAACTAAATGGTTCTGAAGAAGCTGCTGCATGGGCAGAAGGGATCGTAAACAACATGGCGATTGAACCTCAGGGCGGGGATCGTGATCAGGCAAAGGCAGTCGCAGCCGGCCAGGCGGACGTTGCTATTATGAATACGTATTACATTGGAGGCATGCTTAATTCAGAGGATGAGGAAGAAGTAAAAGTAGCTGAATCAGTTGGCATCTTTTTCCCAAACCAGGATACAACGGGTACGCATGTGAACATCAGCGGTATTTCGATGACAAAGCACGCTAAAAATTCGGATGCAGCCATTCAGTTGATGGAATATCTATCTAGCGAAGCATCTCAGGAAGAGTTTGCAGCAGCCAATTATGAATATCCGGTTAATCCGAATGTTGAAGTAACAGGGTTGCTTGAGTCGTGGGGCGAATTTAAAGAACAGGATTTGAATTTGTCTGTTTTAGGGGAAAACCAGCAGGAAGCCATCCGCCTGTTTGACCAGGCTGCCTGGAAATAGGGAAACAATAGACAATAGACCGTGCCGCGTAATTGTGGTACGGTTATATTGGTTTTATTGATAATGATTTTCAATCTCTATTATCTTAATTAATGATGGACAGCATGAGGGTGCGAAAGATGAGACTAGTAGTCAGAACGATTAAATCCAAATTGAATATATGGGCTATTCTCAGCCTGATTTTTATTGCTATCATTTTGATTCCAAACGGATTAATTGCGGTGAATGTTTTCACGGAATCGAATGAAAACTGGCAGCATATTAAAGAGTATTTGTTGAAGGAATACATTACAAATACAGTTATTTTACTAAGCTTTACCGCTCTTTTTTCAATGATGATCGGAGTCAGTCTTGCATGGTTTGTTACCATGTTTGAATTTCCCTTCAAACGCTTTTTTAAGTGGGCGCTGATCTTGCCGCTTGCCATTCCGCCCTATATTGGGGCATATGCTTACCACGGACTAATTAACTATACAGGCATCATACAAAGTACGCTTAGAAATAACTTCGATGTGACGGTGAACCAGGACTACTTTTCAATTATGAATAACCAGGGCGCCATTTTTATTTTTTCTATTTTCCTCTTTCCGTACGTTTATACGATAACAAAAGCATTTCTTCAAAATCAATCTTCTTCAATTATCGAAAATGCCCGTTTACTTGGCAGCAGCTCTTTTGAAACATTTTTTCGTGTAATTTTGCCAATTTCAAGAGCAGCCATTGTGGGGAGTGTTACACTGGTGGTTTTAGAGGTGCTGAATGACTATGGTGTGGCAAACTATTTCGGAATTCAAACCTTTAGTACTGCGATTTTCAGGACATGGTATGGCATGAAGGACCTGGACTCTGCTCTTAAGCTTGCTGGTGCCTTAATGTTTCTCGTGATCTTCATCCTGCTACTTGAAAAATTCAGCAGAGGGAGAAGGCGCTACAGTTTCTCCACGACAAAAGTCAAGCCGATTCAGCCGAAAAAATTAAGAGGTGTTAAAGCCTGGCTGCTCGCAGGATATTGTTTTTTAATTTTTGGCGTTGCTTTTCTAATTCCCTTCACTCAGCTTTTGTACTGGGCGTTTTTAACATTTGAATCAGTCTATAGCAGTGAATTTATTCAGCTGATTTATCAATCTGTTTTTATTGCATCCATTGCTTCGATACTTATTGTGATAATTGCATTGATAATCGGGAATTACACAAGACTTCATAAAAGCCTTTTAACATCATTCATTTCACGAGTCACAACGCTCGGATACTCTATACCAGGGGCAGCTATCGCGATTTCGATTATCACCATTTTTGTTGCACTCGATGGCTATTTGGCTGATTTGTACCAAACCCTTCAGATGGAACCGGTAATCATTCTTAGAACCAGTCTTGTCATGCTGGTATCTGCTTATATCATCCGTTTCCTTGCGATTGGGTACAATGCGATCGACGCAGGCTATGAAAAAATGGGAAATACCTACACTGAAGCCTCACGCACACTAGGGTTTTCTACAGTTAAAACTTTTTTTAAAGTGGACCTTCCCATGATGAAACCGGCGATCTTTGGCGGGTTTATCCTGGTCTTTATTGATGTATTAAAGGAGCTGCCGCTAACGCTCTTCTTACAGCCCTTTAACTTTGCTACGCTGGCTACTCAGGCCTATAAGTATGCAAACGATGAAAGAGTTCATGAAGCGGCTCTTGCTTCTATTTTGATTATCATTGTCAGCGGTATTTTTATTTTTGTTTCCCACAAATTACTTGAAAAGGAGCCGGCGTAATGTTCGTTCAAATAAAAAATCTTCAGTATCAGTATAAAAATGCTGCAGAGCCTGTATTAAAAGATTTTTCATTAACGATTGAGCAGGGGGAAATCATTACGATTCTTGGAGAAAGCGGGAGCGGGAAAAGTACCATTCTGCGTCTTCTGTCAGGGCTGGAAACACCTAAAAGTGGTTCCATCACTATAAATAATGATGTGATTTTCGGTGGAAATCATGTAATGCCTCCTGAAAAACGCGGCGTAGGAATGGTGTTTCAGGATTATGCACTTTTCCCTCATATGACAGTGGAAAAAAATATAAAGTATGGGTTAAAGAAAATGAGCCGCCGAGAAAAACAACAAAGAATGGAAGAAATGCTTGAATTGATCAATATGACCAGTTACAAAAATCGTTATCCATATGAACTGAGCGGTGGACAGCAGCAGCGTGTGGCCCTGGCCCGTGCACTTGCACCTGCCCCTTCACTTCTGATCTTTGATGAGCCATTTTCGAATCTTGATGCAAATCTGCAAATCAAAATAAGAGATGAGCTTCGCGGGATATTAAAAAAGACAGGGATTACCTCTATTTTTGTCACGCATGATCAGGCGGATGCAAAGGCCATTGCTGATCGTGTCGTCTTTATTGAAAAAGGAGTTATCAAACAGGTAGGAAAACCGGAAGAAGTGCTCGGCTGTGCTAGTTTGGTCATGTGGGCAAATTCTTAAAAAATCAGGATAAGACTTACCAACTATAAACTGGTAACCCTTCTGGAAATAAGAAGAGTTACTGGTTATTTTTTTGTCTGACTTCACGACTTTGCTATACTTAGGAAATAACTAGAAAATATAGGAGGGTTTCTATGGAATCTATAACGAAAAAACGCACGAAAGCTATTTTAATTGATCTGGCCATCTCAAGTGTCGTGACAGCGGGGGTTGAATATCTTCTCCGTAAAAAAGTAAAAAACGAGCTGGTTCATACGCTCGTTACCCCAACGGTTGTTATGTGGGGACTTGAGTACGCTCAGCTTCATTGCGGCGGCCAGACAATCGGCTATAAAAAAATGGGAATCGCACTTGAAAGCGAGGAAGGTTCGGATCTGACGACGGAACAGATTTTTAAGAGATTACTGTACCGGGACACGAAAAGCACACTTGACCTGTGGAAGAACCGCTCTTCATTCGAAGGGGAAGCAGGAGCTGTACTTCCTCACGATGTCTTTGCCGGAACCATCGTTAGAGAACGATAACGGAGACAAGGCTTTTTGTCTCTTTCTTTATAAGAATTCGCAAATACTTAAAGTGAAAAATCTCCATTCGCAAGGCGAATGGAGGTTTTTTTTGTTTTCTATTTACCCTCTTATTGTGTAAAGACCTTCTGCTTGAAAGACTCCTTTTATTGCATTGCGTCCTTCTGTGAGAACAGCCATTCTCCAATCATGTTCATCCGGGTAGAACATAGCTTTAAATTCACTGAGAATTTTCTGGCGGTCTTCTTCATGCTCTGCTCCTTCATGATAAAGCCTATTCTCGAGCGTAATCGTTAAGAATTCACGAATGGTGGCAGACATGCTTGTGCCAAAGGTGCCAAATTCAAAAAGAGCAGAGAAAAGCCTTGTTTGGGGAAACTCAAGGTTCTTAACTTCATAAAAATGATTGGTTGAATCGCCTTTCACATCAGCGGGGCTGAATGTTTTTACATTCTTCAGACCGTATTCCTTCTTCAGCTCTTTTTCACTGCGGCCATCGGTTTCGCTCATGACCATTGTGACTTCCTTCGTAGGTCCAAGAGCTGTGTGCCAGTCCATGTGTATGACCTTGCTGAATGTAGACAACAATTTTCGCTGAATGGAACTTAAAAAGATGGCCGACTCTTCTTTTTCTTTTCCTCCATAATAAACCCCTGTAGGAAATTCAAATTGCCCCATGCCTTTTGCTTCCATCAGACCGCTGTAGCCTTCTGCAACAACGCCTTTTGACATATGATTGCGAATTTCTGACTCTTCCACGATGTAACTTTTAATCTTGCCGTCCGGGAGAAATAGCTTAAGTAAACGTTCATATTCTTTATTTATGTCTTCAGGCATGCTTGAATCAACTAAATAATTACGGTTTAAATCTACATTGTTTTCAGTCACACGTCTGAAATGCTTCATTCCCCAGGGATTGAGTGCATGAATTAAGCAGATGCCTGTCCGTTTGGCATCTACCAAATCTGCAAGCTCACTGACGAACACATCAAGCATCGCAGCTCCTGCATAGCCTTCAATTCCATGCTCGCCTGAAGTCATAAACAGTACGCGTTCATTCGTTTCAGTACCCTCGGCGTAAATCATATCAATCGTGTTGTCTTCTTCTTTTCCAATAGAGTGCGAAGTCAGCTCCGCATTTGGCCATAGTGCTTTTATGATGTCAAAATTCTTGCGAAAAACCTCGCGTGATTCTTCATAGGTTTTTGGAAAATACTCATCAATTGCCTTCATTGGACAGATCCTCTCCTCATCATTCTTCTTATTACATAGCTTTCCACTTAAGTTGAATCCTGAAACATTACCATACAAAGTGCAAATTCTTGTAAACGTAAAAATAAGACTTTCGAATAGGCAGATGCACAAGGCAGATTCTTGATCCATGCATATAGTAAAGTAGTACCGTTAAATAGGGGAAGTGAAATATGATGGATAGAAAAAGGAACCGGCCAGGCCTGTGCCTCTTTCCTGGATACAACTGGTGCGGACCAGGATGCAGCGGTCCCGGAGCACCGGTTAACGAAGTCGATGCCTGCTGCAAAGCCCACGATGAATGCTATGAACGAGGCGGCTCGAGATGCGAGTGTGACCGTGCGTTTCTCGAGCAGCTGTCAAAACATGCAAACCCTCATACAGAACAAGGCAGAAAAGCAGCTTTGATGTATGACTTTATCAAATTTAGAATGGCGTTTACTTGCGGGAGAAGATAGAGGGAAGTTTAAATTGCATGTCCAATCCAAAAACCTTTTCATTACAAGAGTTGTAATGAAAAGGTTTTTTATTTGAAATTAGAAAAGTATTTGAGTATGAGCTATTAATATAGAGCATACGACTGATCAGTAGAATAAACTCATTATTTGAGTGGAGTAGAAATTTTAAAGAAATCGTCCCCGCCTGAAGCGAAGTGACACACAATTGTTCCAGGTTATTTATTATTCTTTCAATAATCCCCCAATCAGTTTGTTATTGTGTAAAATAAATACGAAGTGATTTTTAGAAAGGGTGAAAGAAACCTGGATACGATTTTAATAGAATGGTTTCAACAGCATCCTTCGCTGGCTATTGGCATCAGTCTGCTTGCAAACGTAGTGATAAGTGTGTTCGCCGTTATCCCCAGTTTCTTTCTTACAACAGCGAATATCGCTTTTTTTGGTTTTGAGCAGGGCTTGTTTATTTCATTTGCAGGAGAGGTTTTAGGAGCAATTGTCAGCTTTTATCTATATAAAAAAGGTATTCTGTTATTGAAAGAGCGTGGAAAAACCAAATATGTTAAGTGGTTTAAACGATTTGAGCAGTTGAAGGGGATAAAAGCATTTGGTTTAGTCCTAGCCCTGCGCTTGCTGCCTTTCATGCCTTCAGGACTTGTTACATTGCTGGCAGCAACAAGCTCCATGGGGGCTCTGTCTTTTATTGCGGCAAGTGCTATAGGGAAAATACCGGCTGTTGCATTAGAAGCGTTTGGTGCAAATCAGCTGCTGCTTTTAAATGAGAATATGATTTGGTTTGTGTCAGCGATTGCCTTGATACTAATCTTTGTATCTCTCAGGGTGTCTTCACGTCCACAATAGCAAATAAGAGGATTAGCAGAAAGACCAGGTACATGAAATTTTTTGTGCTATGAATGTAAACCTTTGGATACAGAGGTCTACGTTCATGGCTTTTTGGCTTTTAATAATTTTCGTTTTGATGATGTGGCAAGTGGTGACCACGACCATAGTGAGATACAGAAATAGTTCACCAACATAATCAAATTTTCATGAAAAAGGTTTGATAGATTAAGTCTAGCTAGTAGATTTGTTAACTTATCAGTCATGTAATTTCTCTGCTATTCTTCAAAAATTGATAAATCTTCATACATATTATGACAACATGTATTAAATATGATACCATAAGTAACGTGTTTGTTATTATTGTAATGGGAGTGAAATTATTTGCAGGACATGCCTAAGCAAAGAAAGATTCGTGCGGAGCTGGAGGGCTTGCGTGCTATAGCGGCCATACTGGTTGCCATTTATCATATATGGTTTAACCGTGTTTCTGGCGGAGTTGATGTATTTTTTGTAGTCTCTGGATTTTTAATAACCACCTCTCTTTTATCCATGTACAAGAGAAACGGAAAGATTTTATATTTTTCATACGTAGTTAAACTGTTAAAACGATTAATACCAACTGCATGGGTGATTGGTATTATTACTTTTTTAGCAAGCTTGGTTCTGCTGCCGCTTTTTACAAGATACCAAGTTTTAAGTGAATTTTTAGCATCTGCTTTTTATTTTCAAAATTGGAGATTAGCGATCGATGCAGTTGATTATTTAGCACAAAATAACGACGCTTCACCCTATCAGCATTTTTGGGCATTGAGCATACAGTTTCAATTTTACTTGCTGTGGCTGATCCTGTTTTTTGTTGCAGTTTCTTTAAGAAAACTCTTAAAAATCGATATGAAAAAAATACTTATTGCTACAATTAGTATTGTAATTGCAGCATCACTTACTTATTCCATTTATTTGACAAGCGTTAATCAACCAGTGGCTTACTATCACACCTTTACACGAGTGTGGGAATTTGGTATTGGCGGGATTCTGTCTTTAGTCATTCATAGAATTACTGTGAAGAAACCAATTGCCTGGGTGATGGGCTGGGCTGGATTGATTGGCTTACTTAGTGGTGGAATATTATTTCAGGTATCAGATGTATTCCCGGGTTATGCAGCATTGTGGCCAGTTTTATCTGCAGTGTTCATTATTATTGCAGGAAATCACGCAGAACGATTTAGTGCATATAAAGTGTTGAGCTGGAAGCCGTTTGTTAAATTTGGCGGGATATCATATGCATTTTATTTATGGCATTGGCCTCTATTAATCTTCTATTATGCATATTTTGATGTAGAAAATGTTTCTATCTTAAATGGATTAGCAATCATGGTGATTGCCGCAATTTTAGCTTATTTAACCATAGCACTGATTGAAAAACCAATTCGAACGGCGGAAATTCCTGTGTGGAAAACTGCTGGGGCTATTCTTGCGTTCTCAAGTATATTACTCATCTCAACTCAGCTGTATCAAAATAACGTATTAGAACAAAAAGAAGCAGAGGATGTTTCTGGTTCAATAGAGATTGCAGCGGAGGATACGGACTTAGTGGAAAATGAAGAACCAGTAGTTGTTCCTTCAAATCCAGGGGCCTTAATCAAAGCGTATTCCGACGATCTGCAAGGAGATCAGCCATTTGATGCTGGCTTTTTGCCAAGGTTGGATAATGCTTCTCAGGACAGAGCAGATATCTATCCTGATAGCTGCATTCTAGGTAATAAAGCCACGGATCCAAGAGTTTGTGAATATGGAGACGTTGAAAATTACACGAAAACCATTTCACTGGTAGGCGGGTCACATGCTGCTCATTGGCATCCCATGCTAATGGAAGCAATGAAAGACGAGAATATCCGAATAAAAACGTATCTAAAGGGAAATTGCCGGTTCACAACAAAAGTAGAATCAAAATACACGGAGTGCAACGATTGGTTCGCCAATGTTACGCAATTACTGATAGAGGATAAGCCTGATTTAATCTTTTCAGTAGGTGACGCTGGTAAAGGCGATGATCACTTCGACGTTGTACCAGAGGGCTTTATAGATGCATGGGAATTATTCGATTCTCATGACATACCACTCTTCTTAGTGAGAGATACACCGTGGTATAGTCAAAGTGTATTAAAATGTATTAATGATAACGTGGAAAACCCTGAGGAATGTAAAGAGGATCGGGATGAAGTGATCAGAGACCCAAGTCCGATGTCTCTAATTGAAACGTTCCCGGATAATGTGACAACCATGGATCTGACGGATTACTTTTGTGATGAAGAGTACTGCTATTATGTAGTAGGAAATGTCATTACACATTTTGATAGTAACCATTTAACTGCAACATTCTCCAGGACGCTTGCTCCAATAATGAAAGATAAGGTAATGGAAGCTTTAGGAGAAACAAGTACAGTAACCGATACGGATGAATCGGATTTACCGATAAGTGAATCATAAATGAAAGAGGCTGGGTCACAACTCATAAAAGTTTAAAAAAAGAGGATATATTTATTACTAGTAGTAGGTGAGCGGAGCGGAAGGTGGCGACTCCTGCAGGATATGACGGCAAGCTGAGACTTTACAGGGCAAGGCCCTGAAAAGGCTCAGCGCCGTCCCTGCGGAAAGCGTACGCCTGAAGCGAAGTGAACCGGTCGTAGAGCTTGAGACACTTATGTCCCAAGCTCTTTTTTTACATATGCCATAATCTTTAACGTAAGCAGGTTTCCCTGATTGGTATTTATTGTATAATGAGTAAAGAAGATCACGGCTTTGTTATTAAAAAGATCCTGATTAAAGCAGATGGAATACAACTAAATAATAGATTAGTAGAATAAAGAAGGTAAAAGAACTTATTTGTTTAAAGGAGAATCATCATGAAGCTATATGGGGCACTTATTCTATTGAGTTTAATTTGGGGTCTTTCGTTCGTCTTTATAGAAGAATTGATTTCAAGTGCGGGAGTGTGGGGGACCGTTTTTATCAGGTGTCTTGCAGGAGCTGTTATCCTGATTCCCGTTCTTTTTCTAAAGAAGAAACCTGTAAAAAAAGCGGGTCCCCTTCCATGGAAAGCAATTATAACCGTTGGTGTGTTTAATGCAGGGCTGCCCTGGGGATTAATTGCGCTAAGTCAGACTGAAATTACCAGCAGTGCTGCTGCAGTATTAAATGCCTCAACGCCTATTCTTACTGCGCTGATGGGGTTTGCTGTTTTTTCTGTACTGTTGAATAAACGGCAGTGGGGCGGCATTGTCTTAGGCTTCATTGGGATTTTGATCCTGATGGATTTTCAAGTTGGAGAGATTTTTACAGGACATTTTATCGGGATCGGTACAATGATTCTCGCAGCCGCCTGCTATGGGTTTTCTTCTCAATTTTCCAGAAGGTATTTAAAAGAAGTAAACGTATTTGTGCTGACCGCTTTATCTTTGCTCGTTGGTGCTGCGATCGGCGGGATTGGGGCTTTCCTTACCACTCCATCTTTCTTTGCTGTATTAATTGAAGCAATTGATCCGGTGTTTATTGCTGCTGTGATAGGGCTTGGATGTCTGGGATCCGGAATTGCTCATCTGCTTTTCTATTACTTAATTAATGAGGGCGGCGCTGAATTTGCGACTACTGTAACGTATCTTGTTCCCCTGACTGCAATCCTTTGGGGGCATGTTCTGCTGGAAGAGGCGATTTCGAGGAATTTAATGGTGGGTCTGGCTGTGATTTTCCTTGGTGTTTTTCTTGCAAATCAAAAACCAAAATGGAACAGGCAGGCAGATAAAACGCTCGAAAGAAAACAGGCATAAGCACCCGCTCAAAACGTTCTAATCCGAAGAAAAAAGGGTATTTCAATTTTAAAACGGAGGAGGAGAAAGAATGGACGTGTCTTTTTGGCTGTCAGTTTACTTCATCTTAGTTGGCTTTGTTATTCTCGTGTTTAGCAAATGGATCGTTGAAAAGAAGCAAAAAGCTACCACTCCTTTTATGGTAGGGTGGATTATGGCCGCTTCACTTTGGGGATCCGTAAGTGTTCTTCTGGTTCCTTTTTATCTTTTTAAATAGATTCTATCTGTCATTCGTTTGGAAAAGTTGACTTAAATTTGGAACCTTTCTCCTTTTGTTCCGTAGATATAGTCGGAATCATTTATTTTTTCTGAAGGATATCTTTAGAAAAACAAATAGAAGGAGGAAAATACATAATGGAAATGCTTCAGGCACTCTCGATTATTATTCCCATTTTGGTCGTGCTGGCGATTGTTGGAGTCATCGTATTTATTTACTACAAAATTCGCTACAGAACGGCACGATCGAATCAGGCACTTATTATTACAGGACCTAAATTGGGGGATACAGAGAAGGAAACGAATATATTTACCGATTTAGAAGGACGTTCAATGAAAATTATCCGGGGCGGCGGTCATTTACTACGAATGCACCAAACCGCTACGCCTGTGGAACTGACGTCCTTTCAGCTCAAACTGACCACTCCCCGAGTGTATACAAACGGCGGTGTTCCGATTGTGGCGGACGCGGTTGCGATGGTCAAGGTTGCCGATACGCTCAAAGGAATCGCTAACTATGCGGAGCAGTTTCTCGGAAAAAAATCAGAAGAATTGGAAGAAGAAATCTCAGAGGTTCTGAGTGCGAACCTGCGGGCTATTTTATCAAAAATGACGGTTGAGCAAATTAACGAAGATCGGGAATCGTTTAATGCACAGGTAACAGACGTGGCTCAAAAGCAGCTTGACGATATGGGATTCAGGATCACATCACTTGGGCTGACAGATCTCCGTGATGCAGACAGTGAAAATGGTTATCTTGAAAATCTTGGCCGTCCACGAATTGCGGAGGTTCGTAAGCTGGCAGAGATCGCAGAAGCAAACAGTGAAAAAGAAACACGAATTCAGCGTGCGAACTCTGATAAAGAAGCAAAAGAAGAAGAATACAAGCGCGAAACGGAAATTGCCGCTGCACAAAAAATTAAAGACCTGAAAGATGCGGCTATTAAGGAAGAAACCGAACGCGCACGGGCAAAATCAGAACAATCCTACACGCTAGAAAAAGCAAAGCTTGATAAACAGGTGCAGGAAGAGGAGCTTGGGCTGGTAGCTAAGCGCAAAGAAGAAGAGCTGCGCATCCAGCAGTATGAACGTTCCCGTCAGGTAGAAATCGAAGAGGAAGAAAACAAAATCCGCAGAGCAAAATCAGATGCGGACTACTATACGGTTACGAGACAAGCAGAAGCAGACGCGCGCAAAGCTGAAATTGACGGGGAAGCAAAAGCGAGAATCAAGCGGGAAGAAGGTCTTGCTGAAGCACAGGTTATCCTTGAACGCGGTAAAGCGGAAGCGGAATCAAGACGTCTCCTGACTGAAGCGATTGCCCAGCATGGAGAAGTTATTCTGGCAGAGAAACTCATTGAAATGCTGCCGGTTTATGCAGAGAAAATTGCACAGCCATTATCCAATATTGATTCGGTGAAAATTATTGATACAGGCAACGGGGACGGTGTCTCAGCTTATGGAAAAAGCATCACTCAGACAATGGTTGCTCTCCAGGAGCCATTAAAGGAACTCGTAGGAATTGATGTTTCCAAGCTTCTTTCGGATGTAGTGAACCGTGGGAATACCCATACAGTTGTTTCTGAAAAAGAAAAGGGACAAGCCTCTCAAAATGATGCCCAGCCTCCTGCAGCTCAGGGGCCGCAGCCTGAAGAGACAAATAGAGAAGACTGAACACTAACTACTTCATAGAAAATAAACTTGGAAGAGGTTGAGACTCAAAAGTTCTCAACCTCTTCTTGTACTTAACGTGAGGGAGGATACGATATGAAGTTGGTGACGCTGCTTGAAATAATCGCTTTTATGGTCATGTTTGGCTGGTTTCTCTATACAGTAGACACGATGATGGAAAATCGCTTGATTGCTTTATTTACTTACATGGGGATTAGCGGAGTCATTGTAATCGTTTTCAATCAGCTCGGAGAAAAAATTCCCTTCCTGCAAAAGCGATTGGATAAAAGGATATGTTTGCTGCTTATCTTTTCACTCATCTTGATTCCAATCTTAGTATTAATGAACTAACTGAAGGCTGTCTTTCAGGTGCAAAATCAGTACCGCGGCTTCCCGTTGTCCAGACAGATGTTCTTTCGCTATAATTAATTATATCAACCAGGAAGGGAAGAACCTGCATGATGATACGAATTCGGCCAATGCTCCTGCTTGTGTTTGTCGTGCTGGTGACAGCGGCCTGCTCGCCTGAAACAGAAAATCAGGAGAAGGAATCCGTTGAGCTGACCATTTCAGCAGCTTCAAGCCTTCAGGATGCATTGAGAAAAATCAAAACAGAATTTGAGCATGACTATCCATACATAACCATTCAGTATAATTTTGCTTCTTCCGGAACGCTTCAGCAGCAGATCTCTCAGGGGGCGCCAGTCGATGTGTTTCTATCTGCTGCAGCAGAAACATTTGATCCGCTGGTGGAAGAGGGACTGATTGATTCAGATCAATCAGTTGATCTGCTGGGCAATGAAATCGTCCTCATCGTGCCAAAAGGGGCGCAAGGTAAGTTTGCGTCGTTTGAAGAAGTCGTTCATGCAGAGCGAATTGCCATTGGCACTCCTGACTCTGTCCCCGCAGGCATCTACGGGAAAGAGGTGCTTGAAAGTGTATCTGTTTGGAACCAGGTTGAAGGCAGCTTAATCTTTGCCAAAGATGTGAGGCAGGTTCTGACGTATGTGGAAACGAATAATGTGGATGCAGGCATCGTGTATAAAACCGATGCACTTCGTTCAGACAAAGTCGAGGTTGCTGCTGAAGCGGCTGAACAAGACCATTCTCCAATCGTATATCCGGCTGGGGTTGTGAGCTCGGGTAATCATCCGGAGGAAGCAGCGCTTTTCTATCATTACATACAAAACGATCAATCAATGAAGATGTTTAAAGAATATGGATTTAAGGATTTGAGTGAATAAATGACACAGGATTTCTGGGGACCCGTCCGATTATCAATTGAAATAGCCTCTGTATCGAGCTTGTTTGTCCTGATCTTTGGGCTGCTGCTCGGAAACTTTATGGCAAATAGAAAATTTAAAGGAAAGACGCTCGTTGAAACTTTCTTTCTTCTGCCTCTGGTCCTGCCCCCCTCTGTCGTTGGTTTTCTGCTGATTGTCATTTTCGGCCGCAGCAGTCCGGTTGGGCAATCGATAGAATGGCTGTTTGATCAACCTGTCATGTTTACCTGGTGGGCCGCCGTGATCGCTTCCTCTGTGGTCGCATTTCCGCTTATGTATCAATCATCGAAAACCGGTTTTGAGTCGATCGATGAAGATATTCAGCGGGCAGCACGAGTCGATGGTGCGGGGGAGTTGGCGCTATTTTTTTATGTTTCAGTGCCCCTTGCCGTAAAAGCCATTGTTGCAGGCGGCATCTTAAGCTTTGCCAGAGCTTTAGGCGAGTTTGGAGCGACGCTGATGTTTGCGGGCAATATCCCGGGAAGGACCCAGACCGTTCCGACTGCCATTTATATGGCGATTGATTCCGGGAACATGGAGCTGGCCTGGCTCTGGGTGGCCTGTATGGTGGGACTTTCATTTTTTATGCTCATCCTGGTCAATCTCATACGAACGTAAAAAGCAATCAGATTTTGTCTTGCGAAAAATCCGATTGCTTTTTCGTTTACATTTAATAGAAAAATGGTAGGTTAGAAGAAAGGGAAATATAGTAAGGGGAGTTTGCGGGATGGTTCATATTTTATACATAGAGGATGAACGGGAAATTGGCGGCTGGGTTACAAAAGAGTTAACAGAAAAAGGATACATGGTCACATGGCTTGAGTCGGGGGAGCAGATAGAAACACACCTCAAAAAAGCGGATCTCGCTATTCTTGATGTGATGCTTCCGGGCCTTGATGGATTCTCAATTGGAAAACGCATCAAAAAAGAGAATGCTTCAATACCCGTGCTGATGCTCTCTGCACGAACCGCGATGGAAGATAAAATAGAAGGATTAAGCTTTGCAGATGACTATTTAACAAAGCCTTTTCACCCTGATGAGCTTGTGGCGCGGATTGAAGTGCTGCTGCGGAGGTTTCAAAAGCATGATGACGTTCTGAACTTGAAGCATCTGACTTTATATACAAAAGATATGAGGGCTGTTCACAAGAAAACAGGTGAAGAGATCCAGCTGACAGGAAAACAGTATTATTTATTTCAGTTTTTTATCCGTCATTTAAATCAAATTCTCACCAAGGAGCAGCTTTATGAAGGGGTATGGGGTGAAACGTACATTGAAGGGGACAAAACGCTGATGGTGCACATTCGATATCTTCGTGAAAAAATCGAGCAGAACCCGGCGCGACCTGAAATCATTGAAACAATCCGTGGGATCGGATACAGGGTGAGGGGATGAAGAATTTTTTCCGCTCTCTGTTAGCTAAATATATGCTCATTATTTTAATGGCCCTGTTTCTTTTTCAAGCAGGATATATTCTGATTGCCGCCTTTGCAATGGGGTTAGAAGAAAATATAACAAGTGAAACACGCTCTGAAATGAAGAACGAAACTGAAGTTGAAGAAAGCTGGCATGTGGATGCGAACAGCTTATCACCTGTTTCTGCCCAAACGGTGGGAGAGCTATTTGCAAAATGGAAGAAAGAGTACCCTGAGGCCTCCATGTTCTGGGTAGACGGTGAAGGTCAGCTGGCGGAAGAGCTCGACACCGATGACTCACTGCCTGCTCAATGGTCGTCCTCTTATACAGCCCAGTTTATAAAGGATCGTTATGATAGAAACCCCTATACGGTCCTTGCACTGATTGGAGAAGAAGCTGATCAGGGGTTTCTTGTGTTTGAAATCCCGAGATCGGTCTTTAACCCGCCAATCACGCAGGTCTATGATCAATATGGAACTTATTTAGTGGGTGGCTTAGTGATCCTGGTTCTTGTGTTTATTTCCCTGTCATTTCTCTTTTTTCGCGGAATACGAAAAAGGCTGCTTCATCTTCAGTCTGCGATGGAACTGAGAGATACAGACGGGCTGCCTGTCCAGCTTGAAATAAAAAAGAAAGACGAAATCGGACAGCTGGAGGAATCCTTTAACCAGATGGTGCAGGAGCTGAGAGAAAGCAGAAAGCGGGAACAAAAGGAAGAGCAGCTGCGAAGGGAGCTGATCGCCAATTTGTCGCATGATTTAAGAACGCCGCTGACGAAGCTGCGTGCGCAAACCTATTCACTTGCAAAAGAAGAGCTCAGCTGTGATGGGACCAAGGCTGTAAAAGCGCAGGAAGTATCGATTGAGACAATTGACCAGCTGATTGAAAATCTGATGTCCTACACGCTTCTGATGGCGAGCAAGTACAGCAGCGAGCCTCAGGAAATCGACCCTGTACGGTATGTTCGGGAAAGTCTTGCGTTATGGTATCCCGTTTTTGAAAAAGAGGAGTTTGAAATAGAAGTGAATTTGTCGCCGTTTAAGGATGCCGTCTGGATTGTTGATCCGATCTGGCTTGGCCGCATTATCGATAATCTTTTGCAAAATATATTGCGGCATGCAAAAGACGGCAGGTTCGTAGGAGTGGAAACGGAATCAACCAGGGACTATGATGCATTTGTTATTTGGGATAAAGGCAAAGGAATGGGCGGGGAATCCGAAGAACGAGGGGCTGGAATCGGCCTATCCATCGTTGATCTGATGGTAAAGGGAATGGACCTTAAATGGGACATTGAAACAAGCATCCAAGGAACTCACATTAAAATTATAAAAGATAAATAGAGCTTCCGGGAAACGACTTTAGTGTGTTTCCCGGAAGCTTTTTTTAAACAAAATTTAACCTTCGCTCTTACCTGCTTTTAACCTTGCTTCTTTAACATGGAAAGAGAGGTGATGAGAGATGGAATATATCGTAGAAACGAAAAATGCAACAAAGAATTTCGGAAAAGAAAAAGCGGTAGTTGGACTTGATCTGCAGATACCAAAAGGAGAAATTTATGGCTTTCTGGGCCCTAACGGATCTGGCAAAACCACCACTATCCGCATGCTGTTAGGTTTAATGAAGCCGACCTTTGGCTCAGTGCGTATTTTTGGAAAGGACATTAAAAAAGAAAAGATTGAGATACTAAAAAGAGTGGGATCGCTCGTAGAGAATCCCTCCTACTATCCTCATTTAACGGCCTATGAAAATTTAGAAACAAGCAGAAAGATTTTGGGTGTGCCTAAAAAAAGAATCCATGAAGTATTAGCGATTGTCCGCTTGTCAGATGCAGCAAATAAGAAGGTGAAGGGGTTTTCTCTAGGAATGAAACAGCGCCTTGGAATTGCGGCCGCTCTTCTTCACCAACCGGACCTGCTGATTCTCGATGAGCCGACAAACGGTCTTGATCCGTCCGGAATCATTGAAATCCGGGAGCTTATCAAGAGACTCCCAAAAGAAACAGGCATGACGATTTTGCTTTCGAGTCATTTGTTAGCAGAAATTGATCAAATGGCAACCACGGTCGGAATCCTTAGAAAAGGGGAACTGATTTTTCAGGACTCTATTGAAACGATGAGAATGTACGCGAAGCAAACCATTTCCCTAAACGTCAGCAGCAGTGAAAAAGCATGGCGTTCGCTTCTTGCAAAAGGGATTAAGGCTGAATTTGAAAAAGGGACCATTTTATTGTCCGAACGCTCCAATGAAAAAGTGGCTCAGGCTGTGTCATCTCTTGTTCAGGATGGGTTTTCCGTTTACCGTGTGCAGGAAGAAAAAAAGTCGCTTGAGGATATTTTTCTTCAAATGACAAAAGAGGAGCAGGCGGTATGATGGGAAGGCTGATGCAGGCTGAATTTATAAAAATAAAACGAAAAGGCTTTTGGTTTCTGGCTTTTCTAGGTGCATTGGGTGTGGTAGCCATGCAAATGGTAAACTATGGCGTTCGAAAAGACTATTTATTCACACAAAGTGAGGACAGATGGGGCTACTACCTTATGAATATTCACTCGTTCACACCCCTTGCCATTGTGCTCGGGATTGTAATTTTAACTTCTTTTTTATCGAGTGTAGAAAATGAGACCAACGCATGGAAACAGATCATCGCACTTCCGGTATCCAAAAGAATGGTGTATCTGGCTAAATTCACGGTACTCGCCATTGTTCTATTTATTTCATCCTTTTTAATGGGCATCTTCACTCTTTTATACGGCCTCTATTTAGGGCTGGGTGAAGCAATCCCCTCCGCCGACTTGATGCAATACAGTTTTTATCCGTATTTTGCAAGTCTCGCCGTGTTGGCTTTCCAGCTCTGGGTGGCAACCGTCAGCCAAAACCAGGCCATTCCAATTACAATTGGGGTCGTCGGAGTGATCTTCGCTTATTCAGCCTCCGTATTGCCTGACTGGATGATCTGGAAATGGCCGTCCCTTATGAATGAGTGGAATGACCCGATGATAAATGTGTGGTGGGGCCTTGGAGCCGGTGCTTTGCTCTATTTGGCTGGAATGCTTGATTTTACAAGAAGGGATGTGAAGTAAATGCTTGCCCTTATGCAAACAGAGTGGTTTAAATTAAGAAAATCAAAAATTTCATTTATTATTCTTGCAGGTCCCTTTATCGCTTTTTTAGGGGGTTTGACAGTTGATTTTACAGAAGCTGATGCGCCGGGTGTTGAATGGTATTTGATCCTGCTGGCAACCAACTTAGCCTATGCACTATTGTTTCTGCCGTTAATCTCTGGTGTACTAGCCAGCACGATTTGCCGGTATGAGCATCAGGAAGGGGGATGGAAGCAGCTTTTGGCGCTGCCTGTAACAAGAGGGAAGGTATTTTTGTCTAAGTATCTTTTGCTTATGGCAATCGTGCTTGTTATTCAGCTGCTTTATCTGGCAGCCCTTTACAGTGTTGGATTGATTAAAGGTGTAACGGAACCTTTTCCACTCACAATTATATGGAAAAGTGTACTGGGCGGATGGGTTGCAACACTCCCTTTAGTCGCCCTGCAATTATGGCTTTCTATTCTCTTTAAAAGCTATGCTGCACCACTCACCGTGAATGTGGTGTTTACTCTTCCGGCAGTTCTTGCGATTAATTCAGAACGCTTCGGACCATATTACCCTTGGGCTCAGCCTTTTTCCATGATGTATATTTCCGGCGATCCGAACGATTTATTTTTTGTGCCATGGGAACAGCTTTTAACCGTAGTGGGTGGTAGTTTTGTAATTTTTTACCTTATGGGATGGGTGTATTTCCAAAGAAAAGCTATATAGTTTTAATGAGAGCTCTTCCGTTGCAAAATCGAAGAGTTTTTTTGTGGTTCAGGTTGTGCGGAAGGAAATCGAATGCACGAGGGAGAATATATGAGTAGAGATGCATGTGTTTATCGTGAATTCGAAAGGGTAAAATTACCATATAGAATGTTGTGATTGAGGAGTGAGTTCTTGAATAAAAGCAGGATAATGATCTGGTCCGTTTTTGCAAGTTTAGGTCTTGCGCTGCTAATCGTTTATTTAGTTGGAAATGAAGATGCTGAAAATATAGAGGCGCAAATTAAAGAGAGACAGGAGAACTTTGACACCGTCCTCAAGGAAAAGGAAACAAGTTATGGAATGCTCGTTTTTTATTCATTAAAAAAAGAGGAAAGAGGCGGCATTGGCCTGGCGCTATTTCAGGAAGAGAGTGAAGGGAATTGGGTGTATCAGGATGGAACGGCTCATCTGTCCAATTTAAACCGCCGCTCATTTCTCTCAGACTACATTGAAATCAACGATGAAACGAAAGTCGTCTACGGCTATGTACATGATTCTTCTATTAATGAGATTGATTTAGTAAAAGAGACAGAGCTTGAAAATGACACGCTAATGGTTTCGGATTCTCATATTGCCTATACCTTCGTTGAGAAAGATAAAAAAGTAAAAATTCAGCCGGTTGATAACTAGATCTGAAGCATATCAAATATTATTGCTCTGCCTGCAACCTTTATGCTCTTTATCCGTAGAAAGTAAAGAGAAAGGGGAGGGAAGAATACAAGTTTGAAATAATCGATATAGAAGGTTTTAAAGGAATCAGCAGTAAGCCGGCTTGCGATTATCACGATGTCATTCACAAGCATGCTGGAGAAGGATGGGAGCTGGTGCAGATTTTTGCACCGGGAATGGCTTCATACGGCAGTGCGTCCTACATAGAAATAATTTTTTCAAGAGAATACGGTCAAAAGTAGAGA
This sequence comes from Jeotgalibacillus sp. ET6, assembly GCF_029667115.1. Taxonomy (GTDB): domain Bacteria; phylum Bacillota; class Bacilli; order Bacillales; family Jeotgalibacillaceae; genus Jeotgalibacillus. Next base: position 458,570 of record NZ_JARUIU010000003.1, on the reverse strand, counting down.
AAAGAGGGGAATCGTGTTGGCGCAATCAAAACAAACATGGACAGAAGTAGATTCTTATATTTCAACGCATTTACATAAGGAAGATCCGGTAATGGATCATGTCCTGCAAACAAACGCTGATTCAGGTCTGCCGGCTATCGATGTAGCGCCGAATCAGGCGAAGTTTCTTCATATTATCGCTCTGATTAAAGGTGCGAGGAGGATTCTTGAGATTGGCACACTTGGCGGATACAGTACGATTTGGCTGGCACGGGCACTGCCTGAGGATGGCAAGCTGATTACGCTTGAATACAATCCGAAGCATGCTGAGGTTGCAAGAGGCAATATTGATTCAGCAGGCTTGGCTTCAAAGGTGGAGATACGTACAGGGCTCGCAAATGATTCTCTCGCAGCCCTGCATGAAGAAGGCGCAGAGCCTTTTGATCTTATTTTCATCGATGCAGATAAGGAAAATCTGCCTGACTACCTTAAATGGTCACGCAAGCTTTCAAAACCGGGCACTGTCATTATTGGTGACAATGTGGTCCGTAATGGAGAAGTTGTTAACGCGTCTTCATCTGATGCCAGTGTGCAGGGAGTGAGGCGTTATTTCGAAGAGATGCTTAGCGAAGAAGGCGTCACGTCCACTGCGCTGCAAACGGTTGGAAGCAAAGGGTACGATGGGTTTTCCATCAGTGTTGTAACGTCATAATAAAAAATCCGAATCTCTTTTTAAAGGATTCGGATTTTTTTATTGAGCAACTTCCTGCTCTGTATGTTCAATATGTGCTTCTCCCCAGCTGCACATCACATCAAGAATAGGCTTTAAAGACCAGCCGTATTCCGTTAATGAGTACACTACTTTAGGGGGGATTTGATCATAAACCAGACGATTGACTACTCCATCTGCTTCTAATTCACGCAGCTGCTGGGTCAGCATCTTTTGTGTGATGCCAGGCATGAGTCTCTTCAATTCACTTGTCCTTTTTTCCCCTTTATCCAAATGACAAAGAATGACAACCTTCCATTTTCCTCCGATTACCTCTAAAGTCGCTTCAACCGGTATATTATAAGGCATCTATTTTCTTCCTCTCTTAAAAATGTCATTTGACAAGATTCCATCATCCAGATGATCATACCATCAATTCTTAAAATTCTAAAGAACTTTATAGAATATACATGCTTTTTATATCCTATCAAATATTACCAATCATTAAGTGAATGAAGGATTTTGAGGTAAAAACCCTTAAAAGATAGGCTGTAACCCGAATAAACAGGAACTTTAAAGTACCTATAGCACTTTAAAGTACGTACTTCCTATTTTGTTTCATCCCCCTCATAATCAAATTCAGAAAGACAGCACGGCAGGCGCCGCCGGGTTTATTTAAATGAAAATTTTTATATAAGGGAGGAATTCTTTTATGAATTCTCATGCACATACAATGGATCAATCAAAGATAAAAGGAGGTTTTCCCGCTCTTATGGCATTGGCCATCAGTGCTTTTGCTATCGGGACAACTGAATTTGTACCTGTCGGATTATTATCGACGATTTCGGATGATCTGGGTATTTCGATTACACTTGCAGGTCTTCTAATCTCCGGTTACGCAATGGGAGTGGCAGTAGGAGCACCTGTATTAACGGCATTAACCAGTAAAGTAAGCCGAAAAACACTGCTTATGTCTCTGATGGTAGTCTTCATCATCGGAAATCTGGTGGCAGCCCTATCGGCAAGCTTTTTCCTTTTACTCATTGCCAGATTTATTACAGCTTTCTCACATGGTATTTTCTTTTCAATCGGAGCGACAATCGCAGCTGATTTGGTTCCCTCTCACAAACGTTCAAGTGCGATTGCCTTCATGTTTACAGGGCTTACAGTAGCTACTGTAACAGGGGTGCCGCTTGGTACGTTTATCGGACAGGCGTTTGGATGGAGAGCAACATTTTTTGGTGTGGCTATTCTGGGACTTATCGGCATGGCAGCGAGTGCCATTCTGGTCCCGAAAAATTTAAAAGAAGCAGCTCCTTCTTCATTTAGTGAACAACTGAAAATTTTAACAAACGGCCGTCTCCTTTTGGCATTTTCCATTACGGCCCTGGGGTATGGAGGAACGTTTGTCGCCTTTACGTATCTCATCCCGCTTCTTGAAAATGTAACAGGCTTCAGTTCTAAATGGGTCAGCATTATTTTACTTGCATATGGGGCTGCTGTTGCAATCGGTAATATCATAGGGGGTAAAGCAACGAATAAAAACCCGCTAAAGGCTTTGTTTTGGATGTTTGTCCTGCAAATGATTGTTCTTGTGCTTCTGACATTTGCTGCCCCCTTTAAAATAGCTGGCCTTATTGCCATTTTTCTTATGGGATTGTTTGCTTTCATGAACGTGCCCGGATTGCAAATTCTAGTGGTAAATCTGGCTGAGAAATATGTGCCTTCAGCGGTAAATGTGGCGTCTGCTTTAAATATTGCGGCATTTAACGTTGGAATTGCCATCGGATCTTTTATTGGTGGATTTGCAGTGGATGGCATCGGCTTAATCCACACCCCGTGGATCGGTGCTGTAATGGTAGCGGGAGCTGTGGCGTTGACAGCGTGGCTCCGGCGTCTGGAAACAGAATAGTGGTGAAAAGGGCTGGTGCCTGCATAGGCGGCGGTGCTTATCGAAAATAGGAGGTGAAGGTAACTCTAATAGGTTTTAGAAGGCTGAGACACCATTGTCCAGCCTTCTTTTGTTTCTAATTCTTAAAATCTCATTATCGAAGACATACTCAGAGCTAGTACTCTTGTGTAAAAAACTCTCTGGCAGGATTCCTATAAGAAATGGAAGAAAAAGAGGGATTTGATCTCCTGCTCTTGAATGACTAGAATGGAATTGAACACGTATTTTTTATCAGGAGCTGAGTAGATGACAAAAAATCGACTAGCCGTTACAGGAATTGTTCTATTAATGATCGGCTTAGCTTACTCCTCCTTTGAAGTAAGTATGAAGTATCTGCAAAGCAAAGAAGCTTCCTATATTCCACAGGAACCATACCGGAAAGAAGCCATATTAGAGGAGGATCTGCAGAGACAGGAACCCTCCAGGATGATCTCTCATATCGCACCGTCAACAGAGGAACAGAAGCTGCCGGTGGAAACGGAAAATCATTATATTGTTTATGAAAATTCTCTATTTGTTACGATGACTAATGGAGATACATGGGTTAGAGTACCGGACGACGAAACGGCGGGCTATGCAAAAATCAGCGATTACCTGGACGGGGTCTCCGCTCAGAGTGTCTATCAAAGGGATGAGAGAATAACCGTTGTCTATGGCGGCCGGGGGGTCGAAAACCTATCGTTGATTACGACTCGGGACAGTGGAGAAGTTTGGAGCGTAGGCAGTGTCCCGAGAACGGCCACTGGCGCATTGGACAAAGGGTATGATGAACTTTTTATTGATTTTTTAGAGGACGGAACAGGGTATCTTGCCGCTGTGCCGGAAGACAATGAGACTTTTTTAGCGTTTAGAAGTGTAAATAACGGTGTAACGTGGGACCCAGTCGAGAATAGAGATGAGCTTTATACAGAAATTCTAAAGCATTTTGAGCTGAGTGGGGTGTCTGAATGATTCGAAATCGAAAGATAAAATGGGTGCTGCTGGTCAGCAGCTTTCTACTGTTTTTATTTCAGGCATTGATCATTGGAATTGCAGAACCGCGCGGCTACATCCTTCTTTATGACTGGATAGTTTATCTGGTTAATTACACAATCATTGTCATGATTCTTCTCATTTATATACAAAATTCATTTATAAGATGGACGGTGCGAATGACAGCGGTCATCGTGGTCGTCAGTACAACGGTCTTTTTAGTATACAAAGGGGATGTTCATCTTGTGGTTGACCGATCAGAGGGCGGACGTCATGAGATGATTCTAAAGGAATACAGCTCAAGAAAGCAGGAAACCATCAGCTTGAAGAGAGTGGCATGGGTTTTTGGGAAACAGACGGATGTACTGACTGGAAGCTCAGACTATAAGACACTTAAGAAAGATACCTATAAAATAGAATGGCACTTCGGGGATACAGCGGTTATTACGTACCAGGCATCACCAGATAAGAATTCTCTTCAGCAGGAAGTGGTCAATTTCAGACCGTCTTCTTATGTCAGCTATCAGAATGCTGTCGTGGGTCTGATGGGGGAATGGGTGGATCGCAACCAGCCCGAACATACCCTTCAGGCTGAAGGCAGTCAATTTGTTTATGCCCGCGATGGTGAACTATTTTATTACCGGGCTGTGGATGCAGAGCAGCATGGGATTTTTGCCGTGACTCTTAAAGGCTATGAACAAAACCCGTCTTTGACTATAGTGCTAAGTCCTGAGGCGGAATTTGGCGACAATAACCTAATTGACGGTTCCATTACTATTCATCCTGTCAGCCTTGAAAGGGTGGATAAAGCCGTATTTGAGAGGGAATAGCTCTCAGGCTCCGCTTGATGTGAAGGAGAGAGTAGAGTGGATGGGGCCTCGGGGGCTAGGCACCTGTTGCGTTTTCGAGGCATATAGTAAGGGAAAACGGGAAAGCTGATGTGACGGAAGATGAAGTTTCGAAAGAAAAATACGATGTCCCTGCGCGCAAGCTTCATGATTTCATTCGTTTTATTTTTACTCTCCTCTTTTTTTAGTGTCTGGCTGATCGATAAGCGAATCGAGCCGAGCATTATGAATATTGCCGAAACCAAGACGCATGATATTGCCATTCAAGCGATTAACGAAGCGGTTTCAGAGGAAATGACCTCCACGCTCGACATTAAAGAACTGATTATTTTTCAGGAAACAAGTGAAGGAACGGCCTACAGCTTCAACCCGATTGTGTATAACAAGCTGGATAATGAAGCATCATCAAGGGTTCAGGAGTTTTTAAACAATGGCTATAAAGCAAAAGAGGCGGAGGCGGCAAATGTAAAACTTGAGGATGACATTATTTATTATATGCCGCTTGGGATGACCACCGATAATTTACTTTTATCGACACTTGGCCCAAGAATTCCAATACAGTTTGAAACCATTGGCAATGTAACGACTACGATTGAAACAACGTTGGAGGAAAGTGGAATAAATAATACGTATTTAGAAATATTCCTTGAAGTGGATGTAGAAATGAAGGTCATCATTCCCTCCATGAGCAAAACGATGGAAGTGAAAAATCTCATTAAGCTCGGGGATTTATTTCTAAAGGGGGACGTACCGGAATATTATGGCGACGTACCAGCGATCGCCAGCGGGGAAGATGGAGAATAGAAAAGAGGCTGAGACACCTTGTCCCAGCCTCCTACTTTTTATTCAGGATCGGTTTCCTGCTCAGTTGTTTTTAAGATTTCCAGTGAAACAAGCAGTGTCTGGTAGTTCTCCATTTCTGCTACTGACAGGCGATAGATTCCTTTTTGAATCGAATAGTCTGATGCATTTTCCTCATTATGGCGCTGAATCCATCCGCCAATCGTATCGATATCCTCACTATCGTCAAACTCGATACCGAACTGCTCTTCAAGTTCTTCAAGCAGCACGCGTCCGTTAATATGATAGGTCGACTCGTCAATCTGCTGAATGTCTAAGAGTTCATCCCCGTCAAATTCATCTCTGATTTCACCAACAATTTCTTCAAGGATATCTTCCATGGTCACAAGGCCGGCTGTACCGCCGTACTCATCAATCACTAATGCAATATGAAGGCGCTGGGACTGCATTTGCAGCAGCACTTCTTTTATTGTCGCGGTTTCATGAACAAACAGCAAATCATGTGTGATGTCTGCAACACTGCTGGCTACCCCATTTGCGAAATTGGTGAGCATTTCTTTCACATTGATAAAGCCAATCACTTGGTCTTTGTCTCCATTTTCTGTGACAGGATAACGGGTATATTGATGCTCGTCAAAGATCGGCAGAATTTCATCCTGGTTAAGATACTGGTCAATGGCGATCATCTGGGTTCTTGGTACCATGATGTCTTTTACAGCCCGGTCGTCAAATGCAAAAATATTGTTCAGGTAGGAAAGCTCCGTCTGATTGATTTCGCCGCCTTTATAGCTTTCCGTTACAATAATCTTCAACTCTTCTTCTGAGTGAGCCTGTTCATGACCTGCCGGCTGTACGCCAAAAGCACGTAGCAATAAGCGGGCAGAGCCGTTTAACGTCCAGATCAGGGGTTTCATAATTTGACCAAACCAGTAGAGGGGACGGGCAAGCAAAAGTGTCATTTTTTCTGCGTATTGAATCGCAAGGGTCTTTGGAGCAAGCTCTCCTACGACCACATGCAAAAATGTGACAAAAGAAAAAGCAATAATAAAGGAAGCTGTAGCAGCAACTGTAGCCGGAACATCGAAATTATCAAATACCGGATACAGCAGACGTTCAACTGTCGGTTTTCCAAGCCAGCCGAGACCAAGGGCCGTTACGGTAATGCCAAGCTGACAGGCAGATAGATAATAATCCAGGTCACTGGAGAGCTTTTTTGCAATAACGGCTGTCTTATTGCCTTCTGTGATTAACTGGTCAAGCCGTGAAGACCTTACCTTTACAACAGCAAACTCTGAACCGACAAAAAAAGCGGTCAGCGCAATTAATAAAACGAGTAAAGACAAATTCAAGACGATTATGGGATCCAATATTCTCCCTCAATAAAGAGGGATTCACCTCCGGGTTAGATTACTTTTCATTTAAAATGCTGAATAGTGCAAGTACTATTGATTACAGGACCTGTTCTTAAGTTCACCGTATGAATCAACTAAGCTTTCAATCATTCTTACACAGATGGATGGTTAAGAAGTTCAAGCTTTAGCTGGAGAATTTGGTGATTGTCCATTTCTATTACAGTCCATCGGGCTTTCTCACCATCAATTGAATCCTTTTCTTCAGGTTCATTATGCTGGTGTTGAAACCATCCGCCGATCGTATCTACATCTTCACTGTCCACAAAGTTTAGAGCAAACTGTTCTTCGAGGTCCTGAAGAAGAACACGTCCGTTAATATAATAAGTTGATGCATCCACCTTTTGAATTTCCGGGAGTTCATCCGTATCAAATTCATCTTGAATTTCTCCGACAATTTCTTCAAGAATATCTTCCATTGTCAGAAGGCCGGCAGTTCCCCCGTATTCATCGATAACAAGTGCAACATGCACCCGTTCAGTCTGCATTTTTAATAAAGCATCCTGTAAGGGAGTAATTTCATTGATCAGGACCAGCTCGTGAAGACTGTCTTCAATCGATTGCTCTCTGCGGGCTGCATAATTAGTCAGCATTTCCTTTACATTTATAAATCCTTTGATGTGGTCCTTATCCCCATCCTCTGTTACAGGGTAACGAGTGAAATGGTGTTCATTTATAACGCCAAGCAATTCTTTATGCGTCATATTTAACGTAAGAGTAACCATTTGCGTGCGGGGCACCATAATATCCTTTGCTACCCGTTCATCAAAGGTGAAGATGTTTTCCATATAAGATAATTCTGTTTCGTTAATTTCACCGCTTTCAAAGCTCTGAGCCATAATGATCTTCAATTCTTCCTCCGAATGAGCCTGTTCATGCCCGGCAGGCTGAACACCAAAGGTGCGGAGAAGCACTCTTGCAGAACCGTTCAAGGTCCAAATAAACGGGTACATGATTTTACCAAACCAATACAACGGTGAAGCAAGAAGCAACGTCATTTTTTCGGCAAACTGAATAGCAAGTGTTTTAGGAGCCAGTTCCCCAATCACGACATGCAAAAAGGTCACAATTGAAAATGCCAGTGCAAATGAGATAATGGCTGCTGCAGAACTTGGAATATTAAAGTTCTCAAACACCGGGTGTAAAATCTTCTCCACTGTCGGTTCACCCAGCCAGCCAAGTCCTAAAGCAGTGACAGTTATACCAAGCTGGCAGGCAGAAAGGTAGTAGTCTAAATCTGTAATTAATTTTTTCGCTGTAATAGCACGTTTATTACCTTCTGAAATTAACTGGTCAATTCGTGACATCCGAACCTTTACCACAGCGAATTCTGAACCGACGAAAAAAGCAGTAGCGGCGATTAGCACGGCTACGAGTACTAAGTTTAATAGTAATATACTGTCCAATGAGTTCCCTCTGAATGAGGGATTCACCTCCGGAAATTTATAATAAGGTTAAAAGCTGGGTAATGACTGTAAGTTTATTGGATAATGTAGTATAAATCATTCGTTTCTCAGATGAAGGAGCGTCCTTCAATGATTCTTCTAATTGAGTAACTTTTTGCTGCAGGCGATCGATTTCTTCCTGTACTTCAAGAAAAAGAGGCTCCTGTTCTTGAGAGCAGCCTTGCTGGAGATGCTCTGAAATTTCATCCAGGGACATTCGCTGGCTTTTTAAAAGCTTTATTCTTTCAAGCGTTTGAAGTACATTTTTTTCGTACATCCGGTAGTTTGATTCCGAACGCACTGATGATAAAAAGCCGTATCGAGTGTAGTAATCAATCGTACGGGTGGAAAGGCCGCTAAGTTTAGCAACCTGACCTATGCGAAGTAATTCCTCCCCAAGGGACAACACCTCCAAGATGCGATAGATTAAAGATACCATAGTTTTGAAAAAAGTATACAGTTCTACGTATCGGTTTTAGTAAATATTTTTTAGTAGTGGGAAAAAATGTTTGGAAAGGGCTGACAAAAGAAGTTGTCATTGGAAGATTGGGTGGGGGCAGGTAAGAGGGTAACGGTTAAGAGTGGATTGGACAATTTTTATTAGCTATAGAAAAACCTGCAGCTTGAAACCATCTCTTAGGGTTTCGTCTGCAGGTTTATTTACCTTTACTGATTAATAAGAAGCTTTACTCTTTGTTCTTCACCATATTCTACATAGTCTGCATCAGACGCAGTAGGAATACGAAGTTCGATGGTTTCCAGTTCCTGAACGGTCGATTTTTCAAGTACATAGACAAGAACTCCGTCGTGGGCCACCTGACCCAGGAATTGTGTATCAGGGTGTTCACTCATGGAGTAATCCGTTTGAAGCTGTTCCTTCGTGTTGGTGATGGCTTTTATTCCTGGAACAAAGAAATCCAAATCCTGATCTACGGTGTTTTCAAAGCCCATTGCAATGGCAAACGCATGAATTTCATCGCCAACCTCACGCTCCCATTGTGCAGCCATCATTTCATCTTTAATTTCAATCGAAACAAGTTCAACGGCATCTATTGAAAACTCAATGGGTCCAACTTCACCGGTATGACCCACTTCGGTATCCTGGTAAACGAATGTTACTTTTTGTTCTTCGTTTTCTTCTGTGTATTCTTCCTCAAGAGCACCATCTGTATCTACTTCAACCACTGCACTGCTTGAGGAGTCCTCTGATGATGTTTCTTCTGTTTCTACTGCTTCGTCAGCCGCTTCGTCAGATGACTCTTCTGCTTCTTCCGCTTCCTCTGTTTCACTGCCTTCTGCAGCTTCTTCGTTTTCTTCAGCCGTCTCTGTTTCAGGAGCTTCTTCTGCCTCAGCTGTGTTGTCCGTTTCTTCCTGTGCATCCTCTGAGCTGCAGGCGCCCAAAACCATCATAGATCCCAATAGTGCTGCCATCCAATACTTTTTCATCGTATTCCTCCTACAATATGTAATTAAAATCTATTATATAGTTCCACAGGAGTGGTTATATAAACCTATTAAAAGAAAATATTAGGAAAAAAAGAAAAATCAGGGTAGGAAAAGGAGGGAGTGAATGTGAAAATGAAGTAAGAGCTTTGATGCATGATACAAGGACGAAGAGGAGGGGAATGAATGTGCAGAAAATAGTTCAGCAGGGAGAGGATCAAACCTTGCGATCGAGACTGCTGGCTTTTCAGCAGTTTGACCGAAATTCAATGAAGGCTGAAACCGGCCAGTTTGGAAGCGCCATTTGTTTTAAGGCGGGAGGAATACCCGGGCCTTCTTTTAACAAGGTGAGGCACCTAACTGCTGAAAACAATTTAGAAGATATAGAAGCATGGTTTGGCACAACTTCTTTTCAAATTGAACTCACGCCTGATGAGGCAACCTCAGATGTATTCCGGCTGCTCCGTCAGCATGAATTTTTCCAATCTGGATTCCACGCTTCCTTTATGGGACTTTCTAAAGAAGCAGCAGAAGCAAAGCAGGAAAATTCCATTTCTATTCAGCAGCTGGGCAACGATGAATTTGAGGATTTCGCCCAAGTGTATGTAAAAAGCTTTGGACTGCCCGACAGCATTAAAGAAGGGGTAAGGCATAATAACGAATGCTTAGCGAATATCGATGGATGGTACTTTCTTAAAGCGTTGGATGGAGAGCATATTGCCGGGGTTGCAGCTCTATATGTTGAAAAAAATGTCGCAGTTCTAGCATCGTCTGCCGTATTGCCGTCCTTTAGAGGCAGAGGAATTCAGCGGGCTTTAATCCAAAAAAGAGCAGAATTGGCTAAGAAGGCAGGGGCAGCCTACATCACAAGTGAAGCTGCATTCTCAAGCGCAAGCCATAAAAATATGATCCGGTGCGGGCTGAACCTTGTCTACACAAAAGCGCTCTATGACAAGGTTACATAACAAAAATAAGCGCTCAATAAACTAGCTGTTTCTTGAGCGCCGATCCTTCTATTCATGTTGAATGATATACTGCAGTCCATCGTACGTGGTGGAAAAAATTAGGACATCTCGTTCCAGACTGGTCATCGCGGCAGCAAGGGAAGCTGGGATGCCAACAATAATGCATTTTGAACCGATTAAGCTGATGCAGTCTATTAATTTTTGAAAATAGTGGGTAACGCCATCTTCACCTACATAAACATCATGTAAACTTAAAAGGACATAATCGATCCCGTCTTTTACACAGCGCTCCAAGACGTTCGTAATAAGCAGGTCAAAACGCTCCATATCAAATTCTCCAATTAAGGGAATGGCAATGGCGTTTTTCCACACTTTTAAAATAGGAGTAGAGAGCGCCTGAATCAGTTTTTCTTTTTCTTTTTCCTCTTCAGCCTTCGTGGTAACATCCATCAGCATCACAACATAGCCTTCTATAGAATCTTTCGTTGGCATAATGGGGGTAATGACAATATCAGCGACAAACTGATTTCGAATCGTGATGCGGGAGCGGTGAGGACCTTTTAATTGTTCCATAATTTTGTGCTGATAGTCAGGACGCTGATGAAAGTGGTTCATACTCATTCCGATCATGTCCTGGCTGTCCTGCAATCCAAACAGCGGCGCGACCGAAGACAATAACTTCTTGGCATGTGAGTTCATCCACATCACTGTATATTGATTATCTGCAATAACAATCGTTTCCCCGATGCTGTCTAACGCATTAAGAGAGGTTATATTCTTAGGAATGTTTCCATATGCACTCATGTGTGATCCCCTATTCACTATAAGATCTATTAAAATGGTTATCTGATAACTTGCCATTTTCAGTATAACTCAATACAGAACGAATCTTGTAGTTTAATCCTATGACTTTAAATAAAAAACTATTTTTAGAACCATCTAAGCTGTTTTAAAGAACGGAAAGAGGATAAAAGATCCGGTTAACAGAATGAAGACTGGAAGGCTGATAAGAGGAGAGAGTGAAAAATGAATAAAACAATAAAGCAATTTGAAAAGGCTATTTCATTCATTGAACCATTAAAAAAGTATCCGGAAGCTTTCTTAACCGAACCCATCCAGGACGGAAAGTGGTCGATTAGAGAAATTGCAGGCCATCTTTATTATTGGGATAAGTATAATTTTGAAAAAATGGTGCCAGAAATGGAAGACGGCGTTCGCCTTCCTGAATTTCCTGACCATGACTGGTACAATGCAGAAGGACTGCGTTTCCTTGAAGGTATATCGGCGAAAGCTGTGATCGATTTATTTATACGGATGCGAAACGCATTGGTGGAGAAAATTTCAGCGGTAGATGAGGACTTGAGTTTTACAATAGGCAGCGGAAAACGAACATTTTCACCGGAAAGCTTTATCCGGATGTTTGTCGAGCATGATCGCCACCATTTAAAGCAGATAGAAGGAAAGGTCGATTTGCTGTGAAAAAAATAGTAGCTTTTGAAAGCGCGGAGGAGGGGGCATTATATGAACCTCTTATTTCCCGCATGATGAACCGTTTAGAAGCATATAGAAAATTCCTGGAGAAGAAATTTCGTTTAACTACCTGTCCGAAGGGAGTCATCTGGACAAGCAGCGAGCTGGCAACTGAATTCTTTTCTTCTATTCCAATTCCTGCTTATGCACGGGAGGATTTTATCTACATCACTCCTGATCTGAATGCCTGGCAGGAGCTTATGCTGCGCCAGCTGGAGGACAAAGATCTGCCTGAAGTGCGGGCATATTATGAGCAATTTAGTGAAGATGATTTGTTTGAAATTCTTGCTCATGAACTGACCCATTACATTGACTTATTTGTAGATGAGTTCGATGACGATCGGACAGACAGTATCTGGTTTGAGGAGGGCATGTGCTTCTACCTGCCACGTAAATATGGATTTTCGGAAAATTACTTTAAAAAAATCACCGAAATAGAAGGGAAACTGGCTGAGGCATTTAGCAGAGAGTATGCTCACCGGTCCCTGGATGATTTCGGTTCTGAAAGCTATCAGTCTTCTCTTTCAAGCATCATGTTTGATTACTGGAGAAGCTATTTGACTGTGTTTTCTCTCGTCCAAAGAGTAGGGGGAGATGAACAAAAACTTTTTTCTCTTTACCTCGAATGGGATCGTACCGGAAGACAAACAAGCTTAACAAAATACTTTTCTATTCATGGCTGAAAGCTTCTGCGTTGCAGAGGTTTTTTTTATGCATTTTTCTTTAAGAATGTAAAGGTAACTTGACGTAAAGGAAGCTTTACTTTATGATCGAATGACAAGGAGGTGCGAAAAATTGAAAAACCGATTGGCGGAGTATCGCAAAGGCAAATCCTTATCACAGGATAAGCTGGCTGAGCTGCTGAAGGTGTCTCGGCAAACCATTATTTCAATTGAGAAAAACCGCTATTCTCCGTCACTTCCCCTTGCATTTCAAATTGCAAGAATCTTTCAAACCACCATCGAAGATATATTTATATATGAAGAGGAGGACTGTGACTGATGACTGATTATTATCCGCGTACGTTTTTTATTGCCGGAATTTTTCTGGCGTTTTTTGGGGGCTTATTAATTTTTGCGGGGATTATGGCAGACGCTCCTCCTTTACCCGCTGCGTATATGCAGTTGGCGCTTGCCGTCGTATCTTTTTGCATGAGCTATTTGTATCCGCAATTTAAACAAAAAGATGAAAGAATGAAGGAGATACGTAAACAAGGAGTTTACTATTCTTATTTTGCTATTTTAGGCTACCTTTTTCTTTTTCTCCTTCTTCTTCAATTGAATTTGATTTCCTGGGATGCACTTCTCATCTTGAATGTGCTGTCTGCATTGGCAATTTCAACTGTGTTTGTGTCATGGGTAATTCTTGCAAAACGTTATTAACAGGAGGTGAGAAGATGGAGTGGCTGTTTCCTGTGCTGGCTCTTATAGGCTTTTTATTGCTTTTTTCAGTAACCAGGCGTAATACAAGCAATGGATCTTTATCCAAAAAAGGGTTTATTCAGTTTATGGCAGCTGCTGCAGCGCTCTTTGCAGCAGTGATCGGAATTGTTTATTTTCTCAGCTAAAAAGATTCACAGCGTAGAGAAAAAATGGTTTTGATGGGGTGCCCGAAGAAATTTTATTCAGAGGTGACGGTTGCTTGAGACTTTTGCCAGGCAAAAGAAGTCTCAACCAACCGTCCCTGCTGAAGCGTATACCTTAAATTCAGCAAACCGGTCAAATAGCCTTAAACACATTTGTCCCGCGGTTCTATTTAGAGACTTATGGGATATCCCCAATCATCTGCCCTCCCCGGTCCCCCATTCATGCATCGCTTCAAGCACAGGCTTTAATGTGCGTCCTTTTTCAGAAATGGAATATTCTACTTTTGGAGGCATTTCGTTGTATTGTGTCCGGATGATTAGTCCGTCCTGTTCAAGTTCCTTGAGCTGCTGGCTGAGCATTTTATGGGTAATGCCGGGAAGCAGTCTTCTCAGCGCATTATACCGCTGGGTTCCATCCGTCAAGACATGCCAGAGAATGACGAGCTTCCATTTTCCTCCGACTTTATTTAACGTATATTCAATGGAGCATTTCAGCTTCCCGTTTTCATCAACCTCAATTTCATGTGACACTGTATTGTTCCCTCCAATACTACCTTTTTGGATAGTATCTTCCCAAAAAGTGCATTCTATTTTGTAGAAGAATACCCGTTTATACTAAGGGAGTCAAATCAAAAAGGAGGCAGTGTTTATGACAACGTATCCAAGAAACTTTTCACATATTGGTTTATCTGTGCCAGATTTAGATGCAGCAGTAACATTCTATAAAGAGGTCTTCGGATGGTATATTCTGATGGAGCCATCACCTGTCTACAATGATGATACGCCAATTGGTCAAATGTGCCGTGACGTATTCGGGAAGGACTGGGAGGAATTTCGAATTGCCCACCTTTCAACAGGTGATAAAATTGGCATTGAATTATTTGAATTTCCTCAAAGTGAAAAGCCGGACAATAATTTCGAGTATTGGAAAACCGGCATCTTTCATTTCTGTGTCCAGGATCCGGATATTGAAGGACTGGTAAAAAAAATTCTTGCCCACGGAGGAAAGCAGCGTATGCCAATCCGTGAATACTATCCAAATGATAAGCCATATAAGATGGTCTATGTAGAAGATCCATTTGGAAATATCTTTGAAATTTATACGCACAGCTATGAGATGACCTATTCGCAAGGGGCATACTAAGGCAGCAGGTTAAAAAACCTTTCAAGCCCGGATAACCCTGATGGTCTTCAAAGCCGAAAAAAAGACATTATTTTAAGCTAATAAAACCACCAGTCGCCCTGTTTCAGGATGACGGGTGGTTTTTTAGGTTAAGCTTACTTCGTTATGATAGCCCGAAATTGAATCCTGCCTCTTCAATGGTGCCATGTTATGATAAGTCTTAAGATCTTGCCTCTCGGAAAGGAGTGCGGCCTGGTGAACATACGGCTGAATAAAAAAATCATTAAAGAAAACTGTGGAACCGTCTCCTTCAGCCGGGGGGAGGCTTTTTACCGTTCGAATAAAGTACATATAAAAAGATACAGTGACACAGCATGTGAGGCGGTTGTCTCAGCAAAAGAGGAGTTTTACGTAACCATAAACCAAAACGGTAGTGGCTATGAGGCTTCCTGCAGCTGTCCAACACTTGCTTCCTATGATAAAGACTGTCAGCATACGGCAGCTGTTTTGCTGTGGATGCTAGAAGAAGAGAAGAAGGGATCCCAGGCACTACCTGAATCCATTACGACTGAACCATCTGACCGGCATGAATTAACAGAGGGCCTGATGACACTTTTTACAGGCGAAGCTTCAAGAGGAAGCGGGCAGCAGCCTCATTTTGAAACCCGCAAAAAAATAGAAGTGCATTTCATTTTGTCTCCCATTGCGGTAAAAAAAGGGGAGAACCTGATTGCCGTTGAAGCGAAAATTGAGGACGCTCCCGTAAAAGAAATTCGTGCATTTCTTCAGCATGTAAAAGAACGGACTCCATTCAGCGTTTCATCAACCGTTATATACGACACGTCAGAGCACTACTTTGACCCCGTATCAGACGCAGTGATCTCGCAGCTGGTCGATGCGTTGAAGGATGATACCTTAAATAATGATTCTCTCTATCAAAATATGGCGAACACCGCAGGAACTCATTTAATGGCAATACCGCCTTCTGCGTGGAAAGCCATAAAACCTTCCCTATTGAAATCACCGGATGTAACGCTTGTCTACCGGAACAAGACGGTTCAAGGCCTGCAAGTGTCAGATGACAGGCTGCCATTGCAGTTTGTTTTAACAAAGTCCGAAGATGAGCGCTATCAGCTTGCGATCAACGGAATGCATGAACTGGTCCTTATGCAGCCCTATTTTGCTGTCATAGCAGACGGGGAGTGGGTTGAGCTGAAAGAAGAGGACAGCAAGCGGCTGAATGATTTAAAAAGCATGCTTGATGCGTCCAAAGCAAGCCGCATACCGGTTCCGCCAGAACAAGTCGATCTTTTTTTAGAAAAAGTAGTGCCGGGACTTAAAAAGCTGGGCGACGTTGTACTTCATGGGCTGCCTTCAGGTTCATTTGAAAAAAAACCACTGAAAGCAAAGCTGTATCTTGACCGTGTAAAGGACCGTCTGCTGGCAGGACTCGAATTCTGTTATGGTGAAGTGACGATTAACCCGCTTGAAGATCAAAAACGCTGGACCGGCTCACTTCTTGCCAGGGAGAAAGAAAAAGAAGAAGAAATCCTGCAGATGATGAAAGAAAGTGAGTTTACCGAAACGGACAGTGGCTATTATCTTCATAATGAAGCGCTGGAATATCAATTTCTGCACCATATGGTTCCTAAAATGCAAGGTCTCGTTCAGCTGTACGCAACCACAGCCATTCGAAACCGGATCTTCCGTGAACACGCACCGCCGAAAATCAGTGTAAGGATTAAAAAGGAACGGACAAACTGGCTTGAATTTAAATTTGAAATGGAAGGCTTTCCCGAAAGAGAAATCCGTGCGCTTTTGGCAGCTCTTGAAGAAAAAAGAACGTATTACCGTTTGCGCAATGGCTCTCTTTTTTCCCTGGAAACAAAGGAAATAGACGAAATCAGACGCTTTTTACATGCAGCGCCCATTCAGCCTGAAGAACTGGAAAAAGAGTTTGAAATGCCCCTGGTAAAGGGATTGCGTCTGCTTGACAGCATAGAAGATCAAAATCTCGTACAGCTGGAGCAGTCGTTCAAGCAATTCCTCTCTCAAATGGAGCATCCCGAGCAATTGACCTTTGAACTGCCGGAATCTCTTAAGCCGGTGCTGAGAGACTATCAAAAGAACGGCTACAATTGGCTGAAGCTTTTGGCGGGCTATGGCTTCGGCGGTATTCTGGCAGATGATATGGGGCTTGGCAAAACGCTTCAAAGCATTGCCTATTTAGTATCGGAGCTGCCGGTCATGCGTCAAAACAATCAGCAGGCTCTTATTGTGTGTCCGTCATCTGTTACGTATAACTGGCTGAAAGAATTTATGCAGTTTGCACCGGAGCTTGAAGCAGTTGTGCTTGATGGAAGTGCTGCTGAGAGAGAGGAAATACAAAAGGAATCCGATCCTGTCGACGTGCTGATCACTTCGTACCCCTTGCTTCGAAAAGATGTAAAGTGGTTTGAAGAAAAAAAGTTTCATACCGTCTTCTTTGATGAAGCACAGGCGTTTAAAAATCCTGTCACACAAACAGCGCGTGCGGTAAAAAGAGTGCAGGCAGACCACCGCTTTGCCCTTACCGGAACCCCTGTTGAAAATTCGATTGAAGAGCTGTGGTCGATTTTTCACGTTGTTTTTCCGGAGCTATTTCAAGGGCTGAAAGAATACAGTCATCTAACCCGTAAAACCATCGCCAGACGAGTCCGTCCTTTTATGCTACGCAGAATGAAAGAGGATGTACTGGAGGAGCTGCCGGAAAAACTGGAGCTGCTTGAATCAAAGGAACTGTTGCCGGAGCAGAAAAAACTGTATGCAGCCTATCTGGCTAAGCTGCGGCATGATACATTAAAGCATCTGGATAAAGACACACTCAGGAAAAATCGCATTAAAATCCTGGCAGGGCTGACAAGACTCCGTCAAATCTGCTGTCATCCCGCTCTTTTTGTGGATGGCTACACAGGAAAATCAGCTAAGTTTGAACAGCTTCTTCAGCTTTTAGAAGAATCGAGAATGTCAGGCAGAAGAGTGCTGGTATTTTCACAATTTACAAAGATGCTTGGCATGATCGGCAAAGAATTAACGCTGCAGGGCCGTTCCTTTTTCTATTTAGACGGCAAGACGCCATCAGATGAAAGAGTAGATATTTGCCGGAAATTTAATGAAGGGGAACGTGAGCTGATCCTGGTATCTCTGAAAGCAGGGGGGACAGGGCTGAATTTAACGGGGGCCGATACCGTCATCTTGTACGATACATGGTGGAATCCGGCAGTAGAAGAACAGGCTGCCGACCGTGCTCACCGGATGGGGCAGAAAAAAGCTGTTCAAGTGATTAAGCTCATCGCCCGGGGAACCATCGAGGAAAAAATGAACGAACTGCAGGACAAAAAGCGGCATTTAATTGAAGAGCTGATTGATCGTGACAAAAATGAATCAGCTGCGTTAACAGAGGAAGATATACGTGAACTCCTGCGCGTTTAAATCACAACGGTAAGAGCGTTTGTGAAAGCATCACTGCTCCTGGCCTGTAAAAAAGAGTTTGGGTATTACTAAAAAAGTTTACTAATGAGGGAGTATATATTTATAGGTATGAGGTGAGCGGAGCGGAGGGAGGCGACTCCTGCAAGATATGACGGCAAGCTGAGACTTTACTGGGCCTTGCCCTGAAAAGGCTCAAGCCACCGTCCCTGCGGAAAGCGTCCGGCTGAAGCGCAGTGAACCGGTCAAGGAGCCTAAAAAAAGTTTTTTCCCAGGCTCCTTTTTGGTTTAGGTAAGCTGCTGTTCAGCAAACTCACGGTACAGATCATGGTTTGCCACAAGCTCAGCGTGCGTGCCGATTCCTGTGATTTCACCTTTTTCAATAAAAATGATTTTGTCTGAGTCTACGATGGTGGAAAGTCTATGCGCGATGACAAATGTGGTTCTTCCTTCCATCAGACGCGCGAGGGCCTGCTGAACAATGCCTTCTGACTGGCTGTCGAGGCTCGCTGTTGCTTCATCCATCATCAGGATTTTAGGATCCCGCAAAAATGCGCGGGCAATTGCGATCCGCTGCCTTTGACCTCCTGAAAGCTTCACCCCGCGTTCTCCTACTTCTGTATCCAATCCCTTTGGAAATTCTCTGATAAACGGAGCAGCATAGGCCATTTCGGCTACTTCCCATAAGCGGTCATCTGTAATCTGCTCTTTTTCCTCAAGCCCGTAGCACAGATTTTCACGAATGGTTCCAGCCATCATTGGACTGTCCTGTGAAACATAGCCGATCTGACTTCTCCAGGAATCCATCGAAAGGTCTTCGATCGGGGTGTCCCCAATTAAAATTCTTCCGCTTGTCGGCTCATAAAAACGTTCGATTAACCCAAACATCGTCGTTTTCCCGCCGCCGCTTGGTCCGGCAAAGGCAACCATTTCACCCGGCTGCGCTTCAAAGGAAACACCTCTTAAAATCGGTTCATTTTCATCATATGAAAATGATACACCCTGTACACGAACCGGCTGGTTGGTGATATCGACATCAAGTCCTGTTCGTCCCTTTTCTAAAGGCAGCTCAATAATTTCAATAATCCGTTCAGTTGCTCCTTTTGCTTTTTGGAGCTGAGTGAAGAACATAGCAAAGGATGTAATAGGAAAAACAATCTGGAATAAATAAAGTAAAAAGGCGACGAGTGAACCAGTGCTCATAGAGCCTTCCGCAACACGGATTCCACCATAACCAATGATGACTACAATGACGACCATGACAACCAGGTAAATTAAAGGACCAATCATGGCGAAAATCCGCATTTCCTTTAATCCGTAAGAAAACAGCGTTTGAATTCCCGCAGTTCCTTTAGAACCTTCCGCCACCTCTGCATTGGAAGCTTTCATTAACCGAATTTCACTCAATGTCTGCTGAATACTCCCAGTAAAAACAGCTGTTTCATCCTGAAGTCCCTTGGAAATTTTATTCATTTTCTTTCCGAGGGGCAGCATGATGCCAACGGTCACAGGAACCGAAATTAACATTAACAGTGTCATTCTCCAGTCCATGAAAAGAAGAATGATAACGGCGCCAATAATCGTAATGATCCCTGTAATAAACTGAGGGAAATGCTGGGAGATCAGATCTTTTACAATCCCGGTGTCATTCACTACCCTGCTGACAGATTCTCCGCTTGCTTTTTTATCAAAATAACTGACAGGCAGCCGAATCAGCTTCTTCCACATCATTTCCCGCATGTTAGCTACAACTTTTTGACCGACATAACCAAGTAAATACGTTGAAAATCCGTCCGTCAGCGCCTGAATGATAAAAACGGCTCCGATCAATACAATTAATCCAACACTGAGCGATTCTACTGAAAATCCATCAACAAGTTCGCGTGTCAGCAATGGGATCATTAAACCGACAAGTGTGGTGACTATACTCCCGACAAGCCCGATGGTCAGTGCCGCCTTTGGTATTTTGGTGGATAATATAAGAGAAATAAAAGGCTTTAAGCTTGTTTGTTTTTCTTCCATACCATATCTCCTGACTAGATAAATTTAAACATGATTCTTTTTAACAGCTCTCATTCATCATACCTGTTTTTGTCCTCTTATTCTTCTGATTTGATTGATTCCTAACGAAAATGTGACCTTTTTTCCGCCTCTTTTCACAGGCTGTATAAATGATTCCTTTTCCATAATTGATCCTTGCATCCGCCATTGGGTTTCTTTACCATTAGCATAAGAACATTCACTGGTAAGTACAGTATCATCTGCCGATCGTCAGCTTATTCTTTGACAGGCAGCTGCAGCAAAAAAAGGGGGGAGATCCGATCATTAGTTTGGTTGATCAATTGGCATTGGTCTTAGGCTGGGGCATTATTCTTCTATTCGCCCTTCGCTTATATAAAAAGAAAGAAGAGAACGACGTTTCGATTTGGAAGGCGGTCATCGCGATCGCAGTGGGGCTTTTTTCGTTTTCAATCAATTTTCCTGTTTTCGGTGAAATAATCGGTCTGCCTATTTTTCCTCTGGGCGTATGGATGTTAATTTTTCTATTACGGAAAAGAGAATCGTCCTGGCATCGCTATCGTGCATTTGCATGGCTTGGATTTGGAGCAAATTTCGTTTTTTTAATCCTGACTTTGTTAACTATTCCTGCGCAAAGCCTGATCTATCCTGAGAATCAGCTCACTACATACATCAGCAAGATTGACGATGCTTCTCTTATCGCCCTTCATCCATCCGCTGGCAGCTCAACTCTTAATAAAGAAATTTTTGGTGAGCAGCTGGAAAAATCAAATCCCAAGTCTGTTCAAAGTGAAGAGTGGTATTACGAGACGGAGGTTGACCAGGAGATAGAAGACCGCAGCGAACGGTTTCCTTATCAGCTGGCTGGGGTTTCTGCGAAATGGGGAAGCGGATTTTCTTCTATTGTGTACATTGAAGAAGACGGCAAAGGGTTCTTGGTCACAAATGGTGCAGAGCAGCGGTATTTTCGGACGGACCAATCCATTTTGCAGGGAGGGGAAAATTAATGCGTAAAAAGTGGAAGTGGCTACTGATTGCCGTTCCCCTGATCCTGGTAACAGCCGGGGGCTTATATTATTCAGCTGTGGTAAAAAACCCGGATTCTTTTATGTCGGAGGACCGGATTATCAATGAAATCGACAGCCAGTTTCAAAATGGAAAAACACAAGAAATTTTAGATATTGATTTTTTAACTGACCGGCACGTATTTGTCCCGTTTCGTTCGGACAGAAATCAGTATGGCGTCGCTTATTGGGAGTGGAAGTTGAATGATTGGGAACTTATTTTGATCAGCTCTTCCGGAGAACCCAGTATAGTCACAACTAATGCAGGGGATCCGGCAAGTCAGTACGTCCTCTGGAATCTGCATCCGGATGACGAGGTTAAAAGGGCCGCTTTTTACCTGACCAGAAGGCGCAATTTTCAAGTTTTACAAGGAGAGCAGATGTATACTCCCCGCGTTCAAATGAAAGAAGAGATTGAATTTGAGAAATCCTATGGTTCTATGAAAATCCCTTCAGATTGGGGAACCTATATGACAAGTTATCAAGAGGCTTTAACACGGGAGGGTGGAGCGCCAGTAGACATGTTTAGTAATAATCCTCAGATGCACTTCACCTACGGGTGGATCCCTTATAACAGCCAGAATGAAATAGCGGAACTGAATCAAACAATGGGACAAAGCGGGTTTTCAAGCGGGTATTCTGAAACCATCCTGCAGCTGGATCCCTCAGAATTAGAGTCCGGCTCGGAATAAGGATAAAAGTGAAGGCGCTACTGAACAGCGCCTTCGCTTGTTTTCATTTCGTATGACGATGTGCGGGGCTTCGCTGCTTTATACCATTGATAGCATAAAATGATGATAATCATCACATCAATGGCATCCCCGCCATAATACATCAGCATACCGCCTGACTCTGCCTGTTGGGGAGCCACGCCTGCAGGGGGATTGGCATAGATATATTTCGATAAAATTCCGTGCCCGGCCAAAGCCGCAATTAAAACGACAGCCCTGTAAAGAAAGGGTGTGCGATGGCTGGCTGGATCAATATAAATCATGGAGATAGTAAATAAATATCCCGCTGCAAACACATGAAAATGGATGACAATATGTAGTAGCAGGGAATCGTGCATCGCAGAATAGAGAGTGGTTGTGTAAAGCAGCCACAGCCCTCCGATATTTAATACGGATGCTGTGATCGGATCACTTAAAAAGCGGACCGGCCGGCTTTTTAAAAGTCCGGATGTTTTTCTGCCGAGAGAAACAGGGACCGACCGCAAAAATAACGTCATGGGTGCTGAAAGGACAAGCAAAAGCGGTGCGAGCATGCCAAGCAGCAAATGGCCCAGCATATGAGCCGTAAAATCAGTATGCGCGCGCTCTGCAAGTGGGCCTGTTACAGCCGCGGCTGCACAGAGTACCCCAAGTACCCAAAGCACCGTGCGGTAATTCGGCCATTTTCTGCGCTGCCGGCTTGAAAGAATGGCGGCTGATATGTATAAAGCAATGGCCGCTGCAAAAGGAAGAAACCCTGCAAGGTCCGTCCAAACCCAGCCTGCAGCTTCGTGTGTATGATGATCATGCATATCAGCTTACTCCTCCTACATTTTTGGTCGTGTTTTTGCCACAAGATAGGCGCCAATAATGATCATCACAACTGCGGTTGCATTCCAAATCACATCATAGATCACCACATTTTCAACGTAACGGATCTGGTGGATGCGAAGCACTTTATGCTGAATGGTTCCGTCATACAGCTGAAAAATACCTGCACCTAAAAAAATACCGCCAATCCATCTTTTTTTCCAGAATGCTTTCCGCCTTCTCAGATCTGCAACTAAAAACAGTCCTCCCACAGTAGCAAACCAGCTAAATGCATGAAAAAGTCCATCGGATACCAGACCCACATCGGTTGTAGAACGATCGTAGAAATGATGCCAATGAAGCAGCTGATGAAAAACCGTTTCATCAAAAAAAGCAACAAAGCCCAGACCGACTAAAAACCCTGACCAAAAATTGCGGGCAGAATGATAAGAGCGGTCTTCATGGGCATATCTCCTATCCTTTAACGTTGTCATGAAATCTCCCTTCCCTGTTCCTCTTTTTCTTCCACTTTACCCCATATAAAAAATGTATAATCAAGATATTGCCAGAATAATTGAAAAAAGGAGTGAAAGCAATGGGATCCAGAATGATGCATCTGCTCATCTCCCACCGGGTCTCTCAGCAGATTCGAATAGAAAATAAAGCCTCCTTTATAGCGGGAGGAATTGCGCCAGATGCTGTTTCACCAAAGGAACGCTCCCATTTTTATGAGGGGGAGGTCAATGATTACTCCAGGTCAATTAACTATGCGGGATTCTTAAAAAAGTATGGCCATAACTCACCGTATCTTCTAGGCTATTATTCTCATTTAATCGCAGATGACCTGTGGCTGAAGGGCTTCTATCTGCCGTGGCTTAAAAACAGAATGAAAGCTGATTCATCCCTGTTCACCCGCTACCATCAGGACTTCGGTCTATTAAATGCAAAATTGCTTCAAGTCTATCCCTGCAGCCAGTATTTAAAAAATATATTAATGAAACCGATCCGCACAATGGACTTGGAAGAAGTGAGTCACTCACAGCTCACGGCCTTTATTCCTTCAGCTATCGAAGATTTGAACGCTGAACCTTCGTTAGCAGAAAAACCTCTGCGTGTTTTTACTGTTGATCAAATCGTGGGGTATATTGAAACGGCTGCAGATCAAAGTGTGCAAAAAATAAAACCATTAATTAACGGGTTCCAGGAAAGAGGAATACAGAATGACTGAGCGTTTAGAAGCAGTAAAAGCAGCAGAACAATTTATTAATCTGCATTATCCTCATTGTCAGGCCGCACTCTTAGCAGGAAGTGTCGTGCGAAAAGAAGCGACGGCTGCTTCAGATCTTGATATTGTGATTTTTGATCAGACAATAAAATCTTCTTATCGGTCCTCACACGTTGAAGGGGGTTGGCCCATTGAAGTATTTGTACACAGCATGGAATCCTACAAAGAGTTTTTCCGAAGTGACTGTGAACGCGCAAGGCCCTCTATGCCCAATATGGTCGCTGAGGGGCTGATACTAAAAAATAATGAGGAGCTTAGTGCGATCCGAAAAGAAGCGCAGGCACTGCTGGATAAAGGACCTGATCCTTGGGATAAAGAAACCCTAAAGCTTAAACGCTATTTTCTAACAGACGCACTGGAGGATTTAACCGGCAGCACAAGCAGGGAAGAGGATTTATTTATTGCCGGCACACTTCTTTTTCAGCTCAGTGACTTCATTCTGCGCACAAATCATCAATGGAGCGGGGATTCAAAATGGCAGATGAGGGCTTTAAAACGGTTTGATCCCGACCTTGCTGCTGAATTAGCAGGAGCATTTGATCGTTTTTACCAGAACGGGGAAAAAGAGACGATTGTACGAGTAACGGAGCGGATTTTGAAACCACATGGCGGTCTGCTGTTTGACGGGTTTTCGATAGGACAGATAGATGAATAGGAGGGTTCTCTTTGTTAAAAAACCTCCGTTTCTCACGGTTTATCAATCGATAAATAACAGAAATTTCAAACTTTCCATTGACGGGGCTATCTAGTTCGAATAACATAGTCTTTATTAGAACTATTTACCTATATATCGAGGAGAGATGTTGAAATGACAAGCTCAGTCGGAAAAAAATTAATCACAGCCTTTATTGTGGTTTCCATTATTTCTGCTGCATCCGGTGCGTATTCATTTTTCGTGATCAGAGAGATGAACCAGACCTTCACACAGGTTGCAGATACTTTTTTTGAAGCGAAGTCGTATGCCTTAAAGCTTGAAGGGGTTGTGCATGAACAAAACAATTCGTTTCGCGGGTATCTGTTAACCGGGTCGCAGGAGGATTTGGAAATATTTAATCAGTTGAACGAAGAAACAAACACCATTGCCAATGAGTTGAATCTTTTACTGGAAAATGAAGAATCCAAAGCGTTTTTGGATTCCATTATTCAAAAAAATTCATCCATGCTTGATGTCAGCAGAAATGTAACGGCGATTTATGATGCGACGCCGGAGGTTGGAATATCATTATCTACTAGTGATATGTCACCGCTCGCAGAAAAAATGGCGAATGAAGCCTCTGTATTTGTCGCAGATCTGGATGAGAAAATTAACAGCGATTTAGCAGGAGCTGCCCAAACGATGGAGCAGGCGCGCTTTTGGTCTGTTGTAATTACGCTCCTTGCACTTGCGATTGCTGTAGGAATCGGAGTCCTCTTAACTTCACGGATTACAAAGCCGTTAAAATCAATGAAAACGCTCGCTGAACAGATGGCACAGGGTGATTTAACCGACAATTCCAAACCTATGAAAGGGAAAGACGAAATTGCCGGGCTGCATCATTCCTTTCTGCAGATGAGAGATCATTTTAGAGGACTGATTCATCAAATATCCTTTAGTGCAACACAGGTCGCCGCGTCCTCGGAAGAATTACTGGCAAATGCTGAGCAGACTTCTCAGGCAACGGTGCAAACGGCCGCTTCCATCGAAGATATTTCAAAGGGCTCACATGATCAGATGAATGCATCTAATACGAGTGTACAAAGACTGGGTCTCATGACCACTGACGTTAGGGATATGTCCCAGCGATCAGAAACCATTGAAGGATATTCCGTTCAATCTCTTACTCACGCTGAAGATGGTGGACGTTTAGTAGAGGAAACCCTGAGCAATATGAATGCGATTGATCATTCTGTGCAAGCCTCCGACCAGGCCATTCAGGCGCTAACGTCAAGAGCAGATGAAATTGGAACGATATTGGATGTTATTCGCAGCATAGCCGACCAGACCAACTTGCTTGCGCTAAACGCTGCAATTGAAGCTGCACGGGCTGGCGAGCATGGAAGAGGATTTGCCGTTGTAGCAGATGAAGTACGGAAACTTGCTGAACAATCAGCCGGCTCCACTCATCAAATAAATGAATTGATTGAGGAGATGCAAAAAGAAACAGGTCAGTCTGTTCAAAAGATGAGCGATGTAAAAGAAGAAGTTACACGCGGACTTTCAACCGCAGCCAAAACGAAAGAGAAATTTCAATCTATCATTGAGTCGGTTCAATCAATGTCTACACAAATAGAGCAAATGAATCAAACGGCCCGATCCCTGTCAAACAACTCTGAGGAAGTTACCCAATCTGTTACGAATATGTCCGCTGTAGCAGATGAAACAAACAGCCATTCAGATACAGTAAGCGCTGCAGCACAGCAGACACTTGCCTCTATGGAAGAAGTCACGCAATCTGCTTCCTCACTTACAGACATGGCGGAAGAATTGCAGTCCTATGTAGGCCGGTTCATTCTTCCTCAAGAAGCAGCAGTTGGAAAAGATGATATGGAAGAAGATAATTGGAAAGAAGAAAATGGAACTGCAGATGAAACACTGGATGAGCATCATCATAAAACTGCGTAAACTAAATATAAGAAAAAAACAAGATGCGCGGTCAACTAAAAAAGTTTAAAAAATGAGGATATATTGATTACTAGTAGTAGGTGAGCGGAGCGGAAGGTGGCGACTCCTGCAGAACATGACAGCAAGCTGAGACTTCGCAGAGCGACGTCCAAGAAGGCTCAGCGCTGTCCCTGCGGAAAGCGTCTGCCTGAAGTGCAGCGAACCGGTCGCAGAGCTTGAGACCCTTTTGTCTCAGGCTCTTTACGCTTAACATTTTAATTATGTACTGCCGCTAATTGCTCTTCAATATCCGCTTCCATGTCAATAGGGTCAGATGTACACTCAAAGCGTTTGACCACCTCACCATCAGCGCTAATTAGAAACTTAGTGAAATTCCATTTGATCGAGTGGTCGTCCATCATGTATTCAGGATGTTTTTCGTTTAAAAGCGGGATGAGAACGCGGGCTACAGGATGAAATTTATTAAAGCCTTCAAATCTTTTTTGCCGGGATAAATACGTAAAAAGAGGATGAGCACCTTCGTCGCGCACTTTCACTTTTTGAAATAACGGAAATGATACACCGTAGTTCAGCAGGCAATTTGTTTCAATCTTATCGTTGGAGTCCGGCTCCTGATTATCAAACTGATTACAAGGGAATCCGGCTATAACAAACCCTTTATCCTTATACCGGTCATAAAGCTTCTGGAGGTCCTTATACTGATAGGTAAACCCGCATTTTCCTGCTGTGTTTACAATCAGCACTACTTTTCCCTTCAGGCTTTCAAGTGATTTTTCCTGTCCGTTCATGGCAAGTGCCGAGAATTCATAGATACTCATTTAGCTCACTCCGTTAATAGTATTTTAGTACCGCTACTTTAGACTTATTTAGAGTATACATTGAACCAATCTTATGTGACAAATCTAAGTGTGCAGCAAGTAAAATTAACCTAGGACTATTGGTTTGTTTTTCTAATTTATTCTTATCTAGTTGAAAAGCGGGTAATACATAAGGGTACAATCTTTTCACCGAAAAGGAGGAATTACCATGAAAAAAACAACGAAGAATATTGTAGCAGGTTCACTTATTTCAGCAGGTGCCGCAGCAGCGGTAGTGGGGTATCAGAAAATGAAAAAAACCGACCAAAATGATTTCTTAGAAGATACAGATATGCGCAACAGCAAGAAAATTGATCGTCAGGAAAGCGTTTTTGCTGAGGACACAGATAAAGAAGAAGGCCTGACTAAGCTCGATTCTGCTTATCGCGGAGAATGGCAGGCTAATGGTTTTCCTCAAACGCACGCTGAGCAGCAGGAGCTCGAAAAAGAACAGGCAGAAATCGATAATAATAAATAAAATCAACTATATATGGCTACAGAAAGCCGTCGTTCACTCCGTTAATCAGGAGCGAGCGGCGGCTTTTTTAGTCAAAAAAGTAAGCGGAATATCAATTCAAAGCTTCTTGCTTAGATACAGCACCAAATCATCATCATTTTCGCAGGCTGAATATTGTTCAGCCTGCTGGCCTCTATACCAGACTCCCGATCCGTCCGGTATGTATCCCCGCTTAATATACATCCTTTGGGCGGCGCCATAGCCTGAGTGCAGGCCTACTGCCAGTGTTATAAAGTCATGTTTTTCTTTAGAAAGTGATTCCGCTGCGTCCATGATTTTGCCGCCAATTCCTTTATTCTGAAACTTTATTAAAACGTTTAAATCAATAAGTTCGGAGAAATTTTCACTCGCGAACGGGCCCTTGTCAGCAGAAGGCAGCAAGATGGCATAGCCGGCCACCTGATGATCGATCTCAGCAACCAGTACGGTTATTTTATGGTCGTTTTGCTGCTGATAGTAATCTTCATATAACTCAACAGGCTTATGCCATCCCTGCTGTGAAAAGGCGGATACAAATTGTTGGATATCCCGTTCAATCATGGGACGAATGAGCAAATCGTCTTCCTGAAAATAAATCATAGCCACCTCTCCTTGTCATTGTGATAGTAAAGACCATTCCTAAAGCTTAAGGAAGTCCTGCAAGCTCAATTTTATCATGACAAAATTATAAAAGACTTAATTTTCGAAATATGGTAAGGTTATGGAAAGACGATCGGAAAAGGAGAAGGACGAATGTAAAAACCCCGTATAAATCATCCAACTGAATAAGGAAGAAGGAGCATTTATATGGGGAAAAAATCGTTTCGTTTCTTATGGATCGGACAGACGATGGCCAATGCCGGAGATATTTTGTTTATTGTCGGGCTGATTTCAACCATCTATCTGTTGTCGGGTTCTGCCTTACTTATGGCGCTGCTGCCATTTTTTAATATGACAGCACGGTTTATCAGTGCGCTTTTAGCCCCCTTTTTGCTTGATCGAATGCTTTTGCAGCGGTTACTGGCATTTTCTCAGATGGGAAAAACGGCCGTTCTCTTTGCGCTGGCTATTTTTTCAGGCATTTATTTAACCGAAGAGTTAATTTGGGCGCTGTTTATTTTTGTGGTGGTCATTGCATTTTTAGATGGATGGGCGAGTCCTGCCCGAAATGCCCTGATCCCGAGGCTTGTTGAAAAAGAGGAGCTCGTAAAAGCGAATAGCTTTATAGGAGTGGCGGATCAGCTTGTTCAGCTGGGCATGTGGCCGCTTGGAGCTATTTTTGCGGCATGGCTTGGGGCGCAGGAGGTTGTTTGGCTTACGGTTGGACTCTACATCTGTTCATCCTTCCTGATGGTTTTGCTTATGAAGAGCAGGGAGATAAAGAAGGCAGAAATTGAGCTGAACCAATCCAAATTTGAAGGATTTAAAGAAGGATGGGTGGCGATTGTAAAAAGCCCATTTTTATTCGTGATCAGTGTGTCGGAACTGATTGAATCCAATGCAAATGTAGTATGGATTGCCGCCATTATGTTTGTGTATGTAGCAGAGGTGCTGCAGGCAGGGGAAGAATGGTGGGGATACATTAATTCAAGCTTTTTTGCCGGTCTTTTACTTGGAGGAATTCTTGGCTTACGTTACAGTATGCGCATTGAAGAAAAGACGAGATTTTTGATTATCGTTGGTGCCTTGTTTACAGCCGCCATTACTGTGGTGTTCGCACTGATTGAAAGTCCGCTGACTGCCTTGGTCTTATCAGCTCTATTTGGTTTTTGCAGCCAGTTAAAAGGAGTGGCCCAGCAGACACTTGTTCAAAAAAGAGTCGCTGAACGGCTTCTGCC
Organism: Jeotgalibacillus sp. ET6; assembly: GCF_029667115.1. Taxonomy (GTDB): domain Bacteria; phylum Bacillota; class Bacilli; order Bacillales; family Jeotgalibacillaceae; genus Jeotgalibacillus. The sequence continues at coordinate 428,661 of NZ_JARUIU010000003.1, read as the reverse complement.
AAAGGTGTATTCAGCTCAGGAAGCGGCTTACTTTTCAATGTTCGGCCTTTCCACGCTGGGATTCGGCTATTTAACGGAAATCTACGGACCACGCTTTATCTTTTTACTTGCAGGTGGTTTGCTTTTTGCTTCGGCTGTCCTGTTAGTCGTTTTCAGGCGGCATTTAACGGATGCGGGGTCCGGTTCTGAATCTAGTCAGGTGGTGTCTTCATGAGTCTGCTTCGAAATCGGAATTTCGTCGTAATGTGGATTGAGCAGCTGGCTACGATTTTTGGAAACAGGTTTAGTGAGATCGCCATTCCCTTGATTGTTCTTCAGTTGACAGGTTCACCGCTGAACGCCGCATTAGCACTCGTTTGTCAACAGCTGGCTCCTCTGCTTTTAAGTCTTTCGGCAGGAAGCATTGCAGAGGGCAGGTCAAAGAAGAAAATAGCGATGGGAGCAGATGCTGTCAGCTTTCTGACGATGCTGCTGCTTGCGGGTATGGTGCTAATCAATGAATTGACGCTCTGGAAGCTCGGTGCTGCACTTTTTATTCTTGGAGCAGCCGGCGTATTTTTCCGGGTGTCATTTGGAGCAATGGTTCCAGGTGTGGCAGGACGCAGTCGTCTGGTGGAGGCTCATACCTATTTTGAAGGGGCAGATGCGGTAAGCACGTTAGCCGGTCCGGTTCTTGCGGGAGTGGTCCTGTCAGCTTTTGGTGCAGTATGGGCACTCGCAGTGGATGCGGTTACCTTTTTTATTTCATTTTTAGGAATATTGTTTTTAACGGTTTCCGGTACACCAAAAAAAGAAAAGAAAGAGGGGTTGACCTCAAAAGGTGATTTTTCTTTAAACGGAATCAGCTTGTTAGTGAAAAACCCTCTTCAACGGTTTGTGACGTTTAACCAGGCTGTATTAAGCTTTACTACGACCGCAATTACATTAACCGTGATCGTGTACACCTCTTCTGTGCTGGATTTTCAAGAGTGGCAGACAGGATTTGTGCTGTCTGCAGCGGGTGCCGGGAATTTGATCGGCGTTCTATTGCTGCATAAACTAAGCCGGCTGTCCTGGGGGATGCTGTATGGCGGACTGATGGGGATTTCAGCAGCAGGGATTTTTTTGATTATGGGATCCAGTCACATGTATTTCCTGGCGTTGGGCATGTTTTTATTTGATGGTGCGCTGTCTGTTGCATTTGTTATTAATGGCACGGCCAGGCAGGCCATTACACCCGATTCCTTTTTAGCCCGCATAGGAGGAGCCGGCCTTCTTCTCGGGGGAACTGCCGCAATTTGTGGAAATCTATTTGCCGGCGGTGTCTCGGAAAGTGCAGATCCAAGAGCTGTTCTGGGTGTTTGCGGCTTCCTCCTTCTTTTTGCTTCGGTGATTGCTTTTGCCTTTAAACAGGGGAAAAGAAGTGTAAGAGAATTGGAGCCGATAGCCCTGGATGAATGATAGCACGAGAATCATCGAAAAATCTTGAGAGGAATGGTTCCATGTGGTCTAACGAGCTAACGGAAAAACTCGGCATCAAGTACCCAATCATTCAAGCACCAATGGCAGGAGGCATCACCACAACGGAGCTTGTTGCTGCTGTATCAAATGAGGGAGCACTCGGCATGATTGGGGCAGGATATATGACGCCTTCATCCTTGTCCAAGCAAATCAAAGCTGTGAAAGAAAAAACCAGAAACCCTTTTGCTGTAAATCTGTTTGTGCCTGTTCCTTACGCTGCATCTAAAGGCGAAGTGGAGGATGCATACAAGGTGCTGAAGCCTTATCGGGAGAAACTGGGCCTGGGAGAAGAGGAAATTGCAGCACCTGAATATGAAAGAGATGTACAGACGTTTCAGGATTCCATCGAGGTAATAGTGGAAGAAGAGGTGGCGATTTGTTCATTCACATTTAGCCTGCCAGATCAAAGGGTGATCGAGCGGTTAAAAGAGGCGGGAGTAGTGTTGATCGGAACTGCCACCACGGTTGAGGAAGCGAAGGCGGTTGAAAAGTCAGGAATGGACATGGTCGTGGTTCAAGGAAGTGAAGCAGGGGGTCATCGGGGTCACTTTCTGAGAAAAAATGAAGAGAGTATGATCGGGCTGATGTCGTTGATTCCTCAGGCAGTCGACCATGTAGCTATTCCTGTTATTGCAGCAGGGGGCATTGCAGACGGCCGGGGGGCAAAGGCTGTACATGTTCTTGGAGGAGCTGCCGTACAAATTGGGACCGCCTTTTTAACCTGCAGGGAAAGCGGAGCAAACCCTGCTCAAAAAGAAGCCATCCTCCGTACAGGGGAAGAGCAAATGGTTATGACGCGTGCATTCTCAGGGAAATGGGCAAGGGGCATTCAAAATCAATTCATCCATGAAATGAGTGATTTTCAAGTAGACGTGCCGGCTTTTCCGATACAAAACGCGCTGACTAAAGACATCCGCCGCGCTGCATCCCAACAGATGAATACGGAATATATGTCGCTTTGGTCCGGTCAAAGTCCAAGAATGGCAAAGGAGCAGACGGTCAGGGAGCTGATCCATTCCATAACAGATCATAACTATTTCACCTGTACACACAAACGGTAATCTCGCCCTTTTTCGTAACAGTAGCGATTAATATATTGTCCAAATCTTCATTTTTGCTATGGATTTGCTCAAGCAGCCATTTGTCATCTTTGCCGCAGAGCATAAGTTCAGCTCGATTGATTTTGCCTTCTTTTACAACCATGCGCGGCAGCTCAAATGGAGACGAAGCCATTCCCATATCCGCAGGTGTCAGCGGCTGGTATTTAGGATCTGGAAAAACAGAAATAGTTCCTCCAGGCTCCCACAGTGCAAGTGCGACTTTGCTGAAGTCCTCCAGTTGTTCTTTTCGCAGTTCAGCGAGCAGACTTTCCACTGTAATGCGTGCTTTTTTTAAATGGCGGTAATAGATCTGCCCGTTTTCAATGAGCGTAATTGGCGCCGGGTCAACAAGTCTTTTCAATGGTGGGAAGTGCAGCGTTAAAAAAACGCCTGAAAGATACAGAGTGACCAGCACACTCATGGTTGTGATAGATCCAGTCATGCCCAAACCTTCGTCTGACAAAGGGTGGGCAATGATGTTCCCAATTAATAAAGCCATCACGAAATCCATGAATCTCAGCTGGGAAATGGAACGCTGCCCCATGATTTTAGCGATGAGCACAAGAAAGAAAAAACCAATGACGGCTCTAAGTCCCCACTCTAAAATGGAGAGAGATTCCTGACCGCTGAAAAAATCCATTGTACGTTCACATCCCGGAATAAAAGTGTTTTTCGTAGTGTTCCTCAAACAGCGAAAACCATTAAAAAGTAAATTCACTCCTTGACAGCTTGAATATCCTTCTATATATTGAATAAAAATGAAACGCGATGACGAGGATACGAATTTTTCTGAACGGTTTTTAGAGAGGGAGGCCATCGGCTGGGAGCTTCCTGACGCAGCAGAAAAATTTACCCCCTTTGAGCTGTATGGACGAAGGCCAGTAGTCAATACCGCAGGAGCTGCGATAAAGCTGAACAAGCCGTCACTTGATGTTAAGGAGTGACGGGAACTTGGGTGGAACCACGAGTCAAGCACACACTCGTCCCTATTTTAGGGATGATTGTGTGCTTTTTTTAATACGCTTAGTGATGAAAAGGATCTGAAGAATTGTGAACGGCTGAAAAGAGAGGGAAGCCACCGGCTGAAAGCTTCCTCGGCGCAGCTCAATTCTTTACCGCCTTGGAGCTGAAAGAGTGAACCAGCAGTAGCTCTTTCCGCAGAAGCTGCGATAAAGCTTGAATGAAGCCATTTTGATGTATTTTAAAATCAGGATGGAAAGCTGGGTGGAACCGCGGGCTGCACACTCGTCCCTTTTGTATAGGGGATGGGTGTGTTTTTTTGTTGTAAATTTTTATGAAAAGGAGAGATCAACATGGAAAAAATTCAAATTCGGTTCCCGGATGGAAGAGAGGGCAATTATCCACGCGGCATATCCCTACAGGAGGTAGCGCAGTCCATTAGTCCTCAATTAAGGAAAAATGCGGCTGCCGGGATCGTGAACGGGAAGCTGGTCGACTTGAAAAGCAGCCTTCAGGAAGATGCATCGCTTGAACTGGTGATGCTTCAATCCAAAGAAGGGGCTGAAGTGATGAGAAAGACGGCTGCACAGGTACTTGCACAGTCAATTAAACGTTTGTTTAATGGAGTAAACCTTGGGACAGGGCCTGTTGTAGAGAATGGTTTTTATTATGAAGCAGAGCTTGCAGAAACGATTTCTGTTCAGGATCTTGCCAAATTTAAAAAAGAGATGAAAAAAATTATTAATGAAAATCTGCAGATTGAACGTGAAGAAGTGTCTCGAAAAGAAGCCGAAGAGATCTTTAAAGAAGATGATCTGAAGCTTGAACAGTTAAGCGAGTTTTCAAAGGGGGAAATGATTTCGATTTACCGTCATGGAGACTTTGTTGACGTGTGTAAAGGACCTTTACTCCCCTCTACTAAAAAGATCCCTGCCTTTCAGCTCACTCATGTATCCGGAGCGTATTGGAAAGGCGACAGTTCAAATAAAGTACTGCAGCGAATATATGGCGTCGCCTTTTCATCGCAGGAGGAACTGAAGAAACATCTTCACTTTGTAGAAGAAGCCCAAAAGAGAAATCACCGCAAAGTAGGAAAAGAACTTGAGTTATTTATGTTTTCAGAGGAAGCGCCCGGGATGCCGTTCTATTTGCCAAATGGACTGGTCATACGAAATAAACTGGAAGAATTCCTGCGGTCGCTTCAATTCCAATTTGACTATGAGGAGGTGCGCACGCCGATTATGATGAACCAGCGATTATTGGAGCAGTCAGGTCACTGGGATCATTACAAAGAAAACATGTATTTTTCCGAGGTCGATCATCAGAGGTTTGCTTTGAAGCCCATGAATTGTCCTGGTGCGATGATGATCTACAGGGACTCGCTCCGTTCCTATCGTGATTTACCAATTCGCATGGCGGAGTTTGGGCAGGTGCACCGTCATGAATATAGCGGGGCGCTGAACGGAATGCTGCGCGTCCGGTCATTTTGCCAGGATGATGCCCACCTTTTTGTCACTCCGGAGCAAATAGAAGAAGAAATTGTGCAGGTGTTGAAGCTGATTGATCGCGTGTATCATACGTTTGGGTTTGACTACAGCATCGAACTTTCCACAAGGCCTTCTGACTTTATGGGAGAGGAAGCATTATGGGATCAGGCTGAAACTGCACTAAAAAATGTATTGAACACACTCAAGCTTCCTTACCGTTTAAATGAAGGGGACGGGGCTTTCTATGGTCCGAAAATAGATGTACACATTAAAGACGCACTGCAAAGAAGTCATCAATGTGCAACAGTGCAGCTCGATTTTCAAATGCCTGAAAAATTCGATCTCTCCTATATCAATGAGAAAAACGAAAAAAGCCGGCCAGTCGTTATTCACAGGGCTGTCTTTGGGTCAGTTGACCGCTTTCTCGGAATCTTGATCGAGCATTACGGAGGCGCTTTTCCTCTCTGGCTTGCCCCCGTTCAAGTAAAGATTCTCCCTGTATCCAATGAAGCGCATCAGGCGTACGCCAAAAAAGTGTTGAAGCAGCTAAAGCAGCAGGAGATTCGGACAGAGCTTGACCTTCGGGAAGAAAAACTCGGCTACAAAATGAGGGAAGCACAGCTGAAAAAAATTTCTTACCTTCTCGTGATAGGAGATAAAGAAGTGGAGAATGAGACGGTTAATATACGAGTGTATGGCCAGGAGGGAAGAAGGGAGAGTCAAGTAGAGGAATTAATGGCTGAAATGAAAAAGTTCCAGGATCTTAAACAGTAACAAAATTTAATAGCGTGATCATGATTGAACTTCCCACCCTGAATGTAAAACCAGTAAAAAGATAAAAGAATCTTTTTCTGCAACGATTCTGCACATATATAGGGTACATTAAAACGGACTAAAGAAGTGGAGGAATTTAAATGAAATTCAAAAGCAAATTCTCAAAAGGAATCATAGTCCTCAGTATAAGCGCGGTTCTTGCAGCGTGTGGGGGAGAGGAAGAAAACACGGGTGCTGGAGATGATATGAAAGAAAATATGAACCAAATGGAGGAAACAGAAAATTCCATGGATGAAATGGATCACTCAGGCATGCATATGTCAGGATCCGGCGAAGTGCCTGAGGGACTGGAAGAAGCTCAGAACCCGGCTTTTGAAGAAGGGGACACAGCCATTATTACGGAAGCTCATATGGAAGGCATGAAAGGAGCAGAGGCTGTGGTTATCGGGGCTTACGACACTATTGCTTACAGCATTTCCTATGATCCAACAAATGGCGGAGAACGTGTGAAAGATCATAAATGGATCATTCATGAAGAAATTGAAGAGGCGCAGGAAACTCCATATACAGCGGGAGATGAAGTGGAAGTCAGTGCAGACCATATGGAGGGCATGGAAGGGGCAAAGGCTAAAATTGAATCTGCTGAGGAAACAACTGTTTATATGATTGATTTCACGCTGGAATCCGGAGAAGAAGTGACAAATCACAAATGGGTTACTGAAGGTGAGTTGTCTGGTGAATAAGTACTGAATGGAACAGGTAAGAAATGTTGGCGATTCGTTTCGCAAAAATGAATCGACTCATAAATATTTGTCCTCGTTTATCTCTTCCAGGGCTGATTTTAAATAAGAAACTTTAGCAGAAAGCATCCAAAAGGAGGCAGAGCGCGATGAGTAAATATAAAGAAAACAGTATCACATTAACAGGAGCAGTCGGTCTTGGTACCGGTGTGATGGTTAGTGCTGGTATTTTTGCCTTATTAGGACAAGTAGCAGAACTTTCCGGTGTATGGTTTCCGCTAATGTTTATTGCGGGCGGTATCGCTACTGCTTTTAGTGCGTATTCTTATATTAAAATGAGTAATCATTATCCATCTGCTGGCGGGATTGGAATGTTTTTAGCGAAAGCGTACGGTGAAAAAACGATTACAGCCGCAGCTGCCTTATTAATGGCGTTATCTATGGTAATAAATCAAAGTCTTGTTGCAAGAACGTTCGGCACCTATACCCTTCAGTTGTTCGGTACAGACTCAGGAAGCTGGCTGGTACCGGCACTTGGTGTTGGTTTGTTAACCATCGCTTTTCTCATTAATATCGCAGGCAATTCGTTTATTCAGACATTCACTTCAGTTATGTCTCTGCTGAAAATTCTGGGACTCACGATTTTCGCAATTGCAGGCTTGTGGGTCTCTGGCTTTTCATTTGAACCAGCTGAAGTGGGAACCAATGCACCAAATTTGTCCGGTGCAAGTTATATTGCGGCTATTGCACTCACCATATTAGCATTTAAAGGATTTACGACAATTACAAATAGTGGAGCTGAGATCAAGGAACCGAAAAAAAATGTGGGTCGCGCGATTATGATTTCGATTGCAGTCAGCCTCTCGGTCTATCTGATCCTGGCATGGGCTGTATCCAGCAGCTTGTCCATTACTGATATTATTGAGGCTAAAGATTATGCGCTCGCTGAAGCTGCCAGACCGGCTTTTGGAGAATTAGGAGTTTGGTTTACAGTTATTATTGCAATTCTTGCTACAGTTTCCGGAATCATCGCCAGTGTCTTTGCAGTGTCCAGAATGCTTGCCATGCTGACAGACATGAAACTGATACCGCACAGACATTTCGGCATGCCAGGGAATATTCAAAAACATACACTTGTTTATACAATTGTCCTTGCCATGGCACTTACTGTTTTATTTGATTTAAGCAGAATAGCAGCAATTGGCGTAATTTTATACCTTATCATGGACATTATTGTTCATTGGGGCGTTTTAAAAAAGCTAAGAGATAAAGTGAATGCCAACCCGGGGATTGTCCTAACTGCACTATTGATAGACGGTATTGTACTTGGAGCTTTTATTTGGATAAAACTGCAGCAGGATTGGTTGATCGTTGCAGTAGCTGCAGGTATTACTATGCTCACGTTTACGGGTGAAAAGTACTTCTTGAGGTCAGGCGAAGATAAGTAAATCGAAAATATAGGCAGTTCCTTCAGGATGTCGCGGCAAGCTGAGTCTTCAGAGAGTAAACCACAGGAGGCTCAGCACCGTTTCTTCCCCAATCCCAACGCCTAAAGGGCAGTAATCCGGATACAGGCATCTGTAGATTTCAATCCTTAACGGAAGAAGATTTTAGAATAACGATTCAGAAAAGCACTGAATAGATGGTTTACCTGCATTTGTTGAAATCCAGTCCCCTCTTCAATGAATCCATTTATACCCGACGCCCCAAACAGTTTGTAAATGTCTCTCTAATGGAAATCCGGTTTTTCTCAGTTTGTCCCGCAGATTTCTTACATGTGAGTCTACTGTGCGGCCGTCTGTCCAGGCCTCGTACCCCCAAATAAGAACGAGTAGCTGTTCTCTGGAGTAGGCTCTTCCGGGATTTTTAAGCAGTTGTCCAAGTATAGAAAATTCTTTTGGCGTGACGTTAATTTGTTTTCCCTCAAAAGAAAGTTCATGTGATCCTTCGTTCCATATTAACCCTTCGCATTCAATTACTCTGGCAAAATCATCTGACGTTCTTCTGAAAACCGCATGAATTCTTGCGATTAATTCTTCTTCATCAAAAGGTTTTACAATATAGTCATCTGCACCGTGCTGAAGCCCTTTGACAATCTCTTCTTTTTCATGAAGTGCGGTGAGGAGTATGATGGGGACGTCTGAAAATCTGCGAATCTCTCTGCAGGTTTCAAAGCCATCTAATACAGGCATCATGACATCTAAAAGGATTAAGTCAGGCTCCTCTTTCTTAACAAGGGCAATGGTTTCCTCCCCGCTGCGCAGTTTGATGCATTCATATCCAAGAGGATTGAGATAAAGTTCAAGTAAATCAAGCATCCGCTGTTCATCATCTACGAGTGCGATTTTTTTCATGAGGCCACTCCTTTTAAATCAATAGTAATACGTAAGCCGGAAAGTGTATTTTCGGCTGAGATTTTTCCATCGTGGGCTTCGATGATTTCTTTCGTGATGGCAAGGCCAAGGCCAGTCCCGCCCGTTTCTCTATTCCTTGACGAATCAACCCTGAAAAATCGATCGAATAGAAAAGGGAGTGCATCTTCATTTACACCAGGTCCTTCATCTGTGACTGTAATACAATCTTGGTTGACAGTAAGTTTCACTGCTTTACCTGCAGGTGTGTATTTTAATGCGTTATCGATCAAGTTCATGATGACCTGCTCAAACCGATTTCGATCAATTTGTTTCGTAAATGCTGCACCGGTTTTTAGTTGAAGACTGATTTCCTTTTCTTCAAAGACAAGCTGCATCCTGTCAATGATATCCTGGATAAAAGAAGTCATTTCCGTTTGCTCAGGTTGAATCGTAAAACTGTTTTCTTCCATTCTGGCGAGTTCAAATAAATCCTCAATTAATCGCTGAAGACGTTGAGATTCTTCATAGATAATTCCGCCATATGCAGAGTGCTCTTTTTTTAAAAGTCCTGCATAGCCCTTAATGTACGTAATCGGTGTCCTTAATTCATGGGCAATAGATGTTAAAAAAGCTTTACGGGTATGCTGAATTTGATGGAGATCCCCAGATATTTTCGTAATCGCTCTTGCCAGTTCACCAATTTCATCCTTGCGCCTTGTTTCCGGAACGGTTATGACCTGGCCATCGCTCAGTTTTCCAGCGGCTTGTCTAATTGAGAGCAGCGGTTTAATAATAACGTGACTCAGAAAATAAAGACTGAATAGCAAAAACCCAACTGTCAGCAGGGCTGCAACAAAGAAATGACGGTTTAACTCATGTATTAATGACTGAATCTGTTCTGTTGGTTTGAGCATAATTACACTGCCCCCGCTGTTAATTTTGCTGATGCTTGCCAGAAAGGGTTCGTTTCGCCAGTCGTCTTCAACAATTCCTTCATTTTCTGATAGCCATTCATCTTTTATATGTTTAAAGGCGTTGTTGGAAGCACCTGCAACGTTTCCTTCTCCATTCATGATGACTACCTCCGTCCTTGCTTTATCCTCCATCAGGACAACATGTTCAATCGTTTTTTCATCATAATTATCCATTAGAACATCACGGTGACTGTTCCCGCGCTGGAGAAGATTTTCTAGTTCATTTTGGACCTGTTGATTAACAAGAAGGTTGTGCATCACAAACAAAGAAACAACCAAAATGACGGCTATTCCAACCAAATAAAAGAGACTGATTTTCAAAGATAATTTGTTCATTTTACTCACCCTTCCCACAAGACCAGTATACGGGTATTTTGTGCAGAAAATATGCAGAAGCAAACGGAGTTTGATTTTAGATTTTTTTAGAATTACATGAAAATAATCAAATCATGAAATAAAAGTGATATCTTTTTCTCATCAATGTGTGTGTTTATGAATATACACGATTTTGATAAAAGCCGGTGTGTAAATGACGACTAATTTTGATTGATTAGTGTGCATAGGTATTTAAAATTGCTCTTAATGGCGCACAAAAACAGAGCGTCAAATGACAGTATATCGAAAAATCTCATCGTTTCTTTCGTTTAACGGCCATTCCTTTTTCCCTTTCCACCCATGAAGCATGATTCTATCAATTTCTGACTTATTTATGTTGATAGGGAGGAATTTGGAGGGGAAATGTGGAAAGCCAAGTGGGATGTAAATTTAGTAAGAATAACGAAAAATAGGAGCGATTTAATGACCTTTTATATCTGTGAAACATGCGGGGTTCAATATGAGGCAAGTGAACATCCGCCAGAGAAATGCCTAATTTGCGAAGAAGAAAGACAATATGTATCACCTCAGGGGCAGACATGGACGACTCTTGAAGCTTTGAGAAGCGGCGATGTCTATCATAATGAAATTTTGCAGGAGGAAGAAGGGCTGTTCAGCATCACGACAACGCCATCCTTTGGAATCGGACAGACGGCTTATCTGGTTCAGGACCAAGGCTTTAATATGCTGTGGGACTGCATCACCTACATAGATGAAAAAACAAAAGAGGACTTGGTCTCAAAAGGCGGGGTCCATGCGATTGCGCTTTCTCATCCCCATTATTATTCTACTCAGGTGGAGTGGGCAGAGGTGTTTAACGTTCCGATTTACATTCATGAAGATGATCGGGAATGGGTGACAAGACCCTCTGACAGGATTATTTATTGGAAAGGAGAATCTCTGGCCTTATCAGACGGAATAAAGCTTCACCGGCTTGGCGGGCATTTTAAAGGAGGAGCAGTGCTGCACTGGTCTTCTGCCGGGCATAATGGAATTCTCCTGACAGGGGATGTCATTCAGGTAGCAGCAGACCGCAGATGGGTGAGCTTTATGTACAGCTATCCGAACATGATTCCACTGCCGGCACCAACAGTAGCAAGAATCGCAAATCAAACCGCTTCACTCACCTTCGACCGTTTATACAATGCCTTTCACCGTGTTGTAAAAGAAGAGGCAGGTCAGGCTGTGCAGCGATCAGCAAGGCGGTATATTCAAGCGTTGGAAGGCAGACGTTTTACTACATAAACGAGGTGACGGGTTGTTTAGCTACTATGGAAAACTGAGTACAGAGGTATATAATCTGACAAAGCCTCCCGGGCATTCAATCGACGGGGATATTGAGTATTACGCAGATCGGTTAAAGGGTGTAAAGGGGCAAATTCTTGAAGCAGGCTCAGGTACGGGCAGGATGCTCATCCCGCTTTTGGAAGAAGGGCTGAAGGTTGATGGCATTGATTATTCTGAGGAGATGCTTGATTCCTGCAGGGAACATTGTCAAAAAAGAGGCCTGTCACCCCAGCTATATCAAGGAGATTTAAGGGACTTTTTATTGGCTGAGACGTACGACGCAATTATTATGCCCACAGGATCCTTTGCTTTGCTCGACAGCAGGGGGGCAGCAGAAAAGGCACTATCGTTATTTTATCAGCATCTCAATTCAGGTGGCAGAGTGATCATTGATTTGTATCTTCCAGCCTCCTTTCAAGAAGGAGAAGTAACAACAACGGCTTTTGATTTAGGACAAGGAGAAGGCATTACCCTGGAAAAAAAGTCTGTTGAAACAGATTGGATCCATCAGCAAACGGTGACCTATTTAAAGTACGAAAAATGGAGCAAGGGAAGGCTGATTGACACAGAGCTTCAACAGTTCACCCTTAGATGGTACGGACTTGAAGAATTTATCATGCTGCTTGAAAGAGCAGGATTTAAAGAAATTACATGTTCAGCGGGCTACCAGTTTTTGCAGCAACCTTCCCATGGGGAGCAGGTTTTCACGTTTGAAGCAGTAAAATAGGCAGCAAGCAGACTGGGGGGGCGAGCTGGCAGAGCTTATCCCCTGCCTGGAGGAAAAGAGCTTAAAAGAGCCAGCGGAAGAATCCAATACAGGGTCTGTTTACCTATTTTTTATGCAAACGCTTTCAAATTCAACTGAATATGCTATGATTTTTGGAAGAGCTGTTGCTTACATAGAAGAAGATCATCCACGACAATGCAACCGCTTGCACTATCATATAAAAAGGAGAATGATCTGGTATGAAGCGTTTGACTGTTGTGCTGTTATCCTTTGTCTTACTGGTAAGTTTTATCGTCGCACCTCTGCTTTCGGTCCCTCAAGCTATGGCTGAAGAAGCTCCATACGATTCTGTGGTGCTAAGAGGAAGCGAAGCGCCGCTTGATTGGAGCTCAAATCAAAATCCCCTGACGTACGACGAGGAAAGCAAGACGTGGGAAAGTGCGCCGATTTCTTTAACAGGCGGGAAGAAACTGGAGTTTAAGTACGTCTATGATGGTGAATGGATGCAAGGGGATAACTTGGTCTTCACACCTGACCGGGACGGCAAATATGTCTTTATTTTTTACCCGGAAGAAGAGCGGAAAGTGGATGTCCGTCTTGCGGATGACTATGAAGGCAGCATTACGCTGCATCTAACCGTTCCCGATTCCACTCCTCAATGGGCCATCCCGACTGTGGCGACAAATTTAAATGCCTACAACTATGAATTAACATCTCTTCAAAAGGGAGAGGGCGAGAATGAATGGGTTTTAGAAATTGAAGGAAACCCTGGAGAAGAGCTGCAGTATGTGTACGGGCTTGGAGCAGAACAGTACAAAGAAAATAAAGAGGATAAGCGAACCGCTGTTTTCTCAAAAGAAGGAACAATAGTTGAGGATACAGTTGAAAGCTGGATGGCGGTTCCGATTGCGGAGAACGTTACGCATGATTTTCAGCACACCCCTTTTCTGCCAACAAAAAAGGATAATGTAACGGTTAAAACAACAGTCGAGCATTATGGACCGATTGATTCGGGGGCTTTATATTATACAGCCAATGGATCTTCTCCAAACGGGAAGCGGGGAGAGGTCACAAGGGGCAAAGTAGTTGAGTTAAACGTGGAATCAACGACAGAGCAGGCAAATGGTCTTTTCATTACCGTACTATCCGGAGTCATTCCTAAACAGCCGGATCAATCGCGTGTAAAATACAAAATTGATGTGTGGCATTCAGAGGGTGAAGGCTCTCAATTTGCGGACACAAACAGCTTTGATCAAAAAGAGGCAACAGAGTTCGCGTATTATGTAGACACCTTTCAATCACCCCAATGGGCGAAGGATGCCTCCATCTATCATGTTTTTGTAGATCGCTTTTACGATGGAAATAAAGCGAATAATGAGCCTGTGGACCCGGACCTCCCTTATGATGAACAGTTAAAAGGCTGGATGGGTGGAGATTTGGAAGGAGTAAAGAGAAAGGTCCGGTACATTCAGGAGCTTGGCTTTGATACGATCTGGATCTCGCCTGTTTTTGAAGGACCATACTCTCATGGGTATCACCCGACGGATTTTAAAAAGATCGATGAACGCTTTGGCAATGAAAAAATAATGAAGGAACTCATTACAGAGGCTCATAGAAGAAAGATGAAGGTCGTGTATGATTTTGTGCCGAACCACACCTCAAGCGGGCATCCATTCTTTGAAGATGCAAAAGCAAAAGGAGAAGGAAGTCCATTCTACAACTGGTACACCTTCACAGAATGGCCGAATCAGTACAATATGTTTTACGGTATTCCTGAATTGCCTGAATTAAATAATGATAATCTTGCAACAAGACGATATGTTTTAGGAAATGTAGTGCCCTATTGGCTTCGTCAATTAAAATTTGACGGCTTCCGTCTGGATTATGCCAAAGGGCCAAGCTACAGCTATTGGGTTGATTTTCGTCATGCGGTGAAAAAGACCAATCCAAATGCTTTTATCTTCGGAGAAGTTTGGGATACCAGAGAGAAAATTAACTCATATGCCGGAAAATTAGATGGTGCGCTTGACTTTGGTCTGGCAGATACCATGGTAAATGTCTTTGCGAAGGACCGTTCAATGACTGAGCTGAGCAGCACGATAGCAGATAATCTTTCAACGTATCCGAAAGAATATCAAATGGTCACGTTTTTAGATAACCACGATAAACCAAGATTCCTGTTTGAAGCAGGGGGAGATGTAAATAAACTGAAACTGGCTGCAGCTGCACAATTTACTTTGCCGGGCACTCCTGCTGTTTATTACGGCACAGAGGTTGGTTTGTCGCAAAGTAAAGATCATAATCTGGTTCCGGATTGGAAGGATCGCTATTACCGTGAAATGATGCCATGGAAGAAGGAAGATCAGGACCTGGAGCTGAAAGGTTTCTACCAGGATCTCGTGGCGCTCAGGAACAAGGAGCAGGCCCTGCGCACAGGCACCTTTAAAGAAATCAGTGTATCAGAGGACGTATTTGTCTATGAGCGGAGCACGAAAAATAAGAAATTTTTAGTCGTTCTGAACAAAGGGGATGCATCAGGCTTATCGCTTAATACGATCTATAATCAGTCCTCTTTAAACGGTGTAAAGCTGAGGGATGCAATGGACCGGAGAAAGTCTGTCCAACCTAAAAAAGGTGAACTGACTGTCAGGATGCCTGCCCAGTCGTTCGCAGTATACGAAGTATCAGGCAAACTCGAGCAAGCGGCTCCGGATGAAGCCAAAAAATATAAGGAAGTGATCATCAGAGGAAGCGAGCCGTTCAATTGGGAAAACAATGATTTTTCATTGTCTTATGATACCAATGAAAAAGTGTGGAAAACCAAGCCGGTCAAGCTTTCAGCAGGACATAGAGTTGAATTTAAATTTGTCAGGGACGGGGAATGGCTCGAAGGGGACAACCTGGTCTACACAGCTGAGACCGAGAAAGAATATGTATTTGTCTTTAACGCAATGGATGAAAGAAAAGTGGACGTTCGTTAAGCTGGATGGTGTTAATGAAACGGTATTCCTCAATTCAATGCAGTCGCCAGCTTCCAAGGCATTTCTACCGGTATTGTCAATAAAGGAACGAAAATTGAAGTGAAAAAGAGGGTCTGGGACAAAAGTGTCTCAGGCCCTTTGATCGGTTTGCCGGCTCCGTTCAGCTCTTACTATTGAGTAACACTGCGAGGCAGATTACTCACGTATGAATTAGTGTAATTATAACGGACAAACTAATCCTAAATAATAGTAAGGGTGATGAATTTGAAAAAAAGTGTTCTTCTTCTTTTTTTGGGTTTTTTAGGTTTCTTGACTTTTGAAATCAGTGATGACAAAGTTTCTGGAAATACAAACGATCCTCCACAACCTTTCGAGGAAATCTATACTGAAGGTGGATACAAGTCGGTAGATGCAGCAGTAGAAGATTTTGAACAACACTTTAAGCAAGAGATTAAGTTACCGCTAAGAATACCACCAATTAGCTTCACCCATTACTTTGGCAGGTTTAGTAATTTAGATGGTGAGATAAACGATACTTTGGAGGTTGTATTTATAAGTGACCAATTTCCTGACAACCATTTCAACATAGAGATTAGGCCGATTGAATATAAGATTCCGGTCGATAAGTATAAAACAAAAGTAATGAAGTTAAAAAACGGAAAAAACGCAATCTATGTTAATGATCAGAATGTTGCTTTTAACATGCTGGTCTTCGAAAGAGGTAGTTGGCAATATATGCTTAGTATTGATAAAGGTGTGTCTGATGAAGTAACACCAGAAATACTCGTTCAACTGGCAGATTCTATTGATTATTAAGTTAACGTTTTTAATAAACGGGTCGCGATAGTGAAAGAAGCCATTAGCAACCACAAAAATAGGTTGGGAAAAATCTCAAAAAGTTTAAAAAAAGAGACGGTAATGATCAATAGTAAGAGGTGAGCGGAGCGGAAGGTGGCGACTCCTGCAGGATATGACGGCAAGCTGAGACTAAACAGGGCAGCGCCTTGGAGAGGCTGAGCGCCGTCCCTGCGGAAAGCGTCCACCTGAAGTGCAGCGAACCGGTCAAGAGGCTGGGACACTTTTGTCCCTCCCTCACTACATAGTAAATAATGAAAGATTGGGAGGAAACAGCAGCTCAAATGCAGAAGTGAAAAGAAAGGCCATTTTTAAAAACAGAAAGGAGATTCGTACTTGCTCATTCAGGAACAAGCCGTAGAAATAATTAGTGACAGTTTAATCAAAGACGGCAGTGTGCAAGCCATCTTCCTGAAGGGATCGATGGGACGGGGGGAACACGACGAGTTTTCTGATATAGACCTTTATGTTCTGGTGAAGGAAGAAGAAAAGGAAGCCTTCCTATCCAGGAGGGTCAGCCATTTGAAAGCATATGGCGATATTCTTCTCTTAGATGAAGTATGGATCATCGCTCCGCAAATGATTGCTGTCTATAACGATTTATTACATATTGATTTGTTTACAGTCACCTTAAAAACGTTTACAGAAAAAGATTATTTCAGGGTTCTGTACGACCCGTTTCAACTGATGCCCTCTTTTGAATCAACACAAAGCCTTGAACGGGATTACGCAGATTTCATAAATGATATTCACGATACAGCCTGGTTCTTATTTCAATATAAGAAATCTGCGGACAGAGGAAATGATATCTGGTCCGTTCGCATGCTGATGAATGTGATGAATCATCTGTCGTATGTTCTTCTTCAAAAGTATGCACCGCATCGTGCTCAGCTCGGTCAGAAAACGATTGAAACGTCTCTTCCAACTCTTCTTGTTGAAGAGATAAGGGGAATTTTCACATACATTACACCGAGTAAGCATGCACAAGCAGCTATGTTAATCAGCCGGCTTTTAGAAAAAGAAAGAGAGTGGATCGCCTTTCATCTTGAAGACAATCGCCCGCTTCAGTGTTTTCTCAAAGAAATGATTGACTGTCATAACGGTAAATAGGCTTGAAAATTCTATTTTGCTAGAATGCAGGATTAGTATAGAAATACTTTGGCTACACTGACTAATAATAGGATGCAGGTTGACTACGATAATTTGAGAGGAGTTTTATCATGAATCAACAATTAATCAGGGTGGGAACCACTTACTTGCCGGTAAAAGATGTCCAAGGATCTGCTAATTGGTATGTAAAGAAATTAGGAGCTGAACTGAGCTATCAGGATGAAGAAAAAGCGATTCTGAATATTGCAGACCAGAGTTTTTTTCTGGTGAAATCAAAGCCGGGCCAGTCCGCAAATTTTATTGATCACTCAGGCAGGGAACGTTTTTCGATTACGTTTGAGGTGGATGGAGTAGATGCATTGAAGCAGCTTCATGCAGACTTTCAGGACCGGCATATTCCGGTTGGGGAAATAGAAGAACGAGGTCACACGGGACAGAATTTTACCTTCAGGGACCCGTGCGGCAATAAGTTTGATGTATGGAGTGAATTGAGCATTGCGTATAAAGAAAATCAAAAAATGAGCAGCTAGGCTCCGCTGGTTTGTTTTTTCATAATGACATCCAAAATATTCTTCATTTGACATGTAAAGTAAACCTGTTAGTATAAGGGCAAGCAACAAAATAACTGCATATCGTCATTCTGCTGGGGGAGCTATTAAAAGCTGAGACGGATTTTTCCGGACCCTTTGAACCTGATCTAGTTCGCACTAGCGTAGGGAAGTGGAGGCTCTTATCCGGAAGCATCTATTTTCCAGAATCGCCGCCACTTTCTCTACTGATGAGGAAGTGGCTTTTTGTTGTTCAATTATAAATCTGGGGGAGCTAATCATGTCATTTACACAGGAAATTCGCAAAAAAGCAGATCATATCTGGCAGGCAAGCTTTAATCATCCTTTTGTAAAAGGGGTAGGGGATGGAACATTATCACTTGAACGATTTCGTTTTTACGTTATGCAGGATGCCTATTATTTAACACATTTTGCAAAAGTGCAGGCACTCGGAGCTGTAAAAGCAACCGATCTTCATACCACAAACCGGCTCGCGATCCATGCACAGGGCACCTATGAAGCAGAGCTTGGCCTGCATCAGACATTTGCTGAACTTCTTCATATCACAGAAGAAGACGTGGCAGCTTTTGAACCGTCTCCTACGGCGTATGCCTATGCTTCTCATATGTACCGTGCAGGCCAGGGAAGTCTTGGAGATGTAATCGCGGGATTGCTTCCATGCTACTGGCTCTACTATGAAATCGGAGAAAGGCTGAAAATGTGTTCTCCGGACGAACCGATCTACCAGCAGTGGATTGCCACATACGGAGGAGAGTGGTTCAGAGAACTGGTAGAGGAGCAAATTGAGCGCTTGGATGAATTGGCAGTAAAAGCTTCTGAAGAAGACCGGCAGCGCTGGCTTACCCATTTTCTGATCAGCAGCCAATATGAATACGCTTTTTGGGAAATGGCTTATACACTCGAGCAGTGGCCGGTTGCAAATCCTGATCTGTTAAAGAAATAGGAGGTAAATAGAATGTGTGCTTTACAGCTGCACGTCTTATCCACAGGTGGACAGCCGCCTGCCCAATGGATTGAGATTGCGGGATATGTGCATAAGGCTGTGGATTACTTTCATATACGGGAAAAAAGAGCAACGGCTTCTCAATTGCTGGAGTGGGTGGATCTTCTTTTAAAACAGGGAGTTCCCGCAGATAAAATCGTGATTAATGACCGTGTTGACGTTGCGCTCGCAAGGGGCCTCAGCGTACAGCTTGCCTACCACAGTCTGCCGGTAGCTGAAGTAAAAAAACTGAATCCGCTTATTCGGGCAGGTGTTTCCGTTCATTCCCAAAAAGAAGCGGGTCAAGCAGCTGATTCAGGAGCAGACCTAGTGATTTTTGGCCACATTTTTGAAACGGACTCAAAGCCGGGACTTCCGCCAAAAGGGACACAAGCGCTGACCCACACAGTGGAGAGCTGTTCAGCTCCCGTCATCGCAATCGGCGGAATAAAGCCCCGTCACATTCCACTTATCAAAGGGACAGGGGCAGCCGGAATCGCAGTACAATCGGGCGTCATGAATGCGCAGGACCCACTAGCTGCCATAGCTGCCTATCGGGAGGGGGAATTCATTTGATACAGCCGGATGTAACCATCGTTGGTGCGGGAGTAATCGGGGGTTCAATCGCTTATGAACTCTCAAAAAGGGGAGCAAAAGTTTGTCTTGTGGATCAGGGAGAAGCCGGACAAAAAGCTTCAAAAGCGGCTGCCGGCATGCTTGGAGCACAGGCTGAAATGAATCTGGATTCGCCGCTTTATTCCTTTGCTCAATACAGTAAAGCGATGTTTGACGGTTTAAAAGAAGAGCTTCAGGAATGTACAGGAATCGATATTGAACTGGTTCAAAAAGGAATGATTAAGCTCGCCCGAACCCCGCTTGAACAGCAGGACTTGAAGGATCGGGCATTTCAATTACAGGAAGCAAATGAACCGTCATTTTGGCTCGAAGAAAAAGAAATACAGGAACGTGAGCCTGCGATTCAAACCGGCGGCATGGGGGGATTGTGGATACCTGGAGATGGCCATGTGAATCCATCCGCGTTATCCACAGCTTTTGTTCATGGCGCCATTTCAAATGGAGCAGAACTTCTAGACTATACACAGGTTTATTCATTGATTGTGGAAAACGGAAAAGTAAAGGGTGTCATGACCTCTGCTGGTCCAATTAAAAGCGGTCATGTGATTGTGGCCGGCGGAGCCTGGAGTGAGGAACTTTTACAGAAAACAGGTATTGGGCTGAATACGTATCCTGTAAAAGGAGAATGCTTTTCTGTTTTTTCAAAGCAGCAGCTTCTGCAATCGACCCTATTTACAGAGGGGTGTTATATCGTCCCTAAAAAAGCGGGAAGGCTGCTGATCGGCGCTACTGAAACACCGTATTCTTTCAATGAAAGAGTACAAGTGAAAGGGATCATGAGGCTCATGGAAAAAGCAGCAGGATTGCTTCCGGCCCTCAAGGAGGCAAGCTTTGAAAAATCGTGGGCAGGCATTCGCCCTCAAACAGCGGATGGTCTGCCGTATATGAGCAGACATCGGGAGCTGGATCATGTCTGGATTGCGACCGGCCATTACAGAAACGGCATTTTGCTATCAGCAGGGACCGGTGTGTATATGGCTGATCTTCTTGAAGGGCGAAAGGTAAGAGAGGACTGGCTTCAGACATTCAGTATGGAGAGGCAAATTTCTTATGCGGGGAGAGAATGAACATGAAACTGATCATTAACGGAGAGACCGTTGACGTTCCAGATAAAATCAGCGTGGTTGAAGAACTGCTGCACCACTATGAACTGATGGATCGGGTCGTGATGGTAGAGCTTAATAAAGAAGTGATTGATCATGAAGATCATAAAACACAGGCGATTGGGGAAAACGACAGCATTCAGCTTGTGCAATTTGTAGGAGGAGGATGACGGTCATGTTGAAAATAGCGGACAAAACATTTGGATCACGATTACTGCTTGGAACAGGAAAATACCCGGACTTTGAATCACAGAAGAAAGCAGTAGAAGTATCGGAAGCGGATATTCTCACGTTTTCTGTTCGGAAAATGGACATCTTTGATAAAAATCAGCCGAATCTGCTGCAGGAATTGGAGCGCAGCGACTACAGCCTGCTTCCCAACACAGCAGGAGCAAGTAC
This sequence comes from Jeotgalibacillus sp. ET6, assembly GCF_029667115.1. Taxonomy (GTDB): domain Bacteria; phylum Bacillota; class Bacilli; order Bacillales; family Jeotgalibacillaceae; genus Jeotgalibacillus. The sequence continues at coordinate 407,748 of NZ_JARUIU010000003.1, read as the reverse complement.
TGCAGAGGAAGCGGTGCAGACTGCACGTCTGGCAAAAGCAAGCGGATTGTGCGATATGGTGAAAGTGGAAATAATCGGATGCTCCAAAACGCTGCTGCCGGATCCGGTTGAAACGCTGCTTGCGTGTGAAATGCTGCTCGATGAGGGGTTTATTGTACTACCTTATACCTCGGATGACGTTGTGCTGGCAAGACGCCTGGAGGAATTAGGCTGCCATGCGATCATGCCGGGCGCCTCACCGATCGGATCAGGGCAAGGAATCATTAACCCATTAAATCTCCAGTGGATCATTGAGCAATCCTCTGTCCCGGTCATTGTGGATGCAGGTATTGGCTCTCCGTCAGATGCGGCGTACGCGATGGAACTGGGGGCAGACGGTGTTTTATTAAATACGGCCGTTTCAGGCGCAAAGGATCCTGTTAAAATGGCGCTGGCAATGAAAAAAGCCATTGAAGCGGGGCGTTTGGGATTTGAAGCCGGCCGGATCGCTAAAAAAACCTATGCCGTTGCCAGCTCGCCTGAAGCAGGAATGATCCAAACATGAACGAAAGATATTCCCGTCAGGAACTTTTTGCTCCTATTGGCGTGGAAGGGCAAAGAAAAATCGGGGACAAGCATGTGCTTTTAATCGGTCTCGGGGCGCTTGGGTCTTCTGCTGCGGATATGCTGGTTCGGGCAGGAATCGGAAAGCTTACGATTATCGACCGTGATTATGTAGACTGGAGCAATCTCGGCCGCCAGCTCCTCTACCACGAGGAAGATGCGGAAAACCATTTGCCAAAAGCAATTGCAGCACAGCAAAAGCTCAAAAAGATCAACAGTGAAGTAGAAGTGGCAGCGCATGTCATGGATGTAACAGGCCCGGATTTAGAAGAGCTGCTTGAAAAAGGAGAGATAGATCTGATTTTGGATGGCACGGATCAATTTGACATCCGTCTTGTAATCAACGATGCTGCACAAAAATATGAGGTGCCATGGATATACGGGGCGTGTGTGGGAAGCTACGGCATGAGCTATACGATCCTGCCCGGCGACACCCCTTGCCTTCACTGCCTGCTGCAAAAACTGCCGCTGCAGGGACCAACATGTGATACAAATGGAGTGATCAGTCCAATCGTTCATGTGGTTACCGCTCATCAGGTGACAGAAGCCCTGAAATTATGTACAGGTGAACTTTCTGCACTGAGAAAAGAACTCGTAACCTTTAATCTATGGAACTATCGCCATCAGGCCGTTCGGGTAGAAAAAATGAAAAAGGACAATTGTCCATCCTGTGGAGTACATCCAACCTATCCGTTTCTTCAGCAAAAAGATGAATTTCAGCTGGATGTATTATGCGGCAGAGATACGATCCAGATTCGGCCTCTTGAAAATAATGCCCGGGATCTCGACACGCTTGAAGCACTGCTTCAGAAAAAAGAGGGAAATACAATTCGAAACGAATATCTTCTTGTGCATCAGGCAAAGCATCGGCTCGTGTTCTTTAAGGATGGAAGAGTTCTGGTGCACGGAACGAAGGACAGGGAAAAGGCCGCTATGCTTTACCAGCAGCTCATATCAACCGGATAAATTCAAGCTGAATATTTTTATTTCCTTAAAAAGGGAAAAGCAAACTAGCCACTTTTTAGAGGGATGAATGATGAGCAAAGGAAAAAATGATCACGAAGACTTGAGGGAATTCGAGAAAAAAATCCATGACTCAAAAAATTCCCCTAAAGACCAGCAGGATAAAGGCCGCGTTCCTGATCAGCAAAACCGTTTGAAAGATCAAGAGAATCAAAGAAGATAGAAAAAAACTCCTTTCCATCACGGAAAGGAGTTTTCGTTTTAAACATACTGCCGATGCAGCATGAGTCAGCCTTATCTATTTCGTATCATCTAAGATCTGCTTAAGCATATCAGACCTTTTCTTCAATTCCGGGGCAATAGAAGGCTTGATGATGACGCTGCTGGATGAGGCAGTCAGTGCAGCATAGCGTTCCCGGCGCTCTCGGATATCATCTAAATACGACTTTTTCTTCAGAATAATATCGTCCATGGGTCATCCCTCCTTTTCTTTATTATACAGCAAAATGCAATGATAGAGCAAAGTGTGCAGTTCATCCCTCATAATCTGATCAATCAGACGATCCATCTCCCGCTCTGGAAAATGGAAGGAATAGATATAAACGGTATGCAGCACTTCCATTTTGATCGCCAATGACACTTGATGATGCCTTATATCTATCTGGAATAAATCCGTTTCTTTTTCGGCCTGACATGCCTTAACGATTGCCCAATTCTGTTTTTCTGTGTCCTTAAGGGAGATCTCCTTAGGTATATCATATGTGTGATGTCCTTCCTTCAACACAAGCAGATCACCCGCTTTTTCAAAAAGACTATAGTCAGAGTAAAGATATAAAATGTCCTTTGTCACGCTGCTGTCGATTGAAGCCTGTACCAGTTTTAATGAATGATCGTAAACACTTAATAAATTGGCTAAATTGGCTTCATAAAATTCTATGTCCTTTATCAGGAGATCACGTTCTTCTGTCAATTTTTCCAGTTTTTCATAGACAGCCTTTAATTCTGTATACGCCTCGATGCCCGTTTGCTGCTCCCTTTCTAAAATGGTCCGGATAGATTCATGCAGACTGTTAAAAGAAAAAGGCGCTGTGCCGCTAAAGGATTGAAAGGACTGGTAAAGAGAAGGATGAATTGCTTTGAAAGCATGCAAATCAAAGAGTTCATCTTTAAAATCCAGCTGTCTGAAGAAGAGGACAATCACTGAATACAAATAAAGAGCAATGCCGATCGCTATGTAAAGATAAGGCTGTGCCAAAATTCCTTCTATCATCGTAATGAAACTAAGATAGCCTAGGGCGCCAAATGCAGCAATCACAATCGGTGAGGAAACAATATTCATCACTCGCTGCACTACATCATCTGTCGTGCCTTTTTTTACATAAAACGCTTTAAAAAAAGGAAGCACCATCCACGCGTACTTATTTCGGTTGCCTTCCCCTTCAAATTTTTCCTGCATGGTTCGTGTCAGATCATCTAGATCCTTCAAACGCTCCAGCATGCCTTTAATATAATGAGGATCCTGATTCATTTTTATCCCCCTCGCGCAATCTTTAGTCTACACTATTAGAGAAAAGCAGCGAACATGTCTACATAAATGGAGTTACAGCAGCTTGTTATGTACTTAATTGAAACAATTCCCTTTTCTATTGACTGTAAACGGAAATAACAGGAAAAAAGGAGGCTCTTTATGAGGCCCATTTCAAAAACACTAGGAATCATATGTAAAGAAGGCAGCGTACTGCTTGAGCAGCAAAACCGAAAGCACTCAAAAGGCACAGGGATATTTTACCGGCCATTAGGCGGCACGATCGAACTCGGAGAAAGATCGGGTGATGCACTGATAAGGGAATTTAAAGAAGAAATTGGGGCAGATATTGAAATTGATTGCTATTTGGGATGTGTGGAGTCCATCTTCCGTGTAGATGACCAAACCGGACATGAAATCATCCTGCTTTACGCAGCTTCTTTTAAGGATCCTCTGCTTTACGAGGTAGAGATGTTCCCTGTAACTGAACCGGGAAAAGAAACTGTGGCAATATGGGTTCCTTTAGAAGAACTGGGAATTGAAACGTGTATTGTGTACCCGGAGGAAACGAAAGAAAAAATCAAAGAATATATAAAAAAAGGCTGAGACACTTTGGTCCCAGCCTCGACAATCATAAAATCAAGTAGTAACAGCAGCTAGTCCTGCTTTATTTAAAAAGTTCCATGGCTGGTTAAAGTGCGGCTGGAAGAAGAAATCGACGAACCCAAGCTCATCAATGGTCATACCGGTTTGAATGCAGACACTTAGCGTATTAATGGCTTGTGTTACGTCCGCTTTTGAAATCACCTGGGCGCCGATAATCTTACGGCTATCCGGCAGATAGCTTACCTTCAGCATCACGTTTTCTGAAGTTGGCATGAATTCAGGACGGTGATGTTCGTTCACCGTGATATTTTCAATGGCAACCTCCATTCCTGCTGCAGAAGTCTCCGTTAAACCTGTGGAAGCCATGAACAGATCATATAGATGAAGACCGGATGTTCCTTGCGTGCCGACGTTTTTAGTTGTTGGTTCTATGACGTTGCGTGCAGCGAGCGTTCCCATCCGCACAGCGTTCGTAGCGAGGGGAATGTACATATGCCCGCCAGTCGGATTGTACTTCACCGCACAGCAGTCGCCTGCAGCAAAGATGTCCGGGTCGCTTGTTCTCATATATTCATCCACTTTAATGGCCCCGTTATCAAGCATCTCGACCTTACCCTGAAGCAAAGAGGTGTTAGGACGGAAGCCGACACACATAATGACAAGATCCGTCTCAACCCGGCCATTGCCTGTTACCACTACTTCTACACGGTCTTTTCCTTCAAACTTTTCTACCTTCTCACCAAGTCGAAGCGCTACCCCGCGTTCTTTGAACGTTTCCTCTACAATATCGGTAAACTCTTTATCGAGATATTTATTTAAAATGCGGTCAACACCGTCAATTAAGGTGACGTTTTTACCCGCCTGCTGGAACGCTTCAACGAGCTCAACGCCGATGTAGCCTGCTCCGACGACTGTAATATTTTGTGCGTCCTTTGCTTTATCAATAATTGTATTCGCCTGGGTGTAATTTTTAGCCAGGAGAATGTTTTCCAGGTTAATGCCTTCAATCGGCGGTGTGATCGGCCATGAACCTGTAGTCATGACAAGCTTATCGTAACGGTCAAAAGTGGTTTCGCCTGTAATCAGATTGACTGCTTCTATTGTTTTTGCCTCTGTATTAATATTTTTCACATCATGCTGGAGTTTTACATTCACGCCAAGAGCAGCAATTTTTTCGGGAGATGAATAAAACAAGCCTTTTGGATCTTCCACCACGCCGCCGACATAAAGAGCAATGCCGCAGGATAAAAAGGATACATTGTCATTTCGTTCATAAACGGTAATATCAGCATCTGGATATAACTGAGCCATATTTGTAACCGCAGCTGTTCCTGCGTGGGTACTTCCAATCACAGCTATTTTCAAGGTGAATTCCTCCTGTAATTTATATTGTGAAATACATCACAATCTCGATGTACATTCATTATAGTATGGCTCAAAAGAAAATACAATAGTTATGCTCAATATTTCACAAACTAAATTTTAAGGGTATATAAAGTTGCTTATGGAAAGAAGAATGGCAATAAAGACGGCGTTCTAGTACACTCTAGAGTAACTTTGTAAAATGCAAATAAGAAAGGAGAGGCAGTGTGCACAACTCAGGAAGAGTAACAATAACGTCCATCCCCAAAGAAAATCGATCAAACTATATGTCCTATTTAATTCAAGCAGATGAAAATCAGCAAATGATTAATACATATATAAACAAAGGAGAGCTGTTTTCAATCAGGGAAGCTGAAAACACGGTTGGCGCGGTACTCTTTATACCCGTTGATGAGCAAACCATAGAATTAAAAAATATTGCCATTGATGCTTCGTCTAGAGGAAAAGGAATAGGCAAAGCAGTCATTGAAGCAGCAATTTTGTTATTCAAAGAAAAGGGCTTCTCAACCTTGATTGTGGGGACTGCCAATTCAAGCATTGAAAATATTGTGTTCTACCAAAAGGCAGGTTTCCGAATCAGCGGTGTGCGCAAAGACTTTTTTGAGGATTATCCTGAAACGATTTATGAAAATGGAATAAGAGCATTGGACATGGTGATGTTTGAACGGAAAATCAGTGAGGAAAGAAGGCTGGATGAATAATGAAAATAATTGAAGCAGCAATAAAAGATAGGGATGGAATCGCAGAGCTTTTTAACGAATATCGCATGTTTTATGGAAAGGAATCGAATAGAAGGGATGCAGGGCTTTTCATCAAAGAGAGGCTCGAAAATCAGGATTCAATGATTTTTGCCGTACAGCAGGGGGAACAGTTTTTAGGATTTGTTCAACTGTATCCCACATTTTCATCCATTTCAATGAAGCGCGCATGGATTTTAAACGATTTATTTGTTTTGGAAGAAGCCAGAAAACAGGGAGTTGCTCAAATGCTAATGAATCAGGCCATGCAATTTTGCAAAGAAACGAATGCCTCGAGTCTTTCTCTTCAAACAGCCCCTGACAACCTAAGCGCTCAAAAATTGTATGAGAAGAATGGATTCAAACGGGAGGAGGAATTCTATACCTACTCATTAATGTGCGAATGAAGCATCAGTAATCAAGCTTTAAGCATCGTTTGTCCTAAGGCTTGACAGGGAAGGGGGAAAGAAAGAACGAAAAGGGGGGAGAACGGTGTTTTTTAATGGCTGGGAAGTAATAGGAAGAACTATACTCGTAGGTGTACTGGCGTATGCCGGGCTGATCGCAGTTCTTAGAATTTCAGGAAAACGAACCTTGTCCAAAATGAATGCGTTTGATCTGATTGTCACAGTTGCTCTCGGTTCCACGCTTGCGACGATTCTATTAAGCAAAGATGTAGCTCTGGCGGAGGGGATGACGGCCTTTTTTGTGCTTGTGGGCATGCAGTATTTGATTGCATGGCTGTCGGTCCATTCGGCTGCAGTAAGCCGTCTGATTAAGTCAAACCCTGAATTGCTTTACTACGATGGTAATTATTGCAGAGTCGTGATGAAAAAGGAGCGTGTATTGGAAGTGGAAATTTTACAGGCTGCGCGCTCAAGCGGTGCTGGTTCTTTAGAAGAAGTGAAGGCAGTTGTGCTGGAAACCGATGGCAGTATTTCGGTTATTCAAAAATCAGAAGAGCAGCATGCTTCTACAACCTTTTCGAATGTGAAGAAGAAAAAGTAAGTATAGTAAGTTAAACGGTGCCGGAGCTGCTTCCGGTACTTTTTAAAAGGAAAATAACGTTCAAAAGCGGGGATTCTATGAAGAAGTGGATAAAATATAGTTTAATGACAATAGCTGCTTTATCATTGACCGTTTTCACTGTTTTTTATGTTTGGTCACAGCAGACCTATCAAGCATCAAATGAATTGGAGGAGTTGGTTCGTCCAGACGATTGGATTGAAGAAGATGGGATTCTGACCTTTCTACCAGAGGATCCAAACGATAAAGGGGTCATCCTTTATCCCGGAGCCAAAGTAGAACCAGAGGCATACGCTTATTACGCAAAGGAACTTTCTGATGAAGGGTACCTGGTTGCCATTCCTTCGCTGAGGTTTAATTTGGCTTTACTGGACAGCAATAAAGCAGCAGAAGTAATTGCGGGACATCCGGATGTGGACACCTGGGTCATTGGTGGACATTCATTAGGCGGTGTTGCAGCAGCTTCTTTTGCGTCAGAAGAAGATCAGATAGCAGGTGTTCTGTTCCTTGCGTCATACCCTGCAGGCTCAGCTGATTTTTCAGGATCAAGTCTTCCGATGCTCTCCCTTTTTGGAGGAAACGATGGACTTACCTCAAAAGATCAAATTCAGGAAAGTAAAGATTTGCTTTCCCAATCTGCAGAGGTTTATGAAATAGAAGGAGGAAACCATGCTCAGTTTGGCCTGTATGGAGAGCAAAAAGGAGATCAGCCAGCCGCCATTTCTGCATTGGATCAGCAGAACACAATGGTGCAAATAACGTTGGAATGGCTTGAAGGAATAGAATAATGCGGTTGGCAATGAAAAGACGTGCACGAATAACCGTGCACGCCATGCTCATTTATTTATCCGATGCTTTATCTGTTAAATCATGGTGAAGTTCTACTGCAGGAACCTTCATTTTTGGAGCTTGGCCTTTTGCCTTAGGAGTTGAAACATACTCAAAATCTCCTGTTCCATCCTGAGCAGATCCCCTCGCCCATGGACCTTCTTTAGATTGTTCTCCTTCAGAGAAGTTAAACAGCTTGTACGCTTCTGATTGAGATTCCAATTCCGCTTCCGGAGGGAATGAAGCTGGAACGACTACTCCATTTTTTTCTTCCAATTCAGCAATCGCTGCCATCCACTGATACTGGTGGTAGCGGTCACGAGCAAGCATTTTGCGGAACGTGGAACGGACACCTTCGTCCTTTGTCATATGGTACAAACGCGAAACCTGTAGACGTCCCTGTGTTTCAGCATGAAGATTTGAGCGCATATCTGCCAGTAAATTTCCGCTTGAAACCATATATGATCCATTCCAAGGAACCCCGTTGGAATTAGTAGGAAGTGCACCAAGCCCGCTTACGATTAATTGCTGGGGATTCACGCCGCCCATAATCGCTGCAACATTTGGATCCTCTGCTGCTTTTGCCTGGTCCTCAGGCGATGCACCGTCAAGAAGCTGACTGATCATGGCACACACCATTTCAACATGGCCTACTTCTTCAGTAGCAATGTCCATTAATAAATCCTTGTATTTTTCTTCTCCACGGCAGTTAAATCCCTGAAAAAGGTATTGCATCATAACCGTCATTTCTCCAAACTGACCGCCAAGAACTTCCTGCACATTTTTGGCAAGCATTGGATCAGGACGATCCACTTTTACTTCATACTGCAGTTCTTTTTGATGACGAAACATGATTGAATTCCTCCTTGAAATGGATTTTACTTTTTGAAAAAAATGGATCTAGTTCAGTTTTCCCAGTATTCTTGAATTCAAACTATTTTCCAATAATAGAAACAAATGGACTAGGTGCTGTGATTAGGGGCAGGATAAAAGAACGGCTGCCGCATTTATAGATTGCGACCAGTTGAGTATTTTGTTATATTTATTACATAATAATTATTATAATCTGTAGTTCAGGAAGTGAAAGTATGATTGAAAGATACAAACCAGCCATTCATTTTAATGATGTAACCTACTCGATCGATGACAATGTCATTTTAAAAAATATCACCGGATCCTTTCCGGAGGGGAAGATTACGACGTTAGTCGGCCCATCAGGAGCGGGGAAAACGACTCTTCTTAAATTGTGCAACCATCTTATCTCAGCTGACTCGGGTGAAATTTATATTAAGGATAAATTAATAGCAAATTATGAGCCGGTTGAACTTCGCAAGCTTGTAGGGATGGCCCTGCAAAGCGCGCCGATGGCAGAAGGAACCGTGTTGGAAAATCTTAATTTGCCGTTGGCTTTGCAAGGAAAAAAACTGAATCAGGCAGATGCGGAGGAATTACTGGAGGATGTGGGACTAGGAAAAGAATTTCTCCACCGCAGCAGCAAAGAGTTATCCGGGGGACAAAGACAAAAAGTATCTATCGCCCGCACACTTGTTAATCGGCCGCAGGTGCTCCTTCTAGATGAAATTACTTCCTCGCTGGATCGGGCTTCCCTTCTTGAAATTGAAGAGTTGATCAGCAAAATTAATCAAAAATACGGAACAACCATCATTTGGATCACTCACAACCTCCAACAGGCCCTGACCATTGGAAACTATACGTGGGTAATGATGAATGGAGCTTTAATTGAAACAGGCGAAAGCAGTCTGCTTGAATCTCCTGTAAATGAAAAGGTGCGCCGCTTCGTGAAAGGAGAAGAAGAATGACCTATCTTACGCTATCCATTACGTTAATTTTTGTCCTTATTCCCTTACTCCTTTCCAAAACACTTCGTCTTGGACTTGAAAGAGATACGATCGTGGCAACGGTTCGTTCCATCATTCAGCTTTTGGCAGTAGGCTTCATTCTTAAATTTGTTTTTGATTCAGAAAGCTTATTTTATATTTTCTTAATGGTGACCTTGATGATTGTGGTAGCTACGCACAATGCCCAGCGAAAAGGAGCCTCCATTAAAGGGATTGCGTGGAAGGTGGGGCTTACACTTGTTTCAATCGAAGTATTGACGCAAAGTATCTTACTCGGCTTTCAAATTACACCGCCAACCGCTCAATACATCATTTCCATCAGCGGGATGGTGATCGGAAATTCCATGGTGCTGGCGATACTATTTTTAAATCGGTTTACATCAGAAGTAGAAGATCATCAGGATCAGACGGAGTTGGTTCTCTCTCTTGGGGGAACACCAAAGCAGGCGATTCACAGTCAGTTGATCAAATCAATCAAAGCCAGTATGATTCCTACCATTGAAAGTCAAAAAACAGTTGGACTTGTCCAGCTGCCAGGGATGATGAGCGGTCAGATTATTGCAGGAGCCGATCCGATACAGGCAGTTCAATTTCAGCTCCTCATCATGTTCCTTTTACTCACTACAGCAGCAGTTACCAGTGTAATGCTCGGTTTTTTATCGTATCCAACATTATTTAATGACAGGATGCAGCTATTGAAAAACAGATGAATAATGGGCACCTTATGAAGTGCAAAAGAGGCTTGAGACAAATCCGTCTCAGCCTCTTTACTGATTATTAATGCTTTTTATAGCAGCATTTTAAAAGCAAAACAGCCAGCAGTATGAAGATCAGGGCACCGAGGATAGCGGAGAAAAGATATACCCCGACGAAAATAGGACCAAGTGGCGGCAAAAGCGCGCTGCCAATCCAGGCCCCGATAGCACCTGCCACAATTAAACTACATAATCCGCAGTGAGGGAGGTGCTTTGCTGCACATGCAGCCACTACCCATCCAATAAATACTCCAATTACTAAAAACAAAAGAAACTCCATTCGTACATCCTTCTTTCTTTTTAATGGTCAAGGACTCAAGGACTAACTGAACAAAATAAACGGGCTAATAAAATAATTTTGGCTTAGGGTGGCTGGATTTTGGAGAGTCAAAGGACGTTAACTTTGAAGCAGGTCCTTTTTCGGATCTCACATTAGAAGTGCATTCATCCGAAAAAGCATATGGGATAAATTGTTTGAATTTCGGAGCAAAAAAATCAGCATTTCTAAACAATTCGTACGGCTGGTCAATTGCTCCATCTTTGTCCCGCTGTTCTTGTAAATGCGCAACGATTATGCCCCCGATATATCTCCCAAGCTTAAGCCCTTCATCATTATCGATTGGAAAATGAACGCCTGAATAAAGACGGCTGATGGCATCTTCTTCCGCGAATCGCTTTAACTTAGAGGATTCGCGTGGGAAAAAGTAGCTTAATACCACCTCCGCGCAGCCTGACATACTGGCATGACCGGAAGGATAAGAAGGAAAACGGGGAGTGCACAATACGGGTTGAAGTGAATGGTCGTATTGAACGGGCCTTGCAGTATCCCATTTATACTTAAGATTCCAAACTACAATCATCGTGTCATTAATGGCCATTTGAACTGCGGCAAGGATTCGCGCAGCATATACAGGGCTTACACCGTAAGTGTCAATTAAACGGTCAATGACTGGGGTCCACTGCTTTGTGGGGACACCGGATCCGTAAAAAACACCGATATTCTCCTGTTCTGTTGTTAAATGATCTAAAGCATGCTGAACAGCCTTGAGTTCTTCTTCAAAATCAATTTGATCCGGATGAAGAATGGGCAAATCAAGCCGCCTTCTGCCATCAGGATTTAAAAAGTCTCCTCGGTTATTACGTTTTAAAAACGTCAACGGCCAGTCCCCTGCAAGAGGGGTTACAGGATCTTTTGGGGGAGTTTCTTCCCCGCCATAGGGTTCCTTTGACCACTCCAAGTATTTTTTCATGTATTTCACCTCCATTCCATGTATTAGTTTATGAACGGAAGGGGGTGCAGGATTGTGTAAAAGAAGTAATTAATAAATATATCGCAGGTGAGATTCATGTCAGAGGTTGTGTATGAACTGATTTTTGATCGTGAATACTACAGATCAGGAGGTGGATACCGTGGCTCAAGATGTATTATGTGAAGTCAATAACTGTACACACTGGAAAAAAGGCAATAGATGCAGCGCTGAAGAGATATATGTTGTCAGTCATAAGGGGAAGAATGCATCAAACAGCGAAGAAACGGATTGTAAAACATTTGAACCTCAAGTATAAGGTTTTGTATAAATAATGAAATCGAGGGCGTTCCATTCCAGTGGAACGTTCTTTTTATGGCAGAAAATCCTTTATTCATGCAAATTCAGTCTATTGTTTGTTACCATAGAGACAGATTGATACGGGGGGATTTAGCATGAAAAAAGCATTAATCGGCTCTTTCTTATTCACAGGTGTGTTATTTTTAGCAGGTTGCAGCGACCCGGTTACGCCTGATGAGCGCCTTGAAGAATACATAAATTTATGGAATAATCAGGAATTTGACCAAATGTACAGTGACTATACATCAGCTGATACTAAAGAAACCTTTACAAAAGAAGAAGCGGCTGACCGCATGGCTGCACTATACGCTGATCTGGAAGTAACAGAGCTTGAAGTGACGATGCCGGATGTGGCGGAGGACGCTGAGTGGGAAGAAGGAGAACCTGCCTCATTTACCGTTCCGATCCGCTTTCAAACGCTCGCAGGTCCGGTTGATTATGAGCAGGATATAACGGTCGTATTTGAAGAAACCGAGGAAAATGAAAATTGGTTTATTCGATGGCAGCCCGCTTTAATCCTTCCTGAACTTGAAGCGGGGGATCAAGTGCGAATCGCCGACACGCCTGGTGTCCGGGGAGAACTTTTTGACCGGAATGGAAATCCGCTTGCTGTAAATGGAACAGGCTATCAAGTGGGAGCCGTCTCGGGAGAACTGACTGATGAAGCAAAAACTGAGCTGGCAGAAGAATTGTCGCTAAGCACAGAAACGATTGACGAGCAGCTCGCACAGGATTGGGTGCAAGCCGGACAGTTTGTACCATTAAAAAAAGTATCCAGTTCACAAAGAGATAAAGTCGCCGACCTGTCTGAACTCGATGGGATTACGTATCAGGAAATTGAAATGCGTGAATATCCCTATGGAGAAGCTGCCTCGCATTTAACAGGATATATTGGCGCCATTACTGCTGAACAGCTAGAAGAAATGGAGGGGGAAGGCTATACAGCAACTGATCAAATCGGAAAGCGGGGCCTTGAGCAGCTTCTGGAAGACCAGCTGAGAGCAGAAACAGGCAGAAGTATTTTGATTGAAAAAGGAGAAGAAGAAACGGTCACCGTTGCCGAGCAGCCTGCAGAAGATGGAGAAGATATCACTCTGACCATTGATGCTGAGCTGCAAAAGACAGCTTTTGAAGCAATGAAAGGGAAACAGGGAACGGCAGCTGCAGTGGACCCTGAAACGGGAGAAACACTCGTGCTTGCAAGTTCTCCAGGCTTTGATCCGGGAGAATGGTCGCTTGGGATCAGCGGAGAACGGTACACCGAGCTTTCTGAGGATCCTGACGCACCGCTATTAAATCGTTTTGCAGCAGCCTATGCACCAGGTTCCACCCAAAAAACGATCACCGCTGCGATTGGTCTTGAAGCAGGAACGCTCGATCCGGAAGAAGGCTATACAATCAATGGATTGGAATGGCAGGATGAAGGCTGGGGAGACTTTGCAGTCACACGGGTTCACGAAGCGCCAAATCCAATCGATTTAAATAAAGGTCTTGTTTTTTCTGACAATATCTACTTTGCGCGTGTAGCATTGGAAATGGGAAAAGAAACATTGATTGACGGACTGGAGAATATGGGATATGGAGAGGAACTGCCTTTCGTGTATCCGATGTCTGATTCTCAAATTTCCAATGATGGATCGATTGGTTCTGAAGGACAGCTGGTCGATACTTCCTACGGTCAGGGAGAAATGCTGACAAATATTCTTCACCTGGCTTCCATGTATGAAACGGTCGTTAATGACGGGGTAATGATGAAGCCTTTACTTTTTGAAAGTGAAGAGCAGGAAGTATGGAAAGAAGGCCTGCTGTCACCCAAACATGCAGAAATTCTACGCGGAGATTTGCGTGAAGTTGTAACAGAAGGCTTCGCAGGTCCAGCAGACATTCCAGAGGTTCAGATTGCCGGAAAAACAGGCACCGCTGAACTTAAGCAGTCCGGTGAGGAATCCGGCAAAGAAAACGGGTTTTTCGTAGCCTACAACCAGGAAGATCCAGCGTTCATCTTGGCGATGATGATTGAAGGAGTGGAAGATGAAGGCGGGAGTACGTATGTATCTGAGCTCGCTGCAGAAGTATTTCAAAATCAGTAGGTTTATGCTTTAGCTAAAAATCAGCAGGGATGTATGAAACACAATAGAAATGGCAAACTACCCTCGAGAACAAAAGGAGGGTTTCACCTATGCAAAATCAACAACAGCCAAACATGCAGCAATCGACTTCAATGTCCCAGCCGCTAAATCACGGAGGCCATGAACTGTTTGATGTCAGTGAAGTGCTATCCATGTCCATTGGGGTAATCGACCAATATACAATCTTCCGTCAGCATGTTAAAGATCAGGAATTGATGCAGATTCTTGACCACCAATTGAATTTTTTAAAGCAGGAATACAATACAACGCTTGAAATTTTTCAAACCGGTGCCAAGCCGTCGCAATCCATAAAAACGTATGATATAAAAATGGATCATGGAAATTCGACCGTTTTTGGCCTTACACAAATGCCGCCGTCAAAGCCAATCCAATCCGTCAATGAAATCAGCGATCAGTCTATTTCAGGGTATATGCTGGGTCATGTTAAATCCGGTGCTTCGCTCAAAGCCATGACAGCCCTCGAGATGACTCATCCCATTTTAAGAAGAGCTGTTGCAGACAGCGTGTCAAACTGGATAGAGATGGCCTATGAACTTTTCCTGTATCAAAACAGACATCATTATTATCAGGTGCCACAGCTATCACAAGGTGACATGCAGCAAATGATAAACGGCTATGCGAAAGCATCGGGACCATCAGGCAGCCAAATGATGCAGTAATATCAAGCTGAAGCACTAAATGCGGAGTGGCAATGAAGCTATAGTAATACGCAATCTATGAAGCCTGGGACAAATTTGTCTCAGGCTTTTTTGACCTTTTCACTGCGCTCTAAGAAGGCTTTAAGCTAAGATCCGCTCCTATCATAATTGTAGTAAAAATTCAGACAATACATTGTAAAGCGCTTCCGAATCCTCTATACTTTGTTTATCCGATACACTAAGATGGTGTGCTTAATTTTGTTATCTATAAGGAGTCTACAAACTGAGGGATGCCGTTTTCCCTCCATAGAACCAGAAATAGGATAAACAAATTGGGAGTGTGAAAAAATGGACGTAGTTACGATAGGAGATGCTATGGTCTCATTAAATCCTATGTCAAAAGGACCGATGAGGTATGTTTCAACGTTTGAACGAAAAGTAGGAGGAGCAGAGCTGAATGCGGCGATCGGCTGCTCAAGACTTGGCCTAAAGACGAAGTGGATCAGCCGTCTTGGAAATGACGAGTTTGGCCGTTACATACTAAATTTTGTGAGAGGGGAAGGCATTGACACATCTGCTGTCACGCTGGTGGACCAGTATCCGACTTCTGTCTATTTTAAGGAAATATTGGAGGACGGCAGCGGCAGGACATTTTATTACCGATCCGACTCTCCAACGACGACGCTTAAAACAGAAGACATTTCTGCCTCCATTTTTTCCGGAGCGAAGCTTCTTCATGTCACCGGAGTCTTCCCTGCTGTTGATAAAGCAAAAAATGTTGAGTTGATTAAACAGGCAGTCGTATTGGCAAAACAGGAGGGAATGCTCGTTTCCCTGGATCCTAATATACGATTAAAGCTATGGAGCAAAGAAGAGGCAAAAGCCGGTCTTACTGAATTACTGCCTTATACAGATATCCTGTTAACCGGAGTGGAAGAAGCAGAAATTTTATATGGTACGGCTGATCCTGATGAAATTATTGCCGAGAGTATCGAGCACGGCATTTCATGGATTGCTATCAAGCAGGGCGAAAGCGGGTCGATTGGCTATCATCGCTCAGAAAAGCTGGTTTCCCCCGCAGTGAAAGCGCGAAAAGTGGTCGACACGGTTGGAGCGGGAGACGGATTTGATGCCGGCTTTATCTACGGGGTGCTGAACGGATGGCCGCTCGAAAGGTCGCTGCATTTTGCTAATACAATAGGGTCAATGGTTGTCAGTGTTTCTGGAGATAACGAGGGTCTGCCTTATCTGGAGGATGTATTGGTACAGCTGGGTGAAAAAGAATCGATTGAACGATAACGCTGAGTAGCGGCAATACTCATAAAAGTGAGGAGGTAAATGATTTGAAAGCTGATGACAGATATAAGCAAAATGCTGGTGAAAAAGCAGCTTCGTTTGTTCAAGATGGAATGATCGTTGGACTCGGGTCAGGGTCCACAATGTACTGGATGATAAAAAAGCTTGGTGAAATGGTTCATAACGGACTCACCATCCAAGGCATACCAACCTCCCTTCAGACCGAAAAATGGGCAAAGGAATTCGGGGTGCCGTTAACATCTTTTGCTCAAAACCCTGTCATTGATCTGGCTATTGACGGAGCAGATGAAATCGACCCGGAATTCAGGCTGATAAAGGGTGGCGGCGGTTCTCTGGTCAGAGAGAAAGTGGTTGCTGCAGCGGCAGAAAAATGTATTATTGCGGCTGATGAAAGCAAAGTGGTCTCTGTACTTGGAACGTTTCCTTTGCCAGTTGAAGTCGTCCCTTTTGGCTTTGAAGCCACTGCACTGCAACTGCGAAAACTAGGCTGCTACCCAAAGGTGAGAAAAAAGGGAAACGAAAGGGTTAGTACCGACAACGGAAATTTTATATTAGACTGCTCATTTACAAGGATTGAAGACCCTGTCTCTCTTCACCATAAAATAAAATTGCTGACAGGAGTGGTGGATACAGGTCTTTTTCTGAACATGGCAGATGCAGTGATCATAGGCAATCAAAGAGGTGCCGAAATAATGGAGAAGCGGAGGGGCGAAAAATGAATTTACTTGAAAAATTGACAGACAGCGGGATAGTGGCGGTGGTCAGGGGATCCAAGCCTGAAACCATTATCGAGATCGCTCGTGCATTAAAAAAAGGCGGTGTTTCAGCATTAGAAATAACGGTAGAAACACCAAAGGCAATGTCAATCATTGAAAAAGCCGCCGCAGAACTTGAAGAAGAGGGAATAATCGTGGGAGCGGGCACTGTTCTTGATGCAGAAACTGCACGAGCAGCAATGTTGTCTGGCGCAAAGTTTATTTTTTCTCCTTCGTTCAATCCCGAAACAATTAAAATGACAAAACGCTATGGGGCAGTCAGTATCCCGGGAGCCATGACACCCACTGAAATTCTGAATGCCTATGAGCATGGAGCAGATATGGTAAAGGTATTTCCTGCAAATGTAGTAGGGCCTGCCTTTTTTAAAACGGTAAAAGGGCCTCTTCCTCATATTCCTCTCATGGCAACAGGCGGAATAGATCTTGATAACGCAGCGGATTATATTGAAGCAGGTGCTGAAGGATTAGGAGTTGGCAGCACTCTGGTGCCCCTGCTGCATAAGGTAACTGATCATGACAAAGAAAAAATAGCGGCACGGGCTGCTGCCTTTGTGAAGATTGTTGCCGAGACCAAAAAAATGAAATGCGCTTATTCTTAGCTTCGTTTGCTGGACGATTTCATATAAATTTGAGCATCCCTAATTCTCATTCATAATGAGCGGAAAATAGGCTCATACTTGTAAAAGTGCAGGTATTTTACTGAAAGGGTGAGGATTATGGAATGGGATTTACTATGGAAAGCCGTCATCATCGTGCTGGGAGGAACGTTTCTATTGCGGTTTGCAGGCCGAAAATCAATTTCCCAAATGACGCTGACACAGACAGTCATCATGATCGGAATTGGATCTCTTTTAATCCAGCCTTTAGCTGGTGAAAATATCTGGACTACATTACTGGTTGGAGCAGTGCTTGTGGTAACACTGGTAGGGATGGAATTTTTTCAAATAAAATCAGATGGTGTTGAAAAAGTGATAACTGGAAAATCTAAGATCATTGTTGAAAACGGATATCTTCATGTAAAGAATTTACGGAAGCTGCGCTTAACAGTGGATCAGCTTGAAATGAAATTAAGACAACAAAATGTCTCGAAAATAACCGATGTGAAATGGGCTACGTTGGAGCCAAATGGGCAGGTAGGCTTTGAATTAAAAAAAGAAGTAAAACCGATAACCTTTGCTGAATTTCAATTGCTTCAGCAAAAAATTGATCAAATTATGCAGCATCTTGGCGTTGTAAGCCATGCAAAAGACCAGAGTACAGAGAGGGCTGCTCAAGATCTTTTTTCAGAAGTTCATCAGCATGAACATTCAGTCAAGCCCCCCAGGCACTTGCAATAAAGGCTGTATAAAGAGAGTAAGGGCATGCTCCGTGAAGTCTTATTTCAGAGCTGCCCAGATCTCAGGTTATCAGGAATCAAAGAGAGCACATGCAGCCAAAGACCATTTACCCCTCATCGTATCGATAGTAATCCTGTGAATGATAGACTTCAAACCCGCATGACTGATAAAGCCCCAATGTATGCTGATGATCAGCTTGAACTTCCAGATGAATTTCCTTTTGGGAGATCGATTGTTTTTGTATGACCTGCTGCAGGGCACTGCGGCCAATGCCTTTTCCCTGATAAATTGGCAAAATAGCAAAGCCGTAGATCCACAATTGGTTGTCTGCCCGCTGAATCCGCAGCTTACCAACGCCGCTGCCTGCATGCTCAATAATGTAATTAGACTGGCCATGCTCCTGCTTTCTAAGATTCCAATGCTGTTCGGCTTCTTCTCTTGTGGTGTCAAATGCTTCGATATCGAGCCTGATTTCAAGCTCCTTATCCTCGTCCTTTGCTTTCCGAACCAGGGCTTGATTGGAAGGGGCTAATGAAACAGGCTGCCATTTCATTTGATACTCGGTAAAAGAATATGCACAAGGCAGGGTTTTTAAAAAAGCTTTCCCTGAAGACGATTCGGCTGGGGTATTTAAAAGAATCTTTGTGTATTTTTTTTGGTTGAAATAACCGGCTGCCTCTTCCATAAAAGAAGTGAACATGCCTTTTCTTCGATGATCAGGATGCACCATCCCACAAACCTCTGCCGTTAACCCAAATCCGTAGACTGCCATAAAGCCAATTAAATCCGTTTCTTTATAGCTTTTATATATTTTTAAACCATCTGGGTTGTCCATTGCGAGCCAATCTTCATTCAGCTTAAGCTGGATGTTATCCTGTTCTTCACAAATTTTCTTCAACACATCGATTTCATTCAGCTCTTTTTTACTTAACATATTGTCACGCTCCATCTTTATTAAACTCTTATTCAGTTTAATTCTATTTGCTTAAGTACTACTTTTGCATTTAGATCTACTGAAACCCAGGTTGATATATCATTCCAGACGTCCTCCAGCCGCTTCCACGAAACGGCAAAATGAATTTGGGCAATTTCTTGTTTTCGGATGGCAGGAAGCTCAACATCAAAACAAAGATCTTTTTCCATACCGACTAATCCATATGATTGAAAGGGTGGCTTAAAGGATCGGTCATGTAAAGAAAGTGGCAGAAAATCCTGAACGCTCTCACGATAAAGCAGTTTTTCTTCATCTTCGGTTCCAAGCGATAAATGCCACTTGTCATCATGCATTGTCAAGGCTTCAAAATGTTCTCCGCCACCTGGTCCAGTGTGGATATGCAGTGAAGGATTCGGGACCAACCCGGTTTTGAATCGAAACGTACGCCCGTCTTCATGCGCCTTCAGCCTCCAGATTCCCGCCATGACTTTATCTACTTGATAAGGAACCGGCACTTCACAAAGGAGGAGTTCCGCTTCAAACCCAGGCTGTTTAAATGAATGCACCATAACTCCGCTGGTGAATTGATACGTGGTCATGGGGGCATCGCGAGTTGTTTGAGAAGAATCAGCCATCCCAGCTTCAAAATAAACAGTGCCAAGAGGTGTTTCAATCCATGTCATTCGATTGAAAACTACCTGAGGGGCGTTCTTACTTGCAAATAGATTCATGGTTTAACCACCTTTTCAATTCTGAATCAGTTAGCTATCCTAATTATACTCAATATGAAAAAAGTAAACCTGTTTTTTAAACATGGTTAGTAAAGGAGGGAAAGGAATGAAGCATCCAATTGACAATAAAATGAATACGGTTTTCGTTCACGTATCGGATCTTAAAACGTCTGCTCAGTGGTACGCAAAATTATTGGGACAGGAAATAAACACGCAAGAGGTTCAGCTTCCGGTATGGAATATGAAGATACAGGGGCATACAGGACTGACCCTGGACGCGGGAAAAGACAGCAAGAAAGTCGTCACACCAAGCCCGTATCCGCTGTTTAATTTTCACACGGATAATCTTGAAAAAGCACTTCAATTTGTAATGGAAGAAATGAAAGTCGAAGAAATAGTTGAGAAAACCGAGATTAGCGATTTTTCCTATTTTTTAATTAAGGATCCGGACGGCCACTGCATTATGATTTGCACTGGGTGAAAAAGGATTTATCATATATGCGGAGCGGTAAATGGCGTACATTACCATTAAAAGATCAGAATAAAAAGAAGGATAAAAAAAGTAAAAAAAGAATGTTATTAAAGAGAAGACTAACAAAGAAGATCTAATTCAAAAAGGAGTGAAAACCTGTGGCACATTCCCTGACTAAAATAACCCCTTTTTTGATGTTTGAGGGGCAGGCAGAAGAAGCAATGAACTATTATGTTTCTATTTTTGATGATTCTGAGATTATTAATGTACAATATTACGGCCCAAATGAATCGGGAGAAGAAGGAACCATTCTGCAAGCCACTTTCTCTCTTAATGGACAGGAGTTTATATGCATAGACAGCAGTGTGAAGCACGAATTTTCATTTACCCCTGCCATCTCTTTTTATCTAAACTGCGGCACAGAAGAAGAAATCACACTTGCTTTTGATTGGCTGTCTGAAGGAGGCAGTGTGTTAATGCCTCTTGCATCCTATCCTTTTAGTGAAAAATTCGCCTGGGTCAGCGACAAGTTTGGTGTAACATGGCAGTTAAATTTAGTAAAAAATTAATCAGCTGATGCTATTAATTTTTGCAATCATTTTAAGACAAAGAATGGAGATAAGTAATTTTAGATCATAAACGACATTTTGAAAAAAATTATAGTAAGGTAGTTTTGAAAGATGGGCACGGGGTATATATTCATTGTAACCACGTAAACCGACGGTGAGGCAGCAGGGAAGTCCCGCAGGATGGAACGCTGTTTTGACGATTTGTAGTGGGAGCCAAAGACGGATTTGCTTTCTTAAAACGAGTATCATTTTTCCTTTCAAAACGGAGCCAGTGAGCCGAAAGAAAGCAAATCTTTTTCATAATAACTAATGAAATGTATGATCGAATAGATGGGCCTTTACCTGATAGGGTAAAGGCTTTTTCATATTTAAAGCGATCGTGTTTTGTCGAAAATCTTTTTAATCGACAAAACCTTTATTACAATTCTTTTGGCTTATATCCCGGGTAATAATGAATAAAAAGGGAAAATACCGACCATCTGCCTATGATAAGAGAACATTTTTTCCGGCTGAATCATTTAGTATAACATTCCACACAAGCTGTCAGTTCAAAATTAAACTCTTCTTTGTCATTTGTGTGCTGATGGATAGTTTCGTTTCTTCCTCTTTTACTCACGAAAAAGGCCCCTGATAAAACAGGGACCTTAATCAAAACATTTGGGACTGTTTACGCTAATGAACTTTTAATCGACATCTCTACAAGTGAACGCCAGCGCGCATAGGCCATTAAAACCTCAGGCGTTTTTTTAATGGAATCTACCATGTTCTGAACTCTCTTCAGCATATACGAAAGAACCTTGCTGCTCGGCTTTTGAGACAAAATTTCCTTTTCAATTGCCTTTATCGCATTGGAGATCTTATTTATATCATGATCCGAGCAGTGTTTACAGTCATTCAGGCGAGTCTCCAGTTGAGAAGAGGCAACTTTAATGCAGTTAATCACCGGCTGATCTGCAGCTTCTACACTCATTTCCTGCTCAAGCTGTTTTTGAAAATAGTTATAGTCAATCATTATAATCTTCTCCTAATCTGTATTTTAATCTTTACATACCTCTTTTTCTCTGTCTCAAAACGGGTATATTTTCCTGTTATTAATATAGTGAAATAGGAAATGTCGAAAATGATAGAATATCCCTTATTTTAGAAAAATCTTCACATGTCTATACAGCAGGAAGAGCTCTTATTGACATTAATTGAAGATCCTTCTACTATTAGTTACATAAAGTAACTGATTGGGATTTTTCGCACAAAAATATAGTTATGATAGGAGAAGTGGAAATATGACCTTTCATCAGCCACCTGCCTCTTTCGTGGGGCAAATAGAATTAATGGTTCGGGATATCGCGCGTTCTTTGGCTTTCTATGAGAGCATAATTGGACTTAAATTAATCAGCAGAGATGAAAAAAGTGCGAAGCTGTCAGCGGATGGCTCAAAAAGTATACTTTCACTTGTGCAGCCGGAGGAAGTAAAGGGAAAAGAGCCGCGTACCACTGGTCTCTACCACTTTGCGCTTTTACTTCCTGCCAGAAGTGATTTAGCTGATTTGATCGCACATTTAGTAAAGAACGGAGTAAAAATGGGCGGCTCTGATCATGGGGTAAGTGAAGCTGTCTATTTTGATGATCCGGATGGCAACGGTATTGAAGTATACAGAGACCGCTCTCATACAGAATGGGATTGGCACGATTCTCAAGTTAGTATGGCAATTGACCCTTTAAACATACAAGAATTATTGAGCGGAGAACAAAAGGAGTGGAGGAAAGTACCGGAAAAAACGGTAATAGGCCATCTCCATCTTCATGTGTCAGAGCTTGGTAAAACGCAGGAGTTTTACAAAGAAGGCCTGGGTCTGGATGTCGTCAGCCGAATTAATGGACAGGCCCTCTTCATGTCATCAGCTGGCTATCACCACCATATCGGTTTAAACACCTGGCAGGGAGTGGGCGCTCCTCCTCCATCAAAAAACAGTGTCGGACTTCATTGGTTTTCTTTTGTTGTACGCGATGAGAAGGAAAAAATGAAGACGGTCGAACGGCTGCAGAAATTAAATTATGCTGTGTATTCTAAAGATGGATGCTTTACTACACAAGATCCTTCCGGAAATCAGATAAAACTTGTTACTAATGAAGAATTCAGCCGTTAAGAAGCAAAAAAGTGAAGGGTCCTTCAGGCAGGAAATTGACTGTTGTTTGAAGAATATAGAAAGGGTACTAGTATCTAACTGTGCTTCTTCATTCACGGAGAAAGAAACATAAGGGAGGAAATGAAATGGATAAAATCAGACTCATTCCTTTTCAGGTTCAGGAAATCCATTCTGTTTCACAGCAAGCTCTGCCAGAAGGCATCAAAATGATTCAGGCTCCCGAGGTTTGGGAGGAAGCTGAGTACGGTGAAGGGCAGGTCATTGCAATCATTGACACAGGCTGTCAGTCTGATCACCCTGATCTGGCCGGGAGAATTGTAGGCGGCCGTAACTTTACAGCTGATTATGGCGGTGACCCTGAAAACTACAGTGATAATAACGGTCATGGTACGCATGTAGCGGGCACAGTAGCTGCTTCAGGCATGGAGAGTGAAGGCATTGCAGGTGCTGCTCCAAAAGCCGGGCTGCTGATTTTAAAGGTGCTGACGGGTTCAGGCAGCGGAAGCTACCAGGGGATTGTTGATGCAATTCATTATGCAATCGACTGGCGGGGTCCCAATGATGAAACGGTCTGCGCCATGTCCATGTCTCTGGGGGGACCTGCTGATCTGCCTGAGCTTCACGAGGCGGTTAAACGTGCAGTTGATGAAGGAGTTGCTGTCGTTTGTGCAGCAGGAAATGAAGGAGATAACAGACCGGATACAAATGAATACGCATACCCCGGCGCCTATGCAGAAGTGATTCAAATTGGTGCCATTAATTTCAACAGGGAGATTGCTCCTTTCAGCAACACAAACGATGAAATCGATCTGGTAGCCCCTGGGGTAAACATACATTCCACCTATTTGGATGGGCAATACGCCAACCTTTCCGGCACGTCAATGGCTACACCGCATGTTTCCGGTGCACTTGCACTGATTAAAAATATTGCTGAAAAACGTTATGAACGGCAGCTGACTGAGGCAGAACTTTATGCGCAGCTTGTTAAAAGGACGGTTCCTCTGGGCTTTCCAAAAACGGCAGAAGGAAACGGACTCCTTGCGCTTGACATCCTGGATCAATTTGATAAAGTCTTTAGAATGTATAATGCATGCTTTGGAAATACATCTGAGAGTAATAATGAAAATAACACAGTAAATGTAAGTTCGAATAGGGACAGCACGTATCGTTAATATAAGGTTAGCGCACCATAAGGCGGCGACAAAGGCAAGCTGAGACCTAAGCATAACGAAGTTTGAGAAGGGATCAAGAGTTTTCCATGCGGAAAGCGTCCGCCTGAAGTGCAGTGATCGGTTTACAGAGCCTGAGACAGTGCCTTGTCGCAGGCTCTTACTACTTCTATTCCAGCACCGGTTAACAGAGAAAAAGCTGCTGTAAGAAGAAGAAAATTAATGTGTTGACAATATACCTATAGGGGTATATAATCAATCTTGTTCAACTAAAGGAGGTACTCATCATGGACTACGATGATAAAGTAAAAAATCGAGTAAAACGAATAGAGGGTCAATTAAAAGGAATTCTGCGTATGATGGAAGAAGAGCAGGATTGTAAGGATGTAATTGTCCAGCTATCAGCTGCCCGGACGGCTATCGATCGCACGATGGGTGTTATCGTCAGCTCAAACCTGGTTGAATGTGTGCGTAAAGCAAACGAGGACGGGGAAGACACTGACGCACTTGTGCAGGAAGCAGTAAATTTACTTGTAAAAAGCCGCTAAAAATAGAAAGGTTGACAACCCTTTTTATTTAAGATAAATTATACCCCGTGGGGTAAATTAAATTTTTTTGAATACTATAATACCCGTAGGGGTAATAGGAGGAATAAATAATGTCAGAACAAAAAAAGAAAACAACTATCGTTTTATTCAGTGGCGAGTATGACAAAGCAATGGCAGCTTACATTATTGCCAACGGCGCAGCAGCTTACGATCACGAGGTGACTATTTTCCACACGTTCTGGGGATTAAATGCCCTGCGAAAGGAAGAGCTCGTACCGGTTAAAAAAGGATTTCTTGAAAATATGTTCGGGCGTATGATGCCCCGCGGCGCTGATAAATTGCCGCTTTCAAATATGAACTTTGCAGGTATGGGACCCAAAATGATCAAGCATGTGATGAAAAAACACAGTGCCATGTCACTTCCGGAATTAATTGATTTGGCAAAAGAGCAGGATGTAAAATTGGTAGCCTGCACAATGACAATGGATCTTTTAGGTCTTCATAAGGATGAGCTTGTACACGGCCTGGATTACGCTGGAGTAGCGGCTTATCTTGGAGACGCTGAAAAAGGAAATGTCAATCTATTCATCTAAAGGGAGGGTTAAAAATGGAAACAGCCTTTCTTATTGTTGCTGTACTCGTAATTGGGTTTATGTTTGTAAACAAAATGGGGTTGTTCGCCAAAGGCATTAAGCAATCCAGTACAGAAGAGCTGGAAAAAGATCTCAATCAAAAAGATAAACAATATGTGGATGTCCGGACACCTGCTGAATTTAAGCGGGGCGCAGTTCCCGGGTTTCGAAATATCCCCTTAAATGAACTGCCCAAAAGACTGAATGAATTAAAGAAGGATCAGGAAGTCGTAGTCATGTGCCAAAGCGGAATGAGAAGCATGAAAGGCAGTACCACACTTAAAAAGAATGGGTTCAGTTCGGTTACAAATATTAAAGGCGGGATGTCTGCCTGGAACGGGAAGGTGAAAAAGCAATGAAACAAATGACGCCTGCTGAGATAGAACAAAAACTTTCAGCAAATGAAGAACTCCATATAATCGATGTAAGAGAAACGGATGAAGTGGCACAAGGCAAGATTCCTGGTGCACAAAATATTCCGCTGGGACTGCTCGAGTTCCGCATGCATGAACTGGATAAAAAGAAAGAATATACGCTCGTCTGCCGATCCGGTGGAAGAAGCGGAATGGCAGCTGACCTGCTTGACCGCAATGGCTACCGTGTTGTCAATATGACAGGCGGCATGCTGGAGTGGAACGGTAAAACGGAGTAAAAACAAAGGAGGAATAGAAAATGATACAAGCAAATGAAGTGCTGGATGCAAAAGGACTCGCTTGTCCAATGCCCATCGTCAAAACAAAAAAAGCGATGAACAGCTTAGAGCCTGGCCAGGTGATTCATATTCAGGCGACAGATAAAGGCTCCACGGCTGACTTAAAGGCATGGGCCGAAAGTGCAAACCATCAGTACCTTGGAACAGTCGAAGAAGGAGATGTACTTCATCATTATCTTCGTAAAGCAAGCGGCGAAGAAAAGGCTGAAACAACACATGAGCCGACAGTATCCAACGAAGAGCTTCAGTCAGCATTACTGAAGGAAGACAGTATGGTGTTGGATGTTCGTGAAGAAGCAGAGTTTGCCTTCAGCCACATCCCCGGCGCCAAATCGATTCCACTTGGTGCACTTGATGAAAAGATAGATGGTCTTGATAAAGATAAAAATGTCTATGTCATTTGCCGTACGGGAAGCAGAAGCGATTTAGCTGCGAAAAAGTTAACCGCAGCAGGCTTTGCCAAGGTCTACAATGTAGTCCCGGGTATGAGCGGATGGAACGGAGAAACAACGTCTATATAAAAAATTTTAAAGAATATAATACGGTAGGGGGTAAAAAAATGAGTGTAACACCAATGACGGCGAAACAGCTTGCACAAAAAGTAATCCGCAAAGAACCGGTCTTTCTTTTAGATGTACGAAATCATGACAGTTTTGCGGACTGGAAAGTAGAAGGAGACAACGTTCAATCCATCAATATCCCTTATTTTGATTTGCTCGATGGGGTGGAGGATGTCATGAAAGAGCTTCCTGACGATCGGGAAGTAGTGGTGGTCTGCGCCAAGGAAGGCTCATCCATTATGGTCGCTGATCTGCTTGCTGAAGAAGGGAAAGATGTCTTTTATCTTCAGGGGGGGATGAAAGCCTGGAGTGAGCATCTAGAGCCGGTTAAAATTGGCGACACAACTCAAGGAGGCGAGATTTATCAGTTTGTGCGGATTGGCAAGGGATGTTTGTCCTATATGGTCCTTTCAAACGGGGAAGCTTCCTTGATTGATGCTACTCGCATGACAGATGTATATATTGAATTTGCTCAATCAAAAGGAGTTCAGATTAAACATGTGCTTGATACTCACCTGCACGCAGACCATATCTCCGGAGGCAGAAAAATAGCGCAGCAAACAGGAGCTTCCTATTGGCTGCCGCCGAAAGATGCGGAAGATGTTCCGTATTCCTATGAAGCATTAGAAGAAGGAAAAGAAATTACGACTGGTTCAACCACCATCCGTATACAGCCAATCTACTCACCGGGTCACACGATCGGTTCTACTTCCTTTATAGTGGACGATGCCTACTTGCTGTCGGGTGATATTCTGTTTATCGACTCCATCGGCCGCCCGGATCTTGCCGGCTTGGCTGAAGACTGGGTAGGAGACCTGCGTGAAACATTGTACAGCCGATATAAAAATCTTTCGGAAGATTTAATGGTTCTGCCTGCTCACTTTATGATTATGGAAGAAGTAAACGAAGATGGGAGCGTCGGAAGAACATTAGGGCACCTGCTAAAAGAAAATCACGGATTGAATATTGAGAGCGAAGCGGAGTTCAGGAAAAAAGTGACGGGGAATCTCCCGCCGCAGCCCAATGCCTATCAGGAAATTCGTGAGCTGAATTTAGGAAAAATCACAAAAAATGAAGAAGAGCAGCGCGAAATGGAAATTGGTCCGAATCGCTGTGCCATTCGATAATACAGGAGGAGAGTTAAAATGAACGTAACAAAAGTATTAGATGCTAAAGGATTAGCTTGTCCAATGCCAATCATAAGAACAAAAAAAGCAATGGCAGATCTTCAATCAGGAGACATCTTAGAAATCCATGCAACAGACAAAGGGGCAAAAAGTGATCTTGTGGCATGGTCTGCTTCAGGCGGTCATGAACTTTTAGACAGTGCCGAAGAGAACGATGTATTCAAATTCTGGATTAAAAAAGCATAACCGTTGCCAGAAAGAAAAAAGGGGAGGACTGATTGTTCTCCCTTTCTATTTTAAGGAGTGAGAAGCGATGGATATAGAATTTATTTTAATTATCTTTTTAATTGGCTTCGTCGGTTCTTACATCTCGGGAATGCTTGGTGTTGGGGGTTCCATAATAAAATACCCCATGCTTCTGTATATCCCGCCCCTCTTTGGTCTGGCTGCATTCAGCGCACATGAGGTCGCGGGAATCAGTGCAGTTCAGGTCTTCTTTGCAACCATTGCAGGTGTGTGGGTTTACCGCAAAGGCGGCTATCTTAATAAAAGCCTGATTGCATACATGGGAGTCAGTATTTTAATCGGAAGCTTTATTGGCGGCTACGGATCCAAGCTTATGCCGGAGGATGCCATCAATATTGTATACGGTGCACTTGCGTTAATTGCTGCTGTCATGATGTTTATCCCCAAAAAAGGCCTGGACGACGTGGCGCTGGATCAGGTCCGTTTTAATAAACCGCTGGCTGCTGCCCTTGCTTTGATTGTGGGGGTGGCTGCTGGAATTGTCGGAGCAGCAGGCGCATTTCTACTCGTTCCAATCATGCTCGTTGTACTCAAGATTCCAACTCGCATGACCATTGCCTCTTCACTGGCCATTACGTTTATCTCATCCATCGGTGCAGCCGTCGGAAAGATCACAACAGGTCAGGTCGACTATTACCCTGCACTTATTATGGTCATCGCAAGCCTGATTGCGTCACCCTTAGGGGCTATGACAGGAAAAAAAGTAAACACCAAAATGCTGCAGGTGGTCCTGGCGATCTTAATATTAGCAACCGCTGTTAAAATATGGACCGATATTTTGTTTTAATTCAGTAGAGGCTGGGGCAAAAATTAAAAAAAGTTAAAAAATGAGAATTTATTTATTAGTAGTAGTAGGTGAGCGGAGCGTCCGCCTGAAGCGAAGTGAACCGTTCGTAGAGCTTGAGACACTCTTGTCCCAAGCTCTTTTTGTGTTCAGAAATTATTGCTACCTATGTTTTGTCTTTAAAAGGGCATATTACACAAGTAGGGGGTGAGTCTTTTGAGCAATCCGAAGAAAAACAGCAAAGCGTTCGTACCGGAGCATCTGGGCACACAATCTAAAAATGCCACAAAAACAAACAAGGGAAAAATGCTGGATAAAACCGGCAAAGAACCGAACGTTACAAATGGATAAAATCAGTGGGGGGTCTTGATATGAGTAAAGGTCAACAGCATGAAGGCGAACATCGGGCAAAAATCAAAAAAATGCAGGAAATGCTAAATAATACAGAGCAAAATATCAAAGATACTGAATTCGCCATTGAGCATGCAGACACCGCAGCAGGCAGAGAAAAAAGAAGAGATAAAAATGCACAGCGTATGGAAGCTGTCGAAGATACACGCCGTGAAATAGAAGAAGAACGTTCAAATCTTTAATTTTTACTGAGGTCGGGACAAATAGTAAGAGGTGAGCGGAGCGGAAGGTGGCGGCTCCAGCAGGATATGGCGGCAAGCTGAGACTTTACAGGTCATTGCCGAAAGGCTCAAACCGCCGTCCCTGCGGAAAGCGTCCACCTGAAGCGCAGCGAAACGGTCAAAAAGGCTGAGACAGTTTTGTCCCAGCCTTTTTTCTTTGCTAAAAAGTGACTGAAACCATCATTTAGATGGTCTGAATCACTGGCTCCCATTTAGCTGTTGTTATCAAGCCTGCGATGTCCTGATGCTTCCATTCGTTCCTGAGGATGCGTATTGATCGTGCCGTCTGCCCGTTTTGAAGCAAATCGTGATTTTGCCCGCGCCTTTCCCGCTTCACCCTTCATCGTCATTTCCGGAAAATTTTTTGCTTTGTTTCTCATGCAAATTCCTCCATTCTGAAAGTAGTAAAGCCTTCTTAGTGTGGTTGAATAAAGCAGAAATATAACCATTAAAACATGGCAATAATAATCCGAATAGCAAGGCGTCCACAAGGAGAAAGTATAAGCAGGGGGGATGCAGAATGGGAAAAGACAGACAGGAAAAAAAGCTGAAAAAACAAAAGAAAGTACAGTCGGACCGGGACCAGGATCTACACTATCCTGGAGCGGCGGGCTCTGAAAAAGATGGTTCAAGGTCAAGAGTCATTGAAGAATAAGTAAAAAGAGCCGTTCCACAAAGTGTGTGGGACGGCTCTTTTTTTAACGTGCAATAAAAAACGGAAGATCCTTTGCACCAGTTAAGCGTGCATAGGTAAACAACTGCCCTTTATGGTGAATCTCATGGTCTTTTCCACTTTCAAGCAAGGCATAACCCGGCATAACAGAGCCGTAAAATTCCACTTGTTTATCGAGCTGTTCATCAGAAAGCGTTTTTAAATCAGCCAATGTTTGCTCGGTGGCAGCCTGTAAATAATCCTGGAGATCCGTAATGGACTCGAATGTTTGATTTCCAGAAGGAGGAGTCAGCTCTCCATTTTGAACGGTTTGAACAAACATGCTTGTAGAGTCTGCAATATGCTGAACCAATACAGATACAGACATCGCTTCTTCCCAAGGCTTGAAAGGAAGATGGTCGTTGTCAATAACGCCAACAAGTTCGATTAATGCCTGTCTGTGTGCCAGCCATCCTGCCATGAATTGATCGATTTTAGCCATTTGAAACCCTCTTTTCTTGTTTGAATGATAAAACCAGTATAATGCATAGAGTCTTTTTATTTCAAAAAATCTGTCCTCATTTATGTTTTTTAATAAAAGATTCGGGAATGGAAAACATAGGGAAAAGACTGGTTTTAAGAATGGCCTCCTCCATCTTAATTACCATTACAATTGTTTATCTGCTTATTACACTTTATTATTTTTTCACTAATAAATCTTTTAAGGACAGTTATTTCAGTCCAGTTCTGTTTTATAAGCTGTTTTTCGTTCTGTTGAGTTTAACGCTGGGATTTGGACTTTTATATTATTTGCTTTCGTTCAACGAACAACTATTATCCATTAATGATCCAAATGGAGATCCTGTTGAAAAAACCTTTGGCAATTTTCTTTACTTCAGTGGTGTAACGATTCTTTCTGTAGGATATGGAGACATGGTCCCCGTTGGTCCGGCGCGTTTTTTCGCTCTCATTGAAGCCAGTCTGGGATTGCTGCTGCCAACTGCTTATTTTATGAAAGCATTAAACTCTTCAAAGGATAAAGAAGAAAAGGAATAAATCATGCTAGGAAAGGGAGAGGTACCGATGGATAAATTAATACCTGTAGCTTCTGTTAAAGCGGGAGATGAACAGAATGTTGTATCGGATGTGTTTATGTATACGAATCAAGTGGTCAATCTCTTTTTCGTAACCCTCGATGCAACAGCCAACTCGTGGGTGCTGGTTGATGCAGGAATGCCTAAATCAGCTGAAAAGATAAAGAAAGAAGCAGAAGAGCGATACGGAAAAGGGACGAAGCCTGAAGCCATCATTTTGACTCATGGTCATTTCGATCATGTCGGCGGTGTGGAGGAGCTTGCTTCCGAGTGGGATGTGCCTGTTTACGCTCATTCTCTTGAGATGCCCTATCTCACCGGCAGGCAGGATTATCCTGAACCTGATCCCACGGTCGATAAAGGATTGGTAGCAAAAATGTCACCTAAACTGTTTCCCAACGAAGCGATTAATTTAGGTCAAAAAGTGCAGTCTCTGCCAGAAGACGGCTCGGTGCCGTTCATGCCTGAATGGAAATGGGTTCATACCCCCGGACATACTCCCGGCCACGTTTCATTATTTAGGGACCGGGACCGGTTTTTGATAGCGGGAGACGCATTTGTAACGGTTAAGCAGGAATCTCTTGTGAAGGTGACGATGCAAAAACTTGAAATTCATGGGCCGCCTAAATACCTCACGATGGATTTTCAGGCAGCGTGGGATTCTGTCCGAGTTTTAAATGAGTTAAATCCCTCGATTGCTGTAACCGGACACGGAAAACCGATGGAAGGGTCACAACTCACGGAAAATCTTCAAAAGCTTGTCGATGAATTCGAAACCATCGCCATGCCTGACCGGTCATAAAAATAAAGCATGTCCACACGAAAAATTCGTGTGGACATGCTTGTTTGTGTGGCTAATGATAGCCGTTTTGTCCATTTGCAGAGCTGGATGTTTTGCCTTTGGGTTTTTGCTTGCTGTTTTGCTTAGTCCCGCCGTCTTTGTTTGCCTTATTGTGTGAGCTCAATTAAATCCACCTCCTGCATGACTGCTTTTATTTTCTCCTCTTAAAAACAGAAGTATGCTGGTGAATGCAGGAAGCGGATGAAAGTGTCTAGAGCAAACAGGAATTGGCTTTAGTGATTATTTTTTCTCATCGCTTTTAAAATAAAGCTTACAATTAAAATTAAAATAATCGCGCCAAGAAGTGCTGGAATAATGGCAATATCCGCGATTTCAGGTCCAAGATCGCCTAAAATCATATCGCCGATCCAAGCTCCAATAATCCCCGCGATAATATTACCAATAATGCCTCCCGGAATGTCTTTACCTAAAATCATTCCTGCGATCCATCCAATTAAACCGCCGACAATCAGATACAATATAAATCCCATATGGTTTCCTCCTAACTTGTTTTTATGGTTTAGCATGTCCGTTCCTCCAGCAGTTATGTATATGTACATAGATCCTGCCTCAGAAGGGAACGCTATTTATATAAAAGGGGGCAATTACATGAAATCAGTAAAGAAATTTTCACTTTTTATTGGATTTATCCTGCTATTGACAGCGTGTAATATAAATGAATTAAGCGAATCGCAGAAAGAACAGCCGGGACATCAAAAAGAAGGAAGTGCCAACGTTCTTGAAAGAGACAGAGAAATTCTGGATAACCGTGATGATGGAACGGAGATTGAAGTAGATGATGGCGGAACAGAAGCGCAAAATGACCCGTGGGATGGAATTGGCGGAAAAGAAACGGATGAAGTTAGAGAATAAAATGTAAGCAGAGGCTGGGACATGATGTACAGCCTCATTCCCTTCACCTGATGGTTTTGCGGGCTGGACGCAAATTTTTCCGATTTCAGTGTAAACAATACTGGAAAATTGCCGACATTATAAAAAGGAACAAAAAACGCAAAAAGGGGTATGTGATCCATTGAATTATTTCTCAGCAGAAACGGTCATCCTAAACAACGAACCATCCAATCAGCTTTCTTTCCGCTATATAGGACCTGTTCAATTAACAGATGAATTTATTCAATTTGCTAAAGAAAACCATTTACATATTGGGTATGAAAAACAACCCTCACTCCGTTCAGCAGTGTGGAAACTGATTATAAAAAAAGAGTCAGCTTCCTCCTATGAAGTCCGTCTCCATGATCTGGAAATTGAAGATCAGTATCGCTATCCCCATGTGATATCGGTTCAGCAGCTTATGATGGAAGAGCTGGTCGTCAGCTTTGCAACGCTTAACGAAGCAAATCATTTAAAGGAGTTAATTCTTAAGGAACTTGAAGAACTCGGTGCTGCAGTAGACGGAGGCGCTCTGGGGTTAAGTAAAACAAGTTAAAAGACGAAAGCCTCTTGGCGTGCAATAAGTAAAGCAGGGGGCTTTAAAATACTGTAATATTTGCACACCCTACATCCTTCTCCCAACGCATTACCCTCTCTTACAAACCGTATTTCATCAACCCTTCTATATACCATGTGTTATTTCACAAATGTTTTTTATTTAATTGCCCTTTCACGACTGATTTTGGGTATAGATAAAGTAGGACAAAATGAAATCAGGGGGCAAAATATGAAGAAATTATCGAATGAATACATTGAAGAGGTAGTAAAAGCCTGCAGACCCTTTGCTTCAAGAGGGTCCGTAGTTGATCATATTCCCGGGCTGGATCAATCGCATCTGACAGATCTCGGGGTTACCATTGTCACACTTGACGGAGATGTGTTCTCTGCAGGGGAAGCTCATCACGACTTTTCATTTCAAAGCATCTCAAAAGTCATCTTGCTGTTGATGGCACTTGAGGATTTTGGGAAGGAAATTGTATTCCAAAAGGTGGGTATGGAGCCGACGGATGATTTCTTTAATTCGATTTCCAATCTTGAGGATTATGAAGGTCAGCGACCATACAATCCGCTGATTAATTCAGGCGCAATTGCCACCGCCAGCATGATTAAAGGAAGCACGGTGGATGAACGGTTTGAGCGCTGCCTCGATTTCATCAGAAAAATTACAGAAAACAAGAAAATTTACATGAATGAAGATGTGTATGATTCAGAAGTGAAAAATGGTGCGCGTAACAAAGCGCTTGCCTATTTTATGGAGAGTACGGGTGTGTTATCCAGTCAGGAATCTGATGACGCACTTGATTTGTATCACCGCATTAACTCGGTTGATATTAATTCACTTGCACTTGCGAAAATGGGCTGCTTTTTATCCAACCATGGAAGACTGATTGGTTCAAAAAAACAGATTATCCAGCCTGAACATGTCCGTACGGTAAAAGCGATTATGCTGTCGTCGGGAATGTATAACGAATCCGGATCATTTGGCGTGGAGGTAGGCTTTCCATTGAAAAGCGGTGTCTCCGGCAGTATAGTGGGTTCGGTTCCAGGACAAATGGGGATCGGAATTATCGGACCGGCGATAAATAAAAAAGGGAACAGCGAGGCGGGAGGACAGGCGCTTCGCATTCTTTCGAGAGACCTCAATTTAAATATTTTTCATGACAGCAATGTGAAAAATTTAGATATTAAATAAGGTTTAAACAGGCCCCTGAACCGTTTGCGCGGTATCAGGGGCCTTTTTCTTATGCCTCTAATTGAACGTTTAATTCCTTGAGTCCTCTTAATAGAAACTGATTAATCCACTGGGGCTGTTCCTGAGACATTTGAATAGAGGGAAAAGCTGTTAAAAGCGATTCCAATGCGATTTTTCCCTCAAGTCTGGCCAGAGGTGCACCAAGGCAAAAATGGATGCCAAAGCCAAAAGCCACATGTCCGGCCGGATTTCTTGTGACATCAAAGGTATCCGCGTCCGTAAACTTCTCTTCATCGCGGTTTGCCGAGCTTAAAGAAGCCAGCACAAAATCTCCCCGTTTAAGCGTTTTTCCGTGGAATTCCATGTCTTTTTCTGACCACCTGGCTGTAGAGAAATCAACAGGACTGTAAAAACGCAGTCCTTCTTCAATGGCCGGCTCAATAAGAGAATGATCCTCCTGGACGGCCTTTAGCTGATCAGGATGCTCAAAGAGGGCAAACATCGTGTTGGCGATAAGATTTACGGTTGTTTCATGACCGGCAATAATCAGGAGAACAATCATGGAGTAAAGCTCGTCCCGATTTAATTTTTCCCCTTCTTCTTCCGCTTGGAGAAGCTTGGAGATCAAATCATCTTGAGGCTGCTCTTTTCGGTCTTCAAATAACTGTGATAAGTATGCGATAAAGTCTTCTACATCTTCGGCAAAGTCAGTCGTCAGGTTATCAGAAGCTGCCAGAATGGTATTGGACCATTTACGGAATTTATGGCGGTCTTCTGTAGGTACGCCAAGCATTTCACTAATAACAATAATAGGAAGAGGGAAGGCGAAATGAGTGATCAAATCGACTGGACCATTTTGATTTTTCAGTTCAGTGATCAGCTCATTTGCAATAGCTTGCATCCGAGGCTCCAGTGCTTTGATCGTTTTCGGATTAAAAAAAGGCTGAACAAGCTTTCTGAGCCGGGTGTGATCAGGCGGGTCGGCATCAAGCATCATGTTCCGGAAGATCCGGATGATTTTTCCTTCATCTCCCTCAGCTTCAGGCGTGACAAATATTTTCGATTGATCTTTAATAAAATTTGGACTTTTAAGCAGTTCTTTTACGTGATCATATTTAGTAATCATCCAGGAAGTCTGTCCACTTTGCTGGTTCATAGCAAAAACAGGATCCGTTTTACGAAGTTGATGGTAAAACTCATAGGCACCTTTTTTAAAATTCGAGGTAAAAATTGTTTCCATCGTTTCCATCTGGTAGTCCCTCCTCTTCTATCTGTTCAAAGTATAAGGGATAGAAGAAAATGCATCAAACAAAATATGGTAATAGAGGGAGCCTTGACTATTTAATTTCTGTTTGCGGAACAGGATTTTCTCTGTATAAAACTGAGCATACAACGTGCAATTTTCAAAAGATAGGAGGATAATAGCGTACGAATTACTGTATTTAATAAACTGAAAATCATTTGACGAGCCTGGCAGCAGTCACTGACTGACAGCCGGGACTATTTGTTTTTCTATAAGAAAGGTCGCTATATATATGAATCTATTATCAGGAAGAAAACGCCTGCAGCTTGCTTTTTTGCTTGGAACGTTAGGAGCCCTTGGCCCTCTGACGATTGATATGTACCTGCCGGCGTTCCCCATGATCGCACAGGAGCTGAACACCAGCGCCTCGGCTGTTCAATTAAGCTTGACTGCCTGTTTGCTTGGTCTTGGGCTGGGACAGCTTGTAATGGGCCCGCTAAGTGATGTGCACGGTCGGAAAAAGCCGTTGATCATTGGGTTGATCTCATTTTTACTCGCATCCCTGCTCATCTCCTTTTCACCGAATATCTACTTCTTAATTGGAGCGCGCTTTCTTCAAGGATTCTCTGCAGCTGCGGGAATTGTTATCTCACGCGCCATTGTGAGAGATATGTTCAGTGGAAGAGAATTAACCAAATTTTTCTCTCTACTTATGCTTATTAGTAATCTCGCGCCAATCTTAGCGCCAATTGCCGGTGCCGGAGTGCTTTCTTTTACAAACTGGCAGGGTGTATTTATCCTCCTTGCTGTCATTGGACTTGTTTTGACAAGCACCATCTTCATCCGGTTTGAAGAAACCCTGCCTGCTGCAGAACGTGTGCCGAGCAATATCGGACAGACCTTTAAGAATTTCAAATCTCTCCTTACGGACCGCCAGTTTGCAGGCTATGCCCTTGCGCAGGGACTCATGATTGCGGGTGTATTTGCTTACGTCTCAGGAACTCCGTTTGTTTACCAGAATGTTTATGGGTTCTCGGATACCCAATTTAGTTTTCTGTTTGGAATCAATGGATTTGGTCTGATCATCGGCACCCAGCTCGTTGGCCGCCTTTCCCATGTTATAACAGAAAAAACCTTCTTGCTGATTGGTCTTTCCCAGGCCTTTATTGTGAGTACCGTCCTGGTTTTTGCTGTGCTTTTAAATGGGCCATTTATTTCGCTGGCCATTCCGTTGTTCTTTTTCGTCATGTCGATTGGCATTGTAGCCACTTCCAGCTTTTCACTTGCTATGCAGACGCAGGGACATATTGCCGGCAGTGCATCAGCGCTTTTAGGGCTGCTGCCATTCCTGCT
Organism: Jeotgalibacillus sp. ET6; assembly: GCF_029667115.1. Taxonomy (GTDB): domain Bacteria; phylum Bacillota; class Bacilli; order Bacillales; family Jeotgalibacillaceae; genus Jeotgalibacillus. The sequence goes on along the minus strand of NZ_JARUIU010000003.1, from coordinate 370,491 downwards.
AGGGTCTATTACAGCTCCGCTTGTGGGAATTGCCGGTGAATACACTGCAGTTCCAATGGGCTTTATTATGCTGACCACCAGCACCCTTGCTTTGCTGTCTTACTTTGGGCTTGCAAGAAGAGGAGAAAAGCTGAGAAAAACTTCATAGTGGGGATTTGAGACGATGAGTTAGTGCTTTGCAGTGCAAAAGGGGCCTGGCCCCTTTTGTCAGCTAAAGGGAACCGGCCCAGTGTAGAGGGATTGTGGGCGGAAGATGCGGTTGTTTTCGGATTGCTCGATAATGTTGGCGGTCCATCCGACCATTCGGCTCGCTGTGAAGGTTGGGGTAAATAATTCAGGTGGAAGGTCTACTGCTTTTAGGATGGCGGCAGCATAGAATTCCACATTTGTGTAGAGTTTTCTGCCTGGCTTGTAGTGATCAAGCAGCCGGAGGGCGGTTTCTTCTACAAAGTAGGCAAGGTCAAGCCATGGGTCTTCTCCTGCCAGCTGTTTGGTCATTTCTTTTAATGCTTCAGACCTTGGATCCGTTGTTTTATATACACGATGGCCAAATCCCATTAGTTTTTCCCGGTTTTCAAGCTTTTCTTTAATCCAATCCTCTGCTCGTTCTTTTGTCTGAATTTCATTAAGCATATGTGTTACTTCACTTGGAGCCCCTCCGTGCAGGGGACCCTTCATTGCACCAATGGCTCCAGCTGCACCTGAGATGAGGTCTGATTCAGTGGAGGCAATTACTCTTGAAGCAAAAGTGGAGGCATTCATGCCGTGTTCCATTGTCAGGATGCTGTAAGCGGTCAAAGCTTTCTCGTGCGTGTCCGTTGGTTTTTTGCCATGAAGCATATATAAATAGTTCGCGATGTGATGAAGGGAAGGGTCCGGTTTAATGGGCTCTTCCTTTTTTAAATGAGCCATTCTTGCTGTAATAATGGTTGGTACCACTGCTGTAGCTCCTATCGCCTGGTCAACGGTTGGCGGCCATGAGAAAAAAGAACTCTCAAGTGCAGATACGCAAGTTCGGATGACACCCATCATCGGCATTTCGGGAGGAAGCGCTTGTAAGATGCTGCTGATATGAGGAGGTAAAGTCCGGTATTCACTAAACTTTTCCTGGATTTTGAGAAGACTGTCCCCATCAGGCAGGCGGCCGTACCAAAGCAAGTGGCACACTTCTTCAAAAGAGTATTGCAAGGAAAGCTTGTTTGCTTCATGCCCCCTGTAAATTAATCGGCCATTTTGTCCGTCAACCAGACTGATGGCTGTATCGGTTGCGATCACTCCTTCAAGTCCTTTACTCCATTTTTCATTACTCATTGAAAACACTCCTTTTTTTCTGCTTAAGATAACCGTAACGTGTTTGAGTGATTATTAATAATAGTAAATTAATGAGATAATGATTAAAAAACGTAATCAATTAATTGGAGGTTTCTCTATGAATATAAGCTGGTTAAGAACTTTTATTACTGCAGCTTCTTGTGAAAATTTTCATCAGACTGCAGAGCTTTTGTATTTATCGCAGCCTACGGTTACCGTGCACATTAAACAGCTTGAAAAAGAAACGGGGATCCGGCTGTTTCAACGCAAAGGAAGAGTAGTGCGTTTAACACCAGCTGGGAAAACATTTTTACACCATGCAAAGTCAATCTTGCTAGAAGTTGAAAAGGGACAAAAGAAAATGGAGCAATTTCGACAGGGGTATAAGAAGACCTTGATACTGGCCGTTTCTCCGCTTATCGCTTCAGCGTATCTGCCGTATTGGGTGAATGTATATATGAAAGAAAATCCCCAGGTTGAAGTGATAATTAAAGTGGTGGAATCAAATCTCATTAGTGAAGAGATTGAAAAGGGAAGTGCGGATCTTGGTTTATCCAGACAGGCAACGAGCCTCCTCGGTTTGACGTGTGAGAAATTATACAGTGAACCTCTCGCAGTTGTCGTTCCACATGACGGGGATGAAAGAGAGAACGCCGCCCCTCTTGATCTGGAAGAGATTATAGAAGACTACTATCTGATTACACATAATCATCCGGAATACTGGGAAGAGGTATTGCTCAAAATGAAAAGCCTTTTTCCTTTCATAAGAACGATGAAAATATCTCAGGTTCATGTCACAAAACGTTTTATTGAGGAAAGAATCGGCTTTTCAGTCCTGCCCCGATCCATTGTACGACGAGAGCTGGCGGAAGGAAGAGTGCTTGAAGTGTTCACGGAAAAAGAGCTGAACCTGCCACTTTCAGCCACTTATTTAGTTCAAAGAGACGGGATGCAAGAGGGAGATGCATTTTTGCAGGTAGTGAGAAGATTAATTTAGATTCTAAAATAGTAAACTTGAAGGCTGCCGTGATGATCGCAGGGTTCCTGACATTGGTGTCATTGGTGTCATTGGTGTCGCAGTATGTCCTGTTTTCAAAGCTTGGATCTGATCGTACCTGCATATTTTATTGAAGATTCAAATTTAAGCTCTGACACAAAAGCATAATATCTCAGGATTCTTCAGACAGGTAAGCAGTTAATTTTCTTTGTTTAGTTTTAAAAAGCCCTAAGAATGCTAAAATCCGGACAAGTTTCATACAAATTCCCAAAAAATGTCCATAAATCGTTTTATAAAATGGTATTTAGAGGAATAGTATACTAAATGGTTTTTTAAGGAGTGTTGAATTATGAGCCGTTCTAACACAGCGATGCTGATTATAGATATGATGAATAAAATGGATTTTGAGGGTGGAGAGGACCTGCTGAAGCACAGTCTTCCGATGGTTGACCATCTCGCCGCTTTAAAGGAAAGGGTTAAAGAAAAAGAAATTCCTATTATCTATGTCAATGATAATTTTGGTCAATGGCAGGACAATGCTGGAAATATTATAGAAGAGTGCATGAAGAATCCTGGTAAAGAGGTAGTTGAAAAAATACTGCCCGAGGAAAATGACTATTTCATTATCAAGCCGAAGCACTCAGGTTTTTTTGGAACCCAGCTTGATATCCTGCTTCATCAGCTGGGCATTGATAATCTTATTTTAACCGGTATTGCCGGAGATATTTGTGTCCTGTTTACAGCCAATGATGCATATATGAGAGAGTATAATCTCTATGTTCCGAAGGATTGCATGGCATCCGAAAAAGAAAGTGATAATGAAAACGCGATTCAGATCATTAAGCGTTCTTTGATGGCGGACACGACTGCGAGCACGGAGCTTGATCTGGAGTCCTTTGTCAGCAAGGAATAAGATGCTGCTTAACTATAAAGATTCATATAACACTGTTTGCAAAAAAGAAACTTGGACGAAACTTAAATGAATTTTAAGAATGAAAAAGTATTTATCGTGAGTAGAAGGAGAGCGTAGCAGAAGGTAAGGTGGCGCCGTCCCCCGCGGAAGCGTCCGCCTGAAGCGCAGCGAACCGGTCAAAGAGCTTGAGACACTTTTGTCCCAAGCTCTTTTTTAGTGATCAATAATTATTCTCTTCTTATGGCTTAATCATGTTTAGGAAACCGTTTACCTTAAAAATTTAAAAAAGTGGTTGATTTCATTATTTAATACGCTATAATAATCATAAGTAAGCGCTTACCCTAATATATTCTATAAGAACAACGATATTTTTTTGTCTATTAGGGTAATCGCTTACTTAAACTAACGTATTAAATTAGGGGGATGGAAATGAAAAAGATTCTTGGAACGGTAGCCATGTCTGCAGCAGTGCTTGGTTTGATGGGGTGTGCTGAAGATCGTTCATCTGGAGGCAGCGGGGGAGACAGTGATGAGTTAAACTTTTGGGTATTTGGAGCGACCAATTATGAAGAACTGGCAGCTCAGTACATGGAGGAAAATCCTGATGTGAAAATTAAGGTAAACTTCACGGAAATGGGAGACTTGCATAATAACTTGTTTACAGCTGTCTCTTCAAACTCGGGTGCACCGGATATTACAATGATAGAAGTTAGTGAGATTTCTAAATTTCTAGACGCGCAGGACCGATTCCATAATTTATATGAGTTTGGAGCGGAGGATGTTAAAGGGGACTACCTGGACTGGAAATGGAATATAGCAGAAAGTACAGACGGTGAATTTTTAATGGGTCTTCCTACTGATATTGGCCCATCCGTTATGTATTACCGCAAAGACGTATTTGAAGAAGCGGGTCTTCCTACAGAGCCGGAAGAAGTACAGCCGCTCGTGAGTGATTGGGCTGGATTTGAAGAAACAGCGAAAATTATCCATGATACAACTGGAAAAATGATGGTTGATACACCTGAAACGCTATTTGCAGCGAAAAGAGATCAGGCACCAGAACAATATTTTAATACAGAAGATGAGTTGATTATTGAAGACTCTCCATATGTAAAACAGGCGTACGATGACACTGCAGAAATGATTCAACAAGATCTCGTTGGTCAAAATGCGATGTGGACACCTGAATGGGGTAACGCAATGGCTGAAGGAAGCTATGGTGCATTGCTGGCTCCGGCCTGGATGGTAGCAAGCATTAAAGGAAACGCACCGGATGCTTCAGGTGACTGGGGAATTGTTCAAATGCCTGAGCGTGCCGGTAACTGGGGCGGATCTTATATCGCGATCCCTAAAGAATCCGATCAGCCTGAAGAAGCCTACGAATTTGTTGAGTGGCTTGTAGCACCTGAAAGACAGCTTGAATCCTTTAAAGACAGCGGAATGTTCCCATCTGCACCTGAGGTATACGAAGATGAAGAATTTGCCAATACATCTGATGAGTACTTTGGCGGCTTGAATACAGCCGAAATCTTTGCTGAAGCAGCAGAATCAGTTGAACCGATCTACATGGGTAAAAATTATTCTATCGTACACGATGAGCTGATGACAGCGCTCACAAATGTGGCAAGTGAAGGAACAGATCCTCAAGACGAGTGGGACGCAGCGGTTGAACGCATCAAATCCCAGCTTGAGCGTCAATAAAGATTGGACTGAAGATCAATGCGCAGTGTGATTTTCGCATTGGTCTTCTTTCTCTTAAAGGAGGGACATCAGAATGAGTGCAGAAGCACATTCACCGAAAAGGTGGAATGAGAAACGAAAAGAATCTTTATCTGGCTACCTATTTATCTCGCCATTCTTTATTTTATTTGCCATATTCGGTTTGTTTCCTATGCTGTTCAGTTTTTATCTTGGTTTTCAGCGGTGGAATGGTTTAGGTGAGATGGAGTTTGTTGGGTTTCAAAATTTTGTATTTGTAATGGAGGATCCAATTTTTTGGAAGTCTCTGTGGAACACGATTATTATGGGTGTGCTGGGAACAGTGCCTCAGCTGATTGTAGCAATTTTTCTTGCGTTCGCCTTGAACTCGGCGCTCGTTAAGTTTCAAAGTGCATTTAGAGCTGCTTTCTTCTTGCCTTATGTAACCTCTACTGTAGCGGTTGCCATTATTTTTGGCGTAATGTTCAGCAGCCAGGACTTCGGTTTAGTCAATGTGTTCTTTAACGTAATAGGGCTGGATAGCGTGAACTGGCAGACAAATGAATGGGGCGTTAAAATTGCGATTGCTGTGATGGTATTCTGGCGCTGGCTTGGGTACAACACCATTATTTATCTTGCAGGCATGCAGGGGATTCCAAACGATTTATACGAAGCGGCTACGATTGATGGGGCGACGGTTTGGCAAAAAATCCGCTTTATCACCATTCCAATGCTTCGTCCAATTATTATCTTTACGATCTTCCTTTCAACCATTGGATCACTTCAATTGTTTACAGAACCGCTCATCTTTTTAGGCGGAAATCTGAGAGAAGAAGGAATTACGGTTGTTCTCTATCTGTGGAGAGAGGCATTTTCAAATATGGCATTTGGAACCGCTTCTGCATCAGCCATCATTTTATTCCTGATTATTATCGTATTTGCTACTGTGAATTCTCTGTTGGCGAACAAAGTATTTAAATAAGGGGGAGAGCCGAAAATGTCCAAAGTTATTTCGAAAATTAGTTTATACGCGGTTTTAGTCATTGGTGCATTACTGTCGATCTTCCCTTTTTACTGGATGTTCGTCATGGCGACCAATCACAACAGCGTGATCAATAGTGTTCCGCCGGCTTATTTACCCGGCCCTGAATTGGTAACCAACTTTCAAAATGTATTAAGCAACATTGATTTCTTCGGTGCAATTGGAAATTCCATTATTGTAGCGACTATCTCCACAATTGGTGTTCTATTCTTATGTTCACTTGCAGGATTTGCATTTGCAAAATATCATTTTAAAGGCAAGAATCTGTTGTTTGGACTTCTGCTAATTACGATGATGGTTCCGCCACAGCTTGGCCTGATTCCCCAGTACTATATTATTACGCAATTGGGATGGCTGAATGATTTAAAGGCTGTAATTGTACCGGGACTCATTGACGCATTCGGTATTTTCTGGATGAGACAGTATATTTCAAGCAATGTACCGGATGAATTGCTTGACTCAGCAAAAATCGATGGATGCTCCCGTATCCGTGTGTACTGGAATATCGCAGTGCCGATTATTCTGCCTGCCTTTGCCACTCTTGCAATCATTAAATTTATGTATATGTGGAATGATTTCTTATGGCCGCTGGTTGTATTGAGAGATGAATCTGTTCATACAATTCAGATCGCGCTTAGAGGGTTGATCGACGCTTACGTGAAGGATAATGGTATGATATTGTCAGGAACTTTCTGGGCTACAATCCCGCTTGTTCTGATCTTTCTTCTCTTCAACAGACTCTTTATCTCCAGCCTGACTCAAGGCGCGGTAAAAAGTTGATTAGCACGGGGAAGAGTACAGGAGCTGACAGTATGACTAAACGATATACCATACAGGATATAGCAGTACTTGCTGGAGTTTCTGCTGCCACAGTATCAAAAATAATGAATAACACAGGAAATATAAGCAAAGCAACGCAGGATCGGGTAAGGGCGATTATTAAAGAAACAGGCTACTCACCGACACATTCAGCGAAGAGCCTTGCTTCGAAAAAAACAAACTTAATCGGCATTGTCTACGCAGGAAAAATCAATGTCGATTTATCACATCCATTTTTTAATCAGGTGTTAAATAGCTTTAAGAGCCAGATTGGATTGTTAGGCTATGACTTTATCTTTTTCTCCAATGAACAATATAAGGGGAATTACTTATCCCGCTGCCGCCACTATAATGTGGATGGTGTACTGATTATTGCCGGGGATGACGTGGAAGATGCGATTGAACAGCTTGATCACAGCTCAATCCCCTGTGTAGGAATCGACATCGAGCTTAAAGGAGAACGGTCAAGCTATGTAATGACCAACAACCTAAAAGTATCTCATTTAGTAGTTGAATATGCATATATGAATTCCATCGAACGGGTAGGGATGATTGGTGGAACACATGATTCAAGAATTTCCATGCTACGTGAAGAGGGATTTAAAGAGGCCATGAAAAAATTCGGTCTGCTTTTGAACGATGAATGGACTGTATACGGTGATTATTATGAAGAATCCGGATACCGCCTAATGAATCAAATGATTGCAAAACAAAAAGGAAATCTTCCAGAGATGATTTTTGCTTTTTCTGATCTGATGGCGCTTGGTGCTGTAAGAGCGCTAAGAGAAAATGGCTTGCAGGTGCCAAATGATATCAAAGTAATCGGCTGTGATGACATTGAAGCATGCCGTTATTCGCACCCCAAGCTCACAACCATCCGTCAGGACAAAGAAAAGATCGGGATTCTGGCAGCAAAGCTATTAAGCGATTTAATTGATAAAAAAGGAAAAACAAGATCCTTGCTGGTTGATCCGGAATTGACAGTCAGAGAGAGCTGCGGGTTGGCTGCAGAGAAAATGTATTAAGGAGGAGTCGAAGGTGATAAAAGGTTTTTTAGGAATCATGGAAATGTTTGCGTCCTTTGTTTTGCTGAACCTCCTGCTTTTCGTGTACTCCCTTTTGATTATCACGTTTATTCCTGCACTGGCAGCGGCAATCGAAACGATGCATAAGTGGAAAAAAGAAGGATTATCTCCTTACTTTATCCATTCTTTTCATACAAGCTTCAAAAAACATGCCGGCAAAACGAGCTTAACTCTTTCAGGCATTTGGTTTGCCGGACTGACCATACTCGCAGCAGATGCCTGGCTGGCTGCCTCCTTTGTAATGGCAATGGCAGATGTCCTTTACGTCACAGCGATCCTGTTTTTCGTGATGTGGCTGTTAATGATGCCGTATATGACGGTACAGACGATGAAAACAGATTTAAATGTGATCGGAATTATAAAGAACAGCTTTTTACTGCTATGGATTGAATGGAAGAGAAGTCTTGCGATGCTGGCGATCTTCGCAGCCTGCTTAACAGGGGTCCTCATCATGCCATTTATCAGTTTGATTACAGGCAGTTTGCTCGCTATATCAATCTATTCAATTTTTATCCCAGTGATTAGAACCTACTATACAGCACCACTTCCGAGGGAGGTAATGGAATGAGTAAGATCCAATTTCCAGAAGATTTTATCTGGGGAACAGCGACAGCTTCTTATCAAATTGAAGGAGCTGCAAATGAAGGAGGAAGAGGTGCTTCTATTTGGGACACTTTTTCAAAACAACCGGGTAATGTAAAAAACGAAGACAATGGAGATGTCGCATGCAACAGCTACCATTTATATAAAGAGGATGTTGCTTTGCTAAAGGAACTTGGTGTATCCACCTATCGTTTCTCTATGGCATGGCCGCGTATTTTTCCAAATGGGGACGGCGAGCTGAGCCAGGAAGGTCTGGATTACTATCACCGTTTAGTGGACGAGCTGCTTGAACATAATATCAAACCGATGTGTACACTGTACCATTGGGATCTTCCTCAGGCTCTGCAAGACCGAGGCGGATGGGAAAGCCGGGAAACGGTTGAGGCGTTTGACCACTATGCAAAAACCGTCTTTTCATCGTTTAAAGGGAAGATTTCAACATGGATTACGATAAATGAACCATGGTGTGCATCTTATCTTTCAAATTACCTTGGAATACATGCACCAGGAAAGAAAGATTTGCAAGCAGCGACAACCATCGCTCATCATTTGATGCTTGCACATGGCCGTGCCGTTCAGTCGTTGAGAGAGATTGATGAGCAGGCGCAGATCGGCTATGCCCCCAATGCCGGATGGTCAGAAGCCTACTCTGATTCAGAACAGGATCAGCAGGCGGTCCGCCGTGCAAATGGCTGGCAGGTTGAATGGTTTATGGATCCTGTCTTTAAAGGAGAATACCCCGACTTTTTGGTCAATTGGTTTAAGGAAAAAGAAAATGTCACCGTTCCGATTCAGGAGGGCGATATGGACGTGATCTCAAGTCCGATCGATTTCGTGGGAATCAATTACTATACGGGTAATGTGGCGCGGTATGATGAAGGAAATGGTCTTTTTCATGTAGAAAACCTCGATTTTAATTATGAGCGAACAGATATAGGATGGCCGATCTACCCTGAAGGCTTCTATCAATTGCTGACATACCTGAATCAGCGTTATGGTCAGGTTCCGATCTACATAACGGAAAATGGTGCCTGCTATAACGATGGGGTTGAAAACGGAGAAGTGAAGGATGACAACCGCATCTCTTACATGAAAAGCCATATCGCAAGCGTCCACCGTGCTATGCAATCAGGTGTGAACGTAAAAGGCTATCTCGCCTGGTCACTTATGGACAATTTCGAATGGGCAGAAGGATACGATATGCGTTTTGGAATCGTGCATGTGAACTTCGATACACTCGAAAGAACAAAAAAAAATAGCTATTACTGGTACAAGAATCTGATTTCACAATCATATTTTGATTTAATCAAAGGGTAATAGTCAGTAATAGATCTTTGATTTATTACTATCTGAAAGCGGCTGGGGCAAATGTGCCTTAGTCGCTTTTAATCTTTCACAGGACTTTAAATAGGATTTGTCATCGTATTCTAAGTTCAGGTAATTTAATTGGAGTTCTTATGTTTTTTTATTCTGTAGTTCTTTACAGTTATAACGGCAAAAGCAATGTAAAAAACCCCTGCCACAACGAACATGGAAGAGTAGTAAATTTGACTGTAGAGGCTGGAGTTAAAGTCTTCCATAGCGTTTGGAACCAAAACCAAAGTAACGATTAATGTTACACCTATCAACGCTATACGATTCTTCATCTACACTCTCCTTTGGAATAAAAGGCAGCTGGAAAAAAATAAAAAGTTTAATGATGAGGCAATCTCTCTTAGTAGTATGAGGTGAGCGGAGCGCAGGGTGGCGACTCCTGCAGGATATGACGGCAAGCTGAGACTTTACAGGGCACGGCCCTGAAAAGGCTCAGCGCCGTCCCTGCGGAAAGCGTCCGCCCGAAGCGCAGTGAACCGGTCAATGAGCATCACACACAGTTGCCCAAGGCTCATTTTTTTATAGAATGATAACAAAACCCCCCATAAGAGTGAAAAGCCTGCCATTCTACCAGCTGCGATCCGATTTTATTGTTAAAGTCATCATTTCGTTGTTATAAGTTACATAGGACACGCATAAAATATACATGAGCAAGTTCTATCTATTAAAGCCATTCTACTATTCCTTTTAAATCTGTATAGACACAATCCGGCTTCAGTCCTAATTCTTCCTGCGGCAGCTCATTGCGGTTGATCCATGCTGTGTGAAAACCAAAGCTCTTGGCTCCGGAGATATCCCATCCATTTGAAGACATAAACAGCACTTCTTCACGGCGTACATTCAGCTCCTCGAGAACTTGATTATAGGAAGCGGGAGAAGGTTTAAATTGTTTGATTTTGTCCACGCTGAGAGTATCCGTTAATAAAGAAGAAAACCCTGACTGTTCTACAAGCGGCTCCAGCATATTAGGAGATCCGTTAGAGAAAACAACCAGTTTCCTGCCTTGAAGTGCGCTGAGCACCTCTTTAACTTCTTTATAGGAATCCAGCTTTTTATACGCATCCAGCAAAGTTAATTCCTGTTCATGTGAAAGCTCCTCCTGCTGTTCCTTTACAGCGTAGCGCAGAGCATCAAGAGTGACCTGATCAAAAGGTGCATATCTTCCCATCACCTGACGAAGAAAAAAATATTCCAGTTGTTTTTTTCTCCAGCCTTGGCTTATTGCTTCCCCTTTATCAGGAAAAAAATCGTCGCAGGCTTTGGTGACAGAGTGTACATCAAAAAGCGTACCGTAGGCATCAAATACAAAAGCTTTTATTTCGGGTTTCATCTATTCCAACTCCTTTATTTTGTGAAGACATTAGTTTGTTGTTCCCTATTTCAGCTTGAAAACACATTTTTAAATGAGGCTGTCGGTTTCCGTGTGAAACGGATGCAGGTTAATGCGGCCATGACTAAAATCGTGACTGGCCTAGATGAAAAAATTGAGTCGCAGGTTGTAACTTTTCGATAGGTCCGGACGTCTGTTAAGTGAGAAAAAGAAAAGGAGAAAAGGGGAAATGGAGATGAAGAAAACGGTCTTTGCTGCACTGGCACTATTTTTTACTCTTGCCAGTATCATCCTTGCATCCAATACGTTTTCTAAAATTGACCACGTAGCCATTCAGTATTGGGATCAGGATACTGGAGAGTATGGAATTCAATCATACATAACAGACAAGTCATCCCTAAAAGTGATTCGCGAGAGCTTGAATAAGGCTGCTCATGAAAAACGTCAGTCGGAAATGTCGCAGTCTGCCAATATAAAAATGACCGTGTTTTACGAGGACAATAAAGAAGAAAAGATTTATTTATGGAAAGAAAGCGGGCAGTTTACGATTTTTACAAGCGGTGATCGAGATGGTACTTACTACTTAAGTGAAGGAAAGGCGAAGGATCGCTTGGAGGAAGTACTAAAATAGTGGAAATGAACAGAAGCGGGCGGACCATCATCCGTCTTTTTTTTTTTGCGAAAATTGGGTCGCATGTTCACATATTTTTCTGACAATAACTCAGAGCTGGCAGTACTGCAGGTATATAATAGAGGGATAAAGGGGAGGGAGTGAATGGGAATGATTCTAAGACAGTCGGTGCTTTCTAAATGGTGCATTGGATTTTTGTTCTTACTGCTTAGTGCGAATATCCTGTTATACCAGCCATCCGTGCTGCAGGCGTTCACACTGGAGATTGAAAAAGGAATGGTGATCGGTTCACTGCTGGACTTCATCATTGTAGCCCCGCTGCTGGCTTACGCTGCTTTTCCCATTTCAAAAAAGCAGGCAGCTGGAATGGCGGTGCTTGGGTTACTGGCAGCTCGATTCATTATTCCAATGGAATATTTTTCTCCGTATACCGTGCTTCTCTATATAGGACTCATAGCAGAAGGCATCTTCATTCTTGTTGAAATGGTCCTGATCATATGGCTGATTCGCAAGATTCCTTTCATTAAAGCTGAGATGAAAAGGATGGATGCAGGTCCGGTGTTTTCGCTTTTGCCAGCTGTCCAAAAAATGACGAAAGACCGCTTGCTTATCCGGGTGATCCTATCAGAAGGAATGATGCTGTATTATGCCTTATTTTCCTGGAGGAGAAATCCTCCCCGTCATGAAGGAACAGTCACACTCCACAAAAACACTTCCGCGATTGCCTTTCACGTTATGATCATTCATGCCATTTTAATTGAGACCATTGGGATTCATTGGTGGCTTCATGACAGATGGCCCGTACTCTCTATCATTTTACTCTGCTTAAATATCTATTCGATTCTCCTGTTTCTCGCCGAAATTCAAATCACCCGCCTTCATCCCGTCGAGATTAAAAATGGAACGATTTATGCTGCGCAAGGTCTTATGAAACGGATTGTATTCAAGTTGGAAAATGTAGATAAAGTGGAGTGGGGCACACAGCCAGGGGGTCATGCGCTAACTTTTATGCTAAAGGATTTTGAGGAAGTGCATCCACAGGCAGTTGTTTACCTGAAAGAGCCGGTTGAAGCAACCATGTTTATGGGGAAGAAGCAGATAGTAACGGAGGTGGCTTTTCATGTAGATGAACCTGAGAGATTGAAGCGGCTGCTTGAAGCAAACCGAACAGAATCAGAATACCGCTGAAAATGAGTTTCGATCATTTACCGCGTGTTTTAGTCAGTGGGAGCAGGCGGGGCGGGAGGTGGACGCTTTAAATGCAACAGCATCCAGTCAACTCTGCTCCAGCCCGCCAGCATGATAAACTGATCCTAACCTTCTAAGTAAGCTTACATATTTTGCTCTGCTTTTATCAGTAAATTGCCTGTTAGTAAAGAAAGTCCTTCCGTCGTGTGGCTGATTTCCTGGATTGATTCCACGATTTTATCTAAATCACGCTTGTTGCGGCCAAACATGTCGAGGTAGTTTTCCATTTCTGTTTTAACTGTGAACAACCCTCTTTTTACTTCCTGCAGCTTTGTTTGAGAGTCTTTATTCGATTGGGTGATATCCTCCATTTGGGAAACGAGCTTGGTAATGCTGGCGTTATTTTTGCCAATCAGTGTGTTGATGCTGTTGCTCATCTCTTTTGAGTTTTCAGCAAGCTTTCGCACCTCGCTTGCCACGACCGAAAATCCTTTTCCATGTTCGCCGGCACGCGCTGCTTCAATCGAAGCATTGAGAGCTAAAAGATTGGTCTGGTCTGCGATCGCTTCGATTCCCTGCGTCATCCGGATAATTTCCTCAGACGTTTCTTTTAAGTCCTGTATGCCGGAAAGAGAAGTATTTACTTTATCAGTCGATTGAATAAATTGCACTTCCATTTTTTCCATCTGTTCTTCATTTTGAATGGTCAGACCGACAAGGTTTTTGCTTGTTTTTTCGGTTTGTCCCGTTTCTTCAAGAATCTGTGCCGCTCTTGAGCTGGTGTCTGAAATAGCCGCTTCAGTCTGCTCAACAGAAGCTGCCACTTCCTGACTGACCGACACAATCTCCTGCTGAAGATTAAGCCGTAAATCATTTGCTTCATTAATTTCCTGGAGCCTGGCATCCATGTACTGGTTAATCACAATCTGCGAGTCCAGATTCATCGCATGTGAAACGGCCTGTATAGCCTGCGATAACATCTCTGGCTGCTGCTGATAATGCTCAACAATCTTCGGAATGATCAGGGTGTTAAAAGCAGAGTAAGAAGCAATAAACCAGGTAACAGGAACAAAATTCCGGTTATGTGTACTGCCCATCCGCTTGCGCATTTGAAGAAAATCCTCATCCATCTTTCCGGTCAGAAGACTGCCAAAATAATCACTGAATACTTTTTTCAGCCGTTCCCGTGTAGATTGATTTTGAGCAATTTTAGCCATTTCAGGACTTTTCATCAAATGATCGAGAACGTTTTCGAGCACCTCATCAAGGATGTATTCCATGAGGGGAGCCATTTCTTTTAATGTATTTACCTGAGCCTGCGTATAGCCCATATAATATAATCTGTCAGACAGACTTTCATCTGCAGCTGCAGCAATGGCTGATTTTTCAGGAAATCCGATTGAGGCATGAAACAGCAGGGGATTCTTTCTTTCTTTCGTAAATGAAAACATAGGCTTCCTCCGATTTTCTTCTGATTACACGCTTGATGATTCAATAAAACAGAGCGCAGTATCACGTTATATTTCCAAAAATAGTATGCTATACGTGCTTTTATACTTAATATCGGAATATTTTTATCATTTTTAACCCTTTAGTAAAAGAAAGCGAAAAAAAGAGACCGGAATTTGCCGGTCTCTCTAAATTTGATTCAAACTAATTTGTTTTATTTATTTTAAATAAGTACGGCATCCTCAGGATTTCTGTTTAAACCAGCGGTAAAAGTCGCTGACATCTTCTTTGGGGACATCGGCTAATTGGCTGACATAAACAGGTTTTGAGCGATTGGAAAATTCGAGAGTTGCCACATTGAATTTTCGCTGAAGCCAGGAATGACGGACTTCAATTTGCTGAACACGCTCTTTCCGGGTTAAAAAGGTTTCATTTGAAAAGCCGCCTTTTCTCGTCTGAATAAAGTCACCGTGTCTTAGGTAGCTGGTGAACAGATAGTCCAGGACGCGGGAGGCAATGCCAAGTAAAAAGACAATCCCCGTTATCCAAATCCATTCACGCTGAAAGATAAACAAACCTGCCCCGACAATCAGCGTCCCGAAGTAAGGAGAAATAAGCTTTAAAAGCAGGACCTTTCTGGGCAGCCTTTTCATATTTTCTTCAATCTGATAATTCGGCAGGAGAATATTAGTTAAACGGTAAGCCTCTTTTTTGGCCATAAACGGATAAAGTGAATTGGTTTCCTGTTTTCCATCACCCATTTTCCCGGCACTTACCAGCTTTACCTCCGCCATATTCAGCATTCTTTTAATCAAAGATTGATGAATTGTAATCGCCTGAACTTTCTTTTTAGGAATGGAAAAGGATGAAGTAGAAAGCACACCTTTTTGGATGTAAATCCGCTGGTCATCTGCTGAGATCTCATAGTTTCCATATTTAATAACCGTCTGAACATAGCCGATCGCAACAGAGAGGATCATGGCAGTAATAAAGAGAGGGATCAGCATCCATAGATGGTCTGCAAAATAGAAAAAAATGTTTTCGGCGGATGATTCCAGACTGAAAAAATCATCAATTTGAAAGTAAACAGCCGCTAAAATAGGGAAAATAGCTAGAAAACTTAAGGAAGTAAATGCCGCCTTTAACGTATCTTTTTTAGTTGAGCGAAAGTAAAGCGTACGATTATAAGCTGTTTCTTCCATTTTTTCTTCTGTTTCTTCTGTTTCCGCTGTATTTTGGTGATTGACTGCCGTTAAAATCTGCTGGGCTTCGTCATTGGAAAGGACGGTAAACTTCACTGAAGCCTGTGCATCGCTTGTGCCGGTTTCAAGAGAAAGAGAGGTTAAGCCGAGCATACGGTGAAGAAAGTTGGTGCTCGTTTGATTGTTTTGTATCCGCTCAAAAGGAACCGTCCGCTGATTTTTAACAAACACGCCTTCCCGGAGAATAATCGATTGATTCGTAATCTGATAGGTTTGAACGAACCATTTCAAAACGATGTGGATCAATGTCCAGACTGCGAAAAAGATAAATGCGTATTTTGCCCATAAAATCCACCCGGAATTGGTTCCGGCTCTTAATACAAATAAAAACAATATAAAGAAAAAGGTATTTTTTATAAAAGAATACAGTTCAAATAACAGCCATGCTGGATGATATCGTTTCGGCTGAGTCATCATTCCTCTTCTTCCCTTTCTGAATCAGTGTCTTTCACCTTAGCAAAAACGGCGATCTGAGAGCGAAGCGCAAGAGCTTCATCCTTGTAAATGGCCGGTATCGTGTGACTGGATGTGGTCGTTCCGATTTTCACATTGTACAGATCATGCCTGCGTAAAAAAGGTCCCTGATCAGTCGTCACATACTCTACCTTCTCCATCGGAATGAGCGTGTGATACTGATTGAATCGGCCATGCTTTAACTGAACGAACTCCTCATCAATTTCATAGCGCCAGGATTTTTGAAGAAAGGATGGTTCGATAAAAATAGAGAAAATAGCTGAAACGACCATTAATCCTACTAAGATGTAAAGGGCTGTATCGATCCACCCTGCCCATTGGTAGACACTGCTGAGATAAAGAAGAACGCCTAAAATGATCAGGACGGCTGTGTGCCCTATGGTATTGGTCATCTGCCAGATTCTAATGATTTTTGAAGAAATTTTACGTGATGGTTCTGTTATATGTAAGTACATTTTTAATTCACCTCTAGTATGATGTACGGTTCAAAAGGAAAAATGTTTCAGAATTGTTAATCCTGTTAGTCCCTTATTTTAGAGAAAATTAAGAAGGGAAGTATGATACAATTAATGGAAAACATAACTGGTTGAGTCTTTCATCAAAAAATCGGGGAGGAAGCTGAATGGAGAGTCCGAAGAACGACCTGTTTCAAGAAGGATATAAGAAAGGTTTTTCTTTTGATCGTGCGTTTCAGGAAGAATTTACGCGTCAATTCATTCCTTTAACGCAAGAAACGGAGCCGGGGTTTTATCCCTTGCGTTCAGCTGCAGGCAGCTACGAAATGATCATTCCGGAAGAAACGATTATTGACAGCATGAGCTATACGCTTGCACCGAGTAAAGATTTTGAATCCTATTTATGCTATATCAATCGCGGCGATACGGGAACGGTTCATCTCAGGATTGCTTTTTTTGCAGCAAACGATCCCCGATTTGTTCCCGACTATCTTGCTATTACGCAATCTCATGCAGGCGAAAAACTGGCATTTGATAAAGTTGCGCTTGAGACAAAGGATGTATATATGGCAAGGGGGGCCGACCAGCGATCAGGTGACCTTGTAAGAACTGGATACATAGGATACGTTCAGCATACAGCTGGCAGAGGCGGAATGCAGTTTTATTATGATTTTTTCAGCAGCCCTTTGACAGAAACCCTGCATGAGGAGTTAAAAACGCGGGAAAAAGCGACGTGTCAGCACATTATGCATTCTGTCGTATTTCATTCCCAGGGCGGTGCCGCAAATGGGTCCTGAAGTGTTGTCTACTGATGGCCTGAGACTTCGTGTGCTGGAAACAGAATATGAGAATCTTCCAAAGCCCCTTTTTAAAGAAAAATTGCAGCAAATATACTATGAAGAAACCCAAACTCCTCTTGAAGCAGAAATTGGAATCCTATGGTCGTCAGAAGTGGAAGCGCTTAAACCGGATACTTCAGGCTATAACGGTACTGCCGTTCATTTTACCTCTCCGCAAATGAACCTGAATCAGCTATATATTATTTCACAGGGAACAATTGATTCAGAAGACTGGTATTACAACATCAGCTCGCTTTTTGGAGGCGGACAGGCGTACCAGGCTGTCAGTGCCCAGATCTTCATGAACCATGCTGTACGTTATTTTTGCGAGAAGTCAGGGGACATTCCGGCAGTGATAGGTCTCGCACACTCCCTCGCCCATAACAATAATGCAGCTGCTCATTTAATCAGCAATGGATTTTATAAGCTCTATAGTGTAAATGGAGCACAGCCGAGCGTCTATCAGCTGGCGATTACGGACCGGAATTTCAGAAGCGGATTAATTGAGGCGTTTCCAGAAATTCTCAAAGACCCAGCCGCTCTTTACACACTTCCTCCAGGTGAATTAACCTTGTTTGCCCAATCCTATTATGAAGAAAAAACGGAAGGAATAGACCAGCTCATATCAGAGGATGACCCTGTGTATGCAATCAGCAGCATCAGGGGATTCTTTACCACAGGAAACGTTCGCATGATGGATACCAATCCCGGAACAAGCGGCCTTCGTGCCATGGCAGAAAAAGTACCGGACAGCTTTGTCTCAAGGCTGCAGCTTCTTGCGCAGGAATACGGCGCTGCATTCAGGGAAGGAGACTTCGTGAAAGGAATAGAAGCACTAACAGGAATTAATATTGCATTATTCTCGGGTGTCCGTCATTTGCATGATGTGGTGAAAATTTATTTTACTCAATCGTCTCAAATCGATGAAATGATCCACAAGATGAACGAACGAATTCCTCCGATATTTCAATTAATCACATCCGTTACACAAAAAAGAGAGAGGATCTGGCAGGCATTCTTTTCTCATTACTTTATTACCGAGGAGCAAAAAAAGCTGCTTATCCTTGAAACAGAAAGATTTGAGGAAAATAACCAGAAGGCAATCGAAATAATTGGGAAATTGCATGCCAGAAGAGACCTAAGCACCTATCCCGTTCTGCCTGCTCAAAAAAGAGCACGCTGGATTCCCGTGACAGATCTATACTTCGGGATACGCTTATATTTTCTGGTTAAAAGAATGAGAACCAATCTGGAAAAAATGGTTAAAACGCTTACGCCTGTTTATTTAGACATTCTGCAAAGTCACACGATTGAGGAAATGCTCGTGGCGCTTGAAAAGGAAAAGCTTTTGTAAAGTGCCTGGGACAAGGTTTCTCAGGCGTCTTTTCTGGTTCACTGCGCTTCAAGTGGACGCTTTATGCTTCGCCCAACTCATTCTAAACTATGTCCCAACCTCTTTTTTCAATTTTTCTCTTTTCCTCCATGCGTATAGAGGACACTGTCTACAGGGAAAGCTTGTGAAATACACAACCCAAGATCGTTTCATTCAGCCGGTTATAATGATCTGAAAAAGGGTAAGGGAAAATAGCAGCTATACTACAGGAATGAGGGTGGAAATATGAACCGTGGAATTATTACAGCAATTTCCGCAATCGGAATTGCACAAGGTTTAAAAGTATTTACAAACAAAAAATTAACCGGAAAATGGGACTGGAAGCCACTTTTACAAACAGGAGGCATGCCGAGCTCCCATTCAGCAGGCGTAGCCTCTTTGGCAGCATACGTAGCGGCGAATCGCGGAACCAGACATATTGAAACCGCGATTGCTGTCGTATTCGGATCGATCGTAATGTACGATGCGCAGGGCGTCAGACGGCACACAGGAGAAATCGCGCGTCTGGTAAATGAACTTGAGGACCATTTTGAAGTGATCTCCGGCGACTATCCTAGTCTGGAATACACAAAACGTGAAAAGGATCTGAAGGAATTGCTCGGTCACCAGCCGATCGAAGTAGTAGGCGGTGCATTGTTTGGCATTCTTTACGGAATTGCAATCGCAAAATTCGAAGATCGAACGCTCGGCAAAATAGAAGAAGCCTTTGAAAAATAGATGGCCGACTACATAACCACAAAGCGGGAGCCTGGGACCAATATGTCTCAGGCTTTTTGGACGGATCGCTGCGCTTCTTTCGCTCATCTTTTCTCTCCAGCTAAGCTGTAAATAACCGGATCACGTTCAGTTGTGCCTTTTTTATTCCTGCGTACGAATCAATCATTCCATAAAGAATTGCCGTGAGGATGGAGGAAAGTACCAGCCAATGAAGCACGTTTAACAATTCGATGCTTGATTGACCCAGCTGATCCTGCATATAGGAGATAAATGCTGGATTAAAGAGGGCAGGCCGGCTTACGATAACCCCAAAAGAGGCAATGAACATGCCATTACGGATCAAATTAATGGATGCGAGGTGCCGTGTCCAATGTCCAATCACCCATTTATAAATGGCTAAAGCTACTTCTGTGGCAATCAATAAAATGATAAGTGGCCAAAAAGACAATAAAACGTCCTCGTTAAAAATAGGTATAGTGCTCTCAAAGCCACCTGCGCCGTTCCGTTCAAATACTGCAATGAGGTGAGAAGCATTAAAATACAGCCCCGCCAATACAGCAGTCCAGATTAATTTACCGATAATTTTTGATTTAGTGATCCTCTTCTTATTGGGAAGGGAGTAAACATCCTTTAAGTCGTCAGGACTCCAACGTGAACCAGAACCTGGCTGGGAAGAGTGATCCCTGATCCCAGCTGATTTTTCAATAAAAGCAAAAACAATTGTAACCCAAAAGAACAGCTGAGCTCCGACAACAAATGACTGTCCGACCACATTAAATGAAGTTTGAAGCAAAAGAGAAACAGGATTTATCCCCCCTGAAAACGACGTAAGAGAGAAAATGATTTGGGTCACGAGAACAACGGTTAATGTCATCATCAGTGAAAGCTTTAAAATAGATAGATAGTGCCCATAATAAGCCGGACCAATCAAAAATTTTGGTCTTCCGGTATAATTGTGGGCAAGTTTTGCGGGATCCCCGAGCTTTGATAGCTGCTTTTTAATCTCTTCCTCCGTCGAATCTTCCGAAAGCATATCCTGAATGGACGAATGCAGCTCCAATGCAATATCATCTCTGATCTTAAGAGGCAGCAGCCGGGTCACTTCATAGACATACAGGTCAATAAGATTCATTTCCTCTATCTCCTTCCAATAATTTCTGAAGCTCTAAAGAAGTTTTTTGCCATTCAGCTTTTAGCTGAGCGGACACTTGTTTTCCATAGCTGCTGAGCACATAATATTTCCTTGGCCGACTCTCGCTTGTATCCCAGGAACTCGTGACTAATTTTTGCTTTTCAAGGCGGCGAAGCAAAGGGTAAAGTGTACTTTGATCAATTGAGATCCCTGATTTCTCTAATCGCTGCACAAGTGAATACCCATATCTAGGGATTTCCAGCTGACTTAAAACCGCTAGTGTCAGCGTTCCTCGCCGCAATTCCGTGGCAAGAGAGGCAAATATTTCACTCATTCCATCACCTCTTTTCCTATAGTGTATGTCGTACACTATTAAGATATTCTCAATAATTTATTCAAGTGATAAAAAGAAGGGGATTGGGTGAAGCATCTCAATAATCTCAGGGCTTCATTTTATAGCCCGTAATGTAATTTGTTTTTCCCCATCACATCTTCGCATTTTCAGCACAAAAAACAGGATGCAAAATAATCGCATCCTGTTGGTAGTAGCTCGGTGTTGCATTATATCAAATCTTTCTTTAGATAATAGTGCTCATGGTCACGGCCGACATTTTTCAGCGTTCCGAAGACTTCGTACCCTAATTTTTCATAGAATTCACGAGCTTGAAAGCTGAGTGTGTCTACTTTAATGAAATCACAGCTTTTGGCTCGTGCGATTTTTTCTGCTTCTTTCATTAATTTGGAACCGTAGCCGGATTGACGTATTTCTTCATCCAAAATCAAAACATGAATTTCAAGCCAGTTCCAGCAGATCTCGCCTAAAAGTCCTCCGTGAACCTCGTTTTGTGCATCCTTAACAAAAAGTGAAACTTCCTCATAGCGGGCCCCAAGATCCTTTGGAAACCGGGCAAGATTATATTCATACAGCCACTTATTCACCTGGTCTTGTCCGCTTTGATTTTTTTCTCGTGTAATCTGCAAGTTCATGAGTTTTTCTCCTTTAATTCACATCGCCTAGGTAAATAGGCAAAGCTTTATTTTTTGTATAAGATGCGATTTGTTCTTTAAGAGTTTTGGGATAAATACGGTAAGAATCCATTTCAGATAAAGCTACCCACTCTATGCCTATTTGATTTGAGTCAGGGGACAGGGGCGTGGGAGAGCAGTTTTCATCCTTCAAATGGCAAATGAAATATACCTCTACCTGATGAACCTGGGAATCGAAGGCGGAATGTTCATGATTTTTGCCGATATACTCCCGGATAAACAGTACTTCGCCGATTTCGATTTCGAATCCTGTTTCTTCCATACATTCTCTTTTTAACGTTTCGTGAAAGGTTTCTCCGTGTTCCTGTCCACCGCCGGGTGAAAGATAAAAGTCACCTTCTTCATCCCTATTTTTCGTGAG
Source organism: Jeotgalibacillus sp. ET6 (assembly GCF_029667115.1). GTDB lineage: Bacteria > Bacillota > Bacilli > Bacillales > Jeotgalibacillaceae > Jeotgalibacillus. The sequence goes on along the minus strand of NZ_JARUIU010000003.1, from coordinate 348,371 downwards.
TAAGACGCGTTGATTGGATAAAATAATTGCTTTAATTGAACTTCTAATCATGGGAACCCTCCATACTATTTGTAAGCGCTGTTATTTATTTTAAGTCTGAATAGTAGAAGGCACAAGTCTATTTGTAATATTTTAGTAATCAAATAAATAACCTGGGTTAATATGCCGTTAATCTTGATATTTTATAATGAATTTGAAGGAAAGAAGAGATCAATTCAATGGGATGTGAGGATGATGACGTTGCTGCATACAGTTGAAGAACAAAATTCAGACGCACAGGTCCGGCAAAAAGAACAGAAAAAATCAATTAGACAAATCACAGATGGTCTCCGGGATAAGGGAATAAACGCAAAGCTATGTAAAAGAGTTCAAGCTGTCAGCCAGTTTCAGGCGTGACAGCTTTTTGGTGTGAAGCGATATAGCTGGATAATCTGTTTCGGTCTTCGGGAAATGAGAGATCAAGTGTTTGAAACTGGGCAGCATCCTTCCACTCAATATCATAAATTAAACCATCCGGATCCTGAATGGTTTTTTTGCCGCCGGTGATGCGCACAAGAAAATAGTGAACCTCCAGCCGCAATCCGGATTCCAATAGTTCCTTTTTTGTAAATGCGGGTTTAACGATTTCTGCGGTATATCCTGTTTCTTCCTCGACTTCTCTGATACAGCATTCTTCAAAGGTTTCGCCGGCTTCTCTCCCGCCAGAAGGAACAGACCACTTCTTCTTTTCTTCCTTTGTTCCCTGCAGAACCATCAGCAATTCGCCTTTTTCATTTACACAAACCCCAGCTGCACCGTAATAGTCCGCATGTGAGTTCATTCCTCTTCCTCTCTTTCAGGCATATAAGGACAATGAATGAGCAGATAGGCAGCGATCAAGAGACCGAATGACGCAATCAAACCTCCTGCTACTAAAAAGCTTGTTATGTAGCCATTGATTTCAATATCAGATGGAAAATCGCCAATACGTATCCCCCAGGGAGTACTCGCAAAAATAAGAATAAATCCTGAAAGTATACAGATGGCGGAAATGGTGACAAGCCGTTCAAACTGGATACGCAGCATAACAAATGAGCCCCCTTTAAACGTTGAATTTTCTTTCATTATAGCATTTTTTTCCAAGATAATTCGATGAAAAAAGGAATCGACTAAAGAATGAAGGAATTGGCGGCCGGGAGTGGAAGTAGTAGAGGAGATCAGGGGATTTTGTTATGCTTAACCACAAAAATAAAAGAGGTGTTCTATATGAAGAAGATCGCATTAGTAACCGGAGCCAATTCCGGCATGGGGCTCGCAACAACCGTGGAGCTCGCAAAGCAGGGAATGCATGTTGTAATGCTGTGCAGAAATACAAGAAGAGGAAAAGTAGCCTGGATTTCAGCAAAAGAGCAAAGCCGGTCACAGGAAATCACACTCATGCAGGGTGATTTAGGTTCTTTGGAAAGCATTCGCGAGTTTGCAGAAGCATTTAAAGAAAAATTTGATCATCTAGATGTTCTTGTTAATAATGCCGGTGTGGTTTCACTTAAAAGACAGCTGACAGATGACGGATTTGAATCTCAGCTTGGCATCAATCATCTTGGTCATTTTCTTCTGACAAATCTGCTTTTGGAGGAACTGAAAAAAGCAGAGGCTGCCCGTATCGTTGTCGTAAGCTCTGGTGCTCATAAATGGGGGAAAATTGATTTTGATGATCCTCATTTTGAAAAGGGATACAATGTGGCAAAAGGGTATGGACGCTCAAAGCTTGCCAATGTTCTTTTCACAAAAGCATTGGCAAAACGTCTGGAAGGCACCAAGGTTACTGTGAACGCTGTACACCCTGGTGCGGTCGCGACCAATCTTGGCGTTGATCGGAAAACGGAGTTTGGCAAAACGGTTACCCGCGTTCTGAAGCCGTTTTTCCAAACAGCAGAGGAAGGGGCAAAAACGGCGCTGCATCTTGCTACAAGTGAGGACGTGGCAGGCAAATCAGGCCGTTATTATTACAAAATGAAAGAAGTGGACGTGTCAGAAGAAGCGAATAATGAATGGCTGGCAGAAGAGCTGTGGGGCTGGAGTGAAGAGCGGGTAGGACTTTAAACAAGAGAAAGATGGGGGACCCTGGAAATGAATGCGAAATTACTTGATTTTCCCGATCAATTTGAAACAGACCGATTAATCATCCGTTCTGCAAAACCGGGTGACGGTGTTAAGGTTTGGGGATCAGTGAACGCTTCGAGGCAGGAGCTGAAGCCTTGGCTTCCTTTTGCTTCGCATGAGGCGACAGTGGAAGAAACGGAGATTAATATAAGAGAGTCCTATATAAATTTTTTAGCGAGAGAGGACTTACGGCTTCTCGTGTTTTTAAAGGAGACAGGTGAATTTGTAGCTTCTTCCGGTCTCCACCGGATTAACTGGGACGTCCGTAAATTTGAAATAGGCTATTGGATTGACAGCCGAATGAGCGGGCGAGGCTATATGACAGAAGCAGTAGAGGGAATTGCACGCTTCGCTTTTAACTCGCTGAATGCACAACGGGTGGAAATCAGATGTGATGCAGAAAATAGTAAAAGCAGGGCAATCCCGGAGAAACTCGGTTTTAAGCTGGAAGGCATCTTGCAAAATAATGATATAAATCCTGTGACAAAAAAACTGATTGATACATGTGTATATGCCAAAGTTAGGCAGGCTGCGGACTGATGCAGACAGTTTATGTGGTATCAGGGCCGGCGGGGGCGGGCAAATCCACGATTTCAAAAGCACTTGCCCAGACCCTTGCAAGCAGCGCCCGTATCGAAGGTGATGTAGTGAATCATATGGTTGCCGGTGGATATCAGCCTCCTTGGAAAAGCGAGCGTCTGCTCGAGCTGACCTGGAAAAACATCGCTGACCTTTCACGTAATTTTGTACGCTCCGGGATGGATGTCGTAATTGATTATGTGGCCTTTCCGCAAGAGATAATTCGACTAAAACAAAGACTGAGAGAACAAGCAGAATGCAAAATAAAATATATTGTGCTGCAGGTGAAAGAGGAGGAACTGGTCAGAAGAGATCGTCTCCGTCCTGCATCCCAGCAAATGGGTCATCGTTCAATAGAATTGGCCCGTCAATTTGATGAAAATGGAATCAATCAAAAATTTATTCTGGATACAACCGAAATGTCCGAGGGTCAAGTAGATGAGATTTGTCATGAAATCCTTACAAATGATCGCTATACAATAGAAGATTAACCGTAGAAATGAGCTTTTTTTGCATGAGCAGGCTGCAAAAAAAGCTTATTTATTTTGTAAAAAAAGGAAAATAAAATAAATAAAATAAACGAAAAAAACTTAAAATTCTGTGATTAGGTTGCAGGATTTCCTTCATAAAGGTACAATTGAACTAAGTTTTCAGAATTGTTGCGGATTTGGGGGCTCAGAAATGCAGGAAATACTGCAAAAATTGGAGGAATCATATCCTTATTTAAGCGCAGGTCAAAAGAAGGTGGCACAGTTATTTTTTGAAGAACCCAGTGTGATTGCTTTTTCATCTGCTCTTGAAGCAGGAAAGCACGTCAATGTAAGCGAATCAACGGTAATCCGTTTGACGCAAAAGATTGGGTATAAGGGGTACACAGAAGCACAGCATATGATCCAGCGGAAATTGGCAGAGGAGAGATGGCGGAAGATTCAGCCTGAGAATAAAGAACTCAGCGAAGATCAGACGTTTCTTCACAACCTGCTGGATGCGGATATTGCCAATATTTCAAAACTTAAAGAATCGCTGAAAGAAGAAAGTCTATTAAAGGTTGTTGAACACATAAGCAATGCAAGAAAAATCTATGTGACAAGCAATTTTTTCAGTTTTGGTCTCGGACATTTATTTGTTCAGTGGCTCAATATGGCTCTTGATAACTCAGAGATGCTTATGCAGGGAGACACACAGTATTACCAGCAGCTGTCCAAAATTGGAGAGCAGGATTTAGTACTGGCTCTGGCTTTCCCCCGCTACACCAAAAACATTGTTGAAACCGTTCAAACCTCAAAACTGCACGGTGCAACAGTCGTCTCCATTACCGATCAGCCCGATTCACCTGTTGCTCCTTATTCGGACATCGTCTTAGAAGCAGCGATGAATTCAAATCTTAAAATTGACTCCTTCACAGCAGCACTTTCTCTTTTAACGTCTATCATGAGGTTTGTTTCGGTTAAAGATCATGACAAAGTAAATAAAAATGTCCAGCGAGTGGAGAAGCTTTACGAAGAAAAAGAAATTTTCTTTGACTCCCATCATGCAAATCGATTCTGAAAAAGGATAATCTGGTAAAGAAAAAGTCAATTATATAAAAGGGGAGATTACAATGAAAAAAATTACAATATTCGGTACAGCAGCTCTTTCTGCAAGCCTGGTTTTAGCAGCATGTGGAAGCGATGATTCAGAGGAAGCGTCAGGATCAGACGGTTCTGAAGAGGCCGGCAGTGAATTCAACCTGAAGGAAGAAGGACAACTCACTTTTGCATCAAGCGGATTGTATAAACCGTTCAACTACGAAGAAGGCGGCGAACTGAAGGGCTTTGATGTTGAAATTGGAAAGGCAATAGCAGAGCAAATGGGACTTGAGCCGAACCCGATTACAACTCCTTGGGAAACGATTTTACAAGGACTGACCGGCGAGCGATTTGATGCGATCATTGGAAGCATGGCGATCACAAACGAGCGTGCCGAGCAGGTCGACTTTTCTGATCCCTACTATTACTCTGGCGGAATGATTTTTGTGGCAGAAGGAAATGACGAAATCACGTCTGCAGAAGATCTAGAAGGAAAGAAAATCGGCGTAGTTGCCCAAAGTACGTATGATGAAGCGGCACAGGAGTATACAGAGGATATCCAGTATTACAACAGTGATGTTGTCGCGCTGAATGACCTTGAAATTGAGGGCCGTCTGGACGCTGTTATCACTGCAGACGTAGTAGGCTATGAAGCGATGGCTTCCGGTCTTGGCGTAAAAGATGTTGGCGAACCACTTTGGATCGAGCAGGCAGCCATTGCCGTAAATAAGGACAACCCTGAACTGCTTGAGGCCATCAACGAAGCACTTGCAGAAATCCAGGAAGATGGGACTTACGATGAAATTTCTACGAATCTATTTGATCGTAACCTTTTAGATGTGGATCTGGAAGGAATCGAAATTTTAGAATAACAAGTCCAATAGTTAGGAAGGTGCAGCCTCATGCCGGAGATTCTCGTAACATTATATGAAGTATTAAAACGCACGTATCCTGGATTTTTGGATGCAGTTGTCATCACCCTCCAGCTGACCGCAGTTGGAGTGGTGCTTGGCTGCTTGCTGGGACTGTTTTTTGCACTGCTTAAGCTGTCCAAGTCAAAGCCACTTCAGTGGATTGCCAATATTTATATTACAGTAATCAGAGGAACACCTTTAATTGTTCAGATTACATTTTTATATTTTGGAATTGTAGAATTTGTTACTCTATCAAACTTCTGGGCTGGTGCTATCGCTTTAGGGGTGCATAATGGCGCTTATATTGCAGAAATTTTCCGTGGTGCCATTCAGGGCATCGATAAAGGACAGTCAGAAGCAAGCAGCTCACTTGGAATGAGCAAAACACAGACCATGAAACGAATTGTGTTTCCGCAGGCTTTAAAGCGGTCTATTCCGCCTCTTGGCAACCAGTTTATCATCGCGCTGAAGGATTCTTCTCTGGTTTATGTAATTGGAGTAGCAGAGCTGTTCTCCATTGCAAACCGGGAAGCAGCACAGTCCTTCCAGCCTTTTGAAACGTATCTGGTTGTTGGACTTTATTATTTAGTTCTGGTTATGATCTTTTCGTTCCTGCTCCGTCTGTATGAAAATAAACTTGATGTTGATAAGGATTAAGGGGGAGGTCATACATGCTAACAGCAAAAAACATCCACAAGTCATTTGGTGAGCTAGAAGTGTTAAAGGGAATTGATCTACAGGTGGAGCCGCAGGAAGTGGTCGTACTTGTAGGCGTCAGTGGATCTGGAAAAAGCACTCTGCTCCGCTGCTTTAACTTTCTGGAAATGATTAATAGTGGTGAAATCATTATTGATGGCAAACAAATTAATGGAAAAAAAGATAACTTAAACAAAATACGGGCGGAAGTCGGAATGGTGTTCCAGCATTTTAATTTATTTCCGCATAAGACCGTACTGGAAAACATTATTGAAGCGCCTATTCAGGTAAAGAAAAAGAAAAAAGCGGATGCCATTAAGCACGCGAAGCAGCTGCTCGAAAAAGTTGGCCTCTCGGATAAAGCCGATGTATATCCAAGCAAGCTGTCAGGCGGTCAAAAACAGCGTGTAGCCATCGCCCGTTCTCTTGCGATGGAGCCAAAGGTCATGCTGTTTGATGAACCAACCTCCGCTTTAGACCCTGAGCTGGTCAGCGAAGTGCTTGCCGTTATGAAACAGCTGGCTGAAGAAGGGATGACCATGGTCGTCGTTACCCACGAAATGAGATTTGCAAAAGAAGTAGCTGACCGCATCATCATGCTGGATGAAGGGCGAATTATCGAATCCGCCGACCCGAAAACATTTTTCGAAAACCCATCTCATGACCGCACAAGGCAGTTTATTCAGCTGGTGGAGTAGAAGGGAAGATCATATAGAGTATTTGCACGAGTGTAACTTTCGTGCAGATACTCTATTTCTTATGCAATGCAGGCTGTAAGGTACGTGAAGATTTCTCAGCATCAAAGCAGTATTAAGTTTTGTAAAGCCAGCAGTTTGTGTTTTCGCAAATTAGGGTACTTGTGAAGACGGTATAAAAATGTACTTTCCAAAACGGACGCAATTTTCTCCGATTTAAATGGAAGGCTGGGAGGAACCAATGGACATCAGCAAATATAAAGTGGATGGCGATCAACAAGTTAAATTGAAAGAATTCGCCACATCAGAACATCACAGCATTGATGACAAAGAGCTTCGTGAAAAACAGATCCCTGATCGTGTGAAAAAATTAAAGGACCTGCACTGGCGGTTGCACGCTGAAGAGAAAAAAGGCATCGTGGTTGTTCTGCAGGCAATGGATGCGGCGGGGAAAGACGAGGCGATCAGTTATATTTTCTCCAATTTAAATGCACAGGGGTTAAAAACAACATCCTTTCAAAAACCATCAGACACCGAAAAGAGCCATGACTATCTTTGGCGCATTCGTGAAGGACTTCCTGCAAGAGGACAGGTCGGCATCCTGAATCGGTCTCATTATGAGGAAGTCATTGCACCAAGGGTACATGATTTGCTTGGTGATGAAGTCATTCCTGATGATACCGATAAAGAAAAAGTATGGTCACTGCGTTTTCGGCAAATAAATGATTTTGAGCAATATATGGTTGAAAACGGCTTTAAAGTCATCAAATTCTTTTTTAATATGTCAAAAGAAGAACAAAAAAACCGTCTGCTGGAACGTATGAAAGATCCCGAGAAAAATTGGGAGTTTTCGTTCCGTGATGTGGAAGAACGACAGCACTGGGACAGCTACCAGGAAATTTTTGAAGACATGCTGAACCATACCTCCACAGAAGCTGCACCGTGGTATATCCTGCCCGCAGATGATGAGTGGTATTCGCGTTACATTATCACAGAAGCAATGATTCAATGCCTGGAAAAAATAGATCCTCAGTTTCCGGAAATTTCACAGGAAAACCAGGACAAACTGGATAAATACATTAAGCAGCTGGAAGATGAGTAAATTCATTTAGTAAAACCAAGAAAGAAATAATGAATATATATTTATTAATAGTAATAGGTGAGCGGAGTGGAAGGTGGAGACTCCTGCAGGATATGACGGCAAGCTGAGCCTTTCCAGGGCAACGCCCTGGAAAGGCTCAGCGCCGTCCCTGCGGAAAGCGTCCACCTGAAGCGAAGTGAACCGGTCGTAGAGCTTAAGACACTTTTGTCTCAGGCTTTTTTTGTGCAAGCCTGCAGTCAAATGAGGATCAAGTCTCTAAAGTCTGGAACACTATACACTGAAAACCATAGTTTTTTCATGTTTTTAAAATGGATAAGATTTTCTTTCTGAAACGAAAGTGAACCGGTCGTTTTAAAAGAACCTTCTAAAAAGTGCGGAAACTTTCACATTAACTTCACAGGAAATTGGTAAAATAGCCGTATCAATGCGAAACGGGGAATTCACATGAGTGTGCGGAAAATAGCAGTGGTGGATGATGAAGAAACAATGAGAAATCTGATCAAATCGTTTCTGGTTCCAGAAGGCTATCACGTATATGAAGCAGCAAATGGACTGGATGCCTTAACCATCATACGCGCCGAACAGCCGGATTTGATTTTGGCTGACATCATGATGCCGTTCATGGACGGATATGCATTAACTGAAGAAATAAGAAAGACGTCTCAAACTCCGATTATATTCTTATCCGCTAAAGGAGAAGACGTGGATAAAGTTAAAGGGCTGCGGCTTGGAGCAGACGATTATGTGGTAAAGCCTTTTCATTCAGAGGAACTGCTGGCCAGGATTGAGACTGTGCTGCGAAGAACGGATCCTCATTTTAAAAAAGGAGAAGTTGCAAAAGCCGGCCCTGTCTCCCTGGATTTAACGAGTCACCGTGTATTTATAGAAGGAGAAGAAATCCGTCTGACGATTAAAGAATATAAGATGCTATCGTTGCTGGTCACGAATAAAAACAGTCTCGTGTCGAGGGAGTATCTAATGGAAACGGTATGGGGACTTGAATACAGTGGAACGGAACGCACAGTCGACACCCATATTAAAACGCTTCGGATGAAAATGAAGCAGCATGGAGAACGGATTAAAACGGTATGGGGATTAGGCTACAAACTTGAGGTGTGATGGTTGAAAAAAAGCAAATTAAATTTTAGCCGGAAAATTGTGCTGCTGCTTGTTGGCAGTGTGGCGCTGTCATTGGTTTTTTCCTTTGTCTTTTTGTACTTTTTATATAAGGACCTGTATTTAAACACGATTCGTGAATCCGTGGAATATCAGGGACAGCGGACAGCAGCCCATTACCATTACGGCGAGCTGAGCGAAGAAATTATCGAAAAAATTCACTGGTATAACGTCGTTTCGGAATATGAAGTGATCGTTGTGGATGAAATAGATGAGCTGAATGAATCCTTTCCGTACACAATTGGAAACGAGAATCTGGTGACAGAAGAGGACCGTGAATTGCTTCTTCAAGGTGATTCCATGATGAAAGAAGGCTATGTTGAAACGTTCGGAAGAGAAGTAATCGGTGCAATTTACCCGATAAATGACGGGGAGGAAGTCATTGGATTCATTTATATTTATGTCCCGCTCGCCGGTCTTTCCCAGGTGTTTGGAAGCAGTATACCGCTGCTTTTTGGAATCGGGATTCTGTTTTTTCTTGGAGTGGCATATTTAATAAGACGCATTCAAAAATCTCTTTTTCAGCCGCTGGTTTCCATACAGGACTTGTCAAAAGAAGTATCAAAGGGGAACTACGAAAACCGTATTGAGATCAGGCAGATGGACGAGATCGGGCAGATGGCTACCGCCTTCAATGAAATGAGTGAAGCACTTGAGCATCAGGAGGAACGGAAAAAAGAATTTCTGTCCAATGTGGTCCACGAGCTTCGAACGCCTTTAACGTATATTAATGGCTACACGGAAGTGCTGAAAAATGAACTGTACGCTTCTGCGGAAGAAGAAAAGCAGTATCTTGAAACGATTGAACAGGAGGTGGGGAGGCTTAAAAAGCTTCTTTCTGATTTAGTGGATTTAAATCATTTGCAGGATGATTTATTTCACTTTGACCATGAACCCATTGCTCTTGGCGGACTACTGTATGAAACGGCCGACCTGTTTAAGATCCTTGCCGCAAAAAAAGAGATTGAGATGACGTTTGATGTGGACGAAGAGCTGATTATTTTAAACGATGCCAAACGAATCCAGCAGATTTTCTATAACCTGCTGGATAATGCGGTGAAATATTCTCATCCCAAATCTATTATTTTTCTGAATTTGCACCAGGAGGAAAATGACTTCGTGTTTGAAGTGGCTAATAGGGGAGATACACTCTCAAAAGAGGAGCAGGATCGAATGGGAGAACGCTTTTACCGGACGGACCGCGCACGAAATCGGGGCACAGGTGGAACAGGGTTGGGTTTGTCGATTGTAAAAGAAATCGTACGTATCCAGAGTGGCGAATTTACTGTTAAGAGTAAAGATAACGGGCTAATCAACGTGGCAGTCAGGCTGCCTGCTCAAAAGGAGGCACAACAGGAATGAAAAAAAGACTGGCTGGGATGGTCTTAATCGTGCTGCTTAGCGGCTGTTCTCCTTTTCAGGAAAAGGGTCCGACTGTCAGTCCATTCACTTTTGTGAATCAGCACGGAGAATCCTTTGGATTTGATGAATTGGAAGGAAAGGTATGGATTGCAGATTTTATCTTTACAAATTGTGAGACCGTCTGCCCTCCTATGACCTCCACGCTGAGTGATCTGCAGGAGACGCTAAAAGAAGAGGGGCTCGAAGCAGAATTCGTTTCTTTCAGCGTGGATCCGGAAGTGGATTCACCAGAGCGCCTCAAAGGATATTTGTCTGCTTTCACAGAGGAGGATGCCAACTGGAATCTGCTTACAGGCTACACACAGGAACAGATCGAGAAGTTTGCGCTCGATGAATTCCAAACGCTGGTAAGCAAGCCGGATGAAACAGATCAGGTCCTTCATGGTGTGAATTTTTATGTGGTTGATCCTGAAGGTGTCATCGTGGAAGAACTCAGCTTTACAGATTCGAATGTAACGGAAAAAATTGTGAAGGAAGTTAAAAGGCATCAATAATTTAAGAATACTTTCACAAAAGGATGCATATGTGAAGGTATTCTTCCTTTGTTTGTTCATATACATGCCACAAATAAGTGGAAAAATCATTTTTGTGTGTTTTCTTCATAGTTATTTCACATTCTTTTTGTATGGTAGAAAAGAACAAAGGGGTACTTGCAAAATTGAATAATCCCATACAAGAAAGTGAACGATGATAGAAGAACATTAGAATGGAGAAAAAACATGAAAGAGTTAACACAGGAATACACCACTTCACCCTCACCTAAAAAAAGCAAAGCTTCCTGGTATCAGGCAGTTTGGCGCTGGCATTTTTATGCAGGTCTTTTTGCGGCTCCTTTTTTACTAATCCTTGCTTTCAGCGGGGGCGTATATCTTTTTAAACCCCAGATTGAGGGCATGCTGTATCAGGAACAATTTACTGTAAACGAAATGGGTTCTCAGGTGCTGGCCCCGGCAAGCATAACAGCAGCTGTGCAGGAAAGGTACCCTGACGCTGCTATTTCAGCCTATAAGGTGTATGAAGAAGCAGATCGAACGGTTGAAGTAGGGGTAGTGGATAACGGTGTCGCAAAATCAGTATATGTTAACCCGTATAATGGTGATGTACAGGGCGAACTGATTGCGAGCGAAAAATTCACGGAGATTTTTAAAAAACTTCATAGTGAATTAATCGTAGGAGGAACCTTTGCCAACCGGTTAGTTGAGCTTGCTGCGTGCTGGACCATTATTCTCCTGTTAACAGGTCTTTATCTTTGGTGGCCAAGAAAGTTAAAATCAATATGGGGAATTGTCCTGCCGCGTTTTAATGCAAGAGGAAGAACCTTTTGGCGCGATCTTCATGCAGTCCCGGCATTTTGGTTTTCCATTATGATTGTCATCCTGATTGCCACAGGGCTCCCATGGTCTGGTATTATGGGAGAGCAAATAAACAAGCTTGCTACTTCAACAAACAGCGGGTATCCTGCATTTGCTCATTCTTTTGGAGAAAAGCCGGCTTCCACCCTCCGTGCAGAAGAGGTAGCAGAAGATGTTCCGTGGGCCTCTCAAAACGATGCGGTCCCGGTGTCAGCCGTAGGAGAATACCAGACGATTTCCCTTGATGATGTATCCATGATTGCATCTATGGAAAATGTGGCCAAGCCCTATACAATCTCTATGCCTATGGGAGAAGAGGGAGTTTACACCATCGCCACTTCTCATTCGGTGCCTTGGGATAATGCCACTATTCATTTGGACCAATACAGCGGCGGTGTTTTGTCCGATGTGCGTTTTGCTGACTACGGAATAATGGCTCAGGGAATCACAGCGGGGATTGCGCTGCATGAAGGCAGACTCTTCGGCTGGCTGAATCAGGCACTTGGCTTACTTACATGTTTGGCCATTATCGGTATTGTCATCAGCTCCTTTGTCATGTGGAGAAAAAGAAAGCCTGATGGATTGGGTGCGCCTAAAAAGCCGATAAGTAAAAAAGCATCGCGCACGGTCTTCATTCTCATGATCGCAGGAGGAATTTTAATGCCTCTTGTAGGCGTCTCAATTTTAGCTGTAGTACTAGTTGATTATTTAGTTGTTAAAAAAATACCGGCTGTTCATAAGTGGTTTCACGGTAAAGCAGCTTAGAATAGGAAGTGTGTAAGATGAAAAAATGGATGATCGGAACCATTGCGTGTGCAGGGTTGATCTTAACTGCATGCGGAGAAGAAAGTGAACCGCAATCCCAGGAATCAGAAGCGCCGCAGGTAGTTGAAGCGGAGATAGTAATTCCCGAAGATATTCAGGTGCAGGAAGCGTCCAAGCTGCAGGTGGAAATTTCCCAGGGCGGGGAAGCAGTCGAGGATGCAAATGAAGTCATGTTTGAAATCTGGAATGATGTGAAAGGCGAAGAAAGTGAGCAGCACGAAGCTGAACATATCGGAGAAGGGGTCTATGAAATTGACTACACCTTCGAAGAAGACAGCATTTATTCTCTACAAACCCACATCACAGCAAGAGATATGCACGTGATGCCGAAAAAACAATTTACGGTCGGTGAGGTAACAGAAGAACAAATGCAGACTGCAGAAGAAAACGCTGAAAGTCAAAAAAGCAGCCATATGGAATCGGAGGACGGAGATCACAGCGGCCACGATCACTAAAGTGCTAATCTGTCTGTTGGATGGAGAAGTAAGCAGGCTTGGACACCAAAGAGTGTTCAAGCCTATTTGACCGGTTCGCTGCGCTTCAGGCGGACGCTTTCCGCAGGGACGGCGCTGAGCCTTTCCAGGGCGTTGCCCTGTAAACTCTAAGCTTGCCGTCATATCCTGCAGGAGTCGCCACCTTCCGCTCCGTTCACCTCTTACTATATATAAATACTACCACGTTTTTTAAACATTTATGAGTTTTGTCTCAACCTCTTTAACTGTATTATTCCAGCTATCTTCCATTACTATTGCCACCTTATTTTATAAACATTAACCATTATGACGAGTGATCATGTAATGCCTAGATATCCAACAACGTCCATTATCACAAATGGCGTTGGAAAAAGGTGAAAGTATATTTTAAGTTTTAATGAAATTCTCCCTCTTTCGACTAAAGCTGAGAAAAAATATAAAACTTTTTTAAAAAAAGTGATCTAAATTAAAATCCTCTCCGTTTACTTAGTGTATTGAAAAACAGAACATACTAGAAAAGGAGAGTGACGTAAGATGAAGATGAAAAAAATCGCAGCATCCGTTTTAGGTTTATCATTATTGGTACCGGCAGTAGGACAAGCACAGGAGGGGCCAACGGTAAATGACCCGGCAGCAGATTTACGGGCAGATTTGGATTACTTGCTTTCCGAGCACTTTGTTTTAGCAACGAACGCAATGGTAAAAGACTACATGGATGCTCCTGATGCAGAAGCTTACAATCAGGCACTCGATCAAAATGCGGCTGACATGACACCAGCAATCGCTTCAATCTATGGAGATGAAGGTGCAGCAGAATTTGAACGAATTTTCAGAGGCCACAATGATTACACTGCAGACATCGTAGCCGCAGCACAATCCGGGGACGAAGAAGCCCGCGCAGCTGCTGAAGATGAAGTAGAAGAATTTGTCGTTGAATTCTCAACATTCCTCGACACAGCAACAGAAGGAAATCTTCCACAGGAAGCAGCTGAAGAAGTCCTTCGCACACATGAGATGGATGTTCTATCTTTCTTTGACAGCTATGTAGCGGAAGATTACGAAGCAGCTTATGGAACATTCCGTGAAGGTTATGACCGTATGTATGATATTTCAGCAGCTTTATCTGGAGCAATTACTACACAGTTCCCTGATAAATTTGGTGATTACAAAGTAGATTCAGCTACTTCTGAGCTTCGCTCAACACTTAACAATCTAGCAGCAGAGCACCATGCACTTGCTGTAATGGGACTTAAGAGCGGAGTAGATGGCGCGCCTAACTATGACTTTGTTACATGGGCTGAAGATATGCATACACAGGACTTTAAAGCAGTAATGGCTTCTGTTTATGGTGAAGAAGGAGCAGCAGCATTTGAAGATGTTTGGACTGCAAACCATATCGAAGCAGAGGGCGCATTAGTATCTGCTTATATTGCTGAAGATGAAGAAGCAATTACAGCAGCAAAAGCTCAATTTGAAACATTCTCTACTGATTTTGGTGCATTCCTTGGTTCAGCAACTGAAGAAAACCTTCCAACTGCAGACGCTCAAGCAGCTGTATGGGGACATGAAGAGTTGAAACTTGCTTCTCTTGATGAGCACATTGCAGGAGACTATGAAGCATCTGTTAACACATTCCGTGAAGGTTATGCTTACATGTATGGTGTAGGTGAATCACTTGGAAATGCGATCGTAGCACAAAACCCTGATATGTTTACAAACACTGAAATGCCGGAAGAAATGCCAAATGCCGGTATGGGCGGAAGCCAGCAGGGATCTTCTAACATGGTATGGGTAGGCGTTAGTGCAGCAGCATCAGTACTTGCAGCAGCATTCTTCTTCCTTCGCCGTAAAGAAGAACAAGCGTAAACAAAAGATCTCACGATAAAAAATGAAAAAGGCCGGCTGAAATTCAGCCGGCTTTTTTACTTGCAAACAAAATATTCTTCTAAAAAACCAGAGAAGGCTTCGAAATATAAGAGTTGCCGGAAGCCAGTGAATCTGACTTATCCGGCAGCTTAAACCATTTAGTTCTGGCGCAGCTCCACTCTTCTGATTTTCCCCGAAGTTGTTTTGGGAAGATCGCTGATAAATTCTATTTCTCTCGGATACTTGTAGGGCGCCGTCATTTCCTTTGTATGGTTTTGCAGCTCCTTGATTAAGCCCTCATGCTCGAGTGCTTCCGGGTCCTTAAGAACAACAAACGCTTTTACGATGCTGCCTCTGATTTCGTCCGGCGCTGCAACGACTGCACATTCACGCACAGCAGGATGTTTTAAAAGGGCATCCTCTACTTCAAAGGGGCCGATCGTGTAGCCTGAGCTGATGATGATGTCGTCGCTTCTTCCTTCAAACCAGAAGTAGCCGTCCTCATCACGGGTTGCCTGATCTCCGGTTAAATACCATTCACCCCTGAATGCTTTTTGGGTTCTTTCATGGTCATTCAGGTATTCCTTGAAAAGAGCAGGGCAGTCGCGGTGAACGGCAATGTCCCCGACCTCACCCGTTTTGGCCGGCTGGCCGTGCTCATCAATAATATCAACCGGGTTGCCGGGAGTCGGTTTTCCCATAGAGCCTGGTTTGATGTCCATGCTCTGCAGATTGCAGACAAGCAGTGTGTTCTCCGTTTGTCCATAGCCGTCTCGCAGGTGGATATTAAAAGCTTCCACAAATGCCTCCATGACTGGCCTGTTCAGCGGTTCACCTGCTGAAACTGCGCTTTTTAAATGGGGAAGCTGATAAGATTTCAGATTATCTACCTTTGCCATCAATCTATATTCGGTTGGTGTACAGCATAAAACCTGGATCTTTTCGTTTTCTAAAATGGTCAGGTATGTATGGGCATCAAAGCCTCCGTTGTATACAAACGCTGTAGCACCGAGTGTGATGGTCGATAAAAATGGACTCCAAATCCATTTCTGCCAGCCGGGAGCAGCCGTTGCCCAAACAAGGTCACCTTCCTCGACACCCAGCCACTCCTTAGCAGCGGTGCGAACATGAGCGTAGCCCCAGCCATGTGTGTGAACGACTCCCTTTGGATTTCCTGTAGTACCGGAAGTATACGACAAAATAGCCGTATCATCCCGGCTTGTTTTTTCCCCTTCATAAGACGTGCTTTCCTTTGACGCAAGTTCCTCAAAGGACTGCCAGCCTTCTTCCTGTCCGCCGACAATCAGTTTTGTTTTCAAAGCGGGATAATCTCCCTGAATGGTATTCACTTCGGAAGTCGTTTTGTGAAACGCGATTATTCCTTTTGGCTCCGCATGCTCGATCCGGTACGTCAAATCTTTTTTTCGGAGCATTTCAGAGCAGGGGATGGCAATAATGCCGGCTTTTAAGCAGGCGAGATAGCTTATATAAGCTTCAGGTATACGGGGCAGAAGAATAAGAACTTTATCGCCTTTTCCAATCCCCAGCTTCTTTAAGGCAAGTGCAAACTGGTTTGTGCGCCCGATCAGTTCAGGGTACGAGACATCCCGCCGGTTTCCATCTGCATCTGTCCATTTAATCGCCATACGGGTGTCGTCCTGCGCATATTGATCTACTTCTTGTGCAATATTGTATTGTTCTGGTGCAATCAAATGTTGAAACGTCATCATCCATTCCTCCAAACGATCCCCCGTCCTCAACTGAGGCAGCAGCATCCAAGTATTTTCTTTTTCCAGCATATAACCAAATAGATATCCTTACTCTACCTACTGATTGTATCTGCTTTTAAAAATAACAGTCAAGAATGTTCATTGACTATTCTAAAAATAATGACAAATATCATTTTAGACGCATCATAAGTATCATAGGTGAAGTGTAGGTTATCTGACAGATTTTTGATACACTTGTAGAAGAATGCTAGTTTTCAGAGAAGAAGGGATATAGTTGAAAAATACAGTAACACTGGGTTTGTTTTACACAATTGGGTTAATTCTATTGTCTTTTGGAATCTCCATGATGATCCTGGCTGACTTGGGTGCAGGACCCTGGGATGCTTTATATGTCGCGCTTGTTGATCAGATTGGACTGACGGTAGGGACATGGATCTTAATTACAGGATTTGCGCTGATGGCGGTGAATGGGGCACTTATGAGAAAGATGCCAGATTTCTATGCAGTTATTACCATTTTCATTATGGGATTTTTTATTGATTTTTGGCTGCTGTTTGTTTTTGCAGAGCTGCAGGCCGCAGAGGTTCTGACAAGAAGCCTCATGCTCGGAAGTGGAATTCTGATTATCGCTGCTGGTGTTTCTCTTTATCTGCAGGCCAATTTTGCTAAAAATCCAATTGATGGATTAATGGTGGCTGTTCATGTTCGCACGGGCTTAAGCTTATCTCATTCAAAAACGGTTCTCGAGGTAGCCGTTCTGGTTGTCGCATTGCTGATCGGGGGACCAATTGGTGTTGGGACCGTTATTGTGGCGTTCGGAATTGGACCGCTGATCGGACTTTTCTTTGTTCCTGCTCAGAAAATGAAGACACGCATGCTGCTTCAGCCGGCAGTGGAGCAGAAATAATCTCGAGCCGGGGTAACAAGCAACGTAATGAAAGGCCAATAAAAGAGGCGGAAGGTGAAGGGTTTGAAAAGAAAATCGAAGATAGAACAACCTGTCGTTTCCGGAGAAATGGAGAAAGGCCGTTTCAATGACATATTTTCTGAAGAGGATCTATATCTGACTGACGTGGTAATTGAAAATGAAGTCATTGGTCCCGAGACGTTGACTGGTATAGAGCTGACGCGCGTCGTCTTTAAACATGTCATATTTGAAGAAGTGGTTTTTCCCAAGGCTGACTGGACGGACGTAGCCTTTGAGCATTGTGATCTATCAAATATTAAAATGACAAATGCATCGCTGCACCGCGTTTCGTTTCAGGAATGCAAGCTGATTGGAATTGAGATTTCCGAATCCAACTTGCTGCATATATCGGTCGACCAGTGTATGGGGACGTTAAGCAACTTCGTTGAATCCCGTTTAAAACTCGTTTTGTTCCAGGAAACCTCACTGAATAATGCAAGCTTTTATGGAAATGAATTCCTGCAGGTAGACATGGATCGCTGTGAACTTCAGGAAGCGAGTTTTATTGAAATGCCAATGAAGGGGCTGGATATCAGCACATGCAGCTTCGAAAAAATCAATGTTTCGCAAGAGCAGCTGGCAGGATGCACAGTTGCGCCGCACCAGGCCATTGAATTCTCGAAGCTTATGGGACTGAACGTAAAAGAATAATAGCTTGAACACTTAAACGCTGCCATTTTCATGGACGAGCGTTTTTTGTTTTTCATGAATGAACCACCCGTGTGCTTGCAATCAGATCGTGAACTGCCCGCTTGTCTTCTCTGAATATAATAAAGAAAACGCTGACCACAATTGAGAGGCCAAAAGTGATGTAAGACAGCAGGAATATACCTACAACCTCTCTTAAAAACATATTCAGGAACGTCAGCTTTCCATTATCCATCCGTTTAATCTTAATACCGGCCAGCCGTTTTCCAATAACATACCCTGACCAAACAAGCGGTGTGATCGTGTGGTAAAGCTTATACAGGATATCCCCGGTCCAACTATTCATACTAGTAAACGTATATTCTCCAGTAATTAAGTAAATCACAATGAAAATGGGAATAAATACAATGATGCCATCTAACAGATTTGCAAAAAGCCGGGACCAGAAGCCGGCTGGATTTGTTTCGCGATGCATGATTTTTCGCTCCTTTCTTAAAAATTTAACAGTAGGGATTGTTGCCCATAGAAATCCCCGCCTTAAGTAATAAGCGTACTATACGAAATAGGTAAATTAAAGGTTAGTATGAATATACTTACATTTGCTTTTTGCTGAATAAATTTTATAAAAAATAGTAGTGGTACGTACCTCTTTGGGCATGGTAAGATAAGCAGGGAAGATTAAGTAGAAGAGGTGTCACCATGAGAAGTGGGTTCATTATAGGAATGTTTTATTTACTTGGATTATTGCTGCTGTCGTTTGGAATCAGCACCATGATCGTTGCAGATCTCGGAGTTGGCCCGTGGGATGCTTTATATGTTGGATTATCAGAGACAATCGGCTTTACGGTTGGAACATGGGTATTTATTTTAGGAATCATCTTAATCCTGCTGAACGGCTATCTGATGAAGCGGGTGCCGGACTTTCTGGCCATTATTACGATCTTTCTGATCGGAATCTTTATGGACTTTTGGCTGCTTGTCGCATTTGCAGGAATTGAGACACTGGCGATGCCGCTCCGTGCGTTTATGCTTGCAGCTGGAGTTGCGATCATCGGTCTTGGCATTGCGTGTTATTTGCAGGCTGATTTTGCACGAAACCCAATTGACTCGCTGATGATGGCGATTCAGCACAGAACGGGGAAAAGTCTGGCTGTGTCAAAAACCATGATGGAGGTAAGTGTACTCGTACTGGCATTTTTGTTTGGCGGCCCTATTGGACTGGGTACACTACTGGTCGCTTTTTCAATGGGAGCTCTCATTCAGCTCTTTATTAAACCTGTTACGGGAATCCGCAAGCGTCTGACAAACGAACAGGAAGTCGTTTTCAATTAACAGCAGCCTCACAGTTCTAATGAACTGTGAGGTTTTTTGTGATGGTTTTTTATTCCCTTCATACAGTGATAAGAGCACTCATGTGAAGGAGGAAATGGTATGACCTTATGGATTGATGTATCCGTAACAAAACGCGAGCTGACCCTTTATGATGCCAGTGAAGTAATCAAGCGGTACCCGATTGCCGTTGGGAAAATGCTTACACCTACACCAACCGGCAACTATATGATCGTCAATAAAGAAGAAAATCCTGGAGGCCCATACGGTGATATGTGGATGGGGTTATCCAAGCCTCACTACGGCATCCATGGAACAGACAACCCTGCTTCCATAGGAACCGAAGCATCCTTAGGCTGCATCCGCATGTACAACGAAGACGCAGTTGAACTCGCTTATTCAGTCCCGCTCGGAACCAATGTGTATATTCATAAATAGTCTTTTGGGATGGTGGTGAGGTAAAGCATTAAAGGGGCCTGGCCCCTTTAATGCTTTACCTCACCATAATACTCATTTAACCAAAATCCTATTTATAGTCCGAATTACTATTAATAATTCCATTTTTTAACCGATAGGAGGGATGTAGGTATGGGTTGGAGGTGGCTGGATGAAGCTACAGAGAAAGACCTGGTGGATTGTTAGTGTAAGTATACTTGTTTATTTTATTATGTTGTTTTTGGTTATTCATCCTCGGCCATTGTATATGGTGCCCGGTCTGCTGGTCTTAGTATTGGTTCTTTCCTATCTTTTCAATAAGCTGATTGTCTCAAGGGTAGAGAATTTATCCAAACAGCTGAAGAGGATTCTGACATCAAAGGAGCTATCATCACGGCTAACCTGGTCGGGTCATAACCAGGATGAGATTCATCAGCTTGGGAGCTCGATAAACGAAATGCTGGATTCGATAGAGGAAGCGCAAAAGGAAGTAAACCAATTAGAGCGCTGTGATCCCCTTACTGGATTGCTGAATCGGTATGGGCTGCAGGAAGAATTCCATAACCGTCATTTGAATCAGCTCGGAAATATTTCGTTTTTATTTTTGGATCTGGATGGATTTAAGCGGATTAACGATTCACTCGGTCACCAAACCGGTGATGAACTGCTGAAGCAGATGACGAACCGAATGCTCGGAATGCTGCAGCATGATCAGGAACTTCTTGGACGGATGGGTGGAGATGAGTTCGTTATGATTGTTCCTGATATGAGCAAGGAAGAGCTGGTGCATCGCACGCATGAAATGATGAGGTCGCTTAAAAGTGAATATTCACTTGAGCAGGTAAAAACCTATATCACAACCAGTGTGGGGATCAGCCGCTTTCCGGAAGATGGTAATTCTTTTGAGGAGGTTTTTCAATACGCTGATATCGCCATGTATGAGGCGAAGCGAAAAGGGAAGAACCAGATTGTCTTTTACGAAGAGTTGGCACGGGATTTAGACTATAAACATGTACTTGATTTAGAGAATGATCTTAAGTTTTCACTTGATCAAGGAGAGCTATATCTGGATTACCAGCCGATCTATTCTTCAGGAGATCACCTTTTAGTGGGAGTGGAAGCACTGCTGCGATGGAATCATCCGCAAAAAGGGTTGATTCCGCCAAACCGGTTTATTCCCATCGCTGAAAATGGCGGGTTCATCTGTGATATCGGGGAATGGGTTCTAGAGCAAAGCATCAGGCAGGCAGCAAGGTGGAGAGATGCCGGTCTTGGAGAGATCGGCATCGCCATAAATGTATCAAAGCAGCAAATGAAGCAAAAGGATCGCTTTATTATGAAAATGGATAAATGGCTCAAGCAGTATAATGTCGCGCCGTCTGAGCTCCAGATCGAAATTACGGAAAGCGACATCTTTTATTATGACAATGAGATAAGGGAGTTTGCTCAGATTCTTAGAAACAAAGGAGTTCGGGTTGCGCTGGATGATTTTGGAGTAGGAACGTCCTCACTTTTTAATTTAAAGCAGCTTCCGGTAAATGTCGTGAAAATTGACCGGTCGTTTATCCGCTGTGTTCCGCAAGAATCCTTTGATACCACCCTGCTTGCAGGAATCTACCATGTGCTGGATGATCTTGGATTTGAAGTGGTGACTGAAGGAGTGGAGTCGGCCGATCAGATGGAATTTGTTTCAAACAGCAGCTCTTCAATGATTCAGGGATATTATTTCAGTCGGCCCGTATCGCCCCATCAGATTGCGCTTCTGATCCAGCAGCAGCTTGTACGGCAGGAGGCAGCTGCAGGTAAGAAAGTGTAAAAAAGGACAAAATAAAAAAATCCGGACGGACTCGAATTCTTTACTGATTTCGATGATCCGCTCGGATTTTCTTTTGCCTTGATCTTAATTGCTGTTTGCTATACCCAGTGCCTCTTCAAATTCCTCTTCAGTAGACACATTCAACCAGGAGTAAGCGCTATCGCCTTCAGGATCCTCTGCAGTGGGATCCGCTCCGTATTCATAAAGCAAAGCTGCCAGGTCATTGTTCTCATTGGCAACTGCAATGACGATCGGGTAACTGAAATCATCTGCTGCGTTAGGATCAGCACCTTCTTTAAGCAATAATTGAGCTGCCTCGTTTTGAGAGGCATACACTGCATTCATCAAAGCCGTTGAACCCCCGGGATCTGTCGCTTCAAGATCTTCTCCAGCTGCGATCAAATCCTCCATGGTTTCAAGATCTCCGGAGGAAGCAGCTTCGATTAATGGAGTAAGATCTCCGGATTCCTCCCACGCCGTTTCTTCCCAGTCACTTTCAGGAAGCAAGGAAGCAAAAACAGTAGTACCCACTGTGATGGCAAGAAGAACGGAAATATATGCGCCAAACAATCCTCCGAAAAGAAGGCCGGCCCCAACCGCGATTTTTCCGTAGTTTGGGCGGTAAAAAGGAGTAGATTCGTCATTCATAAAGGTACCAACGGATTGAATGCGTTTTGGCAAAATAGGGTGGGTGGATAAGATTTCGCTCATCCACACGGCTCCGTTGGATTCAGAGCGAATCTGTTCAAGATAGGCTTCTTCATTCACTTCACGCGCCATCAGTTTTCCTGCGCCTAAGATCGTCAGCGCACGTTTTGCTGCAGCACCGTCACCTGTCATATAGGCAGCTTCCCGGTCGCACGTATACTCGCACGAACGGCTGTAGGCCTGAGACAGAAACGGAAGAAGCTGGGCAGGCATAAGTAAAATGTTTTTCCACACATGACGCCTCTTAATATGAGAAAGCTCGTGGGCAATGATAAAGTCTAACTCTGCTGCACCTTGCTGTCTTGCAAGCTCAAAAACCTCAGAATAGAGCACCACCATGTTACGGCCGAAAAAGCGGGTGGCAAAAGCGTTTAAGGCGCCTTCTGATTGAATCACAAATACATCAGGCGTTTTCTTTAACCCCATTTTGGAGGACAGCTCCTCTACGCGCTCGTATACATCTCCGAACTGCTGATGGCTGATGCGGATTCCATTTCCGCGAATGGACCCGAGCATCATGGCATTCATGAATAGAACTACAGCTAATACCGCAAGAGCAATTCCAATCCCTACAATCGAAATAATAGCAAGAAGATAAATGATTGCGCTGTACACTGCCCCAATTACAAAATAAATCGTTTCTCTTTCTGACTTTACTGGCCCCGCCGTCATATTCCAAATACCTCTTTTCATGGTTTAATTTTACAACCCTATTTTACTTTAAGGCAGAAGGGGTGCGGGGTCAATAGAGTACGAGACAAAAAAATCCTCCACCATGCCGGTGAAGGATTGGGATGGTGAGTTTCGTTCTTTTGTTCTGTTTGTTTTAGAATCAAGCGAAGAGGTTTTCACTATATCTTCTGCCTGTACTGACCGCCTATTTCGATTAGTTAATTAAAAAGGAAAGCGAATTAAACAAATGTTTGATTGAAAGAAAATTTACTAGATTTCTCTTCTCATTGCCTTCAGCACATCAATCTCTGTAGCGCGTTTTGCCGGACGCAGACCCGAAAGAATGGTAACTAGCAAACAAATTACGACCGCTATCACAATTAGCAGAGGAGGGATGGATGAAAATTGCAGACCTGCAGGCATTTCTTCGTTAAACGCTGCTTCGAGGATCAGAGGAAGCCCAAAGTTCACCAGAATACTAATTACATAGGCGGCAGCAATGCCAATCGCCGCACCAATCAGACCGATGTAGCTGCTTTCGAGCAGAAAAATCCGCTTAATCACTTTAGGACTTGCTCCAATGGCTTTCATGATCCCGATATCCGGCGCCCGTTCTGTAACTGCCATCGTCATCGTATTATAAATGCCGATGGAGGCAATTAAAATGGCGATGGTTCCAATGAAAATCAATCCTGCTTTTGCAATGGTGAACAAGGTGTTCATTTGTTCCATTTCATTTACAATTGAGTAAGACATATACTGTTGATCTTCAAGTTGTTCGCTTACGTTTTTTACACTTTCAAGATCGCTTGCAATAACGGTAACCTGGTCGTAAGGGACTTCTTCAGCTGAAACGTCTTCAAAAGTGGAAGGATCCATTAATGCTGCGCCAGGGGTTCCGGTGAAGGCCTCCAATTCGCCAAGCAAATCGTCGGTTATGTAGACATATTGGTCCCATTCCCACTCGCGGCCAGGTGCCTTCATGACACCCACAATCTTGACATCAAATTCTTGTGTGGTTTCTTGATCACCATCTGTTTTGGCAATCTCCATCGTAAAGGTTTGCCCGATTACATCCCCATCAAATTGCAGCTCTTCTTTGATGAGTCCTTCTTCATTGTAGAATTCATCAGGATTTCCTTCTGCAGGAGTTAAGGAAGGAATAAAATGATGCCCGACCACCACCTCATTGGGCGCTTCTGGCAACCTGCCTTCCGCAAGCTCAACGCCTGAGGCAATCTCAGATGGAAAATGTGCAGCAACAGTCGGAGCATTGGCTTCAAATCCATCAATAGAATAAACCGCATCCTGCTGGACAAATTTCTGACGCGTAACCGCACGTACGCCTTCTAATTCTTCAAACTTAGCAATATCCTGGTCTGTGATTCCCTGACCTTCTTCGCTTCCCACTACCTCAATCTCGTTAATCGTTCTGTTTTCAAGCATATCGCTTACGATAGAATCATGCAGACCAAAGGCAACCGAGGCAAGGACAATTAAAAAGGCACAGCCCATTGCGGTGGCCAGGACGGTCATGAACACCCGAATTTTATTTTTTTTCATATTTTGAAGAATGAATCGAAATTGGTCTTTGATCTTCATGAAAACACCCCGCTTTCTACCATTTTTCCGTCTGCAAGTGTAATGGTCCGATGGCCGATCCCGGCTACTTCATCGTCGTGCGTGATGATCAGGAAGGTAATGCCCATTTCCTTGTTCAGCTCCTGAATAAAGCGAAGCAGATCTTCCTCTGTTTCACTGTCAAGGCTTCCTGTCGGCTCATCTGCTAAAATAAGCGGTGGCTCGAGAACGAGTGCGCGGGCGATGGAGACGCGCTGCTGCTGACCTCCGGACAATTCACTCGGGTAGTGTCCTGAAAAGTTCTCAAGGCCGACTTTTTTCAGCATCTCAATTGTCATTTTTTTTCTCGCCTGTTCACTAATGCCTTTTAAAATAAGAGGGAGTTCAATATTTTGAAATGCTGTCATACTGGGGATCAACTGAAAGTTTTGAAAGATAAAGCCCATATGCTGCAATCGAAACGCGGCAAACTCACTTTCATCAAACTCACTCACTTTTTGATCCTGAATAATAATTTCACCCTGAGTGGGACGGATAAAGCCGCTGATTAAGTTTAAAAGAGTGGATTTACCTGATCCGCTCCGGCCAACAATAGTTACTATTTCACCTGCACGTACATGAAAGGAGATATTCTCTAACACGGACAGTGAGGTTAGATCTCCTTTTTTTCCTAAAGTAAAGTGGTGGGAAAGCTGGTTAATATCAATCATTTAGTACCCTCCTTAAGGCATAATTCCATTTTTGGTGCTGATTTTGGCAAAATGAAAGAAGGGACTCATGCTCGAGTTCCCTTCTTTACTTGTTATGGCAAAGGAAGAGCGTCCTTTATAAAGTCCGGTGCATTTTCTTCAGTAAAGCTCAGTGTGGTATAGCTGCCGTTCTGCGGAACAATTACGGTGTAATCTGTTCCGGCTCCTTCCGTAACGGCAGTATAAATCGCCTGAATTTCTTCGTTATCCGTTGCGATATATTTTGGATCGGGCAGCTGGTTGATGTCCCCATTGTTATATAAGATCTCATCGTATTCCATACTCCAGTCGCCGGTCCATTCCGGTACAACAATCACACTGTCCAGCTCTTCAGGTGCGAGCATTCCTTCTGTGTAATTATTCTCCTTCAGCCATTCGATCGTATTTGTATAATCCATGTAGAGAGAGACATTTGCATGGGATTGGTATTGGTCGTCCAATCCATTAAAGTAAATGTCTCCAAAATAGTTATCGTTTGTTGAAAATTGCCAGCGGCTCGGCGTTTCCCGCACGTCTTTCTCTATGGCATCCATCAGTTCCTGGATTTGAGTCATATCTGTAATTCGAATTTCTTCACGCGAATATTGGAGAGTAAGGCTTAAATAGGTAATTTCATTATTCTTTTGCATTCTGAAAATGGGTTCATTCATCAGCTTGTATTCCTCGTTTCGCCGCAACTCTTCAGTAAGGTCAGCGACAAGTTCATACGGAACCCGGTATTCTCTTGATAATGTCCCGCCGTTTTTCAACTTATAATCAATGGAAATGGAATCGATATTGTAGGTATTTGAAACAGCCACTTCCGTGAGGGTTTCATGGATCGCAATCACCTGTTCAATACTTTCCGGACTCTCCATATACCTGACTTCAGAATCCTGATAAATATTGTTAATACTGACACTTTGCACTTCACTCGCTTCAGGTACAGCATTTTCATAAAACCCTGCAGAAAAGTTCACGGGGATGATGAGAAGAGCAACAAACACCCCATAGATCACAAACCCTTTCCAAGGCCACACAAGACGCAGTGTTTTCTGTAGGATCATTTGAAGAATGGTATACCCGATAAATGCTCCAAGAAAATAACCGACTACCGCCCAGGCAAAGTTGCCCTGCTGAATTTCACTAAAGAAAAAGCCTGCCACGAGCATAGCGAAAAAGGTCAGGACATAGAGAAATAAGTAACGGAAGAAAGGGAAGACGATGGTCTGATCCGTTGCTTCTGACGGCCTTTTTGTGTATGCGATATAAGACACAGCTGTAAACAGGGCTGCAATTAGTGTATAGATGGCATACTCCGTTAAGCTGAAAGGATCGTCCAGCAGCATCGCCAGCCGGACAAAAAACATTCCGTTTGTCATAATATTTTCAGCATAATTAGTTAGCGCAAGACCCTTTACATAATATTGAAGATTATAGAGAACAAGCACAATCAGACCGGCCGGAACAAAAATCATCAAGTACGTAAGACCTGCATGAAGAAGGCCATTACCCACAAACATTCCAATCATGATGGTAAAAATAAATAATAAAAGCACGATAAGAAAAGACAGTCCCATCCAACCGAGAATATCAACAAAATCGTAGAATTGATCATTCAAGAACGGAAGGAGGATGGCAAGCAGAGCTCCCGTTATGAGGAGGGGAGCAAGCAAGGCGGCCGTTCCCGCGAGATAGGTATTCGTTAAAATCGTCTGCCGGGTAAAAGGCAAACCGTGCATAAAATCAGTTGCTGCTTTTTTGGTGGTGAAATTGACAAGAATGATCCCCAGTAAAATAGGGAAGATCGCATACACAATCAATTGAAAGGCAAATGAAAACTCAAACACCGGATTAAACCGATCATTGTAAAAGGAAAAAGAATCTGTGAACTGTCCGCTTGCCACTCTCGTTAAATGATCGATCAGGATGCTGAGCGGAAGCATAATAATAAGAGCCAATGTGAAAAATACGGCTATCCAGGTGATGGATCGTGCCTGCTGCTGAAACAGTCCTTTATTCCACAATAAGATTCCGGATTTCATAGCCGACACCTCCCAGTTCATAAATAAATATCTCTTCTAACGTCAGCGGCAGCAAATCAAAAATGGCCGGCTGATACGTTTCTACATATGCAGTAATCTCATCCACATTTCCTTTTACGATGCATAAGACTACGCTGCCCCGTTTTTCATAATGAAGCACATCCATTCCATCCAAAAAGGTTTTGTCGGGAACCTTTTTAAAAGCGATTTGAAGCTTGTGAATATCCGTTTTCAGTTCATCCATATCCCGTTCAAATAACAGAGTGCCTTTGTGCATGATGCCGACATAATCACAAAAGTCCTCCATTTCTCGAAGGTTATGGGACGATACCAGGAGGGTGAGGGACCGGTCAGCGACATCCTGCAAGATGAGGTTCTTCATTTGCTGACGCACCACAGGGTCAAGACCATCAAACGGTTCATCAAGGATTAAAACATCAGGCATAGCAGAAAGTGTAAGAATAAACGACGCCTGGCGCTGCATTCCTTTTGACATGCGGGAAAGCTTTTTATCCGGATCCATTCGTAAATGGGAGGTCAGCTGCTTGAACCGCTTTGCATTCCAATTGGCATAAACCTCTTCGTAAAAAGAAGCCATTTGATTTAAAGACGTCTGATGAAGAAAATAGGGCTGATCAGAGATAAACAGAACCCGCTGTTTACTCTCAGGGACTTCATAGACAGGCTGATCAGAAACCGTGATGCTCCCGTGATCCTGTTTATAAATTCCTGCAATCATTTTCAGCAGGGTGGTTTTACCTGCCCCATTGGATCCGAGGAGGCCGTAGATTGAGCCTTTCCGAACGTGAAGGGAGAGATCGTGAACGGCTTGCAGATCTTCAAACTTTTTATTCACAGCAACCGCTTTAATCATTTTTATCCTCCCTTTCTGCCACTTTGACTTTTTCAATCAGTTGAATCAGCTCATCCTTTGATCCGCCAAGGAACAAAATTTCACTCACAATTTTCTCTAAATCCTGCTTCAGCATCTCCAATCGCTCCTTATTAGCATCAATCTGAAATGGTGCTACGAAACTTCCTTTGCCTGGTATGGAATAAATAAATCCTTCCCGCTCAAGCTCGCGGTACGCTTTTTGAATAGTATTGGGATTAATGGTCAGCTCCTGTGCGAGACTTCGAACGGAAGGAAGCTGTTCATCCACCTGCATGACATCACGCATCATCAGCTTCTTCAGCTGATCCATCAGCTGCTCGTATATAGGGACCCGGCTACGCGTATCTAACGTAAACATCCGCACCCTCCTCATCTAAAATGTACTATCTGTATTAGTTATTGTAATACGGTTAATACGGTTGGTCAATAGGCAGAAATGAAAATGTTTTACAATTTTTTTCGACAAATAATAGGGAAAGGGCTGGAAAACTTTTGAACTGTACGTTCCTCCTACTATATTCCTGTTCATCCATTTCATTTTAGATTTTAATTGAAAATGAATCTCATTATTATTTATAATAAACTCAACCAAAAAAAGGGAGGCCGATTAATGTTTATCCAAATGAAAACGATACAGGTTGAAGAAGGATATGCGGATCAAATGACAGAACGTTTTGCGGGTGAGGGAATTATTGAGCAACAGCCCGGTTTTATTGATTTAAGTGTTTTAAAGAAAAAGCAGCGGCGCGGTAAAGAAGAAGTACGCGTCATGATCCGCTGGGAAACCGAGCAGGGTTGGAAAGCGTGGGAAACAAGTGAGGTTCATCTTGCCGGACACCGGGAACGAAGAGGGAAACCGGGTCCTTCCTTCATTCTTGGAAGCAGCCAGGATTACTATGAAGTGCTCGGAGGAAAACAGGCGTTTCATGAGAGATAAAGCTTTGATCTCAAGAGATGACGAGGTACATAATGAGCAACGTTATGCACGTAGAGAGATTGGCAGGGAGTGGCTTGGAAGCAGTTGCTCTGGTTGAATGTGAAAAAGGACTTTAAAGAGGAGAATGAACAAGACGGGGGATCCCGTTTTTTCTTCCTTCTTGATTGAGAATGATTTTCAATTAGTAGTCTTTTTGGCCCTTGAAAGGATGAGATGATGAATAGAAAGTACAGGGAAGTTGCAGAAAAAGCATCGTTTAAGGCGTTTTTGAACAGCTATATACAGGAAGTGAAGGGTGAAAAATTTTGGCACAGAAAAGACTGGGAAGCCTGTCATGGAGCTGCCGTATCGTTTCCATCAGAAGAACTGCTGGAGGTCAAGCTGCCTAAGCACCGGTCCTGTCTGCTCGTGGAAATTCTTTACCATTCCAAAGTGGGGACGCATGAGTTTGGCGGGTTAAAGCTTTATTACAATAAGAACTGCATGGAAGCTGAAGCACTAGAGGTCATAATGCTTCTCTGTCAGGAGATGCACGTGCTTGCTGGGCATTGCTCTCATTATGATGAGCTTCTATACCGGCTGCTCGACAGCTGTCAGACGATGGCGAAGATGGTTGAGCACTCTTTAACCCGCAGCCCGCGGCCACATCCCAGCCAGACTTCATTTATTCAAGCAGAACAGTCTCTGACGTTTGGGCACTGGATGCACCCCACCCCTAAAAGCAGACAGGGAATGACGGTTTGGCAGCAGGAAAAATATTCACCGGAATTATCGGGTGTTTTTCATCTGGATTACTTTGCCGTTAACCGGGAGCTGATCAGGGAAGGGACGGCGGGTGAAAAGCCGGCCTCACAGTATGTGATTGAAATGGAAGAGGAGATCGGAGTGCTTGAGAATGAACGGCTGGTGCCGATGCATCCGCTCCAAACCCAATGGCTTCTTCAGCAGGAATGGGTAGCGGAGGCGATGAACGAAGGGTTAATGAGAGTGGCGGGGAAAAGCCGTGATACCTATTCAGCCACTTCTTCTCTGCGAACAGTTTTTCAGGAAGATAGCGAGTGGATGCTGAAATTCTCCATTCCAGTAAAAGTGACAAATTCACTGCGGGTGAATAAGCTTTCAGAGCTTGAAGCAGGTGTGATCATGGCTTCTATTTTTAAAAAGAAACGAATGGCACAGCGCTTTGACAATTTCTCTATTATTCACGATCCTGCTTATTTAACTGTTCAGCATAAAGAGAAAAAAGAGTCAGGTTTTGAAGTGATTCTCCGAAAAAATCCATTTAGCGGGCGTCGTGGTGTCTTGCCTGTCGCAGCGCTTGTGCAAGAAGCGCTTCCGGGTGAGCGTTCAGCCATTTTTCAGCTGGTACATGCGTGTAAAAAGAAAGACCAGTCCATTGAAGAAGCATCCTTGGAGTGGTTTAAAAGCTATTGGAATACGATGATGATCCCACTTATTACACTTTATGAAGAGGAGGGAATTGCGCTCGAGGCTCACCAGCAAAACTGCGTGGTGGATGTTTCATCCGGTTTTCCTGTGCACGGTTATTACCGTGATAATCAGGGCTATTATCTGGCTTCTTCTTACAAGGAGTATTTGCTCCAATTAGAGCCTGGCATTGAAGCGAGCGAAGAATTATTTTACAGCGAAACAGTTATCAAGGACCGCTTTACCTATTACCTATTCCTGAATAATCTATCTTCTGTAATCCACAGATTGGGCGCGGATGGACTAATCCAGGAAAAACAACTCATCCGCTTTGTGAAGCAGGAACTGTCTAAGCTTGAGCAGCGGTTCAATGGGGCAGGAAAGCGCTGGATTCAACATATGTTAACAACGCCATCTCTAGCCTGCAAAGCCAATTTACTGACACGTCTTCAGGATGTGGATGAACTTGAAGCAGCGAATGAAAAAGCCGTTTATATTTCCATCAGGAATCCATTCAGAGAGGAGGCAGCATATGAAAAGATGCAAAACGGATCTTCGGGTCTGCAGACAGCTCATCGAAGCGCTGTTGTTTGAAAATCTTCTTTCCTGCACAGAAAAAGAGGCGGGCGGTGGAATCCTCCATTTTCACATACCGCTTAAGGACGCAGTACTTCACTGTTCCGGGAAAAGGGGGGCATTCGGACGCATTCGGATTGAAGGGGATAGCATGCGGCTTGAAAAAGGAACGAACAGCGAAGCCATTACGCTCGACACATTGTTGAATTCAGCAGATTTTCCGTCCTCTTTTTCACTCGAGCTGAAGCAAACAAAAAAGCTGACCCAATGGAATGAGCAGCATCTTACGCAGCCAGAAAAAAGAAGCAGCCTTTCATATGAAGAGCTGGAGTCCGCCATTTGGGAAGGGCATCCCTATCACCCTTGCTTTAAATCAAGAACAGGATTTTCTCTCGAAGACCACGAGCACTACGGGCCTGAAGCCGGAAACCAGTTTGCATTAGTCTGGCTGGCTTGTCCCAAAAAAGAAGTGCGCAGATCCTTTTCCAATGAGGAGCTGTTTTGGAAAAAAGAGATAGGGCAGGTGTATGACGAGCTTATGGAGCGTTTGGTTAAAAAGGGAGGCCAAAGAAGTCAGTACTCGCTTATACCGGTTCATCCATGGCAATGGAAAGCAGTGTGTGACAAGGTAAAAGGGGCGATTTTTCTGGGAGAAGCGGCTGAATCATACAGAGCTACACAGTCCATTCGCACGCTTTGGAATACAGAGCGAAGCGAGAAAGCGCATATTAAGCTCCCGATGAATCTGACTCATACGTCATCCATCCGAACAATAGCACCACCGGCAGCCGCTGCGGCACCGGCTATTTCAGAGTGGCTGAGTTCCATTGTAAAAGCCGATCCCCTTCTCTCGATAACGACAGTGTTAGAGGAATATGCGAGTGCGTGCTGGGAGCCTGCTGAATGTGACGTCCACCCTGGTGAAATCGGCGTGATCTTCCGTGAAAGTCCGCGTTCTGTCCTGGCAGCGGGAGAGGAAGCCGTGCCGCTTAACGCCTGCAGCTTAACAGAAGGAAACGGGAAGTTATTTATTGAAAACTGGCTGAAGCAATACGGCGTGGAAAAATGGCTGAAACAATTGATTCAGATTGTTATCATCCCTATTTGGCACTTTCTAGTTCGCCATGGCATTGCCCTTGAGGCACACGCTCAAAACGTTGTGCTGATCGTAAAAGATGGCTGGCCTGCTGGAATGGCGGTTCGTGACTTTCATGACAGCATTGAGTATGTGGAATCTTTTTTAACTGAGCCCGAAAAGGCACCCCGTTTTTGGGCTATTCATCCAGATTTTAAAAAAGGAAAGCCTGACGAGTTTTATTGGATGTCTTCAGTTGAAGGACTGCGTGAATTAGTGATAGATACCTTATTTGTTTTTCATTTTACGGAGCTATCAAACGCATTGGAGCAAAAAGGAATTTTAGGTGAATCTTTATTTTGGTCATGGGTGGAGGACGCTCTTGCAGAATATGAACAGGAGCACCCTGAACTTGAAAGCAGAATAAAAGAAATTGACTATCGAAAAAAATGGATACAGGCGGAGGCTTTGCTTTCACAAAAAATAGCACCGTCCAAGCCCATTTATCATACAGTAGTAAATGTATTTGCAGATGAAAGATAAGGAGTGATCGAGATGTTTTACATAGATAAAGAGTATATTTCAATTGAAAAGGCGGAAGCGGCAGAGCGCTGGTTTTCAGCGCTCACATGGCTGAAGGAAGCCCATACACTGCGTGTCGCTGTATGTACCGAAAAGATAGAGGACTGGCTTTTATTCTGCCTGTTTATGAAAAAGAGAGGCGGATCGGTTGTGCCCCTTCACCCTTCCATGACAGAAGAAGGAGCGAGGGCCGCTGCCAAAAAAACAAATAGTCATATTCTTGTCTATAAATCGTTTATTGCTCCCATTGTTTCAGAGCGGCTGGACCGGGAGAAAGAAGGCGTACTCGTTCAAATGAGCTCCGGGACGACTGGGGAACCAAAGGTAATCGAACGGACCTGGCATTCAATTGAGGAGGAGCTGGAACAGTATGCGGCGATTTTCCCGCTTTCCCGTTCAACACCTTCCATCGTTGCCTGCCCGACGACCCATTCATATGGCTTAATCTGCGGTTTTTTTGCCACTCTAAAGCGACAGGCGATACCTGTTGTGATCACAAATCATCACCCCAAAGCGATCCTGTCTGCAGTGAAAAAATGGGATAAGGCGCTCATATACGCTGCACCAGCGCTTATTTACCCACTGGCGCAGCTATCAAAAGAAAAGCTGTTCGCCGTGATGATCTCGGGAAATCTGATGCCTGCAAAATGGTTTAACCACGTGAAGAAAGCCGTGACACATCTTTTGCAGCAATATGGCTGCTCTGAAGCGGGCTGTGTGGCGCTGCATCCATCACCGGAAAGACCCGACGCAATGGGGTTCGCCCTGCCGCATGTAAAAATAGAAGCAGGTACGGAAAATAGTCCAAGTGAGATTATTATTCATAAAAACGGCCAAACGATTTACACAAAGGATCTCGGGGTCCTTACGCAGGCAGGGGAATTAAGGTATGCCGCGAGGATGGATGACATGATTAATGTGGCAGGAATGAAGGTTTATCCTAAGGAAGTCGAAGAGATTCTGCTAGAGAATACGTCAGTACAGGAAGCAGTTGTATATAAAAAAGAAGATAAATGGACGGGAGAAAGGGTATGTGTTCAGCTGGTCGGTTCAAAGGAGCAGGAGGAGGAACTGAAGCGCTATTGCAAAACCAGGCTCGTTCCCTACCAGATTCCTGTAGAGTGGCATTTTGTCTCATCCATCGCTGCCATGCCTAACGGAAAAGTCAGCCGAAAACGATTAGGGGAGATGACGGGATGACACGAAACGAACTAAAAGAAAAGCTGTTTCATTTGCTGAAGGATGACCTTGAAGCGCCGGGCCTGCACCGGTTTAGTGAAGAAGCGAAGTTAAATGAGGACCTGTGTCTGGACTCTGTCATGCTGCTGCAGCTGATTGTGCAAATCGAGCTTGAATTGGGAGTCGAGATCCCTGATGAGCTTCTGATTCCAAAGGATTTTCAAACCGTGAGCACGCTGCTTGATTTTATTGAGAATCTACAGGCGGAGGTGAAGGAATCATGATAAAGGTACATTGCTTTGTCAGCTGTGTATGCGAGGTCATTAAAATACATCACCAAGCCGACCACCGCCCATACTATTTCGGTGTGTGGGATGCCGATTTTGATCTTTCTGAGAATTTCGTTTTATCCTATCACTCAGAAAAAATGGATCATACGTTTTTCAAGGACTGGTACAGCCTGCTGTATGGAATCTCCCTTACAAAATGGTTCAGGGAGGAAGAGACGAAAGAGCAAAATATTCAAACGCTCATTCAGCTTGTAGAAGAAAAAACACAGGACCGTCATATCATGGTGATGCTGGATTTATCGATGCTTCCTGAACGGGAAAATAAATTTCACCAAAGTCCTTTTCCCCATTATGTCATGGTTGAAGCAACAAAGCAGGCTGATAGGTGGAAGATGCTTGATCCGGATTTTCGATGGGAAGGCATACTGCCTAAGGAGAAAATTTTGGACGCGATTCGTGAACCCTCTGTAGCAGGCGGGTATTATTTTGATGCCGCTTCGATTAAAGTTCCGTCAAAAGAAACGGTTGAAGCCTACTTCCAAACCTGCATGAAGAAAACGGAAAATCCTTTGACAGATGCGATAGAAAAAATTGCAGCAGCCTATTCAAAGGGTGCAAAGAGAAATGAGCGGAAGCACCTGGCGGATGCTGTTAAACAGATTCCCGTGCTGGCCATTCGAAAATACGCCTACGAGCACGCCTTTGCGTATTTCTGGCAGCAGCTAGGACGGCCTGAAGAAACATTTGAAGCATGGTGCAACGAAATTGAAAAGCTGGTAAACGGCTTTACAGCGCTGCATTACCGGTTATTAAAATATGCGGTTACAGGTGAAGAAAAACATCTTGAACAAATCCAGGAGCAGCTTATCAAACAGCAGAAGCTGGAATTTTATATAAAAGAAGGACTGACCGACAGCTTTTCGGAGTGGCGTCACAAAATGGAGCGCGGCTCTATTTCGATAGGAGGAATGACTGGATGAAACTGTCTCTTTGTACGATTACCTATCGTCATCACCTACTATCCATGAACGACCTGGCGCTGTTTGCCAGTGCAAATGGCTTCTCGTCTATTGAATTATGGGGAATTCATGCAGAGAATCTATCCTCTCAACCAAACCTGAATGCAGAATGGCTGAAGAAGCATGGATTGACAGTATCGATGATTAGCGATTATCTTCCGCTCCATGCGCCTGTTGACGAGCTGCAACATAAAGTAATGCGTGTCCAGGAGCTGGCTGAACGCTGGCAGACCGGTCATATCCGCACCTTTGCCGGTCAAAAGGGAAGCGGTCATACAACTCCCGCTGAACGGTCCGGCATGGTAAAAAAAATCCGTCAGATCTGTCAATGGCTCGAGGGGGACCAAAAGCTGTTAATTGAAACACATCCCAATACACTCGCCGATACACTCGAGTCCACGATTTCACTGCTGCAGGAAGTGGGTCATCCAGCTTTAGCGATTAATTTTGATGTCCTTCATATATGGGAAGGGAAAAGTGATCCAGTTGAGGCCTTTTTAACATTGGAGCCAGCCATCAAGCATCTTCATCTGAAAAATATTGCTTCACGTGATCAGCTGAACGTATTTGAACCAGCCAATGTGTATGCTGCAGCAGGCGATCGAAACGGAATGGTCAGCTTATTTGAAGGGGCAGTAGATTACACCTGTTTTTTCAGAAAGCTCGCTTCTAAATTGGATTTGCTTCCGGGCAGCCTGGAGTGGTTTGGTCCAAACCCGGATCACGTACTAAAAAAAGACCGCAAAGCTATTCAGCAATTCTTGCATTATCAAAAAGCAGTTATACACATGTGAATAACTTTTCCGAACGATAGGATGTTCTGAACCATAAAAACGTGTATATGTGTATAAGTAATGTGAATAACTCTGATTATTTTAATAACTTTATTCGTCTGACGATTTTAAATTGGATAAAGTGTGGATAAGTTTTACCGGCAATCTGCATGTAATCATCAGTTAACCTCAAAAGCTGTGAAGCCAATTTCACAGCTTTTTTAGTTTGAAGTAAAATAAACCATACAAAAAGAATAGTTAACTTTACAAAAAGTAAAGTTTAGTATACATTGTAATCATACGAAAATCAGGAGGCGTGATACATGGCGATTCGGAATCGGGTTAAAGAGCTGCGCGCCAGGCATGGACTTACTCAGGGTGAGCTGGCCGATCGAGTTGGGGTAACAAGACAGACCATTGTTTCTCTTGAAAAAGGGAGCTATACACCGTCTTTACTGCTCGCAATGAATTTATCGGATGTGTTAGAAGAAAAAATAGAAACCATTTTTTATCGGGAAGGGGACGAATCATGAAAAGAGTGGTCATCGAAACCATTTTGAGTGTCATCTTTTATACACTTCTGGCCTGGGTGCTGAGTACTGCCGTTCAATTGTTCAGGAAGTTTGAGGAGTTTGAAGAAACGAACTGGTCAC
Organism: Jeotgalibacillus sp. ET6; assembly: GCF_029667115.1. Taxonomy (GTDB): domain Bacteria; phylum Bacillota; class Bacilli; order Bacillales; family Jeotgalibacillaceae; genus Jeotgalibacillus. The sequence goes on along the minus strand of NZ_JARUIU010000003.1, from coordinate 311,495 downwards.
AGGGAGGGGAGTTTTCCTTTGAGTTTAATGTCATTCCGCTGATCATCTTCAGCTTATTTTCAGTGTTTTATGCCATTTATTCCTTTAAAACAAGAAGTACAAATAAGCGCACGATTGAGTGGATGTTTACATCTATGACCGAGTATAGCGAAGGAGACGAGCGGGAAAGCATCATTACCAGCAAAGCGACACGAGCCGGCTATTATACTTATGGGGTGACAATTCCGATATTAATGACTATTCTGGTTTTTTTACCCTTTATCAGCGATGATTTTCCAATTTACTTATTCTATATGCTTGCGGCCATCTTGAATATCTCAACCATTGTATATGGAATCGTCTGGGTTAAAGAATATAGGAAATAACTTTGGCTCTTTTCATCATAGTGCATATAATAAAACTCTTTACTGTTCACTGAAAATTCAGTATAATAATTCTAACAAGAAAACAGTTGAGTTTCTTTGTCGTACCTGATGCTTAGCCAAAAGAAGCAATTAAATAGATTCTTGGTATCATGCTGTAGGCATTTGAACTGACAGCAAAGCCGAAATGGATCGAGATATCGATTCTTTTCGGCTTTTTTATTTTGACAGCTGTTTTCAGCGCTTTCGAGGAACTAGTTAAACGATGAAATTGGGGGAAAGAAATGACAAAAACCAAAGAAATTCCTACAAAAATTCGATATGTCTTTACCCGTGTAAAAGATTCATTCGTAGAGAACGGTACGATCTATATTTCGTTTTCAGCAAGATTAACAAGAGAATATCCGCAGACAAGATATTCTAGATATGCTGATAATGACCGGATCTGGTTTGATATTCAAGAGTTGAAAGAAAGTCATGCCACCAAAAAAATGACCAGTCTGAAAGAGGGAGTATCCACTTATTTCTTGTCTGAAGACGTGTTTGATGAATTGGTCAAGCTTTCTTCCCATTGTCCTAAAGAGCTCTATCATATCACCCCTATTTTTGAAGGTACTTATTTTAAAAAATTGGCTAAATATGGATGATCGTGCTCGCATACATAGACCACTAAAAAATCAGCCCTTTTCAGGAGCTGATTTTCCGGTTATTTAACTGGAATCGTTAACTGAAACGTCGTTCCGACACCTTTTTCACTGTCAATCTCAATTCTTCCTCCAATTTTATCTACCACACTGTACACCATTACCATCCCAAGGCCTGTCCCTTCTTTTTTGGTTGAATAATACGGCTTTCCGATCAGGGAAACTTCTTCTTCTGTCATTCCTTCGCCTGTGTCTTTGATGCAGATGATGATATACCGCTTTTTAGTGAAAACATCAATAGAGAGAGTACCTCCATTTTCCTTCATGGCTTCAATCGCATTTTTGTATAAGTTAATCAGACATTGCTGAATCTGATTTTGATCAAACGTACGGCTGAGGTGATTTGTAAAGCTGAACTCCAGTTCCACCAGATGCTGGTGAGCGTATGGAACCATAATGTTGTTGACGTATTCAATTTCGCTTTTCAAGTTTGTGGTTACCATGTTTTTTGCTTGCGGCTTCGCGAAAGAAAGGAAATCGCTGATTATTTTCTCCGCTCTTTTTAATTCAGTTAAAGAATACTCAATATATACTTTATCATCTGCTTTAACGGTCTTGGATTCCTTTAACAGCTGGAGGAACCCGCTCGTTACAGTAAGCGGATTGCGGATTTCATGTGAAACACTCGCCGAAAGCTCATTAATCACATTCAGGCGTTCTGATTGCATATATTGTTCTCTTTTTTGATTGTTCGTGATGATTTTTTCAATTAAAACCAGGACGATGACAACACCCGCCACATGCACCGGTACGATATTCGCTGCAATCATCCAGTATTCTTCATTGAGCACCGGAAAAAATGCAGTGAGCGTTAAAAGATAAAAACTGACAACCAAAAAGGACGTAATCCCTCCCCAGATGATTCGTTCTTTAGGAGTTAATTGAATAAATTTTCTGCACCAGTAAGGCACAACGAGTAATACAACGGTTGAGAAAAGAAAAGACTGAATCATCCCTTCTCCGCCCAGAATAAAGCGATATCCATTTAAAAGGATATAAAGAGGAATCGCCACTTTGTAGCCTGAAAACAGGGCTGCAATGATAAATGGAATGTACCTCAGATCAAAATTAAATCCGAGCTCCATTTTAATAGGGAACGTCATGGTCAGGATTAAAGGAAAGGCAGCGAGTAAAAGAAATACACGATGGCTCCGGTAATGGCTCAGACGGTCCTCAAAGAAAATAAGATAAATTAAAACAGGCAGTAAAATAAATAAAAAGTTATTGAGCAGGGTTTCAGTCATCGTTTTCTTCCTTTCATGAATTAGTGAACATCGGGTATGGAAGAAAAAACGGTATGCACTCAATGTGCATCTAAAAAGGAGAGTCTATTCATTTCTAAAAAATAATATTCTTTAAACACTATAGTATAAGCATATAACAGGGAAGGGTTAATGCGCGACAAATTTTATTTGATTTTAATTTTTCAAAGGAGGCAGCGCGTTAATCTTAAAAAATGTACATTGAAGGTAGAAATAAATGCTCTATTTTGAAACGGTGCCGATCTGATTTAGCTAATTTCTTTTGTTCCTTCTGCATTTCAGCTATAATAAACTTTTAAGGTTTATTTTATCTGAATTTTTGGAAATTAGGAGGAAATGAATATGACTGAATCAACAGATCGTAACGCGCCCTTACGCAGTGATGTGAAGAAGCTCGGCTCCATTTTGGGCGAAGTGTTAATTCATCACGGGGGAATTTCTCTCTTAAATAAGGTAGAAGAAATAAGAGAGACCACAAAAAACCTGCGAAAAGAATACAATGAAGAAACCTATAGACACCTGAAGGAAGAAATCAGCGCGATTGAGCCGCCGATGCGTGAACAGGTAATCCGTGCATTTTCCATCTATTTTCACATTATTAATATTGCAGAGCAAAACCATCGTATCCGCCGCTTCAGGCAGTATCAGCTTGACGATGATGGGGTAATTCAGCCTGCTTCAATTGAGAGTGCGGTGGCGTACATAAAAGAAAACGATTTCGCACCGCAGGAAATTCAGCAGATCGTCAATGATCTGTCTATTGAATTGATTATCACAGCCCATCCAACCGAGGCGACAAAACGCACAGTGCTAGAAGTGCAGAAGCGGATTTCCCTTCTTCTCAGAGCGCTTGATAATCCGTATTTAACGAAAAAGGAAAGAAGAAAGTATGATGACAGTTTATTTAATGAAGTGACAGCGCTGTGGCAGACCGATGAACTGCGCCACCGCAAGCCCACTGTCATCGACGAAGTGAAAAATGGCCTCTATTATTTTGACGAAACCCTCTTTGCCGTGCTTCCTGCGATTCACCAGGAGCTCGAAGATAAACTCGAAGACTACTATCCTGACCTCGAATGGACCGTTCCTAACTTCCTTCACTTTGGCTCCTGGATCGGAGGAGACCGGGATGGCAACCCGCATGTAACTCCGGAAATTACATGGGAAACACTGGAACTGCAGCGTAAACTGACGTTGAAAAAGTACGAGCAGGCACTTGTGGACCTGATGAAGCGCTTCAGCCAGTCTATTACACGGGTAGAAGTAAGCGAAGAACTTTTCCGTTCCGTTAACGAGGAAGAACAGGTGTATTTATCAGAGGACGAAGCATGGCCGGTAGAAGGGGAAGTGTACCGGCGCAAGTTTGCAGTGATGCTGAAGCGTGTGCGTGAAGTTGGAAAATCTGAACTCGGCTATCAGGATGCTGAAGAGCTGCTGTCAGACTTGATGCTTATTAAAGAAGACGCAGAAAATCACCAGCCAGACAATCGTAAGCTGAAAACCATCCGAAAAGTCATTCGTCAGGTGCAGCTATTTGGCTTCCATCTTGCGACACTCGATATACGAAATCACAGTGGAGAGCATGAAGCCGCAATAAAAGAAATTTTACAAGTTGTCGGCATTACGGAGGACTATGCTTCTCTTCCGGAAGAAGAAAAGCTTTCCATCCTTGAAAAAGTCCTGAAGGATCCAAGACCTGTGACCCTTTTGCAGGAAGACTATTCAAAAGAAACGCAAGAAGTGTTGAAAGTCTTTCAAATGATCAAAAAAGCGCATGATGTATTTGGCAAGCGTTCAATCAATGTGTACCTGATCAGCATGACACAGTCTTCAAGTGATCTACTGGAGGTGCTGGTGCTGGCAAAAGAAGCAGGGATTTACCGCCTGCATGCTGACGGTACGATCGAGAGCAACCTGAATGTCGCTCCTCTTCTGGAAACGGTGGATGACTTGATTGCCGGTCCACAAATTATGAAAACGTTATTTGACATGGACGTTTACCGCGGTCATCTTGAAAAGCACGGCGACCATCAGGAAATTATGCTTGGGTATTCAGATGGAAGCAAGGACGGAGGTACGCTGACAGCCAATTGGAAGCTATTCAACGCCCAGCAGGAAATTCATGAAATGGCGAGAGAATACAATGTCGGCCTGAAATTCTTCCACGGACGCGGGGGTTCCCTTGGGCGCGGCGGTGGTCCGTTAAACCGCAGCATTCAGTCACAGCCTGGCGAAACACTGGGTCATGGCGTGAAAATTACCGAGCAGGGAGAGGTGCTTTCCTCCCGTTATCTGCTTGGCGACATCGCGTACCGTAATCTTGAACAGGCAGCATCTGCTCTGCTGGAAGCTTCGGCAAAAGCTATCCGGCAGTTTAAGGATGGACATGCTCTTCCTGGTGACTGGAAAGAGGCTATTACACAAAGCTCTGACGCTGCTCTAAAAAAATATCAGGATCTGGTATTTGGAGACGAGGACTTTTTAACCTACTTTAAGCAGGCCACACCGCTTGGCGAGCTGGGAGAGCTAAATATCGGCTCACGTCCAATGAGCCGAAAAGGAAGTCAGCGTTTTGAAGATCTTCGTGCCATTCCATGGGTATTTGCCTGGACGCAGTCAAGACAAATGCTGCCTGCCTGGTATGCTGCGGGTACAGGACTTCACTCATTTGCCTCACAGGGACCGGAGCAGGTGAAAACGTTGCAAGAGATGTATGAAAACTGGCCGTTCTTTAAATCAACCATCAATAATCTTCAGATGGCTCTGTTAAAAGCGGATTTAACCACCGCAGAAGAATATTTATCATTGGTGCATGACCCGGCGATTGCAAAACGAATCTTCGGGGAAATTTCAGACGAGTATGCCCTGACAAAAGAGGTGCTCCTGAAGATAACAGGCAACACTGAGCTTCTTGATCATACGCCTAATATTCAGGACAGCGTGAATCTACGAAATCCTTATGTAGACCCGCTCAATTTCCTGCAGGTTGAGCTGATCAAGAAAATGCGTGAATCTGATGATCACTCAGATGAACTGCTGACAGAAGTACTGCTGACGATCAATGGCGTTGCCGCAGGACTTGTGAACACAGGTTAATTTCTAAAGAAGCTATGCAATAACGTAAAAATCCACTTTTCAATTGAAAAGTGGATTTTTGCTGTGAGTTTTACAGCGGTTCTTCAGGTGGAGTGAATGCTGCAGAATTTGATTGCTTCGATGACTCCATCTGCTCTCTTTGAAGCTGAAGTGATTCCCGCTGTATGGAAAGCTTTTCTTCAGCCCGCTGCTCCATGCGTTTAATGACCCTCACGGCATAAACGATGATAAAAATAAGCAGGGCAAAAGGAATGAGTGTAACAAAAATCCAAAAACCCGCAAAAAGAAGTGGGAGGATTGTAACAAACCAATCGGGTTCAGATGACATGAAGTGATTACTCCTTTCTTTTTGATACACGTTTATAATAATACGAGTATCAAACTGTAAATAAATTGATTTCATTTCGATAACGAAAAAAGAACTCTAATAAAAGAATAAGGTAAATAAGAATATTTTACCATAAAAAACCGATCGTCTTTTGTTTTCAATTTACAAGAAAGATTGAATTTCTCAAATAAGTGAAAAAAATAACGGATTTTCCAAAACCAATCGTGAGTCTGTTCGTCTTTATCATGGAAGGGGGGAGGAGATGGCGCAGCAGGAGCTGGAGGAATCGCTGCACAGGCAGCTGAAGCAGATTTATTATTATTTAGTAAAGATGGGAGCAAAGCGGCAGGATGCTGAAGATGTAATCCAGGACACAGCTTACAAATTCCTGCTGTATATCGACAGCGTGCCTGTTCAAAATGTGGAGGGGTGGCTGTTTCGTGTGGCAGTAAATGGCTACTACGATCTTTCAAAGACCCGTTCAAGAAGAGAGAAAATAATATGGAGATTTTTTGATGAAGACCGGGTGGAAAAACGGACCCCTGAAGCTGCTATTATTACGAATGAAATGAGCAGTGATATACGCAGGGTGCTTGATCAGCTTAAAGTAAATCACCGGGAAATTCTCCTCTTAAAATATTCCGCTGACTTATCGCTTCGGGAAATAGGAAGTTTGCTGAACCTGAAAGAAGCCGCAGTGAAGTCAACGCTTCATCGGGCACGGGCAAGCTTTATCAAAAAATACGGGAGGGGACAGGATGACCAAAGAAACAGAGAATCCATTTGATCAAAAAAGCAATTTAGGGAATTTAGTGAAAAAAGCAAGAAGGCGTTCCGTTATCCAGACTACCATTATCGCTGTTGTCGTCAGTCTGCTTGTGGTATACGGGGGGTTAGCAGGAAGCAAGTATCTGCTGAATAAGAAAATTGAAACTGAATTTGCCGAAGACAGCTTATGGAACAGCATTCATGGAGCAAATCTACGCATGGAAGGGACATCCTACCTTTACTCCCCTTTCTCTGTCACAGCATCGACTAATTACTTTAAGTATATTGATGGGGTTCCCGTTCCGTGGGGGAAAAAGGAAACGGTTATTCCTGTTCTTGGCTCTCCTGATATTACATCTACTATGAATGCAAGCGGATACGCTCAAGTTAACAGCGATCGCATGAACACTTTTGTGAATGGTCATCGTACGATCGGATTTTTTCATCCGGAAGTAACCTACAAAGAAAAATTTGATGATCGCCGTGCACTTGAAAAAATGACAGAGGCTGACGTCGCAGAAATGGCTTTTTCATTTAACCGTGCCTATACGGAAGAAGAAGTACAGGAGGTATTTGGCGATTCGATTGCCTGGATGTGGGTGGATACATTCACAGAAGAGAGGGTTGAAGAACACTCAATGCTAAATGAACAACAATCTTTTCCCTTTCTTACTGATGGAGGAAGTGCTTTTGGATTCAGGGCTGATGGAGGAAGCGGGTCATTCATTTATTCAATTAATAGGATGATTGAGAAAGGGGGATCTTCTAAATCTACAGCTGAAGAAATTAGCAAAACCCTCACATATGGAGAGGACCGGACGCTCACAGAAGAAGATGTTGAGATTATAGGGGTCGTGGTAACAGGCTCATCGGAAGAGTTGCGTGCGTTTAACGATGAGCCGATGATTGCCGCTGCAACACTCGGAGCTACAACAAAAAACTATCTTGAAAATGACTAATTGTTTGCCAGAATCATAGTTCCTCTTCAGCGTGCATACGATTTAAAAAAACAGTTGGAGTGAGCGGGACGATGACAAGGAATCAGACAATAGGCATTTGGTTTGTGATGCTGGCAGTTGGACTAGCGGTTTTTTTCAGCCAGACCCGTGTGGAAGAAGAAAAAGCTGAAGCAGTATTTGCTCAGCTCTCTCAAACTGAACAGGCCGTCTCTCTAAAAGAAGTGCAAGTGTTCAATGAAGCGCTGCTTGATGAAGGCGCTCTATATGAACAGGTTAGAGAGGAAATGAAAAATAAAGGCTACGCTCCTTTTCGGATTATAGGGAATGCCTACACAGCCGACCGGATCGCTCTTCAAGTCCAGCTGCAGGAAAAAGCAGCCACCGCTGAAAACAAAGAAGAGATTCAATTGCTTTTTACCGAATTGATTATAAAAAATGGATTGACCCCTTCACGATTTGATATTGAAGTAAGCTCGATGAATTACTGAAAAAGCCGGTCCGTGTTGGACTGGCTTTTTGCATCTTGCATTTAATTTAAATTAAGACAAATCCATTCGACAAATATTCCCATAAACCTTTATACTATTCTTAATATTAGTAATACTTTGCCTTAATTCAAATAGAAGGAGCTGAGAAACAGATTGGCTACTTTAAGAACGATTAATTATGCAATTGCAGTGTTCGCAGCTGTATTCGGATTCTTTTATTTTTTTATATTCAAATTGACTATTTCTCAAAGTATGATTTTTTCATTTTTGGGCGTGATGACCTTATTGCAGGCTGTCCAAGGGATAAAGGAGGATAAAGCGAATAAAGTAAATTATTTCATGATACTTTGTTCTCTTCTTTTTATATCCGCTGCGGTAGTGCAAGGATAAGGAGGTATACGAGTAATAGAGATCGTAATGATAGAAATCATCCCTTGTATACTAACTGTTTTTTTTTATAACGAAAAGGAAAGAGGCTGATTGTAATCATTGCTTGGTTTAAGAAACGCAATCAAGATCCGGACATCGTGTTAAGGTATGCAAAAAAGAGGAGAGCGGACAAAGACGTTTCCTTGCTTATTCGACGGAACAAACAGGAGCTCATATCCATCAACCATGAAACTTCTCTGCCCCTGGCCAGTACCGTCAAGATCATCCTGGTGATTGAATTTGCACGGCAGGTCAGTATAGGGAAGATTGATGAGAATGAACGCGTACCAAAAGAAGAGCTGTTGAAGTTTTATCTAGAGAAAACAGACGGGGGAGCTCATGAAGAATGGATGAAGGAGTTTACGAAAGAGGACTATTCATTAAAGGAAATTGCGATTGGAATGGCTGCCTACAGTTCAAATGCAAATACAGATTTCCTGTTAAACTACCTTGGAATAGAAGAAGTGAATCAGCTGCTTGAGTCATTGAATTTACATCATCATTCAAGAATCTATCCGCTCGTTTCTTCTTTATACATAAGCAATTATGTGAAGTTCAACGAAAAAATTACAACAAAGAAAGAACTACTGTACCGTATGAAAAATATGCCCATAGAGGAATATATCCAATATTCGCTACTCATTCATAACCATATGGCAAACGAAGGAAAAAAAGAGTATATGGAAAAATTAAATCTCCATTTTGATCTGCAGAAAATCTGGTCTGACCTTCTGCCGTCAGGCTCTGCAAAGGATTATGCAAGCCTGATGGAAATGATTAATGACGGAAATGTATTTGAAGAGAAGATGCAAAGCTGTATAGAAGAAATCCTGGGGTACTCGATTTTTAAAAATGAGAAAAATAGAGAATGGATTGTGCGGGGAGGCATGAAAGGCGGATCTACTTTATTCGTGTATACATATGCTTCTTATATAACGGATAAAGACGGGAATCAAACAGAAATCATTTTTCTCTCAAATAACCTGAACGTCCTGACTTTAAGAAAACTGCAAACGAATTTTAATCAATTTGTGTTAAAGGTTTTAACAAACGGCGAGTATCGAAAGAAAATAAGCAGCGAGTAAAGTTCCAAACACCTTTGCTGCTTTCGCTGACCCTTAACGACCTGTTCGCATGAGCTTCAGCTTCCCAACATATCATGGTAAAAACCAGTAAAGGTGCTGAATGAAAATGAACAGAATTAAGGGCAGTTTACTCGCTGGACTGATCGCATTTTTCTGCGTGATTCTTGCGATTAATGCAGAAATGTATGAAACGATACTGAATATGAGCCTGCTCAGCGGACTTTTAGCGGGAACCTTTCTAGGCGTTTATTTTGGTGAAACGACTAGGCGGGGGCTGCTGGCTTCGTTTTTTATGATTTGCTTAAGCGGCGGATGTCTGGCCTTGATGGTTCCAAACTACACCTACAGCGAAGCCGCAGCTCTCGTCGGTACGACACAGCCCGGTGTTCTTGCAGGGCACGAACAGAAAAAGGTACCAGGTGATTCTCAGGCATTTTCACTGATTCAGCCTGCGTGGCATTATCATATCAGCATGAAAACGGGGGACGAGCTGGTTTCCTACCGCGTAAATCCGGTGACAGGAGATATCACACAACTAGTAAGTGAGCTATAGGAGAATGGTAAATGAAAATTAAAACGAAGAGGTTGGAAATAAGAGATTTTAACACGGAGGACTGGCGGGAGGTTTACCTTTACACCTCAAACAAAGACGTTATGACATATATGCCCGAAGGAGTTCTCTCAAAGGAAGCGGTAAAGGAATTTGTGGATAAAAACAGCGGAGAAGACGCTGAAAAATTCCCGATTATTTTGAGAGAGAATGATCAGTTAATAGGTCATCTTGTTTTTCATCCATATTTCGGAGACCATACATATGAAATTGGGTGGGTAATGAATCCCGCCTATCAAAAAAATGGCTACGCCAGTGAAGCAGCAAGGGCAGTACTTGAATATGGATTTGGCGAACTGAAGCTGCACAGGATCATTGCGACGTGCCAGCCTGAAAACGAAGCTTCCTTCAGAGTCATGGAAAAAATCGGGATGAGAAAAGAGGGCTTCTTTAAAAAATGCATTCCTCATGAAAATGGATGGTGGGACGAGTATTATTATGCCATTTTGAGTGATGAAATGGAAAATTGAAAAACACGGACAGGGAGCCCGTCCGTGTTTTCGTTACAGCTTTAGTGCATGCAATCAGTTGATTACTGAGCAAATTCAATTTTCATTGCCTCAGCCATCAGCTCAGGCATATCTGTGTTGTCAAGAAGACCGTGGAACAATCCTGATCCTGGTCCATAAGCATACACCGGTACGTCTACACCTGTATGAGCTGAAGTGGACCAGCCGACATAGGCACGTTCGCTGACAATCGTATTAATGGTCATGCCGACTTCGCCTTCAGGAGCCGTTTGAATTCTGCCTACTTCTTCTGCTGTTAACTTAAGTCCTGTGTGCTCCTGTACTACTTTGCGTGCATTGCCGCGCTTTTTGTTCAGCTGAGAAGCCATAAATTCACCAGTAGCTTCTACATTGCGAAGGATTTCAACGTTGGCATTGTATTCGTCATATCCGCCAACCGTCATGCCGCCTGTTTCGTGATCACCTGCTACGACAACAAGCGTTTTCTTGTCTTTTTTTGCGAAGGCAATGGCTTCTTCAACGGCTTCTTCAAATGCTTCTGCATCTTTCATCGCCCAGGCAGCATCATGGGCATGACCTGCCCAGTCAATCTGGCTTCCTTCTACCATAAGGAAGAAACCTTTTTTATTAGTTGATAATGTATCAATTGCAGTACTTGTCATTTCAGCCAGGCTTGGTTCTTCGGTCATTTCGCGGTCAAGCTCTGGTGCCATAGGACCGTCTGCAAACAGACCCAGTACTTTTTTCTCTTTGCCGTTCAGTTCCATCAAATCATCTTTATTTTCTACAATGGTATAGCCGTTTTCTTCTGATTCTTCAATCAAATTGCGCTCTTCCTGATTGCCCCCAAGTGATTCAGGAAGGAAATTGGACTTCCCACCGCCAAATAGGACATCCACTTCATTCGCCATTTGTAAGGCAATGGCTGCCTCGCTGCCTCTAGATGGCACATGAGAAGCAAATACAGCAGGAGTTGCATGTGTAATCGTGGAAGTTGCGACGAGTCCGGTTGATTTGCCGGCATCATCAGAAGCTTCTAAGATTGATTCCACTGTGCGGCCGTTTGGTGTCACGCCTACCATTCCGTTATTTGTTTTATGTCCTGTTGCCATAGCGGTTCCGGCTGCTGCAGAATCTGTAACCCAGTTGTCAGAGGAATTGGTTTGCATCATGCCGACAAGAAGAGGATCAAGCACCGTTTCTTCTCCTTTAAAGATGCGGTAATTTGTTGCATAGGCTGCAGAATACCCATCCGGAATCATGAAGATCACGTTTTCGATCTTTGACTTGCCCTTTGCATTTTTAGAAGGGCCTGCTTCTGCTTCATGAACATACGTAACACCTGAAACGACCATGGCTGTACACAATGCGGCTGCTGCAAATCCTTTGAACTTTTTCAATTCAATTCCTCCTATGTAGTCGAATATCTTACAATTATTAGTTTAATAGGACATAATTGAGAGAGTATAAAGAGAGTTTAAAAGATAAGTGAAGTTTAATACGAAAAGATTTCAAAAAGGGTTTCGATGTTAACTTTAACATTTAAAGGTAAATTATAATTTATTTTGGATAATAGGTAGTTTTAACCTTGTAAAAATAATGATTATTATCTATTTAGGAGGTTTGGCGATGGAGCTTCATCCGGAATTTTTAAAAGCAGTACGCTTGTATGCAAAGGAGAAGGGGGAGAACTGGCTTGCTGAACTGCCGGTTCTTATACAGTATGCTGAAGAAAAATGGGAACTGGACGTAAAAGAACCCTATGTGCTGTCGATCAATTATGTGGCGCCTGCCGTAACAAAGGATGGAACAAAAGTGGTTGTTAAGCTCTGTATGCCAGACCATGATGGGTTCAAGGATGAACTGAACGCCCTGCGTGAATTTAACGGGAAAGGCATGGTTCAGCTGCTTGATTGGGATGAGGAAAAAAGGATTCTTCTGCTTGAAAACATTTCTCCCGGCATTTCACTTGCAAATATAAAAGAGAATGAAGAAGCCTGCCGAATAGCAGCGCGCGTGATGAAGTCCCTTGCGCTTCCCGCTCCTTCAGAAACATCCATTCCGACCATGGAAGGAAGAAAGCGATCGCTTGAAAAGATCATGGTTGAGCATCCGGAAGGGGTGGGGCCGATCTCATTTCCCGTCCTAAGCAAAGCCCTTACTCTATTCTCCGATTTACTACATACAGCCGGGCCATCCTTTGTCCTTCATGGAGATTTTCATCACTTCAACGTACTTCTCTCAGGTAAAGAGGAATGGGTGGCGATTGATCCGAAGGGGCTGATTGGAGAAATAGAGTATGATCTGGTCCAGTTTCTTTTAAATTGTCTTCCTGAAGAGAATTTGGAAGTCTTTACACAGAAGAGGGTGAAGATTTTTACAGAGGAACTGGACTTAAATGAGGAAAGGCTGCTTCAGTGGGGGTTTTGCCACGCGGTCCTTGCCACCGCCTGGTCTGTTGACGAGGATGGAGGGGACAGTGAAGGCTTTTACAGGATGATTGAAGTGTTTGAAAGATTAATTGGGGAAACAGGAGCTTCATTTTAATGGAGGACAGAGTAGCAGTATGGTAAAGTAGGAGCAACTATAATAGAATGGAGGTTTTCCTTGTGACAGCATCAATCAGACTTCGATCCGACGCGTTGAAACGATAATTTCATACGTACAAGATCTCTGTTTTCGTGCAGAGTACAAGGGATTAGTCTGTCTGTTTAGAGGAAGCTTTCATAAACGTGAGGTGGAAAAGGGGGACGAATCTGCCCTCTTTTTTTCTGTTCAAAAAAAAGAAAGCGGACTGATTTACCACGTTCTGATGCACAAAACAAAACAAATGAAAAAAGGATGTGCTGAAGATGACCCTGTCAAAAAAGCGTGCAGTGGATCTTGCCGGGAAACATGGATTTAAAGTAAAGGAAGAAACGTTAACGTTTAACGAATCCGGACTGGATTTTCTGGTTGTATTCGCCACAGATGTGAATAATCAAAAATGGGTGCTGAGAATTCCTAGACGAGAAGATGTTTTTGCCTCTACAAAAAAGGAAAAAAACGCACTTGACTGGATTGAGCCAAAGATCAGTTTCGAAGCGCCAAAATGGCAGGTGTGGACAGAGGAATTAATTGCTTATAAGCAATTAAGCGGGATTCCTGCAGGAACGATTGATCCTGAAGCAAAGGCGTATAAGTGGGAGATTGATGAAAAGAATGTGTCCCCGCAGTTTACACAAAGTCTGGCAAAAGCGATGGTTTCCCTCCATCAGCTGGATCCGATTCAGGCCCAAAAAGCGGGTTTGAAAATGGATTCTGCAGAAAATCTGAGAAAAGATATGAAAGCCAGGATGGAAAAAGTAAAAGAGGAATTTGGCGTCGGTCAGACCCTCTGGGAACGATGGCAGGCATGGGTCGAGGATGAGTCTTTCTGGCCGAGGCAAATAGGCGTCTTCCATGGCGATCTGCATGCAGGACATATTCTGATTAATGAAAAGGAGCAAGTCACCGGATTCATTGATTGGACGGAGGCTGGTGCAGGGGATGTCAGCCAGGATTTTGTTGCCCATTATCGAACGTTTGGTGAGAACGAATTAAAAAAGTTACTAAGCGCTTACGAAACAGCCGGGGGTTATGTGTGGCCGAAAATGGCGGCGCATATTCTTGAGCTTGAGGCTGCTTATCCGGTGGCAATCGCAGAGTTTGCTATTAAGTCAGGGATTGAGGAATACCTGGACATGGCAAGGGCCGTTTTAGGTGTGGAAAAATAGGAATGACAGGCACTCGTATTCAAAGGAATCGTATCCTTTAAATACGGGTGCTTTTTTGCGGACTTCCGGTTTACCATAATGATTTTTCTTCATACTCATAGGTAATCCCATCTTCTTCTATTAAATAGTGCATTTCTTCTTTCTCCAGGATGGACATAAGGATGAAAGACTTGTTTACGAGATTTTGATTGTAAGTATGTAAAATGGAGTTCAGCTTTTCGGAATCAAGGGCGGGCGAGCTAACGGCAAGCATTTGATAAATCAAATCCAATTGCTCATTCAGGTAACGTTCCAGCTCTGCTGTTCGTGCATCCCCGTTGTCCATTTGCTCATGGATGAGAAAAAGAGACTGTTGAATCAACTGAACGGTTTCGGAGTCGAGTGGTCCATGCTGTGCGGAGGCGGTCAGGTAATTTACCTGATAGCCCAGTTTAGATTCTATTTCTTCTGCCTGTTGAAAATACGAATGAATCTTTTCATCTGAACCGCTGCCCTTGAAAGCTTCAATTGAAGGAAAAGGCGAAGTGGATGGGGAAAACCATGTATAAGCAGCATAAAGATTCCAGGTTAGAACTAACCCTCCAACCACCCCGCCAAGTACGAAAAATGGTTTTTTCCCTTTTCCTGCAGAATATGACTGATGTGCAAGAGAACCATCTATGTACTCCTGACTTCTCAGGCGGTTGATTTCTTTCATTTTTTTTCTAAATTCGCGCTGACGTTTGTTTAGCAAAATGCTTCTCCTATTCCTCTTCTTTTTGAGACTATTATACTGAATGAAAGTGGATAAATAAATAATAAAAACCATTTATTTCATTAAATATGTGTAAATATATTTAAAACGGATGATGTATACAAGAACCTCATTTCTCGAGCTTCGCCGTCTTTTGAAGTATAATAGTTCAAAAAGAGGGAGGGGTCATGATTGAAAAACCGCATAAAACCGGAGAATGGGCTGGAGTTTGGTCTGTATACGCTTGGAGACCATTTGCCCAATCCTTTAACCGGAGAAAGACTATCAGCAGAAGAGCGGATTCAGGAAATTATCGAATATGCCACACTTGCCGATGAGGCAGGCATTGATTTTTTCAGTGTAGGCGAAAGTCATCAGGAATATTTTGCGACGCAGGCTCATGCAGTGGTGCTGGCTGCGATTGCGCAGGCAACAAAGAAGATCAAAATCGCCAGTTCGTCTACGATTATCAGCACATCAGATCCGGTGCGGGTATATGAAAATTTTGCGACCATCGATTTGATTTCAAAAGGCCGTGCAGAAATCGTTGCAGGGCGTGCGTCCCGGGTTGGGCTTTTTGAGCTTCTGGGCTATGATGTCCGTGATTATGAAGCGATGTACGAAGAGAAGTTTGACCTGCTGCGTAAGATTAATGAAGAAAAAGTCGTGAATTGGAGCGGTGAATTCCGCGCACCTTTAAGAAAAGCTGAAGTCCTGCCGCGTCCCCAAAATGGCTCCCTGCCTATTTGGCGTGCAGTTGGAGGAACACCCGGTAGTGCAATCAAAGCAGGCAGAGCGGGCGTGCCGATGTTTCTTGCCCACTTAGGCGGCGCGGTTGAATCGTTTAAGCCATCAGTGGATGCGTATCGTCAAGCCGCTGTTGAGGGGGGATTTGATCCAGATGAATTGCCCATTGCGACAGCTGGCTTCTTTTATGCAGCCGAAACATCACAGCAGGCAGTCAAGGAAATGTATCCTCATATCAATGAGGGGATGAAAAAAACAAATGGCCAGGGCTTTCCTGAACGGCTTTTTGCTCAGGGAGCGCATCGTCAAAGTGTCATTAATATTGGCAGTCCACAGGAAATTATCGAGAAAATCCTTTATCAGCATGAGGTACTTGGAAATCAGCGGTATGTGGCACAAATTGACTTTGGCGGTGTGCCGTTCGAGCGTCTCATGAAAAATATAGAGCTCATTGGAACAGAGATTTTGCCGGCAGTTAAAAAGTACACGGCTAAAAAATAGCGAAAATCCGCAGTCCGGGTGATGACTGCGGATTTTTTTCTTCTTACAGCGAAGCGTATTTTTTCAATACGATCAGCGGCCAAATGTAATTATAGCTGGGATAATATACATAAAAGTTTCCCGGAAGTCCTGCGCCGGTCGGGTAGCGGTACGCCCAGTCTTTTGTTTTCAGCTGCCGTAATAAGGATTGCATCCCGCGTTCAATGGCGGGGGTTTTTTGCTGATGCACACTGAGCAGGGCGTCGAGTGCCCAGGCAGTTTGAGAGGGCGTGCTTGAACCGAGGGGGACATACTGCATTTCCTGGTCGCTTAAACAGGATTCACCCCAGCCCCCGTCTTCATGTTGAACTCGTTCTATAAAGGAGACTGCTGTTTTTAAGGCTGAATCCTTTTCATTCAGTCCTGCAGCAGACAGGCCGGTAACCGCTGCCCACGTTCCGTAAAGAAACGAAATGCCCCATTTCCCGTACCAGGAGCCATCGGTCTGCTGATTCTTTTTCAGCCAGCGAATGGCCTGCTGAATAGCGGAATGCTGAATAGGGAGACGCGCTTCACTGCTTAAAAATTCGAGTGTACGTCCTGTTAAATCAGCCGTGGAAGGATCAATGGCAGCATGGGAAGCACCATCCATTGGTACGAAGGTGAGCAGCTGATTGGTTTTTCCTCGTTCAAATGCCGGCCAGCCTCCGTCCTCGTTTTGCATGGCTAGAACCCAATTTAATCCCCGGTTAAAAGATTCTTTAAAAGAGAATTCAGAAGACGTGCAGGGTGAGAGTGCTCGCAAGGCAGCAGTTGTGTCATCGACGTCGGGGTGAATGGTGTTGCTGTCTGAAAAGCCCCATCCGCCGGGGGAGGCATTCTCAGCTGTCAGGATCCAGTCTCCGTATTTGTCGTGCTGATGCCTGAGCAGATAAGCTTCAGCTTTTGTCCGCTTTTTCTGAGGAAAAGAAGTATCCCGAAGCGCATGGCAAAGAAGAGCTGTATCCCATACAGTTGAAGTGGAGTTTTGAATATGCCAGCCGTTATCTGTCCGGCAGCGGTGCGTTTTCAATCCTGAGACTGCCTTTTGAATCAGCGGATGCTGCTTTGAATAACCTGCACTTAGTAAGGCATAAATCATGTAAAAGGTAGAAGAAACATAGCTGTATAATGTTCCATCTTCTTCAATTCGCTGCAGCATATAGGTGACAAGGCGCTGTCTGGCTTGCTGGTGAACGAGATGGGGGAGGCCGGCAATCGTTGAAGCTGCC
The DNA here is from genome assembly GCF_029667115.1 of Jeotgalibacillus sp. ET6. GTDB lineage: Bacteria > Bacillota > Bacilli > Bacillales > Jeotgalibacillaceae > Jeotgalibacillus. The sequence continues at coordinate 293,948 of NZ_JARUIU010000003.1, read as the reverse complement.
TGATAAATGCCGGAAAGGAGGGAGCGGTACTGCTCATTTTCCTGCTCAGGCATTTGACGAATGTTAAAACGGCTCATATCAGGAATGTCCTTGTCGCTAAGCTGAAAACGGCTGTCTGTTAAAAGGAGAATCGGCGCCATATGCACACGGGCATAGCTGCTGAAATCGTAAAAGGAAACCGGGGAGGATGCGGGAAATAATATGAAGTGGACGGGCAGATGCATCAGGTTAGGCCACGGATATTGCCCGTGAATCGCCAGCATGATTTTCGTCATGGAATGAGCGGATCCAAGTCCGCCCTGTGCCAAAATGAACTGAGCGGCTTTTTGGGCAGCACTCTCACTTTTTGTCCAGCAGCCTGTATATAAAAGCGCAAAATACGCTTCAATGGTAGCAGAAAGGCTTCCTTGATCACCGGGATATAACGACCAATATCCCTCTGGATGCTGAAGGGAAGCAACCCGGGCACCAAGTTCTTGAATCAGATGTTGTTCTCCTGTTAAGGTTTTTAACAGCAGCATTATATTGGTGTCTGACATCAAACTGTTTTCAAAGCAAAAACGAAAACTCCCATCCGGCGCCTGATGTGTCTCAATTTCTTTCATTAACTGCCCGATTACTTCATCTAGTTGCCTCTGCATGTCCACGATCCCTCCGATCTCATCCTTTTTATTTTTATTCTATAAAATCTCTTTTATGAAAATAGCCCAAATCATTTTAATCCCATCATAATGAGGGAAAAGGTATAATAAGCGTGCAAAAGAAAACAATAACAAAACAGCTTATGAAGATGCATTTTACGCCTAATATAAATAGATATCTGCAATTGATAAGGAGGATTCGATGACACAAAGCAACGCAGGTTGGAATTTAAAAAACAGCTACAGCCGTCTGCCGTCTATATTTTTCACTTCACTTGATCCCAAACCGGTGCAATCACCGGAAATTGTTCAGTTTAACGACTCACTAGCCGAGTCACTTGGATTAAGCAAAGACGCCTTGCACAGTGAAGAAGGGGCAGCGATATTTTCGGGTAACAAGGTGCCTGAAGGGTCCATGCCGATTGCGCAGGCTTATGCAGGTCATCAGTTTGGCAATCTGACTATGCTTGGTGATGGACGTGCCCTGTTAATCGGTGAACAGATCACTCCTGAAAATGAACGAGTTGATATTCAGCTGAAAGGCTCCGGACGCACGCCATTTTCAAGAGGCGGAGACGGCCGAGCAGCACTTGGTCCCATGCTTCGAGAATATGTGATCAGTGAAGCGATGCATGGACTTGGCATCCCGACGACACGCAGTTTGGCTGTTGTGAAAACCGGGGAAGAAATCATACGTGAAACGCTGCTTCCCGGTGCTGTTATGACGCGGGTGGCATCCAGTCATTTACGCTTCGGAACGTTTCAATATGCAGCGGGTGTAGAGGAAGGTAAAGAACTGAAAGCACTCGCAGACTATGCAATTGAGCGCCATTACCCGGAGCTTGTGCACGAGGAAAACCGCTACCAGGCGTTTCTCAGAAAAGTGATTGAACAGCATGCAGCACTCATCGCAAAATGGCAGCAGGTGGGCTTTATTCACGGTGTGATGAATACAGATAATATGACGATCAGTGGGGAAACGATTGATTATGGTCCATGCGCGTTTATGGATGCATATGACCCCTCAACCGTGTTCAGCTCCATTGATGCTCAGGGGCGCTACGCCTATGGCAATCAGCCTAAAATCGGTGGATGGAATCTTGCGCGCTTCGCAGAAACACTCTTGCCGCTGCTGCATGAAGAGCAGGAAAAGGCAGTGGAAATTGCGCAGAAAGAAATTGAAGCTTATGGAAAACTCTATCACGAACAGTGGCTCAGTAATATGAGAGGAAAGCTAGGACTTTTCGGTTCAGAAGAGGGAGACGAAGAGCTGGTTGAAGAACTGCTCGGACTGATGAAAGATCATAAATCAGACTTTACCAATACATTTCGCATGCTGACAGATGGCTCAACAGAGAACGAAGGACTTTTTGCTGCAGCTGAATTTAAAAAGTGGGAAACAAAGTGGCAGGAAAGACGTAGCAGCCAGACTCAGTCGCAGGGTGAAGCGAAAAAAAGGATGCAGCAGCATAACCCGGTTGTCATCGCGCGCAATCACAAAGTGGAAGAAGCACTTGAAGCGGCTGTTCGATACGATGACTATACCGTACTCACCAATCTGCTTGAAGTGTTATCAAGCCCTTACGACTATTCAAGCAGTACACAAAGTGAATACTGCATCCCGCGGGATCCTTCAAACGGGCGATATAGAACATTTTGCGGAACTTGATGATAGTGTTTATCCATATGAAACGGAGCTTGGGACAAAAGTGTCTCAAGCTCTACGACCGGTTCACTTCGCGTCAGGCGGACGCTTTCCGCAGGGACGGCGCTGAGCCCTCCTAAAGGCTTTGCCTTAAGGGGTCTCAGCTTGCCGTCATATCCTGCAGGAGTCGCCACCGCTCCGCTCACCTACTACTAGTAATAAATATAACCTCATTCTTTAAACTTTTATGAGTTATGTCCCAGGCTCGTTTTTACATACAGTCGCCTCTTGTACATCAGACTTCAGTTTGAAATAATTGGAGCTTGTCCTATTAGGAAGGAGTGGTTCTCTTGTTTCAACAGGTTTTACAAAAGAACAGCAAACAGGTTTTTATGATTTCACAGGTTATCGTTGCAGCATTACTGGCACTTTCGGTTTATTTATTTTTCACGAAAGAAGCACCGGCAGCCAAAATACTCGCCGCCCTTTCTTTTGCAGGGAACGGGGTTTTATTTGTACTTTCGTTGATTGGAAGCTATCGAATGAAAAGGAATCATCTGTGATACTTGTAGATCTCTCTTTGATCTTCCCTTTAAATGGTATCCTCACAAATAGTCAAGTGGCTCCACAATCTCGCAAAGCTCACTTTCCTTAATAAAATTTGCTACGATAGCTGAATGAGAGGAACCGACTATGAATAAAATTCTGTCCTCTTTCAACTCTGCGAGACGCGCAATATTAGCAAAGAGGATTAAATTCCGTTCATACCACCAGCTAAGCCATTTTATGCCGACATAATAGTTTACATCTCCAATGCGCGCCCAATTAACATACATCCTATGCAGACTCTCAAGCCAGACTGGGTCGTTTAATTCCCTGTAGTACTCTATTACACTTTTGGATTCAGTTAAAGCTGGAATGGTGAGTCCATCCATTATTTCCTTGTAACGCTCAGGCTGGTTCTCTTTTGCCCACTTTTCCACTTCACCATAGCCCATTTCAGCCTCTCCCATCCAATCAACTGCATAGATCTGATTATGACCGAGCTGCTGACCGAGGCGAAAACCAATTTGATCGATCTCATTCATTTCCAGGCTGTGGGTACCGGCTTTATATTGATGGTATTGTTCGTTCAATACCATATTCTTGTCTGCTGGCATCTCCACGGCAATTTTTGTTGGTGCGAATCGTGCAATGTGGACAGTGACTTCCTCAATTTCAGTCTGTCTCTTCTTAGTATGAAGGGTTTCAATTTCAGACATATGAAAACTTCCAAGGACAAGGACCTTAGCTTTTTCTTCTTTCAACCCACTTCCTCCTTACAGAATTAAGATAAAGACATTTTTTACACTTCTTCCCCCCACATTAGCATACCATAACCATCTGACTGATGAAGCGGCATCCACATCACTACACTTGATAAATATATAATAAAAAATGATAAATATTTATTGATAATCAATAAAACTTAAGATATACTATACCCAAAATCAATAGCGAGGATGGGAACGAATGAAAAAGGGGACAATTCATTTTCTTAAGGCTACAATTATGTCGATCGCTGTTACAATCTTGCTTTTATGTATGTTTTTGCTTCCGCAGCAAGCGGAGAATGCGGCGCAACAAGCTCCTGAATTCGCCAGTTTGCAATATCCTGTTTTATTTGGCCTGTATGCGACCGTTGTTCCATTTTTTCTTGCGCTGTATCAGGCGTATAAATTACTGGATCTTATTGCGGACCGCCGCGCATTTTCATCCTCTTCAGCCGCTGCATTGGGACGGATTAAATCAAGTGCGTTTGCAATTATGCTTATCTACATAGCAGGCATGGTCATGTTGGCGATCATGAGTGCCCTGCATCCAGGCATTGCATTGGTGGGTCTGGTGATCTTATTTGCTTGTTTAACCATTGCCACCTTTACGGCCGTTCTTCAAACACTGCTAAAAGATGCGCTGAAATTAAAATCTGAACATGATTTAACGATTTGAGGTGATGAGATGGCGATTGTAATCAATCTGGATGTAATGCTCGCAAAACGAAAAATGAGCGTAACGGAATTATCGGAAAAAGTGGGCATTACTATGGCAAACTTGTCTATTTTAAAAACCGGGAAAGCAAAAGCGGTGCGCTTTTCCACTCTTGAAGCCATCTGCAAAGCGCTGGATTGCCAGCCCGGCGATTTACTGGAATACCAGCCCGAAGAAAAACAGGAAGAATCCTGAAACCAATAAAAGCCTCTTACGTAAATAGTAAAAAGTGGTGGCAAACATGGAAAATACCGTATACTTCTCAGACCAGTTTTTCTCGACAGGCAGAAAGGATATTTGGAATCGTTCGAAAGAAAAGATCGGGGTGCTTGATTTAAAAAGCGCCTTCACTTCTGGTGTTAACGTAGAAAATGCTGAGGGTGAGTTGATGGTGGAGGGAGGGTTTCCTTTCTTATCAGGCAAGTGGCTAGTCAAACAGGGGGATGGCACAGAGCTTGGTGAGGTAAAAGGGATTTTTTCCTTCTTCTCCAAAAGTTATCGCTATACAACAGATAGAGGACGTTTTGAAATAGAATCACCTGCATTTTCAAGAGAGTATCGTGTGGTGGATGAGAACGGGGAAGAAGCGGCCACATTTAAAAAGGTAAACGGATTCTTTCAGGCTCCTGCCTATGAACTAATTAACAAATCAACATCCCTTTTAACGGATGAACTGATTGCAGTGGTCATGGGGGTGAATGCAATTGAAAAAAGAAGAAATGCCGCTGCGAGCAGCGGAGGAGCACCCTCCTAATAAAAAATCCGGCTCAGATAAGACCTGAGCCGGATTTTCTGCTTGCAGAGAAACCAATCCCATTTTAGGGGAGAAGCTTAATATGAAGCGGAGTCGGTATTAAAGGATCAAAATTTAACTATTCTACTGCGCTTTGTTTGAAGTAGTGCAGTCTCATATTCTTGAGCTCAGCCACATACAGATCCCCATTCTCATCAACCGCAATATCATGTGGGATTTTCATTTGACCTTCTTTGTTTCCCCAGTCACCAAATCGGTCTAGTATCTTTCCTTTATTATCTAGTATAATTACCTGACTTGTGAGGTTTTCCTCGGCACCGTTTAAATAGTCACCGCCATCAACGACATAAATTTTACCATCAGTTCCCGCCTCTACTCCAAATGGTCTGCCGATTTCCGACATGTCCCAGTGGTCAAGATAGTTTCCTTTTTTATCAAATAGTTGGATACGAGAATTATTTCGGTCGGCTACATAGATGGTACCTTCGCTGTCACTGGAGATTCCATGAGGTAAGTTTAGTTCTCCGGGCTGATTCCCAAGGTTATTGACCTGCCATTCAAGTTTTCCATTCCTATCAAATTTTGCAATTCTTCGGTTTCTGTAGCCATCTGAAACAGCAAAAGATCCATCTTCCATTACCGTCACGTCGGTTGGTCGAGCAAAAGTATATTCATCCATTAAAACGGGGAAATTTGGAAGTGCGTTTCGAATGCGCAAACTCACTTCAGTACCCGGGTTGTAATCTGTTCCGAATGTCTGGATAAGTTCGCCTTCAGGGCTAAATTTAAATACCTTGTTTAAGGAAACATCTGTCATCCAGATATTATCTTTGCTGTCTATCTCAAGTCCGTGAGGAGATTTAAATAACCCTTCTCCCCATGTTCTTTTAACTTCCTTTGTCTCTCCGTCCAAAACGACTATAGTAGGTTCTTCAATATAGTCCTCTCCGCTGTACTCTCCATCTGCTCTGTGGAAATAATAAATATCTCCTTTAGAGTTCACTGCAACTCCACTTGCTTCCCCAGCTGCATCTTTATCTTCTTCTGATTTGGGCCAAAGTACTTCGCCTGTATATAATTCAGATTTTGAAATTTTCACCGGTTTTTCTTTAAAAATGACTTCTGATCCTCCCTGACTGAACCAAACGATTAGTCCTATCAAGCTAAGTCCAGTTAGCAGTAACACCGTTTTTTTAAACATATTGGTAATCCTCTAACAAATATAGAGTGCTCATTAAAGAGGTTAAATTATAAAAATATTTAACATTTTCTTCAATCCTAGCCTATTTCCATTTTACTTTTCAAGCGGGCTCCAAGGAAGGTTCCCTGGTGGTATTTAAATATAGGTTTTGAGGCTTACTGTGACCTGTTTTTTGTTTGCTCTCTCCTGGAACTAATTTTACAATCATTAGCAGCTGTAATGCGCATGGTAAAAGAGATCACCACTCCTATTTCTATGGAGATAAAAGATTCTAGAAGTTAGTTGTCGGCGGAATCGTGAGTATGAATATTATGCTCAAAAAAACACATCATTACGCAAGATCTAGGAATAGTTGTTCGAGAAATTGATGGAAGTATAAACGAGGTAAATTACATTGCATGGTACAATTTGCAAAATCTTTTTTTAAAATTGAGTAAAGCGGAGCGGAAGAAGAAGCTCAACAGGAAATGGCAAGAATTTAAGATTTTACAGGTCACGTCAAGATCGAATCTCTCTGGAAGCGTCGGCATGAAGAAAATGAACGGGTCAAAGAGCCTGAGATAATTTTTCCAAAGCTCATAAAAAATCCGGCTCAAGTATAACCTGAGCCGGATTTTTTTATTTCCCCAAAATAGCCATAAAAGTTTTAAAGATCAAGTAAAGAGAAAATACGATGATAGCAACAATTGCAATCCAGTTAAAAACGGGTATGAGGCTGGATAAGAATGTTCCGGCTAAAGGAACCCTTAATAATGCGAAACCGGCGATAATACCAGCGAGCAGCAGAAAAATGAATTTGTCCATTGTCATCTCCTCCTCTTTGTAGAGTGTATGAGTGAGCAGAACATTTATGTTCAAATTGTGAGAAAAAAGAAATATATACGTTATGTATTTTTCTCTATTAAACGAGTAAGATGTATGCTTCTTAAGGGAAATTATTCCTCGTAATGAAAAATATCCAGGTGCAGGCGCTTACATATTTTTACAACTTTCTGTATGAGGAAAAGAATACTGTCGACGAAATAAAACCAACAGTAAATTGATTAAAAAGGAGAGCGATGAACGATGGATATTCAAAAACAGCAGCAAAATGGCCAGCCAAACCAGACGCAGGAAAAGCAGCCGGGGATTGAATCCAAGATGGACCCTCGTCCGATTCAGCCGCTTAACTATAAAGGAAGCAATAAACTTGCCGGCCGTGTGGCATTGATTACAGGTGGCGACAGCGGAATTGGCCGGGCTGTAGCAATCGGCTACGCAAAAGAAGGCGCAAATCTCGCTATTAACTATCTTGAAGAGGAACAAAGCGATGCAGACGAGACGAAAAACCTGATTGAAAAAGAAGGGGTTCAGTGCCTGTTAATTCCTGGTGACGTGTCAGAGGAAGCGGTATGCAAAAATTTAATCGACCAAACGGTTGAGCACTTTGGCAAGCTCGATATTCTGATTAATAATGCAGCGATCCAATTTCCAACTGAAGATATTCAGGATATTTCATTTGAACAGTGGGATAAAACCTTTAAAACGAATATGTACTCTGTTTTTCACATGACAAAATTTGCGATCCCTCATTTAAAATAGGGAAGCTCCATTATTAATACAACGTCCATTAATCCATATGTAGGGAATCCTACTTTGATTGACTATACTTCTACAAAAGGTGCAATTGTCGGCTTCACACGCAGCATGGCAGCAAATCTTGTGGAAAAAGGTATTCGTGTAAATATGGTTGCACCAGGTCCGATCTGGACGCCATTAATTCCGTCTACGTTTGATGGAGAATCGGTGGCTGAATTCGGTCAAGACAATCCAATGGGACGCCCGGGACAGCCGGCTGAACTAATGGGGCCGTATGTACTGCTTGCTTCCGATGAAGGCTCTTATATGACAGGACAATGCATTCATGTCAACGGTGGCCAGTTCACATCATCTTAAGCTTGCAGAGGGGAAGGAGCCAAAAGTCCGTCCACCCAAAGGAGAGGAAGCGTATTTTACGGCAGCCCATGAAGTTGTGCTGACGGCCGGCGATCAATACACGATCCCTCCAAATACCAGACACTGGTTTCAGGCTGGAGAAGCAGGCGCCGTAACAGCTGAATATTCTTCTCCTAGCACAGACGGTCATGATGTATTTACCCATCCGGGAATTTAATGCGAAATCAGAACCCCCCTTCAATGGTGAAGGGGGGTTCGTTGTACTTCTCTTTCAAACTGCTGATAAAAATTCAAATCATTTATGGAAATTTAAACATGCTTTTTGTGAATAAGAAAGCAGGGGAATTCCAATATAAATGAAAAAAATGTAGAACACATTCAGAGAATCATAAATTACTGCGGAAAGAGCAGGGATAGTGAATTCAAAAGCGATGCTTCTATATATCTTTTTCCCATTTCTATTAGAATGCTCAATGATTTTAATTAGTATGAATTTATTTTTAACAGGGCACAATGGTTAAAAAAGGGTCAGGAGGATGTCTATGAGAAGGAACCGCTCGAACAATACATCCCCTTCTAAGCAAACAGACGGCAGCCTGGTCATCTCTAAAGATGTGGAACAAAACATCAATCAAATCAAACAATCTCTTGGGGAGCCATTTGACTTTACTAGTAAAATATATTCGTTTAAAAACACTGCTTTCGCTATCTGTTACATCGAGGGAATGATCAGTGTGGAAGACATTGAATTGAACGTGATTCTTCCACTGATGAAGTGGTTTAAAGAAAATGACGCTGCAGAAGACGTTTTAATTAAAGATTTTGAACAGCACATTCAAATTCCAAAAAAATTACAATTTACAACTGAATTCTCAGAAGTGCTTCAATTTCTTCTGAGAGGTCATGTCATTTTATTTGTTCATGCGGGAACAGAGGCGTATTTGATTTCAGATCAGCGCTGGGAAACGAGAAGCATTGAAGAACCAAGTTCTCAAACGATGGTCAGAGGACCGAGGGAAGGGTTTGTTGAAACGCTTTCGGTTAATGCGATGTTAATCAGAAGAAGGATTACGAATCCTAAATTAAGATTTAAAACATTTATCGTAGGTGAAGTCACCCAAACGACTGTCATCGTCACGTATATTGAAGGATTGGTGAACGAAGATGCTTTGAAAGTCGCCTTTCAGAGAATCACTGACTGTAAAGCGCAAGAGGTATTCGAAACGGGAATGCTGGAGGAAATGATTGAAGATAAGGGATATTCGCCTTTTCCTACCCTGGTAGATACCGAAAGACCGGATGTTGTCTGTTCGGCCCTTACTGAAGGCAAGTTAGCCATTATGATGGAAGGAACTCCTTTTGCTATAATCGGGCCGGCCACACTAATTTCGTATTTTCAGACCGCAGAGGATTATTACAATCGTTTTGATTTATCATCATTTTTACGTCTCATTCGTTTTGCCGCTTTTTGGATCGCCTTTGCGCTGCCAGCGACTTTTGTTGCACTTACAACGTACCATCAGGAATTAATTCCAACGGATCTGTTAATCAGCTTAGCTGCTCAGAGAGAGGGGCTTCCATTTCCAGCCCTCATGGAAGCGCTGATAATGGAAGCTGTTTTTGAAATTCTTAGAGAAGCCGGGATCCGTATGCCCAGACCAATCGGACCTGCTGTATCGATCGTTGGTGCCATTGTAATTGGAGAAGCCGCAGTTTCAGCGGGGTTAGTGTCTCCAGCTATCGTCATTGTCGTATCTCTTACAGCGATATCAAGCTTTGCCAACCCTTATTATTCCCTTGCAGGCTCAGTTCGTATGCTGCGCTTTTTATTAATCCTGTTCGCAGCTTCTGCAGGTATTTTCGGGATGTTTATCTTTACGATGATCATTTGCATCCATCTTGTTTCATTAAAATCATTGGGACAACCGTATATGGTTCCTTTCGCTCCTTTTTCTTTGAAAAAGCAGAAGGATACCCTTTTACGTTTTCCATTTTGGTGGAGCAAACGTAAAGAGGGAAGAAACGGGGGATGATTAAAATGAAATTTTACTCCATTATCTTTTTAACTAGTCTACTTCTCTTAGGGGGCTGCAGTGGGCGGAATGAGCTGAACGAGCTGCTGATTCTAACAGGAATGGGGGTAGATGTAGGAGAAAATAATACAGTCATCGTCACATTTCAAGCGGTAAACCCTAAAGCTCAAGCTGGCGGGGATGCTGGGGGAGGCGGAGCCAGTCAAGCTCAGAGCTATACCTTTGAAAGTGAAGGTGAAGATATCATTGAAGCCGTATTTAACGCAAGTGACATATTATCAAGAAAGCTGTTTTTTTCTCATATGTCTTCACTCCTCATTAGCGAAGAATTTGCGAGAGAACGTGGAATTCATGAAGTTTCCGATTTTCTTGAGAGGCATTATGAACTTAGAGATAGTTACTTACTTTTCATCATTAAAGAGACGACAGCTGCTGCAATATTAAATACATTTACACCGCTAGATACCTCCTCCACTAAAAATATAGAAAGTCTCACAAAAGTAACGGGAGGAACTCTAAGTTTAAAAGATGGTACTACACTTGAAAATACCATTAGATGGAGGTTCGGTGACGACAGGGATCCGGTGGTAATGGGGGTCGAAAAAGTAAATAAGCAGGAAAGCTCAACGAATACAGAAGTTTTGAATGAAATCGAAGGGAACAAAAGTTCACTGCGATTAACGGGATTAGCTTTATTTGATAAAGACTACTTAGTGGACTGGCTCTCAATGAAAGATTCGATTGCTTGGGCTATTGTTACCAAAGAATCAAAAGATGTAAAATCCTATATGGTGAAATGCCCTGATGGACAGGGAACCATAGGTTTTTTACTCAAAGAAATAGAAGTTAAAGCACAACCGAAGATCGTTGATGAACAATTGAATTATTCCATAGAATTAGAGGGACATATTAATTTACAAGGAATGGCCTGCACGATTAAATTATCCACTGAACAAGGAGTTAATGAATTACAAACCATCATTAACGAGGAAATGAAAAACACGATACAAACTGCCGTTACAAATGCCAAAGAATCCCAGTTGGATTATTATGGGATAAAGAACCTGTTATCCAAAAATCAACCCAATGAGTGGAAACAAATGAAGGACGACTGGAGTAGTTTGTATGAAAACATGGTGATTGAAATGGATGTAAACTTTTATCTGGAGTCTCCTGGTGCGAGGGTGGATAACAATGAAGGACAATAAACGAAAGCCGAAAGAAAAGCTTATTATCACCTGTGTATGGCTATTTTCCTTCGTCTATATGCTCGGTTATCTTTATAATCAGCCGGTCTTCCCTGTTACTGAAGGGCTTAAGGCTGTCTTTGAACCTATATACTACGACATGTTCGGAGGTTCATGATGAATACTCAAATCACAAAACGTCAATTGTTTATGATAGTTGTTGTTTTCATCATATTCAGCTCGATTATTATGGCGCCTGCCATCACCGTCATCGCAGCAAAACAAGATGGATGGATATCGATGCTGCTTGCTTTAATTATAGGGCTGATGTTGAACGCGCTTTATCTTTTCCTTTTAAAAAAGTATAACTATCCTTCATTATTCGAATTAATGAATCGAGCAGCAGGAAGATGGATTGGTACTTTAATAAACCTATTGATTATTTTTTACGCTCTCCACCTGGCTGCCTTGGTTCTAAGAAATTTAAGCAACTTTATGATAGCGAGCGTGATTCCCTACTCCAACCCTTGGGTGTATCAAATTCCAATTATCATCATTGTCATGTATTCAGCAGTTTTAGGCATGAAAAATTTGTTTCTATTGAATGATTTACTTTTCCCAATTGCCATTTTTCTCACGCTTTTTTCACTGATTTTAATAACCAAGGATTTCTCCTTCTTTGAACTTAAGCCCATCTTTCATTCAGCACCTTCAGAAGTTTTTCACGGTGCCTATAGCACCCTGGGCTTTCCTTTTATTGAAGTATTGATAATAGGTTCTTTTTTTCAATATGTGGAGAAAAAAGAAAAGCTGATGCGTACTTACTTATCTGGTATTGCTGCGGGCGGCCTATTATTAGTGATAACGGTATTTATCATCATTGGAAATGAGGGAGCCTATCTAGCATCAAGACAAACGTACCCAACGTTTTCAATCTTAAGGGATATTGATTTCCTTATAATTTTCGAAAGAGTTGAAATCCTGCTTGCCATCGCATGGTTGATCGGGTTGTTCTTCAAAATCGGTGTATGCTTTCTCGTGGTTATGATGGGACTAAAGCATGTATCAGGTTCCAAAACATACCGTCCCTATCTTATCCCAATTGGCATCTTAATTTGGGCAATGAGCAACCACCTTCACAAGACGGTGATGGACTTCGGTAACTTCGTAACGACAAGCTGGACGATGTACTGGTTTACTCTTTATTGTCTGGTCATAGTTGTTCTTCTAATCGGTTTAATTAGAAACAAACAAAAAAGCTTTAATTCTTAGGGGCAGCAGAAAAGTTAGGTCTATAACCATTTAAAATAAAAATCAGAAACAGCACTTGAATCCGATGAAACTTTAACAAAAGCTTCGGAGATTTGCAGGTGCTGTTTTTTCTTTTACAACGGTGAATTTAAGAGAATATAGCAAAAGAAAAAAGGGATTTTACCAGTTGTTAGGGAATAGAAGAAAAGACAATGATTAATGAGGAGGTTTCGTATGCGAAAGCTGTTTGAATACAACTGGCAGGTGCGTGAAGAGTGGTTTGATTGGTGTGAAACTGTTCCGGAGGAGGAGCTTTTAAAAGAAAGAACGGGAGGAATCGGCAGCATTTTGTATACTCTTTTTCATATTGTAGAAACAGAATACAGCTGGCTGCAGGAGCTGGAAGGAAATCCTGGAGTAGAGGAACCGCCTTTTGAAGAATACAGCAGTTTGGAGAAAGTCAGGAGATTATCAAATGAGTTTCACAAACATGTTGAGCCTTTTGTAAGAGAGTGGACAGCTGATATGGAGACGCTCAGGCTTAGGGTGCCGGATGAAGAAGATGAGGGCTTTACCTACGGAGAAGTAATGCGTCATGTGATTGCGCATGAAATTCATCATATCGGCCAGCTGTCCATCTGGTCGCGTGAGCTTGAACGTAAACCGGTATCGGCCAACCTGATTGGAAGAGGGCTGTTTGGAAAATAAATAAAAGAGCTGCAGTGTGAAAGTAAATACTTAGCAAGAGACTTAAGGAGGACAATGTGTTGTCAGGTTGGAAACAAGAGATGATCAGCACCACGCGTGGCAAATTTGAGGTATTCGTTAAAGGAAGAGGCGATCCTGTTTGTGTAACACACCATTATTCTGAGTTTAACGAGTCAGGGGATTATTTTGCGGACACCTTTTCAGATCAAAACAAAGTGTTTCTAGTAAACTTGAAAGAAGCAGGTAACTCTGACAAGGCAAAGAATCCACATGAGCTAAGTATAGTGGATGCTGTGTTGGATCTTGAAGAAATTAGGAAAGTGTATGGCTTTCCTTCATGGACGTTTGCCGGGCATTCAACGGGAGGAATGATCGGTGTTTTATATGGAATTCATTTTTCCCCTTCATTAACACGCCTGGTTCTTACAGGTGCTGCTGCGAGAAAATATACATCATCGAGTCAGTGTATTTATAATGAAAAACATCAGGATTTTAAACGAATGCAGGAGTTAATCGAGCAGTTAAAAGATAAAAACTTGGAAGATGCGGAAAGAAAAGCATTAACAAAGGAACGAACACAATTAAGTTTAGTGCTTCCTCAAAATTACGATTCGTATTTTGCCCAAAATATCACAAAAAAAATATCAGGAAGAAGATTAAACTTTTTTAGTAGAGAGCAGTTAATTTTTGATGTGACCCGGCAATTACACAGGGTTTCTGCAAAGACGACTATTCTATGCGGCAGACAGGATCTACAGTGCCCCGTAGAGTTTTCAATCGAAATGAGCGAGTTAATTCCATTTGCTGATATACATATATTTGAGCGGAGTGGACATTACCCATTTCTTGAAGAGAAAGATGCCTTTAAGGAAGTGGTAAAAAAGTATGCAGGTGCAGACAAAAGAATAGAGAGAAGGATCACAAAGTGAGCAAATTTTGGTTTTATTTTTGGATTATCGTTATTGCTATCATCGCCATTTTCACAGAAGAAATCGCAACAGTGATGATGCTGTTTTTGGTTTTGTTATCGTTGAATGCCATTCATGCTACGCTTGAGAATTTTTATGAAGATTGGAAGAGAAGGATTTAAAATGCGTTAACACAGGTAAAAAGTAGTAATGATAAAGCCCGAAACTTTAATGTTTCAGGCTTTTTGCTTATCTATTTCTGTTTAAACAGCTTAAGCCTCCATAAAAATATCCTGAAGAGACGGCTCTTCTACATGGACGCCGTATACGTCCACTTTACTCTGATTTAATGCACGTATAATTTCTGCGATCTTTTTTTCGCTGCTAACAGTTATAGAAAGACTTTGATCTTTCATTATCAGGTCTGTGCCCGCACCTTTTAGCCATTTTTTCAAAGTTTCCCTTCCTGAAGGCGAGATGGGAGAGTGTTTCATTTTCACGATCATGGTAGACCTGTAAAAGGATTTTAATTCATCCATAGTCCCGCATTTGATAATCAACCCTTCTCTCATGATGGCAACCCGCGTACAAATCTTTTCTACTTCATCCAGGTTATGAGAAGTCATAAAGATCGTTTTGCCTTGTTTCTGAAGAGAAAAGATTAATTTTTGAATGTGAATAACAGATTCTGCGTCAAGTCCGGATGTTGGCTCATCTAAAAAAAGCAGTTCAGGATCATGGATTATGGCTTGTGCAATCCCAAGCTTCTTTTTCATGCCAAAAGAATATTTCTTTGTTTTTTTGCGTACATGTTCATGCAGCCCCACAGACTTTAAAACCTCTATGCATTGTTCTTTGGACGCAGGATTTCCGGACAGATCCGAAAAAAACCGAAGATGGTCAACAGCTGACAAATTTTCGTAAAAAGTAGAGTAGTCAGGCATAACGCCGATTTTCTTTTTTGTTTCATTCCGATGTCCCCCTGCTCCAAGAATCGAAAAGGACCCGGAACTTTGATTGGCAATTCCCGTCATTATATTTATAAACGTCGACTTTCCTGCTCCGTTTCGTCCCAAAAACCCGAAAATCTCTCCTTTCTTGATTTGCAGGCTGATTCCTTTCAAAACAGCCGTCTTCCCATATGCCTTTTTAAGATCATTCGTTTCAATTGCAATCATTTAGCATTCTCTCCTTTTAAAAAGCTGAGTCGCAATACCGATTAAGGCAGCGGCTAACGGTAAAATAAATAAGTACGTCAGGTCATCCTTTGATAAGTAGTAAAAAGGCGTGATGAACTTGATCCAGCCAAACCAGCTATTGGAACCAAAGACCAGCCAAAAACTGATAATCGGAAAAGCGATGCCGACAATCACCCCTAAAAACATGGTAAAGGCGGGACGGCTGACGATGGTTGAAAGAAGAACAGTCAGAGCTATTTGATACGTAATCAGGCTCATCGTCTGACCTAAAATAAGAGGGCTGATCCGCTGGGAAAAAACACTGATTAATAGAAATGATGCGATTAAGCAAACTATCCAGAACAATAAAATTCCGAAAAACTTACCTGCTACAATAGAAGATTTAGAGGTTCTGGTGACTAAAAAACGGATGGTCCTCTCATGTGTTTCGCGGTTAATGGTATCGTGGGAGAGACCCGTCACAAACAACATACCGAATAATAAAATGAGAAGCATTAAGCCTGCAGAATAAATATTTTCCTGTTCAAAACTTGAAAGCTCTACTTCACTCAACAGGTTTCCGGAATATTTAGCTGAGTAAAAAGAGGTAAGGAATAGAATAGCGATGACGATGATAGACTTGATTGATTTAAATAAACTGAAAAACTCTCTCTTTGCGATTACATACATACATGGTTTCGTCCCTTCATCAAAGTAAACAGAAAAGGAGAAGAATGACTGAGTATGAGGTCCCTTCTTCTTTTCTCTTTTCCTAAGAATAGCATTCAATTCTTAAAGGAAACAAAGCGCTTCCTTAATTTTTCCTTAATTCCTTAAATTGAGAAAGATGGATGATAAAATAGATTAATAGAATCCTTAGATAGGGGCGTAATCATGCAGCACTCTCATTTACTGTTAGTAGACGATGAACAAGCGATTTTACATATGCTGAGTACTATTTTAAGAAAGGAAGGATTTACACAAATTGATACGGCATCCACAGCGGAAGAAGCGCTTGCATCCTGCAAAGTACATACGTACGATCTGATTTTTTTGGATGTTATGCTACCCGGCCGCAGCGGCTTTGAAATTTGCCCATTAATAAGAGAAACAACGAATGCACCCATTTTCTTTTTAACCGCACGCTCTACTGATCTGGATAAGCTTTCGGGCTTTGCACTTGGAGCAGATGATTATATTACAAAGCCGTTTAATCCCTTAGAAGTCGTAGCAAGAGTAAAGGCGCACCTTCGCCGTCACACAAGCAATACGACTGCACAACCTTCAAGGAAGGAATTTCATTTTGGGAGCCTTCATCTGGACACCTCTTCAGGCGAGGTTCGAAAAAAAGGTCGTCTGTTATCTCTCCCTGCTCAGGTGTATCAACTGTTGGTCTTCTTTTGCCAAAATCCCAACCAGCTTTTCAGTAAAGGACAATTATACGAACGAGTATGGGGAGAAGAATTTTTAGGAGAGGACAATACGGTAATGGTCCATGTTCGAAAACTGAGAGAAAAAATTGAAGATGACCCGGGACACCCAAACACGATTGTAACGGTCAGGGGACTGGGCTATAAGTTTGTGCCGAAAGCAGAACATCATGAGTCTTCATAAACATTTTCTTTTACAGTTTTTTTTACAGCTGATTTTTGTCTGTACAGTACTCGTTATTTTAACTATCGCCTTCTTTGGTTTAATTGGTTACAACGTAATGGAAGAAGAAATTATTGAAAACTTAAATGAAGCGGATCAAGATTATATTGCAAGTAATGTAAAGTCTATAGATGACAACGTAATTTTTGAGGAGAAAATAAAAGGGCTTGCAGACCTTCAGGATGGATGGCTTATGGCAGTCAGCTTAGAGGGTGAAGTGAAAGGCTCCTATCAATTATCAGAAAACAAAAGCACATTTTCAAAAAGTGAACTTGCATCCATGATGGCGCAGAATGAAGCAAATGCATTCTGGGAAATAAACGAAGATGATACAACGTATACAGTGCTTTTTGGAAAACGTCAAACGGCATCTAATTTGCTTGATTTAATTAGTAAAGAATGGGATCAAGGTGAACTAACTCTATCAAAAGAAAGTGAGGAACAACTGCAATTGCTTGGAGGATGGATTCAGGTTTTGGATGAAGGGGGAAACGAGGTTGATTTTGCTGGGGAAAAGGAACGAAACGTTTCCTATTCTCTTACTGAGCTTCTCTCCCTTGCAAAAAATGATCCTGAGACAGCTATATCCTATAACGAAGAAGCCGGACAAACACTCATCGTTGGTCTGCCGCCTTCAAAAGAGGGTGAAAGTGAAGAGAAGTTCATTAAACGTATGGGGATCGGTTTTCTCATATTTTCTTTTTTGGTGATGATGATCGTCATGATTGGAGCTTTTTGGTATGCCAGCAAATTTGCCGTACCTCTGCTCACGATCATGAAATGGATTCAAAATCTCGGAAGTGGGATTTTTGCCCAGCCAATGGATAGGCACCAGCGTTCTTTGCTGGAAAATAAAAAGGGCAAACTGAAAAGGAAGTACAGGTTATATAAGGAACTAATTACAACCCTTTCCTATCTGACGAGTACTTTAAAAGAAAATGAACAGCAGCGAAAAAGAATGACTCAGACCCGTGAGGAATGGATCAGCGGCCTTTCACATGATTTAAAGACGCCTCTGTCTTCGATCACTGGGTACGCACAGATGCTTCAGTCAGATCAGTATAGCTGGAACGAAAGTGAGGTTAGAGAATTCGCTGGAACCATGACCGAGAAATCAGCTTATATGATGAACCTCCTGGAGGATTTAACCTTGTCTTACCGCATTAAAAATCAGGCATTGAGTATTGCGAAAGAAAAAACTGATTTAAATGAGTTTGTACGCAGAACCATTATTCATTACATAAATGATCCTAATCATTATGACATCCACTTTACCTTTGAGCCTCAAAATGATGAGGCGAATGTCTTCCTAGATCCAAAGTGGTTTAGAAGAATCATGGATAATATTATCTCAAATGCCATTTCATATAATCCAAAGGGCACTACGATCAAGATCAGTGTGTCCCTTATAGATAAGCATCTGGCTGTGATTGTATTTGAAGATGATGGGGTTGGGATGGACCACCGCACGCTGGATCAGCTTTTTGAGCGATACTACCGCGGGACGAACACAAGTGACTCAGGAAACGGCAGCGGGTTGGGTATGGCAATTACTAAACAGCTCGTCAATCTTCATAACGGAACTATTAATGTCAAAAGCGAGCCAGGAAAAGGAACAACCGTCCGGATCATTTTGCCCGTTGGTGAGGAGCCGCGTGAAGCACTTGAGGCTTAAAAGATCGAATATTTATTCCGGAGTGAATCCTAACTGAAATTCAGGAGCGTTTATGTAGACCTTTCTTTAGTAATAAATGTAAAACATATATGATAAACAGTAAGAATAGATCCATGAGGAGGATTGGATGACGAAAAAAATCGTTATGATCGTTTTTGCAGGTTTAGTCGTTTTTGGTTTAGGGTTGGCAGCGGGTGTTTATTTAGTAGAGGATGAGGTGACGGCGGAGTGGTCGTTTGCGGAAGTGAATGCTGATACTACAGAAACAACCATTGCCTCAAGGTTTACAAATGGTGATCATTTAAACGAAGTAACCAATCTTACCTCGATATTTATGCAAGGTGAGCCTGTGGACGCGCACCCGGAAATTGGTGATGCTCAGCCGGATTATGTTGTCAGCTGGAACGACCCGTCTCGTAAGGTTAGAGTATTCACCTTTTATGTTTGGTTTTCAGAAGAGGGAGGCGTCTATGCCATTCGTCCATCTGATGAGACAGACGAGCCGAGGTACAAAGGATTGAATCAAATGGATGCAGAATTCATAAAAAAGATGGCGATTGAAGGCGCTTAAAGAAAAGAACAAAATGGGGCGGGGAGGTTGAAGAGTAAGTTTGTGTTGGTGCTGCTCACCATAAGTTTAGGAGTCAACCTTTTCATTTTTGGAAGATGGCTCATATTTGAACAATGGTTTGAAGCTACAGACGAAGAAAAAATTGTCTTGAGTGAAATGGTTCAAAAAACGGTGGAGAGTGAAGATTATAAGCGTTTGGCAGATAGTGAGGATGTTATTGCGATCAACACGGATATAAACAAGGTAAAGGGCGGGGTATTTCCCTATTATTTTAATGTGAGCGTACGCACAGATAAACAAACCTATCTTTTCAGCTGCAGTGATGAAGAATGCTCCGCAATGGAAGAATACGGGACAACCTACTCCATCTATAAAGATGAAAGTCCGCGTCTGCCGTTCAGTGAATAGAAATGAAATAAAATAAACGAGAAGGGCTTGAGGACATGGATGCACGGAAGGAAAAATTACAAGCGCATTGTGAAAAGGTCTTAGTTGAGTTAAAAAAGAATTATTGGAAAGAAGTCCAGTATGGGGGGACATTCAGTTCCGTGTGGAAGAGATATTCAGATGCAGTACATATCCTCAAATCAAACGGTTCAGTAAACGAAATTAACATTAGTCAATGGCTAAGACCCGTAGTCGATGAGTTAAGAGAATACCACAACCCCTTAATTGACGAAATGGATCAAGCGGAGACGCTTTATGACAGGCTCACTGAATAAGCCGGATATACGTAGAAATAGATACGGACAGAGGGATTCCATGGAAACATACGGAATATACAAAGGAAAGCAATATCCATTGGCACAAATAGACCAGCAGCTAATATTAAAGAGCACCAAAGAAGAGGCTGGATTTACGAAGTATGTGGATGTATCAGGAAAGGTACACGAAGATCTGTTTGTGAAAGAGTTTAAGAGAAAAGATCTAGAGAAGGTTTTTCAGTTAAACGATATGGCTTATTATAAAGGTGAAAAACTTGAGGTGTTAAATGTGATTAATGACGATACTGAAGAAATTGAATTGTTTACGATGGATAAACGTAAGGCTGAGAAACTCGGCTTTGTTCAACATGATAAATTATCTTTTAGGAAAACGGCAGCCAGAAAAGAAGTGGAGCTGATCAAGGAATATAAAGATATATAGTGCGTTGCAAGGAATGCAGGCAAACAAATTGACTAATCCCTTAATGCAGTTTAATATTTGATACATCAATAATTGATAGATCAATTAGTTGGAGGTGGATGCGATTGGCGGAAGAACGTGCTGGGAAAGAAAGTGTGCTGCTTCGGCTTCATGATATGAGTAAGCGGGTGGCGCCAAAGTTTGAGACGTGTATGGGAATCAGTCAGACGAGGCTTGCGATTTTGCAGCGATTAATGGAAGTGGATGAGATCAGTCAGAAGGATCTGCAGCAGCGTGTAAAGGTTGACCATGCGGCAGTAACACGTCATGTAAAGCAGATGGAGGAGCAGGGAACTGTTTCCCGTCACAAAAAAGCCGAAGACAATCGAGTTACCTTTGTTCGTTTAACAGATGAAGGGCGCAAGCGTATTGAGCATTATTGCGCGGAAAAAACGCATTTTATCAATCAATTATTTGAGGGAATTTCAGAGGAAGAATCTCATCAGCTGGACAAACTCCTTGAGAAGCTTCAGCACAACATAGAATTTATACAGAAACGGGAGATGAACTAAATGAATACAACGAAAGTAAACGACTTTAATGAAATTATTACAGGACGCCGTTCGGTCCGAAGCTACGATCCAACGGTCAAAATCAGCAAGGAAGAAATGAAGGAAATCCTGACAGAGGCTTCTTTGGCGCCGTCATCAGTGAATCTTCAGCCTTGGCGTTATCTTGTTATTGATTCACCAGAAGGCAAAGAAAAGCTTGCCCCAATCGCAAAATTTAATCAGTCACAGGTTGAAACATCCTCTGCTGTGATTGCTGTTTTTGCAGATATGAAAAGTGATGCGTATCTGGACGAAATCTATTCAAAAGCAGTAGAGAAAGGGGTTATGCCTGAGGATGTAAAAGAGCAGCAAACAACGGCCATCAGCGGCTATTTTAAAACGATGAGCTACGATCAGCTGAAAGAAATGAATTTAATTGACAGCGGACTTGTCTCCATGCAACTGATGCTGGTTGCACGTGCCCACGGCTACGATACAAACCCAATCGGCGGCTATGAAAAAGATAAAATTGCAGACACGTTTGGCATGGATAAAGAGCGCTACTATCCAGTGATGCTGATTTCGATCGGAAAGGCTGCGAACCCTGGCTACTCATCTGTGCGACTTGATGTAGACCAGATCACAGAGTGGGCGTAAACGATGATTATTACACATGTTCAATTTCAAATCATGCCCGAAAAAGAAAGTGAATTTCTGCAGGAAATCGCGTCTCTTATCGAAGCGTCGCGTAAAGAAGCTGGCAACCTTCAATATGAATTAGTGAAAAGCTTAGAACAGGACTTCACGTACACGATGATCGAAGTATGGGAGAACGAAGAAGCGGTTCAATCTCATAAAGAAAGCGGCCACTTCCAGGCATTCGTACAAAATGCACCAGCCTATCTTGCGGCACGATTAAAGGTAGAAAGCTATAAAGGAAGCTTAATTGAAAAGTAAACAAAAAACGATCGGACTTAGCGTCCGATCGTTTTTTCTGTTGATGATTTTCACCTTGTTATGTATATCTGACCTACTTACAAATCACATCTTTGCATTCTTCTTTACTTTTAGGAAAGCCTTCTTCTTCGCCGATCGAGCTAAATGAAAGCTCTCCCTGGCTGTCTGAGCTAATGCTTATGTTAAAACCTATCGTGTTCGCTCTTCCTTGGACAAAAATCCCACCCATCGGAGAATCCTCTACAGAGTCGATTTCAATCGTCTCTATTTCTTCATAATTCTTGTTTAAATAGTCTACAGCCATCGTTTCAGCTTCTTCGTATTGATCTTCGGAGTAATTATTTAAAATGGAACAACCTCCAAGAAGGCTAATGGCAGTTATAAGACATATCAATTTAATCCATCTCATGGGTGTTCCTCCATATAGGTAAGAAATGACGCTTTCTATCTCCAGTCTACAGCTGCAGCGGTTGAGCATAATAAAAGCACATAGTTACTTGCACACTTTATCAACACATTCAGGTTTCTTCTCTGGAAACCCTTCGTCTGAAGACAGTGCTCCAATGCTCATTTCTCCATCTTCTGTCGTGTCTATAAGCAAGGTGAATTCTGCATTGCTGATGGCTCCTATAACTTTAATACCGCCCATCTCAGCATCCTCTACCGATTCGATTTCCGGATTATCAGCATCCTGAAAGTTTTTAGACAGAAAATCAATCGTCATCTTTTCAGCATCACTATATTGATCGTCGCTATAAATGCGAGTATCAGCACATCCCGCTATCAGTAGTAAGAGCATTAATAAAGTAAAGTATTTTAAAAAGGACACGTCTGACCACTCCTCACTCATACCTAGGAGAACAAGTTATTTTTGCTACAAAAAAAGGTATGATAAAGAATTGCTGCTGAGGACTGCCTTCTAAAAGGTGATTCTGATTTCCTTCATATATCTTAACGAATAGGATTAACAGGTTTCTGCTTATCATTGAATTTGTATCGACGTGCTTCTGGAATGAGAGTTTGTTCAAAAAATATGTATACGAAGAATTTATCTAATCCATACCTTTTATGACTATTCACAGATCTCATTTATACATTCTTCTTTCGTTTCAGGAAATCCCTCTGATTTCATTATTCCCCCAAAGGATAGTTCTCCTTGATTGTCTGAGTCAACAGAAACACTAAATTCTATACCGTTAGCTGTGCCTCTTACGACAATTCCCCCCATTGGAGAATCTTCAGTTTCTTGAATCGTTACTTCTTTTATATTGTTGTGATTTTTATTAATAAAGTCATTTGCTATATTTTCAGCTTCTTTGTATTGATTATTAGAATAGTTATTAGTCATGGAGCAGCCTCCTAATAAAAAGAATATGAGAATGAAAATTACAGAGTATTTTGTTTTCAATTGGCAATCCTCCTTGCTTTTATTATACTATAAATAGGAAGTAGGTGAAATAAATGGATGGAGATTTGACTGAACGTATGTTAACTGACTTAGAATTAGGTCGGATTTCAATGTTTGCTTATGAAGATAACGGAGAAGTCCTTGAGCTTGCTATAGATGGAAAAATCGTAAAATGGGACATTGTAAACCAAGGCGAACTCAACGACTCCAAAACAGGTCTCCACGGCTATGTACTGGAAAAGGATGGACAGATGGTTGTCGCCTTTGAAGGGACGAAAGTGACGGACAATTTTGGCATTGATGTGGTTGAGGATCTCAATGGCATTGTCCTTGGACATCCCGATTATCCTCTTGAAGAATATGAAAGAAAATATATAGGTACGCCTTCTCAGGATGCTGCGATTGCATCAGGCTCGGCAAAGGTTTCAGGTGAAGGAACGATTATTTATTCTAATGATAACCAATTTGTATCAGCAAAAAAAGAGTTAAACAGGGTAGCGAAAGAGAATGGTTATAAAGATATGGATGAGATGGTTAAGTCGGTGGGAAAAGAAAACGTGACATTTACAGGTCATTCGCTCGGCGGAGGGCTGGCTGAATTTTTTGCAGTGGAATATGATGTTCAGGGTGTCAGCTTTGCTGCAGCTAATACATATAATCTTTTATCAGATGAAAAGAAAAAAAGAGTCGACGACGGAGCGTACAGGGAGCAGATTATTTCTTATGCCTTTCTGACCGATGCGGTGGGAACTTCGGTGGGGGGAGAACGGAAAAACGCACTGGGTTCAGTGTATTACATGAAAGAAGAATCCAATTACTCACTAAATCCCTTCAACAATCACGGACTGAAAAACTATCTGAATAAAGATCAGTTTGATGAAAATGGCTACTACCGCGGGGAAGTATTGATTGGAAAAGGAATAAGGACAGCGCTCTTGTTCTCTCCTTTATATTATAAAAATAATGGATACGGGAATTTTCCGATTGTGATTAAAACCGAATCAATGAAAAAATTAATTAAAGAGATGCAGCTGTTAATGATGGAACTCGAGAACGTGATAAAAGTAATGATTCAATTTCCGGACATGCACGATCAGACGATATCAGCTACGATTTCCTCGTTTATGGGTAAAGCCGGGACCGGTGCGTACAGTGAACTGACGGCTTCAGATGTCACAAACATCGTAAACGATTATGCCAGAAATCATGCATCACCTGCGCTTTTTTACAATGACAGTGAACATGAGAAGGCACTTGAAGAAGCAATGTTAGCGCTTGAAGATACAGAAGAACTAATCAGCAAAATGTATATGATGGCAGCTGACTTGAACAAAGCAGATCAGGTCGTAGCCAGATGGATGAACTAACTAGGGGAGGCGTCTGCCATGAGCATAATCGGTCCAGGTGGAATGAGTGAATATGAAGACGCGTTAAAAAAAGCACAGCTTCGCAGAGAACAATTAGAAGCGCTGGAAAAAGAAATCGTCAGCCGATTAGAAGAAGATGTAGCTGAAATTAAAAATTTCCTAAAGCAATGCGATTCCCTTGAAGAAAATTTCACAAAAAGCTTTCAGGTCCAGCAGGCCATCGAAACGGAATTTGACGGTCAAGCGAGAGAAGCACTTTTACTGAGATTCCAGGCCCATTACCGCTATTTATTCACAGCAGCAAATGAAATAAACCAGACAAAAGCCAGTGTTCAGCTTTATAAAGGCTGGTTCGGTTTTTGGTAGTTTGACGAATACACACCGTAATTACACTTCCCCCAATCCCCTCCCAATGCGCTAGCATTCATCATGAAAGCATCTTCACCATGACAGAAAAATTAATCCCTGTCTTCTAGGTTTTTTAAGTCGTCTTGTAAAATGTAATTTTATTCTATTAAGTTTGTGAAGTGGTGTACTTAAACTAACGAGGGAGGTTAGTTGAAGACCCAGTTGCGATATATCAATAAGTTTAATGGTTATGAAACTTCAAAAAGTGTATCAGTACATTATATAGAGGTGGGGATTTTTTGAAAAAAATAAAGGTCGCATATGTCCTTAACACGATTTTCAGTGGTTTAATCGCTATTCTCATATCTACTTTCTTTGCTGGTGGTACGATAGCAGAGAACTACACTGATGAGACTTGGGTAGCCCCAGAGTTTTTTGTGATTTTACCTATTTGGGTTTTAGGATTTCTACTAGGATTGTTTATGTATAAAAGTAAAAATCCAGGGAAATTTTTGTTTATATCTATTCTGATCACTTGGGCTTCCATTCCGCTTGGAGTGCAACTGGGATTTAGTCTAACTTCATAATATCCCTATGTCTTTAAAATCAGTTCTTAAAAAAAGGTGTGAATGCTCAACAAGAGTCGCTGCTTCTTTCACTAACGACGCAGGTTAATTCAATTAGGAACTTAGAAAGGATAAAAACTCACTTACTAAGTTCAGCTTTCTCTTTCAAAAAAATTATCTGAAAAGTGTAAATTCTACTGAAGTATTCCGTATATAAAGAAAGGAGGAAATCAAGTGTGTAGAAGAAATAAATATAAAACTTATTTCATATTCATTTTGGCTTGCTTACTGATATTTGGTTGCTCTAAGGGGGAAAGTAACGTTTCTAGTAATGCTGCCTCTCCTCCTGTATCCGACGAGAAAGCTGAGACACAAGCTGATGCAAATGAAGTGAAGGCGTCACAGGAAAAGAACATAGCATCAATAAGGGCTGTGCTTGAAACTGAATTAACCGTTCCAAACGAAAGTTACTTGCAAGTCCAACAAAATCTTTCCAATAAATATGACGAGATTTACGCAACTGATTCAGAAGAAACAGTCTATACGGCAGACCCAACCGAAGGTACTCCAGAGAGGGAAGCATATACGGAGTTCTTAAAACAAACATATGAACCTTACTTTACGGAGAACGGATTTGATTTTTACACTTCTGCTTTTGCTTTGACTTTCCATCACCTTGGAGGTCACCCTGAACCAGACTATGAAATCAGGATCCAGAACCTTAAAGTCGAGAAAAGCAATAACCCTCGAGCACCACTCGTATACAATTTTACTGTACTGATAGATTACATTCCAAAGAAGGGTGAACCGAAGCAATTTACCATGACCGGAAATGCCATTTGCCCAGAAGAAGGAAAAATTGGGGAATTGAACTTCAGGGATGATGGTGGACTCCAACAGTATATTATGGATAGTCAATTATAAATGCACTGTCCAAGTACGGTGTTTTTTGTATGCAAGTAAGGGACTTAGCCTGGCAAAAAATTTTATGCACTTATTGAGTAACATTTACAACATGCTGTTTCTTGCAGGGTCAGATCTGATTTACAGGGGATGCGCAACTATTACAAGCGTCTCAGACTCCCATCTAGCCACTGCAATGGGCGTTACAATTCTGTCTGTCATTGCGATTTGGGCTGTATTAATGAAAAAAGCGACTTCCGCGTTTAAATATATGCTGGCATCTACTCTTGCGATTATGGTTTATTTCGTATTGTCTTATCTGATTTTTATTAGTGAATGAGCTGAACCCTGGTTTAAAACACCAAGGTTTTTTGTATTCATGCGAGTGACATAACTTTTGGAAATGTGGGAAAGCTATCAGGTAGAAGCGTAGTGTCCGAGGGTCATTATACACAAGGAAGTGATGTCATATGGCGTTTGTCTGGTTTGTACTTGCTGCAGTCGTTACAATTTTTGCCGCGATGAAACTTTCTACATACGCAGACGTGATTAGTACAAAGACAGGGATGGGCGGACTGCTAGTAGGTACCCTTTTGCTTGCAGGTGCAACGTCTTTACCTGAAGTAACGACCAGTTTTTCAGCAGTATGGATTGGAAACAACGATATCGCAATCGGGAATCTGCTTGGATCAAATTTATTTAACGTGTTTATTATTGCCTGTTTTGACCTTTACTTTAGAAAGAAACAGCTGTTTTTACAGGCCAGTAACGATCATTTATTCACTGCAGGAATTGGCATGCTAATGACATTACTGATTATGATATCTTTAATCCTGCGTATTGACTATACAATTCTCGGATTTGGGATTGATTCACTGCTCATTGCAGCGATTTACCTTGCAAAAATACTGATTCTCGGACGTTTATCTCAAAATAGACAGACACTTACACAACATGAGGATCCGCTGCTAGCCAAAGTTGATTCTTCAGAAAAAATGATGTCTCTCAGATATGCTGTAATCGGATTTATCATTGCCGCGATTGTCATTATGGGTGCAGGGACAATGTTATCCATTATGGGCGATCAGATCGCCGTGATTACAGGACTCGGCTCTAGCTTTATCGGAAGCTTTCTTGTGGCGGCTGCTACCTCCTTTCCTGAAGCAGTGTCTGTATTAGTGGCTTTACGTCTGAAAAACATCAACCTTGCTGTGGGGTCAATCCTTGGAAGCAACATTTTTAATATCTTTATCATTGCAGGTGCTGATGCAGTTTATAGAGAGGGTTCGATCATGTCATCTGTTTCAAGCTCTCACTTAACGACCGCAATCGGTATTTTTATTCTTTCAGGCATTCTGACGTATGCGATTTTGAGGAAAAAAGCAGCATCCGGCTTTAAGTACATGTTGCCATCACTGCTTGCAATAGTTGTCTATTTCGTCTCATCATATCTGATTTTTATGAATAGCTGAGCAGTCGATTTAAAAAAGACGGGACATAAAAATGTCCCGGTCTTTTTGTATCTATTACTGATTTGAGTTGTTTTTAAAGTTACCTACGCTGTCCTGCACATTAGTTTTTTTTATCCTTCTTAAGATAGTAGTTGGCTATGGAATGATTTTGTAGTTTATAGTGTTATAGGGGGAATTGCTTATTTTGAAGCTGAACAGGAAGCTCGTTCACCTCCAAGATTTTTATTGAAAAGGAAAATGTAAGGTAATTTCTTGTTAAGCTAACGGATAGCATTACTTCAATAAACAATGATTGCTCTTCTTATTGATGTATTATAGTGGCATGGTATTTTAAAAAGGCCGTGATGAAATAATTAGGTTTCTATACAATAGAGATAATGAGTATTACTGGACGACGTTATATGTTATGGACCTGGAGACATATTTGACTGAAGTTAATAAATGTTTGTAACTCTTCATACTTTTAAACTTTCTGCTCATCCCCCGTATCTTTTCGTTTTCATCATTCGTTTATAAAGTAGAGACGTGCTGAAGGAGTGATTGTGATGCAGAACAACCGTGTGCATGGAGTAGTGGATTTACTGACGGAGGAAGAATTTCAAGCGCTTTATTCGAAGCTGCAGCGATATTGTCAGGGATTAGCAAGGAATCAATGGGATAGTGAGGATTTAATGCAGAATGCGTTGATGAAGCTATGGCTCCACTATGCGAACCAATCTTTGGTTCCAACTGCTTTAGTGAATAAGATGGCACGCAATGAATGGATTGATACAATTCGAAAACGCAGCAAAGAAATCCTGGAAGCAGATCTAGAAGAAAAGTTTCTGGATGATCCGATCAACAAAATTGAGGATCGTTTCGAGATCACTCAAAAATTGATAAGACACTTAACGCCGAAGCAAGTTGTTATGTATGTCTTGAAAGAGGGATTCCGTTATCAGCTCAGTGAAATTGCGGACATCTTTTCGACCACGGAGACAGCTGTAAAATCAACCATTCATCGAGCCAAACAACGCTTGATGAAACAGCAGAATGAAGAGGGCAGCCCGCTCATTGATCTTTATTGGGAGGAAGAGGAACGTGAGCGTGTTGAACACCTTCTTCACCTCTCATTTAAGAAACAGGATCCAACGGTTTTAATCGAATCTATTCCGTTCCTACACTCCTTAGTTAAAAACTCTATGCACCGCACAAAAGCTCACTCTCGTTCCTCAAGCACTGTTCTTATGGCGGCGTAATAGATTCCGCTTGAAAAAGGAGGAAGCGAAATGAATGTGACACCGTATGTCATTGAACAATCTAGTCGTGGGGAAAGGTCATATGATATTTACTCACGGTTGTTAAAGGACCGCATTATTATGGTGGGGGATGAAATTAATGACGGTTTGGCAAATAGTGTGGTGGCACAGCTGTTGTTTCTAGCAGCAGATGACCCTGAAAAGGACATCTCAATGTATATTAATAGTCCTGGTGGATCCGTAACGGCAGGCTTTGCGATCCTTGATACGATGCAATACATCAAACCAGATGTCAGGACCATTTGCATGGGGATGGCAGCTTCCTTTGGAGCAAACCTATTACTAGCTGGTACAAAAGGAAAACGTTATGCCCTGCCGAACAGTGAAATCATGATTCATCAGCCGTTAGGTGGTGCTAAAGGGCAGGCGACGGATATTGAAATATCTGCTAGACGCATTATCACCCTGCGCGAACACATAAATAAGATTATTGCGGAACGAACAGGGCAGCCCATTGAAAAGGTCGCACATGATACCGATCGTGATTATTTTATGAGTGCCGAAGCAGCAAAAGAGTACGGAATTATAGATGAAATTATTTAATCCAGTGAATGAAACAACCACTGAATAAAGTTATGATCTGCACCCCACTTGTTAGACAAACAACTAACAATTTTGGAGGTGCAGTTTTTTAGTGGTTTTTTAGGGATGAGAATAGAAACGGTTTTCAACATTAACGATGGTTTACTAAATGAAGGACAAAGGAATCTTCCCGACAGGCTTTATTAGGATTAATTCCTGTTGAACTTAGGGGTGTGTTTCTATAGCAAGAAACGCTTTTTTAAATTCAAGTAAAAGGTAGTTTAGTTCAACAAGAAGGGGATTTTGATATGGTATAGAATAAATTACTATATACAAACGATCGATTAATAACCTTAAGGCTGCTGTTAGTTAGGTTGCCGACAGAAATAAAGGATGAGGGAGGCAGTAAAATGGGGAAAGTTATTGTTCATGCGACCATAACACTTGATGGCTTTATGGCCGATCCTGACGGAGGAATTGATTGGATGTTCGGCTTTTCGTCTGTGGACGAAGATGGAGAGCTGGTAAGCAACGTGATGAAAGAATTAGGAGCCATAGTAGGTGGTGCTAACAAAACGCAGACCATTGAGGAAGGGGAGATACCGTACGGCGGTATGCTAAAGATTCCGGTATTTGAGATGACTCATGAGGCTCGTGAACCGATTGAAAGGGACGGCATCACCTATACGTTTGTCGTTGATGACATTACGCATGCAGTCGAAGCGGCTAAAGCTGCTGCCGGTGAAAAGAGTGTAGCGATTCTGGGAGGCAGCATCTCCCGGCAGTGCCTAAAGCTTGGGCTCGTGGATGAAATTCAACTACATGTAGTACCGCTGCTGCTGGGTGAGGGCATTTCATTATTTGGCGGGCTTGGACAGCAGATTAAGTTGGAGCGGATAGAAACAGCTGCCTTTGCGAGCGAAACCCACCTGCGATACCGTGTTGTAAAGTAGGTGAAATTTAATTGGATCTATTATCAAGACATTCAAATAAGATCCTTCCAAAGGTTGAATACCTTCAGTTGGTATTGACCCTCGAAAAGAAGGCGAGTAGTAAAAGGGGATGTTTATGGGTTTATTATCAGGAAAAGTTTCTTTGAGTGAATGTGAACTTAAAAATATATTAACTAAGATTAAACATGGAGATAGCGATTGGCAAGAGGTGGATCGGTTATTGATAGTCATGTCTATGCTAGAGCATATCGGCTCTACAGATGCTGAACTCCGAGATCAATTGATATATACCTCGTTTTACAGATTGATAATTGAGAGTAATCATCTAGAATCTGAACTATTAAAGGAACTATTAAATGCTTGCTTGAGTGAACTGATTTTTAAAGGAATCGGTGAAGAAGAAACAGATACAGTCTTCACAAGAGCGTTTAGTACACTTTTAATCGCATTGATTTTGTACAGAGATAATCAAGAAAATTTTTTATCATCAAGCACAGTTACTGCAATTAAGGAGAACTTAATTACATACATGAACCAGGAGAAGGATTTAAGAGGATACGTCACTGATAAAGGGTGGGCCCACAGTGTTGCACATGTAGCTGACACTTTTGGTGAATTGGTGAAAAATCCAAAGTTAAACACCGATTGCTATCCGGAAATACTAGGGACATTGTGGAACAAGATTCTAATATCCAAAACGGTCTATGTTCACGATGAAGAAGAAAGGTTAATCATACCTATACTTGAAATGCTGGATAGAGGACTGACCGTTCAAAAAATAGAAGAATTAATCCAGCACTTACCGATTAAATTAAAGAATCAAAAGGAGCAGCTAGAGAGTGAAAAGTATTGGTTCTTAGTGTTTAATGTAAAAACATTTTTAAAAAGTTTTTACATTAAAATACATAGAAATTCTAAACTACTAGCACTTCAAAATAGTATTGAACAGGCCCTATCAAAAATGTGTTGAAAAAACCCCTTACAGAATTATGTAGGGGGTTTTCCAATTACATGAGAAATCCTCCATTGGAACTAAGTTAGTATTTTCACAATCCACTAACTTTATAATTACACTTTCTCTAAAAGGATCTTTTATTTGAAAGCCGCTTAATTTCTTTTCTATGCTAATGAAGGTTATAACGTTTTAATCTGCTCGTTCAGGGAAGAACTTTTTTCAATCGCTTGTGATATACGCTCCCAGTATTACTTTTTCTTTTTCTTTGAATAGAACTCCGCTGCTTTTTTGCGGTTTCCGCATAGCTCCATGCTGCACCAGCGTCTCTTTCCTCCTTTAGATGTATCAACGAAATAGAGTTTGCATTCTTCATGATTACACTTCCGGATACGACCGGGAGAGGTGTTTTCAAAAGTAGTCATAATAGAGTCTATAATGTGGTACATTACGTGATCTTCAACCGTTGCCCCTTCAACTGTCATCTTCAATTTTTCACTTTCAGAATGGATGGCCAGGCTTACTTGCAGGCTTTCGGCTATTTTTTTCAATTTATTGGTGGTGTGGAGTGAATGCTCTTCTCCTTGTTCAATCTCAGACAATATAGTGCTACAAAGAGTACGGATGGATTCAAGCTCAACAAGTAAAGAATCCAGTACTTCCTTTTTTTCTAAAGCTGCCAGATCAGACTCTCGGAGTAGATGATTTTCTTTCAGCCATTGAAGAGCGCCTGATGCATCAGCTAAGATGTCAATCTTTTGTTTATTAGAAATGTACGTTGTATTAACAAGGTTAATCCAAGACGTCCCACCTAAAGTGAGTATTGATTGATCCATAATTTATCACCTCAGTACAATTATAACCTCTAAAAACAATTTGACAAGTTAGAAAAGGTGGTGTAGGTTAATTTATAACTTCTAAAATACTTTTTAGTGGTTATATAAAAGATTTATAAATTGGATGCTGTAAAATTGATTGACCTCTTTAGGAGTTCAAAATAAAAGGTATGAGGTGGTAATATGTTAGTTAATCATAAAACGGTTAGTGTTAAGGGCGTGGATATCTTCTATCGAGAAGCAGGTCAAAGGGGAAATCCAACCATTTTGTTGCTTCATGGTTTTCCTTCCTCTTCGCATATGTATAGAAACTTAATACCCGAATTAATGGAGGAGTTTCATGTTGTGGCACCAGATTATCCAGGGTTTGGGAACAGCGGTCAGCCGGATATAAATGAGTTCGAATACACATTTAGTAACTTTGCCTTTCTCATCAATGAATTTGTGGAGCAATTAAACTTAGAGAAATTTAGTATTTACGTACATGATTATGGTGCTCCAGTGGGATTCAGGCTGGCGTACGACCACCCTGAGCGTATCCAAGCCATTGTAACCCAAAACGGAAATGCTTATGAGGAGGGTTTACTGCCCGCTTGGGACCCTGTACGCAGCTATTGGGAAAATCCTAGTGAGGACAATAAGAACAAAATTAGATTCCTTTTATCTGAAGATTTTACAAAGTATCAATACACAAACGGTACTCGCAACCCTGAACATATTAGTCCGGATGCTTGGAATATGGATCAGTTTGTTTTAAATCGTCCCGGAAATGACGAGATCCAGCT
Source organism: Jeotgalibacillus sp. ET6 (assembly GCF_029667115.1). GTDB lineage: Bacteria > Bacillota > Bacilli > Bacillales > Jeotgalibacillaceae > Jeotgalibacillus. Next base: position 260,537 of record NZ_JARUIU010000003.1, on the reverse strand, counting down.
TGCTTTGCAATATGACTATAGAAATAACGTAAAACAGTATCCAAATTGGCAGGAGTTCTTCCGGACCCACCAGCCGCCCACACTAGCTATTTGGGGCAAAAATGACATGTTTTTCGGACCAGAGGGTGCTCTGGCATTTCAGAAGGACCTTAATGACTGCGAAGTGCATTTATTGAATACTGGTCATTTCCCATTAGAAGAAGATCTGAAAACAAGCGCTATTTTAATTAAGCAGTTTTTGCAAGAACGTCTATAAGGAATAAAAAGTAGGAACCATTCATTTCACACGTAGCTAAAGTTATTGGAGTAGGAAAATAGCAAAAATAAAAGGAGTCTTGCGAATCAAATTCATTCGTAAGACTCCTTATATTTCTGGTCTGAATTGATTCATTTTGTTTAAGGATTTAACTATTTTTAAGAGTTTTATTTATGATTTTAAGAGTCATTACGGTATTGTTTAATGCCATTATCTTTCTTCAAAAATCCGATTATTAGGATTAAAATTGCTGCAACCAACCCAATAATACTTACTACATATAAAGCTATTTTGTCAGGATGAATAGGGAAGAGGTTGCTTCTTAAAATAATTCAAATCGCATTTATGCAATTGCTTAATTCTTTTGTGCAGCGCTTTCCTTCTTCACTAAAATCATCGGTTGATGAGGATGGAAAGGACCTGTACAATATCCTTATATACCAATATCTTACTAAATGATAAGAGAAGGGGTGAGGCGTATTCGAAAAATAAGAATACTGGATACGATTCAAAAAGACTATAGGAAAAGCAAAGGTTTGTTTCTCTTAAAGTTAGTGATCAATATACTGGCAGTGTATTTTGCCATTCGAGTTCTATATACAGCAATTATACTTGATAATTCTGCAGAAACTAATATAGATTACTTACTTTTCAGTATGCTTTTTTTCTTAGGGTTATCAAATACGGTTCAGTTAGTTGAAATGGTAAGGGATAAGAAAAAGGAACATTTTACGTTACTGCTTGTCTCTACGATCTTACTTTTTGGCGTTAGTGTTGCGATCTTTTTGTCTTCATCAATTGGGGGCGAGGTCTTTTAGCGAAAATACTGAAAATGCAGTGTTATGTTGAGAATTTTGAAGGGATTTCTAAGGGTTTATACGAATGATTGGGTTGAATTTTAGTCTAATCTGAAAGGTGGTTTATTTACAATGTCACAGAACAAAGAAGAGAGCAGTGACAACATAATAACGATGACGAAAGAAAAGTTTTATCTCGTTTTAGGATCCACCATCTTTCTGAGCATAGTTACTTATGGAGTAATAACACAAGTGTTAGAGAGATTATTTTAATATGATTTTGGACTGAACAAAAAGGTAATAGCAAATTGGGTTATGTGCTTCTTCTTGAACGATTAGTCTGTTTAACTGGAGATGTCATAATAGCTGTGGCTATCCTCTGTGGGATTTCTGCAGGAACGTGTAAATAGTTACATAATTTTACTAATTTATAGTTCTTAAGCCATCAAAAGCTTATGAAATTGCTTTTTTAAAAAGAGAATTTCAGCAACTCTACTTTATACATTTTATAAGTAAGATAAAGAAATTAATTGATATTTTTCACTAACTCAAAAGACTCAGTATTATCATCTTGATCCCATGAAACCGTAACATCTAATGACTTTACTTCCGTCGTATCGTCAAACACATCTTCAGGTATTTGAATTCTGAGTGGTTCATTTTCTTTATGGGATTCTGCCTCTAACCCTATTTTTCTTTGACCACGGCTAATATCAACCACGATTTCTTTCAAATTTTCTTCAGCTATTTCATTAGGTGTTAAATATAAATTAGTAATATCCGTTTCTTCATCTAAAATAATTTCTCCCTCCCAGTGATCACTTTCACCGCTGAACATCACTTCACTATTACTGTCAGTATTGTCACAAGCAGAAATCAATGCGAAGAAAATTAAAAGCAGAAAACAAGATAAAATACGTCTCACAGTTCAACCCCCTTAATACTGATCTTGTTAAAAATTGTAACATACAGTCATTTAATCATTTGCTTTATCTACCATTTAGTTCAAGATATTAGTTCAAGATACTATAGAAATAGATACCGTCTTTCTATTTAAAACAAACAGCACCGTATGAATGATCACACGGTGCTGCTGATATCCTAGTTTAACACCACAGGCTGCCAGAAATAGACGAATAGAACGATCACGAAGATGGAGAGGATATTCATCCAGAATCCGGCTTTCACCATATCGTTAATCGTTAGATAGTCCGAGCTGAAAACCGCGGCATTTGGCGGCGTTGAGATCGGCAGCATGAAGGCGCATGAAGCGGTTAATGCCACAATTGCCATTATGGGATAAGGATCAACACCAATGGCAAGAGCCAGTCCAATGCTTACCGGGAGAAGCATATTCGAAACTGCGGTATTAGACATGATTTCAGTCATAAATAGAACAATAGCAGCAAGAGCAATCAAGATGACGATGAAAGGCAAAACACCAAGTCCTTCTAATAATCCGCCGAACCATTCAGTCAGGTTTGACGATTCAAAGGCTGCAGCAAGCGAAAGACCGCCTCCAAACAGCAGCAAAATGCCCCACGGAAGCTGTTTCATATCCTCCCATATCATGAGCCCGCCCTTTTCCTGTTTCGCTGGGAAAAGAAACATAGATACAGCACCGATCATGGAGATCGAGGTATCAGACAGCGTATACGCTTCCGGCAGGAAACCGCTGGACATCCAGAGAAACCCAACGACAGAGAAAACCGTTAATACCGCTTTTTCCTCGTAAGACATCGGTCCAAGCTCTTTTAACTGATTCTTTGCAAAGTCGGAGGAGATGTCCTTTTGGTTTTCCACTTTAAATTGAATTTTGGTCATGTAGAAATACATTCCTGTAAGTAAAATAAGCGTCAGTGGAAAGCCGAATAAAAACCAGTCAAAGAACGTGACGGTGCGGTCTAAGCTGTTTGAGGCAACCGCCACAAAAACAGCGTTTGGAACAGATCCTATAATCGTTGCAAGACCGCCGATGGAAGCTGCATAGGCAACCGTCAGCAGCAGACTTTTTGCAAAGCGGTTGAGCGAGGCCTCATCAAAAAAGTTTTTCTCTTTAATTTCTTCTATTAAGGCAAGAGCAATCGGAAGCATCATGAGAGCTGTCGCTGCATTTGAAATCCACATCGACAATCCCGCGGTGGCAATAATGATTCCGAGGATGATCCGCTGACTGCCGGTGCCGACATACGATAAAATAAACATGGCAATTCTTCTATGTAAATTCCATTTCTGTATCGCGAGGGCAATTGTAAAGCCGCCCATGTACATAAAGACAATCGGATCGGCGTAGGCCATCGCTGCGGTGCTTTGATCAGCGCCGCCAGCAATCGGAAGCAAAAAAATCGGCATCAATGACGTCGCCGGAATCGGCATAGCCTCTGTAATCCACCAGGCAGCAACCCAAAGTGTGACCGCAAGTACGGCCCTCGGCTCATCCCCTAACCCCGTGATAGAGGGGATGAAATAAAAAACAGCAAACAGTAAAGGCCCTAAAAACAGCCCTATTTTTTGTCTGGTCTCCACATGATACTCCTCCTTTTATTGAAAGCGTTTGCGAAAAGGTAAAGGTACCATGTAGCTGGAAAAAAGTAAATATACCTGAATACTAGAATGATAGAGTTGCAGCGCTTAACAAAGGAGGTGCAAAAGGATGAAAGATGAAACCATATGTAATATGAAAGAGTTAGAAGAATCAATTCAAAACGTGCTTAGCATGCTGGAGAAAGAACGGCTGGAGCGGCCTGGTTCGATGGTGGAGCTCTTGATGAAAAGATATCAGACGGCGCTTGTATTGGTTAGGAAATCACAGGACGCATCAGATATAGAGTCATCAGATCTCAAAGTTATTGGAGGTGCCAGAGCCTTTTTGGACAGCAGCAGTGATTACCATCATCCGGTACTTGAAGAGATGTATAAAGTAGAAAAGATAATCAAACGATGTAACGGGGATGACGCAAGGCGGTTGTATGGCGAAAAATAGACTTTTGTTCGCACACCTGCAATCTAAAGAAGGCAAGAAGAACCAAACGGTCGATGAAAAAAACTCAACCAAATGAAGGTTGAGTTTTTTCTTAATCGATCAATTATTAATACCGGCCTCCAAGTGCGGCATCACTTGGCATGATTGCATTGATGCGTTGTAAATCTTCAGAAGTCAGTTGGACCTTTAAAGATTCGATGTTTTCTTCTAGATATTTGATGCGTTTCGTTCCTGGAATCGGCAAAGCTCCGTGAGCCATAGTCCAAGCAATAGCCAATTGGGAAGGTGTGCAATTTTTTTCCAAAGCCATTTCCTTAATCTTATCGACTAATTCCACATTTTTAGAGAAGTTTTCTGGTTGGAAACGAGGAAGACCTCGACGCACATCCGTTTCTTCCAAATCTTCATATTTTTTCAGTTCTCCTGATAAAAACCCTCTGCTTAAAGGGCTGTACGCGATAAAGCTAATACCAAGTTCGTTGACTATCGGTAAAATTTCAGATTCCACTTCACGGCTCCATAGAGAATATTCGGTTTGCAAAGCCGTAATTGGATGTGTCGCATGTGCCCGATGGATTTGCTCAGGCGTTGCTTCTGATAAACCGATCGCCCGTACTTTACCTGCCTGTACCAAATCTGCCATCGCTCCTACTGTTTCTTCTATAGGAACATTGGGATCGACACGGTGCTGATAATACAAATCGATATAGTCAACATCTAATCGCTTAAGACTCTTATCAATAGCCTCTTTAACGTAATCAGGATGGCCAAAGATGCCTTCAAAGTTTGGGCTAAACCCAAATTTGCTCGCAATAACAGCTTGTTCCCGTCGACCCTTCAATGCCTTGCCAAGTAATTGCTCGTTATGGCCATTGCCATATACATCGGCTGTATCAAGCAATGTAACCCCTAAGTCTAATGCGTGGTGAATTGTTCGAATAGACTCCTCATCATTAACTTGACCGTACAATGGTGACATCCCCATCAACCCTAATCCAATAGCTGACACTTCTAAATCGCTTTGACCTAATTTTTTCGTTTTCAACAGCAGCTCATCCTTTCCGGTATCTTTGAAAATTAAGGAATTCATCTAGTTGTAATTCCTTGTATCAAACTATACAAGTTAAAGTCTGCTTTAAGTCAAGGGGTACAATAAAATCAAAGATCCCTTGGGTTTTTTTTAAGAATAATTAAATCATAGAACGTTATTTTCCTGTTTATCTTCTCCAAATGTTTTATCGTCATCGCTAATTGCTTTTCAACCAGCTGCTTGTGATCCGTAAGTGTTTTCCTCCTTTGATCTAATGTATTATCACCAACATGATGCATTGAAAGATAATCTTTGATCGTTTCCAGCGGCATTCCGGTATCTTTTAAAGCCATGACCAGTTCCAGCCATTCCAATTCTTGTGCTTTATATACCCTTCGCCCACTGCTGTTTCGAGTTATTTTTGGCAGGATTCCTTCCTTTTCGTAAAATCGTAATGTTGATGAGGGTATATCATACATTTTTTCTACTTCATTTATAGTATACATAATGAAAACCGCCTTTTACTTAAAGTCCACTTTAATAAAGATTAATCTATTACAAGGAAAATAACAATTCTATGCAAGGCTTTTGCAACAAAACTATTGCATAAGTGAATCATTCATTGCTGTTTGTGAAAAAGCAAAACTCGTGGTGAAGAAATGCGGTACACCTATTAACAATAGAAACAACTAAAACAGGGAGTTGAAGGTTTGATTATGATGGATAGGTTATATATGAACCGGATATGGAGAGGGCAGAAGGTTGTATATGTTTGAATAACTAGATTTATATATATAATCTCCTATTTTCAATCACCTTTTAAATAGATCCTTGTTGAGAGAGTATGGGTATAATGACTTATTTTTCTAGTTTGACAGTTTCCTGATTGCCTGCCTAAACCCCCAACTATAAAATGGAAGAAATAGTCCAACTGGTAAAGGAAGTGAAACAATGTCTCAAACTGTCCGATATGATGCTGAGGCTCTGCAGACAACGATGGAGGAACGCGTGAGCCAGTATGAGAACTTCAAGGAAAAGCTGGTGGTACTGAGGGAAAAGATGTTGGCGGTCACAGAGCTGGGGGATGCGTTTGAAGGAGAAGGCGCAACCAATATTAAGAATTTATACCGTCATCAAAGTGAGATTGTGACATTATGGATTCAACTGGCAGAGCAACAGATTGCGTTTATGGGTGATGTGGGAGCAATGGCAGAGGACCGTACTCTAGGCGGCAACACTTTTATAGATGTTCCTTTTGCAGACACCGATCTCCAGACTGCTCATATCAGATCCACCCAGATGTTAAGTCTGCAGCATGAGGATTTATCCCCTATTCTGTCTGGGATAAGCGACTTGATTTCGCTTGAGCCCTACTCTCCAACCGAGATCGAAATGGCGCTTGAAGACGCCAAACATTCGCGGTTAGATACCGTGGAGACAGTAGAGGAGTACGATCAGTCGCTTGTTAGTGAATATGAACTCTCAGAAGAAGGACAAATCTATCTTTCCGGTCGCTTTAATGAACTCGTGAATGCTACGATGCAAGGAGCATCCATTGTTCCCATGTCTTTTAACGCAGCTTCCATTGAAACAGGCGAGTTGTATCAGGTAAAGGATGAAGTTCAGCAGCGGAGTGTGGACTACATTACCTATAAAGAAGAGCAGCAGCAAGTGCGTGAAGCGCAGGCAAAACAGGCAGAGCTCGACGCCCGTCCATGGTATGAAAAAGCCTGGGACACGGGAACCGTATTTGTAGGGGAAATCAGCGGATATTATGACAGCAAACGGGCTGCAACAGGAATTGACCCTGTAACAGGTGAGGAACTGTCAGAAACGCAGCGCGCTACCGCAGCAGCATTAGCCGCAGCAGGATTTATCCCCGTCGTCGGCTGGGGAGGCAGATTGTTCAAAGGTGGGAAAGCTGTCTACAACACCTCTAAAGGAGTCAATGCAGCCACTCATTCTCTGGATGCCTATAAATCAACTAAATCATTAAGCGCACTCGAAAAAACCGAGTTTGGGATCTATGGTCTCGTCAGTGCGAATGGAATGACGGAATACATGACAGGACGCGATCTGATGGGGAACGAACTGACAGATGAACAGCGGAATGCGAGTTTACTTCAAAGTACGCTTTTACTGGGTGGAACGGCATTTGCTATGAGAGGGACGACAAACGTCATCCAGGATATGAAATCTGCTGGCAGCACGATCTCATCCGGCTCTAGGCACGTCACTTCGCAACTGAGTAATGCAACTACCCATTTATCGACGCTGGCTAACCGGATCGCTCCACAGAATAGTGGGAAAGCGGAGCAGGTCGTGATGGTGAATGGTCAGAAACAACATCTGATGGACGTTGATGGTAATCCTTCAACCTCCAGTCATGCGATTGATGCAGCAGGAGATATTAAAAGAATTAGTGAAGCAGATCAAAAAAAGTTAGAAGGCTGGAACTATGCTCCTAATGAAGAGAAGTATCTAAAGTATAAAGAAACGTTTGATAATCCAAAATATTATAACCAGGAAACAGGGGATATCAACTGGCCTCCGAATGATGGTTTTGAGGGAATTCGTGAAAAGGTAAAACTAGATAAAGGTCATATCATAGATCGATACGGAAACGAAGGTGGCAAGTTTTTATCTCCACAAGGTGTTCCTTATGAACAAAGGGCTCTTGCTTTACACAGTGATGAAATGCCATATCATAAATATGTAGTTAGGCGTCCTTTTAATGTTGAAAGCGGAGACGTTGCCCCGTGGTTTGACCGACCTGGAGGGGGAACACAATATTTTACGGGTACATTCAAAGTACCAGACAAACGTACAGGCGAAATGTATGAAGCTACAGTCGAAAATTTGTTGAAATTACGATATATTAAAAAGATTGACTAAAGAGGTGATTGATATGAATATGAAGCAGGCTGCAGAACTTTTAAGTCGTGAAGGCAAATCTATGATTTATAAGAATAATTCTCTCCAGGAAGATGTTTCACCATATGATAATTACTATCAATTAAAAGAAGATGAACACAAATGGGTATATGGTTTTTGGATGGTAGAAAGACAGAACAATCCATATTTTAAAAAACAAAAAGAATTTAAGACAGAGGAAGAAGGAGCAAAATACTTCTTTTTACAGACGTTATCCACTCATTATTTTTTTAAATATATTGAAGAGTTCATTGATCAGCATCCTGAACTTGATTTAGATGGCGATACCTTTGATGAGAAAAGAATTCAAAAAGCGATGGATTTATTGTCAATTCCATCTACTTTATTAGCAAAGGATAAGAATCAAATAACAAATAGAGCAATAGTATTAGAAAAATCGGGTGATAGTCATACTGTCATTTTATTTGTAAACGACAAAGGAGAAACTGTGAAATCAACTCTTCCCATTGAAAACGATAGTGTTATGTTTTTTGCTTTCAAAACAGTCTATAGCTTATACCTGTTTGAAAACAAAGTATCTCCACTTTTAGAATCCTATAATTTGAGAGATCAATTTACAGATGAGGATATTTTTCGATTTTTCTAAGAAAAACCAACTCTAAAACATTCCTTGATCGGATAACAGCTTGTAGGATACATGATTACATAAAAGGCCAGTTCATTCATTGTGAACGGCCTTTTTTTCAAAAAGATTCCCGCGAAGTAGGTTAATCGAATAATGGTTATGAAATAATCAAAATAACATTCCTATTAAAGAGGTAAATGAATATGAATATGGAACAAGCAGCTGAACTGCTACGTCACGAAGGCATACCGATCATTAATAACAATAATTGTATTCAAGAAGAGGTTCTACCTCACTCGAATTACAGTCAGCTAAAATTAAACAAAGACAAATGGTTATATGGTGTATGGATGATTGAAAGAGAAAATAATCCCTATTTAGATGTAGAGGAAGAGTTTAATTCAGAAGACGAAGGAGCAAAATACTTCTTTATCGATCTATTATCCTCTCATTATTTCTCTAAATACGTTGAAGAATTTATGATGAACCATCCCGAGTTCGGTATAGGGAGGGATACGTTTGATGAACGTGGACTTCTTACAGCCATGTCCTTATTATCAATTCCTTCGTCTTATTTGATAAAAGATAAAAATGAAGCGAAAAACAGGGCGATTTTATTAGACAGAGATGATGACACAACTGTAATCTCGTTAGTAAATCCCAGTGGGCAAATTGCAAAATCTTCTCTTCCAATTAAAAATCACCGGGCTTTGTTTTTTGCATTTAAAGGAATCTATAAATTGTACCTATTCGAAAAGAAAGTGTCGCCGCTTTTAGAACCCTACAATTTGAGAAATGAATTTTCAGATGAGGATATTTTTTCATTCATTTTTTAGTAACAGTAGGCGTGAGTAAATGTCCACATATAAAGCTAGTTCATTCATAATCGTTTGAACTGGCTTTTTTGGGCTATACCTATGGAAATTAAAGTAATCGACGGATTAGCGTTGTAATAGATAATTAAAGTGAAGTGTTTATATTTGAAATGAGTAATGAGGTGAGTGGCTGTGAATATGAAGCAAGCAGCGGAACTTTTAAGTCAAGAAGGGATTTCAACGATTCTTAAACCTAATGTCCTTCAAGAAGAGCCCCGGCCATACGAAAGCTATTATCAATTAAAAAAGAGTGAAGAAAAGTGGCTGTACGGATTATTTATGGTTGAAAGACAAAACAATCCGTATTTAAAAGTAAGAAAAGAGTTTAACACGGAGGAAGAAGGAGCAAAATATTTCTTTATCGATCGGTTATCCTCTCATTATTTTTTAAAAAATATTCAAGAATTCATTTCGCAACATCCTGAAGTTGATATATATAGCGATACGTTTGATGAGGAGGAGCTTCAAAGAGCGATGTCTTTATTATCCATCCCTCTTTATTATCTGGCGATAGAGGAAACGAAAGGTAAGAATAAAGCAATCCGGTTAGATAAAAAGGATGATAATTACACCGTCATTTCTTTTCTAAATGATGAGGGAGAATGTGTGAATTCAACTCTCCCTATTGAAAATGAAAGTCTTCTGTTTTTTGCCTTCAAAACAATTTACAAGTTGTACTTATTCGAGAAAAGGCTGTCACCGCTTTTGGAATTGCATCATTTGAGAGACGAATTCACAGATGATGATATTGTTCTGTTTTTTTAAGAATCTTTTAAATAGGAGAAAAGACGATGTCTCAATGTGAAAAAAGTTCCGTCCAAAACCAACTGCAACTCGTATTAGATCTGGTTCAGTCAAGGATCGAGCAAACACCTCACCCGTATTATCATATGCTTGAAAAAAGAGTCATCATTGCGTCCGATCTAGTAAAGAATGAAAGGGAGGGGGAGAAGGCTTCATTAAATCTGAAGGGTGCATTACGGGCCTATTTAGAGACGAACTTGCCAGATCGTTATGATGATCCGCTTATCATTGAATTAGATCAATTAGAGGTGCTCCTGGATCAATATGCTAAGGATGGTGGATCATGAAGTTCGTTGAGCTTAAAAACACGATGTCCGATAAATACAGTGTAAAGAAAAGAGAAGGAAATGAAGAAACAGTCATCGAACTTTACCCTAATAATCCGGATGGAAGTCCTAATCTTGATGGAGGGTACCATCCGGTAGGAAACCATTCAGAGAAAGAATGGAAACTCTATGAAATTCAAAGAGATAAGAAGTTTTTAAAAGCAGTTTTTCCTCGTGAGGAACCAGGATTATTAGGGCTTTATTTAGCAGTGAAAAAAGTGTATGAACATAAGCAATCTGACTTTGACCGGGAAATGAAAAACATGTTGAGAGATATAAACAAACCTGAAGAGGGCATTGCTTTGTTAGAGCAACAGTTTGATGAAAATCTATTTTCATTTAACAAAGATACAGAGGGCGCTATTACTATTTTTCAAGAAGGTGCCGAATTTAGTGTATCCTATTGTTCCACTTTAGGAGAGTCTGTGCCGATCATGAAGAACAGGCCACTGCAGGGTGCATTTTTGGCTGCTTATAATTATTGCCAACTGCTTAACGTGTTTTCCCATCTGCTTCAGGAGTGGAAGGGACGCCTTCAATTAACAGTGGCAGAATAAGAAAAATTGAAGAGGGTTTTTATGGGGAAATAACGCTCGAATTAGACCCCAATGGAGGAAGTTTCATGCAGGAGTATAAATTAGTAAGCGATTATCGCGACAATGATCGGCTGAGAGAGAGCTTTAATCGTTTAGCACAGGAAACGTTTCAGCTGGATTTTGATCCATGGTTTGCCCATGGCTACTGGACGGACAAGTACATCCCTTTTTCTTTTATAAATGAAGAAGGGGAAGTCATTGCCAATGCATCTATTTACAAAATGACCATTGAAATGAATCAGGTCACGCACCAGGCAATTCAAATCGGGACGGTCATGACGGATAAACGATATCGTAATCAGGGGCTTGCCAAAAAGTTAATGGATCATATTCTGGAGTTGTACCAAGACAGTGTGGATTTTATTTACCTTTTTGCCAATCAATCAGTACTGGATTTCTATCCTAAGTTTGGCTTTACCCGGGCGGATGAATGCGAATACAGCGTATCCTTCAAGAACAGCCAAATAAAAGCGGGGGATAAAGAGTTGATCAAACTAAGCGTGGATCATGACCTCAAGCTGCTGGAAAGCTTCGCGAAAAACCGCTGCATCAGAAACAGTGCGATTGCCGTGAAAGATAATCCGGAACTGCTTATGTTCTATTTTCTTATCGCATTTCCTGATTCCATTTACTACTTGAAGGACCTGGAAACGATTGTCCTCATGGAGCTGGAGGAAGAAGTGCTTCATATTTTCGATGTAATTTCGCTTAAAGAGCAGGATGTACGTGAAGTGGTAAGCCGTGCAGCCGGCAAAACGACTGAACGGATTGTGTTTCACTTTGAACCTGGGGTTATTGATGGACTGAGCGTTCAGAAAAGGAAAAATGATGAGGATGAGTTGTTTTATTTATCCCAGGATTCTTTATTTGAGGGAGAATTTAAATTCCCCCTAACCTCGCATTCTTAAAATCAACCAACAGATCTAACGAAATGATGGTTGACGTCAAAAGCTCCTTATGGCAAAATAATTGTAATTTTAAGAAAAAAGGCTGAGAAGAGAAGAGTAGGCAGGGCTGCGTTGACAAAGAGAACTCCGGTTGCTGGGAAGGAGGGAGACGGGCTTGCTGAACAAAGACTTGGAGCTGCGCAGGGAATCTGTTTTAGCAGAGGATGATGCGACGGGATCTCCCGTTATAGAGATAAGGTATACGCTGAAACCTGGCCGTACCTGATGAGGTTGATATAGTGATGTATCAATAAACTGAGGTGGTAACGCGGAAACTTCCGCCCTCAAGATAATTTTATCTTGGGGGGCGGGAGTTTTTTTGTTGTACCAAAAAAGGGAGGGATTAAATTGAATCCAATATTACTGGAAGTACCGGAGAGAATCGAAACAGAGCGATTGGTGCTGCGGATGCCACGGCCGGGTGACGGAGAAGTTGTAAATGAAGCCATCCGTCATTCAATCCATGAGCTGCGGCCCTGGCTCGGGTTTGCTCAAAGCTTGCCAACTGTTGAAGAAACGGAAATCAACACACGGGAAGCGCATATCAAATTTTTATCCAGAGAAGCCCTGAGATATCTGATTTTTGTAAAAGAAACTGGAGAGTTTGTCGGTTCCTCCGGCTTTCACAACATCAGGTGGGAAATGCCAAAAGTGGAATTAGGTTACTGGATGGATACACGGATGAGCGGGAAAGGCCTTATGACAGAAGCGGTCGGGGCATTGAAGCAATTTGCTCTTTCAGAACTGGGATGCAAAAGGGTGGAAATTCAATGTGAAAAAGAAAATTTGAAAAGCCGCAACCTGGCAGAAAGGCTTGGATTTGATCTGGAAGGGATTCTTAGAAATGAAGACCTGTCTGTGGACGGGAAAAGACTGACAGACACGTATATCTATGCGAAAGTGCAGGATTGAGGAGCGCTTCACAAGATGATTAAAGGCTGCTTTTTCAGTTTTTCAACTGTCTTTAAAAGGGAAAAAGTTCTGTTTTTGTCTTAAAATAAGAGGTTCTGTCGACTCTATTTCGAAATGTTCAAACCCCCTTTATAATAGGGATAACGGGTTTGGGGGAACCAAAAAGCTAAGGGAAATCTTATAAATAGAGAAAAATAGTACGACCTTCCCTTTTGGTATGAAGTACATCAACACAACCACTAAATTCAGTAAAGGCGGTGAAGAAACATGGAAATGCGTCCTGTTAAATCTTCTCTAATTACAGCAGTCGGCTACGATCAATTTAATGAGATTCTGCGCATCCAATTTCGCACGGGGACATTCGATTATTATAGAGTGCCCAAATACATTTTTGAACACCTGATGAGCTCATTTTCAAAATCACGCTACTATGCAAGCTATATAAAAGATTCTTATACCTATTTGAAAGTGGTAAAAGAGCGGGAACTTACGTATTAGATAAAGAGAAAAAAGGTTCGCAAATGAGAGAGAGGGGCTCTCGTTTGCGGGCTTTTTTTAATTAAATTTATTCATACTGTAAAATCAATACTAACCATAAAATACATAATGTAAAAATTTTCAATATGAGGTATAGTGTTCATATAATTACTAAAAAAATGCAATATCTCCATAATCGAATGAAATAATATGACGTTTGTATTACAATATAAGGAGGCTAATATATAAATGATCAATAAAATAAAAGGAGGAATAAACTTGCACATAAATTCCTTTGTGTCGTATTTAGACCAATATAATGTGTTGTCACCAAATCATTCGAAAATTTATGACGAATATACAATAGATCCTGATAAATCTGATACATATTCTTTCACCATTAGAACTAAAATTGAAGAAACTCTAATCCAAAGATTTGAAAACAATCCTCAAAGTATCATATTGACTGGAAATGCAGGCGATGGAAAAACGAGGCTCTGCAGAATAGTCCATGATTATTTTAATGAAGAAAACCTGTTGGAATGGCCTGAAGAGGGAATTGTAGATGTGGTTTTTTCAAAAGGCAAGATTAGAATAGTAAAAGATTTATCAGAATTAAAAGAAGACATTATATATCATGAATTAACTAATCTTCAAGAATATATAAGTAACAATCATGAAAAAAATGTCTATTACTTAATAGCTGCAAATGAAGGGAAATTAACCAAGTTTTTATCTCAGTACGAAGATCTAAAGGGTCTTAGAATTGATGTCTCAAAAAGGTTTAAATCTCATGATAATAACAGTGAAAACTTTAGTATCTATAATTTGTTGAATGTTACGTCTTCTGTTTATGTGGAAAGAGTACTTGAAGAATGGAATAAAGAAGAAAACTGGTCTGCCTGTATTGATTGTTCTATGAAAAGTCGTTGCATAATCAACATGAACCATGAGCGAACTTCCCAACCATTTATACGTAATAAATTAGTAGAACAATATAAACTTTTAGATTTTTTGGATTCTCATATTACGATGAGAGAGATGCTCATTCACATTAGCTATATGTTAACTGGTGGATATACTTGTGTTGATATTTTTAATGCTGATTATAAAGAGCTCGAGCAACAAACCAAGAAGCCCTATTATGAAAACTTTTATGGGCATGGACTCGATGAAAATTCATTTGCTGAAATGAAAGCACTGAAAGTATTTAAGTCATTAGATCCTGGATTGTATTCACATTCTTCAGTTGATGATTTCATAATTAATGGGGATATCAACGGTGATAAAAAGTCAGAAGATACCCACAGAAAGTTAATAAATGACTCCTTAGATTTACAGCTTGGTTATTTTAAGAAAAAATTATCACTGTATAGAGATTATGACATGGAAAAAGACCATAAAATAATTAATGAGTGGATTCCTAAGCTGCGTAGAAAATATTTTTATGAGATGAATAGTGAAAACGAGGCTCAAGCAAATCAACTTCTACCTTTTGAATATACATCAGATTATATATCTATGTTTAACAACCCAAAAAATAGAGCCAGCTTGAAAAAGGATATTATAAATGGGTTGAATAGGGTGTTCTCAGGTAAATTAACAGAGGTATCTAATAGGTACTTGTTTGCAACTAATAAAAACTTAATGATTTATGAGCAATTCAGAGCCAGAGATATAAATATTGAAGAAGAAGAAAATAGAGAAGATTTAGATAGAATTCCGGCAAAGTTTAAAGTGGACGTTAGAGGTGAAGTGGCTTTTGATATGAATCTCGCAGTATTCGAATTTTTAATGCGGGCAAGTGGTGGGGGAACACATAATGTTCTTCAACAAGAGGCAGAAATTTTAATTGATACGTTCAAAAATGAATTGATTCGTATAAGTGAGTCAGATGAATATGACTTGAATATTTTAAGATACGACACAGATAGTGGATTGTTTATAGAAGACGAAATCAGCTTGCTATAAGGGGGGTAAATTATGGTATCGAAAAAAGAAAATCCAGAAGAGCTTTCAACTCAACTGTCTGCGAAGATCTGGGGACATAGATTTAGAGATGGACAAAAGGGTCCAGAATATGTTCTGGAATTTTTAAATGTTCTAAAAGGAACTGATTACGATTTCTCAGCATCAAATTATTCTCGAGTTCGATCTACGGGACTTAGACAGTTTATTTTTGAAGGAAATAAAGAGGGTTCTAAGGATGGAATTGTAAGTTTAACCACGGAGCAAAAGGACTCCCTCTATAAAGTTGTTGAAAATAAAGACAAATTAAATGTAATTCGTGATTTTTTCCGCAATCTGGAAATCCCCTTGACAGATGGAACGGGGAAACCAGCGAATCGCTCTTGGTATGCTAAAACACTTTACCCTTTACATGAATCATTACTATATTTTGAATTAAGAACACAAACTAAAGATGATAAAAAGACATATAGTTTTGAGAGGAATTTCTTTGCTCGTGGCGGGGAATTATATTTTCTAATGTTATCATATGGTACTGAAAATAATCGTTTACTAAGGAGTAATATCGAAGAAAGACTAAGAGAATTATTGAGCAAAAACAAGGCGATTGAAGGTGTAGTAAAAAAAATCACAAATTGTTTAGATGATAATTCTAAATTAAATAATGAGTATTATCCATTAAAAAAAGAACTAGATAGTAACAGGGAATATCCTATGTTACCTACAACAGATGATCCGATTTATGAGGAATTTGCTGAGGAATTTAGTAGATTAATCAATTTAAACATTGATATATATGAGTTATTTGAATTAATGACCAGCCTTATTACTTTTCAACTAGGACGCTATATGCTTAAAAAAAGTACAATTCATGATGAAAAAATCACTTTCTTTTTTGACTGCCTCGATGCCCAGGTTGGCCCTATACAAAAGCTTTCCTCTAAATCTTTTAGCAATAATGAACTTCTAATCAAGAATAAGTTTGAAGATTATTTTAAACATACTTTTACAAGTAAAATTTCGTCAAAGGAATTTGTTGAAAATAATTTAGCAGTGTGGAAGAATGACCCCGCTATTATCATTGATTTATTGGGGTTAAATCGACTTTCAAAAGTTAGGAAAAATAAAATCGAAAAAGTAATTCAAAAATGTAAAACCTATAGTGATGTAATGAATTATCTATTTAATACTGTAAAAGAGATAGTCTCAGACCAACTTAAAAAACATCAACTTAATATTGTAAGGGGTTTAACTAGGGATGGCGGCTATGGAGGTTTTCGAAGGGGAAGTAAATATAGGTACTATATGTCAGACACATTTATCCAGGCACTAGTTTATGCTAACCTTGATCCCCAGTCTCAGGAAGAGTTTCACACATTTTTAGAAAAAATTTATCAAAAGTACGGATTCATCATCGGTGAAATTCAAGCTAAAGAAGATGGGACATATGAAAGCTCTAAGTTAAATGTTAGTTATTTTCATAGGAATGAGTACGCTCTTAGAGAGAAATTAAGACACAATGGACTTCTAGTTGAGTATTCTGATGCAACTGCAATGATTAGAAATCCTTATGAAAAGGCAGCAGGGGTGGTGCAATAATGAGTAACTCGCATGAAATTTTAGGTAATTGGGTTTATCGAATTTTATTGGATCATTTTAATAATCAAAGAAATGAAGGCACTAGCAAACTCTTTATTAAAATAAGTGGATTAACTGAAAAAAATGTTTTATCACTGTTAGAAGAACTTAATCAAAAACAAATGGAATTAGACACATTCTATACCCCTATTATCCGAACAATTAAGGGTGTAGATGGGTATGACCACTTCAAATTAAAAGAGCATGAGACTAGTACCTGGTTAAGAAATTATACATCTACTAATCACGCTCTTATTATTGTTATAAATGAATTAACTCCAGAAGCACAGAGCTTGGAGAATCTATTTTCAATAGATGAAGGTTATTTGCTTTCGAGTACAGGTTTAAACAGCTTATATTCCTTATTGTCTGAGCGTTATAACATGGCTGTAGAAGAAATTGATACTTTACGTGATTTCTTTTCTATGTATAGCAAATTAACAGAACCTCAATTAAGGTTCATTCTGAGGTTTCTTGAAAAAGCGTTAAATCAAAATACCCCATCAATAATTGAAAAAATCCAAACCAATTTACCTGAATTGAATTTGTTTAAAGATAAAGAATTAATAATTGGAACTAAAGGAATTAAAAGACTTCGGGATAACTATTATCTGTCTAATCTTCAAAAACCTAACGGGAACTTAGATACAGAGAAGTTACTAAATAACTTATATTTGTTTGTTGAAACACACGAACAGAATAATTTTGCAGATGAACTATGGAATGGGATAAGTGGTCAAAATTTTGAAAAAGTAATGGTTGAGTTTATTAATCAAAAGAACTATGGAGCCTATGAATATGAATTCTCTACAGTGGAAGCAGCATTAAACTTTAAGACGAAATCTACTTTAACAGAAAAAATAAGAATGGCTTTAATAGACAATAATCCGAATATTTCAAAGCAAGAAAAAAATACTATAGAAGAAGGAATAAATGAAATTGATAGAAATTCTAATCCGGATGCAATTCAAGAATTCTTAGAAGAATTTGAAGAAGAGTTATCGCAGCACAAATTGGATAAAGTTATATCTCGGAGGGTGGAAAAGCTACTGCACCCTAAGGATTATTACGATATTATAGATGCCTTACAATACGAAATATTTGCTCTTATAGATGATAATTTAGAACTCATTGATAAAAGCTCAAGATTTAAATTAACTGTTAGCAATCGAAAATTAACTGAGCAGATGAGAAATACAGTTTTAGTATACTTATCAAAAATATCAAACATCACTCCTTCTATAGAATTCGATATGAATTCTGTTGATAATATTACTCTTGACGAGTCTGCTAATGAAAGTCTTTCTTTTAATTTATTGTTAATAAACAATGACAATACAATTTTAGCAACTGAAAAGTTTAAGGTAACTGGATTTGAAGAGCTGCAATTTCAACTATTTAAAGACTCAATTTTTGAAAATAAAATCCCCTACCTTAAAAATTTCCAAGAAGACGAAGTTGAACTTGTAGATGTTAAAAATGAAATTCAGCTACGTGTTCAAGGATATCTATCCATAAACGAACCAGGTGTACAGGAACATTTTGATATTTTTTCGTCTTTCCTAGATAACTATGTAGATATATTAAAGCAGTTTTTTAATGAAGGTGTTTTTTCGATAGATATTCATCGTTTAAAAACTGAACTTGATGATGTTCTTTCAGGCGTTACAACTTCAGTTGATGTAGCGAATCATATATATCGTTATATTAATTACATTGGAGCAATTGATTCTTTAGATGTAAAAGCAGGTCAGTCAGGATTTAGTCATGAAAGAATATTAACTTTACTAAATCCAATTCGGTTAATAAGTTATATTTCAAGGTTTGAAGTATTAGATAATCAAATACAAGAATGGTTTCAACGCAGTCAAGACGAAGAGTTAGAAGTTACAAATCTGGATGATTATTTAGAACACGTAAATGAAAAAACGCTAAATTTAGCTCCTAGATATTTTTCAAGTGATGGAGACGATGCTTTTTTAATAGAGATAAACGAAGTACTTGGAGAAGGGCAATTTATTTTAAATACTAAGCGATCTGACAACATGGATTACTTGTCCAATGAGTTATCAGAAGAACTAGTGAAAAGCGTTAAGAGCTACTTTGAAGTATATCCTTATGCGAAAGACGGTTTAGATATATTATTTTTGTACTGTCAAAGTGCAGATATCATAACAAAATCTATTGATTCTTTATTTAGAAAGTTTAAAGACCTCAATAAACTTAAAATTACAGTACATTCAACACAGGCAGCAATCATGCATCAAGTGATTAATCAGTGGATTAAAAAAAGAGAAGAGTTTACAAATCCAGAGGGGTTTAGTAAATTTCCCGTGGTTGAAGTTAATGTAATATCTGGAAATAAGATTAACGACATTTCTAATCAAATTGAAGCTCATATGATAGATGCAGATTTAGTAATCCTAGCTGATTATTTTGGACAAAGTAATCAGGTGAAGTATGAGTTTGATAAAATTGATTACAAAAAAACTGACAAGTGGTTGAATCTGATTTTTAAAGAACCTCTGCTTGAAACTGAGCAACTAAAACGTATATCGTATGTAAGTGAATACATGCCAAACGTTTTAAAATCTTTTTATCAGCTTCAATATATTTTCCAAAAGAAAGAAATGTTAGAGGAAGATGAGATTTTTGTCCTAAAAAATAAGATTTCTTTATCAAATTTCTCAGACAATGAGCTTATTGATTATATGCATGATAACTTTAACTGGATTATGTTTATGGATAGGTATTTAGATAAGTCCCTGTTAGAAAAGGCTTCATCTAAAGCTCAGATTATTCAATACAAATCCAAAGCTGGGGCTAATAAGAACTATAAGGTAATAGTTTCATCGTCAGAGTATATTAAAAAATTGAACTCAAATGCTCAAGATTACGAATATTATGATCGGTTAACTAAGAAGCTTTCTTTAGTTTTAAAAAGCGATAACATCGATAAAGATAAAGTGAAAGAAGCAGTGCGATATGTAAAATCAATTTCTGGAGCCTTAGTATTAAAAGCAATCGGACCTGGAAAATATTCTCATGAAATGGTCGCTACCTATTTGAGCAAAAAACATCGTTCGAAAGAATCAAGCAGCTTCCAAGTATGGGCCACATGTGATGAGCTTCCATGGTTCGGTAAAAACAAAAGAAGGCCTGACCTTGTGATTACTACTTTGCATGAAGATAACGGTGAAATCTCGTTAAACTTTGAATTATTAGAGTTGAAATTTGTTAGCCAATCAATATTCGAGAGAGAACGGTATGATGCTATAAAACAAATAGAGTCCGGAAAGAAGCTATACGAAAATCTATTCGATTTCACTAAAAATAAAGCGGATGCTGAATATTGGAGAAACGAACTAGTACACTACTTTATTGAAAAAGAAACGTATAGCCCTGAACAAGCACACCTGTTAAGAAAATTGCAGAGTGCAGAAGTTAGTACTATTAAAGTAGATATTGATACATCAATAGATGCTTATTGCTACACATCTAACCTTTATGAGAATTCTTATGAAATGGTTCAGGAGAATGTTTATAAAGACCTTTTAGATGGTGAGCATACGAATTTTATTTATAATCGAACCTTCATATTAAGTGAGTTAGGTGCAACGTATATAACTGAGCCTGACTACGAAGAACTTTCAGAACCCGATCAAAGCTTTTCGGAAAGCTTGGTCATGAAAAACCACAAAGAGGAGATAGATGAAGAGGAGGAAGCTTCTAAGCCACCGAGTGTTGATCAGAATGAAGATACAGGTTACGAGGAGAAAAAACTTCCTGAAGACAATGATGACGAGACTGGTAATAATGGTCCACCTCTAGAACAAGAACTCAATGTATTTCCTGAAGAACTTGCACTAAAGGGAGTCCAAAATCCGAAAGAAAATAGTGAGAAAGATCACACAGAGCTGAAAAGGAAATATGTATCTGTGATAGAAACAAATTACAACCAGCTTAATTACAATGTCAAAGTTAAAGAAATAATTGTCGGTTCAAGTGTGATTCGGTTTAATCTTTCATTTCCAAAGTCTATTCCTCCTGAAAAAATTATGAAAACAAAATCAAGGATTCAAATTTGGCTACAGTTGGATCAAGAACCCAACATGTTTATAGATAGGCATGGGTTAAATATTGATATTGTACGGGAAGAACCGGAGACAGTTTATTTTGAAGAATTTATGAAAATAGCTAGAGAGCAATTGAGTGGTATTGTAAAGAAAACAAACTTAGTTGCTCCATTAGGGATTGATCCACTAAACAATGTAACGTACATTGATCTTTCAGATCCTACTACACCACATTTATTGACTGGAGGCACTACAGGTAGTGGTAAGAGTGTTACACTTAATGCAATTATATTAGGGACGATGTGTTTTTATGATCCTTCAAAATTGCAATTTGTGTTTATTGATCCTAAACAAGTAGAATTTTCGATATACGAGGACTTACCACATACCCATTCTGTTGTAACAGGGATAGATGAGGCTGTTCTGACCCTCAATAATCTTGTTGAAGAAATGGAAAAACGTTATGGTTTGTTTAAAAAGGAATTTGCTAGTAATTTAGATGAGTACATCGAAGCTACAGGTATTAACATGCCAAGAATTGTTGTAGTATTTGACGAATTTGCCGATTTTATGAGCCAAGAAAAAGAAATAGCTAATCAGGTAGAAAATGCTATTCTAAGATTGGGCCAAAAAGCTAGAGCTGCAGGGATTCATTTAATCATTTGTACTCAAAATCCTAAGTCGGATATTATTAATACAAATATAAGAAATAACCTTGGTGCTAGACTAGCTTTAAGAGCTACTGATTCAATAGCGTCATCTGTTATCTTAGGAGAAGGCGGCGCAGAGAACTTAGGTGGTAAAGGCGATTTCCTAGCTAAAACCTCAAGTCAGAAAGTAACAAGAGGAAAAAGTCCATTCTTGACTCCTGTAGTTAAGCGAGCTTTATTAAAATATTTTATGAGTAACTGATCTTCTTCAAAAGATGCATCTAGATTACATTATCTAGGTGCATTCTTTTCAGAAAAAACACTTCTGGAGAAAAGCTTCCAGTAACGATAATCAAGTATACTAGAAAGTTGGTAATAAAATGGGATTTGGTCAACATCAAAGTTTTTATTTGCGGCCACAATGGTTGTATAAAGGAATGAGGGAAATTTATGATAACCCTAGATTTTTCTACGAAGATGATCACTTTGAAAAGCTAGGTGTAGGTAAAAATATGGCTAAATCAGTCAGATATTGGATGACTGCTACAAAAATTTTGGACGAGGTCAAAAAAACCAAAATAGAACATTATTTAACTGATAAAGGTTCAATTGTTTTAAAGAAAGATCCACATCTACAAAAGAACTTCACTAAAGGTTTACTACATTATTTGTTAGTAACCGATATTAATGTAGCGACTACGTGGTACTGGTTCTTTAATGTGTATAACGAAGAAGTCTTTGATAAAGCTTCATTATCAAAAGAGCTTGAAAATTGGGTGGAAGAAAAATTCAAAAGAAAAGTTTCAATAAACTCCCAAAGAAGAGATATTGATTGCTTGATAGCAACATACTTACCAAAAAACTTCAAAGACGCAACTCCGGAAGACGTGATTAGGAGCCCTTTTGAGGAATTAGGTTTGCTAGCTCAAACGATTAAAACAAATTATACGAAGATGACAATCAGTAATTTTAGTTTAAATCTTATCTACACTGTACTTCTCATATATATGGAAAAGCATGATAAAAACGAACTTAGTATAAATGAATTAGTATATTCACCTGAATTATTAGGCAGAGTCTTTCAATTTTCTCAGAGCGAAATAGTGGAAATAGTCGAAAATCTGGTGAAAGAGGGATTCCCTGTTGTGTTTACAAGGACCAACCGATTAGATATAGTTCGTATTCAAAATAAATACACTTCAATCGATTTTATCAATAAGTCTTTTGCTGAAGAGGTTTTAATATGAAAAAATTTCAACCAAGCATTAACATCAATTACGATATTGGTAAACCCGAACTCTTCGAACAGTTTGTGCCTAATGTTAACCAATTAGATATTTTAGTAGATATTATAAGCGGAGTTACTAAGAATGATAACAATACGCATTTGCTGATAGGTCCATACGGAGCTGGGAAGTCAATGGTGGGAGCATTAGCAGCTTCTATTGTAACGGCTAGGAAAAATAGCAAGTTAGTTAAAGGATTTATAAATAATGTGAGCACGGTTAGTGTGGATACTAAAAAGGTAATTGAATTTGCGGTTGATGCCAAAACGAATAAATGGATTTCTGTTTCTATCACTGGAAGAAAAGGCGAATTCTCAGAAATTATATTAGAAGCGATTACCCAATCTCTACGCAATGAAGGAATAAGTTTTTCTTTGAAGGGTGAGAGTGAAAGTATAATTAAAACAGTTTCGAATTGGGAAAAAGAGTACCCAGAAACTTTTAACAAATTTAAAGTCTACTGTTCAAGACTTAACATAGGTTTTGAAACTTTTATAACTGCTATTAAATCTGGTGAAGAAGAAGCAATTATAAAGTTTAAAAACATGTACTCACAGTTAACATCAGGAGCGGAATTTATTTCTCAAAATAAAGTATCGTTCTTAGAACAGATAAACTATTTGATTCATCAGTTAAGTAATAAAAAGATAGGTATGTTTATTATTTTTGATGAATTTGGAAGGTTTTTACAAACTGTCAATCAAGAGCAAATTTATCATACAATGCAAGATCTCCAAGATTTAGCTGAATTACTAAATAGAGTAAATAATTTTGGAGCGTTATTTATTACTCATACTGGACTTAGTCAATATGCAGCTTCAAATAATAACTTAACGACTACAGAGTTAGAAAGAGTAGAAAAACGTTTTAAAAACCATCGATTAGAAAGTGATCCATCCCTATTTTTTAGATCTGCTTTTAAAATTCTTGAAATGAATCGCGAAGACAGTGGAGCAAATCTGTTTTTAATAAAAGACTTGGAGTACTTAAGAAGTGAAATTTTAAAATATAATCTATTTCCTGAGATGACTCCCCAAGAAATTGACGGTGCAATATTAGAAGGTTGTCAGCCTATCCATCCATTAGCATTAAGATTACTGCCGACTTTATCGAATATACTCGGACAAAATGATAGAACCCTATATACATTCTTAGCTGAGATTGACAAATATTCTTTGGATTCAGAATGGTACTATGCCGATAAGCTGTTTAATTACTTTTACCCGGATGAGTCAGCATTTTATTTAATAGAGGAATTAAAATATCTAAGATCGGCCTATAGCTATCATGTATCAGAAGAAGCAATAAGAGTTATTAAATTTATGACGTTGCTAAAAATAACTAATTCTACTTTAAATATAGATGAAAACTTTTTAGCTTTTTCCCTTGGATTAAGCCAAGATACTATTAAAGGAACTATTAAAGAATTAAAGAACAAAAAACTTGTAAGATATAATCGTTTCGCATCTTCCTATGAACTATTTAGTGGATCTATTATTGAATTTGAACGACTTGTAGAGGAGTATAGGACGTCTCAAATAATTACAAATACTAATCGTGAAGATTTTATTGGTAAATTATTTTCTCAAAATTATTTTTTACCAATTGAATATAACAATGAAAAAAGCATGATTCGCTATATAGAATCCATTTTTTCTTTAGATAGATTTGAACTAAAGAAGGAAAGTACTGCTGATGGAATAGTAGTATATATATTAGATCCAGATTTTGATCCTAAATATGATTTTGAAAATTTAGAGCTTTCTAACGTAACTGATACCCTTTATTGTATACCCCTTGTGAATAGTAAGCTCCTGAAAGAGTATATAGATAAGTATATTATTTTAAATACTATGCTAAAGGATAATTTAATTCTTGAGCAAGATAAAAATATAAGAAATGAGATAGAAATTAGTATAGAAAACACACAGTATGAAATTCAAAAGATCTTGGCACCTTTAGAAGAATTTAATAATATGAAAGCAAATTGGTATTTTAAAGGAAAGCCAGTACAAGGTTTCTTTTCAAAAGAAAATTTTCAAAGCTACTTAAGTGAATGGATGTTTGAAAAATACCCGGATACTCTTGAAGTAAGAAATGAAGGCTTTAATAAGAGAAATGTTTCAAGTATTCAAAAGAAATCGGCTATAGAAGTGTTACAGGGTTTATTAAGACCTACTTTTAATGGGGAACTTGAAATAGAAGGATATGGTCCGGATTATTTAATTTATGCTTCCTTATTAAAGAATAACGGATATAGTTATGAGCATCTTGATAACTTGGAAAACGGTCAATTATTTAAAATGAGACAAGCACTCACACATTATTTAGAACATTATAATCGTGGTAAAATCAGTGATTTGTTTAGTATTTTATTAAGTGAACCTTTTGGGATGAGAAAGCCTATAGTGCCACTATTATGCATTTCTTTAATAAGAGATTATTGGAATAAGATGGCTTTCTATGCCAATGATTTTTATGTAGACCAAATGAATGCAGATTTACTGTATGACATTATTGAACAAGATGTAGATTTTTATGAATATGAGATGTATCAATTGACCAGTAATCAAGAATATGTGCTTAGGATATTAAACGAGACCTTTTTTAATAATTTGCTTCCCCAACAACCAGCAATTATATTTAGCGAGCTGCTAACATGGTTGAGAAAGCTACCAAGAATAACGCAAATAACAGAGGATCAACCTAAGGAAGTTTTATTGTTTAAGAATGCAATAAGACATAGTGAAACTGATCCTTTAGAATCTTTGAGAAGAGTTCAAGCAATAGTTGAAGAAAACTCTAATAAGGTTTTAAATCAGCTGAAAAGCTCTCTAGAAAATCATATCTTTCATTATAAAGAATCAATTAGTAACCAAGTAAAAAGTATTTTAGATGTTGATAATTGGATAACTTGGGGAGAGAATCACAAGCAATTAATTAGTGATAAACCGGTATTACGCCTTGTGCATGATAAAGCAATTAAAAATGAAGACTGGCTATCAGTATTAATTGAAAAAACTGTAGGTTCGAAAATTGAAGATTGGTCCGATGTAACTGGTGAGTCGTTCAAATCTTCCATTAATCAACTTAGCCAAATACAAAGCCAAGAAGGACAAATCACACTTTCAAATAGTGGGAGTGTACTACTAAATATTGAGGAAACTGAACTGTCTGTTAAAGGAAAGACAATTTACAGCAATCTTAATAGAGTTGTTACAGCGGGTGGTAGAAATCTATCGAAAAACGAAGTCAAATATATCTTGTACAAGATTTTAACAGAAATTGAAGAGTAGTATAATGGAAGTATTTTACGCATAAAGATAAAGCATTTTTGATGAGGATAAATTCAATAAAAATCGTCTGTTTCATCAATATGAAACAGACGATTTTTAAATTATTTTATAGGATATGCTTTAAGAAAATGAACATACACAAGGAATAGTATCATCCTTTTCGCTAAGATATTTTTCTACTCCATGTGTATCCATCAACTCTCTATATTCTTTTAGAGTGAATGCTTTACTGTTTCTCTTAAGTATTGACACATCTTTATCAAATTTTTCACGGAAACGCTCTTCCATAGCTTCCTGCTCTGCATACTGGTCAGGCCAAACGTTGTATAAAAGTGCATAATGACCTAATCCTCCTCGTACGCAGCGTCCAGCACAGTTTGCGTGGGAAAATCCTAATCCATACATTCTTGGTAATGCTATTTTCCATTCATCTCTTATAATTTTTTTTGTATCCAGGTCTTCCTTGAAAGTTTCAATCATTGGAAACCTTGTGCTTATTGCTTCAAGTGGATTATGCTCATAAAAATTTTGTAAGTTTATTGCTCTGTGTTGTTCATGAGGACCTATTCCAAAATAAAGAATAGGTTCTAAATTTTGTTCATCCCTTAGTTCTTCTAAATAAACTAATGTTTGCCTAACCTTTAATTCTTCTGAACACTTTGCCATTCTAGAATTACCTAAGAATCTTACATCATGAAACACTTCTTCAGGTGTCCTACCATCTATCCGTGTTGTAATTTCCATACCAATATACTCCGCAACTTCATCCATAAATCTATAATTATCTTCATCTTCCCACAAGGTATCTGTAAAAAATAATATACAATTTTCTTTTCCATACTTTTGAACGATATGATAAGCGATATAAGCTGAAGAAGCTCCTCCGCTAAACATAGCAACATGAACAGGTTTTCGCGAAGTATTTAAATTATCTGTTCCAGCTTTTAATATTCCCAAAGCAGAACGATCTGTGGTTTTTTGAGTTTTAACATTATTCATATTCAAATCTAAAATCACCTCTCTATTTAGTAAGGTTTACTAAATATAAAATTAGAACACATGTAGAATTATAACATTTATGTGACTCGAATTTGACAATACTGCTCATAAACTTGCTAAATTTTAGCTAATATTGAACCGAAATATTCCATAATTAGATTTTAAAAAATCTGTACAATATATCAGTTTTTAGATAATATTATGATTGATCAATCAATCAATCAAAAATAATTATAACAACCTAAAGGAGTGACTCAAAATGTCCACATCAAAAGACCAGCAGCAAAGGATGGAGCAAAAGCGGGCAAAGATTTTGGAGCAGGCTGTTCTACTGTTTTCTGAGCAGGGCTTTAATGATACGACGGTTTCGAAGGTGGCCAAGGCTTCGGGGGTTAGTTTTGGAAGTGTGTTTACCTATTTCGCGACGAAGGAGGAACTGTTTCATCATGCGGTGATGGAGCCGCTGGAGGAGCTGAAGGCGGGGGTACTGGATTTTGATGAAGAGGCAGAGGATGCGTTGGCTGAGATTGAGCGGCTGGTCGGCACTCAAATTCAGTTGTTTTCAAGACTGAGCACCTATTTGCGTTTAGTCGTCCAGGTGATTGGCCAGGAAATCCGTTTTGCCAAGCAGTTTGAGGAATTGAATGCATTCCATGATGAATTTCGCAAAAAACTTTCTTTGTTAATTGTAAAAGGACAGAAGGATGGACAGCTGGAAAAGAGTGATCCGCTATTCACTGCAGGCTCCTATATCAGCTTTTTGATGGGCATTCGCTTAACGACTGTGGATGAGCCGGATCAAGATCTTTGGGAAGAGTTTGCTCCGTTCGCCATCCGGTTATTTGGACCGATACGCTAAGCCGTAATCGGTCTGCTTTTTACCATTAAAATGATTGATCGATCAATCATAAAGAAGAGAGGTGAGCTGCTTGGACTTTTTTACGTTTAACCGAACAATTCAAATCCGGATGATCCTGCAGTTTTTAACGGTGCTCGGGACGATGTCTGTCATGCCGTATGTGGTGATCTTCTTTGCAGAGAAGCTAGGTTCTTTTGTAACTGGGTTTATGTTTATGGGGGTTATGCTCGCAAGTGTCGCCGGCGCTCTGGCAGGGGGAATTGCGACAGATCGGATGGGGAGAAAGAAGGTCATTGTGTTTTCAGAAGCAGTTGTGTTTGCTGGATTTGCAGGTATCGCAGCGGTGAACTCTCCATGGCTTGATCTCCCGTATGTGACATTTGGTTTTTTTGTTCTGGTCAATTTTTGCACAGGCTTGAGCGGTCCTGCGTACCAGGCGCTGATCGTGGACGAAACGAATCCGGATAATCGGAAAAAGGTGTACACCTTTGCCTACTGGCTGAATAATGTGGGACTCGCAATTGGCGGGATGATTGGAGCCTTTTTATTTCAGGACTACTCATTTTACCTCTTTCTCGGAGTCTCAGGGACCATTTTGTTTTCACTGGTCATGACCATCCTATTTATAAAGGACTGCTATGTGGTTCCTCAAATGGAATCCTCACCTGCCGGAAAAAAAGGATCCATTTCGAGTGTGTGGCATATTTATAAAGAAGTGCTGAAAAATCGAGCGTTTGCTGCGCTGGCCGTGGCCAATCTGCTTTTTATTTCTGTTGACGAGCAGTTGACCAATTTTATTGGCATCCGCTTATCCAATGAGATCGCAGACCCGGTTCCATTGGTTTCATTTCTTGCCGTGGAGGTGGACGGGGTCAATTTGCTTGGGATTTTAAAAACAGAGAATACATTGATCGTCGTTGCCATGTCAGGATTCATTGCGTACCTCCTAAAAAAACTCAGGGATCGTTCGGTGCTGCTTTGGGGTACGGTGCTGTATTTTCTTAGTTTTGCCGTGATCAGCTTTCATAACACGCCTATCGTTTTAATCATTGCGATGCTGATCGCAACAATTGGGGAGTTGATGCATATACCAGTGAAACAGACCCTTTTGGCCAATATGATTCCGGATCATGCAAGAGGGGTATACTTATCTCTGTACGGTCTAATGGCTGTCGGCGGTACAGCTTTCGCGGGGCTGTTTATTTTCGGGAGCGGGCTCATTTCGCCATATATGCTGACTGGATTCATGCTACTGGCAGGGGTTGCGGTGGTTGGGATCTATGGACGGCTGATGAAGAATGAGCGAAGGGAAACTGTGGCCAGCATTCAGCAAAAAAGAGCGTACAAAATCACGTAAAAGTAAATTTAATTAAAACTTTTACAAATCCTTTATAAATTGATCGAATTGTCTGATATAATAGATTTACTTTTCAGTTAGAGGAGGATGCGATCATGACAAACAGTAAAAACTTCGTAGTAAAAAAGCAGTCCGGTCACCTTAGAGTGAGTAAGTCCTCATTTGATTTACTGAAGGAACGACATGAAAAAGAAATGAATGATCTATACGAAAGGCTCCAGGAATTACTGGAGGAGTTTAAGACGTGCCATTACTTTCACGAACAGAGGGAAGTGCAATAGATACGAGCTTAGAGCCTGGGATGCACCGGGCTTTTTATTTTGGGTTTACTCGGGATTGACAACACTTTATCCTGCGTGCATACTATTGTTAAAATAATTTTACCGAGTAAATGGAGTGAACAGTCTATGAAGGATATTATGCTTTTAACCACTCTTGACCAGCTAAAAGCGCTGGCAGATCCGTTTCGGACGGAACTGATTCTGCGTTTAATGGAGAAGCCAAAGACCGGTCAGCAGCTTTCAGAGGTTTTCAATCTTTCAAGAGCGCGCATTCATTACCACCTGAAAGAGTTAGAGAAAAACAACTTGATTGAAATTGTGCACAAAGAAGAAAAGAATGGCATCGTACAGAAGTTTTATCAGGCTGTGGCAGGCGGCTTCGTACCGGATCAGTCGCTTATCCCTTATCCAGCCATGACAGAAACCGTCAGACAAATGATGGTCAGCATGCTGGAGCAATCAAAAAGGAGAATTCTCGCTGCTCCTGAAGAGTCTTTACAGGATGAGTCAAGTTCTAAGGATCCTTCAATGTGGAAGTTCAGGTCCAGTGCTTACGAGATTCATGCTAAAGAAGAAGACTTTATGGCGTGGCAAAAGAAGTTTGCAGCTTTGATGGAAGAACTTGCGGTTATACAAAGACCGGAGCCGTCTCCTGATGCTAAACTTTATTATTTTCACGTTCTCGGATTGCAAATAGAAGAAGGGGTTTTTGACGGGAAAAAAGAGGATTCTGAGTAAGGTTCTCTTTTTTTGATCAAACGGTAAAATAAATTTAACCGAATAATATTATTTATTTAAGGAGGGATAACATGAAAAAGGTCAAAGGGATGGAAGAAGGGGCAAGTGCCTCATTAGTGAAGTCAAAATCGTTTAATTTACTTTGGTTCACCACCGTAGCTTCAAGCTTAAGCCTGTCGATGTTTATGTTCATTCAGTCATGGTATGTGGTGGAAGGGCTGGGGATGGAAGCATCTCTCGGGATTGTCCTCGTTTCTTTAACCAGCATGCGGATTGTGTTTATGGTGTTTGGCGGAGTCGCTGCGGATCGCGGCAGGCAATCATTCATCATGTCTTTTTCTGATCTGTCTTTGAGTTTTCTCGTCGTTGCACTTGGGTGCATCTTTTACTTTTATTCTGACATTCCAATCTGGGTGCTTGCGGTAATTGCTGCTTTTTTTGGCGCGATGGGAGGATTGTTTGAGCCGTCCAGAGATGCTCTTTTGCCCAGAATTGTAAAAGCAGAGCAGCTTACGAAAGCAAACTCGATGCTTCAGGGGGCGATCCAGATTGCTTTGTTTACCGGCCCATTTCTCGCAGGGCTTTTGATTAACTTCTTCAGTTACAGTATTACGTTGTTTTTGATTGGCGCATTTTTATGTCTATCGGGGGTTGGGGTTTTATTTATCCGTCCCGCTGCTGAAAAGACGGCTGAACTCAAATCAACAAAACAGTCGTTTAAAGTCCAATTAGCAGAAGGATTTAGCTACACATGGAAGTCGCCTTTATTGCGAGCGCTGTTTATCATTACGATTATTGTAAACTTTTTTATATCGGGACCCTTAATGATGGGACTGCCGCTATTCGTAGAAGGAGTACTAAATGGAACTTCACTGGATTTCAGTTTGGTGCAGGGTGGTTTTACATTTGGGATGATCCTTGGTTCACTCCTTGTAGGGCTTGTGAATATGAATCAGAAAAGAGGAGCGTACGCCTTATACTTCATCGCACTTCAGGGAATCGGGATGCTCCTATTCAGCCAGACGAGCTCACTCATTGCAGCAGCAGGCATCATTGTTTTAATTGGCATGCTTTCACCTGCCATTAACATTCCGCTGATTTCTCTGGTTCAATCGTATGCAAACCAGGAAAAAGTGGGCCGTGTAATGAGTTTAATTCGTACAGGGTCTCTAGGATTAATTCCCCTCTCATACACCGTGACTTCTATGCTGTTAGCAACGGGTATACCCATTCAAACGTTGATGGCGGTGAGTTCTATGCCGTTGCTTGTAAGCGTGGCAATCTTGTATTTTTTATTTCCCGTTTTACGGTCGGCAGATTAATAAACAGCCGGGAAACTCCTGCAAGTCTTCCCATTTCAACCGTCTAAATTACCCATTTTCTATGATAAACTTAATCTATCTTTCTAGTCTTAGGAGCGAACCTCATGATACTTGATAACGACAACGGACTGCTGCTGATGCGCCATGACCATTTAGGGGAGCGGAGCTGGAGAAGTGATGAGTCGTATAAATTAATCTTTTCTCCGTTCGGCAAAGGGATGTATCAGACCCGTCACCGTGACATCTCCATTGAAAAAGGGGAATGCTTAATCATGAACCCCTTTGAAGAGCATAAGCAGCTCATCGCGGAAAAGGAAAAGTTCCTGGTGGAGCTGAAGCCATCTTTTCTAAAGGAGGCGGCGGATCAATTAAATATTCACGTGAGTCCTGAGTTTTCGATGCTTTCTTCTAAGCATCCTCAGCTGCAGCAGTGGATGACGTTTGTCCGCGATTTTTTACTGTTAAATGAAAAAGGTAACCCGGCGATCAATCCGTTTTTTCTTGATAACAGTCTGACCCAGCTTTCCATTTTGATGCTGCAATATGGAGCAGGTTCACATCAGTATGAGCTTCCTCAAATAAACAGCAGGGAACCGGTTCAAAAGGTGGTCCAGGCGTTAAAAGAAAGCTTTCGTGAAGACTGGACGCTGGATGAAATGGCGCGGACAGCCGGACTGAATAAATACCAGTTTGCCCATCTCTTTAAAGAAGAGCTTGGACTTTCACCATACTCCTGGCTGCAGCTTTACCGCCTCATTCGAAGCCAGCATGCCTTATTTCATACGAAGGAATCGATTCTATGGATTGCTCTTGAGTACGGGTTTAAGAGTGTCTCTTCCTATAATCATTTATTTAAAAAAGTATACGGAAAAACGCCTGCTGAGTTTCGAAGAATTCACGGTTTTAAAGAGTAAAGCAGTGAGACTGAATGCAATCATGAGGAGTCCGCTGCCCACCATTAATTGTTGGATCGAAATAAACGTGGCGAGCAACCCATACACCCCCAAGGAAAGAGTGTTGGAAAAATACAAGAGGACCGCATTAGAGCTGAAGGCCCGCCCCATTTTCTCTTCCGGCACAAGAGTCTGAAGAAGATAAACCCTTGCAAGACCTGCGATTGGAATCCCTACTCCAACGATGGCACAACCGATGAAAAAATGTCTAACATCATATAACAAGCCATAATAGGCAATGCCCACTCCCCAGATCACGGCCCCAATTAAATAGATTCGCAGCGTCATTTGCTTTACTACATAAGGCAAAAGAATATTGGTTAAAATCACGACACCGCCAAATACCCCTTGCAAGATGCTGTATAATTCTTCGCTTTGATTACTCATTTCTGCAAGAGCAAGCAAAAGCCCCACTTCCCAAACCCATGTGTTGAAAAAAACAGTAATAAAGGTAAACAGGAACAGCCCTCTGATCACTCTCTGTGATGTCACCCAGGCAGCAAAATCGGTTATGGAACGATAAACTGCTCTGATCGATCTTTTTCCTTCAGCCCTGTGCTCCTTCAGGTGAATTTGTGAGATACAAAGCGCGCTGATTGCATACGTTAGGGCATCCACGGTAAAAAAATGAATCGTTCCCCACACAGTTAACAGCCAAATTGTGAGCAGCGGACTGAGCACCGTAACACCGCGGGTAATGGTATCGTATAAGCTGTTCGCAATCGTCCGGTTTTCTTCATGGGTCAGAAGGGACAAACTGGCTCGGTGAGCGGGATTAAAGAAGCAGCCGATACTCTGAATAAGAAAGCTAACGATAAATAGATAGACATACGTGAGTGCACCAAAATGATAGAGGACCACAACGGAAAGGAGCAGGGGAATGCGGATGAGGTCCAGATAAATCAACAGTTTTTTCTTTGGAACCCAGTCAGCAATCACACCGCCTATCAAACCAAACAGCAAGTAGGGAAGCGTTTCTGCCATGGCAATACCTGTGACGTGCAGTCTCGATTCGGTTAAATCATAAGCTAGAAACAAAAAGGCCATCCCGGAAAGAACGTCCCCAAGTCTTGAAACCCCTCCTGCCATCAAATAATACCGTATGTTTTTATTGCGCCATATTTTTTTATACATAATCATCACCTCAAGCTCTATCATAGAGGGAGATCAGGGGAGCGTCTGTCTGATTATTGCTGTAAAAACAGACAATTTTTCTAACAGGTCAGCCTCTCTGAAATGGAAGGTGAAACCATTTTGTTCTTAAAACGTATGGTAACTATACATAGCTAAACGGATAGAAGAAGGGAGTTTTACTTCAATGATCTGGTTTCAGGCGATCATTAATATCATCCTGCCCGCTTATTTTTTATGGCGGCTGTATAAGGCCGACCATGTCAGCAGGCGTTCATGGTTTGCAGAAGCGCTATTTACAGCGATGTTTATCGGGTTTATTTTTGTCATCAGCCCATGGCATATCTACTTGTATTATTTACGTTACGTTTGGCTGCTGCTTTTTCTCATTGCAGTTATTTCATCGTATCTGAAGGTGAAGGAGAAACCTTTAAAAGGTCCAGAGAAAGATGGCAGCTACAAATTTTCAGTTGGTCTGAGTGTAGTACTCGCAGTGTACTTCGGGTTGTTTTTTACTCAGGGTCTGTCTGGTTATTTCCTTAACAGCAGTGATCGGGACGAAGCTATCGAGCTTGATTTCCCCTTAAAAGACGGCGTTTATTCTGTAGGACAAGGCGGAGCACACACAGCAATCAATTATCACCATTCGCATCCGTCCCAGGCCTATGCCTATGATATTCTTCAAATGAACGGATGGGGCTTGCGCGCGAATGGCCTGACCCCGTCTGAAAATAGCGCGTATCATATATACGGACAGTCCTTATATAGTCCCTGCACAGGAACGGTGACTGCAGCAGTGGATGAATACGAAGACATACCGCCTTTAGAGCCGCCTTCTGAGGTGGAGGAGCCAGCCGGCAATCACGTGATCATTGATTGCCAGGATACAGAGGTCCTAATCGCGCATATCAAACCGGGTACTGTTGCTGTTGAAGAAGGTAATGAGGTAGAGAGCGGTGACATTCTCGGGGAAATTGGGAACACAGGCAATACAACCGAGCCGCATCTGCATATTCACGCAGAAAGAGACGGTGAAGGAGTTCCTATCACATTTGATGGGCGGTTTTTGAAGAGGAACAGTCTTATTTTCAAATAAGCAAATAGAATATTATGTTAAAATAGAAAGTTTTTTAAACAAAACAGAACGTAAAAGTATTTTACGTTAGGAGAGGTAAGATGAGTAAGGATTATAAAAATGATATTACAAAATATCTTACAGAAGAAAAATTCAATAATTGGTGGAAGGAATGTGATAGTGGTTATAAAGAGTTATTAAAGACGTTAAATATACATGCACATGAAAAAATTACTGAAGTCTTTGAAGGGGAAAATCATATATTAAAATTTTTTTGGTATAAGCTTTTAACCAGAGAGAATATGCCAGCTCATCGTTTTGATTGTGATAAAGCCTTTTTTGGTAAACTTAATTTATCTTCCTTTTCACCGTCTGAATTAGTAAATGATTGGCAGACGAATAAAACAAGTTGGAGTCCAGATACAGCAAATTCATATGCGGAACTATTTAAACGCTTTCTCGCTTATTATTTGCCAACTATATTTCAGATTAAAGGAAATTTTAAAGACAAGATTATATTCGAACCTATTTGGACCAGTAACATTTTAAGCAAGATCAAAAGCACAAATGATAATGACTCATATGCAAAAACTAATGCAGCATTTAAAAAGTTAATAAATTGTCATTACAAAATCATTAAGTATGATAATGGGCTGAGGTTATTCAGTTATTATATCTTGTTTCAAGACGAATTGTTCCGTCAAATAAATATGAATTGTGATAAAAATGAATTGCAAATCATGCAGGATTTTGCCAGGCTAACGCATACTCCAGGAAATTTCATTTTAGTGAGTTCATCAATGGAGAATAAAAAAAAGAATAACAAATATGGTGATTTTATAGATTTATATATTAAAGATCAAAATGAAGATTTCATTAAGGGGCAACATCTAAGTATGTACAACGAACCATTATTTATAAGGCGTGAAAATCAGATTTTTCCAGATAAAAACTCTTTCATGACATGCATTGATACTCTTAATAAGAAAATTATTCAAAGAGAAAAAGAGTTAGAGAGATATTATTAGTTTCAATATGTGTGATTCTTAACTACCGTTCCTATATTAACAGATTGAACTAAGGGAGAACTAGGAAGTTGGAAAAGAAATTTCCACATGATTATCTGAATACCTTTTAATTTAGATGACTGATTTTAAAAAATAATGACCGTTTGACCTTACTCATCCGTCAGATATTAATTTAAAAAAATGACAGTAGAGTGAAAAGGGTGAAGGTATAAGGAATCTTCAGTATACATCGGTTAAAGACAAAACTGAAGTTTAGAAATGAGGCGAAATCTATCATTTGTAAGAGGTGAACGGAGCGGAAGGCGGCGACTCCAGCAGGATAAGACGGCAAGGCCCAAGAAGGCTCAGCGCCGTCCCTGCAGAAAGCGTCCGTCTGAAGCGAAGTGAACCGGTCAAAAAGCCTGGGACACTTTTGTCCCAGGCTTTATTTTATTTACCTGAAGGCGATTCTTGGATGATTTTAAGTGAATGAGTTGTGCTAGTACCAGTCTAATAAGTGGTTATTCTACTTCATCCCATTCCGGATTCCAAACCACTTCCCAAATGTGACCATCCGGATCTTGGAAATGACCGGAATATCCTCCCCAGAACGTATCATGTGCCGGGTCCGTGATGGTTGCGCCAGCGTTTTTCGCCTTGGTCATAATTTCATCTACCTCAGCTTTACTATTTACATTGTGACCAAGAGTGAATTCAGTAGGACTTGGACTGCCTGCTTGCACTTTTGTTTCATGCGCGATACTTTGGCGATTCCAAATAGCTAATTTCAGACCAGGTTGTAAATCAAAGAATGCAACAGCCCCATACTCAAATTCTTCTCCCACTATGCCATCAGTTGGGAAACCTAAACCATCACGGTAAAAATGTAACGATGCTTCAAGATTATCTACTCCGATCGTTATGACAGAAACTCTGGGCTTCATCTAGAGCCACCTCCTGTTAATTTGAAGTAATCTTATCCATATCATAAGGCCAGGGTTCGTTCATTACAACTTTAGCTCAAGCCTCCATCCCTACTGAAAGCGTCAGCCAGAAGTGAAGTGAACCGATCCAAGAGTCTGAGACTTCGGGCTCTATTTTTATGTGATGAAGATTAATGCACATTGCTCGATTGAGAACAATAAAGCAGTATGGATCGTAATCTTCATGTGTCATTTGAATGTGCCAGACAGCGGATTTTACTGGATTTGACACGTTTCTTCTAGTCTAAAAGAGGGAAAGAGTACTATTACGACTTGATGATAGGAGTATCAACTATGCTACATACATTAAAGGCAATCCCTGTCAGGACCTATATTTTAATTGTTCTGGCACTTGGAATAATAGGCGGCGGTTTTTATCTTTTTGCAGAGCTTGGTGAAGAGGTGCTGGAGAATGAAAAATTCATGATTGACCAGCATGCAGCTGACTTTGCTGAAAATCTTGCAACACCTGGAGTTACAACCTTTTTCGCATGGATAACTGAACTTGGATCAGTCTGGGCACTGACTGCAGGATCTCTTATCATGCTTGGCGTGCTGTGGTATTTTTATCAGCGCAGTAAGTGGAGAATTGTTTATTTTGTTATTGCAATGGGTGGAGTGACACTCTTAATTAGCGGGCTGAAAGCTGCTTTCTCAAGAGATCGTCCAAACATTTTAGAAGAGTATGATGGAACTGGCTACAGTTTTCCAAGTGGTCATTCCACTGCCCCAATCGTTTTTTATGGATTTATAATCTATTTGATCATCAGAAGTAAACTGAATGCCTTAGCAAAATGGCTGATCAACATCTTCCTTGGAATCTTGATTTTATTAATAGCCTTCAGTCGTCTTCCCCTCGGCGTTCATTACTTTACAGACGTTATCGGCGGGCTGACACTTGGGCTGACATGGCTGGTTACCTGTATCGCAATCCTTGAAGTTACTTTATGGCATAGAGGGAGAAGAGAAAAAAGTTTAGATAATGAAGAAAGCATTGATCGTTAGTGGATGTTAGCGAATAGGCCATAAGTAGATTAGTTGATAATTCTTCAGCGAATAGCGTGACAAATAATAGAGCTTATTTAATCCCTAAAGAATCGTAAGATTGCTCCCTTTTTGTTCAACTTGAACTGAAAGGGGGCTTTTTTAGTTAGTCAGTCATTAATACAAAACAGGGTGAGGCATAACGTATAGAAGTTTAGAAAAAGGTCCAGTATCTACCGTAAAGTAAGAGGTTGGCGGAGCGGAAGGTGGCTACTCCTGCAGAGACTTTGAAGAGCATAGCCCTGAAAAGGCTCAGCGGCGTCCCTGTGGAAAGCGTCCACCTGAAGAGAAGTGAACCGGTCCAAGAGCCTGAGTCCCCAGGCTCATAAAATCAACATTAACTTCAACAGAGGCAAAATTAAAGAGGGTGATCATCCTCTATAAGTCTTTCACGACAAAAACGCCTACGACTTCTTTTGGAGGACAAGCCCTTATACCTATAATGCAGTATGTGGAAATAACTAATTTTCAGAATAAATAGAATTAACCTCTACGATATCCTGTTATCGTGCTAAACTGTAAGTGAAACGTTTCAACTATCTAAACTATTGAGTTTGAAAGGAGCTAATGATGAAAAAATCAAAAGCAGGCGTTATGTTGTTACTGTTTATTTTATTGCTTAGTGTCATTTCACCGACAAATGTTTCAGCAGGC
The DNA here is from genome assembly GCF_029667115.1 of Jeotgalibacillus sp. ET6. GTDB lineage: Bacteria > Bacillota > Bacilli > Bacillales > Jeotgalibacillaceae > Jeotgalibacillus. The sequence goes on along the minus strand of NZ_JARUIU010000003.1, from coordinate 221,697 downwards.
AACTTAGGAAAAGAAAAAGCGTTAAACGCACAATTGAAAGCGATTGCAAAAAAGACGTATCGATATTTTGAAGAAAATACCGATCCAAAAACAGGTATGACCTATGATGAGATTCGCTACACGGAAGATGGCAAAGTAGAGGCCACGCATACCTCACCTACCAATATCGGGATGTATATGATGAGTACTGTATCAGCAGAAGAAATGGGCTTCATTTCGCGAAAAGAAGCGGTTGATCGCATTCAGGTCACAGTTAATACACTAAAAGAGCTGAAGAAATGGAACGGGCTTTATTACAACTGGTATCAGACAGAGGATGGGTCACTGAAAACAGATTGGGGTCAATTCATATCTCAAGTAGATAATGGATGGCTCTCAGCAGGCTTGATCGTGGTCGGTCAGGCGTATGAAGAACTAAATGGACAAACGAGTAAGCTTGTTGAAGAAATGAATTATACAACACTATATGATGAAGAAGTTGGGCAGTTTAGAGGCGGGTATGATGTTGCAGCAGGAAAGCTGACAGATCACCATTATGGATTGCTTTACACGGAGCCTCGTGTGGCGAGCTATATTTCGATTGGTAAAGGAGACGTTCCTTCAGAGCATTGGTGGAAGATGTATCGAACAATGCCAAAGGAATGGGACTGGCAGGCACAAATACCAGAGGGATACGATCAGCAGTATGATGGCATCACGGTGTTTGAAGGACACTATGAATACAACGGTGTAAAATTTGTACCAAGCTGGGGCGGCAGTATGTTTGAAGGGCTTATGCCAGGGATTGTGATGAAAGAAAAAGACCTGGGACCAAACGCGCTCGGACTAAATAATCAGCGCCATGTAGATCTGCAAATTGACTATGCAAAAGAGATGGGATACAAAACATGGGGCTTTTCACCAGCAGCGACACCAGACGGTTACAGTGAATTCGCCGCCACGCCGCTTGGCACATCAGGTTATGATGATGGTGCAACCGTAACGCCGCATGCCACGTTTCTTGCTTTGGATTATGCCCCTAAAGAAGTGATGAAAAATATTAAAGCGTTAAAGAAATTAAATATGTACGGGAAATACGGTTTCTATGATTCTGTTAATGTAGAAACAGGTGAAATTGCAAAAGCTTATCTTGCCCTTGACCAAGGCATGATTATGGTTTCCATCGCCAATTATGTAAATGAGGGCGTCATTCGTGAGTATTTTCACCAAGATCCAATCGGTAGAAAACCGGAGGAATTACTGGAAAAAGAAGTGTTTTCTATACAATAGCTTCGTTTACAACTAGAATCTGAAGAAAAGTTACAAGAAGCAAGGACATAACTTTAAAAGGCAATATATTATTAGCAAGAGGTGAATGGAGCGGAAGGTGGCGACTCCAGCAGGTTATGACGGCAAGCTGAGACCTCGCAAGGCGAAGCCTGAAAAGGGCTCAGCGCCGTCCCTGCGGAAAGCGTCCACCTGAAGCGCAATGAACCGGTCAAAGATCCTTAGACACTTGTCTAAGGATCTTTATTTTAATTAAAACTTGGTCTTTATCATATACATTAAAGAATTCTCATTATCTGAAATGGAAAGTGAAACCATTTTTGTTTATCAATCGTAAGCATATTGTACATAGTTTGATAAGGAGATGATGCAAATGACACGTAATCCATTTTTATCTGTGTGGACACAACCAAAAGAAACCGTCCGTGAGGTGCTCGGAAATAAAGGTTTTGGGTTCACCGTTGCGGTTGCCGGTGCAGCGGGGATTGGTACAGGGCTCGTCAACGTGCAGGATTCCGGATTTGAACAATCTCTTCCGGTGGCAGTTGTGTTTTTATTGGCTGTTTTGCTTGGAGCCGCTGCAGGGATCGCAGGTGCTTTTATTGCCGGAGGGCTCTACACGATGGTGGGGAAATGGTTCGGCGGATCAGGAAATTACCGCCGCATGTTTATTGCCATGGCACCGTGCTACATTCCGCAGATCGCGATTGGTCTGGTCTATATAGTGGTGGCTTTAATTTACGGCGAGCAATTTCTTCAGGCGCCGGATCCTGATACATTCGAAATGACCACGCTGCCAATGAGCACCTATATGATTACGCTGCTTTTATCTGCGGTTTTTGGAATATGGGGCGTGGTCATTACCGCTAAAGCCATCGGGATCGTTCATGGGTTCTCAAGCTGGAAGGGCTTAGGCGTCATTTTATCGGTCGCTGCTGTCATTTTCGTTATCGTATTGATTATCGGTCTTATTGTTCTTTTTTCAATCTTATAGGCCACATTAAAAAACCTGCTGTCAAGACGTTTAAAGTGTCAGGCAGCAGGCTTTTTACATTACATAACGTACTTCTTGAAAGTGATTCATCAGCTTCTCCCAATAATCAGGAAAAATATATTCATACTGCTTAAAAACGTCGGCTGAATAGATCAGCAGCACATCAAGTGTGTGGTTTTTTCGCTTTAAATCGTACAACAGCGCGTCCGGGATCGTGTAAAAAGGATGAAGCTGATAGGGATTTAACACCTTTAGCTGGATCTGATGTTTCCGAACAAAGTCAGTCAGCTGCTTGTGCTGATAGGTGATGCTGCAGGGAGTGAATGGAACGCTGTATTCCTTATTGATTAACATAATTCCTTCCATCACAATGCCTCTCTTTCCATGTTCATGTGTTTACCTGCCAGTATGAACATCAGGGGCAGGACATAAACATGGAAGTCCTTAAAGAAGCTCCAGCTTTCTCAGTACTTTGTAATAGCCAAAAACCCCGGTATAGCCTGTTACATACTCAAGAGAAGTCCACCAGATATTCCAATTGTTTTCGTATCGGATCAGCCCCATTTGAACGAAAAACCATTCCAGTAGAGTAGAAAACAGTATGAAACCCACGATCCAGGCAAGTGAGTAAGCATAGCGCTTCACAAGATAAATGAAAATCGAGGCACAAACAGGCATCACGCCGAGCGCCATGGGCAGGGAAGCGAAATTGGTTTCTGCTGAAAAAGGATACACAGAGGCGAAGCCATAGGCAATCGTCCAGGCATCAAGAGTAAATGTCAGCACCGCTGTAATCGGTGCAATAAGTACAATGATTTTTAAATCGATTTTTAAAATAAAGAGGATGATTGCCCAGGGTACGATAAAAGCGAATAGAGTGGTAAATAACACAGTTGATCACGTCCTTTTAAGTGAGTACTCTATATAAGCAGTATTGGCTAAAAATGGCTTGAGTAGACTCATCAAGGTTTATACACATAGATAGTCTTCTTTTTTTATCTTAAAACCTGAAGGATTCTTCAGCTTGCATGTGGAATGATGGAAGAGAATGGGTGTCCAAACGGAGTGAAAGGAGGGAGAAAGAATGGGTGAAGCAAGTCAATTGCAAAAGGTGTACAACCAGACCAAATATAAGCTGGCCAATCATGGCGTGCGTAATATTCAGGTTTTACAAAAGGCATTTGAGAAAAAGAATGGGGAATTGGAAAGTGATCTGTATGGAACTGGTCAAATCATTGAAGATTTCCAAAGCAAAATGGCCTCATACCTTGGAAAAGAAGACGCCGTTTTTTTCCCCAGCGGGACAATGGCACAGCAAATTGCTTTACGCATCTGGTGTGATGAAAAAGGAGATAAAAAAGTGGCCTACCACCCGCTTAGTCATCTTGAAATTCATGAAGAAGATGGTTTAAAAGAGCTGCATCACATTGAAACGGTTCTTCTAGCGGACCGCAATCGGGTCATTGATCTGAGTGATGTGATGAATATGGAAAACGGAGTGGCAGCTGTACTTCTGGAGCTGCCGCAGCGGGAAATAGGCGGGCAGTTGCCAAGCTTTGAAACGCTCCGGGATATTTCGAAGTATTGCCGTGAAAACAATATCAGGCTGCATCTTGACGGAGCACGGCTGCTTGAAGTTTTGCCCTATTATGGGAAGACTGCCGCTGAAGTGTGTGCCATGTTTGATAGTGTTTACGTGTCTTTATATAAAGGGATTGGCGGAATTGCTGGCGCCATACTGGCAGGTGCTCAGGATTTTATCAACCAATCAAAAGTATGGAAAAGGCGGTACGGCGGTGATCTAATCAGTTTGTATCCTTATATCATCTCAGCAGACTATTACTTTGACATGCGTGCACATAAAATGGAGCAGTATTTTAGAGAATCAAAGGAAGTGGCTGACCAGTTTAATTCCTGCTACGGCATCTCTACACTCCCCGCCGTACCTGTTTCGAATATGTTTCATGTTCACATTGAATTTTCCAAAGAGCAGGTGGAACCAATCTTATTAGAGGTAGAACGGCAAACTGGAATTGGACTGACCAGCCATTTAAAAGAAATAAATAAACAGTCTTGTTATTTTGAAGTCCATATGGGAGATATGTATTCTGAGATTCCGAAAGAACTCGTCACAAGGGCATTTGACTTACTTAATCAACAAATGAAGCGAGATTTAAGCAATGAGGCAGATTATGAATAAGATCTTCTTTGGATTTCTTTTCGTATTCTTTAAAACAAATACAAGTTTCTTTGAGGATGGGACTGCGTTTTATGGTACAAATTTGGTTGGCTATAGTCTGATCTATTTTGGAGTTAAGGAACTGGGGATGAAGAATGAAAGCATACTGAAGACTCAGCCTTATGTTATTTTCATGATCGTTCACAGCATCCTCTTTTTGGGGTTAAATGGTTCAGGCAATTCACCTTTATCCATGGCGCTGGACTCGTATATGGCAGCAATCGCTTTAGTGGGGACCGGTTTTGTCATTGCAGGGATGTTTATGGTATTTGTGATTATTTCCTTTCTTCTTGAAGGGCTGGGAGATGAATTCAGTACAAGAAGGCTGAGTATTCTGTGTGCAGCTATGATGACCATCTTCACTTTAGCGGGGCTGTTTTATTTCTTTTCTCCTGAAATAGCCCAACTTTTAGTAAGTGTTCTCTTGCTTTTGAAGGTCATGTTTTTAGTCGGGTTTTATACTGTGATTCTCGGTAATAGGGAAAGTATCGCTGGGCAGGATTTAAAGGGGTGAATCAACTGTCAACCGTATGGAATACAACTGACAGATTGATTGGTGGAAGTCAGCCGGTAAAGAGAGGAATGACAAAAGCGCCGACAGCAAGCCCAGCGAGAAACAAAACAATTCCATTCAACCATTTCCTGTTATTCATTAGTTTTCCTCCTTAATTTAAGAATATAGTAATTTAATCCCCTTATGTACCAGTAATAAACCATTTTTTGTTAGGATGGAAGTTTACAGTTACTATTGGTATTTTCTTTAAATTCTATATTAATTAGATGCAAGATTCATAATGAAGGCAAGGGGGACGGCCATGATTGAGCTTGCTATAAAGATCGTTGTCTGGTGTGCGATGGTCGTAATTTTATATCGGAATATTTTTTCCGGAAACAAAAAAGAAAGCTGGACGGAAGTGGTTGATGCCAACTCAACACTTACACTGGTCCGTTTTTTGTATCTGATTGCAGGTCTGGCCATTATAAGTTCTTTTTTGTTTCAGATCGAATGGCTGAGCGTTCCTGCTTTAATAGCAATTATCGGAATTTTGATTGCCACAAAGAAGGAAAAGGAAGAAAAGGTGGTGCAAGTTCTTGCCACCGTGGTTTTTGTGGTGCTGATAATGGGCTTTTTCGTCCCAACTCACCGTGACTCTTTCCTGAAACACGTTAGTTCAAACGGAACCTACGAGTGCTTATACGACTTTGAATGTGTTAAAGTCACGTCTATTATCACTTCAGATGACTTGATAAAAACAGAGGCAGAAGTGATGCCGGTCGCGGATTACACCTTTCACTGGTACGGCATTATAGCAACTGGCTCTATGGTCATTGAAGAGGGAGAAGATCAGCAGGAAACGCTTAAAGGATTCAATATTGCAGGATTTTGGATTGACTATTAACGACGAAAGGATGGAACGGCATGTTTATGTTTTTAGTGATTGTGTTATGTGCAGGCGCAGGCTTATTTCTCGTAAGCATTGACCCTTTGCTTGGATTGACGATCGCAGGCGCGGTTGCTCTGGGGTGCTTGTTTAGAGTAATCGATCTCCTAGAAGACATACATAAGGAACTCGTTCATAAGCATGAAAAAGATGATTCCTCATATGAAAGAAAAATAAAGCATTCAGGAGGATGATGGACTGGCTAATTAAACGGAAAGGAGTAAAAAGATGGATTTTAATAGCGTATCACTCATAGGTGTTTTTCTGATCATGCTTGCGATCAGTTCGGTGTTAAACATTTTATTAAAAACGACCAGTAAATTAAATTGGATCGTGACATTCCTTTTTTGCATAAGCTTCTCGGTGGTTTTTACAGCACTTTTTAACACGAATTAAGCGGCAGAGGCTACTATGGAATAAGTTTGTGCAAGTGATTTAAGCCGGAAAGCTTGATCATCGCAGCAAGATGCTTTTCGCTCATGGGTCCAGCTGAAGTGGCTTTAGGAAGTGAAAAGAAATGAAAAATTTCTTTTTCCGGGTTGAACCAGTCCTTTCTTTTTTCAGGAGGGTGGATTTGATTGGGCCAGACGCTTGTAAGAGGGGGACTGTACAGTTTAAGAGGCGTTTTTTGAGCTGTAAACAAGTCGGGATAATAGTCTGCCCTTGAACCGGTATGCGGATTTTTTTCAGCAAACGCAGAACTTCCTTCCAAAACGTCCGTGCTTTTAAACAGTAATGTGTAGAGTGATTTTCCAATATCAATTCTTGAAGCAAGGCTTGAGAACTGCTGAACGGATAACCCGAAAAGCGCGATGCGGCCGGATTGGTCAGAAGGAAATAATATATGGGTCAGACCGAGCAGCTCCTGCATCTGAAAAGAAAAGGACTGAATGACCTTTTCCTGGAAAAATACATTTTCCATGACCTGTTTTTCTAGAAAATGCTGTTCATTTATAATGAGGGCGACTGCAAGAAGATCACGCTCGTGGCTTTTTTGTTCAATAAAAAGCTCCCAGATCGGAGTCATAAAGCTGGATACACCAAAGTGAGGAAGAAGATAGGACCAGTCTTTGCGGTCCTTTTTGCTTTTTTCATACAATAACAACTGAGGGTATGCATCTTCAAAGATCAGGTGATTGGCTTTTTCGAGGAAACGGAAAAAGACGGCTGTTTGATCATAAGACAGCAGCTGGTTAAGGATACTCTTCAAGTCGGCCATGTTCCAGCCGGCGTTTCTGGAAACCATATGGGCAAGAAAGGCCCAATGAAGTTCAGGTGTTCTGCGATAAAGGCTCCAGTAAGCGCGGGTTCTAGTGACATTATTCAGATTGAGCCGGGAGGTTTCCTTTAAAATTGTTTGGACGATGGTGGTCTCTTGTGAAGTGAGGGTGGATACTGGGGCCTTTTTCTGCCATTTCTTATTGAGCTGCAAGCGGTCATGGAGGGAGACGATCTGTATTTCTTCATGTTTTTTTGGGGATGGAAAGAACGACGCCAGCCATTTTCGTACCATCTGATCACACCTCCCATACAGTGTATGGCAGGTCTTTTCAGATCATGAGTGACAATGGTGAAAGGGATTTAAACAATCGTTTGTTTAGGGGGTGAAAGAGAGGGTTATGGGCTGGATTCCCTTCCCGGACGGCGTGCAGGAAGGGAGAGGGCTAATACAAAAACTCAAACAGGGCCGTGTCTTCTTTCATCACTTTATTCCAGTCCGTTAACTGTTCAGTCAGCTGCTGTGCCGTAAGCGATTGAACGACGTGAGCAAACACTTGCATTTTTTGCTCTGCTGTATTGGAAGGGTCCTTGTATGCCTGTTTGTAGTGAGACAGTGCTCCTGCTGATTTCTTAGCAAGCATACATGCATCTCCGGCCATCAGCAGAAATTTAACAAGAGTGAAAGGTGGAAGACCTTCTTTTTTTAACTTCTGGACTCCCTTGAATATCTCAAGAACTTCATCATGATTTCCTCTGTAGAAATGGGTAGCAGCCAGTTCATAGCTTGCGTTCAGCTGACCAATCGGATCGTTCAGTTCGGAAAACACGTTGTAGGCATACGTTACATGCCGGATGGATTCTTCATAATTTTGAAGCAGGCGGTGAACAATTCCGATATTCGTCAGGATCCCGCCTGCATTTAATAAATCGGTTGCGGCTTCATAGTAGTGCAGCGCCTTTTCATAATGCTCAAGGGCCAGTTCAAAAAGGCCTTCCCTCTTCAAGCAAATACCGAGGACCATATGGACTTGTCCCGGTTTGAATTTTATATTGGCTTCATTCGAGTTTTCAATCGCAGTCGTTAATAGCCGGATGGCAGAGCGGTGTTCTCCGATTTTGGCATGCGCCATCCCCATGCTGACCATGAGGCGGATCTGTTCGATGCCATCTATTTTATGCTTAATCACGAGTTTATAAGCCGCCTCCAAATAAAGAAAGCTTTGATCGGTTTGATCCAGCTCAATCAGCAGGTCAGCCAGTTCATTGGCACAACGGATCTTTTCATTAAATAAACGTGTCTTACTGTAAAAGCTGAAACTTCCTTCAAGAAACTGAATCGCTTCATCAGTCTCCTTTGAATAATACCGGCAATACAAACCTCTGCAATAATACAATAGCGCTTTTTCCTGCTCAGCTATCTGATCTGAAACCTTTTCCAATAAAATAAAATCAGCTTCCAGATGACGGCAGGGCTTCCGGTTTGTCAGAAGAAGCTCCATCTCGGCCAGTGTACTCGAAAGATCAATCATATCCAGAACCATTTCCCCGCCAAATAAATCGTCAAGTTCACATTGAAGCCGGACACTATATTGACGAAGCAGTGAAAGAGACGGCTTTACCAGTCCCTTTTCAATCTGACTGATTAAACTGCGATTGGAAATGCCCTTTGCCAGCTCTGCCTGTGTCAGACCCTGCAGTTTTCTATATTCTTTTAGTTTAATAACTGCCTCCATGATGCATTTCACCCCCATGTTAGGATGGTCACCCATTGCTAGATTTCCCTCTATACAGATTTTAAATCCTCTAGCATTCATTTACATAGTTTGGCAGAGAAAATGAATGAAAAACAGAGGAAAGGGTATACAAAAAATAGGGCCAAACCATAAATTCGGGAGGTCTTATGCAATAATGATTCAAACCTGAATGGAAAGCTTTAAAGCGCAGAAGGGCATCTTATTTACGTCCTTCTTATGAATGGAGGAGTTATCCATGAACATTGAACTTAAAAAAATCACAAAAGAGCAATGGGCAGAACAATCAAATGAAGAGTCAATCATACCCCAAGATGAAAATGTGAAAACCGTGTTTTTCGGAATCCACGACGAAGGTGCGAAGATTGGCACCATTTTATATGGTTATGATGATGAAATCACTAACACCTACTGGATTCACGCGATCACCATTGATGAACAGCATCAGGGAAAAGACTATGAAAAAGAGGCGTTAGCATCTATTGTAGATTGGATAAGGGAGAATTTTAAAAATTGTACAGAAATTCGCCTGAACGCTTCAAAAGACGACGACTCTGCCAACGAACTCTATAGAAACTTTGGATTTGTGCCAAGTGGAGAAGAACACGATGGTCAGGACGTTCTGTATTTATCGGTTCAAACAGCGAGTGATTAATATAACCTAAAATACACACCATTCGTCCTGAACATGAGGGATGAATGGTGTTTTTTTGTGGTTAATTTAGAGAAACCATAGTTAACCCCTGTATGGACAAACTGCTGGAAAAAAGGCAGGGAAACAACGAAGAACGTTGTAATACCAGGAGAATCTATCGTTAGTATGAGGTGAGGCAGTACCTGCGTCTACCTGAAGCGAAACGAGCCAGTCAAAGAATCTGAGTCACATAGCCACAGGGTTTTTTAGTGCATTCATGTAAACTAGAGAAAAAGGAGGCGGTTGTCATGAGAGGGCAGTCCATTTATTTGCGTCCATTCGAGGAGAGGGATGCAAAAGCGTTAACAGAGCTACAAACAAGAAATAGAAAATTTTTTGAAATGTTTTCTATGCTAAGGGAAGATTCATTCTACACTGAAAAAGCGCAGATTGAGAGAATCAAACAATTTAAACAGGATCGGGAACTGGATCTTACCTATCAATTTGGGGTATTCAAAAATGAAAACGATGAATTGGTCGGCACCATGAACCTTTTTCAGGTCATACGTGGATCGCTGCAAAATGCTGTTGTAGGATATTTTCTGGATCAGGCCCATAATGGCAGAGGCTACACAACCGAAGCCGTCAAGCTGCTCACAGCGTATGCGTTTAAAGAGCTGAAGCTTCACCGGCTTGAAGCGGGTGTGATGCCCCGCAATATTGGATCGATCCGGGTCTTAGAAAAAGCAGGTTTTCATAAAGAAGGAATCGCAAAAAAGAATGTGAAGATTAATGGCAAATGGGAGGATCATCAGGTGCTTGCGATCATTAATCCCGCTGACACTTAATTAAAACATGACAGGAATCTTCACCAAATCAATTATCCGTCCATCTTCAGCACTTCTTGCGTATACCCAAAGCTCTCCGGCAGATGTCTGGGGGCTTCGTTCAAATTGAATAGGAATAGAGAAGGTGCCGTATAAAGGTCCTCCGGCAGATGCCTGGATAGGAGATTCCCCTGTTACCATCCCGCCTGATGAATCCTTCAGCTGATAAAGAATGCTTCCTTCAAATGCCCGTGCAAAGCCTGACAGCGTTTGTCCTGCAGCCACTGTCGTTCCGGGCCTTGGTGAGGTGACAAGAATATTCCGGGAAGAAGACAGAGGAATCAGCAGATCGTACCCGGGATAGATCACGTCCGGTGACCAGCCTGGGCGATTGAGATTGGCACTGAATAATGCGGATAGTGGAATCCCGAACTGCTTTGCGATCTTAGCGAGTGTATCGCCTTCTTCAACCCGGTAAATAAAAGCGGGAACGAAAACAGGCTGATTGACATAAAGAAGATCAGGGTTCCCAATCTGAGGATTGATCCCATAAATTACGTCGACTGCAGAAGAATAATCTTGTGCAAATTGGTAGAGCGTATCACCTCCATGAACGATTCGGTAGATCACAGCAGGTCCATTTTTTTCAACGACGACCCTCTGTCCGGGAAAAATTAAGCCGGGATCTGTTATAGGAGGATAAAGGGCGTTTGCCTGCTCAATAGCAGATACACTGCTGCTGAATCGATAGGCGATGGAAGTCAGTGTATCACCGGGCTGAACCGTATAAACAAAAAAAGTATTATCCATGATGGGCATCGCAAAACGCTCCTTTTATTTAGGCTTCTTTCATTACCTTATGCAGATGAAGAAAAAATGACAAAGCTGTCTGCATGCAGTTCTCCACCCTTCGATGTGCTTGCTTTTGTTCCTTTTTAATAGGAAAGGGTAAAGAAAGGTAAATGTGTTCAAAAAAGGAGAGTTATAGGATGACTGAAACAAAAAGGCCAGTTGTGGCGCTTACAGGTGCCACTGGATATATAGGAAGTAATCTGCTTGAAAAGATCACGAAGAAAGCAGATGTGATTGCGCTGTCTAGAAGTGGCGATGATAAAGAAGATTCAGAGCATGTCACCTGGCGCTCATGTGATTTTTATTCAAAAGGTGACGCGGAAAAAGGGCTTGAAGGAGCCGATTATGCGATTTATCTTATTCACTCTATGAAGCCTTCTGCCAAGCTGACACAGGCGAAATTCGAGGACATGGATGTGATTTTAGCGGATAACTTTGCGCAGGCTGCCAAAAAGCAGGGTGTCAAACAAATCATTTATCTGAGCGGAATTGTTCCAAAGGACACCAAAGAGCTTTCCCGCCATTTAAAGAGCCGGCTGGAAGTAGAAAAAGTACTGGGGTCCTACGGGGTGCCGGTCTCAACCATCCGTGCAGGACTGATTGTGGGTCCTAAAGGATCTTCATTTCCGATTCTTTCAAAGCTTGTGAAGCGTCTTCCGTGGATGCTGCTGCCAAAGTGGACCCGGACCAAAACGCATCCAATTGCATTAAAAGATGTCATCGGCTCGTTAAAAAACAGCATTGGAAACAAGAAAGTGGAAAATAAATCAGTGGATGTCGGCGGTCCGGAGATTATGTCCTATAAAGAAATGCTGATTCAAACTGCAGAAGTAATGGGCAAAAAGCCAAAAGTGGTGGATATCCCGCTCTTAACGGTAAATCTTTCCCGTTTATGGGTAACACTCGTAACAGGTTCGCCAAAGGAAATGGCGTATCCGCTTATCGAGAGCCTGAAGCATCCTATGGTAGCCCAAGATACGATTGAGGGAATCAGCGATGGCAAAACAACATTTAAAGAAGCGGCACAGGAAGCGCTGAAGGCTGAAAAAGAAGAGGGCGCGGACAAGCCTGCATTTCTTACATCTACTCCAACAGGAAGTGACGTGCGCTCGGTTCAGCGGGTTATGCTGCCGGAGGGGAAAACAGCGAATTGGGCAGGGGAAGAGTATATGAATTGGATCTCCCGTCTTGCCCGGCCGTTCTTATCCGTAGATCTCGATGAGGATAAAAATTGTAAAATCCGTTTGTTTTCAAAAGCAGCTTCTATTTTGGAGCTGACCTACTCAAGTGAAAGAAGCACAGACACCCGTGCACTTTATCTAATTACAGGAGGACTTTTTGCCAATGTCGGTGAAGACAGCAAAGGAAGAATTGAGTTCCGCCAGATTCCCGATACGCAGGAGTGCATTATTGCCATTCATGGCTACAGACCCGCACTGCCTTGGACAATTTACAAATACACGCAAGCCAAAGTCCATTTATGGGTAATGGCCCTGTTCAAACGCCATCTTCAGCATCTGATGAAAAGCGATCAGCATGAAGAAAAAGAAGGACGCCAAAAAACAATCGCAAAAGCCTAGTGAATGCCCGTCTTTGCCTACTATGGCGGAGACGGGTTTTCTCTTCTCTATTAATCGGTACGAGTTCTTTCGTGTATAACTCTATTGATAAATATGTACACGGCGGTGATCAATAAAGGCGTCAGAAAAAGATAACTTCCGGTTCTGTACAAGGTAAGATAAGGGATCAGACTGGCCTCTCCCCATTCAAGCGCCACACGCCAGCCAAGCCCGGCAGCATTTAAAAGAAAGGTAATGGCAAAGACTTTCGGCCAGTTGTTCGTTGGATAAATCCATGCATAGAAGAGGCTGATATAAGATCCAATCACAGCCATTATGGCGAAAAAGATAAAAGAGAAGCCTTCCGTAAACGGGTGAATAAATGTAAAAAGAATGCCTCCTAAAAAGAGTAAGGACAACGAGTTAAATAAGTGCAGAAACGTACGGTTACTTGCTATAGACTGATTTTGGGGTGAGAAAATAGACATAGAAAGCCACTCCATTCCCGAATTGTCTTCTTATTTTCTCACAGATCATTATCCTTGTTCGAACTGTTTTAAAAAAACATTGAGTTCCTTTCTTTCTTTTAAAATACTTGGAATTGAAGTACTATTGAAAATTGGAGGCATCGTATGTAGTTAGTTGGAATTGCCATTTTGATTGTGCTGTATGTTACGACAAGTACAATTGAAAAATCATTAAGATCGATAGAAAAGCAGAATGAACAGGTTATTGAACTGCTCAAAGAGATAAGAGACCGATAAGGGGGAGCCACGAATGTTTGTACATAAAATTGATGAAAACCTTGAATTAAAACTGCCTCAAAAGCACGATGCTGAAGCTTTATTCCGTTTAACCGATCAGTCAAGAACCCATTTAAAGAAATGGCTGCCGTGGCTTGATTTTACAACAAAAGTGGAAGATACAGAACACTTTATTGCAGGAAGCAATAAGCTGTATATCGCCAATCAGGGGCTGAATGCGTTAATCCTTTTTAAGGGAGAGCTTGCAGGTGTTGCAGGCTACAACCAGCTTGACTGGACCAATAAAACGGCAAAAATCGGGTATTGGCTGGGTGAAGAATTTCAGGGTCATGGGATTATGACAAAGACCGCTGAGGCGCTGACACGGTATGCCTTTGAAGAGCTGAACATGAACCGGGTAGACATCCGGGCAGCAGCGGGGAATAAGAAAAGCCGGGCGATCCCGGAAAGACTTGGATTTACCTATGAAGGACAAATTCGTCAGGCGGAGTGGCTGTACGATCATTTCGTAGATCATGCGGTTTACGGGATGCTGCGGAATGAGTGGACAAGCAGGTAAGGTTGGGAAGCAAGCTGAGGGCAGACAACAAATATTATTGAATTTTAATATATGGTACTTTATACCTTTTAAATATATATATATTGTGTAGAAAGACACAAAAAAGGTAGCGCTTCTTCTCTTTAATAGGCTAAAATATAGTTAGATACAGTCGATTAAAAAGGAGAAATGTGCATGAGAGAGACGATAACGACAGTTTCAGATGAATTAGTGGTAAGGGCGCTTGAAAGCAATCTGGCAATCATCCGGTTTGACCGGGCGCAGAACGTAGCCTATGTAAATGATTTATTCGCTCAATCAATGGGCTACACGAAAGAGCAAATGATCGGCATGAACCATCGCGCCTTTTGTTTCGATGCTTTCACCAGAAGTTTAGAATACAAATCATTTTGGCGTGACCTGTGGGCGGGGATCAGTTATCAGGATAAAATTGAACGTAAAGATGCAGACGGAAACCAAATTTGGCTTGAAGCGACCTATATGCCGATTTATGACGATCAACAAAAGGTGATTGGCGTGTCAAAAGTCGCTACCAATATAACTTCGCGTCAGACGGCGGTAACCGAAATGGTAGTAGAACTGCAGGAGATGTCGGTCAAAATGTCAAGCAGTGCAGGCGAGGGAATTAAGCGAAGCGGAGAGCTTTTAACCAGCATCTCGGAAATGGCAAAGGTCTCATCCTCCAATATTCAAACACTCGCAAGCCTGCAGGAGCAATCCCAGTCAATTCAAAAGGTGGTTAACACCATTCGCGATATTGCCGCTCAAACGAATTTGCTTGCGCTGAATGCCGCAATTGAAGCCGCGCGTGCAGGGGAGCACGGAAGAGGGTTTGATATTGTGGCAAAAGAAGTGCGCAAGCTGTCAGTGCGCGTAGAAGATTCAATCATGCAGGTGCGCAATACAATGGAAGGCATTTCTAAAGAGATTAAAACAATCTCTGAGGGAATCAATCAGGCTCAGCAATCCATCACACAGGGCGAGCAGCAAATTGCCAATACGACACGTGATTTGAATGGGATTTCACAGACAGCTGCAGGTCTCGACGAACAGGCGAGAAAGCTGATGGAGATCATTTAACTAACAAAATGCCCGCCTCTGATAAAAGAGAAGCGGGTTTTTAGTTTACTCACAAACAAGAATTTCTCTGGAAAACTTCCCTTTCATCACAACACATCGGTCAGTGATGGTAAAGCCGGCTTGCGCGAGCATTTGATCAATCGATTCAATCGTGACGACGACAAGCCGCTTCGTGAAATGCCGTGCATTTACAAGAATATCAAGCTGTTCTTCCGGTGTGGCATGTGTGTATAAATTGTAGGGCATATCAATAATGGTCGCGTCATAGCTTCCGGTTACCTCATCAATCGGGCCAATGGAGACGTCGCCTGAATAGCCGAAATGGGCGATGTTTTCACGGGACCCTGTTACCACAAGCGGGTTGATGTCACGTCCCACAATGTTGATGCCCATTGAAAGAGCTTCTACAAGAACTGTTCCAATTCCACAGCACGGGTCAATGGCTGTTTTTCCATCTGGCTCTGGCACGGCGATATTGGCTGCGGCTCTTGCTGTGCGCGTACTTAATGCGGTTGAGTATTCCCGGGGTTTTTTCACGTGATTCAGCCAGACGGGTTCCGCTTTTTCATAAAGACCCAGATGCCAGCTGCCTTCACAGGGAACTAATCCAAAGAAAACATCCGGCTGGTGAAGATCCAGTTCCCCCTCTATAATCATGCCTAGATCCCGTTCAATTTGTCTTTTCTGCTCATACTCTATTTTGTCGGATCCGGTTAAATCATTGATTTTGACAAACAGCACTTTAAACGTGGAGCCGCCCATCTTTACGTCTTTTAGCTTTTGACAAAGCTCTTCAAGCGTGCTGCCTTCAAACAGCACCTGGATCCGTTCCTTCACAAAAGGACTGCGGCTTGGGTGAATGTCACGGTCTGTTTTCACTATTTTCGTCTCGGAGTGTTTGCCAAATAATGAGCGCATTTCAAGGTGGCAGAGATCTTTTTCTTCTTCATTGTAAGCATATGTATAAATAAAATCTCCTGTAGCAGGCCATTTGTTCAAATTAGTCCCATCCTTTTCGCTCTTATTTTATAAAGAGCTTTGAGGATTAGTATATCAAGATTCCGGGTGAATGGGGAAATACCTGTGGACATTGAGCAGCAGCTTTATGGGATTCAATTCATTTTAATTGTATTAGAAGGAAAAAGATGTTTATTTATGGAAATAGAAGAAGGGAAATAAAAAAAGGAGTGACTGATTATTAAAAAGACTAGAGTGATGGTTGATTTTCAACTCGAGGCAGAGGATTTTTCTTTAGAGGATGTTACAGCACGTTTAAGCATTTCCCCCACTTTAACCTATAAGAAAGGAGATCTTATCCATCATATGGAGGGATCATCTCCGCGTTTACAGCGCAGTACCCGTTGGCATTATGGAACGGAGGAAGAAGAATCAATTGATGTGAAAGTGCAGCTGGATCGGGTATTGAGCATGCTTCATGGCAAAGAAGATGTAATAAATGCGTTAAAGGAGGAGCTGAATGCAGCATGCACGATAGGGATCGTTATTTATATAGAAGAAGGAACGACCCCTGGACTCCATCTGGATCTTCCGCAGCTTAATTTTATTCACAGCATTCAGGCAGAGGTGGATGTTGACTTATATGCACACCCTTATGCTGAAATGAAATAGAATCGTTATGAAAAGAGGTGGATTGCATGAGCAGACGGACATGGGGCATTATTGGAATTGTCTTCGTGCTGACTATATTCTTTGCGATTATTGGAGCTGTGGCTTTTTTTCTTGAGTCGTGACCATAGAAAGGGAGCATTTTACCAAAGGGGCGAATCTTCCTTCGTCAGTTTGACCAGTAATGGGCTTAATAAAAACACAGTGACATAGCAGAGAAGAAGCAGCGGCAAAGACAGACTAAACATAACAAACAAAGGCAGCAGCAGAGATGGTGAGACAATCAGCATGGATGTTTTTTGCTTTGACGATGCGGTTTGAAATTGAGATTTCTTGCAATAAGGACACTTCATAGTGTTTTTAAAGGATGCAAGCCTCTTAAAGGTATCCTTCCATTTCCACTCTCTTCCGCAATACGCACAGACAGTCATATTCATTCTCCTTTCCATTCATCTTCTACTATCTTCTACGTATACTGATCTGAAAAGTTTCGTTTTTGTATGGTTGCTGTTTCCAAATTATTATTGAGAAAGGAACCGGGATAAAGTAGGATATGAGTAGGGAAAAAGGTATGAAAGGGAATGGTAAAATGAGTTCAATATCAATGAGAGATCGAATCCATTCACTGGATATGATCAGGGGGTTTGCGCTTTTTGGGATTTTGATCGCAAATATGATTGCTTTTAAGACCCCTATTTTTAACAATATGAGCAGTTTGGTTGAAGGAGAGAGTCTGCCTGAGGGGGGGCTGAACGGGGCGCTGACTATTCTGACGGCACTGCTGGTTGACGGCAAATTCTATCCAATGTTCTCGATGTTATTTGGATTAGGTTTTTATATTTTTTACTCCCGTTTAATGCAGCGAAATCTTCCGGCAACGAAGCTGTTTATGCGGCGGCTTGTGTTTTTATTACTTCTTGGAATCGTTCATCTTGTTTTTATCTGGTCGGGCGATATTCTACATACATATGCCATTACAGGATTTTTGCTGCCGCTCTTTATTCACCGTTCACCTAAAGTCATTAAAATTTGGGGTATAGCTTTATTGATTGCAGGCAGTTTATTTTTTACCCTTCTTCTGATCGGCAGCGGCTGGAGCATGGAATATACCATTGCCGAAGGGTTTGAGACGATTGAATCTCTCAAGGCCGAAGAGCTCGCAGCGGTATCGATTATGGCAACAGGCAGTTACGGGGAAATCCTGTCTTTTCGCTTTTTTAATGAAGTTCTGTTTATCTTTTTCCAGGTCCTTCTGCTAGTACCAACCATTTTGCCGCTGTTTTTAATCGGTCTTTATTTCGGTAAAACCGGCATGTTTAAGGATATCGAAGGCAATATCAAAAGATGGAAAAAGATTTTATGGCTCGGGCTTGGCATTGGCGCGCCATTAGTCGGCCTTTCAGCAGCCGTTCAATATAATGTGTTTGACTGGCCGGCATATCTAACTTCTCCAGTTGCAGAGGGCTTGAATATGCTCGGCGGGCCGCTTCTTATGCTGTTTTATGTGGCGCTTGTTGTTCTTGCAACAAGGAAATCTTCCGTTGAAAAAATGCTTATGCCGTTTGCAGCGGTTGGACGCATGGCGCTGACAAATTATTTGATGCAATCGATTATTGCGGTGATCATTTTTAATGGATACGGGTTCGGTCTTTTCGGCCAGGTATCAAAAACGCAGGGCGTAGGGATTGCGATTGTGATCTATGCGGTACAGGTGGTGCTCAGCTACTTGATTTTGAAAAAGTTTAATCAGGGTCCGCTTGAATTTATCTGGCGCAAATGGACCTACGCCGGAGCCAATAAGCAGTCTAAGGAAGCTTAAAGCAAAGAGGCAGGGATACAACTCAAAAAATGACAAGCTGAGCCTTTTCCAGGCCAACACCCTGGAAAAGGCTCAGCGCCGTTCCTGCGGAAAGCGTCCACCTGAAGCGCAATGAACCGGCCAATGAGGCTGAGACACTTTTGTCCCAGCCTCATTTTTAGAAGTATTAAGATCAATTTTACTTCTTCAATTATCATATAATGAAACTTTTATCTTATATACAAGTTTAAATAGAAGTGTGCAAAGGTATAGAAATGAAGAAGTATTTTCCATTTTAACTTCGAGTTTAAAGAAAGGAGGGAAACAAATGCAACAGGAAACAGCTTCAAATTATCCTGCAAATCACGATCACAAGGAAATGACCACCAAAAGCTGGGTTGGCACTCTTTTCTTATTAATGATTCCATTGGTCAATCTTGTGCTGCTGTTTGTATGGGGGTTCGGTTCTGAAGAAGGCCAGCGAAAAAAGTATTCCCGTGCGATGCTGATTGTAACAGGAATTCTTTTGGTCGTTTATATCGTTGTCTTAGTCCTATTCTTTATGTTAGCTGCTGCAGGAGGCTTTTCAACATCTCCTTAAAAGATTTCAGATATGGATGCGTAAAGAGGCTGGGACAAAACTCAAAAGTATTTTAAGAATGAAGAAGTATTTATCAATAGTAAGAGGAGAGCGGAGCGGAAGGTGGCGACTCCTGCAGGATTTGACGGCAAGCTGAGACTTTACAGGGCAAGGGCCTGTAGAGGCTCAGCGCCGTCCCTGCGGAAAGCGTCCACCTGAAGCGCAGCGAACCGGTCAAAGAGCTTGAGACACTTTTGTCCCAAGCTCTTTGTTTGATAGGAATCAAATCAATCGTTACTTTGGAATTTTAGCTTTATACTTTTTTCTTACCTTACTAAGTAATTCCAATTTCTCCATAGCAGGTTCTCCTAACAGCATCGCGATCCCCACGATAAGAGATTCAATAATCATCATGGGAGGCACCATTGAATGGAATTCCCATAATTCCCCGCGCCTTGCAAATAACGTACTTTCTGTCTGACGATGCAGATCCGAGTACAATCGGTCCGTCACCAATATTACAGGACAGCCCACTTCCTTTGCATAATCTACTAAAACATCTGTTTCAGGAAGTGTTTGCACAAATTGAAAGATTAATAAGACACTGCGGGAGGATAAATGAATCATGGATTCAAATAATTCATGTCCGCTTTTGGGCATTACTGTAACAGGCACTCCCAATCGTGATAAACGAAATTGTGAAAGGCAGCCAAGAGACTCAGACGGACCGGGAGCAAAGATGAATAAAGGGTCAGCACGTGAAATCAGAAGAACAGCCTCATTAAAATCTTCTCTTGATACATGCTGGTTCGTTTCAGCTAAATGATTCATTTGTTTTTGGACCATATTTGTCAGCAAATCCTGCTTCTGCACTTCTTCAACTGCGTTTTTAAGTTTATTCTCCGGAGTAACTTCGAGTTTTCTCTTCATAGCTTTTTTATACTCTTTAAAATTCATATAACCGAGAAGTGCCCAACATCTTGAAACCGTTGCAATGCTCACTTTCGCTTCATCTGCCACCTCCTGCTCTGTCATATATGCCACACTCGTCCCCCTTTTATCGAGCACCTGCGTCACGCGGAGCTGTTTCGATGTAAACTGTCCATGTTTTTTCTCCAATGAATTTTGCATGCCGATCACTCCCTTTTACTAGAGTATATCGAGGCAGTGAGAAAGGATGTAAAAAAAGTTTCATTCTTATCAAAAACTTAAATTCTTTTACAAAACCTCAATCTTATTTATATTTTCCCTTTATCTTCATTTCGTACGATAAGCATGTAAGAAAAAAGGAACTGAAAATAGGGAGGAAAAAACAATGGCAGAGTTAGGTCGGCAGCAAATTACTCAGTCTCAGAAAATGATGATCTTTATATTGGCGATGTCCCTTTTTGGACTGGCTAATTTATTCACGGAGTTACTTCCGGAGTTTACGTTTGGTCCAGTGGAATTATCTGTTTCGTATTTTGCTTTTATCCCTCTTACTCTTTGTATTTTGTTTAATCCGCTTTATGCGGCGCTTGGTGCGTCTGTTGGAGAAATTATTTTTGGCGATCTTTTAATGGGAGATTTCAGTGGTCTTGGTGAATTAGAAGGATTCATTGAATTTACACTTGCCATGTATATTGCGGGACTCCTGGTAAAAGATCCAAGAAATCGCCGCCAGGTTGGGTTAGCAGTCATTATTGGGGTGGGGATCGATCAGATGCTCAGCACCATTGTCGATATCGGAAAAGTATGGTTTGGTATTGAAGGAATCGAAGCGGTTCCTGGTCTGCCTGAAAGTATTGTGGCGATCGAGGCGTTCAGTTTTGTGAATGAAATGGTGATCTCGGGTATTTTGTTTGGATTGCTTCCTACTCTTTATTTTATTCCTAGACTATATGGAAAGATTGAGCCTTTGCTTGGAATGAAACCACGGGATGCGCGTCCTCAGGCTTCCATGACAGAATGGATTTCGCTTCGATTTGTAATTGTTTCAATCTTCTTAGGCTTTATTGCAATTGTGGCAGAGTTTATGGCTGAAATGGATATAAACTTTGCTGTATGGGAACCTGAATTCTTAGAGCAGTTTGGCTCTCAATATATCTGGCTGCCGATATCCGCTGCTGCCATTGTACTCATTATTATCGTAACCATAGCGGTTAAAATGGGGAAATCTCAAAAGAAAGTAGACTCTAAGATCGCATGACACAGGCATTGATTCAAATGAATGACGTACACTTTCGGTACCCGGGCAGTGAAGAATGGGTACTGAAAGGAGCGTCACTTGAAGTAGAAAAGGGAGAGTTTCTTGCCATCATAGGGAATAACGGCAGCGGAAAATCGACTCTATGTAAAGCAATGAATGGATTAATC
This sequence comes from Jeotgalibacillus sp. ET6, assembly GCF_029667115.1. GTDB lineage: Bacteria > Bacillota > Bacilli > Bacillales > Jeotgalibacillaceae > Jeotgalibacillus. Next base: position 200,150 of record NZ_JARUIU010000003.1, on the reverse strand, counting down.
CCTCATTATTACGCAGGAGACGTCAAGGGTGCAGTTTCAGTCAATGGAAAAGAGGCATTTACTAGTGCGGTGGCTGTATTGAGTCAGGAAGTCGGCTATGTGTATCAGGATTTTGAACAGCAGCTGATGCGGCCAACTGTCTTGGATGATGTAGCTTTTGCTCCTTTAAATTTTGGGAAACCGGATTACAAAGAAAAGGCATTATGGGCTCTTGAGATACTGGATTTAATGCACTTAAAAGATCAGAGCATCTGGTCGCTGAGCGGAGGTCAAAAGCATTTGACCGCGATTGCCGGCGCGCTGGCTTTAGACCCCGGGATTATCATAGTAGACGAACCGGTGGCTCAATTAGATCCTTACCATGCAAAGAAAATCTATGAAAAATTAAAAGAATTAAATGAAAAACATGGCAAAACGATTATTGTGATTGAACATCATACCGAATTTATTGCAGATTATGCACGAACTCTTCTTTTAATGAAGGACGGTCAGGTGAATTGGAAGCTGCCTGTTCATGAAGGGCTGTCGCGGGTGCAGGAGTTAATGGGACTTGGGATTTATCCTCCTCAGGTTACTCAGCTCGCTGCGGGGCTGAATGAACAGCGGAATATGTCCTACCCCATTACACTTGAGCAGGGTGTGTCATTCTTCCAGCCGATTCCAAAAGAGGTCAGGGCCTTATCTCGCCAGATGGTAAACGGTGAGAAAAATGCTTTGAAAACAATTGAAGCAGAAGACGTCTCTCATCATGTCAGAACGATGGCCGGGGATAAAAAGACCATTTTAAATAATATTTCCCTGACGTTTGGAGAGGGAGAGAAGGTCGCCCTTGTCGGAACAAATGGAGCGGGTAAAACGACGCTTCTAAAAGCGCTTGCCGGACTCTCTAGGCCCTCAGACGGAGAAATCCGCGTGGAGGGAAACCCGATCCGCAAAATACGTGTTTCAGATTTATCGGATCATGTTGCCTATGTATTTCAAAACCCTGAAGAAATGATGATTCAGGATACAGTAGAAAAGGATCTATCTTTCTTTTCACGGTCACGCGGGCGGCTGGAAAAAGATCAGGCTTTCTTGTCTGAATTGTCCACCTCGTTTAATCTGCATGATCTTTCCAAGCGGGATGCCCGTTTGCTCAGCGGAGGACAGCAAAGACGCAGCTCGATGGCGATAGGAGTGGCGATGCGGCCTATGGTTCTTTTGCTGGATGAACCAACGGCGAGTCTTGATATTGTGTCCCGAAGAGAGATGACGCGTATGCTCCACAAAACATCTGATCATTGCAAAACCGTCATTGTCGCAACGCATGATATGGAACTTGTCGCAGAGTGGGCCACACGTGTCATTGTGATGGAAGAGGGAGAAGTCATCTTTGACGGATCCCCCCGTAGCTTATTCCAGGATGAAAAAACGTGGAAAAAGGCGAATCTGCGTCCCCCTCAAATCGTGGAATTAAGTCTGCAATTAGGGTGTAAACCGGTCTTTTTATCTGTAAAAGAAATGGAAGAGGCGATGAAAGTAGGTGCAGCTCTTGAGTGCATGGCGTGAAAAGTTAAGTGTTGAGTACGTGAAAATGGAACTGATGAAAACCGCTATTGGCAATCGTGATACATTTTTAGCCCAATTGGATCCTCGAATATTAATCATCTGGTATCTTGCTGTCAGCATTGTTCCGTGGTTTACATTCAACGAGTGGATTCTGTTTACTCTCGTTGTGTTCACCTCGATTTTGGCCATCATTTCAAAGGTGAGTCCTTTAATTTTAGGTCTGCTTTCCTTTGGGGTTGTAAGTGAGATTGGCTGGATTACAGTAGTGGTGCTTTTCTTTGGGGGAGACATTACGGCGTTTCTTGCTTTGTTGACCTTTACGATGAAAATCACGATTATGTCCATTGCGAGTATTGCCGTTTTCGCAAGCATGGACCCGGAAAAGCTTAGCGACGCCTTGATCAGCTTTGGAGTGCCAGCGCAGTTTGGGTTCGGTGTTTCCTACGGCTATCGCATGCTGCCCATCCTGCTTGATGAGTATCAGCATATTTTTCAATCCTTTCTAATGCGTGGAAAGGGACCTGAGAAAAAAGGGGTCCTCGGCTGGAGAATGGCTGTTTATTACGGCAAAATCATGGTTCTGGCGTTTTATCCCATGATATTAAATGTGGCAAAACGCACGCGAACAACGGTAGAAGCATTGGAAGTAAGAGGATTTCCATATTCGCTTCACAGTAAAGAAGCGAAAAAGCAGAAGCTTTCCTATATGAAAGTCGGTGCCGGGGATCTTGTTTTTTTAGGAGGAACCATGTGTTTTCTTCTTATGATATTTTCAGGAATCCCTTATTTCACTGCTTAATTTAACCGTAAATGACTGCACACGAGGCAGATTTTATAGATAAAAGGAGCATTACGTACATGATTATTGATTTTCATACACACGCAAAGCTATCTAAAGGAATTCCTGTTGATTTAGAGGAATTTACAAAAAAGATGAATGAAGCAAAAGAGGCAGGGTTAACGGCTTTGGCCCTTACTGAACATTTTAATGCACCTGACTTTCTTAAGGTCTATGACATGCTGGACCATTCATTTCCCTATGACGGACATACCTATGATGTAAATGGACTCACCGTTTTTCCGGGAATGGAGATCGATGTAAAAGAAGTCGGACATTACCTTGTTGTTGGAAATCGTGATGACATTCGCTCGATTTCTATGGAACTGACTGCATTTACCCCAGAAGATAACTTCATTCCAATTTCGGATTTATTTAATCTGCTTGCGCCTTATAACGTGCTTAAAATTGGTGCACATCCATTGCGGAAATCGACGCCGCTCCATCACCATGATCCGGCATTGCTTAAGCAGTTTGATGCGTTTGATTTAAATGGTAAAGATCTGTTTAAAGCAGGCCCTGAAATGGAAAAGCTGGTGGCGGAATTTGCAGATCAATATGGTGTTCCGGTAGTTGGAGGAAGCGATACTCATCACTTTCTGCAATATGGAGCGATTAGCAATCGCTTCGAAGAGGTATGCAGAACGGTCGACGAGTTGAAAGAAGCGATCCGTCAGCAGCAATATCAAACCTGCATTTCTGATTGCTTAGACGTAAAAGTGCGGTCTGCTGCATTGATCAAGAAAGAATTGAAAGAGCAGATTACTATTTAAAAAAACTGCGGTATACATCCGGATGAAGCGGAGTAAACCGGGAAGGAGCGTGAGACAGTTTTGTCTCACGCTCCTTCTTAGATTTATTGAAACCAGTCTATTTCCCCAAAGGGATAAATCCGTGCTTTTACTTCTCCTAAAACCGCTTCTTCTGAAATCACTCCGTACTCCCGGCTGTCCATGCTTTTTCTGCGGTTATCACCAAGAACAAATAAAGATTTTTCCGGAACCTTAAGATAAAAATCGCCTGTTAAAGGCTCGCCAAAAAGCAGCTTTTCCTTGTTTTGTTCAAGATAGGGTTCAGAATAGGGGGTGCCGTTAATGGTAAGGATGTCTTCCTTTATTTCAATTTCATCTCCCGGCAAACCGATTACTCGTTTAATATGCTGATCGGATGATATAGGAGAGTCAAACACAATTAAATCAAATGCTTCGATTTCACTTATTTTTGAAATCACCACACGATTTTGATCTTCAAAAGTAGGCTCCATCGAAATTCCTTTTACCAATACAGGTGAAAAGAGAAAATTTCTGCAAATCAAAACAATGATAAAAGCCATCAGGATTGATTTTAGCCATGAGATCCATTCTTTTTTAGGGCTTTGCTTCAACAAATGTCCCTCCTGTTTATTAATGGGTTAATTTCAGTTAATAGGAAAAATATTCTGTTGTCAATCATCACTTCACAAATAGAGGATTTTTCCTTTTGTTAATTGAATTATTTTTTAAGTGAACTTCTTCTTGCTTTCGACAGTATAGAAAGTAAATAAACAGAAGGGGGGAGTTTGCATGGGGACAGGGTGGATTGTTTCACTGATCGTGGTTGGGGTGATGACGACTGTGATTCTCGCGATTTCCATTCCAATGGACCGCAAACATGTGGTTCGTGAAAATGGAAAAGTTAATTATAAAAAAACGAAAATATATTTGAGGTGGAATGTGTTTGATACCTTAACGCTCAGTTTATCAATATACGCTATTATCTGTGTTCAGGCGCTGAACCTTTTAGTGTCAAACGGACAGTCTGTAGAAAATGTGTATGTACAGTTTTTTACGAATCAGGCACAGGTCTGGACGCTGCTGAGCATCCTTTATTTGATCAGCCGTGTGACGATTACGCTGAAAGCAATAAAAGCGATCATGGGAGAGGACCTTGTTTGAACGTGCAGATGAGTTGATGATTGCTTATCAGCAAGGGGACATGGAGTCGCTCGATCAGCTCTATCTGCTTTTAAAAGGACCCATTTATTCATTTGTATACAGATACAGCAGAGATGAACAGCTAAGCATTGATATTGTTCAGGATACCTTTATTAAACTGCAGCGATCTAAACACCTATATAAGAGGGAAAAAGGGAAAATAAGCTCCTATTTATATCAAATTGCCTACCGCTTGATGATTGATAAGCTGAATCGGAGAAAAAAATGGAGGTCGTTTCTTCCTTTTTTAACGCCTTCTGATAAGGAGGAGGTAGATCTTGCAGACAGGATGAGCGTTCGGGAGGCGGTTGCTGCGTTGTCCGAGGTTCACAGGCCAATCGTTCTGCTATTTTATTATCACGATTTAACGCATGAAGAAATCGCCAGCGTGCTTGATATTCCAAAGGGAACGGTGAAATCCCGATTGCATTATGCCATCAAAAAATTAAAAGAAGAACTGGGCGGTGAAGAAAATGTCTCAAGATCCCTTTAAAAATGAACGATTTTTACAATCAAAGCTGGATGAGTATCATGTCAAGGTACCGGATATCCCACTGCACAGCCGAAAAAAAAGGTGGGAGCGATTTATTAATTACCTGGCTTCACCTGCAAAAAATCCCATTGATCCCATGGTGTCTACGCTAAACGGAATAATGCTTGTAAAAACTGGTCCGGTTTTATGCGGTGCAGTGCTGTCTGTTTTGCCGGTGCTGGTTTTTGTTTAGAATCGCTGACATCAAAGCAAATAATAAACCCAAATAGAACGGCCTATTAAAAGATGCGGCTATTTGGGTTTTGAGTGGAGTGTAATTGTTTTCTTTCCTCTTACATCAATTCCTAGTTGTGCGCGACAGCACTTATTTCAATAAATTGTTCAGGAAACGCCAGGTAGTTTACTCCGATCAGGCTGCCGGCAGGACGATGCTGTCCCAGATACTGCTTAAATAGCCGTATGACCGTTTCAGAATGTTTTTCCGCATGAGTCAGATAAATCTCGACATAAGCCAGGTTTGATTTCGTAATCGAAAATCCCTTCAACACACGGTCAAGGTTATCAAGTGTCCGCTGCGTCTGTTCCTCAATGTTGTTTTCTCCAACGAATACTCCTTCATTTGAATGAGAAAATTGCCCTGAAATGTATATTGTGCCATTGACGCTGTATCCTTGTGTAATCCCGTGATCCCAAAGACCATGATCGTACGTTTTCACTGCAGTCATTTATTTTTCTCTCCTTTACTTCAATATGACCTCAGTATAAAATGACCTTAAACTAAAAAATAGTACGCACTTTTTTAATAGGTACTATCTGAAAGGATAGTGGGAATATGGGGACAGCAGATTTTAAAGAGAATGGCACCGTTCATGGAACTCCTTTTGGCTATACGTTATCGGTCATAGGCGGAAAATGGAAAATGTTGATTATCTACATTCTAGCCGAGGATCAGCCGGTACGATTTAATGAGCTGAAAAGAAGAATTGGGACGATAACCTATAAAATGTTGAGTTCGCAATTGAAGGAATTGGAGAAGGATGGAATAGTGAAACGCAAAGAGTATCCTCAGGTTCCTCCTAAGGTTGAGTACAGCCTCACGGAAAAAGCAGAGACACTTCTGCCTGTGCTGGAGCACTTGTGTGAGTGGGGAGATCACAACCGTCCCCCTGAAGCAACGTGAACCGGTGAATGAGCCTGGGACCTATTTGTCCCAGGCTCATTCACATCATATGGTCAATCTGTATAAGGGTCTTTTTCCTCAGATGGCAAATCACCCAGTAAAGACATGATATTATCCTCATCGAGTACATCCTCGTAGCGTTCATGCTGCTTGTTCGGATAAACCGTCATGTTGCCTTCTAAATCAACTCCGACGAAATTTTCGTATTCCTCTGTGTACCCGTGGTTTTCTTCCCAGTCCGCATACATGTTTTCATACTCTGAAGGAGGATGTTCAAGGTCGGATGGTGAGTCTGAGCTTCCATAGCGAGCCACGTCCTGCCAGGAATCCTCCGAATCGTAGACGGCACTTTCCTGCTTTTTGCTTCGCTCTGTTTTTCTGAAATCTGCTGTCAGGATCTTTTCTTCAATTGGACGGTTACGGGATTGGTTTCGGTCTGGTGTATGGTCGACACAATAACGCGTGGCGGGCAGTGCTTCTAATCGGTCGTAGGGAATTTCCTCTGTGCACGTTATACAGCGGCCGTACATTCCCACTTCCATAGCTTGCAGCGCGGCCAAAATACCTTCAAGTTCAAACCGTTCATGTTCATTTAACGCGAGGTCTTTTTCTCTTTCGTATAATTCAGATGCCAGATCGCCCGGGTGATTGTCATAGGAAGACAGCTCCCCAACAGCGTCCTTCTGGCTTCGCTGGAGGTCAAAATGATCATTGTGCTTAAAGTGAACTTCCAGTGCTTTTTTTCTCGCAAGAAGCTCGCTTCGTAGGGCTTGCTGTTGTTGAATCGTTAACATGCTCCTCATTCCTTTACTTTTTCACTGTCTTCTTATCGTTTCCTGAAAGTTGGTTTTCACACGTGGAAAATAGACCAGCAACCTAAACAATCCCTATTTCGAATTTTTAGAAATATCATGTCGAGAAATGGTACACTTAAAGCATTATAGAAAGGGGCGGTTAATCATGAGTCATCCAATTCCACAAGCTACGTTACATGACGGTATGAAGGTGCCGGTTATTGGTTTAGGTACATATAAGTTAAAAGGAAATGAGGGTGTTCATGCGATCACGGGAGCGATTGACCACGGCTATCGTTTGATTGATTCTGCTTACAACTATGAAAATGAAGGAACGGTTGGAGAAGCAGTACGCCGCAGCACAGTTCAAAGAGAAGAACTGCTTATCACGTCTAAGCTGCCAGGACGCTATCAAGGGTATGATAACGCGGTAACTGCCATTCAGGAATCGCTGTACCGGGGAGGGCTGGATTATTATGATTTATACCTGATCCATTGGCCAAACCCGAAACAGGATCAGTATGTGGAAGCATGGCAAGCGCTAATAGATGCGAAAAAATGGGGGCTGATTCGTTCGATCGGTGTTTGTAATTTCCTTCCGGAGCACCTGGACCGATTAGAAAAAGAAACTGGCGTGCTGCCAAGCATCAATCAGGTGGAATTGCATCCATTCTTCAATCAGGCAGCGCAGAGAAAATGGCATGAGGATCATGGCGTTCAAACGCAGTCCTGGAGTCCGCTGGCGAGAGCCGCTGAGCTTATGAAAAATGAATCCATTCATTCCATTGCTTCTGCTCATCATAAAACAGTTACTCAAGTCATTTTACGCTGGCACTATCAGCTTGGAGCCATTTCTATCCCGAAATCCTCTTCGCCGGTCAGGCAGCTTGAAAATCTGTCCATTTTTGATTTTACACTTAGTGAAGGAGAGATGAGCAGGATTGGGGAGCTTTCTCATCCGGGAGGCAGGATGAACGACCAGGACCCTGCTTTTTATGAAGAATTTTAACTAAACTAAAATTGCTCACAATCATCAAATTCTGATGATTATGAGCAGCCCATTTATTTGCCTTTTGGGTAATTTCACTATGAAGTGGTGCTTAAAAGTTCACGGCAGTGCGGACATTTAGCATAATGCCTTTCCTGCTCCAGCTTTGATACGTAAGATAGATCAGTAGTAAATTCCCTCTTTTCGATAGGGGTATCAAAAAAATCACATTGAGTACCCGCGTGACTGCTATGGTGAATTCTTTTCTTTTTATGATCCACAAAATACTTCATGCAACAACCAGTCCTTTCCAATAAAAAAAACCGAAAAAGACCACAGCAGGTGTGATGCTTTTCCGGCTTTGCCAGCGGTTCAAAAGCCCGTGACATATTACCTCTTTATATTAAGATTTAAAATACGAGTAATTATATATTCTGCAGGATTGAAAACGCAAATGTTTTTCAATTAGTACAAGTATATAGGGAACGGAAGAAGGAGTAAACCTTTTTACTTCCTTGGCACTTCGATATGAATTTAATGTTGAATCAAATGGAGGGCGCGGTCTAATAAATAGATCTGGTCGTCGAGTACGATCCGTTTGCAGTTATCAGAAGGTATGGTAGATTTTAATTCTTTTAAACGGTTCAAATCTCTTTGAAATAAAAACAGTTCGTCAAAGTGTGTCATTTAACCCCTCCTGAATTCTTTGTCATCCCACTTATCTACCCACGAGTGCACCAGCTAAACAAAAATAAGAAAATTGTGTAAATAGTCGAGGGTTGTTGGTTCAAATTGGAAAATAACCAACTATGCGTTTATAGTGTATAAAACTTTTTATACACTAAATCTCGTAAGTGAATTCATTTAACCTTTTGGTAGAGGAGTGATTATATGGCTAATGTTAGTTCATTTATTGAAGAATATATAGAGAAGCATTTTGGATTGAAACCGCATGTTTCATTTGTGAACACCGACCCTTACATTACGTTAATTCATCTCCGGGATTTTTTGCTGCCCAGCGAAAAAATACTTGTAAATCAAGGGAATGCAAAAAGGGTGATGGAAACGAGAGATTTTATGATTTATTCTCTAAAATCCGAATTTTTAGAGCATGTGGGATTATTGACTGATCGACACTATAGCGAACTTTATGCCGATTGGAATCTGGAAAAAGGAACGGGCATGCTTTTAGCTGTTTCAGATTCCGGACCAAAAAATGAAACACTGACTTGGCCCGCTGAAGTGGATGAAGACACAGTACGGCAAATTTTCATGATAAACAGTATTCATACGGAAAAAAAGCCGGACTCCATTCAATACTTCTGGCTCACTGATCGATATCTTTTGATTGAGCGTTCAGGGATTATGGTGGATATCGAGAAAGAACTGATAAAAATCGGAAACGAAGAACAGCTAAGGTTAGCGAAACGGCCAATGGAGTATCAAATTCTGAGACTTTATAATTTAAATAAAGCGTTAAATAAAACCGTAGCAGAATTGTTCGTTGATTGGGATTTCCACAAAGATAAAGGGTACCATGTTTTGGTTTTAGATGAAGTTTAGTGTGGCGTACTTAAAAAACAAGATAGCAACGAGTATCAGAACAGAAGGGGGATCGATTGAATGGCTGCTGAAAAAACAATCCAAAAGGAAGTAAGCGGATATATTTCAACGCTGCTTCGTGATCATTTCGGAAAAGGACCCAGATCGGTTTATGTAACAATCAATCGTCCTTTTATCACGATTCACTTCCGAGGCTTTCTTGCACCCATGGAAAAAGTGCTGCTTCAACGCAATGAATGGAAAAGAGTGCTGGAGATTCGGGATCTGCTGGTGCAAAAGCTTCGGGAAGATATAAAAAATGAGCTTAAAAAAATAGCTGATTTGGATATTGAAGAATTTTACGCAGACTGGAACCTTGAGCTTGAAACCGGTTTTTTTATTGGAGTAATGAAGGGCGAACCTAAAGGATCCGCTTTTGACGGCCCCTCCTTTATTAATAAAGAAGCTTTTAAACAGCGAATTCGGGATGCAACAGAAAAAGCGCAAAGGATTCCAGGCAGGATAGATGCGTACTGGTTGAGTGACCGCACTGTTTTAGTGAAAAGAACAGATATTTTAGTGGGGATTGAAAAGGCGCTTATAAAAGAAGGCTATACGGAAGTGCTTAAGCTTACAAAACGGCCCATGGAACGCTCGCTTCTTGTAGAAGCCAATCTGGATGAACTACTGAACCGCAAAATAGAAGAGATTTTCCTTGACTGGGATTTTACAGAAGACTTTGGCTATGTTGGGCTGCTTCTTGAGCGTCAAAAATAATGATTTAATTAGACGCATTGATCGAGTGCGTCTTTTTGAGATAAGCGGCAAGAATCGCTTTAGCATATTTAAAAAGGAGGACCATATGAAGGCACTTTTACCCGCAGCAAAAAAAGCAGCTCAGCAGGCCGTGCTGGAAGCCGGTGCGGCAGTGAAGTTACGGTTTGACCAGACGATTAAGATACAAGAAAAAGATCAATTTGGTGATTTGGTTACAGAAGCAGATTTAATAGCAGAAAGAATCATTTTAGATAAACTATCAAGCGCCTTCCCTGATCACCAGATTCATAGTGAAGAAGCAGGGGATAACGGCCTCACAAGCGACTGGCTGTGGCAAATTGATCCACTTGACGGCACACATAATTTTGCCATGGGGTTTCCTGTATTTTCAGCTTCTGTTTCACTGCTGTATAAAAGAGAACCGGTGCTTGGAGTTACCTATGAACCGGTAGCCGATCGGATGTATACCGCTGTTTTAGGCGAGGGAACGTTTTGTAATGATAAGCGGATCAATTTAAAAATGAAAGCGGACCTCTCCCGGCTGACAGTTGCGTGGATTCAGGGTCATCAGGTGCAAAACGAACCCAAAGCAGTGCAGCTAAGACACTACATAGATGTGACGTGCAAACGAATGGTGCGTCTGTGGGCTCCGACCTTGCAGTGGGCGATGCTTGCAAAAGGAGATATTGACGGGATCGTTTTATATAACTCAGAGGGTGATGATTTATACGGCGGGTTGCTGATGGTAAAGGAAGCAGGCGGAATTGTCATTGATTTTGACGGAAATGAATTTACAGGAATGAGCAGCGAACCGTATTTAATTGCGTGTCATCCTGATCAAAAGGAGGATTTTCTACAGCTTGTACAGGAAGGGCTTCGTGACCGCATGTAGCAAATGATGGAGGTGGGACTATGGCAGCAGAACAAGATCTTATTCAAATTAGAAGCGGCACAATTCAGGATGCAGCGTCCTCACTTGTTCTTCAAAAAGCGGTGGTGTCAGAGATGAACTATCTGATTACATTGCCAGAAGAGTTGACAGGTGATTTGTCCCAATACACTGAATGGGTGGAAAAAATGATCGATCAGGACCGGGAGACGTTCATAGTCGCTGAAGTTAACGGAGAGCTCGCCGGCTGGATTGTGTTTCAATCCTCCCATCGAAAGCGGCTTGCTCATACCGGCTCTCTAGGCATGATGGTTGGAGCAGAGCACCGGGGAAAAGGCATCGGTAAGCTGTTATTAAACGCACTTCTTGAGTGGGCAGAACGGCATGAGGATATTAAGAAAGTCAGTTTAGGCGTTTTTTCAGATAACCACCGGGCCCTTTCTCTTTATAAGAAAATGGGGTTTCAGGAAGAAGGACGCAAGGTCAATGAAATCCAGCGCAGTGAAAATGAATTTATTGATGATGTGCTGCTTTACAAAATGGTCTAATGGCGGATTCAAGGGGAAATGATATGAATATATATCTGATTCGGCACGGAAAATCCACCCATACCGGCTCTAAGCGGATGACTCAGCAAGAACTGAGGGACTGGTTTGAACAGTACAACCAGGCGGGTGTAAGGGAAGAGGAAAGATATCCTCCATCGACTGTCAAACAAATTTCTCTTGCCAAAGCAGTGCTGACAAGCGATTTGAATCGGGCAATAGAATCCGCCGGCTTTCTTCAAACTGAAATTCTATTGTCGGATTCCCTATTTCGCGAGGTAGACATTCCGCATTTACCGAAAGCTTTTGACACGATTAGATTAAAAGCGCATATCTGGTCGATTATTTTACGTTCATTATGGTTCCTTGGGTATTCAAGAGAGTGTGAATCGTTGAAGGAAGCCACGAACAGAGCGGAAGAGGCAGCTCAAATGCTGATCGACCATGCTCAAAAGTGTGGAACAGTCGCTTTGATTGGCCATGGAATTTTTAACCGGCTGATTGCAAAAAAGCTCCAGGCTGCCGGGTGGAAGGGGAAAACAAGGTCAAGCCTGCGTCACTGGAGATGTTCAACGTATTCTAAACGATAGAGCAGACGTTTAAAAGGAGCGGCAGGATAATGAAACAAAACGGAATTGTGATCGAAGAATACAATCCAGAGTGGAAATTAGTTTTTCGTGAGTTGAAAAACGTACTTGAGCACCACCTTGGAGACCTTATTTTGCGAGTGGAGCATGTAGGAAGCACATCTGTAGAGGGATTAAGTGCAAAACCGATTATTGATCTTGACGTAGTTATCTCACGTAGAGAACTTCTTCCGGAAGTGGTAGACAAGCTTTCTGAGATTGGCTATTCTCACGAAGGGGATCAGGGAATCAAGGGACGCGAAGCCTTTAAACGGGCAAATTCAGCTGTTCCATATAGTGATAAAAATACCGAATGGATGGCTCACCATTTGTATGTATGTGCAGAGGATAATGAAGAATTAAAACGTCACCTGGCTTTCCGTGACTACCTGCGAGTGAATCCGGATGCATGTCTTACGTATGAGCAACTGAAGCGGGAGCTTGCCCGCACCTCTCCTAATCGCGATGTTTATACCGATGGGAAAGATGAATTTGTTCTTGCTGTCTTGAAAAAGGCTGCAGTATTATAAACTATTAAGTAAAATTTAATGCATGCATGAAGAGTGGATACCAAGAGGCTGGCCACTCTTTTTTACGTTTAATAAAAACTTTTCAGCGCAGTGCCTCGTCTAACGTAGTGAAAGGGGGAGCGAGTGTGGAAGAGATGAGCGCAGCAATGATGGAAGCAGAAGAGAAAGAAATATTGATTGATGACCTGATGAATCATTACGGACAGGATGTTTTGAAGCTGGTATATTCCTATGTCCGAAACAAAGAGCTGGCAGAGGATTTAACGCAGGATATTTTTGTGAAATGCTACAAATCACTTCATACATACAAGGGAAAGTCAGCCCTGCGCACCTGGTTGTGGAGAATTGCGATTAACCACTGCAAGGATTATATGAAAAGCTGGTACTACAAAAATGTGTGGGCAACCGAAGAAGACTATGTATTTTCAGGCACTCCGAAAGAGACCGTTGAGCAGGAAGTGATCAAACAGGACGAGGATGAAAGACTACTATCTGCTGTGATGGACCTGCCGATTGTGTACAGGGAAGTGATTTTTCTGTTTTATTATGAAGAACGGTCGATTAAAGAAATCGCGGAAGTGGTTCAAGTAAAGCAGAATACAGTGAAAACACGACTCAGAAGAGCCAAGGAACTCATGAAACAAGGATGGGAGGAGTAAAGTAATGGAGGATCGACTGAAAAAGCTTCGAAAATCGATGGAAGATACAGCATTAGGACAGCTGAATTTCTCAGCCCAGCATCGCAAAGGGGTCCATGAGAAAATCAAGGGGTCAGAAGAGAAAGACCATGCGTACTTTTCCGTGCTTCAGCTGCTGAGTACAAAGAAAACAGGGTTTGAGTTAACGCAGCTGCTTCGGTCCAGAGGGGTGCAGCGATTTGAAAACAGGGAGGGGTTCTTGTACACCTTTTTACATTCTCTGGAACAAAAAAAGGTCATTCAGGCTTCCTGGGATGAAGAGGATAAATACTATCAGCTGAGTCAAAAAGGAAGAAGAATTGTGCAAAAAGCGGAGGAAACGCCTCTAAAGAGAGCTGCCGTCTTAAAAGGCCTGATACAGGAGTGAAGAAGGATGAGTGAAAAAGGAGATCAATTTTTAAAAGAGGTCATCCATCATATTAAATCTAAAGAAGTAAAAGCTTTCGTGAAGGCAGAGTTGGATCAGCACTTAAGAAAAACATCGCAGACCTGGATGGCCAAAGGGCTGAGTGAAAACGAAGCGGAGGACAAGGCTATAGGAGGGATGGGAAGTCCGGGTAAGCTTGGCAGGGAAATGAATCACCTTCACCGCCCAAGGGTGGACTGGGTTCTTCTGTGTCTGCTTGGAGCTGCGTTGGTGCTGGGATTCCTGCCCATCTTCTCTCTTGGTACAGAGGGCTTTATGGATATGGGCCATTTTCTCCTTTATCGTGTGATTTTTGTGATTCTTGGGATCTTGACTGCCATTGGATTAATGGTAATGGACTACCGGAAGCTCATGAAAAAAGGGTGGATGTTTTACATATTCGGTAATTTCCTTTTATTTATGATCGGTACTTTTCCAAATAGGATTGTAAACGGACAGTTCCTTATTGAAGTCGGTCCTTTGACTATTGAAGCACTGATGGCCCTTCCTTTTCTTTTAATTGCGTGGGCAGCATTTTTTCATCACCAATCAATGCGACTCTGGCAGCTTGGTATTTTATCTATCATTCCTATCTATTTCTTCCTGCAAATTCCTAATCTTCACTCGCTTTTTCTTTATACGGCAATGGTGTTCATGATGGCATGGTTCAGTCCCATGGTAAAGAAAAAAGTGATGTGGATAAGCATTGTACCACTTGGTGCTGTGGTGATCGGTATGTTCGCATTCTGGTTCACTGCAGACGACTATCAACTGAGCCGGATCATGGGCTACTTAAATCCTGAGGCTTATGCTGAAGAAGAGGGCTATCTTTACCTTCATCTGCAGCAGCTTCTATCGCAGGCAGGCTGGTTTGGGGCTGAAGGAAGCAAAGAGTTTCTTAATGCGGCGCACACGGATTTTGTATTCGTCAGCCTCACCTACTATTTTGGATATGCATTCGCGATCGCTCTTTTGCTGATATTGTCGTTCATCGCGATCAGGATGATTGTTATTTCGCGGCAGCTGAAGGATACATTTGGAAGGCTTTTGCTTACAGGAAGCATGACGCTTTATGCCGTCCAGCTCATTTACAATGTGGGGATGGTTCTCGGTTTTCTGCCGCTGACATCCTTCGCACTGCCCTTTATCAGCTATGGGCTGATGCCGACTCTATTCAATGCCCTGCTCATTGGTGTAGTGCTCAGCGTTTACCGCCGAAAGCATCTGACCTTAAATGGGAACCTTATCAGGCACTGAAAAAAAGGGGTTGCGTTATTGGAGATTTTTGGCGGCACTGTAAAACTGTTTGCAATGGAAAGGAACCGTTAAGCTGAAACGCTAAAATCGGTTAGAAGAGGTTTGGGACACATGTGTCTCAGCCTTTTTTTAATGGTAATTTTAATAAATTTGGGATTTTCAGTTATAGAGTTTAGAGGAAAGGGTAGTAAAAGGTGACTTGAATATAACAGAGATAAAGGAAGTGGACATAGAATGGGGTCTCAATTAAAAGAAAATATTAAGTGGTACAGGCAGATGCCAAAAGAGGAAAAATGGCTTTATAAGTATTCAAATCTATGGATGACGCCTCTAAAATATACAGTCGTTTCCCTCCTGCTGTTTACTCTCACTGTGTGGCTTGATTTATGGCAGAATTTTGGAAGCAGGATGCCTTTTGTTCAGCCCGACTATCAGCTGACTATGACCATTTTAAGCTCTCTGACGACAGGGCTGCTTTCTCTTACTTCTTTTACTTTTTATGGAGTACTGACGGCACTGACCACCTTTTCAAGCATGTTTTCCCCGAGAATTTTGAGGAATTTCATGGTGACGAAAAAAACGCAGCGGACCTTGGGGATTTTTATTGGAAGTTTTCTTTATGTGATCCTTTGTCTCTTATTTCTTACGGAAGAAACAAGCTATTTCTTTATTCCGGTCACAGCAACCTTTCTGGCGGTCTTTTCATTGGGCGCATTTGTCGTTTTTGTTAACCACATCATTAACTGGCTGCAAATTACGAACATGACCATTGATATGAAAAACGAATCCATCAGAATTATTGGCCAATCAGCTGTAAGCGAGCTTGATGTGAATCAATTAGAAGCAGGGGCAACGGTAGAAGAACAGCTGCCAAAAGAAAAAGGCATGCCGATCCTGCTCAAGGAATCCGGCTACCTGCAATCCATCAATTTCAAGGAATTATTTGAACAGGCACAGCAGGATGATATTATCGTTCGCCTTGAGCACAAGGTGGATAATTTTATTTTCGCTTATTCTCCGGTTTTAACTTATTGGAAAACGAAGGACAGTACAGAAGAATTGGATACAGAAAAGTACATCAATATGTTTCATATAGGAAAAAAACAGCGTGAGCTTCACGATATCGAATACAGTTTGAATAAATTTGTAGAAATTGCGATTCGCGCACTCGGCAATGATGACCCAAGGACGGCTTCCGGAACGCTGTATCAGCTAGGAGATTTGCTGATAAATATTTCACAGAATGAATGCTTTACATCTTATTTAGTTGATGACGAACAAAATCTGCGTGTGATTGTAAAAAGCTTGGACTTTGATGATTATTTGCATATATCCTTTGCTTCTATCCGACAGTATGCCGGGCAAAATACGGTTGTTACCATTGAACTGATGGCTGTGATGGCAGCGGTCGCCCGGGGTGTTAAGGAACGCGATCATGATTCTGTTTGGAGTTTTGTGGAATATATTGTGAAAGGATTTAACTATCAATACCTGCACCGGCTGGATCGCAGAAGGTTTTATGAGATTCTGCAGGATATCGCCAATACGACAGGGTATACATCAGAGTATTCAAAGCTCGCTGACAAGTCGATTGCCCATTTAACCGATGAAGATGAAATTACGGACGCGAAAAGATATATTGGAAAACTTGATTAATGAAAGGTCTGCAGGGAGTGTACCCTGTGGACTTTTTTTGTATTGCCATAGAGGTTCGCAGAGTGTATACTTTTATTAACCAATGGTCAATAAAGGAGTCATCCCAATGTCCCCACGAAAAAAATCATCTTCTGAGCTGACAAAGGACAGAATCATTCAAACAGCAAGAACTCAATTTATTAAAAAGGATTTTTCTCTTGTCTCCATGAGAGAAATTGCAAAAGAACTCGGCTGCACGCATGGAGCTCTTTACTACTATTTCAAAAACAAAGCTGAATTATTTAATGCTATTGTTGAAGAAGATTTTTCCACATTAAATCAAGTGCTTGAACATACCCTTCAGGAAGAGGGGGACGATACAGAACGTCTGCATAACATCCTGCTGCGCTTTATTGAGTTTGGGCTAAATCATCAAAGCCAGTTTGAAATGATGTTTACGATTCGAAATAGTGTGTCAGATACGCAATCCGAGGCTGCGGCACTTGCAAGCTATCAGAACTTCGCTCAGGCTGTGGGCACTTTATCTCCAAGGGGCGTCAAGGTGAACGAGATCTGGTCCGCATTCTTATCCTTACAGGGTTTCGTGTCCTACTATAGTGGATTTACAGCAAATTTTAAAGAAGCTGAGGAAGCTGCCAAGGTACACGCAAAATTTATTTTAAAAGCGCTGCAATGCAGAGAGAGCTGATAAACAGATTTGGCTCTCTTCTTTTTTTACCCTTTATTGACCACTGGTTAAAAACTTGAAGGAGAGGAATACATGTATATAACCGTAACCAGACTCCATTTAAAAGGAATAAGTAAGATCCCAAAGTTCAGCTGGTATACGTACCGGTCCATTCGGCAGCTGAATAAAGCACCGGGGGTTATTTCAGCTGCCTACAGGAGTGAAGATTATTGCACTTACTGGACATTGACCGTCTGGGAGTCAGTGGACAATATGCGTGCATTCAGGAATCATGGATCCCACCTGAAAGCAATGAAAGCCTCCGGGATGCTAGCGGATGAATTGAACTACATCAGCTGGGAGGGGGACAAGATTCCTTCGTGGAGCGAAAGTATGGATAAATTACGCGACCACTTAAAAGGGCATTAACGTATTTTTTGAAAGGAGTTGAGCATTTGAATAAAATTCTCTTAAATGCAGAAGGTTTTGCAGGATTGGCTTTAAGTTTATACATCTATGGCTTTTATCAGTTCAGCTGGATTCTTTTTGTTCTTTTATTGTATTCCCCGGATGTTTCAATGATTGGATATGTTATTAATCAAAAACTCGGAGCCATTCTTTACAACGTTTTTCATACGTATGTTTTATCCATTGCGTGTGTTTTCTGCGGACTCCTGTTAACAAATCAACTTGTACTGGCCATCGGATTAATCTGGTCCGCTCATATTGGGATGGACAGAATGTTTGGATATGGATTGAAATACCCGACAAATTTTAAAGACACACATTTACATCGTGTTTGATGCCTGCAATTGAAAGTTGATTTTTTTATGTAAAAGAAAAAAGGAGCAGTGCCAGACAAATATATCAAAATGCTCACAATTTAATCGGCTAATAATTTTCCGCTCATTTGGTTATATTACCAGGGTGGAGGTGAGACCAGATGAACAAACAAAACAACCAAAACGAAAACAAACAACAGCCGCAACGCAACAAAAATCAAGATGCTCAACGCAAAAATGCAAACAATGAGCAGTATCAAACGGAATTTGGCACTGAAATGAACGCAGAACAAGCAAAAGCAAAAAGAAACCAAAAAGATTGCTAATGACAAAAAGAGCTTGGGACATAACCTGTCTCAAGCTCTTTTACCGGTTCGCTGCGCTTCAGCTGGACGCTTTCCGCAGGGACGGCGCTGAGCCTTTTCAGGGCAAGGCCCTGTAAAGTCTCAGCTTGCCGTCATGTCCTGCTGGAGTCGCCACCTTCCGCTCCGCTCTCCTCTTACTAAATACTTCTTCATTCTTTAAACTTTTTGGAGTTTTGTCCCAGCCTCTTTTTAATTTGAGCAGGATATTAATGTGTCTGGTCCTGCTTGTAGCCGATTTCCAGGGCAGCATCCATCATTTTCTGGTCCGTTTTAAACTGTGCTGAAGTGTTATGAGGATAGTAATACCCGCTGTCAATCATATAATTGGTCAGTTCATAGTGAAACTTGATTTCTTCTTCAAGCTGTTTGCTCAGTACAGCCCGTATGACAGGAGAGGCTGTTTCTGTAATGGCAAGGGCATAGGTTTTGACGCCTGTTTTTGCTGCAATCAGCATGTCTGTCGCAATGACCTGATCCGTCATAGGGGACATGCCGGACAGTTTTTCAAAAAATGAATTCATCTCGATGCCTCCTTTACTGTAAATGTTTTCGGAGCTCTTCAATTTGCCTGATCGACATCGTCACGTCCTGCTGCATCAGTTCTTTTAAAAGGGGGTCGGACACCAATCCCTGCATCACAGAGGATTTGGTCAGGCATAGGCTTTTAAAGGTCAGCAATTCATGGATTTCGAGTGATTCATGTATTCCTAAGGACTCATTCATTGAAATCACCTCACTTTTTTCCTTACTCATGTGACTGCAAGGTTCGTTCTGCGTAATTCACATCTTTTTTAAGCTGATCTGGAACGTTGTATGCGTCGTAAATCCCTCTGTCCTGCAAAAATGAATAGATTTTTTCATGATGAGAGATGGCCAGTTTTAAATCGTCTGCTAAAAACTGATGAATTTCCTCTGTTGCAGATTCTGTGATAGCAGCAGCCAGATCTTTAATGGATGCTTTTACTTCAAACAGCATATCCGCTGCGATAGCATGATCCCTTTTGCTCAGTTCGTTCTCCATATTTGTTCCTCCTCACTGCTGCATCCTGACGGCAGATGCTGAAATAAATTCACTCATTTTATTGATCGAAGCAGTCAACTGCTCGATGGAATCCTCAGCCAGTGTTTTTAACTCTTTGTCTTCAATAACCTTAACTCTTTGTTTTGCTTCATCTAAACAAGACCATTTAAAATTCAAGAGCTCTCGCAGATCCACGATTTCATGAACACCGTATCGGCTGTTTTTCACTTCCTCACCCCCTCAAAACACCTTGTTAGGTTTTGTGAAGAAAGAAAAAAATATACTCTGTAAGGGGATTAATTCAAGGTGTATTTCTTACCTCTCCGGTCATACTAACAGCAACTATGCAGTTGATCGGGGTGATGCGCATGAACTTTTTAACAGACTACCTGTTCATTCCATTTATTGTTTTTGTAGTGGCCTATCTATGCATGAGAGGGATGGGAAAAAAAGCAGCAAGTGAAATGTCCGGGATTGATTTAATGATTGTTATGATCCTCGGTACAACCATTTCTGAACCGATTGTGAGCGGGAAGATCGGTACAGCTGTCTGGTACTCCTTCCTTATCGTCCTATTTTATATCCTCTACAGCTATCTGGAATTGTTCAACTTTTTCAAACGGTGGATTACCCCCACGCCGACTGTTTTAATTGATCAAGGGAAGATAAAAATAGATGGATTGAAAAAAGAACGGATCGAGGTAGAGGAGCTTTTAGCTCAAATGAGAATCGACGGCTACACAGAAGTAAATGAAATTGCCCGTGCGACGATGGAGCAGACTGGA
This sequence comes from Jeotgalibacillus sp. ET6, assembly GCF_029667115.1. Lineage (GTDB taxonomy): Bacteria > Bacillota > Bacilli > Bacillales > Jeotgalibacillaceae > Jeotgalibacillus. The sequence continues at coordinate 179,790 of NZ_JARUIU010000003.1, read as the reverse complement.
GAAATCAGTTTTATTCCAACTGAAAAGGCCCGCCCGCTTCAGGGAAGTGATTTACAGCTTGACCTTACACCAACCTACCTTCCAATCCCGTTAATCATTGATGGATCTGTTCAAAAGAATAATTTACACTACATCAATAAAGATCTGCCCTGGCTTGAAGGACTATTAAAGCCGCACAATCTTGAGGTGGAGAAGCTGGATTCGGTGGTCCTTGCAACCTACAATGTAAAAGGGTTTTTGGATTTGTACCGCCGGCAGGAGCAGGGAAATAGGGCTGAATAAGGTGTTAAATTTGATCAATGAACGATAAAAATGACCTTATGATAATTCATAAAGTCATTTTTTTGTTAACTCCGTCAGCTGAGCAAGAATGGATCGAAAAGGCACTTCATTTTCATGATTCTGCAGGTCACGGAAGGGGTCTCCTTCTTTTTTTAAACGCTCAAGGACAGCGGGAAGTGGAAAATGCTCCGGCCGCAGCTTTTCCGTTACTTCATGCCAGTAAAGCGGGGTGGCAATTAGCCCCTGTGGATTGCCTCTTGGTGAGTAAGGGGCAATAATGGTTTTGCCTTCATCGTGCTGCAGGTAGTCCAGATAAAGCTTATTGCCCCGGTTTTTTTTCAGCCGTTCGATCGTAAACCAGTCAGGCTCCTGTTCGAGTAAAAATTGACAAACAAATGAGGTAAACTGTCTTGTTTCCTGATAGGTAAATATATCCTCAGGCAACGGAAGATAGATCTGCAGACCTTTTCCCCCGGATGTTTTGACAAAGGAAACCAATTGAAATGAATCAAAAATTGCTTTCATTCGAACAGCCGCTTCAACGGCTAAGGAAAATTCATTTACTGAAGGAGGATCAAGATCAAAAACAATTTCTGACGGTTTGTTTGAATGAATGGTTCCAAAAGGAATATGGAATTCCAAAGCAAGCTGATTGCCAAGCCACAGAAGAGTGTCCAGGTCATTGCACAAAATATAGTCAATATCCTCTTCTTTTTTTGTTTTCACAAAATCCGGAGCATAATCAGGGCAGTTTTTCTGATAAAACCGTTCATCACCCGCTCCATGCGGATAGCGGATAACCGTTAAAAGTCTGTCCTCTAAAAGGGGAAGGAGCACAGGCGATGCAAGCTGAAGGTAAAGAAGATAATCATCCTTCCTAAGGCCTAACTCCGGCCATACCGGCTTTTCAGGGTGAGTCACTGTAACGCGTTCAGGGATGGGCAGCAGCTGTCGGAAAATGGATTGCCACGTGCAGTCATCCGGCTCTATTTCAAAATTAAATGAATGAAAGCGGGGTTCTCTCACATGCTTCCCGTCAAAATCGATGCAGTCAATATTGACGCAAATGGAAGGAGGGAGCGTCCAGATAGTGGCCGACTGTTTCTGTCCCCGGGACTGGAAAAGCTCCTGCAAGGTTTTTTCCTGTTCTGGTTCGAGGCCGTGGCGAAAGTGAACAATCTCAATTAGATCATCATTCTTCATCACTGCACCGGTAAAATAACCATTATTTTTATCCCATTGCGTGAGAAAGACGGTTATCGTTCGCCAGTTTTTTTCTTTAAGCCATTCCGTACTTCGTTTTCCGCTTTCCCATTTACTTGTTTTTCGTTTAGCTATAATCCCCTCTCCATAATGTTTCACAACAAGCTTTTTCAACGTTTCATAATGACTGAAGGTTTCTACACATTGAATTTTTTCCTTTCGATTTGCCTGGATCGTTACTGGGAAAGTCAGCTTGGAAAAAAGAGTGTGCATCCTTTCTTTTCGTTTCTCAAACGGTGAGGAAGAAAGGGGCTTGCCGCTGATCATAACAAGGTCAAACGCAGCAAAAAGACAGGAAAAGGCGCGTGCATGCTTTTGGATCGCAGATGCCGTTTTCATCCTGCCGCGCGTTTGAACGATTGAAAATTCGCTTTTGAAGGAATTGACGAGATGGACCATTTCACCGTCAAGCACGAGTGGTAGAAAAGGTTTTACCGCTTCATACCGCTCCTCGCAGAATGTAATCACTTCAGGAAACCTGTCACTCAGTTCCTTTTCATTGCGGCTGAAAAGTCTGGGTGACTTCTCCTCCCACATCAGCAGGCAGCGAAAGCCGTCATATTTGCATTCATACAGCCAGTCAGAACCCTTTTGAACCTTGGAAGCAGAGGTCAGGAGCATCGGTTTCACGGTCACACCGCCTTGTGGTTTTTTACTAGGTTTTGATGAAGATCAAAACTTCATACATAATATGGACCAAAAACCTCCATAGTAAGAAAAAAACAAGCAGGTGAAAAACATGCATACCGTCTGGAAAGGAAGCATTTCATTTGGGCTCGTTAATATCCCTGTTAAGCTTCACACCGCTACTGAAAACAAAGATATTAAACTAAGGCAGCTCCATAAAGAGTGCCATACACCGATCAATTATCAAAAGGTCTGCTCCGGCTGTGATCAAGAAGTAAAAAATGAAGACATAGTCAAAGCGTATGAGTACGCGAAAAATAAATTTGTCGTGCTGGATGATGAAGATCTTGAACAGCTGAAAAAAGAGAATGAAGACAAAGCAGTGGAAATCATCGATTTTGTTAAACTGGAAGAAATCGATCCCATTTATTTTGAGAAAAGCTATTTTATGGCGCCCGACACTGGAGGAGGAAAAGCGTATTCCCTTTTGAAAAAAGCATTGGAGGAGTCCGGCAAAATCGGCGTAGCCAAGATTATCATCCGCTCGAAAGAACAGCTTGCCGTCGTAAGGGTCTACAATGAAACCCTCATCATGGAAACCATCCACTTTCCGGACGAGGTCCGCAGCTCAAAAGACGTACCCAATGTACCGGAAGACGCAAAAATCGTACAAAAAGAACTCGATACGGCTCTGCTGCTGATCGACCAGCTTACCACGGAATTTGATCCTGATAAGTACACAGATGACTACAGAACTGCCTTAATGGAGCTGATCGAACAAAAGAAAACAGGCAAAAAAACCGTCACAGCAACCGAACGCAAACAGCCAACCACCTCAGCCAACGTAACGGAACTAATGGCTGCGCTTCAGGCATCTGTAGACAAAACCAAAAAGAAAAAACCTGCGCCTAAAAAACGGGCAGCGCCATCAAAAGCGAAGAAAAATGCTTAACTCTTAAAAAGGGGTCTGACCCCATCAGTGCGGTAACGCATCGATGGGGTCAGACCCCTTTTATGGTTTAAAGCGGTAACTCAGCCGCGCTGCCGCTTCAAAATTTGATCAGAGTGAAATGGCGAATTTTCTTCTTCGCTTACAACGCTGAAAGGATTGCCGTCAGGATCAAAAAATTCAAAGCCTTTCATTCCGCCGAAGTCTTCTATTTCAGTAGTGGTGACCCCATTTGCTATAAGGTCACGGTGCACAGTTTCAATTTCGTCTACAACAAAATTAAAGTAGACGTTTTTCTTCTTTCCTTTTATCGTGAATTCCATCGGCTGCGGTTTTTCCACCTGAACGAGTCCCAGTTGTGTCGGACTGCTGGGGAAGAACATTCCAAGTCCTTTGTCCTCACCAAATTCCCACTCGTCGATCACCGATACACCTAAATTCTTCTGGTACCATTTTTTAGATTGGTCAAGATTGGTTACAGGTATGAAAATACTGCCTACTCGAAACATCTGCCTCACTCCTTATTAATTTTCTCTTATTTAACGTTTATACTAGATGAAAAGTTACATTTCATAAATGAAAATTAATGAGGATGACGCCTATGGTCTTTCAGGAGATAGAAAGCACGATGAAGAAGCTTTACCGCTACTGCTTAAAGCTCACACGCTGTCCCTGGATGAGTGAGGATCTGGTTCAGGAGAGCATGCTGACCCTCTGCAGGATAATTAGAGAGGAACCTGAACGTGAAATAACGATGGCATTTCTGTACCGGGTCGCCAAAAATACATATGTGGATTCGCTTAGAAAAAACAGATCACGCTTGTTCCTGGATGATAGAGATGAAGCCGTCAGCACAGATTTTAATGAATGGAATGAACTGCTGGAGGTTCTTTACTCTGTGCTTCCTTTAAAGCAGGCGATGCTTGTGGCATTGAAAGACGTTTTTGGTTTTTCCTCACAGGAAATGGCTGATATGCTCAGACTCAGCAACGCAGCAGTTAAGACAGCTCTTCATCGGGCACGTATTGAGTTAAGATCTGCCAACCATACCGGTCCAGCATTAAACTTAAGTGAAGCTGATTTTAAACTGGTTTCTGAAATTGAAAACGCTTTTAAAACCGCTAATGCCTCTAAGCTGTTTGCTCTTTACCGCGTTTTGGAAGCACGGCAATTTTCCATTCAGGGAAATGCTAAAACAAGTGTCCTGTTTGTAATAGACCCTGATGGAAATACACTGGAAATCAGAGGGTAGACTCGTGTTGCAATGCTTGTAACGTTCCATTGCCATTCCCGTCTTATGGATTAGGAGGTGTAGTATGAAATTTCATACGTTTCTTTTCACAATAATCGTTTTGATGCTATCTGCATGTTCGTCAGTAAGTGAGAGTGAGCGGCCTGGTGATGCCGACATCAACAGGGAGAAGGATGTGATTGAAAGCCATGGATCTATCGAAAATATCGACCTGCTCACCCGGTTCACAGAACACGTACAGGAAGGCGAAAAGGACTCAATCAAAGTTATACAATATACCACAGAAGGAGATCCAATCATTTCACAGCTTGAATACAACCAGAAGTTGAACTATACCCTTGATACTACACATGACTCCTTTGGCAGCGGGGAGGTATACGAACACGAGTGCGACTCGATGAAGATGGAGGAGACCGCCACAGAGACAACTTATTATCTGACAGGCTGCTCCGGAGAAGGTGATAGAGAATTATTAACGGTATCTTATAATACAGAGCAGCAGGATTATTTTGCCGTTTCACTTGAAAGTCCTCACTATGAAATGAACACGAAACAAATGCAATGGATCGAAAAGTCGGAGGGTACCGAAAAAGTAACGAGTGATTTTCAGCTTTCCACTGAGCATCTAAATAAAATATATAAACAGCTTGTGTTTGCCAATTACTTAGAAGAAAAGACGTTGTCGTCTGCCTGTGATACCAACAATAATCAAACATATAAGCTCGAAGTATGGATCAATAACGGAAAAAGAGAGTTTGAATGGGCAGCATGTGACGATGGAGAAGACAGTAAAGAAATGATTGCCGTGGCTGAGCGGATCATTGCTATAGGGAAATTGGCTGGACAGCCAGAATAATTTTAAAAATCAATGCCTGATTTTTGGCGATGTCCGTTTTTCAGATACGGTAAACTACAAGAAAACCGGTTTTGTGAAAGCGAGGAAATCCAATGGAGGCTATAGAAAGAAAAAGTGAATTCTATCGGGCATTGATTGAAAAAAATAGTGAGTATGAGGGCATTTTTTATGTGGGGGTTAAAACAACCGGCGTTTTTTGCCGCCCAACCTGTCCTGCTAGAAAGCCTAAATTTGAAAACTGTGAATTTTATTTTACTGCAAAAGAAGCACTGCTTGCCTCATTTCGTCCCTGTAAAAGATGCCGACCGCTGTCGCATCCCAATCAAGTGTCTGAAGTTGTCACAAGACTTGTAGAAGCAGTGGAAGAAAGTCCTGAAAAGCAATGGAAAAGTTATCATTTCAAAGAAATGTCGATTGATGAATCTACGGCAAGACGTCAATTTAAAAAACGCTTTGGAATGACGTTTGTGGAGTATGCCAGATCAAGAAGAATGGGGATTGCGATGAAGCAGATCCGTTCAGGTGATCCGGTGATAGAAGCACAGCTTGCAGCAGGCTATGAATCGGGCAGCGGCTTTCGGGATGCCTTCTCAAGAATTATGGGAGCTCCGCCTGCTTTGGCAGAAGAAACCAAAATCCTGAAAGCTTCCTGGATCGACACAAAGCTTGGCTCCATGCTCGCCATTGCCGATGATGATGCTTTATGGCTGCTTGAATTTGTGGACCGGCGGGGACTTGAACGGGAAGTGGAAAAGCTGAGGACTAAAACAAAATCAGCGGTAATTCCCGGCACAAATCAGATCCTGCAGTCAATTGAAAAAGAGCTTCAAGTTTATTTTGCCGGGAAGCTTACGGAGTTTAAAACTCCAGTTCACTTACTGGGATCTGATTTTCAAAAAAGTGTGTGGGAAAAACTGCGTGAGATTCAGTACGGGGAGACTCAATCTTATTTTGATATTGCTGCAGCTTTGGAAAAACCAACAGCTTTTCGAGCAGTAGCGCTTGCAAACGGAGCAAACCAGCTGGCCATTATCATTCCGTGCCATAGAGTCATCCGGCTCAACGGAGAACTTGGCGGTTATGGGGGCGGTATTTCCCGTAAACAATGGATGCTGGAATTTGAAAAAAAGAACAAATAACAAATGGGGCCTGACCCCTTTCATACGTTTCAAATGTAAAGCACAGAAGGGGCCAGGCCCCTTCTGTGCTTTATTGCGTTACCTCATCACCTTGAGAAAACGATAGTGGTATGGGAAGATAGATCGGTGATTGTATTCAATATTCAAAAAAAGAGGGAGGAAGGAATGTGAAAAAGGATAAGAAGGAGAAAGTCGCTTGGAAGGTGCCGCATACGTTTGTTATTGTATTTGGAGTTGTGGTTCTTGCTGCACTGCTCACTTACTTGGTTCCGGTTGGGCAGTTTGAGACAGAAGAGGTCACTTATAGCCAGGGGGGAGAGGAATCTTCACGGACCGTGCTGATTCCGGATAGCTTTTCAATTGTCACCGATAATGAGGGTAATCAGGTTCGTGAAGGCACGAAGCTGTTTGAAGCTGGAGGAGAGGCCGGGTTTTTAAACTATGTGTTTGAAGGTCTCGTTTCAGGAGATAAATGGGGATCAGCCGTGGGGGTTGTGGCTTTTATCTTGATTATTGGCGGAGCGTTTGGAATTATCCTGCGCACAAAAGCAATTGAACAGGGAATATTGAGTGTGATTGATAAAACAAAAGGAAAAGAGATTCTGATTGTTCCGATTATGTTTTTCTTGTTTTCGCTTGGCGGTGCCGTGTTTGGCATGGGGGAGGAAGCAATTGCTTTTGCTATTATTCTTGTTCCTTTGATGGTAGCCCTTGGGTATGACGCGATAACAGGGGTCATGATTACATATGTAGCGACTCAGGTAGGGTTTGCCACTTCGTGGATGAACCCATTTAGTGTCGCGATTGCGCAGGGAGTATCTGACGTTCCGGTGCTGTCAGGTGCACCTTTTCGAATTGCGATGTGGGCTGTATTTACAATTATCGGAATCATCTTTACTTGGCGTTATGCTGCACGAATTAAAAAGGATCCGAAAAAATCTCTTTCGTATGATACGGATTCGTACTTTAGAAAACAATCGGAGTTACAAGATCTGGATGCAAAATTCACTCTGGGCCACAGTCTGGTAATCCTGACGTTAATAGTAGGGCTCGGCTGGATTATTTGGGGAGTAATCGAAAATGCCTATTACATTCCTGAGATCGCGTCTCAATTTTTCACAATCGGTCTAGTGTCCGGCTTGATTGCTGTTGTGTTTAAACTGAATAATATGAAGGTTGATGACATTGCAGAAGGGTTTGTTGAAGGAGCGAAGGATTTGCTGCCGGCTGCGTTGATTGTCGGTATGGCCAAGGGAATCGTGATTATTCTTGGTGGCGACTCGCCGGATGCACCATCTGTATTAAATACCATGTTATTTGGAGCGGGGCAAGTGATTGGTGATTTCCCTGAAACGCTGTCAGCATGGTTTATGTATGCTTTCCAATCCGTTTTTAATTTCTTTGTGGTATCCGGTTCGGGTCAAGCTGCATTAACTATGCCTTTAATGGCGCCTCTGGCGGATATTGCTGGAGTGTCACGCCAGGTAGCGGTCCTAGCTTTTCAACTGGGAGACGGATTAACGAATATTTTTGTACCAACATCCGCCGCGTTACTTGGAACACTTGGTGCAGCGAGAGTAGACTGGGGTACGTGGGCGCGTTTCATCTGGAAATTCATGCTGCTGATGATCGCGATGGCTTCACTATTTATTGTAATTGCTACCTTGATTAATTTTTAGTGAATTAAAGTAGTAAAGGGGCCTGACCGCTTTACTTTGGTCAAGGGGCCAGGTCCCTTTAGTGTGATAAAGAAAGTTACGTTGCAAACTGAAAGGAGCCTGCTGAAATGTTGAAGTTGATTCGAAATGGGAATGTGTACGCGCCGCATCCGCTTGGCAGGAAGGATTTGCTGCTGGTGGATGGTAAGATCGGGTTTATTGGAGAGAAGATCGAGCGGCCGGAAGGTTTTGTGGAGATTGAGGAAATAGACGCTGAAGGGAAAATAGTCGTTCCCGGCTTTATTGATTCACATGTTCATATAATGGGCGGCGGAGGAGAAGGCAGCTATAAGACAAGAACGCCTGAATTGCAGCTGACAGATGCGACGCTTGGTGGAGTGACAACGCTTGTGGGTGTGATAGGAACCGATGGCACGACCCGTACGATGGCGAGTTTGGTGGCCAAAGCCAGAGGACTTGAAGAAGAAGGCATCACCTGCTATGCGCACACAGGGTCCTATCAAGTGCCGGTTAAAACGCTGACAGGTACGATTGAGGATGATTTAATTTTAATTGACCGGATTATTGGTGCAGGTGAAATTGCGATTGCAGATCACCGGTCCTCGCAGCCTACGGTGGAAGAGCTTGCGAAAATTGCTTCAGCTGCCCGGATTGGGGGAATGCTTTCCGGAAAAGCGGGTATTGTCAATGTGCATGTGGGAGACAGCTATGACCATTTAGATGTGATTGAAAAAGTTGTGGAGACGACCGATATTCCGATTAAACAGTTTTATCCAACTCATATAAACCGGAATCCTCACTTATTTGAAGCAGGTATTGCTTATGCGAAAAAAGGAGGATACGTGGACTTTACGACGAGTTCGATCCCTAAGTTTTTTGAAGAAGGCGAAGTAAAGTGCAGTGAGGCGCTGAAGAGGATGCTTGAGCAAGGTGTGGATGGGTCTTTGATTACGTTTACTTCTGACGGACAGGCAAGTCTTCCGGACTTTAATGAACAGGGAGAATTTTTAGGTCTTCAGCTTGGCAAAGTAACGACGCTTTATCCTGAAGTCCGGGATGCTATTTTAAAAGAAGGTGTGGCCATAGAGGATGCTGTGCGCGTAATAACTGAAAATCCTGCAGCGATTCTTAAGCTTTCTCAAAAAGGGCAGATAAAAGAAGGAAAAGATGCGGATCTTGTGCTGCTCGACAAAGACACACTTGAGATTGATACCGTCATTTCCCTTGGACAAGTCATGGTTAAAAACGGAGAAGCGGTTGTGAAAGGAACATTTGAATAAGGTTTGTAATAGACAAGAGGAGCTATCCGATTTACAGGATAAGCTCCTCTTTTTTTATCCTGCTCGTTCGGTGAGGCCGTGTATGGACTGAATCACTGCTTCGAGTTTCGCTTCAATCCGGTGCAGCAAATAGAGAGTTACCACAATTGGAAATCCTACCTCACTAATCAGCTTAATCCACTCATCCATGCTGGTTCACTCCTTTCTATGGTCTACTCATAAAAAAAGCAGTCAGCTGTTCGCTGACCGCTTTTAGTAATAAGATAATCCCTATGCCATTTCCACGTCTTCAACGCCTCTTGCTACAACGCGTGCGCCGATAATGGCGACAAGTCCGCCTGTTGGGGTAACAAATGCGTCTTCAGCAATGATGCTTTCCATTACTGATTTGATAGCTGCCGGATCGACGGGCTCGATGGGAGAATCAATTGACAGGGTGGAAGTTGCTCCACCAGCTGTTTGAAATTGAAGTTCCAGTGATTTATTCATGTTTTCGCCTCCTTTCATTCTAACGAGTCATTAAAACTGATGGATTCCGGATGTTTCCACTCGTTCCGTGTCCAAAAGTGAATAGCTGCACAGAGAAGAAAGAGCCTGTGCGGTGTTGTGAAGCTGATCAGGTGTTGCTGTGAAACGGATGCGGCTAAGTGTCTTTCGTTTTAAAATGGGTGATCCGTTTGGCTTTAAACCGTCTTCGAAAACCAAACGAAGCTTAACATCACTGACGTTGCTAACTGCCATGGTCAATCACCTCCTTTCACCTCCTATATCGCAGCGGCGGAAAAAAAAGGACACCATAGAATACTGAATTTAAAGGAGTAGCATTTTGATGCATAGAAACTATGAACAGAGTAGAGCCATAAGTCCCGCTTTTTAGTGTTGAAAAAATAAAGAGAAAAGAAGAGTAAAAACGTACTAGAAGAGATTGCCAGTGACTCTGATTCTATGATTTAATATAAATGTAAATATTATGAATTTATGGGGGATGTAAATGAAAAGGAAATTGGTTAGCGGTTGTTTGTCTGTTTTTCTAATCTTTTCGCTTTTTTTCAGTCAGTTTGGTTCAATGGAAGTAAAAGCGGAAGTAATGGTTCCTAATGAGGAAGAAAAATTAGTACTTGGCGAAATGATGGAGGCGACATTTGAAGAAGGGGAGTTCGTTCAATGGTATACGATTGACCCATCAAAAATGGATGTCGAAGAGTTTACTCATTTTCGTATAAATCTTCAATCAGAGCAAGAGCTAAACATCACGGTGTACTCGAGTATTGAAAACGCCGTAGATAATTGGGCATTTGACCGCTATATGAATTATTCCTACATGGATGAGCCGGCAATTATTGATTTTCCTATTGCCTGGACAGGCCCCTACTACATAAAAGTAGAATCGTATGGAACCGAATATTATGAAGACGAAAAAGGAGAACTTATTGAAATTTCAGGCGGTCCTTATACGATCGGCTACGAGGGAATTACACTTTCTCCATCAGATGACATAGTTGGTGAGGAATGCACGGTCGAACTGGCTGTGGATCAAAGAGAAGAAGGAAAAGGAATATTAGCGGATTTACGTTCGATCCGTGAAGATGTTCTTGCAAAAACAAGCAAGGGGAAAGACCTGTCAGCTACTTATTACAAAGCAGCCCCATTTATCAGTACAAAAATGGTGCTGAGCAAAACAGTAAGAGATGACGTTTTCAACAACCTGGTGCAGTTAAAACCATTATTTAAAGACATAGCTGCAAATGGAAGTGCAAGCACCTATAAAATCACAAAAGAGGATCAGGATTCAATCAACGCCCTTTATTCCACTGCACTGGATTCCGTTCCTGAGTTTTTAAAAGAAGAAATTCAGAAAGCAGGTACGGGGATTGGCGTTTCTAATTTGACGAATCAAACCGTTTCTTCCATTTTATCAAAAGGCGGATACTCAACTGCTAAACCAGAGGACAATCGTCTTATTGTAAAACTGAAGGACGGAAAGAAAATCAGCAGCATTCAATCTAAAACAAAATCCTATGGTGTTCAATCGATTGAACCGCTGGCAGCGGACGAGTCTGTTTTTCCAAATATGTTCGTGCTTGAAGTAGAAGCGTCTTCCTCTTATCAGGCTTCTGCTCAATCGATGAAATCAACTGCTGCAAAACTGGACAAGCTTCCTGAAGTGGATTTTGTGGAGCCGGTTCAGCAGTATCAGGCTTTTACAGCAGATGCGCAGTACGACTACCAGTGGTCACTGGAAAATGACGGAGCTGTTCAGGGGGTAGCGGAAGCTGACATCAACTATACGGAGCTGCGCGATTTACTTGAAGGCAAAGAGCTTACAAATACATTAATTGCCGTTCTTGATACAGGAGTAGATCATACACTTGCTGACCTAAGTGACAGCGTTCAAACTGAATCAGGCTACAATTTTGTCAGCAGAAATAGGGATGCAATGGATGATTACGGACATGGAACTCATGTCGCGGGAATTATTGCTGCAGCCACTGATAATCATTACTCAATGGCTGGAATCAATCCTTATGCAGACATCATGCCTGTAAAGGTTCTTGACGCTTCAGGCGGCGGGGATACAGAGCAAATTGCTTATGGGATTAAATACGCGGTTGACCAGGGAGCACAGGTGTTGAATCTAAGCCTTGGCGGTCCATACAGCCGGGTAATCGAATATGCATTAAAATATGCTAACGACCGCAACGTGACCGTAGTGGCTGCAAGTGGAAATGAAGCATACGAAGAAGTTTCTTATCCAGCGTCATCTAAATACGCCATTGCTGTTGGATCAACGAACAGAATGGATATTGTTGCAGATTACTCGAATTATGGAGAAGGCCTTGATTTGGTCGCACCAGGATCTGATGTACCAAGTTTAATGCCAGATGGCAATGTCGTTTACCAAAGCGGTACATCGATGGCAACTCCGCATGTGGCTGCTGTCGCAGGCCTGCTGCTTTCTCATAATCCTGAATTGCTTCCTGGTGATATTGAAACCATTCTGACAAGAAGTGCTCAGGATATCGCCTTTGAAGAAAGTGATAATCCGTACCAGCCTTTTGATCCGGAGGACCCGTACTACTTTTCGGAACCAGTGGAAGGATATGATCTTGTATCAGGCTGGGGAAGATTAGATGCCTATAACGCGATCACATTTTCTGAAGATTACGATGGAAATGACGAGCTATTTGAACGAATCAGCGGGAAAGACCGTTACGAAACATCTGTTAAGGTCTCTGCTGAGGGATGGAAAAGCTCAAAACATGTGATCATTGCTGCAGGAGGAAATTATCCGGATGCACTGAGCGCAACACCATTGGCTTACAAACATCAGGCACCGCTTTTATTAACAAAAGCAAAATCTTTGCCTGACAGCGTGAAGGATGAAATTGTTCGACTAAACGCAAGCTCTGCGACAATCGTAGGGGGCGGATATGTTGTTTCACCTAATGTGGAGAAAGAATTGAAGAGTTTGGGGATAAAAAACATCAAGCGAATTAGTGGTAAGGATCGTTATGAGACATCTGTAAATGTCGCTAAAGAGCTTGGTCTGACTGAATTAGCTGTAGTTGTTAACGGAAACAGCTATGCTGATGCACTATCCATTGCACCAATTGCATCGTGGATTGGTATGCCAATTCTGTTAACAAAATCAGATACCATCCCACCTGCCTTGCAAGAATACAAAAAAACAATTGAAAATCAAACATTTATTATCGGTGGAAAATCAATTGTTAGTGATAAGGTTGCTAAATCGTTTAGGGGTGCTAAGAGATTAAGCGGGGTCAACCGTTATGAAACGAATAGCGAGATTATTGATTACTTCCACAATTTAGATAGTGTAAATATGTCAACAGTCTTTATTGCAACCGGCCAAAACTTCCCGGATGCCTTGGCGGGGTCAGCTTTTGCCGGAATAAATGGCAATCCAATCATTTTAACAAATCCTGTTAGTCCTAAACAGACGACAATTGATACAGTTTCAGGTTACGCGCATGAAACTGGAAAGTATTACGTCATTGGAGGAGAGTCTGTGCTTCCTACTTCAACCTTTGAGGCGCTTTTTGAATAAGTAAGAGAGAAAGAAGTCCTGATGAAAATCAGGACTTCTTTTTATGCATAAAAGGGTATGCTAACAGAACATTAATTTTGATGAAGCGGCGGAGGAACAAGCCACCCTTTGTCTTTGCTAAGGTTTAAAAATTTGGCTCCAAGTCTTGCTTTTTCCATGTGAAATTGCCCAAAAAGAAGAGCAATGTCCTCGCGTACGGATTGGCCTATAATTTGACTGCAGCTAACAAGACCTGCAGCAATGGCAGCCTGAACACCCGCGCATACTTCCATATCCTGAAAACGGGCGCCAGCAGGGATTTCCTCGAGTTTCGCTACCGGGCGTGCAGGCGGCGTTGGAGGAAGACCGATCCCATTTTCACGCAGAATCGTTTCAATTTGATCAATTTCATTTTCACTGACTTTGATTGCCTCATCGATTAATCGCTGCAGGTCATGATCTCCAACGTGATTCATCATCACCTGGTGTGACGCTACGCCTGCTTTTGCCACAGTTAAATAAGACCAGGTACCGAATACCTCTCCGTAATGCATCGGTTCTGTTTTAGGGTTTCCGCTTAAAATTCCCATCTTCATTCCTCCTTTTTAGTTCTCACCAAGCTTGAACGAAACAGTCTTGGTGAACCTTGTTAGCCTGCCCGTTGAATTCTAAAATATGAAGAAGATGCAGAAAAAAATGTGGTTTTTTGTGGGAAAAAGAGAGAGGTGGGAGAGAATAGTATTAAGTGTCTTCAATGGGTTAAACCAAGTACTATTTACATTTGAAATCAGGCACTTTAATATGATCATTTGAGTCCTCACCTGAATAAGCTGATTATAAAGGGCTAACAATATAGAGTGATGTAAATTGGAGAAAGGAGCAGCCTCAAAAAACTTTTCAACCTATTTTGTTGAGTACAGATTGATAGAAGATGATATAATAAATATAAGTGTTATCGTCGAATTCGCACGATTGTTCAAACTAATCGTCATATTTTGAGAAAAAATATGGCTGTTTTCATAGATTAAAAATAGAAAAATGTGTGAAGGCTTGTAAAGCATAGGTACCTCAGCATGTGACCGTGTTTGCTATATGTCCCTATTTCATGAGAATCAATCATTAAACGGAGGAAGTAAAATGAAAAAAGGAGATATTATACTCTATAATGGAGAAGAATATACCATCCTTTCAGTTGATAGTAAAAATTTTTGTGCATTAAAGCGTAAAACTCAGCCCTCAACTGTGGAGCTTGTCCACTTAAAAGACATCCGCAACTGTCAGGTTATGAGTAATATAAATTAAAATTAAATGTAAAAAAGCAGATTCCATCCATGAGATGAATCTGCTTTTTTTTATGAAATCATTCACATTATTTTATGACCATAACTGGAGCATCAATATACTTCACAAGCTTATGGCTTACACTCCCAAGCAGCATGGTCTGAAGTTTGTTCCGGCCTCTGCTGCCTACTAAAACCAGATCATACTCACGGCTATTGGCAAACGATATAAGCGTTTCGGCAGGGGATCCGTGCAGAATTTCAATTGAAACGTGGATGCCTTCCTGTCTTGCCTTTTCAGCATTTTTTTCAAGCATTTTTTCCCGTTTGTAGCGGGCGGTATCGCTATCGCCATAGTGCAGGATGTCTGATTTTGATTGATCTCCGTCTACTGCGTATACAAGATCAATATACGCATCATCATGGGAAGCACTGATCGATATTGCTTTTTCAAGTGCCCGCTCTGCATGCTCTGAGCCGTCTATTGCGACCATTAGTTTCCTCATCTTTTCCCTCCTTCCAGAATGGCTTAATGTCCGTTGTTTGATAAGCCGCCTATTTTGTTCATCAGGTCCTTACTCTCAACGTTTAACCCTTTAAAATAGACCTTCGTATTATTTTGTTTAAACTTCATTTCAATCTTATCAATCGCTCCGGCTGCTGAATCATCCCATAAATGAGCAGCAGTAAAGTCCAGTTCAACTTCATCGACTTCTTCAGAAAACTTAAATTCCTCCAAAAACTCAGTGACAGATGCAAAGAAAATCTGTCCGCGTATATAATAGATTCTTTTGGAGCCATCATTCACAAGGAGCGACATTACTTTTACTTTAGATATTTTTGAAGCAAAGAATAGTGCGCTTAAGACAACGCCGGCTAAAACGCCTTGAGATAAATCATGCGTATATACAACGACCGCTACTGTAACGACCATTACGACCACATCGGTTTTAGGCACAATATGCATAGTTTTTAGGGAAGTCCAGTCAAATGTGCTGATGGAAACCATAATCATAACACCTGCTAGAGCTGCCATAGGGATTTGCACCACAACTCCACCGAGAATGACGATTAAAAACATTAGGAAAACACCAGCTACAAGAGTAGAGAGTCTTCCTCTTCCGCCTGACTTTACGTTAATAATGGATTGCCCAATCATCGCACAGCCGGCCATTCCTCCAAAAAATCCTGTCACGACATTCGCGATTCCTTGCCCGCGAGTTTCCATATTTTTATCACTTTCTGTATCTGTCGCATCATCCACAATTGAAGCGGTTAAAAGTGATTCAAGCAGACCCACAACCGTTAAGGCAATAGCATATGGGAAAATGATCTGCAGTGTTTCAAAAGTCAGCGGAATATCAGGGATTAAAAACATTGGAAGAGTTTGAGTTAAAGCACCCATGTCTCCAACCGTACGTACCCCTATATTCATAGAAATAACGATGACTGTTACCACCACAATGGCCACTAAAGTAGAAGGAATTGCTTTGGTGAGGAGTGGCAGCAGATAAATAATGGCCAGAGTTAAAGCCACTAATGCATACATAATCCAGGATTCTCCAACAAAATGTTCAATTTGAGCCATGAAAATCAGAATCGCTAATGCATTTACAAAGCCGATCATCACTGACCTTGGGATAAATTTCATATATTTCGCCAATTTAAACACGCCTGCCAGAATCTGCAGAAGGCCGGTCAGGACAGTCGCTGCGAATAAATATTGAAGACCGTGCTCGGCAACCAGGGTCACCATTAATAGAGCCATCGCTCCTGTAGCGGCTGAAATCATCCCGGGACGTCCGCCAACGAATGCAATCACAACGGCAATGCAGAAGGATGCATAGAGGCCCACCATGGGATCCACCCCGGCAATAATAGAGAAGGCAATTGCTTCGGGAATCAGTGCCAGTGCAACTACGATTCCTGCAAGAACATCTCCTCTAACATTTCCAAACCACTCTTCTTTTGTAAAAACGCCTCTCATCTTTTTACCTCTTTCTTTTTATATTTGGTTGACTTTTGAGTCTCACAAAAGTCAGTACAAGGTTATGAGCGCATAACAAAAAACAGTGATTGTTCAGCTGCATGAAAAATAATCCTTATCTGCAGATTTAATTGTCAGAATAAGGTTCTCTATTTTAAACTCTTATGTACCCCTGGCGTTCGTGAACGTAAGGTCCAATTACTCTTCTTAAGTGAATGGACTATAAATAAAGATCCATGTACTTAATTAAGCATTGAGTGACCTGATTCGTTGAGGTAACTTGCTCTAATCTCCAAACAACTTCTCTCTCTTCAGAAAAGTCAACCGTTATGAACGAAATAAGTATACCACGATGTATGAAGATTTCAAGGGTTGGACGCTATTAAAAAACCGTGCAGGAAAAGTGGAAAAGCAGCATATTCAAATTGGAAAAGAAAGTACATTCAGTGGATAATAGGTAAATAGTATTGATTTATAAAAAGAGAAGGTGACGAATTAATTATGATAAAAGGAAACAAATTAATGATTCTTTTTGCTTATTTAACGGTAGCATTAGCTGGGGCGGTCTGGTTTCTTCATACACAGTTAGGATTTGGACAGGCAACGATTCTGTTATTGCGCAATGATGTCATGAGTACTGCAGATCAAGGGGTATTTGGTGTTTTGGCGGCTGTAACCCTTGGACTTCTTGCGGTTGCTACAGTGTTTTATAAAAAAAATCCGGAAAGCAGCTGGTTTAAACTTCTGATTACACTCACGCTTACACATGGATCGATGTTAATAATTGCTTCAGGCAATGGGTGGGTGGAATATCATTTTTCCATTTTCATGGTCATTGCATTGATTGCTTATTTTGGTTCGATTCTTATGATCGCGATCAGTACAGTAATTTTTGCCGTTCACCATTTAGGCGGGTATTTTCTATTTCCGGTTTTACTTTGCGGCACTGAAAACTATGCATTTCCTCTGCTTTTGATTCATGCTGTGTTTTTGATCTTAACCGCCGCAGCTAATAGTGCTCTTGTATACAGCAGACAGCAAAATGAAAAGGATTACAAAAAAGAACAACAGCAAAACGAGCTTCGTTTCGATGCAATTGTGTTAGAGCTTAAACAATCTTCTCAATCTTTACAGCAAATATCTTCAAGCATTGCAGCTGGAGCGGAGCAAACGAAAAGTGTCAGCTTTGAAGTGGCGGCTTCGGTGACAGATTGGATGAAGGATTCCCACAGCCAATTGACTACCAGCGGGAAAAGCCTGAGTGAGCTGGATCAATTAACCCATGCAGCAGCATCTATGCAGAACCATACAGAACACCTTTCTGCTCAAATGGAAGGTGCTGGAACGCTTGCATCAGAAGGTCAATCGGCTATTACCCAAACATCAGACCAACTAAAGAAAGTGTCTTCTATCTCAGTAAAAATAAAGAAAGAGATGAATCAATTGAGTGAGCAAATGCGGGACATTGATTCGTTTGTGGGTTCGATCCGTCAAATTGCCAATCAGACAAATTTACTGGCGCTCAATGCCTCTATTGAAGCTGCACGGGCAGGAGAAGCTGGAAAAGGGTTTGCTGTTGTTGCTGAAGAAGTGAGAAAGCTTGCGAGTCAATCAGAATCAGCAAGCAGGCAGATTACAGAGGTCGTTAAGGAAATTGAGGCAAAGAACGGTCAGATGGGAGCGCTTATTGAGGAGGAATTACTGGAAGTTCATGATAGTGAAAAGCAAATGGAACTGACGGCCTGCACCTTCGCTCAGATTCATCAGTCCATTGTGGCCGTGGATGAAAAAGTCAGTGAGCTGGCTGGTATTACTCAGACGATTCATCAGCAGGAAAAAATGATGAGGGAAACACTTCAATTATCTAAACAATATACTTCCGACGGGGCAGCCTATGCAAAAGAAATTTCAGCTACATCAGAAGAACAGCTTGCTGCAGCAGAAGAATTTACTTCCATGTCAGAGTATCTTGAACAACTGACCAAAGATCTGGGTGCGCTTACAGAAAGAATACAGTCTTTTGAACATGTCAGGTAAAATCAATGTATAAATGAATACTAATATGATTCAAAAGGTGGAATCATTCTTTTAATGTAAAGGTTCATAAGTTGTGAGATTTACTGAGTAGAGGAGTAGTTTAGAACTACTTTGATAAGCCGGGTCCTATTTCTTATTTTATCCAATAAAGCAACATGGCGGTTGCCTGTCTATCATTTTCACCCTTACAATATAGGAAAATAGTAGAAAATGATCGGAGACAATCAAGGAGGGTATGTCAGATGGATTTAGCGGGAGAGTTGAACAATTTAACGAGCAGCATAACGTCGCAGCGTACAAACATCGCTGCAGATATTCAGCGTCTGGAAACGGCGTTGAGCGATATTAAACGCGAGCAGGAGACAGGATTTGAAGAAAAGAAAACTCTGACGGAACCTGAGCTGGGAGCGTCATGGAAAGGGACCAGGGCGGATTCATTCGATGAAGACCGTGAAGCGGCGAGTGAAAAATTAGATCAAATCCTTCATTATGATTATTCCATGTATATCAGTTCAATAGAATCAAAGATTAGCACGCTGCAAAATCAAATTGCTGCCTTGACCGCTTTGGATATCGTTTCAAACGAAGCTGAAGATCTCATCAGAAAAGGGGAAGATGCAATTGACAGCGCAATCAGTAAACTGGGTGAGATCAGGAAGGGGCTTGCGTCATGGTTGTAATTAAACTGCATCATCATACTGTTACCCAGGCACTGCTTGATGTGGAGAGAGCATTGGCAGACGTGACATTGACTGCACCTCCTGTTTCCTCACTGGGGGACAATCAGCTTGCTTTTACTAAAGCATGGGAAGAACGTGAACAAGGGATTCAGGAGCTCTTGGATGCCTATCAGCAAATTGTACAAAAAACAATAGAAGATACAAAAGCGAATGTGGATCTTTTGAAGAAGCAGGATGAATCAATCATTCGCAACTAGGAAAAGGGGGAGGAGCATGTCATCAACCGTACGCTATGATGCTGAAGCACTTAAGGAGACCATGGAAGAACGTGTGAGTCAGTACCAGACATTTCGGGAACAGCTTGTCTTCCTCAAAGAAAAAATGATGGCGGTGTCCACCCTTGATGAGGCATTTCAGGGAGCAGGAGCTGATGCAATTAAGCAGTTTTTTGGTGCGCAAAGCGAAGTAGTGGATTCCTGGATTCACTTTGCTGATCTGCAGATAGCCTTTATGCAGGATGTGGGTGCAATGGGCTCAGACCGTGAGCTTGGTGCACAAACCTTTATTGATCTTCCCTTTTTAGAGCAGGAGCTTGACAGTGCACATCATCGGATTACTCAAATGATCAGTCAGCAGCATGAGGACCTCTCAGGGATATTATCCGGTATCAATGATCTGATTTCTCTGGAGCCCTATTCCCGTGAGCCGCTCGAGTTAAATTTGGATGATGCGAAAAATAAACGTCAAGATACAATTGAAACGCTTGAGGAATTGGACCAGGCGCTTGTGGAGGAATACGCAGTCTCTGAAGATGCTCAAACCATTGCCGAGGCACTTTTTATGGCAATGATGGATGCGACGGGACAAAATGGAGAATACGATCCTGTTCATTTTGATTCAGCCGCATTTGAGACCAGCGAAGCCTATCAGGTAAAAGGGGACGTGGAAAAAAACGGCCTCGAATATATTGCCCACAAACAGGAACAGCAGGCAATCAGGGAAGCACAGGCCAAACAGGCGGAGCTTGATGCACGTCCATGGTATGAAAAGGCGTGGGGCACCACTGTGAACTTAGCTGGCGAATTTAGCGGCTATTACGATTATCAGCGTGCATCAACCGGCATTGATCCTGTTACAGGTGAAGAGCTGTCAGAAAGTCAGCGCATCATAGCAGGTGGGATGGCTGCTGCAGGGTTTATTCCAATTGTGGGCATCGGAGGCCGTTTACTAAAGGGAGGAAAAGCACTATACAATACAGGGAAAAGCATGGATGCAGCTACACACGGCATTCAGACATTTAAGTCCACTAGATCCCTCAGTGCTCTGGAAAAGTCGGAATTTGGAATTTACGGACTAGTTAGTGCAAACGGCATGAGTGAGTATTTGACAGGCCGTGATATGATGGGAAATGAACTTAGCGAAGAGCAGCGGAATGCAAGTCTTCTTCAGGCTGCATTTATATTGGGAGGCAGTGCATACGCCTTAAAAGGACCTGGTGGTGCAGTGCAAAATGCAACGAATCCTGCGATAACCCGTCATGCTGATGAACCGGTTTCCGGTATTCAATCGAAGCTGATCCAAGAGGTGCCTGCTGAACAAACAAATAAATGGTGGAAAGATGAAATGGGGTACGATCAGCCCCCATATAAGCCTGGTACAAGTGTAAAAGAAGTTCAGTTGACTGAGACGACTACCTTTGTCAGGGTATATGATGGAGAAAACTCCAATATGTACGGAGGGTGGTTTATGAAAGAAGATGACGTTACAGGACTGACAGTTCATGAAATCCAGGATAAATTTGCTTTGCCGTACACTCCAAAATATCTGGCAGATCTTACATTGGAAGAAGGCACGGTTATTCGTAACGGTGTAGTAAATCCTTTGTTTGGCCATCAAGGTGGAGGAGAGCAGTTTGATCTGATGGGTCAGTACGTTGGCGACTTTGGAAATGAACGCTTAATAGGAGGAAATTGATGAATAATTTGACATACACTAAAAACGAATTAACGATACAGGGCAAAACGGTGACGCTTGAAAAAAATATTCACGAAACCAAAATGTTTAAGGATACTGTCATTGTCATTTTTACGCCAGATGGCACGCTTGATAATGTAATAGGTCTGGACATGGACGGAAATCAGCTGTGGCAGATCCAGGATCCAGGAGATGAACTAGCAGGGAAAAGAAGATTTCCATACGTCGGCATCAGCTCAGCTAATGATCAGCTTGGCGTTACTGATTTCTATGGAAGAAGATTTTTTATTGATCCTTCAACAGGCGAATTCGTAGGCAAAGATATCGTAAAATAACAGCCGCTTTGAACTGATGCTTAATCAGTGAAAAGCGGTTTTTTATGTTTAAAGGTAGTGTCTTTAATAGAGTAAAGGAGTAAGTGGCGCACCCCTATTTGCGACTATTTTTGAATGTGGTGAATATACTCAGGGGGTAAGGTGCTATGTGGGAGGTGAAAAAAATGACACACGGACATGTTCCGTTCAGGCGTTCGTATGCACCGTTTCGAGGTCCTTTTGATCCGTGTCCCCCTATTGGAGTCAAGTATTACGTAACTCCTCCGAATTTATTTATTGGTTTTCAGCCTCCAAATTTCAAACAGTTTTCAGCCATTGAAGCTCTTAGGAAGGGAACGCTTTGGGTTCCGTTCTATGATTATTATGAGAATCCCTATAAGAAAAAATAAAGGAGGTCAACTCCTATGGCGCAGCCTTTGAGCCCGGAATATTATAAGCAGCTGGAGGAAATTCAGGCAGTTGATTTTGTGATTTTTGAGCTGGTTCTCTACCTTGATACACATCCCAATGACGCTCAAGCGATTGAGCAGTACAATCATTACGCAGCTCACAGCTTAAAATTAAAGACGGAATTTGAAGCGCAGCATGGGCCTTTGCGATTCGGCATGCCGATGAGAAATAATCAAAGGTGGGAATGGAGTGAGGCTCCCTGGCCTTGGCAAGTATAGAAAATGAGGTGGGCATATGTGGACATATGAAAAAAAGCTAATGTATCCTGTTAAGGTCAGTACATGCAATCCTACGCTTGCCAAGTACCTGATGGAACAATACGGCGGGGCGGATGGGGAGCTGGCGGCTGCTTTGCGGTACTTAAATCAGCGCTACACGATCCCTGATAAAGTAATTGGATTATTAACGGACATCGGAACGGAAGAATTTGCACATTTGGAAATGATCGCCACCATGATTTACAAACTGACAAAGGATGCTACGCCGCAGCAGTTGAGAGAAGCGGGGTTGGCCGAGCATTATGTGAGCCATGACAGTGCCTTATTTTATAATAATGCTGCAGGCGTTCCATTTACCGCTTCCTATATTCAGGCAAAAGGAGATCCGATTGCCGATTTATATGAGGACATTGCAGCAGAAGAAAAAGCAAGAGCGACCTATCAATGGATCATTGATCAGTCTGATGATCCGGATTTAAATGATGGACTCCGGTTTTTGCGTGAGAGGGAAATTGTTCATTCCCAGCGCTTTAGAGAAGCGGTTGCTATGATTTCAGAAGACAGGGATCAAAAGAAGGTATTTTAAAAAATGCGTTCACACTAAAAGAAGGTATCCGGAGTCCGGTAAGCGGAACTGCGAATACCTTTTTCACCGTTATGAGCTGCCTATCCATAACCCCAGCAAAAAAATAAAGACGCTTCCGGCAATGGTGAGGCTTATATAAACGAGTGCCCTTGTATAGGAATGTTCACGCAGTAATTGAACAGCTTCCACACTAAAGGTCGAGAAGGTCGTGAACGCTCCAAAGAAGCCGACGCCAAATAACAGGTAAATGGGGTCCTGAATGGGCTGGGCTGGAATGGAACCATAAAAAAAGCCTAAAAATAGACCCAGTCCAAACGAGCCCAGAAGGTTTACGCTCAGCATAGCAGTAGGGATGACAGTGGATGGAAATTTTTCTTGCAGCAAAATTCCCATTAAATAGCGGCAGACTGCTCCCAGTCCTCCTCCAATACTCACGAGTACGAGATTCATAGGCGCTGTCCCCATTTCTCACCTAAATGCAGACCGGCAAAGGCCAAAATGATTCCTCCGAAAAGTGATATAGCCACATATATGCCTGAGTGAAAGGGTGAATAGGTGGAATTCATAAACAAGGTATCTGAAGCCAGTGTCGACATCGTCGTAAATCCGCCGCAAAAGCCTGTGCCTAAACCAAGCTTTACCCATTCTTTTGTTGGGCGGTGAATCAGAACTCCGATAAGCAGGCCAAGCAGGAAGCTGCCGGAAAGGTTTTCAAGAACGGTGGCGACAGGCAAGCCATTCCAAAATGAGAGAGTTTGAGCATTCAGGAAATAGCGGGATAAAGTCCCGAGCGCTCCGCCTGCTGCTATAGCAAGTACGTTTTTGAGTATCACGTTTTCACATCCTCCAGCATCCTCGTTTGAAATCAGTTTATCATAAAGCAGCAGGGGGAAGGCACGGCCTATTTGTTCCATACAAAAAGCCTGAGACAAATCTGCCTCAGGCTTAGTAAATGTTTATTCCGTTTTTGAATGTTCACGTACAGGGAACCAGCCAGGTGTATTGATTATTGCCTGCCAAAGCTGTTCAGGGACGACCAGTGCTTCCCGGTCGTTCACAGATAAATCTGTTCTGATTTCATTCGCTCTGTTATCCGCTGCTTTTTCAACCCATTTTGGTTCCATGATGAGTTCGCGTCCAAGAGAAATTAGAGGAACGCCTCCTGCCATTGCTTTTTCCACGTCTTCCGGTGTGTGAAGGGAACCGACTCCGATCACCGGGATTTTTTCGCCAACCCGGTCTTGAATCAGTTGAACACGGGAGGCTTTGTCTTCTGAATCGCGCATTGAACCTGCATTAAAGTCCTGAACTGAAACATGAAGATAATCGAGCTTTTCCTCAACTAAACGATCCACAAATGTCAGGGTGTCCTCCATGGTGATGCCTGGATTCTCCATTTCCTCCGGTGAAATGCGGTAGCCGACGATAAAGGAAGAATCGTCTTTTGCTGCGTTTAGCACTTCTTCTACAACTGCGAGCGGGAATGTCATTCGTTTTTCCAGCGTGCCGCCCCATTGATCGTCTCTACGGTTGGAATGAGGGGAGAAGAACTGCTGCAGCAAATACGTGTTTGCCCCGTGGATTTCAACTCCGTCAAATCCAGCTTCCATCGCCCGGCGTGTTGCCTCGCCAAATGCTTTAATAATGGATTCTATTTCACTTGACTCAAGCTCGCGCGGTGTCATCGCTCCATCGCGCAATGGCGCAACGGCGCTTGCACTCACGGTTTGATGATCAGGCAGCAGTTCTGGTGGAGCCATGCGGCCGCCGTGGAAAATTTGAAGAATGGCTTTTGCGCCTTTATTTTGTATAGCCTTTGCAAGAGTAGACAGGCTGTCGATTAACTCATCACGGTCTGCACCGATTTCGCCTGGGAAACCTTTACCGTCTGCTGTTACATTGGCACAAGCGGTAATGACCGTTCCAACGCCTTCAGATCTTTCTTCATAATAGGCAATTTCCTCCTGTGATACTTCCCCATTTTCCTTCGAAGCAAAATTCGTCATAGGAGCGAGCATTACTCTATTTTTCAGCGTAACGCCATTTTTAAATGTAAAAGGTTCTAAAAACGATGCTGTCATGATTTGTAGCCTCCTTTAATAATCAATCAGTTTTGGTACAAGAAGTAGTATACGCCGAATTGATGAGTTACAAAAGGAAACTGCCTGACGAATGGTAACCATTCAGATGGCTTACTGCGCTTTCTCGGACTAATCACCCATTTTTAACGATCCTGGATGTGATAGACTGTTTTTAACAATAGAATCGTTTCTCAAGGGTGGTCGGCACATCCCGCTGAAAAGGGGGTGATGCTGTTTGACAACGTTCGAAGGAATTATGATGATGATCGCGTTCTCAGGTCTCGTCGTTTCGATTTTGTCATTTAACAAAAAAGAATAATCCACCCTTGAGTTTGGCGGCTCAGGTGGATTATTCGTTGTCTGCTTTATGCTGCCCCCCTTAGAGGGCGTTCTATTGCCGGCGTTTGGTGTTTCGAGCACCAAGCGTCTTTTGTTTGTTAGTATATCATATTTTATATGTTAAATGAATATGTCGGCTTTCGGGCAGATTCCTATGTTTAAAATGAAGTGCACAGAGGGAAAATAAGGATATACTAACCTAATGTACAGGAGGCAGCCATGAATAAAACAAAAACATCATTGCTTTTCTTTGTCGCCGGTGTACTCTTATGGCTGATTAAGATCACGTTCGGACTTGAAACGGCCATTTGGCTGACATTCGTACTTGGAGCTGCGGGTCTGGTTTTTGCTGCAGCGGGCCGCAATTTAATCCTGATCATATGCAATGCTGCACTTATGAGCAGTGTATTTATATTAATGATTGTAGAAAATTATACAGGCTGACCCAGGCTTAGACGGTGGGTTTTACTTAAAAAGATCAAAAATGAAGCAGTATATATTAGTACAAGGTGAGCAGAGCGGAAAGCCTTCACCTGAAGCACAGAGAACCGTTCAAAGAGCTTGAGACACTTTTGTCCCAAGCTCTTTTGATTTTTAAAAATATCGGTTGATAAATCGTAATGAATATGATTTACTTAATAAAACGTAATAATTACGATTTAAAAGGAGAGAGTTAAATGGCTAAAAAGTCTAAGGTGGCAAAAGAGAAAAAACGCCAGGAAATGGTGTTAAAATATGCAGATTTAAGAAGAGAATTAAAAGAAAAAGGGGATTATGAGGCACTGAAGAAATTACCTCGTGATTCAGCAGCTACCCGCTTAAAAAACCGCTGTGAAGTAACAGGACGTCCGAGAGGCTATTTGCGTAAATTTAAAATGTCCAGAATTGCATTCAGGGAATATGCGCATAGGGGTCAGGTACCAGGTGTGAAAAAAGCCAGCTGGTAGAATTTCAATACTAGGATCAAATCGTTTAATCAATTGGAGGTGTTTAGGGTGAACCAGCATTTAATGGAGATTATGGCACGTCAGATTATAGGCGAACTGCCGGAAGATGAACGACAATTATATGAGTATATTATTGAGATGGAAGATTCTCTTGCTGCCCAATCAAGCACTTCCGACCAGTTTATGACTCTATTAGTGAAGCATTCGCCTCACCAGCAGGCTTCAGATCGATTTGGCCTGTCCTTTGAAAAAACGATGGTAAAAATGAAACAAATCGAAATGAAAATTGATGATCAGCTGGAAGAAAAAATGAAACGTGTAAAGTGGACAGATGTATCTGCGGAAGTGCTTGGAAGCAAGAGCAATAGAAGCGGCAATACGATGATTTTTCATGTTGATATGTAAAAGCAGGACAGCTTATTGAAGGGTACGGTGAAATAGGAGATGTATGATTGGATCATTATAGGTGGGGGAATTCATGGGTGCACCATTGCGGCGTCTCTTTTGAAGAACCGGAAAACCGATATCAACCGTATAAAGATCATTGATCCATATCCAGAGCCTCTCTATCAATGGAAAAAACGGACTGAAACCATTTCAATGCCGTTTCTTCGATCTCCCGGCGTTCATCATGTCGATGTTAATCCTTTCAGCTTAAAGGCGTATGGCAAACAAGAGGATAGCAAGAACGCTTTTTATGGACCGTACAGCCGGCCCTCTCTTTCCCTGTTTAACGAGCATAGTGATGCAGTTTTTCAGGAAGTGGAGTTGCAGAAGGCATGGGTAAAAGGCTGCGTAGAAAAAATAAACAAGATAAATGCTGCCTGGGAAGTCCAAATAGATACAGGGATGCGGTTAAGAAGTGAGAATCTTGTGGTCGCAACCGGAACCAACAATAAGTTATATACGCCTGAATGGGGACAGGAGCTTAATGCTTCCTATCCGAACCAGGCAGGGCATATCTTTGAGGAAAAAGTTCCTTCCTTTGTTCCTCCAGTGGCTGTAATCGGCGGGGGAATCACTGCCGCCCATCTTGTGATTAAACTGGCTAGGCTCTTTCCGGGAAAGGTCACGCAAATTGCACGTCATGAAAATCGTATTCATGATTTTGACAGCGATCCCGGCTGGCTGGGACCTAAAAATATGCGATCATTTGTACAATTGGAGTCGTATGAAAAACGAAGAAAGGTACTTACTGAGGTGCGCCATAAAGGCTCTGTTCCCCGGGAGCTTGGTTCCAGGTTAAAAAAGCTTCAAGAGGAAGGCGCCTTTGCGTTTATTTTAGATGAAGTTGATTCATGGGCAAAGAAATCGTCATCTATTCAATTGAAACTTACACACTCAAACAAAACGGCAGAGGCGAAAACGGTGCTGTTTGCTACAGGTTTTTCAAACAGTGTGATGGAAGCAGGGTGGCTGCAGGAGCTTATTCAGGAACATGAGCTTCAATGTGCGAATTGCGGTTTTCCTATTGTAGACGAATCCCTCCAATGGTGTGAGCACTTATTTGTTTCCGGGCCCCTTGCAGAGCTTGAATTGGGACCGTCCTCAAGAAATATCGCCGGCGCAAGAAAAGCAGCTGAGCGCATAGCTGGTCAAAGATAGGAAAAGTCTGAAAGGATCGTCTTATTCTCAAGAGAGAGTGAGATGATTTTTTTGGACTTTTTTTGTGCTCACTTCAAGCTTTGGTATTTGCGTCTATGATGCTAAAAAACTGAGAAAAACGTATACATCCCCTTTCAGAAGGAGATAAATAAAAGAATAAAGATGATGGAAAATAAGGATGTGAAGGTATGGGTCTAATCAAGATGCTGGGGAAGGTCCTGGAAAAGAAAGTGTCTGGTCAAAAGGGAAAGACCCAGCCTCAAAAGCAATCAGCCAAATCAAGATCTGTAAGCTTGGAAGCGATCAAACAAATGCTTAAGGATGTACAGGACGTTCAGTACAAGCCGATTCGAACGTCTGAAGGCCTTGTCACACTGATTTATTATCAATCGTTTGTGGGCACGACCGTTTTACATGAAATGGTGGTTAACCCAATCCTGCGGCATCAGGAAACCGTTATTCATGCAGCGGATAAGCTTGAGAATGATGATTTGAGTCATGTACTGAATTTAATTACCACTGGATATACAGTGATTTATCTGCATAAGCCTAATCAGTTCTATGCGCTCGAAACGTTTAGCGCTGAAAGCCGGGCGATTCAGCAGACGCAAACAGAATCTACCGTTATCGGTCCTCAGGATTCTTTTACAGAATCATTTGAGACCAATCTGTCGCTGATCAAACGACGGATCACGAATGCGGATTTAAAAAATAAGGATTATATCATCGGTACGGAAACGAATACAAAGGTCGCTGTTTTATATATTGAGCATTTAGTGAATAAGGAAGATTTGGACTGTATTTCGCAGAAAATCAACGGAACGGACTATGATGGCTTTTTGGATATATCGGTATTGAAGCAGCTGATCGAGGATCATCCGCTTTCTCCTTTTCCTCAATACAATATGACGGTTCGACCTGATATGGCTATGCAGTATTTATTGGACGGAAGAATTGTAGTACTTATGGATAACAGTCAATCGGTTATAATTTGTCCCACGTCTTTTTTTGAATTATTTGTTCCAATGGAAGACTATTACAACCGCTGGATGACCGCAACACTTCTTCGCAGTCTCCGTTTTTTTGGCTTTTTTGTCACAATTATTTTAACGCCAACCTATATCTCTGCTCTCACTTACCATCCGGAGCTGCTTCCTTTTGAGCTGCTTCTTAATCTTCAGGAATCCAGGGATCGCGTGCCGTTTCCACCTGTCATCGAAGTGCTTTTTATTGAACTGGTTATTGAAATTTTAAGAGAAGCGGGGTCCCGAATGCCAACTAAGATCGGTCAGACCATCGGTATTGTTGGCGGTATTGTCATCGGTACAGCAGCAGTTGAAGCGGGACTCATTAGCAATATGCTTGTCGTGCTGGTCGCGATTTCAGCTTTATTGTCCTTTTTGCCTTCTAATTTTCTGATGAGCAATACAAGCCGGTTTATCCGTTATGTTTTTATTTTATCTGCAGGAATGTTCGGACTTTACGGGCAAATGATTGCGCTTGCGTGGCTGTTTATTCATTTATTGAATTTAACCTCTCTTGGAAAACCGTATTTAGCTCCTGGGATCCCAAGAAAATGGACGGATCTTCTCGATAGTGTTCTTCGATTGCCAGTGGGGCTGCTGCGGTTCAAAAAAGGAATTTCTGTAGTGAAAAGAAATCGTGTTAGCCCGCTGGATGAGGAGTGAACATGAGTGGATAACAATAAGCTGAAAAAACTAAAAGGATACCACGTTGTTTTCCTTGTTCAAAACAGTATGGTAGGACTCGGACTTCTGTCTCTGCCCAATCAGTTAAGTTCAATGGGGTACAGCCAGTGGTGGCTCCCGCTGATGCTTGGAATCATAGCAAACCTGACGCTCATCCCGATTATTTGGCTGTTTTTACGCTATCCACAGGATAATATCTTCACATTAAATGAAAAAATGATTGGCAAGGTTTTAGGGAAAGCCCTTAATCTATTTTTGGTTATGTATCTGATTATTTTTATCGCCTCAATTATAGAGGGATATCTTGATTTAATCATGATTATCGCACTGCCTGACAGAACCATTACAACTCCTTTGTTTATCTTTTTTATCCTTCTGCTGTATGTGGTGCATGGCGGAATAAAATCCATCGCCCGATTTTGTGTAATGAGTTTTTTCCTGACGGTGTGGATGATCTATTTTCTTCAGTGGCCCATATTTGAGGGGGATGTTCGTCATTTATTGCCGGTTTCAAATTTCACCTTGGAAGAATTTTTACTAGCCACCCGCAATGGGTATTTTGCTATTTGTGGATATGAGCTTATTATGACGTATTTCCCCTATATTATTAACCAGAAAAAGGCATTTAAAAATGCAAGCATCGGTATTTGGATTACGATTTTAATCTATACCGGGGTAACAATCGTGAGTGTGATGTATTTTTCAGAATGGCAGATGGAAGAAGTTCTCTACCCTATTTTAAAGCTGTACAAGGCAGTTGAACTGTCATTTGCTGAACGGATTGATGTGTTGGGGATTTCTCTATGGGTATTTCTAATTCTTTCGAGTGCGGCTGCGTATTTATGGGTGGCAAAAAAGGGGATGGATGCTTTCCGTTCTAATAATAAAACGTATCATGTATATCTGATCTCTATTTGCATTTTTATATTTATCAATATTCCTTTTTCAAAAGACACCCAGGAATTGATTTACGATAATTTATTTTATTTTAAATTTGCCATTATTCTATGGCCAAATTTTTTAATTCTTCTTCATGCGGTGAAATCCAGAAGAAAGCAGGCTTCATCATGAATATACGGATTATATGGCTTATTTCCTGTTCCCTGCTTTTGATGGGATGTGCTTCTGAACTTAAACCAAGTGCAGTAGAAGATGTAGCCTTGGTGAGTTTAATTGGCATTGATTATGTAGATGAAGAGGATATGAAGGTGACGCTTGCCATTCCTCAGTTCAGCTCTTCCACAGAACAGACAAATCAAATATACACCACGCAGGCAGGCATGATCAAAGAAGCCATTGTAGATCTTTCCTCGCAGGCGGATAAGGAAATTAAATTAAACGGATTGAGAGTTGTGTTATTTAATGAAGAATTCGCGACTAGCGGAAAAATGTGGGAAGTAGTAGAGCATCTTTACCGAAATCCCGTCATTGGCGGAAATGTGTTTGTGGTGATCGTTAAAGATACGGCAGAAGGACTTCTTAATGGTGATTATCCTGATAAGCCAAGTATCGTGACGTATATGAACGCCCTTTTGAAGCCGAAGCCGCATATTATGTTCAGTCCTTTTACGACCATCCATAATTTTATGTACGCTCATTCAAACCCTGTAGTAGACATCATGGTTCCTTATCTTGAACACAAAGAGAGCATCGTTGAGCTTTCAGGCATTGCCCTATTTAAACATGACAAAATGGAAGAAGTATACTCCAGGGAAGAAGGGCAAATTATTCAGATGCTTTCCGGGGTAAGAAAAATTCCTGCTGCCACAATACCTCTCAGTTCAAACGGGGAGGAAAGAGAAGAAGTCGTGATCGACTTTCTGAATACAGAAGTTGATTACTCCTCCAACAAAGATGTAGATCATCCGGTTCTTGATATTACCATAAAATTAAAAGGCAGCATTTATGAATATCGTGGAGAAAAAGACCTCTCAAAAAGCAGTGAGTATTCCAAAATGGAAGAAGAGGTGCGAAAGTTTACTGAAGAGCAGGTGGAAGTGATTATCGATGATCTGAAGGAGAAAGGGATCGATCCTGTTGGATTAACCGAGAACTTTCGAATGTATCATCATGGAGAGTGGACTGAGGAAATGGATCAGAGGGTTCTTGAAAACATGGAGTACAATTTGAAGGTTGAAATGCAGATTTTAGCCACAGGAACTTTACGCTAAAGAGGATTTGCAGGAATTTGATGTTTCAAATAGCTCATACTACAAAGGAAGACTGTAATTGAGGTGTTGAAGAATGAAGTATATACTGCTTTTCATGGTTTTATGGTCATGGATAAGTCCTTCTGAAGAAAAAGTGGATTCATATGCATGGACTAAGCACAAACTCATTGCACACGCAGCAGGAGGAATTAAAGGAAAGGACTATACAAATAGTGAACAGGCTTTTCGCAATAGCTACAGCAATGGCTATAAGCTGATAGAAATTGATCTTTCCCTCACCAGTGATGGACATCTTGTGGCACGCCATGGCTGGGACGAGACATATGGTCAGGAGTTTAAACCGAAAAATAAAGCTCTTTCTTATAGTAAATTCATTAAGCTTCCTTACTATTTGCACTTTACCCCGCTTGACTTTGAGAGCGTCATTAAACTGATGGAGAAGCATCCTGAGATTTATGTGCTCCTTGATGGGAAGGGGACCTCCTCTAAAGACACCGAAAAGCTTTACAAGCAGGTCGGGGAAAAAATAAAGGATGTGGACCAGCGAATAGTGGAACGGCTGATCCCTCAAATGTACTACCGCGATGACATAGACATTATAAGGAGCTATGGTTTTGAGGATGTTTTGTATATTGTGGGAAGGGAAAACCACTCTCCCGAATCAATCCTCGCATTTTGTCGGAAACATGATTTGCGCGCGGTTGGCATTTCAAAAGCAAGAGTGAATGAATCGCTAGTAGAGGAACTTCACAAAAAGGGTATTGTCACCTATGTCTACACGATTAATGACTTAGATGAAATGTATACATTCTTTGAAATTGACGTGCACGGATTTTACACAGATTATGTTATTCCTGAAGAGATAGAGGAACTGGAATAGCAAAAGAAAGAAGTTGGAACAAAGTTAAACAAAATTAAAAATGAGGTAGTAACTATTAATAGTATGAGGGGAGCTGAGCGGAAGGTGGCGACTCCTGCAGTATATGACGGCAAGCTGAGACTTTACAGAGCAACGCTCTGGAGAGGCTCAGCGCCGTCCCTGCGGAAAGCGTCCTCCTGAAGTGAAGTGGACCGGTCAAAGAGGCTGAGACACTTTTGTCCCAGCCTCTAATTTTGCTGTCTTTCCCAAATGCGGAGTGAAGGATAAGGGTCAAATGCCCATTCCGTTCGTCCGTTATCTAAATACATGCCGTAATGCAGATGCGGCGGGAATTTCCCGCTTGTTCCTTCCTTACCGTAACCGGAGCTGCCAACATACCCGATAATGGTTCCGGTTTTTACAACGTCACCTTTTTTAAGATCCTTATTGAAGCTGCCCAGATGAGCAAAGTAGTGGTAGATATTGTGAATATCCCGGATGCCGACACGCCAGCCGCCATATTCATTCCAGCCCATTACTTCAATTACGCCGTGAGTAGAGGCTCTGACAGGCACTCCGTAATTTGCAAAGAGGTCGGTGCCTTCGTGAATCCGTTTGCCGCCCCACCCCCGGTTATCGCCCCAGGTGCTGCGGTAGCTGTAATTATGCTCTTTCGGAAGAGGGAAAACATGATCGTATAAATCAAGCGTATTATTTTGCTGATAAATCTTTGAGATGGTCATAATCTGACGCACCGTTTCCTCGCGTCTGTAGTACTCCCACAGAGCTATGGAGAAATTTTCTTCCGCATTTCCAAATTCACTTAAATAAGCGGCCATGGTATAAAGAACGTCCTCTACATTATTGCGATCCGCTTTTCCATCATTATTTCCATCAAGGCCTTTGCCTCCGAAAAGATCAATGGTAGCAGGGGAGGTGTCCTCTTTATTTGGATTCATGGAGCCGGCCCAGTAATCTTCATGAAATTGAATGGCAATAGAACTGTCTCTTTTTGGAATGTCATCACGGACAAGCTGAATATTTCGCTCAAACTGATCGATAGCAGCAAGGTAGTACCAGGGAATAAAGTGTTCGGTGCCGTATTGAATATAATACTCCATCCGCTCGGACAATAATTCTTCCCTGGAGGTCTTCGCCTCGGCAGACAAAGAAGAGGTGAAGAGAACAAACATTAAGATGCTGCACAAACTAAATCTTTTCACATTCAACCCTCCATAATTCCGGCTACATTTATTTTCTCCATTCTTCTTCTGTTTCATCATTCCAAATTCCGGGTTAAACGGCAGAAGAAAATCCCTTATTTTATCGGAACATGACAGATGTCATGAATAAGAGTTGACACTCATGACTTCTTTCTTTTTTGGCAAAGCTTTAAGATGAGGTCATAAGATCAACAAAAACGATTTAGCTTGGGAGGCAAATATGAGTAAACAAAAAACGGCTGAACTTAGAAAAAGTGTCTCACCTTTTGAAAAATCAGACTTTAAAGCAAGTGTCCGCCAAATGATTAATACCATTCCACCATTTTTTCTATTATGGTTTTTAGCTTATCAAAGCTTATCGATATCTATTTTACTGTCACTCGCACTTTCTGTAGTGGCTGCAGGATTCGTTGTGAGAATCTTTATTATCTTCCATGACTGCTGTCACGGATCATTCTTTAAAAATAAAAAAATTAATACAATATTGGGTACGGTTACCGGCGTCATTACCATGTTCCCTTTTGAAAAGTGGAAGAGAGAGCACTCGATCCATCACGCAACCAGCAGTAATCTGGATAAACGCGGAGTTGGAGATGTATGGATTATGACAGTGGATGAGTACGCCGCTGCTTCTTTTAAAGAACGACTGGCTTACCGTCTGTACCGCAATCCGCTAGTTATGTTCGGACTCGGTCCGCTTTACCTTTTCTTTGTAACAAACCGCATGAATCGCAAAGATGCACGCAAAAAAGAAAGAAATAATACGTATTTAACAAATGCAGCGATTATCGCTGTGTATGGCCTGATGATTTGGGCAGTCGGCTGGCAGGCATTTTTGCTGGTTCATGGTCCGGTTATGTTTGTGTCAGGCTCGCTTGGCATCTGGTTGTTTTATGTACAGCATCAGTTTGAGGACTCTTATTTTGAAGATGAATCAGAGTGGGATTATGTTAAAGCCGCAGTGGACGGCAGCTCCTATTACAAATTGCCAAAAGTGCTTCAGTGGGTAACCGGCAATATTGGCTATCACCATGTGCATCACTTAAGCCCGCGTGTTCCCAATTACAATCTGGAAAAAGCGCACGAATCCACTCCGCCTCTTCATCAGGCAACGACCATCACAATGGGATCAAGTCTTCAATCGATCCGATTCCGCCTGTATGACGAGAGCCGTAAAACATTTGTCAGCTTTAAAGAAGTGAAGCAGCGTATTAAAACAGGAGAACTGAATGTGCAGCTTAACCGTAAAATAAGCAGTGTTGAAGGAAAATAACCTTTACTTCACCCGTCCAATTGGGCGGGTGTTTTGTTTTTGGAGTTCTTTAGTGCAGTAAAGGGGCCTGGCCCCTTTACTGCACTAACGCGTTTTTTGGTATACTGAAAAAGCAGAGGAGGCTGGCTTTTTACGGTGAGTTTGCAGGGGTATTTTGATATAATATAGAAAAGAAAGGAAGGGCTTGGGTGCGTAATTGGTATAATATTTTTCCAAAGAATACGGGTTTGAATATTTACATATGGATCATTTTTTGTATGCTTCCGTTTTATTTTATTTTCAGGTCTTCTTCCTGGATTGAAATTGCGGTAGGTGTGTTAATGATTTTGCTTTTCTTCATTGCGTATAGACTGACTTTTTTAACGAAAGGATGGGTCAACTACGTGTGGGTAGGGATTGCCATTGCGATCAGTATCGCGATGACAGTCATATTCGGTTTTGTTTATTTCGCTTTATTTCTCGCGTTTATGGTGGGGAATGTTCAAAATAAAATAGGATTTTTTATTTTATATGGAATTCTTGTGCTAACGACGATTGCTACCGTGAATATCGCTTTTTTTACGCAGGACGAATTGTTTTTCTCTCAATTTCCTTTTGTGTTAATCAGTGTAATCGGCGTTATTCTTCTGCCGCTGAATTCGTATAACAGCAATAAAAGGGATAAACTCGAAACACAGCTTGAGGTGGCAAATGAGCGTATTTCCAAGCTTATTGTCATGGAGGAACGTCAAAGAATTGCCCGGGATCTCCACGATACACTTGGCCAGAAATTATCGCTGATTGGGCTGAAAAGCGACCTGGCCGGGAAGCTGATGACAGCCGATCCTGAAACAGCTAAAAAGGAAATGCTGGATGTCAACCAAACAGCCAGAACAGCTCTGAAGGAAGTGCGGGAACTCGTTTCAGATATGAGGGGCACAAAGCTTCGAGATGAGCTGGTGCATGTGAAGCAGATTTTAAACGCTGCCGGGATTGCTTTTGATATACAGGGAACAGATACTTTGCATCACACACCTTTTCTTGTGGAAAATGTTTTAAGTATGTGTTTAAAAGAAGCCGTTACAAATGTCGTAAAGCATAGTGAAGCTGACCTTTGTGAGATCAGCATCCTGCAGACATCTGAAGAAATTCGCCTCCTTATTAAGGATGATGGCAATGGTCTGGCAGAAGGTGTGGATCGTGACAACGGGAACGGTTTGCAGGGGATGAGAGAGCGTCTTGAATTTGTGAATGGTTCAATGGACATCCGTTTTGCAGAAGGTACATCATTGACGATACGGGTGCCTGTTGTTATTAAAGAATCAAAGGAGGAGTAACAATGATCCGGATTGTATTAGCTGAGGATCAGGGGATGCTGCTTGGTGCATTGGGGTCCCTTCTTAATTTAGAGGAAGATATGGAAATTGTGGGAAAAGCCAGAAATGGAGAAGAAGCGCTGGAATTAGTAAAGCAGGAGAATCCCGACGTTTGTATTATGGATATTGAGATGCCATTGATGAGCGGGCTCGATGCAGCGCTTGAACTAAAAGATCATCCATGCAAAATCATCATCCTGACAACCTTTGCAAGATCCGGTTATTTTGAGCGTGCCCGAAATGCAGGCGTCAGCGGCTATTTGCTCAAAGACGGTCCGAGCGATGAATTAGCTAATTCAATCCGCACGATCATGGAAGGCCGCCGCATATACGCGCCTGAGCTTGTTGATATGGCTTTTGCAGATGTAAACCCGTTGACCGAGCGTGAAAAACAGGTTATTGAACTCATTGCAGAAGGTAAAAACACCAAAGAAATCGCAAGCGAACTTTTTATCACAAATGGCACCGTGCGCAACTATATCTCAGTTATCCTGGATAAATTAGAGGTCAGCAACCGCATAGAAGCGATTTCCCGTTTTAAGGAGAAGGGCTGGTTTAAGTAACTGGATAGGCGTTTTTGTGACCCGGCTATTATGTAAGATTCTTTACTGCCCTGCAGGCAAACGATTTCTGTGGAAAAGGATATGAGCCTGTGCGGGCTGACCCTGCCCAGGCCGGTCCAGACATCTTTTAACTCACAGCAGCTTTGCGTTTATTTCCCCTCACCTTTCTACGCATTTGATTTTTGCTTACACATATGGATATAGCATGACCGTCTACAACATTCCCCAGAAAAATTGGATCTCAGTTGTCAGAAAGTGAAGAATCAAACCGACGATTATCACCTTGATAATCTGCCTGGGAGAACGATACAACACTCCTATCGCGGCAAACCAGAGGACCAATTCCAGTACATGTTTAATGTGAAAATACCCAATTCCAAATCCAAAAGCCTGTCTTGAAAAAACCACAATTAATAATGAGGACAAAGAAACAGCCATAAGGCTTTTTCCTCTTGCATACCAGCATAAAAAAGCCAAAAAAGGTGAAATTCCAGTTATAAAAATCCAAATCATCATATAATCTCCTAGGTAAAAACCGGCAATCAAAACGGTATAAAGATAATAGCTGCCCACCATGCCTGCAAAAAACAAGAAAACATTTAATGCAGATTTAAAAGGAGATTTGCTGTAGAGTGTGATCAGCATCGCAAGAAATATCCAAACACCTATGCGGGAAAAAAAGTTCCTCAAATCCAATACCTCCAGTAAATAAGGTAATGAATTACTGGGAGTTTCATCGAGAACCTTTGCCATTACCCCTAACAACACCCCGGCAATCAACAGCAATATGGAGTGAATCACTTTTCTTGGTTCCTGACTGAAATTAACATTTATTGATTTAACTAAAAAAACAACCATTATCTCCTCCTGTGAACTAAAATGGGAATTTTTTATTTAAGTACTATTATAAAGCAGGTTTCATTGTATTGATTATCTATTGTTATGGAAATTTCATTCTGGTCTAATGCGGATAGGCATGTTGACACATCATTCACATGTTTTCGCATATCCCGACCCGTTAAAGATGAAAATACGTTTATACTTAGGTATAATTAAAATAAACAATATGTGAATAAGTTCACAAATGATTTCATGGATGAAAATTGCTTGTTGATAGGAGAATTACTACATGAATGTCTTAAATCCTTATCTTAAACAATATAAAGGCACGCAGATCTTTTTAGTGGCCACGGCTATTTTAACTGGTTTGAGCATCATTGCTCAGGCGTATTTAATTGTGCTTGCGGTGGATCGTGTTTTTCTACAGGGTCATCCGTTTGAATCCATTGTCCCGATTCTAGGCTGGCTGGCGCTTGCATTGCTGCTGCGGGCTGCACTTACTTTTGCGAGCGGACGGGCAGGAGTCCGTATGGCGTCGAAGGTGAAGCAGGATTTTCGCCGGAGGCTGCTTGATAAGTTTTCAAAAAACCCGGTGCAGGCTTCGCTTCAGGGACAGTCGGGTCAAAAGGTAAGTGTCATGATGGACGCAGTGGATGAGATTGACAGCTATTTCAGCCGCTACATTCCGCAGGTGATCCAAACGTCCATTATTCCATTGATGATTCTGATTATTGCTTTCAGCCAGCATCTTTATACCGGCCTTCTGATGATCATTACAGCACCTTTTATTCCGCTGTTTTTCATTATCATTGGCATTAAGACGCAAAAGAAATCAGAAGAGCAATTGGATAAAATGGCGGCTTTTTCGGGTCGCTTTTTGGACACGCTTCAGGGGCTGACTACGCTGAAACTATTCGGAAGGGCCGCTAAACAGAAGGACGCGATACGCGAAAGCAGCTATGGGTTCAGAGATGCCACAATGGATGTGCTGAAGGTGGCGTTTATTTCCTCCTTAATGCTTGAGTATATTTCCATGCTGAGCATCGGCCTGATCGCGCTTGAACTTGGTCTTCGGCTTGTGGTGTTTGAAAGTGTCACTTTTTTCACTGCATTCTTTCTGCTGGTTCTGGCTCCGGAATTTTATTTAGCGATTAAAGAGCTGGGAAGCGCTTTTCATACCGGAAGAGGCAGCATGGGGGCTGCAAAAAAGATTATAGATGAACTTGAAAAGGACGACCAGCCTGTGGCGTGGGGTGAAAGACAGCTTGATGTTTCCAATCCTCCAGTTATCCACCTTAAAGAAGCAGGTTTTAAATATGGGGACAAAGGCTTTGAGCTGACAGGTGTATCTGCTGAAATCAAACCCTATATGAAAGTGGCGGTTGTGGGACGCTCCGGTTCTGGTAAATCCACTTTGCTTCATTTACTTGCCGGACTTGTGGCGCCTTCAAACGGGAGCATTGAAGTTGAACATAACCCACTATCGAATTATTCGGAAGAAGCATGGTTTAATGAAGTCAGCTATATATCACAGAAACCATATGTGTTTTCAGGCACCATTGCCCAAAATATTGCTATAGGCGGGGGCAAACAGGCAGCACGTGAAGACATAATAGCGGCTGCTCAAAAAGCAGGGATATCGCAAATGGTATCCTCTTTGTCCCAAGGCTATGATACGCCAGTCGGAGAAGGCGGACGGGGACTATCCGGCGGGGAAAAGCAGCGTTTGGCCATTGCAAGAGCATTTCTAAAAAACCCGTCCATCATTTTGTTTGATGAACCAACTACCGGGCTTGATTTAAAGACCGAGCAAATTCTTCAGGCATCCATTAAGGAGCTTTCAAAAAAATCTACAGTCATCACGGTTGCACACAGACTGCACACCATTCAGGATGCGGATCTTATTTTATTCCTTGATGACGGTGAACTGAAAGGTGCCGGCACTCATGAAGAACTTATGGATAAAGAATCTGATTATCGCAGCATGGTGTCACTGCAGCAGGGAGGGAATTCAGCATGAAGGACCTGTCCATTGTTTTGAAGGAAGTAGGGCGTGAAAGAAAAGACATTTTTATGTCCATTTTATTTGGTTTTTTGGCGGGAATTACGGCTGTCGGTTTATTTGCTTCAAGTGGATATCTGATATCTAAGGCGGCCCTGGTTCCACCTCTTTACGCATTGACAGTTATGATTGCGCTTTTGAAAATGTTCGGGCTGGCCCGAGCAGTCAGCCGGTATGGAGAGCGCCTTTATTCTCATAGAGCTACGTTTTCAATTTTGAGTAATTTAAGAGTTAATTTCTTTGAAAAGCTTGAACCTCTTGCCCCGGGCATTTATCAAAAATACAGAAGCGGAGATTTATTGGCACGGATTGTCGGAGACGTTGAAAGTCTGCAAAATTTCTTTCTGCGTGTGTATTATCCGCCCATTGTTCTGGTCATCGTTTTTTTAAGCACCATTGCTTTTACGATGTTTTTCTCCGTGTATATTGCGCTCGTTTTGGTCGTGGGACTTATGTTAACAGCTCTGGTCGTACCTGCTTATTTTGCTTTAAGCCAGCGCAAAATTGATTCCCGTGTGCGTGAACAGCGGGGAGAACTTTCGACAGAAGTGACGGAGCTTTTATATGGCTTCCGGGAGCTGAAATTGTATCAGCGTTTAGATGAAAAAGAAAATCTGCTGAAAGCTTCTTCTCAGAAATATATTCAGGAGCAGGAGCGCGAAGGGGTTCAATTGATATTCAACCAGTCAGTTAATACAGCGGTCTCCCTGATGGTTTCATGGGTGGTGCTGGCGCTTGGTGCCTATCTGGTAACAGAAGGCCAGTTTGACGGGTTGTTTTTAGCGATGTTGGTGATGATTTCTCTTACCGTTTTTGAAAATGCTACCCCAATGGCGGCTTTGCCTGGGAATCTGGAAGAAAGCAGGACTGCTTCAAACCGGCTGTATTCGGTGGTCAAAGAAGCGCCAGCAGGCACTTTAGAGCCCATCACTTCACTGCCCGAATCACAAGCGCTGTCTGTTCGTTTAAAAGAGCTTACTTATCAATTTGAAGGTGAAGAGCAGCAAGCAGTAAGTAACGTGAGTTTTTATCTTCCTGAGGGTTCAAAAACGGCGATTGTGGGTCCAAGCGGTTCAGGGAAATCAACGGTGCTGATGCTCATATTAAAAGTGCTTCAAGCAAGCGAAGGTGATCTGCAGCTGGGCGGACAATCCATTAAGCACGTAAAAGATGAGGATATCTGGTCCAAATCAAATGTCGTCCTGCAGGATAATCATTTTTTCTACGGCACCATTCGGGAAAATCTTGAGCTTGCAGGAACCGGCTTTACAGATGAAGAGTATAAAAATGCCCTTCATCAAGTTGAACTGCCTCATTTTGATCTCGACAGCGAGGTCCTTGAGCGCGGCGAAAATCTTTCCGGCGGTGAAAAACAGCGTCTTGCGATTGCCCGTGCCATGCTGAAAGGACAGCGGCTGTGGATTTTAGATGAACCTACGTCCTCGATTGATGCTCTGACTGAGCAGGTTCTGTATGAGCGTTTGTTCGAGCAGGCTGCTGATGATACGCTCGTTCTCGTGAGTCATCGTCTCACAGGTCTTGAAAAAATGGATCAGATTATAGTAATGGAAAAAGGGGAAGTCGTGGAAGCCGGATCATTTAATGAACTCATGGCTAAGCAAGGCTACTTTTATGAAATGAAACAAATTGAAAAAAGTGTTTTTGGTTAGGATCAGCATAAGAAGCGTCCGGAAAAGATCATTTCCGGACGTCTTTTTTATGGAGTGAGTTTGCCTTTGCCACGACCTTTCCACAAAACTTCTTCAAAATGATACAATCAAGGCATTGATAAATTAACGTGTCAGGAGTTTGAAAATGAGTGCAGAAGAATTTTTTCTAAGAAAACATAAGGAGCTGAAGGTTTCCCTTAATGAGGTTCAAAAAAGAGCCGTGCTGCATACGGAAGGGGCCTTGCTTTTACTGGCTTCACCAGGCTCGGGTAAAACAACCACCATTATTATGCGCATCGGCTACTTAATTGAGGTTAAAGGAATTTCACCGGAACGTATTAAAGGAGTCACCTTCAGCAAAGCATCAGCTGAAGATATGAAAAGCAGGTTTGCACGGTTTTTTCCAGCGCTTGAGCCAGTTGATTTTTCTACGATCCACTCACTGGCATTTTCCGTGGTGCGGGAGCATTGCCGGGAGCAGGGGATGGAGTACCAGCTGATTGAGGGGAATTTTGATCCTGCCAATCCGGCTGCCAACAAAAAGATGCTCCTTCGAAATCTCTTTCAAAAGCTTAACGGGGAAGCGATCACAGACGACCAGCTTGAGGAACTTTCGAGCTATATCAGCTTTATAAAAAATAAGCTGCTGCCGAAAGAAAAGTGGTCAACCGTTCCATGTGAAGTCCCGCAGGCAGAAAGAATTTTTGAGCAATATGAAGAAACAAAAGCGCAGAATGAAAAGCATCTCCTGCTTGATTATGATGACATGCTGACGCTTGCAAATGAAGCGCTTGCCTCGAATCGACGCTTATTGAAGAAGTATCAGCAAAAATACGAGTATCTTCTGACAGATGAAAGCCAGGATACCTCACTTGTGCAGCATGCTATAATCGAAAAGCTTGTGCAGCAGCATGGTAATTTATGTGTTGTAGCAGATGACGACCAGTCGATTTATACATGGCGGGCGGCCGAACCGCAATATTTACTGGATTTTAAAAAGGTTTACCCGGACGCAACCATTTTGATGATGGAGCAAAATTACCGTTCCACTCCTCAAATTGTCGAGCCTGCCAACCGGTTTATTAAACGAAATAAAAACCGGTACGATAAAAATATGTTCACTCAAAATGAGGAAGGAGATAAAATCAGCATCAAAGTGTTCCCCGATTATGAGGATCAGTCCCGCTATATTGGAAGGGAGCTTGCTTCATTAACCCATTACAATGAAGCAGCTGTGCTTTACCGGACGAATAGTTCAGCCATCCTGCTGATGAACGAACTTGACCGCGCGGATATCCCGTTTTACATGAAAGATTCAGATCAGCGGTTTTTTTCTCACTGGGTAGTGGAAGATATTCTGAATTTTATGCGGCTGACGTTTAACGATAAACGCATCGATGTTTTTGAGCAGTTTCACTCAAAGTGCAAGGGCTATATTACAAAGCAGCAGGTTCAGCAGCTCAAAGGTGTGCCTTCCCAGGATTCCGTATGGGACAAACTGATTCAGCATGTTCCATTAAAGGATTATCAAATTAAACAGGTGAAAGCATTAAAACAAACCTTTCATTTAATGAAGGACGAAGCACCCTATGCGGTGATTAAGCTGATCCGGGAGCGCGCAGGCTATGATAAGGCGCTTGAGAAAATGAGTGAGCGATTGGGCTTCTCAATGGATCATTTGAAAGATATTCTGATGACGCTTGAAGAAATTGCGCGAAAAGAAGAAACAATGAAAGGCTTCGCTGCCCGTTTAAAGCATCTGGAATCTCTGCTGAAAACATCAAAGTTCAATAAAAATCAAAACGCAGTAACCCTCTCCACCCTGCATAGCTCTAAAGGATTGGAATTTAAGAATGTTTATATGATGGATTTGATTGCCGATGTGATTCCTTCCAAAAGTGATCAAAAAGAAAGCGATGAGGGGAATAAGGAGCCAATGGAAGAAGCGGCACGATTGTTCTACGTGGGAATGACAAGAGCCCAGGAGCAT
This sequence comes from Jeotgalibacillus sp. ET6, assembly GCF_029667115.1. Classification (GTDB taxonomy): domain Bacteria; phylum Bacillota; class Bacilli; order Bacillales; family Jeotgalibacillaceae; genus Jeotgalibacillus. The sequence continues at coordinate 136,181 of NZ_JARUIU010000003.1, read as the reverse complement.
CTGGAGCTCCTGTCTTACCGAATGCGCAACGGCAAGGCCACAAAACCTTCTCTATTTTTATTAAATGTGAATCACATTATCAATCCGCCGGAAGAAAAAGAAGAAGCCTCCATCCATACACGGGCGGTCCCGAAAAACCCGAATGCCCTGACAAGAGTTTCAGAGCTGGAAGTCGGCAGAAACGTCAAGCACCGGGTCTTCGGACGGGGAGAAATTCTTGGCTTTGTTGATGAGGGCCTTGAAATCCGCTTTACGAAATCAACTAAAAAGCTGTCCATCGAAATGTGCTTGACCATGGGACTGCTTGAACCGAGTGACCAGTAAATGGGCGAGAAGAACACGACTTACTCCGCCAAACCACAAAAATGGACGTTTGCTCTCATTTTCTTCTTCGCAGTTTTGCCGCTTCCCTATATGATGCAAAATCAGGCAGGACCGGCACTGTGGGTGTATATCGTTCTTTTAAGTGGAATTTTACTGCTGGGTTTTCTCCGTTTTGAGATTAAAGTGGAATCGGGAGCCCTGCACTATTCGATCCAGTTGTTCTCTAAGTCTATTTATCAACTGTCGCTTCCTCCGGAGAAAATAAAAAGAATGCTGTTTTGCCGTTTCGGCTGGACATCTAAAGGCGTGGTCATTGGATTGCAAAAAGGTTTTTCAATTCGACTCGTTCGTTTTTCGGATGCTGCCATTCAAGCTGTTTACATCTTTGCATGCGAACATGAACTTTCTGCTCATAAAACGGATGAATATGTCTCCCTTGAAAAATCAACTGCAAAAGCAAAAGAGCGACATGAAAAAAGGGTAGGAAAATAAACTTTTACTATGCGTCATCTGTTGTATGGATAATCGCAAGGGAGGATAGCAGATATGAACATCCAATTGGACGATCTTTCAGGCATTAAGATAAAGGAACTGATCAGAGAGCATCTGTCAGGGATGCTTGAGCATTCTCCGCCGGAAAGCAAGCATGCACTTGGTCTTGAAGAGCTGAAAAAATCGAATATTACGTTTTGGAGTGTGTGGGAAGAAGAGGAATTGCTCGGTTGCGGAGCATTAAAAGAGATTGACGCTCAGCATGGTGAAATTAAATCGATGAGAACGGCAAAAGCCCATTTAAGAAAAGGTGTCGCAAGAAGGCTGCTTGAGCATGCAATAGATGAATCGCGCTGCCGCGGCTATAAACGTATTAGCCTTGAAACCGGATCAATGGAAGCATTCGAACCTGCAAGGCAGCTTTATTTGCGTTTTGGCTTTACTTTCTGCCCACCGTTCAACGGGTACAAAGAGGATCCTAACAGCTTATTTATGACTAAAAAATTATCATGACGCCAGGTCTTGAATAATAAAAGCAAAAAAGCCTCCATTATGGAAGGCTTTTTTCATCGGAATGAATCTCACTATTCTTCAGCAGCTAAGGCATCTGCTTTTGTGGTGTGAACCGTTCCAAATGGATGATTGGGCGGAGCATAAATAGAGTAGAGCTTCAAAGGTGTACTTCCTGTATTAATTAGATTGTGCCAGGTTCCGGCGGGGATAAAAATAGCGGAATCATCCATCACATTGCTTTGGAATTCGACTGATTGATTGGTGGTTCCCATTTGAACAACACCATTGCCCTGCTCAATACGCAGGAACTGGTCTACGTTTGGGTGCATTTCTAAACCGATGTCTTCTCCCGGGTTAAGACTCATGAGTGTCAGCTGCAAATGGGTTCCAGTCCATAAAGCAGAACGAAAAGCATTGTTTTGCAGTGTGGCTTCGTTAATGTTTACAACGTACGGAGCGGGTCCGTAGTCGGGTAATCGGTACCATTGATCTCCAGCGTTGGAGTGGTAAGAATCATATCGGATTGTCTGGTATGGATCATTATTATAGTAACCATATGGATTATAATACATGCTAATCAGTCCTTTCCCGGCTTTATTAGTATCCTATGCTGAAGTCGGGAAGAGGTACTTAAAATAGGACCGGTTCATTTCCGCTTCGTCCGGAGGCTTTCCGCGTGGCGGGAGATGAGCCCCTTTGATGCTTTCACATCGGCATGGTCTCACCTTCCCGCTTCATCACGCAGGAGTCCCCGGTTTCCGCTGCAATGAACCTATTCTTTTGTCATTTCACTCGTACTAGTAATTTTGAACAACAGTCTACTGTTTTTTTGCAAGGAATGTATTTTTTGAAAAAGGAAAGTGGACCGGTTCATTTCCGCTTCGTCCGGAGGCTTTCCGTGTGGCGGGAGGTGAGCCCCTGTGATGCTGTCGCATCTGCTTGGTCTCACCCTTCCCGCTTCATCACGCAGGAGTCCCCGGCCTCCGCTGCAATGAACCTATTCTTTCATCATTTCATTAGGACTAATAATATTGAACAGCTGTCTACTGTTCTTTTTGTCAGTCACTGATTTTTTGAAAGAGGGAATAGGACCGGTTCATTTCCGCTTCGTCCGGAGGCTTTCCGCGTGGCGTGAGCGTGAGCCCCTTTGATGCATTCGCATCGGCATGGTCTCACCCTTCCCGCTTCTCCCCGGTTTCCGCTACAATGAACCTATTCTTTTGTCATTTCACTTGTACTTATAGAGTAGAACAACAGTGTACTGTTTTTTGGCAAGCAATGTATTTTTTGAAAAAGGGAATAGGACCGGTTCATTTCCGCTTCGTCCGGAGGCTTTCCGCGTGGCGGGAGGTGAGCCCCTTTGATGCTTTCGCATCGGCATGGTCTCACCCTTCCCGCTTCATCACACAGGAGTCCCCGGCCTCCGCTGCAATGAACCTATTCTATTGTTACTTCACTTAGCCAATAGAAAGTAAAAAAGGTTTTTCTGCGTAGGCACCAGGATTAAAAAAACCGCCGTAGATTCCATAAAGACAGAGTCCACGGCGGCTTTGCATGCTTTTAAAGTCCAAGTGAAATATATTTTGTTTCCAAGTACTCGTCGATGCCTTCATGTCCGCCTTCGCGGCCGAGTCCGCTTTGCTTGAATCCGCCGAACGGTGCCTGAGCTGCTGATGGGAGTCCGTCGTTTAAGCCGACGATGCCATATTCGAGTGCTTCAGAGATTCGGATGCCGGTTGCGATATTTTCTGTGAATACGTAAGCTGCTAGTCCGTAAATCGTGTCATTTGCCCGTTGGATCACTTCTTCCTCCGATGCAAAAGTGGTGATCGGTGCTACTGGTCCAAATGTTTCTTCGTTCATGCAGAGCATGTCGTCTGTAACGCCTGATAATACAGTCGGTTCAAAATATAAGCCTTCCCGGACGGATCCGCCAAGCTCTAGGTTTGCTCCTTTTTCTTTTGCGTCTTTAATATGCTCATTTACCTTATCCACTGCGTCCTGATTGATTAATGGACCCAGATCCACGCCTTCTTCAAGTCCATTGCCGAGCTTCAGTTTGTTAACCTTTTGGGTGAACTTTTCGGTAAATTCTTTTGCAATGGATTCATGAACATAAATGCGGTTGGCACATACACAGGTTTGACCGGCATTTCGAAATTTAGTGGCAATTACTCCATCTACCGCCTTATCAAGGTCGCTGTCTTCCATGACAATGGCAGGGGCGTGACCGCCAAGCTCAAGAGAAAGTTTTTTTACTGTATCAGCGGCGCCTTTCATTAAGGTTTTGCCTACTTCTGTTGAGCCGGTGAATGTAATTTTGCTGACCCGTTTGTCCTGTAGCCATTCTTCGCTGATTTCAGAGGATTTTCCTGTGACAAGATTGATGACGCCCTTTGGTATTCCTGCTTTTTCAGCGAGCTGAACGAGCTTGATTGCGGTGAGTGGAGTCGAGCTGGCCGGTTTGATCACAACCGTGCAGCCGGAAGCAAGTGCCGGTCCCACTTTTCGGGTAATCATCGCAGCAGGAAAGTTCCATGGTGTGATGACAGCCGTTACGCCGACGGGCTGTTTGTGTACAAAGATCCGCTTATTTTCCTTGGAGGCCGGGATCATTTCTCCATACACCCGCTTGCCCTCTTCTGCGAACCATTTTATAAAGCTGTTAGCGTAAGCAATTTCTCCCTCCGCTTCTTTCAGTGGCTTTCCTTGTTCGAGCGTCATGATTCTCCCAAGCTCCTGCGTCTCTTCCTCAATCAGTGCAGCCCATTTTAGCAGCAATTCACTTCGTTCATATGCTGTCCGTTTAGACCAGGGAAGAAACGCAGCATGGGCAGCATCGACAGCGCTCCGGGCCTCCTGTTTGCCGCCCTGGGGAACGGTGGCAAAGACTTTTTCAGTTGCAGGGTTAGTGATTTCAATCACAGGTAAATCCTGTCCTGTTTCTTTTCCGTCAATAAATAAAGAATATCGATCCAAAACGATCCACTCCTAACCTGAATTTCTTTACTATGTAAGTACCCTAATTTATTCATCTAAATCATTTTAACGTGAGTGAATGAATGTTCATTTTTAGAAAATGATGAGCTATACTATATACATAAGAGAATAGCAGGAGGCGAACGATTTTGCCGGTAGACAAAGGGGATATATTTACATGGAAGCGTACTTTCACGGAGGAAGACATCCAGCTTTTCGGTGAACTGACAGGTGATCTGGGTCAGCATCACACCGAAAAAGACGAGAATGGAAGAGTAATGGTTCACGGCTTGCTGACTGCGAGCATTGGCACAAAAATTGGCGGTGATCTGCATTATATAGCGAGAGAAATGACGAGCAGATTTCTTCGTCCAGTTTTTTCAGGAGATACGATTACATGCGAACTAATGGTGACAGATGTTCTCCCAAAAGAGGGGTTCAGTTTGGTTAATGTAACCTCCATTTACACAAATCAAAATGGAAAAGAGGTTTTATCTGCATCCAGTGAAGGAATTATACGAGACAAATAGGACCGTTTTAAGCCCAATTTTAAAAAACAGATAAAGCTGGAAGAAATATGGGTATCACGCTTTAACGGGAGGTTTTCGTAATGATTCGAAAGGCTGCGCGCGAAGATGCACGAAAAATCAGCAGGGTGAAGATCGAGGGATGGCGAGAGACATATAAAGGTTTGATTGATCAAAAATTTCTTGATGGAATGTCTGAGGACCGGTTGGCGGAAAAGTGGGAAAAAGATTTTGATGATGAACGGGCCTGTACCTGGGTGGCTGAGATCGATAACGAGATTATAGGATTTGCGATTGCAGGCGAATCAAGAGAATCAGATTTTCCTGATCACCCCTATGAGATTATGGCCATTTATCTTTTAAAGCCGCATCAAAATAAAGGAATTGGACAAATGCTTGTGTCAAAGATCATTGAAACACTTGCTATGACGGGAGACGGAGGAATTTATGTGTGGGCATTTGATGAGAACCCTTATTGTGCGTTTTATCAAAAGCTTGGCGGCACCCCGATGTCCCATCAGGTGTTGGAGATAGAAGGCAAAGGCTATAACGAAACAGCTTACGGCTGGGAAAGCCTGCGAGACATCCGGCTGTAAGCATATACTGGTTATTTGGAGGGAATCGATGGAGCGCACAGTTTACCAAGTACATTCCCTGAATGCGGGGAAAACGGAAACACTGACATTCGGCAGCAAAACCTTTGATTCAGCGATACGGAAGCGTCCGGTGAACCATCGGGTATGGGTGCATAAATTAGGGATGGAAGAGGATGAGCAGGCTTATAAAGATCATGGCGGCACAGAAAAAGCCGTTTGCCAGTATCCTTACGAATATTATAGTTATTGGAAGGACCTCCTCGGGTTTTTAGAAACAGAGGCATTGTTTGGAGAGAACTTGTCGACAATCGGTCTGACTGAGGAGAACACGCACATCGGTGATATCTTCGCCCTTGGGGAAGCCCGGCTGCAGGTAACAGAGCCAAGGCAGCCGTGCTATAAGCTTGCAGCAAAATACAATATCCCGGATCTGGTGGCAAGAATGCAGAAGTCAGGCTATACAGGCTTTATGTTCAGGGTGCTTAAAGAGGGATGGGTCTCGCCGGATGATGAGCTGATCCTGATCAGTCAGGACGAAAAGCGCATCACCGTTGCCGAGGTAAACCGGGTGAAATGGAATAAAAAGGCCTCAGCAGAAGAAGTAGAAGAAATCCTATCTGTTGAAGCCCTGTCAAAAACATTACGAGAGACGTTGAGTAAAAGAAGGAAGCTGTAATACCTGCAAAACAGGAGGCTGGGACAAAACTCAAAAAAGTTTACAAAACGAGAAACTATTTATTGGTAGTAGTAGGTGAGCGGAGCGGAAGGTGGCGACTCCTGCAGGATATGACGGCAAGCTGAGACTTTACAGGGCAACGCCCTGAAAAGGCTCAGCGCCGTCCCTGCGGAAAGCGTCCGCCTGAAGCGCAGTGAACCGGTCGTAGAGCTTGAGACACTTTTGTCCCAAGCTCTTTTAGTTATGTTTTCTTTTATTCACACAAGGGGAACAAAACATGGTAGGATGTAGAAATCAATTCTATTCGCAAAACGAAAGAAATCAGGTGTGAAGAAATGAAGGCTTCTAATGTATATATATGGCTTACAGGTCTTATGGTGGTGTGGGGCTTGAATGTAGTGGCTTTAAAGATACTCGTTCAATCCTTTGATCCGATTGCCATGACATCCATCCGGATTTTAACTGCCGGAAGCGGTGTGCTTCTGATTTTGGCTTTTATGAAAAAATGGAGGATGCCAACGCTTCGGGAATTCGGAGTAATCACAGGAGTAGGATTGTTTAATGTCGTAGGGCATCACTATTTTTTATCTATCGGTCTGACTCTTACATCAGCCGTTAATGCTGGACTCATTCTTGGCTTAATACCTATTTTAACTGCCATTGCAGCGATGATTTTCTTAAAGGCAAGGCTTACACCGTTGAAGCTCATTGGAATTATCATCGGCTTTGCAGGTGTGGCGCTCGTTGTGATGGCTGGCAGCCAGGGAGCATTTCGCGTCGCAGCAGGAGATTTATTTATTTTCATGGCTGGTCTGACTCAGGCAATTTCATTTGTACTGATTAAAAAGACTTCTACTTCGATGAGCATACTGCTTTTAACAGGCTGGATGATGATAACCGGCTCTGTGATCCTGATGGGCATCAGCTTCGCAACAGAACCTGGAGGATTTGCTTCGCTGCTTCAGGGAGAGGGTTATCAATACGCTCTGTTCTTCTCATCGGCTATTTTCGCTACTTGTCTAGGGCATATGATTTACAATAATGCCATCCGTTTGATCGGGCCAAGTGAGTCAGCTGTCTTTACGAATTTGAATTTGCTGTTTTCCATCGCAGGTGCGGCTATTCTTTTAAATGAGGATTTGTATATGGAACAGCTTTTCGGCTTTTTATTTATCGTAGCAGGGGTAGTCTCAGGAAGCGGAGCCATTGATCACTGGATCCGTTCAAGAAAAATAAAAAGGGCAGAGCTGCGTGAAAAAGCGCTCCAAACCGGCAGATATCGTCATTATTCCTAATCAGGTTTCAATTTTTTTACTATAAGACTAGGACTCTCTTACATTTCCACTCAAGGTTAAGATAAACTAAGAGTATAGGAAAAAGAAGGGAGTTTTTTTTATGGCACTGATTGATTGTAATTTCTTTTCTGAAGCGCTCGGGATCAATACGTCGATGAAGGTAATTCTTCCTCAGGATACGACCAACCAAATCGGGATGACCGGAAAAAAAGCAAAGGGTCCTTATCCGGTGCTGTTTCTTTTACATGGACTGTCTGATGACGATTCCGCATGGATCCGCAGAACTTCCATTGAGCGCTATGTATCTGAACTGGGAATCGCGGTGGTTATGCCGCAGGTTCACCGCAGTTTCTATACGGACATGGAACAGGGTCAGCGCTACTGGACCTTTATAAGCGAAGAGCTGCCGGATATTGCGAGATCCTTCTTCCCGCTTTCAGACAGAAGGGAAGACACCTTTACAGCGGGTCTTTCAATGGGCGGCTACGGAGCGTTTAAACTGGCATTACGCCACCCGGATCGATTTTCAGCTGCTGCCAGCCTGTCAGGGGTTATGGATATTGCCGGGTTTAAAAGCCGTTCAGGTGAGCCTTATCATGATTACCACTTAATTTTTGGAAACAAACAAATTGCTCAAACCGACGAAGATCTTTTCTATTTGCTGGAAAAAAGAAATCAGGAATCCGGACCGAAACCAATGCTCTTTCACTGCTGTGGAACGGATGATCACCTTTATGAGGAAAACAAACGATTCAATTATGCCTGCTCGAAAACGTCTTTTGATCATGTCTATATGGAGGACGCTGGGCGGGGGCACGCTTGGGATTACTGGGATGAAAAAATACAGGATGTCTTAAACTGGCTGCCGATAGAAAAGGGATAGTAACCGGTCAAAAATCAGCTGATGGTAATCAGGAAGATTTTTAAGCGGCATCAATGATTTTGAGGTGTAGGGTTAAATGATTAAAATTATAAACGCAGAAAAAAGCAGCAGCGATTCTGTTGTATTTCCTCCCTTCAGTATGGAGATCAAGGTCCGTGAAACAGCAGCCATTCATTCAAGTCTGAATGTACGCAGTGTGTTAATGGATATTTTTTCCGGTGGTATGTCTCTTTCCAGTGGCAGCATAGAAATATCCGGAAACAAGCTTGCTTCTGACTTTAAAAATTATAATGGCAAATTATCAGTTATGTTTCTTGAAGAGGGCTTATACGAACGATTGACGGTAAAAGAGCAAATTACATTTTGGAAAAAATTGCATTTATCTTCTCGTACTTCAGATGAAATTCTTCGTCTCGTTCAGCTCGAGCATCTAAAGAAAAAGCGAATTTCCTCCCTCACTTTTTCTGAAAAAAGGAGGGTCCACTTTGCCCGTCTTCTGCTTGAGAACAAGCCTGTACTCATTTTAGAAGAGCCTGATCAAAATGTGGACCTCGAAACAAGACGAGTGATCAAAAAAGTAACAGAGGCATTAAAAGAGGAAGGAAAAAGCATTCTTCTTTTAACCGGGAACATGGAAAGTGCATTATTTATGACGGAGCACGTACACCGTCTGGATGAAAAGGGGCTGCATAGGCTGGATGTTGAACTCGAGGAGGATGAATCCAGTGGTGAAGAAATACCTGAGAGGGAAGACCATGGGGTCAGTCAGCCTGTTCAAATTGAAAAGATTCCAGCAAAGATAAATGAAAAAATTATCTTGTTTAATCCTCCTGAAATTGATTTTGTTGAAAGCAGCGAGGGGCAGTCGAACTTGAGTGTTCAGGGGGAAGTATATCCATGTACGTTTACACTGAATGATCTTGAAAAGCGGCTCGTTCCGTTTGGATTTTTCCGTTGCCACCGCTCCTACATCGTCAATTTGCAGAAGGTAAGAGAGGTCGTTACATGGACGCGAAACAGTTACAGTTTGGTGCTTGAGGGGACAGATCGCACGACAATCCCGCTTTCAAAATTAAAAATGGCCGAATTAAAAGAGATGCTTGGCCTTAAATAGTGTTCATTCAAGGCATTTTTTGCGCTATTCAACCTCCCCGGACATCCTTTCATCGTTCTTTTAATGCAGAGTCACCCACACTTTTATAAGATGAAATCAGGAAGTGAAGGACTGAGTCCATCTTATAAAAGCAGGGGGCGTATCATGGAAAACATTATAGAAGTTAAAAGGCTGGCTAAAATTTTCGGCAATGAAACAGCATTAAAGGATATTTCTTTCGAAGTGAAAAAAGGGGAGACATTCGGTTTTTTAGGTCCAAGCGGATCAGGCAAAACAACAACTATTAAAATCCTCACCGCTCAATTAAGAGAAACAGACGGAGAAGCCTATGTCTTTGGGGTGCCTGCAGAACAAATAAAGCAAAACCATTACCGCCGCAGAATTGGCGTGTTAACCGATAATTCCGGTCTGTACAGCAGATTAAGCATTTGGGACAACCTAAAGCTTTACTGTGATTTATACGATGTGCCAGCAACGAGAATTGAAGAAGTAATCGAAATGGTGAATTTAAAAGGGGAAGAAAAGAAAAAGGTTTCCGCTCTTTCCAAAGGGATGCTGCAGCGCGTGATCCTTGCCAGATCTTTTCTGCATAAACCGGAACTTCTGTTTTTGGATGAACCAACTTCTGCTTTGGATCCGGTTAATTCCAGACATATCTACCGGGGGCTTGAGAAATTAAAAAGTGAAGGAACGACAATCTTTTTAACCACTCATGACATGAATGAAGCAGAATTGTTATGTGATCGTGTAGCTTTCCTGAACAATGGCACCATCCAGCTTCTTGAAGAGCCTAAAGTGCTGAAAAAGAAATTTGGCAATGACATGCTGAAGGTTGAATTGACAGACGGAACAGAAGTGATGATTGAAAAAGGTCCAAAAGGGGCTCAGCAATTATTCGAGTATATGAATGTGAATAAAGTAGCTGGGATTCAATCAAATGAACCAACGCTGGGTGATATTTTTATTGAAGTGACAGGGAGGAAGCTTTCATGAATCAATCCATAAAAAGGACAATGGCTATATTTCAAAAGGATTATAAGGATTTCACGAAAAATTTGTATGTTTCATCTATGATTTTTCTCCCACTTTTCCTGGCAGCGTTTTACGGGAGAATGGGTGTGCAGAGCCTTGATATGGTCTTTATGGTCTTCAACCTGACACTGACCGTTATCGCAGCGTTTACGCAATCCGCACTGATTGCAGAAGAAAAAGAGAAAAACACTCTTCGCGGACTTATGCTTTCGCCCGCAGGCACAGGTGAAATCCTAATTGGAAAGAGTCTCGTAAGCTTCCTGATATCCGCTATTGTTCTTATATTTTCAGCTTTTCTGATCGGCTATCAGCCTGAAAATGCTTTACTGATTGTGGCTGCACTGTTTGTTTCCATTCTCTTCTATTTGGGGATCGGCACTCTGCTCGGGCTAATTACACGGTCCGTTATGGAAGCATCTGTTGCTATACTGCCTGTGCTGTTATTTTTCTCATTCAGCTCTTTCGCCGTGCAGCTTTCAGACGAGTATCCTATTTTAAAGGTAGCAGAATACCTGCCGAATTCACAGCTCGTAGATCTTGGATACGCCGTTCAAAATGGGGCAGGCTTCGGGGATGGCTGGGCCGCACTATTAATTATAACCGCCTGGACAATTGGGGTCTCGGCCCTGGTTGTGGCAGTGTATCAAAAGAAAATGGTGGACAAATAATTTATAAAAAAAACAAACAAGAGCTTGGGACAAGGTGTCACAAGCTCTTTGACCGGTTCAATGTGTTTTATCATACGGCATTTTCTCCGTGAGGTCGCCACCTTCCACTAGTTCACCTGATCAGACCACTACCGACTTCATTCGATTATTTTCCGGGAAATAATCCAATTGTATAGGTAAATGTCACAAATTCAGCTTTCCTGCCTGCGGATTGTAAAATAATAGCTTAAATACTGTACAAGCGGGATTAGGAGAACAATCCAAATGCTGAGAGAAGGGAAGATTCGTTCATAAACCGGTTCAAAAGCTAAAACCAGAACGATCAATGGGACAAAGTAGGTTAAGAAAATATATGAATTTCTGCAGGCCCTAGCTGTAATGGCTCGTTCTCTTTCATCCTGCTCAGAAAATTCCGGGGGCAGGAAGAAGGATTTAAATGTTTTCTTTCGTTTGGAAAGCTTTTTCATAAGAATATAGGACATAGCGCCGAGCAGTCCGATCGCAATGAAGGGGACAAGCGGAATCTCAACTGAAAACTCTTCTGTTTGATTCCATATAAAATCTGCAAATGATTCATTGCCCTTATAAAATGCAGTCGCCAGCCAGCCTACACATAAAATAGCCAATATGTTAATTATGGTCATTACTGTACTATTATTTTTCAATATTTTCTCCTCCCAGCCAAAATAGTTCTTCCATCTTCACTTCAAATACTTCGCAGATATTCAGTCCAAGAAGCAGAGAAGGGATATAGTCCTGTTTCTCGATTGCAGCAATCGTCTGCCGCGTCACATTCACTTTTTCGGCAAGATCCTCCTGTGTCAGTTTATGAATCGCACGCAATTCCCTCACCCGATTTTTTATCAGCATACTATTATCACCTCATGTTAAATAAACTTAACATTTATACTTTTATTGTATAGTTGAGTTAACAAAATGTAAAGTCAATTTAACATAAAAATTTCAATTATTTAGTTGACTCTCACGTAACGGGATACTCTATCATGAAATCGAAGGGAGGATTTTGAATGGCGTTTAAAATAAAGGAAGTAGCTGATCTGGTTGGCATCAGTGTGCGCACACTGCACCATTATGATGAAATAGGACTTCTGATTCCAGATCAACTAAGTCAAACCGGTTATCGCCTGTATTCTGAGGAAAATCTGGAAACATTACAGCAAATCTTGTTTTTTCGTGAGCTGGATTTCCCTTTGAAGAAAATTAAAGAAATGATGAACCAGCCTGATTACAATCGTCAGGAAGCATTGGAGCTGCACAGAAAACTCCTGTTGGAAAAACATAAACGGCTTGATCAGCTGCTTTTTTCCATCGATAAAACCATTCTTCATATGAAAGGAGAGATTAAGATGAGTCAAAAGGAAAAGTTTGAAGGCTTTGATTTCAGCCACAATCCGTATGAAAAGGAAGCAAGAGAACGCTGGGGAGACGAGAAGGTTGATGAGGCGAAAGAAAAAACAGATAAACTCACGGCATTAGAACAACAGAATATGCAAAACGAAATGGAAGAGCTTTACCGGCAAATCGCCTCAGTCCGCCATGGTGCAGCAGATGGAGAGGAAGCCCAGAAATTAATCCATCAATGGTATCTTTGGTTAAACAAAGTTGGGAATTATTCGCTTCAAGCCTTTAAAGGACTTGGTGAAATGTACATGAACGATGAAAGATTCACGAAAAACATCGACCAATTTGGCGAGGGCCTCTCTGAATTTCTGCGTCAATCGATGGCTGTGTACGCAGACCGCAGAATAAAGAAAGGCAAGGATGATGTGTAAATAGCTGTTCATTAAAGAGCCTGAGGCCAGGTGGTCTCAGGTTTTTACCCCTTCCCTTTTCTGCAGCGAGAGGATTTCCGCTTTAGTCCTTCCCGGGCTCCTCCACTATGACGTCCCAGTCTGCCGCTATACCCTGCTGTAGATGCCGCCTTCTTCTCAGCCCACATGTTAACAGCATAATGTCCCCCAACCTCAGTTTCCAGGTTTCTAAAAAAAGAGAATATGCCGCACATAGTTTTTTCATGAATGTGGGAGGGTATTAGTAGGAGCAGGAAGATAGGGGGATTCGATGAAAGAGTTTGGCCGCAAGTATGGAGATTACTTTCTTTATGTAGGTTTTTTACTACTTAAATTATACTTATTCAGCCTTGCAACTACTACATATTTTAGTTTTTATATGCTAATTGTCAGTTTAGGCAGTGCTTTTCTGTTGTCTTTTTGGATTTTATCCATTGCTCCAAAAAAACGAAGATGGATGCTTGTCGGTTTCAGTGTGCTGATCAGTTTTTTGATTGTGTCAAACGGCTGGTATTACCGTTACTTCACAGATCTGTTATCCGTGTCGCTGGTAATTCAGCTACCGCAGATGGATGCAGTGGGCGGAGGGATGCAGGACATTATTCAATGGTACGATTTTCTGTTTTTTCTGGACGCACTCATCATCCTCGTTTTTCTGGTCATTAATCGGAAAAAGACAATTCCATCTTATAGCAGAAAGTCCAGAATTACAGCTCCTTTAGCCGCACTAGCAGCAGGACTTGTGTTGTTTTTTACACCGCTGCTTCTTACAAGGGACGGAGAGCTTATTGAACCAAATCCTATATCAAATTTAAAGAACTACTATCAGACAGGCATGATCGGGTATCATGCTGTAGACATTGTGAATGAGATGGATGAGGCCTGGTTTGAGGATGCGGAGCTTTCTGCTGAAGAAAAAGAAGAAATCCTCTCTTTCCAAGAAGAAAAACAGCAAGCACAGAAGACAGAAGAAGTGGATGAACTGCCGAATATCATTGTCGTTCAGCTGGAATCTTTTCAGTCTTCCGTCATTGGCCAGGAAATTGATGGTCAAGTGGTCACGCCAAATTTAAACGAGTTCAAAGATGAGTCGATCTATTTTTCCAACTTTTATCATCAAACACATGAAGGACGTACGTCAGATGCTGAATTCATTATCAACACCTCTTTTTATCCTTTAAAATCAGGATCAGTTTACACAAGATATCCCGGCCATTCCTTTGGCTCATTACCGGAAGAGCTGAGTAATGAGGGCTATGAAACTGCCGCTTTTCACGCGTTCAGACCGAATTTTTGGAACCGGGATCAAATGTATGAGAATTTTGGATTTGATGAGTTTTACAGTATTGACGATTTTCCGGATGAAAGGGAGATTGGGCTTACGCTGAATGATAAAGACTTCTTTTTAACAGGTGTTGAAAAAATGTCCGGCATGGAAGAACCATTCTACAGTTTTATGGTGGCATTAACGAGCCATACGCCCTATTCATTCCCTGATGATATGAAGACGCTCGATTTCGGTTTATTTGACGAAGAAATTCTCCGTAATTATTATCATAATGTTCATTACGTAGACAGTGCATTTGGTGCAATGAAAGAAAAATTGATTGAAGAAGAGTTATGGGACCGTTCAATGATTGTCGTATACGGAGATCATGACAGCGCATTGTTTAAAGAGGACAGAGAAATGGCGCAATATGAAAACGCAGAAACCGCTGTTGATTATTTTGAGCTCGGAAGAAAGGTGCCACTCTTTATTAAGCCGGCTTCGAGTGAAGAGGGAAGAATCGTAGAGAAAAGCGGCGGACAAATCGATGTAGCCCCAACCATTCTTTCTTTAGCCGGAATTCAGCCGGATTTCATGATGGGGACGTCTCTTCTATCTGAAGAAAAAGGAGTTACAGCCTTCAGGGACGGGTCATTTGTTTACGACGGCTATTACTATGAATCGAATCTTTGGAATGAAAGTGGAAATGGCACCTGCTATTCACTTGAGACTGAACAAAAGGTTGAAACTGATCGCTGTGCTGCGATGGTAAAGGAAGCAGAAAAGCAGCTGCAACTGTCAGATTTAATCATTAAAAAGAATGGATTAAAACAACTGGAATAAAACCCTGCTTATTTTTACCAGCAGGTTTTTCTTTCCGATTAAAAGGGCATCTAATATGTAGATAGAATGAAAGAGGTGAACGATTTGAGCAGTGCAACTACTCAACAGGCAAAAAACAAAGCTGAAGATGCGGGTGAAGAGGTAAAACCCTGGGTCAGAAGGCTCGGGAGATTCGGTTACATGGCCAAAGGTTCTGTTTATGGATTAATTGGTATTTTAGCGTTTATGGCAGCGATCGGAGCAGGCGGTGAAGCAACAGACACAAGCGGCGCGCTTCAATCACTGGCAGGAGTGGCATTTGGTGAAGTTCTGCTGTGGATTATCGGTATTGGTCTTATTGGATATATTATTTGGGAGTTTGTGCGTGCGATCATGGATCCTGAACATAAAGGAAAGGATCCAAAGGGGATCGTTACGAGAATCGGGTATTTTGTCAGCGGAATTATTTATGGAAGTCTTGCTTTCAGTGCCATTAGAATTGCCATGAATGCCGGCGGCGGTGGCGGAAATTCAGAGCAGACCATCTCTGCCAAACTGCTTCAGCAGCCCTTTGGCCAATGGATTATTGGACTGGTAGGAGCCATTATTATCGGCTATGCAGCCTACGAATTCTATAACGGATGGAAAGAGCGGTTTATGAGTAAGTTTATTTTAAAAGACATGAATCAGCATGAGAAAAAAATCGCCAGAAACTCAGGGAAACTCGGGTTAATCGCCAGAGGAGTTGTTCTGGCTATGGTTGGTTTTTTCTTTATCCAAACGGCGTATACTGCCGATCCGGATCAGTCAAAAGGATTGGATGGAGCACTTTCTGAGCTTGCACAGCAGCCTTATGGAATGATTCTGCTGGGAATCGTTGCAGTTGGATTAATTTTATACGGTATTTATGAAATTATCCGGGGAAGATATGCGCGAATGAACTTTGGGAAAAATGAGTCTTGATACGGTTTTGGTCTTAACGCTATAAACCCTCTTTTAAATTAAGATCAGTTCCACACGTTTTGAGGGGCAGAGAGCATACCCATGCTCATGTTTACTGCTTTCTTGCGCCGTGAAGAAGAAAAGAATTTGGTAAGCTTCTTTACTCTATTACACCATTCTAGTAAAATAAAGAGGCAGGAAAACAGTAGTGTTTCCGATGTATGTAAAAATGCAGCCACCTTGTCTTAATTGCAAAACCAAACATAATTATTTTATATAGCACAGTAGGTAAAATGAGCTGGACAATAGAGCTGGACATAAGCCGAAAAGAACCGCTAATGGTTCTTTTCGGCTTTTTTTATTTTCTAAATTTATACATATATGATGGGTGTCTGTGCAAATTAAAAGGCGTGTATAAAACATAAATAGAAATCAAGCAGAGATGCAGTTATAAAAAAAGGATAGGGATGGGGTCTTCGTGAATTATTTAATTGACCATGATACTAAATCAATTCACCGGACATCATTGACAGGAAGCCGCTGCGAATTCAATGCAAGTTCGCTGGATTACCGGGAATTCACTTACAGCTATGCGTATGTAGAGCAGCTTATAGAAGAAAGTTACTATAGCCTCTGTGATTTTTGCCAAAGGTAGCTGTACATTCCGTATTTGTTCTGATGGAGTAAAAAGAGAGCAAGTGGGAGATTATCAGGGAGTTTTCCCAGTTTCAAGACATTTCTTTTTTTCATTATTATCTGTACTATATAGATTAGCTGGGAGCTATTGTCTTTGTACGAGAGGAGACTTTATTTGAAGATAGAAGCAGAAACGTATTCAGAGATGGTAAGGTATGTGGGGAAACTTTTAAGAGACCATTTTGGAAAAGGACCGACGTCTATTTATATAACATATAAACAGCCTTTTATCACGATTCATTTGAGAGATTTTATGGCCCCGATGGAACGTGTGCTGATTGAACGAAATGAAATTAACCGTGTGGAAGAAACACGGGATTTAATCATGGAAAATATATTACCCATTATGAAGGCATCCTTAAATGAAATGATATCTGTCGAAATCGATAAGCTTTATTTTAATTGGTCTCTTGAAGACCAGGCAGGCATGATCCTTGGAGTAATGAACAGCGGAGACGAATCTTCGGTGCCATGGCCGGATGAGGTTGACAAAGAAGCTTTCCGGCAGGAAGTTAATCTGCTAACAAAAAAAGGTCAGAAGACTCCTGAAAAAACTGAATTGTACTGGTTAAGTGATCGTACAATCGTAGCCAAAAGACAAGGAATATTAGTGCGGATAGAAAAGGAATTAATTTCAAACGGTTATGCTGAAGAATTAGTTTTAACGAAACGTCCCATGGAAAAACAGCTGGTGCGTGAAGCGCGTCTCGAAGAAATCATGAAAAAGAAAATTCAGGAAATCTTTGTGGATTGGGATTTCGACGAGGACATCGGCTATATTGTTTTAGTAACCGATTAAACGCGTTTGTAAACCTTATATAAGATAAAAGAGGTTTGGATAAAACTCATAAAAGTTTATGGATTTATCTATAGTATGAGGTGAGCGGAAAGTGGCGACTCCAGCAGGATATGACGGTTGCTTGAGACTTTGCAGGACAAGGCCCAAAAAGGCTCAGCGCCGTCGCTGCGGATAGCGTCCACCTAAAGTGCAGCGAACCAGTCGAAGAGCTAGAGACCTTTTGTCCCAGGCTCTTTTTTGTTGGATAAGTCTATTTTTTTTTCGGGCCGGAGAGCATACGGATTCTGTCACGTTTAATAGACCAAATCACCTGCTGCACTAATGCATAAACCGGTTCTTTCTACTCTTTTTTAAAAAGACACAACCACTTTATTGCTATGAAATGGCGGATCTTTTAAAATAGAAGATATTGGATAACGACTGTTTATCTTAAATGATCTATACGACTTTTTACTATATAGATCATACAGAACATGAGGGGTGACAAGATGAACTCTGCCATTTGCTTATCACATGAAGAACTAACTGCTGCATTAGACCATTGCGGCTACGACTGTATTGCTGAGGATACACGTTCGTTCTTCAATCTCACCTCAAAGGTAGACACGGATTTTTTTGCGAAATCAGCTGGTTTCTCAAATGAACTTGAAAACATTTTTACCAATCTCAAAAAATCACATAGAAAGATTAGATGGATTCAGGAGAATGGTGTAAAGTTTATTCATTTTATTGAGGGGGAGAGCATGCTGATTCAGGAAGTGAAAAATGGAGAGCACAGATTTTCCTATCGCCCTCATAGTGAAAGTCTTTGTTCAGCTTTACAAGGGTGGTATGAATTTAAGGGCAGGAAACTTATAGACGATATGGAGTTTCTCACTATTGAGTTAACTACAGACAGTTTTGATGAGCTGCATCAGATGAGTCCTGATTATGTGAAAGAGGTAATGAAGGACCGCAGTGCCCCGCCTGCCTTTCGTCAATTTCTTTATGACTTTAATTTAAATAAGAAAGAGCTGGATAATTTCTCTTTTCTTTTTTCAAGTGAAGGAAAAATGAAATTGGAACAAGTTATTTTTTTTCTGCCAAGCGAAGAATGCGTGTGGTTTATTGACTATCAAAATGTAGAAAATGATCAAATTTTTATAAAACCATTCTTTATCCATGAGTTTTTATTCAGGCTGGAGGATCAGATTCGTCTATTTGCATCAAAGCAGGGGGTATAGCAAAAAAATACACACTCCCATTTTGCCGGAGGTGTACAAGGTATTACGAAACGCTTTGATTAGTAGGAAGCTGGATATGAAAAGTGGTACCGCAATTCTCATGGCTGTGTACAGTAAGGGTCCCGCCGTGATCAATGATGGTAGTAAAAACCTGGGTCAGACCAAGACCTGTGCCCTGTGATTTGCTTGTATAAAAAGGGGTGCCAAGCAGGTTTATTTTATCCTTCGGAATCCCCACGCCTGTATCGTGCATCTTCACATGTACGGTTTCATAGTGAACATAGTGTTCAATTGTAATTTTGCCGCTTCCTTCAATAGCTTCAATGGCGTTTTTAAACAGGTTAAAGAAAGCTTTTAAGAATAGATTCCTTTTTCCAAGTATAAATACACATGTATCTTTTAAATGAAGCTCCACTTTAATATCATAAAAGCGATCCTGAAAAAGAAGCAGGAGGGCGTCGAGCTCTTTACATAGGTAAATAGGAACAATTTCTTCTTCATAAAGGTCCGGCTTTGAAACATGTAAAAGATTTGTCAGGGTGTTGATTGCGATATTGAGTTCGCTTTTCATTGTCGTTAAGTAGGCATGAGGATGGGATTCCTCAAGCAGCTGAAGAAATCCTTTAACGGCTGTAAGAGGATTTTTAACTTCGTGTGCAATACCAGCTGCAATTTGTCCTACTGAAGCAAGTTTATCCTGATCCTTCATCCACCGTTCCGCTTCTTTTCTTTTCGTGATATCTCGAAAAACGCTTTGAATAGCCTTTTGATTTCCATACATCACTGGATTACAGTGAAGTTCAACGTCTATTCTCGACCCATCAAATCGGGTGATGGTTTCTTCTGTTTTTCTGGGCTTTTGCGTGCCATTCATCGTTTCTTCAATTCTGGTTTGAATTAATTTCTTCGTTTCTTCTTCAAATAACTCCAGCACACATGCTCCCTTTGCAGATTCCTTTGAGCATCTTAAAAAACGGGAACATGCTTCATTTACATAAAGCACTTTAAAATTGGTATGTATCATAATGTTTTCAACTGAATACTCCAAAATATCCCGGTACATTTCCTGTTGGCTCTTGGCAGAGTCAGTCTTGCTAAATGTTTTTTCCATTTTATATCCCCTTATTTGAAAGGTTTGAGGTCATGTTTTATTGAATTGAACAAACGCTTGCATATTTTAACTCCCTATTCTAAAGAACACTGTTCAAGGAAGTCTTGGAAGTTATATCAGGGGACGATGGCGGCTTCTCATAAGAATTTGTGAATGAGATTTAATTAAGAGTAGAAGCTAATCTTTTTCATATTTTATAACATTATTTAGCAATTATAAATATATTTATTTAATTTATTTTTACATCGAAAGAAAAAAGGATGATAGTAAGTAAAGAGTAGCAGTGCTCCTAATCATTTTTGAAAGCGCTTATCTTATGATACACTTTATTCAGAATAAAAAGAAAAAGGTGGGAGCAGCATGCAGGAACAAACAAGATCGATCGTTCAGCTTTCTTTAGATGCTTTGATGCAAGATTCAACGTTTATCTCTGATTTGGAAGGAGAAACGCGGCAAAAGGCATTTACTTCTTTAGCAGCCATTCTTTCCACACCCAACAAAATACATAAATCTTTTCTGCGGATTCCACTTGAGGATGGGCAGGTTGTCAGGATTCCCGCTTTTCGCGTTCACCATAATGATGCATTGGGACCTTATAAAGGAGGAATTCGGTTTCACGAGTCAGTGAATGAAGAAGAAGTTGTTAATTTAGCTTTTTTGATGACATTGAAAAACGCCCTTCATGGTGTTCCTTTTGGCGGAGGAAAAGGGGGAATTGTACTTAATCCGAGAGCAAGAACGACGAAGGAATTAAATCTTATTTCCAAAAAATATGTTCAGTATTTTGCGGATGTTATAGGTCCGGATAAGGATATCCCGGCGCCGGATGTAGGGTCTGGAGAACGTGAAATGGACTGGATGATGGCGGAATATAAAAGTATAAAACCGGGACTTCCATACAGAGGAAGTTTCACAGGGAAAAGTGTTTTAAATGGAGGATCGCTGGGGAGAAGAGAAGCGACTGGGAAAGGGGTTTATTTTACCTACCGCTATATGATGCACGATTATGTTAATAAGCACAGAGAAGATTTAGTTTCTATAAACAATCCTTTTGCCCAGACCGCTTTACAGGCTTCTAACCGGTCATTAAAAATTGCTGTGCAAGGATTCGGAAATGTGGGATCTGTAACAGCCCTCGAGGCCTTTCAATGTCCGATGCTGCCAAATAAAGTAGTAGCGGTAAGTGATCGCAACATCACATTGTTCAATGAAAATGGTCTGGATATCCCTTCATTAGTTGAGTTTTCAGCCAAAAATAAGGGAGAGCTGCCGTCATCAAGACACGCATTGACAGAAAGCGGTGTAAGGGCTGAATTGCTGGACCGCGATGAAGTTTTAACACTTGATGTAGATGTTCTGATGCTCGCTGCTCTAGAAGACCAGGTACACAGTGGAAACATGGAGAAAATAAAAGCTTCTATCCTTGTGGAAGGTGCAAATGCCCCTGTTACCGCAGAGGCAGATGAATTTTTAAATAAAAAAGGAACCATTATTATTCCGGATATCCTCGCCAACGCAGGAGGAGTAATCGTTTCTTATTTTGAATGGCTGCAAGGAAGGGAAACGCAATTTTACAGTGAGGATCAAATCTTCGTAAAGCTGTTTAATAAAATGCAGCACACGATGGATACGATCCTGCCTCAATATTTTGGCGATCCCCATTCACTCCGGCAAAACTGCTATATTCATTCGGTTATGAAGTTATCAACCATATTGTATAAGCAGGGAAAGCTGTACTAAAACATAAAGGCCGTCCTCTTACAAGCTCTGCTTGATAGAGAACGGCCTTCTATTTATAGGGAGGGGGAGTTGCTTTGAAAAAGTATTCACTGCTTTGACCTTGGCGGGGTCGTGTCCTTTGCTTGTAAAACGTTTTATTGTAACGGATTCGGCAGGTACTTGCGATAATAAGTATTTGTATTAATTTGGTGTTTTAGCGCCATTTCCCACGAGTCGTTAAGTCACCCAGACTAGTTGGCAAGGGGGCGCCAGCTTGTCAGTGCGTCTTAAACTTGTCGGGGCTGAACGAGCGCATTCAGCATCCTTGGCTAGTCGAGCTTCAGCGGGCAGGGTCTCGAGGTCATAAGCCACCCTGCCCAGCAGGCAAAGAGCGCCTGCCCGTGCATGTTGTCTTATGCTTGTCGCCCCTGAACGCCCGCTTCAGCATCCTTGGCTAGTCGAGCTTCAGGCGCTAGCCCCTCGAGGTTTTAAGTCACCCTGACTAGTTGGCAAAGGGCGGCCAGCTTGTCAGTGCGTCTTAAACTTGTCGGGGCTGAACGAGCGCCTTCAGCATCCTTGGCTAGTCGAGCTTCAGCGGGCAGGGTCTCGAGGTCATAAGCCACCCTGCCCAGCAGGCAAAGAGCGCCTGGCCGTGCAGGTCGTCTTATGCTTGTCGCCCCTGAACGCCCACTTCAGCATCCTTTAGTTCACTCGGGCGAATCCGAATCCTGATGCGTAGTCGTCGCCTGTTGCGGCTCCGTAGCCGCCTTTGATGTCAACTGATTTTGCGCGGTTTTGCAGGTTGGTGCGCAGCTGGGCATTTGACCAGTTCGGGTTTTGTGCCCAGATTTTTGCGGCAAGTCCTGCTACGTGAGGTGTAGCCATGGATGTTCCGCTGATTGTATTGTAGCCTCCGTTATTCCAGGTAGAGTAGATGGCTGCTCCTGGTGCAGAGATTTCAATATCGCCTTGCTGGATGACATAATCACCGTCTGTTGAAGCGTAGCCACGTGATGAGAAGTTGGCCACACGATATGTTCCGTTTTCCTGTCTGTTTTCAAGTGCAGCAACTGCAATCGCCTGTGGAAGTGCGCCTGGATAGCCGATTGTTCCTTGTGAGTAACCGGAGTTTCCGGCAGCAGCAACGACTAAAACTCCTCTGCTGTATGCGTAGCTCACGGCACTTGAGATTAGACTATCATTTCCTGCTGAGCCAAGAGACATATTGATTACGGTTTTCGTGCCGGTGCTTGATGCCTGGTCTGCAGCGTGACGGATGGCTGCTGCAATATCATCAGAGTAGCCTGATCCATTGTCCCCAAGTACTTTGTAAGCCCAAAGGTCCGAATCCGGTGCTACACCATATATGCCAGCTTTGTCACTTCCGCCGTCAGCAAGTGCTGACCCTGCGACGTGTGTTCCGTGGCCATTTGCATCATTACAGGTCCCATTCGTAATTGGAGTGGCACGTGTAAAGTCCTTGCATTGCTCTACTGTATTTGTTAAATCGTAATGATTTACGTTTACACCTGTATCCAGCACAGCGATATTGATCCCTTGTCCTCCTGTCGTGGAGGTTTGGTTCGCATTGTTATAGATGGCTTTTATTCCCCAAGGTGTTTGCTGCGAAGGGTATTCAGCTGCTTTCACCTCACTATTTGATGCTCTCACAGCTGTGTCTACTGTAACTTTCTGGACGCGTGTCAGTTTAACATTTTTGTTTTTTTGCAGTGCGTTAAATTGCTTTTCATTCATTTCAGTTGAAAAGCCATTCTCAGTTAATTCCCAGCGTGCTTTATGCTGACTCTTTACAGTGCTCTTGGCAGATTTGCTCACTGCTTCCACATAGACTCTAAATTTCTCGTTGCTGCCTGGAGCAGCTGATGCATCAGATGAATAAGCTGGAATTACTAGACTGGCAGTTAACAAGACACTCATGAAAAGCTTGTTGGTTCTTTTCAAATGTTTCACTCCTCTTTTTTTATGATATTTTTGTTCCTGAGACCATCCTATCAGAGCCTTCTCTACTTGTTTATTGGGAAAAATAAGCCGTATAAAGGCAGGGGGAAAGAGAGTGGGAGAGAAACCTATATATTTATTTGAATTTAAAAGAAATCAAAACAGGATAGAAGGAACGGGACTTTTCGGGTGTTTTTCATACCAAAAACTCAGAAAAACAAATTTTTATTACTTGGGAAATTTCAAAGAATTTATCAATATTTCAAGAAAAATTTATCGTAATATTTAGAATTTTAATAGACTTACCTTATGCTGAGCCTGCTATATTACCTTAAATTACTAATTTTCTTCATTTAAAGGAAGGGATAAGATAGACTAAACTCAAAGGCATAGACCAATAGATTAAGAAACGGAGGGTTTAACATGATTTATTACCCATTACTTTCAAAAGGAGAAACGATTGGAATAACCGCTCCTTCTTCCGGTGCTCCAGAACACCTGCACCCAGTCGTACGAGAGGCAGCTGAACGAATGAAAAAAAGAGGCTTCAAAACGGTAATCGGCCAGACAGTCTGGTCCCAGAATAAAGCAGCCTCAGCATCTCCAAAGCTGCGGGCAAAAGAATTTAATAGCATGATGAAGGAGCAGTCGATTCATCACATCGTTCCTCTATGGGGTGGAGAACTCTTGATTGAAATGCTGGAATACACAGATTTTAAGAAACTCGATAAAAAATGGATTATGGGATATTCAGACATAAGTGTACTGCTTCTCGCGATCACCTTAAAGACCGGTCTTGCTACTGCTCACGGACCCAATTTTGTGGATGTTCGGGGAGAAATGATGGATGAAACAACAGCAAAATGGTTGGATGTTCTTTCTACTATGGAAGGAAAATCAGTTGCACAATATGCTTCTTCCAGCTATCAAAAGGAATGGGATCATGCCAATCCAACTTCCTGCATCTTTCATTTGACTGAGAAAACAGAGTGGAAGACGATTTCAGGAAAAGAGGAATCTTTTTCAGGAAGGTTACTTGGCGGCTGCTTAGATGTCCTTCGCCATCTTGCAGGAACCCCATATGGAAATGTAACTGAATTTAGAGAACAATTTACATTGGGAGAGCCGGTAGTATGGTATTTTGAAAATGATCAAATGAATGCAGCAGAGCTGAGAAGAACGCTTGTACAGCTGAAGCTTGCAGGGTGGTTTACTGGATGCGCGGGACTATTGTTTGGCCGAAGTTCAGCCAGTGAGCCTGTGGATAATTACACTGTGGAAGATGTTTATTCGGTGCTTGCAGAAGAATTAGAGATCCCAATTGTATATGATATAGACTGCGGTCACCAGCCTCCTCAAATGACATTCGTTAACGGTGCATTTGCTGAAGTGACTGCTTCTAATGGACGGGGAAAGGTAGAACAGTTTTTTACATAAGGGTTGAAACTTTCCCCCCTTGAAAACGTATAAAGTATAAAGAAGTTAAGGGGGGAAGTTATGGATAAGCGGCCTGTATTGAACTTACCGAAAACACCTCTGGAAAAAGGGCTCAATGTGGCAGCAATTCTAATTTTTACAGCATTATTAGTCTACCTCTTCTTTCACGCTCCCTCATTGCCGGATCAGATTCCAACCCACTTTAATGCAGCAGGAGAGCCTGATGACTGGTCTTCACCATGGTTTATTTTGCTGCTGCCATTAATTGGAGTAATTCTATGGGTAGGTATGACCATATTAGAGCGTTATCCACATGTGTATAACTATCTTCGATTAACAGAAGATAATGTGAAATATCAATATCGAAATGCAAGAATGATGATCAATGTGTTGAAAAATCTTATTTTAGTCTTATTCAGTTATATAACCTTGCAATCTGCGCAAGTGGGTTTACAGCAATCAGATGGCCTTGGAACAGGTTTTATTTATGTATTTAATGGATTACTATTCGGTACGGTCCTTATATTTTTGGTTAGATCACTCAGGGAATGACAGAAACATTTTTTAGAGCTTGGGACAAAAGTGTCTCAAGCTCTACGACCGGTTCACTTCGCTTCAGGCGGACGATTTCCGCAGGGACGGCGCTGAGCCCTCCTCAGACTGCGCCTTGCGGGGTCTCAAGCAAGCGTCATATCCTGCAGGAGCCGCCACCCTCCGCTCCGCTCACCTACTACTAATAAATAGATCCTCATTTTTTAAACTTGTTTGAGTTCTGTCCCAGCCTCTTTTTGACCGATCAGGTGGGCAGGAATCATTGTGGATAACTGTACAAATTTTTGATTTTTTTTAGTATGAAGTGATAATACTCTTGTTGATGGGGAACAAAGTCTTTTTTATTCACAAATTTATCCACATTATACCGGCCGTTTTGACTCTCTTCAAAACCATTCATCCAAATTCCTTCTTTTTTCCCTTCCATTAATTCTTCAAAAGCATCAAGTTCAACTTGAAAAAGTCCCTTGACTTCACTGTCTTGAAGAGTAAACTCTACTTCTTGTGTTATCTCAAAAGAAAAGACTCTGCAAATTTCGGCGTCTGTTTCCAGACCATTCTTTAATTTTTCCTTTACTGTGCCAAGCGGTTGAAGTGAGGTGAAGGGAAGCTTGACACCCAGCTCTTCCTCAAGTTCTCTTGTCCCGTCCTCTACTGATTCAGATGAAGAAAGATGGCCTGCTGCTGTTATATCGAGAAGTGAAGGAAAATCCTTTTTTTCGGGGCTTCGAAGCTGAAAATAGAGGTAAATTTGATTTTCGGATTTTCTTATTAGCCAGCAATGAAATGTTTCGTGCAACGCTCCTACTGCATGTACCTGATTTCTGGGTAACACTCCGATTTTCTCTTCTTTTTCGTTAAATATGGACAATTGCTCTTCTTCCACAGGAAAACCTCCATCGTTTGTATGTAGGAAACATATCCAGTATATCAAACAGAGAATTATTCTTATTTCATCCTCTGTTTTTCAGCACTTCTATTCAAATGCATTTTCTTCGGAAAGATTCAACGAGATAAAAAAAGAAGAAAATGGGGTTTTTAATGTAAGAAGAAAGGGGAGGAGGGCAGAATGACAGAGTTGAAATTATCGCCGAATTGGTTCTGCGACATGGCAGGGGGCAGTTCTGATCCCTGTTATTTACGGATTTGAAAGAAGCTTTTTCTAAGTGCTGCTTAAAGCAATGAGCAGAAGAATAAATAAAATTCGTATCAGACGGTTATCTGTAATGGTTTTTAAAAGAAGTAAAAGAACAATGCCTGTTAGTGGATCATCATCCACCAGAAGAATAACGATAATATCAAGGAGACCGAGTGCCGAGTCAACAGGATCGGCAATATAATGATTATTCACCTTAAAACCAACCCTTCCATGCTTTTGTATTACTATATTGTCATGGGGGCAGAAGGGTGTTTCACGCTTCAGATTCTGTTTCCTTTTTTGCATACATAATAAAAAGACCTTCACTGGAATGTGTGAAGGCCTTTTTTCATATGAATTATTCAGATACTCGAATCGAATTGATTCCTGCACCCTGATCCATTGTTAACGCGTGTTCTAATCCCTCTGTTACTTTGCCAAACACGGTATGAACGCCGTTAAGATGCGGCTGTGGCTCATGTACAATAAAGAATTGGCTTCCGCCTGTATCTTTTCCAGCATGCGCCATGGAAAGAGAACCGGCTACATGAGTATGGGGATTTCCTGCTGTTTCACATTTAATCGTGTAGCCTGGTCCGCCTGTGCCGTTTTTATTTGGACATCCGCCCTGGCTTACAAAGCCTGGAATAACGCGGTGAAAGTTCAGTCCATCGTAAAATCCTTCGTTTGCCAGCTTTTCAAAATTTTCTACTGTACCGGGAGCTTCCTCCGGATAAAGTTCAAATGCAAGTTTGCTGCCGTCTGTTAATTCAATTGTACCTGTTTTAGACATGCGTATGTCACTCCTTAAAAAGGTTTTCTATCGATTTACATCTTACCACGTTTTCACAAAAGATAGAAATAAAAGAAAGCAGCCTATGGGTCCGGGGTGAGTTCAGCCAGAACCCATTTTATTCATGTTTAGCAGATTGAATAAAAAACCCGGGTCAGATGCCTGATCCGGGCTTTAGATAAGGTGATATATAATTTAGCTGCCAAGCTCCGCAAGGACATCTTCAATCGTCAGCCGGTTTGCAATATTGCCGGTAAGGTTCCAGTGGCTTGAATCAGTAATGTTGTACACCTGATCATTTTGAACTGCCGGAAGTCCTTGCCAAAGTGAGCTTTCCTGTAAACGGGTCAAGCCTGCTTCGTCTTCTGATGAAATAAGGAAAATGTGGTCTGCATCCAGATCCGCCATTGCTTCAAGCGAAATTGGGTTCCACGCTGCTTCCGTTTCACCAAGATCAGAAATAAATGCAGGAACGGAAATGCCAAGATCTCCGTATAAAACATTTGCAGCATGACGCTGTTCTTCAAAAATGTAGAATTGATCAGCCATTACCCATACCATTGCAGCTGATTCATCTCCGATCATTTCTTCAACTTGATCAGATGCTTCTGCCGCTGTATCCTCATAGTCCGCCAAAACTTCTTCAGCTTTCTCTTCGTTTTGTGTAAGAGTACCGATTACTTCAATCTGTTTGCGCCAGTCGGTTCCTTCTTCATCCCTAAAAACATAGGTTGGGGCAATTTCACTATATTCGTCAGCCGAGCCCTCTGACATTGCAGCCTGAGAGCTGAAAAGTAAAAGGTCAGGGTCTGCTTCAATCGTCATTTCAAGCGGCAGGTTCCATTCAATGGTTGGAACGTCGGCAAGATCATCCTGAAGATAATCTAAGACGCTGGTTCCAATGGCCCACTGAGCGGCAGGTGTAATATCAAGAGACAGCAGGCTGTCTTCCATATAAGGGGCGATAATCCGTTCAGCATCTGTTGGAATGGTTACTTCTCCTGTAGCATCTTCCAGGGTAACTTCCGCTGCTTGCTCTGAATCGGTATCTTCGTTATTTTCTGTGCCAGAATTATTCTCGTCAGCATTGGAGCATGCGCCAAAAATCAGTGCAAATGAGAACATGGGGGTATAAATAAGTGAACGCTTCTTTAGACTATTCATTTTTCTTCCTCCAGCATGTATGATTAGATGGTTCAATGGTAATGATAATCACTTTCATTTTCCGTGTCAAACGACATTTCAAGATACGGTGCTTCCCATCGGACTGCAATGTATGACAAAATACAAAATGAGTAAACGATTATATAAGAGTATGTACGGGTTTCGGGGGACTTTTAATGATGAAAAAAAAATCTTCAAATAAAAAAGCTGGGTTAAAAACATTTTTAATTCTTGCCGCCGGTCTTGTTCTTCTTTTTGCTGCTATGGTGGCTTCCCTTGCACTTGGATCTGTGCAGTATTCCATGCAAACCCTTCAGAATGCATTAATGACAGGTACTGAAACACAAGAGGGGCAGATTATTTGGGACATACGTATGCCCCGTATGCTTACCGCACTATTGGTTGGCTGCTTTTTAGCGATTTCAGGTGCATTTATGCAGACATTAACGCGTAATGCTCTGGCGGAACCAGGTCTTCTTGGCATTTCAAGTGGAGCAGCGTTTGTTTTAGTTATTGGTCTTGCACTGTTTCCGGGAATGTCAGCTGCTGGATCAACGGCAGCTGCAATGATCGGCGCTTCTATTACAATGGTTTTGATTTTAGCTCTGGCTAATTGGACCAAAGGCGGTTCTTCTCCGGTCAAGCTGGCTTTGGCCGGAATGGCGATAGGCATGTTTCTTACCTCTTTAACCACTGCGATCAGCCTTTATTATGATGTTGCGAAAAATATGAGCTTTTGGTATGCCGGTGCACTTTACACCGCTGCCTGGGGAGACGTTAAGCTTCTTTCTTTATTTGGTCTCGCTGCGATTCCGGTCCTTCTTTATTTACTCCGTCCCATGACAACCATCCGTTTTGGGGTGGATGTCGCTAGAAGCCTGGGGGTGCGGGTGAAACTGGTTCAGTTTTTCGCAGTTGTAACGATTCTGCTGCTGACTGGAAGCTCAGTTGCTGTTGCGGGGTCCATTTCATTTGTCGGACTTATCATTCCGCACATCAGCAGGATGCTGGTAGGAGAAGATTATTTTCATATGATTCCGGTATCGATGGTTCTTGGAGGACTGCTCTTAGTGCTGGCGGATCTTGGTTCTAAATTCATGAATCCTCCTTTTGAAACCTCTGTCGGTATTGTGACGGCGTTAATTGGAGTCCCATTCTTTCTCTATTTAATTAAACGCAGAGGGGTGGGGATAAAATGATGCGAAGAAAAAAACAGGTTCTGTTTGTAACGGGAACATTGCTTTTACTCATCGCTGCTGTTGCGGTTGTCAGTTTTCATCTTGGAAATGTCACACTTACAATGGAGGAAATCTTTCAGACCGTGATAGGAAATGGAGACAGCCGAAGTGAGCTTGTGCTATTTCAGATCAGGCTCCCATCCATCGTTCTCGCTATTTTAGTTGGAATGGCGATGGCGTTGTCGGGAACCATCTTGCAGGCAATTACACGAAACGAACTTGCTGACCCAGGTATTTTAGGGATTAATGCTGGAGCTGGTCTGGCGGTTGTCATTTACATTACCTTCTTTGGCACGATTAGTCAGGGGCTCTCTATCCTTGGCGCTTTCGTCATGCCGGCAATTGCGTTTTCAGGCGCCATGCTGACTGCGCTTATAATTATTCTTCTATCCTGGCGCAACGGCATGGAGTCTATACGGTTAATTCTGGTCGGAATTGCGATTAATGCCGGTCTTGGAGCTGCGCTGATTTACTTTCAACTGAGGCTGGATCCTCAGGATTTTATGCGTGCCACTGTCTGGCTTTCAGGAGATCTATGGGCTACGCAATGGGAATATGTATGGGCGGTGCTTCCCTGGTTTGCTATACTGCTTCCTTATCTTATTGTGAAATCGAATGTACTGAATATCTTAAATTTGCATGACGATCTTGCTAAGGGTCTCGGGCTTAAGTTGAATGTGGAACGGCTGAAAATGCTTTTCTGCGGGGTAGCGCTCGCCGGAATTGGAGTAGCAGTTGGAGGCGGCATTGCATTTCTCGGCCTGATTTCTCCTCATATAGCAAGAAGGCTTGTAGGGCCGGAACATCGTGCGCTCGTTCCGACAGCTGCGCTGATTGGTGCCTTTATCTTACTTCTGGCAGATACAATAGGGAAAAACCTCTTGTCCCAGCTTTCTCTTCCAGCAGGCATTGTCGTCTCCATCATTAGTGTTCCTTACTTTATTTATCTGCTTCTTCGCGTGAAGTAACATGCAGCGAAAGGTTTCTGTGCAGTTTAAAAAGGGAAAGTAAGGGAATAAACACTGGTTTTCTAAGGAGGATCTATATGGTTGAAGAAACGATGCGTGGCTTTTTCACATTTCTTGCCCACAGTAAGCCCCTGATTAAAATTGCAAGAAAAAGCGGGCTGACGCTTGGAGGTTCACATTTTGTCGGAGGTCAGGAAGTAGAGGGAATGGTGGACCAGGTAAAAGAGTTTAATCAAAAGGGTCTGGGTGTGACCGTGGATTGCCTTGGAGAACGGATTGAAGGAACAGAGGATGCAAAAGAGACGGTTAACCTCTGCTACAAGGCGATTCATGCCCTGCATGAAAACAAGTTAAAAGGGCAAATATCCCTTAAGCTGTTTTCCGTTGGCTTGGAATTAAGTGAAGAAATTGCGATTCATAATATGCGAAATATCTTAGAAGAAGCAAAAAAATACAATGTCTTTGTCACCATCAACATGGAAGAATATAAAAACTGTGAAAAAATCATCAGGGTGTTCACAAAGCTTCGAAATGAGTATGACAATGTGGGGATTGCGCTTCAGGCCAATCTGTATCGGACAGAAACAGATGTCGAAAAGCTCGATGCCCTGTCACCGGTTATCCGGTTTGTCAAAGGAGCTTATAAAGAATCGGCAGACGTGGATATGGATGATAAGTCCAATGTGGATTGGAATTATCAAAACCTTGTAAAAACGAATTTGTTAAAAGGAAATTATACACAAATAGCGACTCATGATAATGACATGATCGATTTTGTTAAGAAAACAGTGAAAGAACACAATATTCCGTTGGATCAATTTGAATTTCAAATGCTGCAGGGGATGCGCGACGAAAAACAAAAAGAGCTGGCTGAAGAAGGCTACAACGTGGTGGTGTATGTACCATTTGGGCCTGACTGGTATACCTACTTTATGAAGCGGCTCGCCGAAAGGCCGGCAAATGTCGGGTTCACAGTGATGTCTGTATTCAGAAGGTAAAACGCTTTTCTCTTAGGAATCATTTATAGCGAGCTTAACCGGCTCGTTTTTTTCTTTGCCTTAAAAAGGAATTATTTTGATCAATGATGGAAACCCTGCTAATGAAACAGATGATTTAGGAGGGTAAAGAGATGAAACTTAAATCAATTGGAATTTGCTTTTTTATTGGTGCAATACTTGGAGGATGCAATGCATTTTCCTCCATTACAGAGGATGAAGAAACCGTTACCGTCAGCGAAGAAGCTGCACCGATGATTGAAGCCGTTATGAAAGGGGCAGATGGAGAATCACTTGGTACTGCTCTAATAAATGAGACGGAAAAAGGTGTCTCTATTGCTTTAAAAGTAGAAGGACTAGAACCGGGTGAAAAAGCCATCCATTTTCATGAAAAGGGTTCCTGCGAGCCGCCGGAATTTACATCAGCCGGAGGACATTTTAATCCGGAGGGCAAACAGCATGGTTTTGATAATCCAGAAGGTTTTCATGCGGGAGATCTGCCTAATCTTATAGTGGACGAGGACGGCACGGTAGATTTGGAGCTGGTTGTCGAAGCAGTCACTTTGAAAAAGGGAGCCAAAAACTCTCTGCTGGATGAAGATGGCAGCGCATTAGTGATTCATGAGGGTCCGGATGATTACAAAACAGACCCTTCAGGAAAAAGCGGAAAACGGATTGTTTGTGGAGAAATAAACGGGTAATAAATGGTGTGATAGAAGCGGTTAACCGGATGAAAAGAAGAGGAAGGCTGGGACAAAACTCAAAAAAGTTTAAAAAGAGGATCTATTTATCAATAGTAATAGGTGAGCAAAGCGGAAGGTGGCGACTCCCTGCAGGATTTGACGGCAAGCTGAGACTTTTAGGGGCGCAGCCCTGAAAAGGCTCAGCGGCGTCCCTGCGGAAAGCGTCCACCTGAAGCGAAGTGAACCGGTCGTAGAGCTTGAGACACTTTTGTCCCAGGCTCTCTTTGACCTGTTCACTTCTTTTCTGAATAGCTTGTTTTTTGAAAAATAGTTGCTTTTACAAGATTTATATATGCAATTCTACTTATTTGTTTTATTTTAACAGGTAAAAAGGTCCTATTTTTGTTCTATTTTCCTAATAATCAGCCCTTCTGTATCAGTCCTTTTACATATTTTATAGAATTTGCAGGTTTAAAATTGATATTTTCCATTTACTTGATACAATGGAATCAGGTAAAAAAAGTTAATAAAAGGAGAGATTGAGATGTCAGGAAATATTCGCGTTACACCAGCAGAATTAGAAGCAATTGCGAGCCAGTATTTACAGGAAAGCGGCATGGCTACAGAGCAGGTTACCCGTTTGGACAACATGATCGATAATTTAATTTCGATTTGGGAAGGGCAGGCCAGCCAGGCATTTGCAGAACAATTTGAAGAATTACGCCCATCTTATGTAAGAATGTCTCAGCTTCTTGAAGAAATCTCCCGTCAGCTTCGCAGCGCATCCAATGCTTTGCAGGAAGCCGACCAAAATGTTGCCGGTCAAATCCGCAGCTAATTTCATTAAAAATTATATAACAAAAGCGGCGCTGATTCTGTAAAGATGATAGCGCTTTTTTATTGATTTGTGATAAATTCAATCCAGCAGTAAGGATGTCACTTCATATAGATGAAAGAAATAAAGAGGTGAATTGTGGATGTACATAGATGTAACGATTGATTTAAGGCACTATACCGGTGAGGTGTTTGACCTGAGGCTGTCTGATTATTATTCCGCCAAAAAGCTGGTGGATGTGGTATGGCAGGCTAAAGAGATTTCCATCCAGCCGAAAGAAGGAAGCTGGATTCGAATTGCAAACAAAAATATTCTTTTATACGGCACTCATCAGCTTTCTGAAAAAGGTGTAACCAGAGGAGACCGGATAGAAATTTTATAAGGGAGATCACGTCATGACAGAACCTTCGCACACATACCTTGAAGACCGGCTGGACGCCAAAGTGGTACATAAAGACGATCATGTATTTATTTTTCAGCAGACGAAAATAAAACTTGTCAATGAAATCGAGATTCACTTAATTAAAACGGTTCATCCCGAGCTAAAAAAAGAAATACTCTCCACAGAGGATGAAGTAACAATCACTGTGAAAGCACCGGATTCTTTTCATTCATTTTCTTCGCTGCACAAACAATCTGCGTTAGCCCGATGGACGTTTGCTTTGCGGCTTGTTCACTTTGCAGAACAGAAACGTTCAAAGCGGCTGCATCCGATCTATTCTCCTGATAATATCATCCTGGATCGCTCGAATGTTCCTTATTTGCTTCATTACGGGGTTGAGGAAAGCCTTCCGCCATATGAAAAAGACCAGGATTTACAATTTAACGAAATAAAAGCAACGATTTTGTATGCTCTGGATTCTTCGAAATCATTTAAAGATTATCTAAACCTTTATCATACTATGCAGCTGACTCCTGTTATGAAGGAGTTGCGTGAAGCAAGCGGTATAAAAGAATTAAAAGAACTATTAATCAAGCAGATTGATCAGGAGGAACAGCAGCAAAAAACATTTACCAATGTACCCAATAAAGCATGGAAAAGAAGAAAATACAGTTTAATCGGTCTTATTGCTTTGATCATCCCCTTGCTTGCTTTCAGCTTTTATTCCTATTTTTTTATCCAGCCAAGGCAGGATGCATATATAGCAGCGAATGAATATTTTATGAAAAATAATTTTAGCAGTGTAGTAGAAGAGCTTGCTCCGCACGAGCCTGAGGAAATGCCTTATGTCGTGCAATACCAGCTCGCGGTGTCTTATGTAAATAATGAAGCGCTCGGAGATAGTCAGAAAAGAACCATCTTAAATGGATTGACGCTTCAAACAGATCCACAGTACTTTTTGTATTGGAGCTACATTGGCAGAGGGATGGAAGAAGAAGCGATCGATGTAGCCCGGTCTCTTGAGGATCGTGATCTGATTATGATGGCTTTGCTGCAATATACAGAAGCCATTAAAAGAGATCCTGAACTGACTGGGGAAGAAAAGCAAATGGAGCTCGATCAAATCGAACAGGAGCTCGAGGAATACGATCAGGAAAGAGTCATGCAGGAAGAGGCCGAGCAGGAGGAGCAAGAAGAGCAGGAAGAGCAACAGCAGGACCCGGAAGAAGAACCGGCTGAAGAGGAAAACGAGGCACCAGCTGATGAGCCTGAGGATGACGAAGACGCTGAAGAGGAAAGTGACAATCAGGATGATCAGGCAGCAGCAGATAAAAGCGTGAGGGGAAATGAGGTGGTGTGATGGAGCAGATAACCGTGTATTATGGCAATCATTTTCAGCGGATCGAATTTGATCCCCACACCTTTGACCGGATCACGGTGGGACCAGGCAGGAAAGATACGCTGTCCATACAAGCCTTGCAAGGAGCTTTCTCCATTAAAAAAGAAGACGATCACATGATTCTAGTAAAAGGTGAAGAGACGGTCAGGCTTGAAATGGGTGCAGCTCATTCATTTTCATTCAGTGGGCTGTCACTGCGTGTGATTCTGGAGGAAGTACCGAGAACGAAGACATTATTCTACATTGGCGGAGAACAGGAAGTCATGATTGCCTCAAAGGAAGACGAAGAGGCTCATATCCATATCCTTGAGAACGAATGGGCCGAACTTGCTGCTGCACAATGGAAAATAGCTCAAAACGGAGAAGGGTGGGTCCTTCTGCCGTCCGGAAAAGCTCTTTATGTGAATGGGACGCTGCAAACCGCTCCGCTTCGTCTGCAAATTGGAGATGTGATTCACTGGAGCAGTGTGGAGTTTCAATTATCAGCTGAGGACAGCCTCATGATAAAAAGCAATGAAGAAGTAAAAAGCACTTTGCCCCGATTAGTGGAGCCAACCACTCAAATGAAGCAAAACTATCCGATTTACAGACGAACTCCGCGCATGGTTTACGATATGCCGGAGGAAAAGGTACAGATGACCTTTCCGAGCCAGGAGAGTGAAAATAATAATCGCGGGCTGTGGATGATGGTCCTGCCCCCTTTGATGATGCTGATGGTAATGGTAATCATTGCCTTGATTCAGCCAAGAGGACTTTTTATTATCATTTCCGCGGTTATGTTTATGACTACAATTGTTACATCGACCGTTCAATACTTTAGAGAGCGCAAAAATCATAAGAAGCGCAAAGCTAAACGATTGAATGTGTATACAAGCTATCTGCAGCAAAAAAGAGAAGAACTGAATAAGCTTGCTTCAAAGCAAAAAGAAGTTCTGCGCTTTCATTATCCTGACTTTGAACAAATGAAGTATTTAACTTCTCATATAAGCGACCGGATCTGGGAACGCACGCTGACAAGCAATGATTTTCTTCATTTAAGGCTGGGGATTGGAAACGTTCCCTCGAGCTATAAAGTATCACTCAGCAATGCCGATTTATCCAACAGGGAAATTGACGATTTGCTCGAGCAGGCACAGCAGCTTGAAAAGCATTATAAAGAAGTAAAGGACTCACCCGTCATTATCAGTCTGGCAGAAGGAGCGGTGGGGTTAATTGGGAAACAATCAGTAATGAAGGATGAGCTTCATCAAATTATCGGGCAGCTGGCTTTTGCACACAGCTACCATGACCTTCGTTTTGTTTTCATTTCTCATGAACATGAATACAAAGCGTGGGAATGGATGAAATGGCTGCCTCACTTTATGCTTCCCAACTCCTATGCAAAAGGGTTCATTTACAATGAGCAGACCCGCGATCAGCTTCTGTCTACGATTTATGAATGGATCAGGGAAAGAGAGCTTGAAGAAGAAAAAGAAGCCGTTTTTGTCCCACATTTTGTGTTTGTTGTAACGAATCAGCTGCTGATTTCTGAGCATGTCATTATGGAATATCTGGAAGGGGAATACTCTCACCTTGGCCTATCTGTTATTTTTGCAGCTGAATCAAAAGAAAACCTGAGCGACAATATCCATACCCTGGTCCGCTACATTAATGAGCAGGAAGGCGATATATTAATTAAAGAAAAAAAAGCGGTCCGCATTCCCTTTGTGATGGATGAAATGAAAAAAGAAACAAACGAGCGATACGCCAGAACACTGCGTTCACTTGACCACCAGGTTGGGATGACCAATTCAATTCCTAATTCTGTTTCGTATCTGGATTTATTTAAAGCAACAGATACAGCGGAGCTTCAAATTGACCGGCGCTGGCAAACCTCTCAATCTTCCAAATCGCTGGCGGTTCCAATTGGTTTAAAAGGAAAAGAAGATCTCGTTGAACTGAATTTACATGAAAAAGCACATGGTCCGCACGGTTTGCTGGCCGGAACTACAGGTTCGGGGAAAAGTGAATTTTTACAAACGTACATTCTATCACTGGCGGTTCACTTTCACCCACACGAGGTTGCTTTCCTCTTAATTGATTATAAAGGCGGCGGCATGGCTCAGCCGTTTAAAAACATGCCTCACTTGCTTGGAACCATTACCAACATTGAGGGCAGCAAAAATTTCAGTGCTCGCGCACTCGCCTCGATTAAAAGTGAACTGAAAAGAAGGCAGCGCCTGTTTGATCAACATACAGTCAATCATATTAATGAGTACACAAAGCTGTTCAAACAGGGCGAAGCTGAAGTGCCGATGCCGCACTTGTTTTTAATCTCGGATGAATTTGCTGAATTAAAAACAGAAGAGCCGGAATTTATCCGGGAACTCGTGAGTGCCGCCCGAATCGGTCGTAGTTTGGGGGTCCATTTAATTCTGGCTACCCAAAAGCCGGGTGGAATTATTGATGATCAAATATGGAGCAACGCGAGGTTCAGGATTGCCCTAAAGGTTCAGGATGCAAGTGACAGCAGGGAAATCCTGAAAAACCCGGATGCTGCGAATATTACTGTGACAGGGAGAGGCTATTTGCAGGTAGGCAACAATGAGGTCTATGAATTGTTTCAGTCAGCCTGGAGCGGAGCAGCGTATCAGCAGGAAACACTGGCGAATGAAGATGAGGTAGCCCTCGTCACCGATCTTGGACTCGTGCCGCTGTCATCCATTTCGACAGAAGAAGAAAAGACATCGTCTGGCATAACTGAAATTGAGGCCATTGTAGAAGAGATATCGCGTGTTCAGGAAAAGCTGGAAATCAAGCAGCTCCCGAGTCCATGGCTTCCTCCACTGCCTGCTAGGCTGGTGCTGCCTTCTGAGAAAGAAGATGCGCTGGAATTTGCTTTAGTAGATGAGCCGGAATTGCAGCTGCAGACGCCATATACATATAAATGGATGGATGATGGCAACATCGGAATCTTTGGATCTTCCGGGTACGGCAAGTCTACTACCGTTCTTACTCTTTTATTAGGATTTGCCCGGACGCTTTCGCCTGAGGAACTACATTATTATGTATTTGACTTTGGAAACGGTGCCCTCTTGCCAATTAAGCAGCTGTCTCATACTGCTGATTATTTTCAAGTTGACCAGCCTAAAAAAATTGATAAATTCCTGCGTCTGATGAAACAGGAACTGAACAGAAGAAAGCAGCTGCTGCAGCAAAAAGAAGTCAGTTCCATCAAAATGTACAATGAATTAAGTGAAGATAAGCTTCCTTTATGCTTTATTGCCATTGATAATTTTGATCTGGTAAAAGAAGAACTGCAGGATATTGATTCCCAGTTCACCCAGATTTCACGTGACGGTCAATCCCTTGGTGTGTATGTGATCTTAACTGCGACAAGAGTCAATGCTGTCCGGCAGGCGCTTCTTAATAATCTGAAAACGAAAATTATTCATTACCTAATGGACACAAGCGAAGCTTACACAATTATAGGAAAATTGCCGTTTGAGCTTGAATCTATACCCGGAAGAGCCGTTATAAAGAAAGAGCAGTCTCTTTTTACACAGGTATCTCTCCCTGTAGAAGGAGAAAGTGATTTGGAGATCTTTGAGAACATCAGAGAAGAGATTAAGCAAATCAACCATTTCTACGAAGGGGCACAGTCTCCAGCTGGCGTCCCTATGCTTCCTAGTGAACTGCCGCTTTCTGTCTTTGCAGAACGGTATATAGATGAAAGAAGCAGAGGCCTTATTCCAATAGGACTGGATGAAGAAACGGTTCAGCCTGTGCACGTGGATGTGGCAAAAGGAAATCACTGGCTTGTTATCGGGTCTTCTCAAAAAGGAAAAACAAATGTTTTACGACTGGTCCTTCATGACCTGTTAAGAGAAAAACACGAATCGATTGGTTTGTTTGATTCAATCGACAGAGGTCTATCGCGTTACGCAAAAGAAGATCAAATCACGTATATGCAGACAAAGGACCATATTGAAGAGTGGCTTTCACAAGCTGAAGGGCTGTTTAAGGAAAGAGGAGAAGAATATGCAGCTGCTCTTGAAGGACATAGAGCTGTGCCTGTGTTTACTCCGGTTGTTCTGGCAGTTGATGGAGTGGGACGTTTTCAGCAAACCATTAATCCATCCATTCAGGATAAAATTGCAGGTTTTATGAAGCAATACAGCTATCTGGGCTTCACGGTTATTGCTGCCGGTAACAGCAACGAAGTGTCCAAGGGCTTTGATTCACTTACGAGTGAATTAAAGCAGATTCGTCAGGCTCTCTTACTTATGAAGAAATCGGATCAAAATTTATTTACACTTTCCTTTACCCGAAACGAAGAAGAAGTGCTGCCCGGGTTTGGCTATTATATTAAGAACGGAAAAGAAAAGCGGATTCAAATTCCATTATTTGAAGAAGCAGAAAGGACTGTACCTCAATGACTGATCAACGAAAGCATCTGATTAAAAT
This sequence comes from Jeotgalibacillus sp. ET6, assembly GCF_029667115.1. Lineage (GTDB taxonomy): Bacteria > Bacillota > Bacilli > Bacillales > Jeotgalibacillaceae > Jeotgalibacillus. Next base: position 96,703 of record NZ_JARUIU010000003.1, on the reverse strand, counting down.
GCTCGGCACGATGGTCTACATTATGATTCTTCCTGTGCTGTTTTTTACCTACATTGGGGATAATCCTGAAGAGGTTGAGGAGCAATCCACAAGAGAAATTGCCATTGTTAACGAGGACATTGGGGCTGAGCAGGAAGGACTGTCTTTGAGATTTGGACAGGAAGTGTCTTCTTTAATCAATGATTCCTCCAACTTTAACTGGACAGTGGTAGGCAGGAGCGCTGCAGAAAACGGTTTGGAGAGTCGGGTTTATGACGCTGTATTTTATATTCCTTCCGACTTCTCTGAAGCGGTTCTGAATTTTAAAGACAGCACCCCAGCAAAAGCGTCAATAGAATTTGAGCTTCAACCGCAGTTAAATGCCAAAAACAGCCAGCGCGTTCAACGTGAGCTGGAATCCGCACGGAACAAAATTAATAGTGAAATGTCAACGATTTACTGGAGTTATATTGCTCAGGAGATTGAAAATGTAAAGGTTGCGTTCGAAGATATTCTTGAAAAGGAAATCGATTTTCAAGAAGCAATGAACTCCTTTTACAGCACGGGTTCCCAAACGCTTGCTGAGGAGATAAGCGATCAAAAAGAAATGCTTAATGGCTTAAAAAGCTCCATTGAGGATGGAGAAGAGGGAACCACTGAACGAATACAAACCATTGAAGAAGCAGATGAAACGCTGACTGCTTTTGTTGATAATGTAGAAGTATATAAAGAATATCAGCAGAGACAGCAGACCCTGTTAAATGAAACGCATGCAGAGAGCCAGCGCTTAATACAGGAAAGCTCATCCGAAATTTCCGCCAATCAAAATCAGGCGATGCTGTCGTATGCCGATCAGCAGGCTTCCGTTTTAGAAAATGTGGACGATATTAAAGATCAGATAAATGCAACAACGACCATTGCCGACAGCTTAAATGAAGAACGCACAGGAGCGGTCGGAAATCAGCTTCAGGAGCTTGTGGACCTGCAGGCTGTCATTTTAGAATCATACAAGCAGGATCTTTATGTAAGAAGCTTAAATCAGGTACAAGAGGTTCTGATCCCGTTAAGAAATGCCATCGTTGAAGCAGACGCTCCACAGGAACCGGAGCAGCCTGAGGAGCCGGGAGACGATGTACCGGAATTGCCTGAAGTACCCGAAGCAGCCTTGGATCTGATTGAAGATGAACGTGCGGCGCTTGGCAATACGGCGGCGGAGGTTGAAGCAGTTAAAGAAACCATTTCTCTTATATCACCGGATGTTCTTCCAGAAATGGAAGAGCTCATTTTGTCACTGGATGAAATCACGGCCTCTCTTCAAACCATTGATGCCGGTTTAGAGGAAAAACAGCAGTCTGATGCCGTTTGGCAGGAATTATTCAACGATCTTGCTGCACAGATTGACGAGTACGAACCCCCTGTTGAGGAAATAGAAGAAGAAGAGCCCGACACCTCATTTAGAGATGCCATATGGGCGATTGAAGAGGAAATTCTATCTTCAGATGTCCTGTCGGATTCCAGAAAAGCTGAGCTTAACAGCTTCTTCAACCAGGGTATTGAATCGACAAACGGGCAGAAGCTGATTTCTTATGCAAAAGCACTTGGGCAATACGCTCAGCTTGTAAATGAAATTGAAAAGACAGAAGATCCGGTTGCTGATGAGATGCTTGCAAGTGAAGACCTTATCCAAAACTATCAATCTATTTTGGCCGTTGGCGAACAAGAGCGTCAAGGATGGGAAGCGCTTAGCGGATCGGTTGTATCAGCCGGAAATAATGTAGATGATTTTTCTGTCCAGGCGGATAATTTGATGGCAAATTATGCGTCTATCATTGAAGAGCAGCAAGGACTGATTTTAGGAGAATTAGAGACGATTGTAGAAAGCTCTCAAAACCTCTCTTCTACGTTGGCAGAAGTGAATGCAGAAGAAGCGGCATTGCTAAACGGAGAAAGCGATCCGTTAACAAGAGGCTCCAATGCTCTTAGCTATCAATCCGAAATTGGAAGTGAGATCGTATCCCTTAATGGGCTGATTACGTCTCTGTCGGATCGTCAGGAAGGAGTAATTTCTTCTACGAGTGTGATGCAGGAGGAAGTTGAACGTGTTCAGCTTGAATCCAGTTTATTGAATACAAACTGGGAAGAAAATGTACTATTCACCATGAATGTAGAAGAAGATCTGAATGAAATCTTTAATAATGCAATCGTTGATGGTCAGGATAATGGGTATGTGTATGATTTCCTCTCTAATCCTGTAGCCATTTCAGGAGAAACGCTGGAAGAAGAGGTGGTTAATCTGCCTCCGGTTGTGATGCTTGTGATTTTGCTGGCGAGTGCTTTATTAATTGGATTTTTCACCCAGCATTTCTCTCTTTCACCATGGTTCATTCAGCTATCTTTATTTGGATTGCTGAATGTGGTCGTAGGGCTGATGATCAGTATTTTTGGACTGACGATTTATCCGATGCAGAATGATCAATCGATTATGTGGTCTGTATGGACAGTCATGCTTCTGATAGCTGCCTCCGGTCTGGTGTTTACCGCATTCAGTTTCAGTACAACGATTGGCTGGATTGTCACAGTGCTGTTAATGCTTTTATTCACAGCGCCATTACTTGATCTGATCCTCCCGAACTTCACGTTTGAAGATCCGATTACAAGAGTGTATCTCTCCATTCAATATGGAGCACAAAGCTTATTCCCAATGGCAGTCATCGTGCTTAGTATTATCATTGTCGTATTGGGTCTGCTGGCTTTTACCAGAAAGAGCCTAACTTCAAAGGAAGCTGAAGATCATGAAGCGGCCTAAAAGAATCATGTTTTATAGTCTGCTGCTCTTTTCGTTATGGACTGCAGCTGAGCCTGAAAGGGCATCTGCATCTATGGTGCAGCCGAACCAGTACGAAGAAAAAGAGATTAATGTAGATACGAATTATTTTCATGAGCAATCGATGCGTCAGCAGAGAGAATCGCTGTCAGAGGAAGTACTTGAGCTTACGTTTGACGGAGAAAAAACGACAAACTTTGATGAGCTGAGAGCCGGGCTGTTTCTCTCTCCCGCAAAAGAAACAAATACGATTGCATCACGTGCCCGCGAAATGGAGCTATTCTCTGAGCAAGCCGGCAGCAGTCCCCGTTATGTGGAGAATGCTCCTGAAGAAGGTTCAGGCATTAACTTTATGATTATCATTCTTGGCGGAATTATAATGGGAGCTATACTGTTAATGGTCGTTTTGCTCTTCAGATTTACCTCGAGCGGGGCAAAGTCTTCTGCCTAGTTCCTCAGTATCAACCAGCCGCTTTCCGATATGGAGAGCGGTTTTTTTGCGTGGCCATTTATGAAAAGCTTTTAGGAAAATTTGGAATAATTGAGCGAGTGTTTTATTCCAAAAGGAAGGCACACATATTCAAGGGAAAACATATTATTTTCAAGAAGGGGTGGTGAAGTTGAAAGCATATAAAAGCCCATTTGAAACTGAAAAAAAAGAATGGCAAAAAGAGCAGCGTAAAAAAAGAGCAAAAACGATTCTGACGATTTTTTCTCCCATCTTTCTATTACTGATCTGGGAATTTTTATCTCGGAGCGGGTTAGTCGATGCGAGATTTTTCCCTCCGCCCACCTCCATTGTCTCTACATTTTTCACTCTGCTGATAAGCGGGGATTTATTTGATCATATAAATATTTCTTTGTTCCGCATCTTCTTTGGCTTTCTTCTTGGCGTCATTCCCGCCGTTATCATTGGTTTATGCATGGGTTTGTACGCACCTGTACGCCACTTTGTATCCCCAATTATTATGGCGCTAATGCCGATTCCAACGCTTGCCTTGCTGCCGATCATTCTCATTATTTTCGGCATTGGGGAAGTATCGAAAGTGGTGACGATCGCAGGAAGTGTATTTTTCCCTGTTGTCATTAATACAGTGGCAGGGGTCATTTCAATTGAAAGCATTCATTTGGATGTAGCCAAAAATTACGGCGCAGGCCGCAAGGATTTTTTTCTGAAAATAGCGCTGCCAGGGGCATTGCCAGTCATGCTTGAAGGGATCCAAATGGGGCAGGCAATCGCTTTGCTGACAATTGTAGCTGCTGAAATGATGGGTGCAAGGTCAGGAATCGGTTATTTAATCTGGACCTCTTACAGTGCCTTTTTATTGAAGGAGATGTTTGTAGGGCTGATTTTGATTTCCTTCTTCGGTTATCTTTTTTCACTAATTTTAAGAGGTCTTCAAAAAAAGCTGCTTCCATGGAGGTGACAATGTGGACCAACCATCGAAAATCTCGATTCGCGAGCTGACAAAGGTGTTTTATAAGAAACAGCAGAGCGTAACCGCGATTGAGAAGATTTCTTTAGACATTAAAGAGGGCGAATTCGTTTGTCTCGTAGGACCGAGCGGCTGCGGAAAAACAACTTTGCTTCGCATTTTGGCAGGTCTTGAAACGCAAAGTTCAGGGGATTTTACGATTCATCAGCGCACTAATGATCGGCCGAGCCAGTCCATGGTTTTTCAGGAAAAAGGGGTTCTGCCATGGCTGACGGTCAAAGAAAATGTGGCATTTGGTCTGGCCATGCGCCATTTGCCAAAGGCATTCATCGATGAACGTACCACTTATTTTCTAAAAAAGGTCGGGCTTGAAAAGTTCGCAAATATGTATCCTAAGGAACTGTCCGGCGGGATGAAACAGAGGGTCAGCATTGCCAGGGCGTTTGCGAATGATCCGGAAATCCTTCTAATGGATGAGCCGTTTGGAGCGTTAGATGAACAAAATAAATATATTTTACAAGAAGAATTACTGTCGATATGGTCAGAAACCAAAAAGACGGTCCTCTTTATTACCCACAGCATTGATGAAGCTCTTTATTTAAGCGATCGCGTGCTGTTAATGAGTGCGCAGCCGGGTAAAATCATCGCTGAAATGAAATTGGATCTGCCGCGCCCTAGAAAGCTGGAGGATGTGCGCTCAGACCCTGAAATGGCTAAAAAGTTTTTGGAGATATGGAAGCATCTCCAGACTGAAGTGCAGGATTCAAGGAAGTAAAGGGGGAGATTTCGTTGAAAAAATGGATCGGCATTGCAGGGGTTTTATGTATGTTGTTGGCGGGGTGCTCAAATCCACCGGGTGGTGATGAGGGAGAAGGAGTAGACAAAGAAAATCCATCCGGTGATCTATCTCCTTTAAGCAAAAAAACAACAGTCGTCATCGCTGAGGACGGAGCTGCATCAGGAGCGGGTTTTTATATTGCAAATGAAAAGGGATACTTTGACGACTACAATATCGAAATCGAGTTTGCCACATTTGCCAATAGTGATGATATGCTGCCGGCTCTTGCATCCGGAGAAGTGGACATTGCCGGCGGTATTTCTTCTGCATCATTCTTTAACGCGATAGCGCAAGGAATTGATGTAAAAATCGTGGCAGACAAAGGTCATAATGTAGAAGGAAAATCATACTTCACCTTTGTCATCGGTGCAGATAAACAGGAGGAAATTAAGGATTACAGCGATCTGAAAGGGAAGAAGGTTGCGGTTTCTTCTCAAAACGCATTAGATGAATACATTTATTTTGATATGCTTGAGCACGCCGGTTTAGCTAAGGACGAAGTTGAATTTGTTCTGATGCCGGACTTTGGGAATATGCTTGCGGCTATTGAAAACGGATCGATCGATGCAGCTCTGCAAATTGAGCCCCTTATTACGCAGGGAATTGCAAATGGAATTCACGTACGTTTAGGTGATGCAACGGACTTTGCACCAGAAGCACAAATCGCCATGGTGTTGGGATCTCCGGATTTCATAGGCAAAGAAAAAGATGTTTCTCTCCGCTTTATGGCTGCTTATTTAAAGGGAGTAAGGGATTATAACGATGCCTTTACCAAAGGTCAGGATAAGGATGAAATTATAAACATTATGACGCAGTACACTGCGCTGAAGGATGCAGCGGTCTGGGAGGATGTATTTGTTACGGGTCTTGATCCTGATGGGAAAATGTTTATTGATAATATTCGTGAGCAGTATGAACTGTACAAAGATAATGGCGCCATTCAGGGAGAAATCGATTTTGATGAGGCGATCGATACGAAATTAACCGAAGAAGTTGTAGAAATTTTGGGGGAATATAACTAAAAGAAGGGCCCGGGACAAATGTGTCTCGGGCTTTTTGACGGGTTTCACTGCGCTTCAGACGGAGGCTTGACGTCATATCCTGCAGGGAATCGCCCAACATACTCCCCGCATATCTAACTTATAATTCAACCTGATTGTGCTGCTAAACGTTAAGCGGGTTGAGTTGGGGGGTACTGTTGAAGAAAGGGAGGAATAAATATGGCGTTTGATTATGATCTTGATTTCGATAAAATTGATTTCCGTGAGCAGCCTGAATTGTATAGGGTTGGGCGAGGAGAGCAGGGTGTATTGATGGTGGAGCCCTATAAGGGTGAGATTTTACCGCACTGGCGATTTAAAACTCCTGATATAGCGAAGGAATCCTCTGAAAAAATTTATGAAATGTTTCTTGAGTATAAAGAAAAAAATGACTTTGTGGGGATGGATATGGCCAGAAAATTTATTCAGATGGGCTATACCCGTGCGAGACGCTACGCCAACTATAAAGGTGGCAGCAAATATGATAAAGATGGGGAAATAAAAGACCGTCAAATAAATGATGAAAAAGCAGAATCAGCAGCGATTTTTGAAAAGAAGTGGATTATCGTGAGGGAAGATGAAGAATATTTAAAAGCAAAAAAAGACCATCAGAAAAAATATGGATAACGGGAAGCTTGCAGAGGGCTGCAGGCTTTTTTTATTAGGTAATATGACTTATATTTCTTGTATATGGTATAATAAAAGCATTATTCATATTAGGAGAAATGAGTGTTTTATCACATAAAAGAGTTTGATTACACCTATTTTGGAGGATGGGACATGAGGCAGGATAATGTGGAAGTCCAAAAAAAGCAGACGGAGCTTCAGGCAGAAGAAATGCTTGAGATTATGTTTGATTTTGCTGCAAAAATTGCACATGAAAATAACTTAAATAAGCTCCATTTGCTGATGGCGGATCTGGGAAAAAAATTGATACAGGCTGACCGCTGCACACTCTGGCTGCTGGATGAGGAGAAGAATTTGCTTTGGGCAAAAGTGTCTCATGGGCTGGCCAGAATTGAAGTGCCGGCTGATTCCGGCCTTGTTGGGTATGCCCTTTCCACTGGTGAACCGGTCGTTGTGGATCATGCGTATCAAGATCCCCGGTTTAATGCTGACATAGACAAAGAATCAGGCTATGTAACAAAGTCAGTTCTTTGCATTCCGATCCGTAATGATGAAGGACATCTCATTGGTGTCTATCAGGCGATTAACAAGCTGACAGAGCAAGGGAGATTTACAGAAAAAGACGTGAAGCATTTATCACTTGCTGCCTCCTATACAGGCCAGTCCATTGAAAAAGCGATGCTGCATGTGGAAATGATTGAAACGCAAAAGGAAATAATTTTTACAATGGGTGAAATAAGCGAAAACCGATCTCAGGAAACCGGCCAGCATGTGAAGCGGGTAGCAAAATATTCCCGATTACTTGCTTCTCTTTGCGGCTTAAGCGAAGAAGAATGCAATATTATTGAACTTGCTTCCCCCATGCATGATATAGGCAAGGTTTCAATCCCGGATGAGATTTTAAAAAAGCCCGGAAAATTAACTCAGGAAGAATTTGAAAAAATGAAAACCCATGCAAGCATCGGGTATGGCATTTTTAAAGGGTCAAAACGGACGATTTTAAAAGCTGCGGCTACAATCGCCCAGCAGCACCATGAACGTTGGGATGGCAAAGGCTACCCAAGTGGATTGAGCGGAGAAAACATTCATTTATATGGGAGAATAACAGCTTTAGCAGATGTCTTTGACGCACTTGGTACTGCCCGTGTCTACAAAGAAGAATGGTCTATGGAGGCGATTATTCAGTTAATAAAAGAAGAACGCGGCAAGCATTTTGATCCTGCGCTGGTGGACCTTTTCCTGAGAAATCTGGATACGTTTCTTAAAATAAAAAGCGCTTACCAGGACGGACATGCATAGTTAATCAGGAAGGGGAGAATCCTTTGTTAAAAGACAGGATTTATGTTTTTGAAAAAACATACGCACTGCCTCGTAAAAAGGTGTGGGAGCTTTTATCCAATACAGAGCATTTAAACCGCGTTTCCGGTCTTTTTTCCGTACATTTTTCACCTGCACAATTTCTTGATGATGCTATGTTCCGCTGGGCAGAGGCTAAGACGTTCGGAATTATTCCGCTAAAATGGAAGGAGTTCCCTTTCGAATGGGTGAAGGAAGAAATCTATTCAATAGAAAGAGTATATGTAAAAGGGCCGATTAAACGGCTGCTGTGGAGCATTGAATGTGCAGATCATCCAGTAGACGATGGAACAATGGGCACGAAAGTGATCGGCATAGCCAAATTTACTCCGGCGTCTCTTGCGGGGTATGCAGCTATTCCGATTGCAGGTGTACCTCCCGTCAGAAAGATTATGAACTATGTTGATTTATACCTTGCCACTCCTAAAAATAGCACGGCAGAACAGCTGCCCCAGATGACCAAATCCTTTCAGGTTGACCAGGATCGTCTTTTCCGCATTTGCGAAGAACTGGCGGAAGAAGGATTCAATATCCATCTGGTTGAACGTTTAAAAGATCATTTGCTTTTATACGGGGATGATGAGGTATTGCAGATGAAGCCATATGCCCTGGCTGAAAAATGGAACGAGGACCGAGAGCAGGTTCTGGCCTTATGTCTTCATGCCACTAAAAAAGGACTTCTTATCCAGTCATGGAGCTTAATGTGTCCAAACTGCCGGGTGCCGAAAGTGACCGTTTCCACTTTATCAAGTGTCACCAGTCAGGTTCACTGCGACCTTTGCGGGATCGACTTTAAAACAAACTTTGATCAATATATTGAAATGCGTTTTTCCGTTCATCCGGCTGTGCGAAAGGCTGCTGACCAAACCTACTGTATGGGAGGCCCTATGACCTCTCCTCATATTACTGCGCAGCATCGAATTAAACCGTCCGACCAGAAGAAGATACGAATTCCCCCATTTCAAAAAGAGATGAGGCTGAGGGTGCTGAAGCATAATCATATTGTTTATCATAGAGAGGATTGCGGTTCTTCAGTGGTATTTGGTCCAGGCGGGTGGGACAAAAATTGTATTGATTTTCCTGATCAAGGCGGGTTCCTTGAAATTAGGAACAGTACTGAAAAAGAAATTACCATTGTGTTTGAGGAAACCGTTTGGGATGAGCAGGCGGCCACAGCCCAAATGGTCACTTCCCAGCAGCTTTTCCGGGATCTTTTTTCAAAAGAAGTGCTTTCCCCTGATCAGCAGATTGGCATTGAATCCTTAACCGTATTATTCAGCGATCTTCAGGGCTCTACCTCACTGTATCAGAACATTGGGGACGCCATGGCGTATCGGCAGGTGGATGAGCATTTTGCTTATTTAAAGCAGCATATATCAAAAAACAGAGGGGCCGTCATTAAGACCATAGGCGATTCTGTTATGGCGGTCTTTAATCGATCAGACGATGCCCTTTCTGCTGCGCTTGCAATACAGGCAGGGATCAGGACCTATAACAAAGAAAAGAATACTTCTTTATCCATCAAGCTTGGATTGTTTACAGGGCCCACTATCGCAGTAAATGCTAACGATCTCCTGGACTATTTTGGTCACACGGTCAATCTTGCCGCGCGAATTCAGCAGCAGAGTGAAGGAAACGATATCGTAATAAGCCGGAATGCATGGAAGCTGCTTTCACCATTTGTTTCTCCTTTTCGGTACGAATCTTCTCAGGTGAATACCCAACTAAACGGGATAGAAGAGGAAATCACTCTTATTCAATTGAAAAATATTACGTATGCTGGAGATGCTAAAGCGAGGCAGCTGCAGGCGGCAGGCAGGAAGTAAGCGTAAGGGGTACACAAAGTACTTTAATGAAACCGTCCTCTTATAACATAAATTTAAGGGATCATCGCATACTAAGAAAGATACGAGAGTATCCTGTTTTTTATCCTGTATATGAGGTGAGTCGATGAGCACACAAGATCAATTAGATCCGCAATCTCAGAAATTCCACCACAATTGGACACGGCCAAAGCATGCGTCCTCGCAAGTGAATGGTCAGACAGAAATGTCCCAGCACGATATTAAACTGCGGAGAGTTCCGAGATCCGGACGCCGGTAAGAAGCAAGACCCGGGAAATTTTCCGGGTCTTGCTTTTTTATTCTTGTATGAAGCAAATGAATGAAAAAACAATTCTGCGAATAGGCTGGGACGTATCAAATAAATTTTAGAAACATAAGGCAGTAGAAAGGATTAATTAGAGGTGAGCGGAGCGGAGGATGCCCTGAGATATATTTTTGTTCCGGGCACTTTTTTAAATTTTAGACTCGCGTATTTAAAACATAGGCTGTATTTAAAGTTCAATGTTGTTTTTAATGGCTTCTTTCACTAACATCCTTTAGCGAAAAATCAATATTAGTTCGTTACAATCCCATCATCAAATGGAATATATTGATAGTGTGTTACTCCAAAATTTCTATACGTAATTCTTAACGAACTTATATCATTCTTTAGATTAATAACATTTAATTCTACACGTAATACCAGATGAAAATCTTCGTCAACTTGAAAAGATTTAACTTCAACTAATTCATTAAGTAACCGTTCTTTGATTGTCGTTTCTTCATCAAGCACTCCAATACTTTCAGAGCTTGAAATAAAAGGATGGATACGAATTTCATCATCCTCTTTAGTCACAATAGTTCCATCGCTTTTTACAAATTCTACCTTTTCAATAATGGGATTTCCCATACCTTCCCATCTGAAATGATAATCAAAATAATGGGCATTGCCGTCTTCAAAACGTTCCCTTCCTAACGTTGAATGACTCAATTTTGTAAATTCACCATTATGGCTTATATAGTTAAATACACCCCAAAAACCTATAATAAGAACCAAAAAAACAAGCAATACAACTATGTTTTTCTTCATAACTCTCTCCTCTTTGTTTCACTAAACTGTTCCGTTAATTTAATCAGAACATAATTATCTCGTGAACTTAGACAACCTATTTTTATCCTTTATTTCGACAATCAGGATTAAATTACCTTTATTAGCATAACCAAAATAGTAGATTAAAAGAATGCTATTGACAGAAAACAGTTTACCCCCTAAACTAAATAAGGAGATTAGTTTAGGGGGTAAACTAGATGGATAAACGACTGATTGAAGCAGTCGAATTATTTGAAGATGTGATGGTGCACGGGACTGAACGTGTTTTAAAATCAGTGGATTCACCTGTTTGGCAGGAGTATTCCCGTGAACAATTGCAGTTGATGAAAATGATCAGCAAAAACGGGGCTATGCCTGCGGGTAAGCTCGCCTCTTTACAGGGGGTACATAAAAGTGCTGTGTCAAGCCGAATCAAAAAACTCGAGGAAAAAGAACTGATTCACATTATAAAATCCTCAGAGGATCAGCGGACCAAACTGATTAAGCTGACGGAAAAGGGTGAAAAGGTTTTGCGGCAATCGGATCAGGCTGTTTATGAGTATGTGGAAAAGCTTTTTTCCGATCAGGTAACCGACGAAGAGCTTAACCAATTTGTCGTAACCTTTAAAAAAATCAGGGAAATTTTAAAATGGGAAGGTGTTTAATTCGTGAATCAGATTATTAAGTGGAGATGGCCAATCGCCATTGGTTTAGTCGTTGTAACGGTCTTATTATTTTTAATTTCACCTAATCTTACACAGCAGGCTGAGGAAGCGGGAACGTTTCAGCTGCCGGAAAATGCTGATTCTCAGCGCGCTGCTGAAATCCTGGAAAATGCCGGAGCAGGGCAGGATACGATTTCGCTTGTTTTTCCTTTAGATGAAGAATTAAATGAGGCTTCAAAGGAAGAAATCGGCGCGATTGTGGAGGAGCTTGAGCAACTCGGGGCTCCCGTAACGGATATTCTTGATCCTTTTGAAAGTGAGGAAATTGAAGACCAGCTTGTGTCGGAAAATCAGCAGACAGTTTTAGTTCCTGTTACGGTTGAAGGCACAAATGAAGAGATTATAGAACTTGTTGAAAGCATCCGATCAGACATCATTGGGGAAGAAACTACAGCGTACCTTACAGGAGAAGCTGTGATCAATAATGATGTAAATCTGAGTGCGCAGGAAGGGCTTGAGCGGACGGAAATTATCACTGTAGTGTTAATTTTTGCTTTGCTTCTTGCGGTATTCCGTTCTGTTGTGACGCCATTTATTCCACTGGTGGCAGTAGGGCTTACGTATTTGATCAGTCAATCCATCGTATCGTTTTTTATTGACTGGTTTGGCTTTCCGGTTTCCAACTATACTCAGATCTTCCTGGTAGCTATTTTGTTTGGGATCGGGACAGATTACTGCATTCTGCTTTTAAGCCGGTATAAAGAGGAGCTGTCAGCTGGGCAGCCGGTTGAAACAGCGATTGTAAATACGTATAAAACAGCGGGAAGAACGCTGCTGATCAGCGGACTTGCAGTGTTTATCGGCTTCTTTGCGATTGGCTTTGCAGATTTCCCGATATTCAAATCAGCTGTAGCGGTTTCTGTTGGAATTGCCGTGCTGCTGCTTGTTTTATTTACGATTGTTCCATTCTTTATGGCCGTACTGAAAGAAAAACTGTTCTGGCCGTCTAAAAAATCTGTTTCCCATAATGACAGTAAATTATGGACACGGCTGAGCGGATTGTCCGTTAACCGGCCGTTAATTTCCATGGCGGTCGTTGCGATTATTACCATCCCGCTGCTGTTCACCTATGACGATGATTTATCGTACAATACCGTGGATGAAATCGGCAGTGATTATGAGTCTGTTAAAGGGTTGAATGCGATTGAGGACGGCTTTGGAGCCGGGGATTCCCTTCCTGCTCAGGTGATTATTTCAAGTGATGAAGATATTATTTCAGAAGGTACTGTTCCTTATATTGAGTTAATCAGTGAAGAGATTTCTCAGGTAGAGGGTGTCGATTCTGTTCGTGCCATTACCCGGCCGACAGGAGAAGTCATTGAGGATTTCTATATTGACCGCCAGCTTGCACAGCTGACTGAAGGGCTCGATGAAGCACAAAACGGTCTTGGTGAAGTGCAGAGCGGGTTAACTGAAGTCGAAGCAGGCCTGAACGAAATAACTGGTCAGATTCCTTCAGGTGAATCTCAGGAAGGCGCTGGAGGACTTGGAGAAGCTGCTGGGGGTCTTGGGCAAATTAATGAACAGCTCGGTCTTGTTTCTCAAGGATTGCAGCAGTCTCAAAACATTCCGCAAACGGTTGAACAAATCGCTGCCATTCAGCAGCAGCTTGGAGCCGTTCAGGAAGGAATCAGCGGTGCAGCGGGACAAATTGAAGCACAAAGCGGGCAGGCAGCAGGACTTGGGGAAGGATTATCCCAGCTTGCTGAAGGTGTAAGTGCTTCAAATGAAGGTCTCACACAAATTTCTGAAGGACTTGAGAGTGCTGTCACGATTATGGAGGAAATGAGTGAAAGTGAAGCTGTCCGTGACACGGCCGTCTTTATTCCTCAAGGAACACTTGAAAGTGAAGATTTTGTTCAGGTGCTTGACCGATACGCGATAGGGGAAGAAACCGGCACAAAATTGGAAGTGATTTTAGAAGACAATCCTTATTCTCCGCAGTCCATTGAAACAGTGGAGAGAATAAAAACAACAGTGGATCGGGTTGTAGTAGACACCCCATTTGAAGATGCAGAAATTGCTTATGGAGGCATTTCAAGTATTAACAGTGACCTGGACGTTATTTCCTCCAATGACTTTACTCAGACGGTTACGATTATGCTGATCAGCTTATTTATTGTGCTGGCCATCTTATTCCGGTCATTTATAATGCCGCTGTATATGATCGGCTCGCTTCTGTTAACCTACTTTACTTCAATTGCATTTGCAGAACTAATCTTTGTGAATGTATTTGATTTTGACGGCATCAGCTGGGCAGTTCCATTTTTCGGATTTGTGATGCTTGTGGCGTTAGGCGTAGATTATTCCATCTTCCTGCTTGACCGATTTAGAGAAGAAGCACTTGGCGGGTTAAGCGTCCGGGAAGCAATGAAGGTGTCCATGGCAAAAATGGGAACGGTTATTATTACCGCTGCCATTATACTCGCAGGAACATTCGGAGCGATGATGCCTTCAGGCGTGTTAAGCCTTGTGCAAATTGCGACCATTGTAATTACAGGCCTATTGCTTTACGGATTAATTGTTCTGCCGCTGCTTATACCAGCAATTACCGTTTCCTTTGATAACGGTGTCTGGTGGCCGTTTAAAAAGAAAAAATAACCACTGAGGTTAGGTTTAAGAAGGTAGAAAATATGCAGGCTGGGACATAACTGGGGAAAAGTACTAAAATGAGGAAAAATTTATATATTAGTATGAGGTGAGTGTAGCGGAAGGTGGCGACTCCCTGCAGGATATGACGGTAAGCTTAGCCTTTACAGGGAAACGCCCTGAAAAGGCTTAAGCCCCTGTCCCTGCGGAAGCATCCGCCTGAAGCGCAGTGAACCGGTCGCAGAGCCTGAGACACTTTTGTCCCAGGCTCATTTTTAATGTCTATGCCAATTCATCCTCGTGCTTCTTTCTTCCTGAATTCAGCTGGTAAGGATTTGAAAAAATGAATTTCGGGTAAATGAATGGAAAGGGAAAGTTTCTTTAAAACCCCATTTTATCTGGAAGGATGAAATCTATGTCAACTACACATCGATTAGAAGCGAAAAACGATTTTCTGCATGGAACATTTTCAAAGGACTATGAACCAATCATGTCCATTCAATCGGGAGATTCCATTGAACTAAACACGATCGGACTGGAATGGGGCTACACTTACGAAGATGGCAAAGAAGAGAAATTTCTATCACGTGAAAATGAAGATGGGCTGGGGCATCCGCTTATTGGTCCGATCAGGATCGAAGGAGCTCAGCCCGGCATGATGCTGGAAATCAAAATAAATGATATTATCCCAAGCTGGTATGGCTGGAATGTAGCAGGCGGGGCAAATGTCTGGCATAACTCCATTGTCGGTTTAACTGAAACGCCTCAGCTTCGCGTTGACTGGGAATTGAACCGGGACACCATGACCGGAAAAGCAAAAATTGGAGACCGGTCTTTTTCTGTTCCTCTTGCCCCGTTTATGGGGATTATGGCAAATGCTCCTGCCGATGAAGGTGCACATTCCACTATTCCTCCGAGAAATTGCGGAGGCAATATTGACTGCAAAGAATTGGTGAAGGGGAGTACGCTTTACTTGCCGGTTGAAGTGGAAGGGGCTTTGTTTTCAGTGGGGGACGGTCATGCAGCACAGGGAGACGGAGAAGTTTCCGGAACCGCGATTGAATGTCCAATGGATAAAGTAGATTTGACGTTTACGCTGCACGACCAGCCCACTTTGACCATGCCGCATGCGCATACACCTTCAGGATGGGTGGCATTCGGCTTTGATGATGACCTGAACAAGGCGACTGCCATTGCGCTCGAAGGAATTCTGCAAATTATGCAGGAGAAATACAGCCTTGAAAAAACAGAAGCGATGGCTTTAGCAAGTGTGACCGTGGATTTAAGAATCACGCAAATCGTAAATGGAGTAAAAGGAGTTCACGCTGTCCTGCCACATAAGGTACTGAAAGAAGTCTAACAAATGGAAGCATGAATGCTTGCAGCATAAGCGCAGTGAATCGTTCGAAGAGGTAGAGACATAACTAAAAGAAGTTTAAAAATGATACAGTATTTATTAATAGTATGAGGTGAGCGGAGCGGAAGGTGGCGACTCCTGCAGGATATGACGGCAAGCTGAGACTTTTCAGGGCAAGGCCCTGGGAAGGCTCAGCGCCGTCCCTGCGGAAAGTGGCCGCCAGAAGCGCAGTGAACCGGTCAAAGCGCCTGAGACAAATGTGTCTCAGGCGCTTTGTTCTTTGCATAATATTTATAAATTTCCCTGAAAACAACTTGAAAGCATTCGAAATGAACCTTTCCCTTTTAAAAAAGCTTCCTTTCCAGCTTGTTTCACACTACAAATTTTTTCACTAAATCATTCAATGAATGAGCCATCTTTTGCAGCTCATGGTTTTGCTCCTGAAGCATTTCAACGGTTGCATTTTGCTGCTGGGAAGAAGCAGAGATTTCCTGAATGGTTGCGACACCTTCTTCAGAAATAGCAGCAATTTCATGTATGGATTTAATCGACTCAGTGGAAGCGGTATTTACTTCTTCCACACTGTTTACAATGGTGTCCACTTTTGAAGTAAGCTCGTTGACAGCCTGAAAAATTTGATCAAAAAGTTCTCCGCTGGTCGTGACTAGCTCCACTCCATTGCTTATTTCTTCATTATCTTTATTGTTTGATTGAAGCATGGTTGAACATTGATCCGTGATTTCTCTTAGGATCGCTGTAATCGTTGATACCGTTTCCTCAGTCTGTCCGGAAAGCTTTTGTACTTCCTGAGCTACGACCGAAAAGCCTTTCCCTGCTTCTCCTGCTCTCGCTGCTTCTATTGAGGCATTCAGTGACAAAAGATTGGTTTGATCTGCTACATCTTTAATCAGTTTAATATCTTCATTGATTTGGCTGATCTTTTCTCCTAAAAGCGTAATGCGGCCGGAGCTGACATGTCCATTTTCCTGAATTCGGTTGATTTGTGTTGAAATTTCTTTTAGTTGAGTAGAACCTTTTTCAGCAATCTTGCCTGTTTCTTTTGTGAAATGTTCAATTTGCTGCGTTTGATGAGTAACATCTCCGATTTTATCTGCCATAACAGAAAAGCCTTGTGAAATATTATCGATGTGCTGTGTACGGGTTTCAGATGCTTTGGCTTCTTCGCCTGTGCCGACCGCGATTTGTGAGGAGGCTTCAGACAATTCGTCAAATGCCTGGACCAATGTTTCACTCGTTTGATTGATTTGGCTTGAGTTTGTTTTTACGCTTCCGATGATCTGAACCAGGCTGGTGCGCATATCTTCAAAGCCAGCTGCAAGAGTCCCAATTTCATCTTGACGTTTGACGTTAATTTCCTCTGATAAATCCCCGTTGCTGATCTTCTTCAAGGAAGAGAGCAGGGATTGGATCGGCTTGTTGATCTGTCTGCCCATAAAGAAAGCGATCAGACTGCCAATGAGCAGGGAAACGGCAAGTAAAATCAATTGAAACACCAAGATTAATCCCTGCAGATCGTGGACAAAGGTTGTATCCATATCAATCCCAACCACTGCATCCGTTCCGGCCAGTGGAATAAAATATGATTTATGTACGCCCCATTCATCCTCATAAATCGAGGTTAAGACGGTTTCCTGAGAGGTGTAAGCCTGTTCCTGCTCCGGTGTAAAAGGGGACTCGATCATTGATTCCTCACTGCCATTCAGTGCAACGATGTAGTCTGTTCCTTCCTGCTTGGTCAGAACATACACATACTCAATCCCTTCTTTGCCTGAAATAAAGGAATTCAAGGACTCTGTCAGTTCGCCGCCAGCTTCTTCCGGATTTTGGATGGCATCTGAAATGAGTGCTTCGTCAAGGTCATCTGCCAAATACTGCCCGTTAATTTGAAGAATCTGATCAAATTGAGGCAGGACATGGTCATCCACAATATAATTTGTAAGATAATGAACAAAACCGAATACCAGCATACCAAGAAAAATAAACGGTACGATAAAGCTGAGAAATAATTGAGTGCGAAGTGATTTTTTTGGGTTAAGCTTTTTCATATGACAGGCTCCTTAGACGGCAGTAATTGTATATATTGAGACAAATCAAGAGAGAGCAAGTGATGAATTTCGTTCATATCCATGGATTTAAAGAATATAACCGCAAATGTCCGATCATCTGATGCGGTGATTTCACGGTATTCGAGAATATGTGAAAACTCTTTTTTGAGCCCTTCGTGATTGATTGAATGCACGAGCGATTTGCTGATGTCTGATGGCAGCTCGGCACAGAAAAATCCATATACAGCGTCATCTTTCCCGGTTAAAATTTCTGACCATTGCGGTTCCATATCTTCAAAATAGTACTCAGCACCCTTAATTCCAAATGCGTGATCACTAACATCGGTCGTTCCTGCTCCTGCAAAACGCAATGGATTTAATTCGATCGGAACAATTCCATTTTTACTGTTCCTTACTTCTAAATGAAAAGGATAGTTTACGATATTTAACTGCTTATTTAACTCTGTTAAATAGTCTGTAATCGCCTGCTTCATTTCTCGCATAATAGGAGCGGAAGTATAATAAATCCGGTCTGAAGTGTCATGCTCGTCTGCGAACATACGCTTTAAAATATTGAGAATGACCGGCTTGCCGTCGTGATTAATATAGCAATCTACTGCGTATTCATCTCCGTCGATCCACTGTTCAACGATAATTTCTTCCCCGTCCAGCACTGAATTGGAATACATGCTTTTTGACAGCAGCAAATCTGCATACAATCCCTTTACTGCAGCACCCCATTCTGACTCACGGTGAACAATGTATACACCTACGCTTGAATAGCCCTTATTTGGTTTGATCACAACCGGATAAGGGATGTTGCTTTTATCCTTCGCAAGAAGCTCTTCCATCGTCAGTAAAGCAAAATAGTAGCCGGGATTAACGGCTGATGCGAACTCCCGAAAAGCTGCTTTGTTTTTCATTAGCTTGGATGTGAGCGTAAAAGAGTGCCCTGGATGCTGTTTTTCCAAAATGGAAAGACAGCTTTCTGAGTTAGTGAGCACTTTTCCATTGGAAGGAAGTGCGAGTTTCCGCGTATCACCGCTGTAGTAGATTGGAATACTATGGTTGATTGCTGTTTGGATTAATAAAGGAGAAACAATCTGTCTATCTAAAATGAGCAAAAATTCAGCACCTCCGAATCGTAGTACTTATTTCATCGGCGGAGAGATTAAATAGTTAATATGAACTACAAAAGTACATTAATTCAGAAGATTATAAATATAAGTATTATTGAATGTGAAATGAATGGACTTGAAATGTTTAGTTGTAATCAGAAAGGAAATGAAAAGTAATAGAACTACTAATTGATAGGAGGAAATGAAAATGGGACATGAACAACTTAGTGAATTACTTCAAGCCGTACACGACTGTGCAGCAGCCTGCAACTATTGTTTTGATGCGTGTTTAAATGAAGATGATGTGAAGATGGTGAGTGAATGCATCCGGTTGGACAGAGAGTGTGCTGACATATGTGCCTTTATGGAACAGGCAATTTCCAGAAATTCTCCGTTTACCGCTCAGCTTGCCGCTTTATGCTCAGAAATTTGTGAAGCCTGCGGAAACGAATGCCAAAAGCATGCAGATCACCACGATCATTGCCGTCAATGTGCTGAAGCCTGCTTCAGATGCGCAGAAGCCTGCAGGAAAGCAGCATAAAAATCACAGACTGGGAGCTGCCGGAAAAGATTTGCAATGGTTTCCCGGCAGCTCCTGTTAATTTGCAATTAAAAAGAACACTTCCCTTTAATGGATATCCGTTTTGCGTACATGCAGGACGGATTTTTTTAAGAGCACAAAAAAGGATAGTTTTTACTTTAACTTTGTGAAAATTTAGAATTGAACAGGAAAGAAGGAGGGAATTATTGTTATGATGAATCATATAGAATAGTTCAGCTGAAAAAAGGGGGATGTTGGGCATGTCAGGGAAAGTGGTCGGTTTTGAATTAAACAGTCAGCAGCCTGAGAAATTAAAGGACTTTTATTCAACTGTCTTTGGCTGGCAGATGGAAAGCAGTTATTGGGACTACACGCCAGTGCATACAGGCAATAAGGACGACAGGGGGATTGGTGGAGGAATCGCGAAGGGTCCGGAGGAATATCCCCATGGCACAAGAATACAAATTCAAGTAGACTCTATTGATTTTACACTAAAAGAAGCAAAACGCCGGGGAGCACGCGATATGACAGAAAAAATGGAATTTGATGATTTTTGGCTCGCATATTTTACAGATCCTGAAGGGCTGGGCATCGGTTTAATTG
This sequence comes from Jeotgalibacillus sp. ET6, assembly GCF_029667115.1. Lineage (GTDB taxonomy): Bacteria > Bacillota > Bacilli > Bacillales > Jeotgalibacillaceae > Jeotgalibacillus. The sequence goes on along the minus strand of NZ_JARUIU010000003.1, from coordinate 76,691 downwards.
AACAAAAGAAATAACGGAACACTAAAAAGACGGGAGGAAAAAAAGCGTGGAAATCTCGAAAGTGGAAATCTATACGGGTGATCTGAAGAAATTGAAAGCGTTCTATTTAGAAACACTTGGATTTTCCGTAATAGAGCAGGATAGGGAAAGATTTTCTGTGAGGGCGGGAACGAGCGAGCTAATGTTCATACAGAAAAGTGGAAATCCTTTTTATCATTTTGCTTTTAATATTCCTGCTCGTTATTTTCACCCTGCGAAGGAGTGGATTCGTTCAAAGGTGGAGCTGAATAAGGAAAATGGAGAAGACGAAGTATATTTCAGAGCGTTTGATGCTGATTCTTTTTATTTTGAAGATCCATGCGGAAACATTATCGAGTTTATTGGCCGCAGCGGGAACAAAAGTGAGACTGTAAACTCTTTTTCGGCAGACCAGCTTCTGAATATCAGCGAAATCAACCTCACAACGCATCAGGTCTTAAAGGCAGCGGAAGAGTTAAAAAAAGAAGGGATTCTAGGAGAAGAGAAAACGATTCATCCGCAGGAGCTGAATTTTGTAGGAGAAGGAGAAGCATTTATTTTACTCGGGCCGCCTGAACGCACATGGTATTTCTCCACACATCAGGCAGAGATTCACCCGGTAGCCATAGAGGTCAATCAAATGAAAAGAGTAGAGCTTGACAGTTCCGGGGATATTTTAATCAAAAATATAAATGGTTACTAACCAGCCTCCGTCACATATTATGAAATATCATCGCAGTTCAGGAGAGGGTGGTTGCTTTGTTAATTGGACACGTGAAGGAAATTACCCGCTATCCGGTAAAATCATTTCAGGGAGAAAGTGTGAACAAAACTCAAGTCATGGATTATGGTTTATATGGAGATCGAAGCCACGCATTTAAAGATGAATCAAGAGAAGATAAGTTTTTGACCATTACTCAATGCCGGCAAATGGCTCAATATAAAGCAGCATTTTCAGGTGCAGAATCCTTAGATGCTTTTCCTCCGCTTACTATTACTCAGCCGGATGGTGAAATAAAGCAATGGGGAGACCCTGTAATTCAGAAGGATCTTGAAGCTTTATCCGGCCGTCCGCTGAGTCTTGTACGCTATTCTCCCGGCCATGTTCCATTAGGAGCGATTGAAGAAGCACACTTGCTTATGATCACGAGCTCATCGCTGAATGAGCTTTCAAAGGTCAGGGGAGGGAATGTGGACGGCAGAAGGTTTCGTCCCAACCTCGTGATTGAGTTGCTGCAGGACCAGCCATACAGTGAAGAAAATTGGCTGGGAAAAACGCTTGTGATAGGCAAACAGGTGGAGATCCACGTAACGTCGACCTGTACGAGATGTATGATCATCACGGTTCATCCTGATAGCGCTGAAAAAGATCCCTCCTTATTAGCTGCCGTAGCAAAAGAAAGAAATAACCAGTTTGGGGTTTATGCATCCGTGATTCAAAGCGGCGAAATCCGCATGGGTGATGAAATCCGCCTGAAAGAATAGGAAGTGAAACAGTCTATGAATAAAGATCAAGATTTGTCATTTGATAAAAAAGTCACCACCATCCGGCAGCTTGAAGCCATTATAGGCGAACCAGGCAAGCTCGCTAAAAACAAGGTGATACCAGCTATTGACCGGCATTGCCGTACCTTTATTTCAAAGTCTCCCTTTTTAGTCATGTCCACATCGGATGAAAAAGGGAGATGTGACGCTTCTCCACGGGGGGATTTCCCTGGATTTGTGCATGTTTTAAATGAAAAAACGCTCATCATTCCAGAACGGCCGGGAAATAAACGGGTTGATTCTATGAGAAATCTCCTGATCAATCCAGGTATCGGCCTCCTCTTTTTTATTCCGGGTCTGGGAGAAACGCTTCGGGTTAACGGGAAAGCCCAGCTCATTCAGGATGAAGAAATCCTTTCCCAATTGGCTTTCAAAGGAAAAGAGCCGCTCCTGGCGATTGCTGTGGAAGTGGAAGAATGCTTTATTCATTGTGCAAAGGCGTTCAGGCGCTCTGGGCTATGGGATCCGGATAGCTGGCCAGCCGGGCAGGAGCTTCCATCGGCTGCGAAAATGATAATCGAGCACGCAAAGATAGAGGATCACACAACGGAACAAATGAAACAAAGGTTAGAAGATGGCTATTTAAACCGGCTTTATTAAAAGGCGCATCGTATGAAAGGTGAGCATCCATGTATACCGTTCGCAGTTTGAAAAAAGAAGAGTTTCCTTTTTTAAGAGAGATGCTCTATGAATCTATTTATATTTCCCCTAACAAACCCCCGGTAGATGAGCTTTTAGAAAAAGAGGGAATCAAAAAGTATATTGAAAACTGGGGAAGGCAGGGAGACGCAGTACTTCTGGCAGTGGACGAGCAGAATAGGCCCGCTGGAGCCATCTGGCACCGAGTGTTTTCAAAAGAGGATCCGGGGTATGGCTTCGTTGATGAAAGCATACCTGAAATCGGAATGGCAGTAATAAAGCAGGCCAGAGGAAAGGGGGCAGGCAGAGCTCTGTTAGATACCATGATCCTGTCAGCCCAAAAGCAAGGCTATAGGGGACTGTCATTAAGTGTGGATCCCGAAAATGAACCGGCTGTGAAACTCTACGAAAAAGCAGGATTTGTTAAGCAGGGAGTAAGCGGGACATCCGTTACAATGGTGAGAAAGTTGAAGATACAATAATTCCATGAGTCATCTTTCTATGTTTTGAAAGAATAATAGAATAGGAAACTGCAAATACAAACAGAAAAACATCAGAGGAGGACGTAAAATGCTAAACATAGCACTAGTAAGCAGATGGCATGTACATGCAGACGATTACGCAAAAGAAGCGATGGAAAACCCTATGATCAAGGTACAGGCTGTATGGGATGAAGATCAGGCACGCGGTGAAAAATGGGCAGAGGAACTGAATGTCCGTTTTGAAAAGGATCTGGATGCGCTTTTAGCAGATCAAACGATTCATGCTGTCATTGTGGACACACCAACGAGTGATCACGAAAGGATTATTACGAAAGCTGCCTCTTATGGCAAGCATATTTTCAGTGAGAAGGTGCTCGGACTCACTGTGGAGGAGTGCAGGAGAATCTTTGAAGCTGTTGATGAAGCGAATGTTTCACTCATGCTCTCTCTTCCCAGACTCACTGCAGGTTATTATTTACACGCTCAGGAGGTGCTGGATGAGGGGCTTCTCGGAAAACTAACGATGATTCGCTGCAGAACAGCACATAATGGAGCCGTTCCTTTTGATGGCAGTCCAAACGGCTGGCTTCCGGACCATTTTCTAAAGAAAGAGGGCACAGGAGGAGGAGCGCTGATTGATTTAGGGGCACATCCTATTTATCTGACAAACCGGCTTGCAGGTGAAGTGAAAAATGTCAGTGCCAGATATAGTCATCTTTTCAACGACGAAGTGGATGATCAGGCAGTGGTGCTGGCTGAGTATGCAAGCGGAGCACTCGGTGTGATTGAAACAGGATTTATATCAGGCGGCTATTTTGCCCTTGAACTGCATGGAACAGAAGGGGTCTATCTTATACAGGATGAAGATGTGCGGTATAAAAGCAGCCTGGTTAATAATGGTGAATGGATCTCCTCTCCTTCTTTGCCTGCTGACCTGCCCAGCGCCATGCAGCAATGGGTAAATGAAATTCTTCACGGCATCCAGCCATCCATTACGAGAGAAGATATGATTCAGCTGACCCGGGTAAATGAACTTGCCAGTCAATCCAACCTGAAGCCAAGCAAAAGCTCTACATAACTAAAAATCAAATGATTTCTTAATAAAGTCATGGTCAGAATCATGGGCCAGCAGGGAAATGAACCGGTCAAAGATACTGGGACAGAAGTGTCTCAAGATCTTTGACCGGTTCGCTGTGCTTCAGGCCGAAGCTTTCCGCAGGGACGGTTGCTCGGTACGCAACCTTCAATTTGAAATTTTTTTACCTAATTTTTTTACAGCTGATCCAGTTATACGTTTTAGTATGTATTTGCAGGTGATGCCGAAGATGTTGTTTTCAGGCTTAAAACCAAAATGGCACTGAAGAGCAAACCGACGCCTAGCCACGAAAGCATTGAAAGTGACTCTCCTACAAGAAAAACGCCAAGAAGAGCAGCTGTCAGTGGTTCAGCAAGCGACAATGTAACAGCGGTGGAGGCTTGGATATTTCTTAAGCCGGCTGCAAAAAGCAAATAGGCAATTGCTGTAGCAAAAATACCGATGTATATACTGGATGCGAGACCGTTCAACTGAGTAATCCAGCTAAGGTCATACACGAGTAAAAGCGGTAGTAAAAGCAGCGCACTGAGAGTAAATACAAATGCCACGACGGTATCTGGCGAATGAGATAGAAGCAGCTGCTTACTTACAATGGTGTATCCAGCAAAAGAGGCTCCTGCCCCAAGAGCAAGTCCGATCCCTAACGGATCCACCTGAATAGAATCCGGATTGGCGAATAGTAAAACGCAGCCTCCAATGGCTAAGACGGTAGCGGCCCACCAGCTTCTTTGAGGAGTCCGCCTGTAAAACGTCCATTCCAGCAAACCTGCAATGACAGGAGCGCTTCCAATTGCAATGACAGTCCCTATTGCGATCCCGGTTATGCTCACGGCCGAAAAAAAGAAAGGCTGATAAAAAGCCATGCATACTGCGGCGAGAAAAACCGTTTTAAACGGCCAATTTCGTATCGTCCATTTTCCCTTCAATCGTACATAAACCAATAAAAACACCCCGCCGATGGCAAGGCGGATGGTGCCGAATACCACAGGGTGAGTGCCTTCGGGCGCGAATGACTGAGCAGTCCCTGTAGTCCCCCATAAAACAGCTGCAAGTAAAACGAGCACGGCAGAAAAATTTCCCTTCATCTTATCCCTCTTTGCTTTTTAGTCATCATAGTGATTTATTTTTCAGTCGAAAAAATTTAACTGAAAACCAGCCTTGAAGAACATGCTATCAATCTAGTAAGAATATTTTAACATTTAATTCTTCTTTACTAGTATGATTTAGGAAAAGAAGAGGGAGTGGCAGATTGCTGATGAAAACATTTTCTGACCGTCGACAGGAGCTTTTTGACTATTTTAAACAAGGAAAGCTGCAGGAATTTCATAGACTTTTGCTTCAAACAGGGCAGGACTTTCCTGAGCGGATGGAAAAAATCTGCTTATGGAGAGCGTGTGCCTTCGCCAGTCAGCATGAGTATGATGCAGCCATATCAGTCCTTCAGGAAGCACTTCAAACGGGGATCTGGTGGCATCCCCAAATGTTAAAACATGATAAGGATTTACTGCCCCTTCATGATAAAAAAGAATTTACCGAAATCATTTCACAGTGTACAAAGCTCTTTGAAGAACACACACAGGATGCAAAACCAAAGCTTTTTGTTTTCGGCAGCCAGAAAGCGGATACAAGTATTTTTCCGCTCCACTGGAGAGGGGGAAATGCGGAGGATTTTTCTTCATTTTAGCTGGATGAAAAGACGGAGGCAGAGTGCGTCTTTGGATTTCCCCAATCCTCTCAGGTGTTTGGTCTGCATGCCTACTGCTGGGATGATAAAGAAAGGGCTTCACGTGAAGTCACATCTGCTTACAAAGAATTTCAGGAAAAGTACACTGCGCAAAACAGGATCGTCGCGGGTGCGTCTCAAGGGGGCTCCCTGGCGCTGGAGCTGTGTTTAAAAGGGCGTCTGCCTGATGTTGATGGGTTTATCGCTGTAATTCCGGTAATTAGAGATGAAGACCTTGAACATTCCATGCTGCCTGAAGGACAAATTGAGGGTTTAAGAGGCTGCTTAATCACGGGGGACAAGGACCCTTTTTTAAAACAAACAGTCGAGTTGCAAAAAAAGCTTGAGGAACAGGGCATTCCCTGCCAACTTGTGATTAAAAAAGGGATGGGTCATGCCCTTCCGGAGGATTTTGCGAAGGATGTGGCAGAGGCTGTTGCTTTCATTCAAAATAAAAAAAAGTTTGATGAACGATGAAGTAGATCATTAAATTCCAGGGAGTTGAGCGTAAGTGTTTGAAACACGAAGATGCAGATTAATAGAGGTTCGTATACCAGATGCTGAAGAAATAAAAGCATTGTACAGCAATCAGGAAGTGAGAAAATATCTTGGCGGAGTGCGCGAGGCAGATTCCGTTCAGGAAGAAATAAACAAAATGGTTCTTTTACGTAAACCCATTTTCTGCTGGGTGGTAAGAGAGAAACGTACAGACCGGTTTATGGGGACCCTCTCCCTCGATCCGCACCACGATGGACATGATTTTGAACTTTCCTATCAGTTTTTGCCTGAGTGGTGGGGGAAAGGGTTCGCCAAAGAGACGGTTTTGTTCGCAATAAACTATGCCTTTACTGAATTAAAGCTGAAAAAAATTGTAGCTGAAACACAAACGGCCAATGTATCCTCCTGCAAATTGCTGGAGAAATCAGGTATGAAGCTTGAAAAGATAGTAACCAGGTTTGGAGCAGAGCAAGCGCTTTATTCGATCGAAGCCGGTTGATGTGATGAAATAACGCAGCAGGGGGCAGCCTTTCGCTTGTATATCCGCAGCACAGATAACATTTAAAAGCGCATGCAGCTCTGAACGCAATTGGACCAGGAAGGCGTGCCGGGTGTTAATCCTAAAAGTGTGCAGCGGCTCCTGCATCCCTGAAATTTCGGATCACCTGGATTATAAAAAGGAAAAGCCTGAGCATAAAGCGGAATAAAGGATTGATACTGCTGACTTACGGGATCAAATTGACCGTATGGATTTACTGGCTGCATCCACGGTGCATATGGGTAGGGGAAGGGTGAAGGCATATACCAATTGGACGGGTTTTGCACATGTAAAACCTCCATGGAATCACTTTTTACTAGTGTATGCATTCAAAATGGAAGGGGAGACTTCTGCGTTATAAAGGGTAGAAATACGAACTATATTGAAGAAAACAAGCTAATTATGAGTCAGTCACATTTAAAACGACCGGTTCACCTCCACGTTTGTGGGAAATGTCCCGCAGTGGAAATGAACCGGTCTAATGCTTTAACCTGTAAAACTAGTATCCCTTATTAAAATCAACCAGATTTATAGAGGGCTTTCGGTCCTGCAAGTAGTCTTTAAGGTTTGGTATAAAGATATCTTCTATTACACGCTGGTTATAATATTCTGTCGCGCCTGAAGTGTGCGGTGTGATAATGACCTGATCCATTTCCCACAGGGGATTGTTTTCTTCAAGGGGCTCCTGCTCAAACACATCCAGGCCTGCACCTGCTATTTTATTTTCCTGCAGGGCTTTAATGAGCGCCTTTTCATTCACTGTTTCGCCTCTTCCGATATTTATAAAAAAGGCAGATTCCTTCATTGATTCAAACTGTTCAGTACTAAAAAACCCTGTTGTTTCTTTTGTAAGCGGCAATGTGTTGACGACGTAGTCACACTCGGGCAGAGCACTGGTCAATTCAGTCATGGGGATCATGGTATCAAAATATTCTTCTTCTTTCCCGCTTCTTCTAAATCCAATGACTTTCATACCGAATGCTTTAGCAATCTTTGCTGTTTCTTTCCCGATTGCTCCGGCGCCAAGCAGTCCCAGCGTTTTCCCGTGCATTTCAAGACCGAGTCCCGCATGGTGCCAGGTTTTGGATTGCTGTTGTTTAACATACGTGTGGATGAGGCGTGTTAAACCAAGCATCATGGCAAAAATCGTTTCCGAAATTGGGTTCGCATGCACTCCGTTTGCGCTCGTTACAAGCTGATTGCGTTTTTCAAACGCTTCCAGGGATAAGTTATCCACTCCGGCGCTCCAGGATTGCAGCCACTTAAGACTGGAATCCTCCGTTAGAAGCTCATCCATTTCTTTTTTCCAGCCGGCGATGATCTCAGCCTCCTGAAGATGCAGTTTCCAGCTTGATGAATCCTTGCCGGTAATAATGTTCCAGTCAGGCAAAAGAGTATGTACTTGTTCCTCAAGATTGGATGATAGGTTTTGGGTAATAATCAATGTTCGTTTAGACATAACCATTTCCTCCTTTAGGCAGCTGTTTTCATTTTATCAAATACTCCGATTTGATGAGGAGGACCTGATCTTTAGGTATATTCCCTGTTCCTGTTAAAATAAGCGGACCGATCCATGTACCTTTGAAGCAAATAGAGGAAAACCAGTTATCAAAAGCGAATGATTGGTATGGAGATACTCTGAATGGTTTCAAGTTTTAGAATCGAAATAAACATGCTCTATTGACCACTGATCTTCGGATATTTGTAGATGTCCAAAAGAAAATTGCTTTTGCTTTCGTTTATCCGTCGGCGAACCGGGATTGAATAAAACAGTGCCATTCACCTTTTTCTTAACGGGAATATGAGAGTGGCCGAAAATGAGGAGATCGGGGTTCGCATCTTTAAATTGATCCATTGCCCGCTGTTCTGTTGTTTTCCCTTTTCCATCTCCGTGAGTGACGCCTATCGTCAAGCTGCCAAAGGTTAGCCTTATCACCTTTTCAAATCGCTCGTGAAGCGGCGGTTCATCCACATTGCCTGTCACTCCGTAAAGTGGGGCGAATTTATTTAATTCATCGGCTATTGCAGCAGTTTGCCAATCACCGGCATGAATGATTGCGTCTGCCTTCTGCAGATAAGATTCAAGAGAGGGCGGGAACGTTTTAGCCATTCTGGGCATATGCGTATCAGAAACGACAATGATATTCATTTTGTTCACTCCATTCACATTACATGTTAAACTATTGTATCAATAGAATTGAAACGACATAAAGGAGATCCGAATGTATGCACCTATTTCAGGGAGAATTAACACATCAGCCAACAGATACAGTTCAACCATTTACTGTAAGACAGCTTGAACAGGAAGATGAGAGACTATTTTTTGATTTGCAGAAAGAAATTTCGGAAGGCTTGGAAAACCCTGACATGCTGCAGCCGCTTACGAAGGATGAGCTTCTGTACATACTGTCTGAGGGCGGAATCATGCTGGGTGCATTTGTGAATGAACACTTAATCGGTGCAAGAGCACTGCTCTATCCTGGTGAAGACAGTGAAAATATAGGACATGACCTTGAATTGCCTTACTATGAGCGGATGAAGGTGGTTCATCAGGAGATCTCCTTAGTACATACAGATTACCGCGGCAACCATCTTCAGCAGACCTTGGCCAAAGTGCTCATGCAGCAATTAAAATATACGAACGACTTTTTTACTCATCTTTGCTGCACGGTTTCCCCTTTAAATGTTCCGTCAATAAAAGACAAATTTTCTCAGGGTCTTATGATTGTGCAGATGAAGGAGAAATATGAAGGAATTAGTCGATATATATTTTACAAACATCTGGTAAATGACTTTCCGGTCGATACATCGTCTTATATTTATATTAGACTGGATAAAACCAGCCGTCATAAGGATTTTCTCAAAAAAGGGTACGTAGGTATATGGCTGGATCAGACCGAACTGGGTGATTGGATTGTGTTTGCAAGACTGAAAGAGAAAAATTAAAAAGTTTATATTTTGGTAAAGCGGGGAACTACAAGATTAACACATTAAATTAATTTTATAGGAGGCTTTACCATGGCACAAACTCAACAATATAATACAACGAGCACAAACACAGAGGAAAAGAACAGCAAATTGCTTAAAGGTGTTTTAATTGGAGCGGTGATTGGTGGAGCAGTCACAATGCTTGATTCTACAACACGCAAATCTGTCGCTTCCGGAGGCAGGGGCGTAAAGGATTCAACTGTAGGCCTTGTCACCAAAGTAAAAGATAATCCTTCAGAGATTAAACATGATCTGCAGGATCGGTTAAAATCTGCTGCAAGCGTATTAAAAAATGCGATGAGTGATGCTCAGAGCTTATATGAACGAGTGAACGAGGATGTTCTTCCTCAAGTGGACGAAATCAGAGAAAGTGCTTCTGATATCGTCTCAACTGCGAAAGAAACAACCGAAGGCGTTAAAGATATTGGCAGCCAGGTAGCAGAAGCAGGCAGTGAAGTAACAGGAGACAGCAACGACAGCTTATCTTCTTCTTCAACTAATTCGGCTTCTTCTAACCAAAACCGCTCTGCCAACAGCCAGTCGGGTTCTGCTAACACTGGATCGTCAGCTGGCACAGGCACGGCTACATTAAATCCTAAAAGTGCAGATACGGTAGCTGCTTCTCCAAAAGGAGATATTCCTGGAAACCGCACAAGAAGAAAATAATACAAGAAGAAACCACCTGGCCAGCTGGCAGGTGGTTTTTTTATGGCGTATGGAGAAAAAATGACTTTTTTGCATTCATTTATACTCATCTGTATCCCCAAAATTCTTCTGCAATTACATAAGGTAGGAGATAATAGTGCCGCCAACTGCACCGCTTAAAACGATTACCCAAGGTGGCAGCTTCCAGAAAACGAGCATGCTGAACAAAATCGCTGCAAAAGCAAAGTCAACAGGTTCCACAATTGAGCTTGTCCAGATTGGGAAGTAAAAGGCTGATATTAAAATGCCCACTACTGCAGCATTCACACCTGTCAACGCTCCTTTAATAGAGGAATTCTGCCGCAGCTGATTCCAAAATGGAAGAGTGCCGAGAATCAATAAAAAGGCAGGAAGAAAAATAGCGAATGTTGCAAGCAGCCCTCCGGACCAGCCATCCATTACAGCGCCTAAGTAGGCTGCAAAAGTAAATAGAGGACCGGGTACTGCCTGCGCTGCACCGTATCCTGCAAGAAAATCTTCCTGGCTGATCCAGCCGGACGGGACAAATTCACGTTCGAGAAGGGGAAGAACAACATGGCCTCCGCCAAAAACAAGCGAGCCGGCCCGGTAAAAGCTGTCGAACATAGCCATCCAGCCCCATTGAGTGGCTTCTCTCAAGATCGGCAGAAGGAGAAGTAATCCGAAAAACAAGACAAGACAAGCAGCCCCAAACTTCTTTGAAATCGGGAAAGAAAATGACTTTTTTTCCTCAGCTGGCTGCCCTTTAAATAAAAGCCAGCCGATCAACCCGGCGAGTAGAATCACAAGGATTTGTGAATACGTTGTTTGCCAGAGAAGGGTGACTGTCAGTGCGAGCAGCGCGATCGCTTTGCGGTTTAAATCCGGTGTAAGATTTTTGGCCATTCCCAGAATGGCATGAGCAACAACAGCCACAGCCACTATTTTCAAGCCCTGCAGCCATCCTGCATTACTGGCATCAAAGCCCTGCACGGCCAGAGCAAATAAAATAAGGACCAGCACCGATGGGAGAGTAAATCCGATAAACGAAACAATGCCTCCAATTGTACCGGCACGGAGAACACCAATCCCGATTCCGACCTGACTGCTTGCTGGTCCAGGGAGAAATTGACACAAGGCCACAAGATCTGCGTACGTTTTTTCATCGATCCATTTTCTACGGCGGACATATTCCTCATGAAAATAGCCTAAATGGGCGACAGGTCCTCCAAACGACGTAAGACCGAGCCTGGTTGATATAAGTAAAAGTTGAATAAGTGTTTGAAAAGTTACTCGTTCTTTCATAATCGTCTCCTAACCTTAATCATTTATTTCCTTTATAAGTTCGCTTGCTTTAACCCTTGCTTCTTCCAGTACTTTAATTCCCTTAATGGTAGCAGAATAATATTTGCGTATCTTTCCATCAGTCACCTTCTCGTGTTTTGTGACTAAACCATCCTTTTCCATGGCATGTAAAATAGGGTAGAGGGTGCCGGATGACATGGTATACCCATGCTCCTGGAGTTCCTGTACCATCCACGCGCCATAAATGGGTTCTTCTTTGGCATGATGCAAAATATGAATCTGGATAAAACCAAGAAATAGTTTGCGTAATACTTTATCCTCCAAATAGAATCTCCTCTTCCTTAATATTGAAAATCGATATCGAACTTCTACATTGAAGTTTAGCAGGGAGGGTTGTAACTGTGAAGCGTCTGGAGGAATCTTTACGAATTCTTAACTTTTCACTCTAGAAGAAGCTGCAGCGCTGTAAGTGAATGTCTTTTTAAAACGTTTTAAGGAGTGCTGCAGCATTCATCAAGAGGAGGTACCCGGAAAGTGGACGATAAACTCACGCAAAAAAAGTGACCCTGCATCTGCAAATAAGCAGATACAGGGTCACCCTCTATTCTTTGGCTGCATCGATTAATTAGTAGTCTGTGCTAAACGGACAAGCAGATGCGCAAGCTGATGGCGCTGATCTTTGTCTCCCACTTTCCATAGCTCTTGAAGAAGTTTTTCCTCGCGATTGCGTGGATCTTCGTTTTTGGATAAGTAGTCTCCAACTTTTTCTGCACCTTTAGCGAGTGATTCTTCGCCTAATCCAAGCTTTTCACCTTTAGACACCTGGTCGCCGAGATAGTTTTTAAAGCGGTCAAAATTCTGAAGGATATCTTCTTTTTTTTCATTATCAGTCTGTTGAATCTCTTTTTCTACTTTATTTTCGATACTCATGATAAAACCTCCTGATATTTCTATTTTTGGTTACATTTTATGGTTACCCGGCATGCTAAAAACAAAACCTGACGATGTGCTCTAAAAAGTGTAATATCTTCATAAAGGAAAGTACTTTATAATTCAATAAACTGATTAGGAGAAAGGTAGATACGATGATTATTCAGCTTACCGGCCAGCACGCAAAAGAGTACAGAGAGTTAAGACTGCAGGCTCTTCTGCGAAATCCAGAAGCTTTTGCAGCCAGCTACGAAGAAGAAAAGGAATTATCCATCGAAGCATTTCAAACGCGTTTGGAGCTCCCCGGATTTTTCACATTTGGTGAATGGGTTGATGAAAAACTTGTGGGGACCGTTACACTTATTCCACAGAAAAAGGAAAAACTCCGGCATAAATCAGATATTGTGGCAATGTACGTGGATCCTCAATATAGACAAAAAGGAATTGGCAGAAAGCTAATAGAAAAAGCGATTCAACAAGCGGGTGAAATAAAGGAAGTGGAACAGGTGCTGTTGACTGTAGTGGAATCCAATGCAAATGCGAAAAGGTTATACACTTCGCTGGGATTTAAACCATTTGGCCTGGAAAAAAAGGCGCTTAAACTAAATGGAGTTTATATTGATGAAGAATATATGAAACTCGAAATGAACTAAAACCAAATTCTTGTTCCCATGCCTGATTATTGCTATGTTTAAAGGACACTTTTCAACTAAATGCCATTCTCTACATAAAAAGTCGAATAGGATAAGGGGGGAGATCAATGACAGACGATCGATATTCAAGACAGGAACTCTTTCGTCCTATTGGTGAAGAAGGACAGCAATTAATTAAAAAGAAGCATGTACTGCTTGTCGGAGCAGGAGCTCTTGGTACGGGAAACGCAGAGTCTCTAGTACGCGCGGGAGTGGGCAAGCTCACTATTGTGGACCGCGATTACGTCGAAACCAGCAATCTGCAGCGGCAGCAATTATACAGCGAGCTCGATGCACAAAAAAAGCTGCCTAAAGCTATAGCAGCAAAATACAGACTTGAACAAATCAATCATGCCGTGAAGATAGAGGCGCATGTACTCGATGCCGCCTGGACTGATCTGCTGGAATTAGCAGGTGAAACAGATTTAATCCTGGATGCGACTGATAATTATGAGACACGGCTGATGCTAAACGATGTTTCACATAAACTGGGGATTCCGTGGATTTATGGAGCCTGTGTAGGGAGCAGTGGAATGACGTTTACCATTATCCCGGGCGAGACCCCGTGTTTTCAATGCTTATGGAATAAAATGCCGACTGCTGGCGGACAGACCTGTGATACAGCTGGAATTATCAGTCCGGCGGTAGGAATGGTTGTGTCCTATCAAACAGCGGATGCACTGAAAATATTGGTGGAGGATAAAGAGTCGCTTAGCGGAAAGTTAATTACATTTGATTTATGGCAAAATACACATACAGCCATTCAAGTCCGAAAGCTTAAAAGCAGCAGCTGTCCAACCTGTGGAACTGAGCCGACTTATCCGTATTTATCTGCTGAACATACAATGAAAACAGCGGTACTATGCGGCAGAGACACTGTGCAAATCCGCCCGGCTGTGAAGAAAAATCTTCATCTGCCAGATTTAAATGCAATTTTTACTACGCAAGGACTGCCTGTTCAGTACAATCATTTTTTACTGAGTGTCGAGATGAATGAAAAACGAATGGTGGTCTTTGAAGATGGACGGGTGCTCATTCATGGGACAAACGACGTCGCAGAAGCCAAAAAGATGTACCATAGAATCTTCAGCTGAGAAAAAATCCCTCTGGTCTGTTTACATGGACCAGAAGGGAAATCATTTGCAGAACGTTTCGCCTTTATGTAAGAGGGGAACAGCTGAATAGGAATAATCTTGGACTATCACTGCTTTTGGTCAGGGGCGCTGCTCCATATGCATAGCAGGAAGGGTCTGCCTGTGATAATCTCCATTTTTTCCTCCTGTTTTTTCCTTTAAAAAAGCAGGGCCGATTACCATTCCTTTATCGAGCGCCTTGCACATATCATAAACGGTTAAGGCACAAACGGATGCAGCCGTTAAAGCCTCCATTTCCACACCAGTACCTCCGGTCGTTTTGACCGTTGCAAGTATAAAAAGCTCGAAGCTTTCTTTTTTCTGCTCCCAGCTGAAGGAAATATCAACAGCACTGAGAGAAATAGGGTGGCACATTGGTATAAGAGATGCGGTCTGCTTTGCAGCCATAATGCCGGCTACCTGGGAGACACTTAAAACGTCCCCTTTTTTCATGGTTTGATTCGTAATATTTTGATAGATTTCCTGATTAACCAGTACACTGGTTTGAGCGGCTGCTGAGCGGACTGTATGCGTTTTTTCGGAGATATCCACCATTTTCGCTCTGCCCTGCTCATTAAAATGTGTAAAGTCTGCCATTGGAGCACCTCATTTACTCGTAATATTCGTTATTGTATCATGTCAGTTCAGTTAATCGCAGGTTTAAACAGTGAAGAAGGGAGAGCCGCGCAATGGTTGAAAAAAGAAAGCCTATTCCGGTGGGAGATGCGGTTAGCCGTGTAATCGCACTTGCAGGTTCAGGCAAAACAGAAAAAGTACATATTGAAGAATCATACGGCAGAACCCTTGCTGAGGATATCAAAGCTTTGCATCCCGTTCCGCCTTTTGACCGGTCCCCATACGACGGGTTTGCCATCCGGGCAGAAGATTCAACTCGTGCAACAAGAGAGCACCCTGTCACGTTTACGATTACAGAGACAATCGGTGCCGGCTTTGTCGCTTCAAAAAAAGTAAATGCGTTTGAAGCTGCAAGGATTATGACTGGTGCGAAAATTCCGGACGAATGTGATGCGGTGGTCATGCTCGAATTAACAGCCCAATCCTCGAAGGACGGGCAGGAGAGGATGTCAATCAAAAGGGCCTTTCAAAAAGGGGATAATATCTCGTTTACAGGTGAAGACACAAAAGAGGGTGAGGTGCTCGTTCAGAAAGGAACGAAAATCACACCTGGTGTAGTGGCCGTTCTGGCAACCTTTGGCTATGAGTTTGTGGAGACAGCCAAAAAGCCTTTAATCGGAGTTTTTGCTACCGGCTCTGAGCTGCTTGATGTAAGTGAACAATTGCAGCCAGGCAAAATCCGCAATAGCAATGCCTATATGACAGCTGCACAGATTAGGGCTGCCGGTGGAGAAGTCAAAATGTTTGGAAAGCTGGACGATGATCTTGAAAGCTGCTTTTCATCCATTCAGGAGGCAATAGCCGAGGTAGATATGCTGATTACTACCGGCGGCGTTTCTGTCGGGGATTTTGATTTTCTTCCCGCTATTTACGACAGGCTTGGCGCAGACGTTTTATTCAACAAGATCGCCATGAGGCCCGGCAGTGTCACAACGGTTGCTCATCTTAAAGGGAAATTGCTTTTTGGCTTATCAGGAAACCCCTCCGCTTGCTTTGTCGGTTTCGAGCTGTATGTCAGGCCGGTTATTAATCTTCGTTTATTCAAGGCAAAGCCTCATTTGTTAAAAGTGAAAGCCCGGTTATCAAAGGATTTTCCTAAACCAAATCCTTTTACACGATTTGTCCGCAGCCGGCTTTCTTATGATGAAAGAGGAGTATGGGCCGGTCCGAATGGATTTGACAAGTCAAGTGCAGTCACATCTCTTGCCGGTACAGATTGTTTTATCGTGCTGCCTGGAGGAACAAGGGGCTATGAAGAGGGAGATCACGTGGATGTGCTGCTGCTTGAATCAACTGAAGGCAGTGAATGGCCATGGGAGTAGATTTTCCGATTGTTCAAATCGTTGGCTATCAAAACAGCGGAAAAACCACTGCAGCCCAGCGGCTGATTAAAAGCGCTGCAGAAGCGGGATTCAATCTTGGAACCATTAAGCACCATGGCCATGGCGGTGAGCCTGATGGAACTCTTTCGTCAAAAGACAGCCATAAGCATATGCAGGCTGGTGCAGCCATCAGTGCGGTTGAAGGAGATGGATTATTACAGTTTAGAAACCAAAAAGGGCAATGGACTCTTGCAGAGCTGACGGCTATATACAAAGCCCTTCGTTCAGATGGCATCCTTATTGAAGGCTATAAAAAAGCCCACTATCCGAAAATTGTAATGCTTGGCAAACAGGAAGACGCTTCGCTATTAACGGATCTAACAAATATCGTACTGATCCTTCGCGAGAATACAGTGGAAGTAGAGGACCCATCCATCCCTGTTTTTTTACGAGACGAACATGAAAAATACTGTGGGTGGTTTGTCGATTTTTTAAGGGGGGGAAATTCATGTACAGGATCACTTCTCAGCCGATCGAGGTGGAAGAAGTAACAAAGAAAGTCATTCGTCCTGAGGCAGGAGCCGTTGTGAACTTTATCGGTACCGTCCGGGAGTTTACGAAGGGAAAAAAAACGCTGTCTCTTCAATACGAAGCGTACCCGGAAATGGCAGAAAAACAGTTAAAGAAAATAGGCGATGAAATAAAAGAAAATTGGCCGGACGCCGTCACTGCGATTACGCACCGGACTGGAAAGCTGGCTATTTCAGATATAGCAGTTGTCATTGCAGTCTCAACTCCTCATCGAAAGGATGCCTACTTGGCAAATGAATATGCTATTGAGCGGATCAAACAGATCGTGCCGATATGGAAAAAAGAATATTGGGAAGACGGAGAAGAATGGATAGGGGATCAGCTTGAAAAAACTCCTTATTCAAATGGGGAACCCGGGGAGGTGAAGCCCTCATGATACACATTCAATGTTTTGCACATCTAAGAGAACAGACCGGACAGGATACGATTACCCTTGATCAAACCTCACTTTCTGTGGCAGAACTACTGGCAGAACTTTCTGCACGCTATGCTATTGAGACTGAGTCATTAATGGTCGCCATAAATGAAGAATATGCTGCACCTGAAGACCGGGTATCAGAAAAGGATCGTGTGGCCTTGATTCCTCCGGTCAGCGGCGGGTAAAGGAGAGAAAAAAGTGGCAGGAAAATGTATCGGAGTTATCTTATCGGGCGGGGGTTCTACACGTTTCGGTGAACCGAAAGCGTTTGCTGAAATGAACGGCAAACCATTTTATCAGCATGCAGCAGACGCGCTTTCTCCTTACACAGAAGAAATTTTGATTGTCAGTCATCCTGATTTAAAAGACCGTTTTGAAAATGAAACGGCATATGCTGTTATACAGGATCAGGAGCCTTTTATAGGAAAAGGTCCTTTAGCGGGGATTTATGCAGCAATGCAGCAGAGGGACGCACAGTGGTATTTCGTTCTTGCCTGTGACATGCCATTTTTTGATGCGGAGGCTGCCGGCAAACTATGCAGGCATCTTTCGAACGGTATTCAAGGTGTCATTCCTTGTTCGGAAAACAGGCTGCAGCCCTTGTGTGCGCTTTATCACAGGGATACTCTGCTTCATTTAAAAAACCAATTAGCCTCGGGAAACTACCGCATGATGGAATGGATTGAGCGCTTTCATGCAAAGAATCTGTCAGAAGAAGAGTCAGGTATGAAAAAACAGGCTTTTGAAAACATAAATGATCAACGGGCATTTGAACATCTGAAAAAGAATGAATAGTATTCTTGCATTTTATTGCGTTTGAAATATGTCACAGGCGCTAAAGAAAGGAGATTGAACATGACCGATCCAGTACGGGACGTTTATTCAAGACCTCTTAGAGATATCAGAATATCGGTTACGGATCAATGCAATTTCCGTTGCTCCTACTGTATGCCGGCTGAAATTTTCGGACCGGATTTTGCCTTTCTTCCTAAAGAAGCGTATTTATCTTTTGATGAAATCTGCCAGCTTGTCCGTTCAATGGCAGAGCTTGGCGTGGAAAAAGTCCGCTTAACAGGCGGTGAGCCGCTGCTCAGAAAAGATCTGCATGAGCTGATTGAAAAACTGTATACCATTGATGGGATTCAGGATATAGCCTTGACCACCAATGCCATGATGCTTCCTAAGTATGCAGAAAAGTTAAAAGCAGCAGGACTCCAGCGCGTCAATGTGAGCATGGATGCTATTGAAGAAGACGTATTTAAAAAAATGAATGGAAGAAATGTCAGCACAAAACCGGTTTTAAAAGGAATAGCTGCCGCACTTAATGCCGGTCTTGAGGTAAAGATTAATATGGTCGTGCAAAAAGGTGTGAATGACGACCAGATCATTCCCATGGCACGATATTTTAAAGGCCGGAACATTACGCTCAGATTTATTGAGTTTATGGATGTAGGCAGCACAAATGGCTGGAAATTATCATCTGTTGTAACGAAAAAAGAGATTATTGAGCGTTTAAATGAACAATTCGAGGTAACTCCTCTTGATGAAGCCTATTATGGTGAAGTAGCAAGCCGCTACCGCTATGTCGGCACTACTTCTGAAGTAGGAGTGATTTCTTCCGTTTCAGATTCTTTTTGTTCCACTTGCACGCGTGCAAGAATATCAGCTGACGGAAGATTTTATACATGCTTATTTGCATCCCAAGGCTTTGATTTAAAAGCATTTATGAGAACGGCTTCCTCGTATGAAGAGGTGACAGAGAAAATTGCTCTTCTGTGGAACAAGCGAAAAGACCGTTATTCTGATGAACGGACGGAGGAGACCGCGAAAAACAGAAAGAAAATTGAGATGTCGTATATAGGTGGATAGCCCAAAGGCAGTACGGAATATGTTCCGTCTGTCTTTTTTACCGTTGAAATGCAGAGCGAAATTCAAACTAAAAAAACAAAGTAGGGGGAATGAAAATATGTTGTCAGATCACAGAAAAAAGTCTGCAGGACGTGTCACCTGCAAGGTTATAACCGTCAGTGATACCCGGACAGTAGAAACAGATAAAAGCGGGAAAAAAATAATTGAACTGTTGAAAGAAAATGAACATGAAGTTAAAAGCTATGAAATCGCTGCGGATGAAAAACTTCTGATTCAAAGAGCTGTTCAAAGCGGTATACAGGACCCTGAAATTGATGCAATTCTCTTAAATGGGGGAACAGGATTTTCTAAAAGAGATGTAACGATTGAATCTGTTACCCCTCTTTTAGAAAAAGAATTAATCGGGTTTGGAGAAATTTTTCGCTACTTAAGCTATGCAGAAGATATCGGTTCAGCTGCCATCTTATCGAGAGCTGTCGCCGGAACTGTAAAGGAAACAGTAATCTTTGCGATGCCGGGCTCAACGGGTGCAGTAAAGCTTGCAATGAACAAATTGATTTTACTTGAAATCGGTCATATTGTGATGGAAATTAATAAGCAGTGAGAGTGGTCAACTCCTAAAGGAATCGGAAAATTACGACAGAATCGGACCCAGTTACGTTTTAACTTATTGCTTTAGGGTAGCAAAGTAAAAAGACTGTTTTTTCAACTAAATTGCGAGGAGAGATGATCGTGCCGGATCAGAAGAGAGTCAGTATTAATGGGAAAGATGTTCATGTCGGTCAAGACCAAACCGTTCTTCAGGCGCTGACAGAGCAATCCATTGAAGTGCCGCAGGTTTGCTATCATCCAAGTCTGGGCCCTATTGAAACATGCGATACCTGTATTGTGCAGGTCAACGGGGAATTTGTCCGCTCCTGTTCTACGTCATTAAATGAGGGAGATGTAGTAGACACCGAACATAAGGATGTAAAAGAAGCTCAAGTGATCGGCATGGACCGCATTTTAAAAAATCATGAACTATACTGCACGGTTTGTGACTATAACAACGGAAGCTGCGAAATACATAATACAGTCAAAGATATGAAAATTAATCACCAAAGCATGCCGTTTGAAGAAAAACCATTTGAAGTAGATGATTCCAACCCGTTTTACCGCTATGATCCAGATCAATGCATCCTGTGCGGCCGCTGTGTGGAAGCCTGTCAGGATGTTCAGGTAACAGAAACGCTGACAATCGACTGGAATTTAAAAAAGCCCCGCGTTATTTGGGACAAGGACTCCAAAATAAATGAATCCTCCTGTGTTTCCTGCGGACATTGCTCTACTGTTTGTCCATGTAATGCCATGATGGAAAAGGGAATGGAAGGGGAAGCTGGTTTCCTCACAGGAATCGCTAAAAAGACTCTTCGTCCAATGATCGAAATAACCAAAAATGTAGAAACAGGCTACGGCTCCATTCTGGCGATTTCTGATATGGAATCTGCCATGCGTGATGAGAGAATTAAAAAGACAAAAACGGTTTGTACGTATTGCGGTGTAGGCTGCAGCTTTGATGTCTGGACAAAGGACCGCCAGATTTTAAAAGTGGAGCCTCAGGCTGAAGCACCTGCCAATGGCATCTCGACTTGTGTTAAAGGGAAATTTGGCTGGGATTTTGTCAACAGTGAAGAACGCATCACGAAGCCGCTGATCCGTGAAGGAGATGCTTTCCGTGAAGCTGAATGGGAGGAAGCTCTCCAGCTTATTACGTCTAAGTTCTCTCAGGCAAAACAGGAGCATGGACCTGACTCGATGGCCTTCATCTCTTCTTCCAAGTGTACGAATGAAGAATCATATGTTATGCAAAAGCTTGCCCGTTCCGTTATTGGAACCAATAATGTGGACAATTGCTCCCGTTATTGTCAAACTCCTGCAACCATGGGGCTTTTCAGAACAGTCGGCCACGGTGGAGATTCTGGATCCATCACGGATATTGAAAAAGCAGAACTCGTTCTCATTGTAGGGTCGAATACTGCTGAATCCCACCCCGTTCTTGCTACACGAGTTAAGCGCTCACACAAATTAAAAGGACAGAAACTGTTTGTCGCAGATCTCAGAAAGCATGAAATGGCAGACCGCGCAGATCTCTTTATCCAGCCGAAGTCAGGTACGGATATTGTATGGCTTTCTGCCGTGACCAAATACATCGTGGATCAGGGCTGGGCTGATAAAACCTTCCTTGAAAACCGGGTTAACGGTCTTCAGGAGTATGTTGCCAGCTTAGAAAAATACACAATGGAGTATGCGGCAGAGGCTACAGGGATCGATAAAGAAACCCTGATCTTTATGGCTGAACAAATCGTGGAGGTAAAAACGGTTTCTGTTTTATGGGCCATGGGCGTTACGCAGCATCTTGGAGGAAGCGATACCAGTACAGCGATATCCAACCTTCTGCTGATTACAGGCAATTACGGGAAGCCCGGCGCTGGAAGCTATCCACTTCGCGGCCATAATAACGTTCAAGGTGCCAGCGACTTTGGCAGCATGCCTGATCGTTTTCCGGGCTATGAAAAAGTTACAGATGATGCTGTTCGTGCAAAATATGAAGAAAAATGGGGAGGACCTTTACCATCCGAACCAGGTTTAAATAACCACGAGATGATTGCCGCAGTCCACTCCGGTGATTTAAAAATGATGTATTTAAAAGGCGAGGACATGGGCATGGTGGATTCAAACTTAAACTATGTTCACGAGGCCTTTGAAAAACTTGATTTCTTTGTTGTCCAGGATATTTTCCTTTCCAAAACAGCCGAATTTGCAGATGTCGTGCTGCCGGCCAGTCCAAGCTTTGAAAAAGAAGGCACGTTTACTAATACCGAAAGAAGAATCCAGCGTTTGTATCAGGTGATGAATCCATTAGGAGACTCAAAACCGGACTGGAAAATTATTCAGGAAATTGCAAACCGTCTGGGAGGAGATTGGACCTTTAATCATCCGAGCGAAATTATGGCAGAGGCAGCTTCTCTTTCTCCGCTATATGCTGGAGTAACCTATGAGCGTCTTGAAGGCTATAAGAGTCTTCAATGGCCTGTGGCTGCTGATGGCACAGATTCGCCGCTTTTATTCACAGAGGACTTCCCATTTCCGGATGGCAAAGCACGATTATTCCCTGTTGAATGGACCAAGCCGCTTGATTTCGATCAGGAATACGATATTCACGTAAACAATGGCCGTTTACTGGAGCATTTCCATGAAGGCAATATGACGTATAAATCAAAAGGCATCACCTCTAAAACACCAAAAGCATTTTTGGAGGTATCACCTGAGCTTGCAAAAGAAAGAGGGCTTGAGGATGGCACACTCGTCCGCCTCACTTCCCCGTACGGTCATGTAAAGGTAGAGTGTCTGATTACGGACCGCGTGAAAGGAAAAGAAGTTTACCTGCCAATGAATGATTCAGGAGAAGCGGCGATCAACTTCTTAACAAGCAGTCATGCAGATAAAGACACGGATACTCCGGCTTATAAGGAAATCAGTGCAAAGCTTGAGATTCTCAGACCAAAAGGGGAAAGCCCATTGCCGAGAATTAACCACCGAAACGGCAATCCCCAGCCTCAAATTGGTGTTCAAGTGGAAGAAAAATGGAAGCGTAAGGATTACATCTTCCCTGGTGATCTGGTGAAGATTAAGAAGGAGTCGAGTTACCGTGGCTAAAGCAACGAAGGTCATTCACCGTCTTCAGATAAGTGAAGAAGAGCTCCGGAAAAGTGAACTGGAATCAATTGAAAGCATGCTTCTGGCCAATAAAGAGGCGATTCAGGAAACATTTAAAATCCTGAATCACCTCCAGGACCGGGGGATTTTAGAAATGGGAACCGCGCTCCTCTCCCAGGGAGACAAGGTAATGGATATTCTGGTTAAAACAGCGGATTCTCCTGAAACAACCAACACGCTCAAAAACCTTCTGCTGATGCTTGGAACATTGGGAACATTGAATGTTCAGCAGCTAGAGCCATTAATTTTAAAAGTAAATACCGGTATCGCACGCATTTCAGAACTATCTGAGGAAGATGAGAAGGGCGGTTACTTCACCCTTCTCCGGTCATTAACTGATCCGGACGTAAAAAGAGCGATGGCCGTGGGCATTACCTTTTTAAAAGGAATTGGTGAAAAGCAGGATGACCTGGAGCGCACAACCAAAACGCCTGAGGATCAGCAGCGTGAACAAAATAATCAGGATGAATCGGACGGAGTTCAAAGAAAGGTTGGAAACGAACCGACCAGCATCCCATCAGATAAGAGTCATGACAGCAAGGGCAAGGAAGCAGAACGTACTGGCAGGAAGGGCTGGCTGATCGCAGCAGCAGGAGTATCGCTGCTCTCCATCCCTCTGACACTTGCTATTAAAAAGAAAGACCTAGTAAAAAAATAAGGCAGCAGAATCCCTTAGGGCATAGAAAAACCATGCCTTAAGGGGATGTAATTCATATCTGATCAAATGACAATGAGGCCCTCAGGCTGAAAGGAGCACAACAATGGCGAAGACAAAAAATCGGTGGCTGATTGCAGCAGCAGCTGTGGGCATTCACATTTCTATTGGTTCAGTTTATTCCTGGAGTGTATTTTCAAATCCACTTACAGAAAAACATGGATGGTCCTCAAGCGAAGTAGCACTTACTTTTAGTATAGCAATCTTATTTTTAGGTTTATCTGCTGCATTTATGGGACATTTTGTGGAGAAGCACGGTCCCAAAAAATCTGGAATTGTAGCCACTATCTTGTTTGGAATAGGTATGATTGGAGCCGGTTTCGCGGATAGTATTGGCAATCTATATCTCTTATACTTCTTCTATGGAGCACTTGGAGGGATGGGGCTTGGCATAGGGTACATAACGCCGGTTTCCACATTAGTAAAATGGTTCCCAGACCGCAGAGGATTAGCGACAGGTCTTGCCATTATGGGTTTTGGGTTTGCCTCACTAATTGCAAGTCCAATCATTGAAGCGCTGATAAATAGCATAGGAATCTCGAACACTTTCTTTCTTTTAGGTACCGTCTATTTTGTTCTGATGTTTAGTTCATCTCTGTATTTAGCCCCGCCACCTAAGAATTTCCTTCCTAAAGGGATGACGAAAGAAGAGCTGGAGGAAAAAACAACAGATAAAAAAACGGGCGACTTATCGCAGCTTACTGCAAATGAAGCAGTAAAAACCATGCGGTTCTGGGCTCTTTGGTTTATGCTGTTTATTAATGTTACTTGCGGAATCGCTATTATCGCTGTAGCCTCTCCTATGGCACAGGACGTAGCGGGGATGACGGCTGGAGCAGCTGCCCTTATGGTTGGGATTATGGGTCTGTTTAATGGCTTTGGACGGATTGGATGGGCATCTGTATCGGATTATATCGGCCGGCCGAATGTCTATACTACATTTTTCGTTCTTCAGACCGCAGCATTTTTTATCCTGCCAAATGTAACAAATGCGATCATTTTTCAGATATTAATCTTTGTTATTTTATCCTGTTACGGCGGCGGATTCGCCTCTATTCCCGCTTACATTGGCGATTTATTCGGCACAAAGCAGCTTGGCGCTATTCACGGCTACATCCTCACTGCGTGGGCAGCAGCAGGGCTTGTGGGACCAAGTGTTGTAACGCGGATTGAAGAAGCGACAAACAGCTACCAGCTCACCATGTATATTTTCGCAGGTGCGTTTGTAGTGGCCCTTGCCGTATCCCTATTAATTCGTTTAAATATTAAAAAGATACGCGATTCCAATAATAAATCAGCTGCAGCAAGCTAAAAGAGGCTGGGACAAAAACCTTGAAAATTGAAGTAGTAGTTATCAATCGTATGAAGAGAGCAGAAGGCGACGGCTCCAGCAGCAGATGACAGCAGTTCTTGCCATGCAAAAGTGCAAGCTGCCGACACTGTGGAACGCGTCTGTCTGAAGCCAAACGAACCGGTCATAGAGCCTGAGACACTTTGTCCCAGGCTCTTTCTTAAGAATACCGTAAAGGAGAATGAATATGAAAGAGCCTGTTACGTTAAACAGGAAGGTATTGAAAATTAAGAATGGGATAGCAGAATGGGTGGCAGATAATGTAGCCACTGAACAGGCTGTCACCATTAAGCTAAATGGAGAAGAATTTGTGACTATGGTGTGCACACCGGAATTCATAGAGGATATGACGGTCGGTTATCTGGCATCAGAAGGGATCATCCGATCTTTCGATGATATTAAAAGCCTTCGTCTGGATGAAACGAACGGGTTTGTGCATATCGAAAGCGACCGGATCAATCCTTTATATGAAGGTCTGCAAAATAAAAGATACCTTACCTCCTGCTGCGGCGGAAGCAGACAGGGGTTTGTCTTTGCAAGTGATGCCATGTCTGCAAAAAAAATGGTGGACCGAAACGTGAAGTTAACACCTGAAGATTGCTGCAAACTGATGAATGAAATGCAGGAGAGTGCGGGTGTATTTAAACAAACGGGTGGTGTTCACAATGCAGCTTTATGTGACACAGATGGAATAGTCCTGAGCCGAATGGATATCGGCAGACATAATGCGCTCGATAAAATCTACGGGTATTGTATGAAAAATAATATTTCGGTCAGGGATAAAGTGATTGTCTTCAGCGGCAGACTTTCCTCTGAAATATTACTGAAAGTAGCAAAGATTGGCTGTGAAATGGTTTTATCCAAGTCAGCCCCCACACAAAGAGCACTTGAACTCGCAGAGGAGCTTCAAATTACAGCAGTGGGATTTATACGCGGACAGTCTATGAATGTATATACGTATCCTGAACGAATCATCCTTGATGAAGACTGACAGTCAGATTAGCAGACTCATCAAAAAAATGTCTAATGACCCTGGTCGGTTCATTAGACATTCCTGTATAAGCGATAAATGGTTGGCAAGCTGCCTTTAATTCGTCTCAGACAGCTTGATTTCATCGTGGTCAATCGACTGAACATTATTCGCAAAAATCAGTCG
Organism: Jeotgalibacillus sp. ET6; assembly: GCF_029667115.1. Taxonomy (GTDB): domain Bacteria; phylum Bacillota; class Bacilli; order Bacillales; family Jeotgalibacillaceae; genus Jeotgalibacillus. The sequence continues at coordinate 50,627 of NZ_JARUIU010000003.1, read as the reverse complement.
CGTTCTGAAACGATAGGAGGCATGATTTTCACATTTTGCCAGAGTAGGCGGAAGGGTATAAGAAAAAGGAATCTTAGTCCAATCCTTATCGTCAATGACTTTAGACATGTAAATCGTCGTAGCCACTTCAATCATTTTTTCTGTACCGCTCTCCTTATCGAGCAGCATTAAATCACACTCAAGGCGTGACACTTTCTTCTTGCTCTTCGGTCCTTTTAAAAGAAATTCCCCTGTTATTTTTTCCCCGGGAATCATAGCATTATGATTTAAAATTAAATCAACTTTTCCTTTATCTCTGTAAATCCATTTTTTTAACGTAGTAATCATGGAAGCAATCCCATCCTTTATAGTAAAACGTATTTTTTAATCAGCAGCTCTGGTATTAGATACGCGCCAGATAGAAAAAAAGTTTCATATGTTCTAAGCAATGTCTCCTCCAGGAGTATTGCTGAGTGAACTGCCGCTTTTTAATTGTCGGAACTTTACGTAGAAAACATACGTCATAACGAAGGACAATACACCAAAAACCACAACCATCAGCTGGAGACCGATCATATCAAGCAAAAATCCTGTCAGCAGCAAGACTACCTGAAAGATCAGGCGGTCGAGCATGTTTCTGAATGAAAAGAAACGTCCGTGAAATTCCTTTGGAACACGGGTTTGAAAAATTGTGGCAGCGGTTGGGAAAAAGCAGCCGACTGAAAAGCCGAAAACAATAAACGCAACGATCGTCATAAATGGGATGTCCGCAAAATAAAGAAGGAATTGGGAAATCCCTATTATAAATGAAAATGTAAACAAAATGGCGTATGGAGAAAATTTATCCCCGAGCTTTTTAATATAAAAGGCACCGGCCATAAACGATATTCCTTCTGCTGTATAAATCCATCCTTTAATGGAAGCACTGTCCTGAATCTCACTTATATTAATAACCATTAAATTGAAGCCGCCGATAAACAGCAGTGGAATTAAAGTGAGCACCAATGTCATTAGGACAATAGGCAATCCTTTAATAATAGGGAAAACATCTTTAAAACCAGTGTTTAATTTTTTTGCTTCTTCCGGTAATGGCTTGGTGTGTTTTTCGTCAAATTTCAAAAGCCAGGTGACACCAAAGAGCAAGGCATAAGCAGCAAGGGACAGTACATATATCATAGACAGGGACATGATTGTAAGAAAGATTCCTGCAATCGCTGTTCCCAGAACACGGGAAAGTGTCGAGACGTTCATATGAATACCGTTCAGCTGAAGAAGCTGCTGTTCCTTTACAACAAGAGGGATCGCTGCCTGAAGAGCCGGAAAATAAAAAGCGGCGGACATTTGAATAAAGACAAGAAATACAACCATCCACCACACAGAGCCGGTTTCAATAGCAATAAGCATGAAAATAACACTAACGGACCGCACCAATCCTGATGCAAGCATTACCGTTTTTTTCTTCATCTGATCGGTAATTCTTCCAGCGAGCGGACCGATCGCAACACCTGCCAAAAGCCCTGCTGCTAAAATGACTGCTTTTAAAAAGTCAGAAGGAATCTTTTCCTGCATAAATTCCAAATTACCGATAATTCCAAGCCAGAGACCCACACCGGCAATAAATTCACCCGTCAGCAGAATCCAGACATTACGATTACGTATCATGACTTTACCCTCTCATTCGTTTAGCTACCCATTAGTATGATTCAATTTAGGTTCATTGTCTATGAATTCTGTCACTCAGTCCGTTAGAGCAGTAGAGAAAATAGAAAATAAAAAAGTTTAAATTCTCCATTTATTGAATTTCGTGATAAAATCTAACTATCAACAAAACTTCTATAAGCAGTACACCCAGCTTTTAAAGGAGAGAACCACATGGATAGAGACAAGTCATTATTCGAATATTTAAAAGAACATTCTGAAAAAATATCAGAAGACTGGTATGAAACAATAGAAGAAGAAGATCCTGATGCGGTATATGCCTCAAAAAACCCTGCCGTTATAAAGGGGCTTAAGAAACAGAATCTTGAATTTAACTATCTGGTCAACCGGATTTTTAATAATGAAGAAGAATACTTTTATACAGAAATTAAAAAATGGGCGAAGTCTATAGCTGAAGATAGAGAGCATCAAAAAACCCCTATACATAAAATTATCAGAGAGTTTATGAGGGTAAGAAATTTGTATCTTTCTTATATTAGAGAGTATACCTGTAAAAGCAACGATCAGGTTTCTTTAGAACGAATGGAGGAATGGCGTGATCGAATGACAAGAGCGGTTGACCATGCCCTCACATTGTTCGTTGAAGAAACATTTTTGTTATCCGAACGGCAAATCAGGTCTCAAAAAGACATGATCAATGAATTAAGCTCACCTGTCATTGTACTCCATAAAGGAGCGGCTCTGCTTCCATTAATCGGTGATATTGATACAGAGAGAGCCAGGATTATTATGGACAGCACATTATTTCAATGTATGGAAAAACAAGTGACCCATTTATTCCTGGATTTATCCGGTGTTTTAATTATTGATACAATGGTTGCCCAGCAGCTTTCCCATTTAATGACCGGTCTAAAGCTGATTGGCGTCGAAACCACGATCTCCGGCATCCGTCCTGAAATCGCCCAGACCTCTGTTCAATTGGGTATACGGTTTGAAGAGGGGACGATCAAGTCTACACTTGCCCATGCCATTTCCGAGACCATCTCAAGCCTGTAAGGGTTCAAGGCTCTTAAAGCATGGAAAAAGGACAAGCAGGAACCAATAAGAAATCTGAGTCAAGTATGTTATACTTTTTTAAATCGAGCAGCAGGAGGAATTTCCATGGATGCGATTAAGAAGATCGGAACTTTTATTGTAGAGGAAAGCTACCATTTAGCTGAGAAAATGAATGAGGATTTAGATAAAGACTTTGTTCGCTCGAGTGTTAAAGAAGAAGAAATCATTGAGTTGAACCAATGGCGGGCCGAATTTATTAAGCATCTTGGTGAGGCAGTCCGGACAAATTCGCCTCAATCCGTTTGGGACGAAGCTGAAGAATGGGCAAGACTTTCAGGAGAAGCGGCTGTTTCCCGTGGAGTTCATTTGGATGATGCAATGACTACACTGACCTCATGGCGAACGGTTATTTGGACTGCCATCAAGGAAAATCTGGAAGAGATTGCACTTTCACCTGAGCAGGTGATCGATATCAGCTTAATTATGAATCCTATTATTGATCATGCAGGTCAGGTTTTTAGTCTTGCTTATGTGAAAAACTATCAGGAAAGTATTAAAAAATCTCAAAGCACGGTACTTGAATATTCGGTTCCAGTTGTGGGATTATCCAATGATGTTGCGATTTTGCCATTGATCGGAGAGCTGGATGATGAACGGGCAAAAATATTAAAAGAGGTTGCACTTCATAAATGTCTTGAACTGCGTAATTCTACTTTAATTCTTGATTTATCCGGCGTGCCGATGGTCGATACAATGGTTGCCAATGAACTTTCACAGGTCATTGACTCGTTAAAATTAATCGGTGTCAATACCGTTCTCACAGGTCTTCGTCCTGAAATTGCGCAAGCAGTCGTTGAAATTGGCATCAAATTTGAAGGAATGACCATAAAGAAAAACCTGAAAAGTGCGATTGAGGAACTGCAAAATAAGCATAGCTTCTAAACAGCCTCCTGACTTCCCCAATAGGGAAGCAGGAGTTTTTTTATTCAGCAGTCAGTTTAAAAGCAGTCTTTAACTAGTTCAAATAGGCGATTCTTTCCTATTTTCTGAATACTCGTTATACTTACTATATACATTCCAGTGTGCGAGGAGGAAAATGGGTGAACGAAAAAACAGAAGAATGCCATCCGCTGCTGAAGGCTCAATCCATCACCTTAAGACCTATTTTAAAGATGGATGTTCCTTTATTAACGAAGTGGCTGTCAAATCCTGATGTATTACACTTTTATGAAGGACGGGACCGTTTGTTTAATGAAGAGGAAATTTTGCGGAAGTTTTTTAGAGAACTTGGAAATGAAGCAAAATGCATCATTGAATATAACGACTGCAGGATAGGTTATCTGCAGTTTTATGAGCTTGATAGCGGAACGAAGAGTTCTTATGGATATTTTAATGAAGAATTGATTGTTGGCATGGATCAGTATATTGGAGAAACGCATTACTGGAATAAGGGAATCGGCACCGGGATCATAGAGGCAGTCTCTGACTATCTTTTTTTACATAAGCGTGCTGATCGAGTAGTAATGGACCCTCATGTCAGCAACTTGCGCGCGCTGCATGTATATGAAAAATGCGGCTTTCAAAAAGTGAAGCTGTTGGAAAGGCATGAATGGCATGAAGGGGAATATCGAGATTGCTGGTTAATGGAAAAAAGACGGTCAGAAAATGGATAAACTACGGATAGTAAAAGAAAAAGAAATAAAACTAATCGGATTTCGCGTTCTGTGTGAGGGTGAAAAGTATCCGGAAAAAATTTCAAAAGCTGCAGCTGAATTAAAGAAGAGAGCAAATGAAATTCAAAATACAATAGCAGGACAGCAGCAAATCGGAGCTTTTGTGGTAAATGAACAATCAATAGAAGAGGATGGGTACTGGATCGGTATGAGAGTGTCAGCGTTTTCGAAGATTCCAGACGGGATGATCACAAAAGAAATACCTCCTCAGACCTACGCTTCGATCCTGCATAGAGGGAGTTCACAAAACATACGAAAGACATACGAAACCGCTCATCAATGGATCGAAGCACGAGGCTTAACGCGCCTGACCCAAAATTGGCATATAGAAAAATACCACGCAGTTCAAGACGGCGGGCAATTGGAAGTGGAACTTTTAAATACGATTGAAGACCCGGGAAATATAAAATAGCATTGATAGGGAGCTGGCAGGCATGGTTTCAGAAAATACGTACAATAAAGAAGAGTTTGCTTCGTTTGATCAATATTTTGAAGAAGAAATGGAAAAGGTGAATGAACAGCTGGACCAGGAAGTGTTAATTGCCATGGTTGGGGATGTTAATGCAGGAAAATCTTCTGCGATTAATAAATTGATTGGAGATGACGTTGCAGAGGTTGGTGCAAAGCCGGGGGAGACGAAGAATGTCAAACGCTATCAGTATCGTGACCGGATTTTTTTCGTGGATACCCCCGGTCTGGATGACATCGTACGGGAGCATTCAGAGGCAACGATAAAATTTTACAAAGAAGCAGACATTGTTTTGTTTTTTCTTAATGCAGCCGGAACTGTGCTGTCTGAAGGAGAAAGAAAGTCCCTGGCAGAAGTAGAGAAAATGAACTCTAACGTCCTAATCGTACTGAATAAAATTGATGCTGCTGACGAAATTCCTGAAATAGTGAGCTATATAAAAAAACATACCAACAAAAAGCATGCTGTCATTCCGGTCTCTTCTAAAACAGGAGAAAATATAGATGATCTGCGCAACAAAATGCTGGACTTGCTTAAAAAGAAAAAAAAAGACATTCTATTCGCAAAAAGTATAAAAGCAAAATCTTCAACCGCAAATAAATGGATTCTTGGCGCAAGCGGCTCCGCAGCTGCCATTGGAGCCTCGCCGCTGCCAGGCGCTGATATTATTCCCATTACGGCCATACAGGTTGGAATGATGGTGAAGCTAGCTGCACTCTACGAGAAGCCCCTATCTAAAGAACGCGCCAAGGAACTGGCGATCGCTACGGCGGCAGGAAATATAGGGAAAAGTGTATTCAGACAAATCGTAAAGACCTTCCCTGGAGTAGGGTCTGCTGCAGCGGCGAGCGTTGCCGGCACGATGACATTTTCACTAGGTCATGCAATGAAGTACGCTTACGAAAATAATATTGACCTGGACGCAGCTGCCCTAAAATCCATCTATGAGATGCTCGTTAATAAAAAAGAGAGCAAAGTGTAATATACCCGAAATTTAACTGCTTTTGCACGAGCCTGGGACCCATATGTCTCAGGTTTTTTTGTGAGTTCACTGACCCCTAAATGGACACGCTGATACCATGATAGGTCTCCTTTTTACCGCCTATCCGCCGCTGCCTGCTACGATCCTGCCTCTATTTAAGAACTTTTCAGCTATACTTCAGTATCTATTCGAAAAAATTTACATAACTAAGGGCCTGGCGGGAAACCCCTTCCCTTTCTTGTTAATAACTGTTTCAAAAGTAATGAAATCAGAAGAGATATAGGTTTAAAATACTATTATTTTATATATACTATTGTCCTATTTATTTGTTATAATTAGCCTTAGCAAATCATTTGATTTTTTTGGGGGGAACAGCTATTTTTTCATCGCTGGAATATCACCATTTTAATTTACTTTATATACTATTAACTATTTTTTTTTCGATGGGAAGCTGTATTGCAGGTATTGAGATAAGCAGAAGAGTTAAAGAAGCAACAGTCAGTAAGCAGAGGCGATTAATTTCAGGCTCTCTTTTCCTGGGACTGACATTTTGGCTTACCTATTTGTTCATGGCAGCCTCTGTGGATCTTCCTTTTTCCGTTTCAAATTATCCTATGTATATGGTTATGTACTATGTGCTTGTCACTGCCGCTTCCTATATAGCTTTATCAATGGCACAATTTGAAATAAGAAAAAAGATTCATTATATCGCTGTCAGTATGATTATTACCCTTTGTATTATTGGTGCGGATTCTTTAGGATTTTATATTTTGTTTAATGAGTTAATTGATGTGACACCCATTTTTTTAGTTGTCACCATTCTATTAACCCTGGGGACGTCTTTATCCCTTTTTCGCTTTCTTATTCAAATTACAAACGAACAATTCTCCGAAGTAGCTTATAAATGGAAGTTTTTCGGCTGCTGTTTAGCGGGTATAGCTCTTGCGGGCATTCCTTATATCATTCTGGTGAGTTTAGTGAATTTTGAAACGTTGAATGAAACTGCGTCAGAACCTTATTTATTTTTAGCCCCATTTATTTTTGTGATTGGTGCAAACCTTCTTCTTATGCTGGTTCCGGATATATATGGGGATCAGATCCTGCTGAGAAATACAAATTCGGTCCAGTCTTTATTTAATCATAATCCTTTGGCGGTGTTTTCAATTGATCTGACAGGGAAAATAATCGATGTTAACGAACAGGCAGCGGCGTTATCAGGATTTTCAAAGCAAGAGCTGCTGCGCATGTCAGTGCGGGACTTTTTCAGCAGCCCTCAAAAAGAAAAGATAAGACCCAATGTAAGTTCAATTGTAAACGGTAAAACGACAAATATTGAAACACAGATTACTAAAAAAAGCGGAGAAAAAGCTTATGTGAGAATAACTGCTACACGTACGATTATGAATGGAAAATTAATCGGTGTATTTGGAATTGTAGAGGATATTACGGACAGTAAAAATTCTGAAAAGACAATTGAATATCTGGCTTATCATGATGAATTAACCGGGCTGCCTAACAGAAGATTGGTGAAACACAAGATAAAAACTCATTTTGATTTAAACGCACCCTATGATTTACTGGTGATTGATTTTGATCGATTTAAAAGAATTAACGACACCTTTGGCCATTCATTCGGAGATCAATTGCTCGTTGAAATCAGCGAAAAGCTTATGCATTTCACTAAAGGAAACCGTTCATTACTGGCAAGATTAAGTGGAGACGAGTTTTTAATCGTGACAAATGAAGCAAATGGCAAAGAACTCTCGAACTTGATCGTAAATGGGTTTAAAAAGCCTATGACGATTAATGGGATCGAAATTGTGCTAAGTGCCAGCATAGGAATCGCTTCTTATCCACTGCACACAGAAAATGGAGAAGATATTCATATCTATGCAGACCTCGCCATGCGTGAATCAAAATCAAGAGGAGGAAATTGCTGGACAGAATATCAAACCGATTTTGCAGCAGTTTCTGAAAGTAAACTAAGTCTGGAGCACGATCTAAGAAAGGCTATTGAACAGCATGATTTGGTTGTTTACTACCAGCCTAAGTATAAGCTCATGGATTCAGCCATTACAGGAGCTGAGGCACTTTTAAGATGGAATCATCACGACCGTGGTTTTATATCGCCTGGCGTGTTTATCCCCATCGCAGAAGAAACGAAGCTGATTGTTTCTCTCGAACGATATGTGATTAGCAAAGTATGCAGACAGTTATCCCAGTGGAAGAACCAGGCCATAAACCTGGAAAGAGTATCGATCAATCTGTCCATTGAAAGTATTTTTCAGGAAGACTTTATTGATTTCATTTTAAAAACGCTAAAGGAATATGAAATTGAAGGATCCTCACTTGAATTTGAGATAACAGAAAGAATCGTAATGAAAAATGAGGAGTATGTAAACAGCACCCTGCAGAAAATGAGAAGTCTCGGGATTGAGATCAGCATTGATGATTTTGGAACAGGCTACAGCTCTCTCAGCTATTTGCACAAAATGCATGTGGATATTCTTAAAATTGATCAGTCATTCATTCATCATATTTCCACAAATAAAGCGATTATATCTGCTGTGCTTTCCATGGCGAAAAGTCTTGACCTGAAGGTGATTGCTGAAGGGGTCGAAACAAAAGAGCAGCTTGACCTGCTGAAGCGATTAGGCTGTGAAGAGGCACAGGGTTTTTACTTTTCCAGACCGGTTCCAACAGACGAGTTTGAGCAATTAATTCAGCCCGGCCGTGCGGTTTCTTAGAAACGGCAACGTCAATTTCAGATAGGTGATTAGATGAAAATAAATGGAAGAATTGCGACGATTCTGCTGACTGTTGTGATTCAAACTGTCTATGTACTTTATTACTTTATTAAAACGGGCGCTGTTGACCCGATCGGGTGGGTGGGATACCCCGTTCTAGGGGCTGTAGCCTATTTAACAGGTCTCCAGCATGATAAGGCGGTCTACTATGCTGAAAAAGATCCGTTGACCAATTTATATAACCGTCGTGCTATATTAAAAAAGATTGAGAAAAGAAGAAAAAACAGTTCGTTTCCCTATTTTGTGCTGATGATTGATTGCGACAATTTCAAACAAATCAATGACAGTCTTGGGCATGCAGCGGGAGACCGCATGCTTGAACAGACAGCGAATAAAATTACTCAGTCGCTGGAGGCAAAAGACCTGGCAGGAAGATGGGGAGGCGATGAGTTTATCATTGTTGGAGAAGCTTCAGGAATTGGGGAGTGCCGTAAAAAGGCAGAAGAATATATACGTAAACTTTCGATGCCGTCAAGCAATCAGGATCTCCCCGTTTTTTCGATAGGGTCAGCCATAGGCGAGCCGGGAGATTCGTTTGAAAAAATCGTGATTTCTGCAGATCGCGTCATGTATGAGAAGAAAAATGAACAAAAAAAGTCAGTTTTCCGTGAGCAATAATAGAATGAATCGTTTTAATGATCCGGAATATTTCCTTGACTTTTTAATGGCCTCTGGAATAGTATGAAATTAATGAAAAAACGAAAGGGTGAAGCGGGTCGATGTGGAACTAATCCTATTTTTAGAAAAACAATCGGATAAAAGATGCGTCAGAGTAGAGGGAGAAGTGTGTTCTCTTAAGCTGACAACTTTTTATCGTTCGTTTTCTGAATAGGACCGGTCCATGCACAGAACCCGTGGAAAAAGGGAGAGGTTTCTTTCTTTTTGCCGTTGTTCACCCATGCCCCCTGTTCGGAATTCGAACAGGGGGCTTTTTTGTCCCCATAATACTAAAATGGGGATGATATCATGTTGCTATTAGAAGCAAATAAACTTAAAAAATCAGTAAAAGATGTATTATTATTTGAGGCGGAACAGCTGCGGATTTATCGCGGTGATCGTATTGGCCTGACAGGACGTAATGGGAGCGGAAAAACAAGTCTTTTGTCGATTTTATCAGGGCACGCGAAAGCTGAAAGCGGCAGCATTATAAGCGATGCTTCGTGTCATCTCCTCCCGCAATTAAAGCGAACGGATACCACGAAAAGCGGCGGAGAAATTACACAGGAATATATTAATTATGCCTTATCTGTAAAAACAGATATACTTTTCGCAGATGAACCGACCACAAATCTTGATATGACAAGGCTTGCACACCTTGAACAGCAGCTGAATCGGTTTCAGGGAGCTTTAGTGCTGGTCTCTCATGACCGTAAGTTTCTGGATGCACTCTGCACGAAAATTTGGGAAATTGATGATCAGAAAATTAAAGAGTATAAAGGAAACTACACAGCATACGCCGCGTTAAAAGAGCAGGAGAAAAGGCAGCATGAAGAGGCGTATGATCAATATGTTAAAAAGAAAAAGCAGCTTGAAGAAGCGATTCGAAAAAAAGAGTTAAGGGCTGAAAGGGCAACGGTAAAACCAAAGGATGGAGGGGTACAGGCTACGAACTCCAAGCCTTACTTTGCCAAGAAACAAAAAAAGCTGCAAAAAACAGCAAGTACGCTCGAGACGAAGATCGAACAAATGGAAGAGGTTGAAAAGCCCCGGCACCATGCTCCTATAAAAATGAATCTGCCGAATGAAGAAGCGATTACCAACAGAAATGTTGTGACTGTTGACTCCTATGAACAATGGGCAGGCAGCAGGCTTCTTTACCGAACATCCCCTTTCCGAATCAGGGGAGGAGAAAAGATCGCGATCATTGGGGAAAATGGCAGCGGTAAAACGACCTTTCTTCGCAGTTTGATGGGCACAGAGCCTGAGGCATCGTTTTCACCCTCAGTAAAAGCCGGTTATTTTAGCCAAAACCTTGATATTTTAAAGAGGGACCAAACCATCCTTGAAAATGTAATGGAATCATCCGTCCATCCTCAGGATTTAATTCGTACGGTACTCGCCCGTCTTCATTTCTACAAAGATGAAGTCTTCAAGCCAATTCATGTATTGAGCGGAGGAGAACGTGTTAAAGCAGCCTTCGCCAAAGTTTTTTTGAGTGATTTGAATCTGCTGATTTTAGATGAACCGACGAATTATCTGGATATAGAAGCGGTAGAGGCGCTGGAGGAGCTTTTGATCGACTTTAGCGGCACCGTATTGTTTGTTTCTCATGACCGGCGCCTGATTGAAAAGGTGGCGGAAAAAGTAGTGGTAATAAAAGACAGTGAACTTTCACTGTTCGAGGGCGGCTATGATGAATACCAAAATGCACGTCCAAAAGCTGCTGCCGAGCGTGATTTGACCGAGGACGAACGAATGAAGCTGGAAATGAGAATATCAGAAGTTTTAAGCAGACTTAGTCTGAATCCCAGTGAGGAGCTGGATCAGGAATTTAAAAAGCTTCTCGAATTAAAAAAACAGCTAAAGTAGACGGTCTACTTCACACGCTTCGTACCCGTGGCGTAAAAATGTCGAAAATAAGGAAAGAGGATAAAATGCTGCATTTAAAATCTATCGATAAACATAACTGGGAAGATACGTTGAATTTGACTTTGAATGAAGAACAGAAAAAATCGATTGCACCGAATGTGTACTCGCTCGCACAAGTTCAGTTTCTCGACATGGCAGTTGCCAAGGGTATCTATCTTGATACCAGAATGATCGGGTTTGCTGTGTACGGCATTGATGAGGACGATGGAGAATGCTGGATCTACCGGCTGATGATAGACAAAAATTTTCAGGGTAAAGGATATGGGAAGCAAGCGGTTCATTTACTGATTGATGAGTTTGAGACGATTAAAGCAGAACATCACCAGTATATCTATATCTCGTATGAACCGGAGAATAATGGTGCACGTTTTACGTATAAGAACTGCGGGTTTGTGGAGACAGACTTGTTTGTGGATGGAGAACAGGTCGCTAAATACGCAGTAAAAAATAAAGAACAGAAAGGGTTTAAAAATACCACACAGGGTATTGAAGGTGTAAAGGCAAAATAAAAGGAGAGATTGTATGTTTCATTACACTGTCGAAACCAAACAGAGCAGTCAGGAAGCCATTCAATCACTGGAAAAGCAATTAAGCGAAGAGCAGTTCGGTGTCCTATGGCAGTTTGATCTTCAGGGGAAGCTGCAGGAGAAAGGACTGGATTTTAGTCAGCCGTATCATGTGCTTGAAGTATGCAACCCGAAAGAAGCAAAAAATGTGTTAGAACAAAACAGTCTGGCCGGTTACTTTCTTCCATGTAAGATTGTCGTGTACGAAGAAAAAGGCAGCACGAAAATCGGAATGCCTAAGCCGAGTGCGTTAGTTGAAATGCTCGAGGATGAAGAAGTTAAAAAACTGGCAGCCGATATAGAGCAGCGATTAATAAAATGTATGGATCATGCTGCGGTATAATAACGATTGAGGAAAAAGTGAAAAACAATTAATCAAAAAAAGGTTGGAACAACACTCAAAAATTTTAAATACTGAGTAAGTAATGATCAATAGTATGTGGTGAGCGGAGCGGAAGGTGGCGACTCCACAGGATATGACGGCAAGCTGAGACTTTACAGGGCAAAGTCCTGGAAAGGCTCAGCGCCGTCCCTGCGAAAAGCGTCCGCCTGAAGTGCAGTGAACCGGTCAAAGAGCTTGAGACACTTGTCCCTTGCTCTTTTTTTGTTGGTACACATTATTATATAGAAAAAACCTGCTTTTTAAAAAACTGACAGCCGATGCTTATGGCATAGAAAGAAAATTCCAACATAAACATGGAGGATGATGATATAGAAAGGGGGATCCGGCAATGTGCGGTATTACAGGGTGGGTGGATTGGAACAGGGATCTCATGAAGGAAGAAGCAGTGATGAAAAAAATGGTGCAGACGCTGGGAAAAAGAGGACCTGATGCATCAGCTGTAAAGAAAACTCCTCGTGCACTTTTAGGCCATACCCGTCTTGTTGTCGTGGATCCGGCGGGCGGTGCTCAGCCTATGAGCAGGAACAAAGGGGATACGGAATATACTCTCGTTTACAATGGCGAGCTTTATAATACAGAGGAAGTCCGTGCAGAACTGATTAAAAAAGGATATCATTTTCAATCCCATTCGGATACAGAGGTGCTGCTCACTGCTTATATAGAATGGAAGGAAGAATGTTTAAGCTATTTTAATGGTATTTTTGCATTTGCCATTTGGAATCATTCAATAGAAGAGTTATTTCTGGCCCGTGATCGTCTGGGGGTTAAGCCATTATTTTACAGACATGAAGGATCGTCTTTCCTTTTTGGCTCGGAGCTGAAAGCGATACTTGCCCATCCGGATGTAAAAACAGAAATGAATGAAGAAGGGCTTCAGGAATTGTTTGGTTTAGGGCCGGCACGTACACCAGGAAAAGGCGTATTTAAAGGGGTTAGTGAACTTCGTCCTGCCCATGCAATGGTCTTCAGACGAAATGGCTTGAAAAAATGGCGGTACTGGAATGTGAAAAGCGAAGAGCATCCACACTCTGTCGAAGAAACTGCCAAGCATGTACACGACTTATTGAAGGATGCGGTGGAGCGGCAATTAGTGGCAGATGTACCGGTATGTACATTTTTATCAGGCGGAGTCGATTCGAGTGCAATCAGCGCATTTGCTTCGAGCTTCATGCAAAAAGAAGGAAGGGGTGCCCTCAGCACCTATTCAATCGACTATGAGCAAAACAGTCACTACTTTAAAGCAAGTGCTTTTCAGCCAAACGAAGATGGACCTGCTATACAGCTGATGCAGCATTTTTTGGGTTCTGCTCATCATACCTCTGTCATGAGCAACGAACTGCTGGCACAGCGGCTTGAAGACGCCATGACTATGCGTGATCTGCCGGGAATGGCCGATGTGGATTCATCTCTCTTATGGTTCTGTGAAGAAATAAAATCTAATTTCACAGTTGGGCTGTCAGGAGAGTGTGCTGACGAAATCTTTGGCGGCTACCCATGGTTTTATAAGGAAGAAATGCTGCATGCCGGGCAGTTCCCCTGGATGAGATCGCAGAAAGAAAGAGAAGGCCTTTTAGTGCCGGAGTGGAAAAATAAACTGCATTTATCTGAGTATGCTGAAAACCGATACAAGGAAATGATCGCGGAAACCCCATATCTGGACGGGGAAACAGAGACCGAAATGCGCCGGAGAGAAATGTCCTATATTAATATGATTTCGTTTATGACAACACTGCTCGATCGTAAAGACCGCATGAGCATGGGAGCAAGCCTTGAAGTCCGTGTCCCATTTGCGGACCATCGGCTGGTTGAGTATGCGTGGAATATTCCATGGAATATGAAAATGCTTAATGGCCAGGAAAAAGGAATTTTGCGTAAAGCACTGGAAGGTACTCTGCCGCTGCAAATTTTGTACCGTAAAAAAAGCCCTTATCCAAAAACGCATCACCCTGTATACACAAAAGCAGTAACAGCCATGCTGCAGGACGTTATAAATCGTCCGTCCTCTCCAATCTTGACCTTTTTCTCTCACAAAAAACTGCAGGAACTAATTGATACGCAAGGATCTTCTTTTCAAGCACCATGGTTTGGCCAGCTCATGTCCGGTCCGCAATTGATCGCGCATTTAGTACAAATGAACAGCTGGTTTGAAAAGTACGAGGTGAAGATTGTATGAAATCGTATAGTTTGAGTACTAAAAGGCCGGGACCCATGCGTTCCGGCTTTTTTTGTGTTTACACTGCACGTCCTATAAATAGTAAAATTAAGGATGGAAAAGGAAAGATTAAACAGGTAGGGTTATTTTAAAGAGGAGGAATAGAATGTACCAATATTACAAAGGGCTGATTATAAGAGAGGGCACGTCCGGTGTGCCTGCAGAACAAGTCAAGAAGCTTTTTGAAGAGGCAGGCTGGGTCAGAGGTGTTCCAGAATGGCAGATGGAGAAATTTTCTTTACTATTTGAAAATTCCGCGTGGGCATTTACCGTCTGGAGCGGAGAAGAAATGGTGGGAATGGTACGGGTCATTTCAGATAAAATTATGGCAGGAAATATTATGGATCTTGTCGTTCAGAAAAAGTGGCAGGGAAAGGGAATAGGGCAAAAGCTTGTTTCACTTTGCGTGGCAAAACTTCCTCATGGTGACTGGTTTGCTCATACTTCTGCCGATAATTTTACCTTTTACAAACGATGCGGCTTTGAAGTGAAGGATCTAAAAAAGAATGGAACATGTGCTTATTATGGCTACATACAAGCAAAAAAAGATGGAGATCGTCTATAAAAGCTCAATAATTTTTCTGAATTTTTTGCAGCAGAGTTTACTTTTGCTCTGCTGCAAAAAAGGCTATGGTCTTATAATCAACTGGTAAAAGTGCACATCCTGCCACTGGTTAAACTTATAGCCCACCTCTTTAAAACACCCTGCAAATTCAAATCCAAATTTCTCATGAAGTCTTACGCTTGCCGCATTGCCGCCTGTGATTCCTCCGATGACAACATGGTGGTCCTGCGATGCTGCACGCTGTAAAATCTCCTTCATTAATAAATTTCCGATCCCTTTTCCCTGAAAGTCAGGAGAAATATAAATAGACAGCTCTACTGTATTGGAATACGCTTCTTTATCTCTAAAAGGGCTCAGGCTGCTGTAACCCGCGATCCTGCCATTGAGTTCTGCAACAATTAAGGGATGCCGGCCCCCGTATTTCTCAAACCACGTCTGTCTTTCTTCAAGTGTTTGTCTGCGTAAATCAAATGTCGCGACCGTTTCTTCAATGGCCTGGTTATAAATTGCTGCCATTTCTGTAAGATCCTGCTGTGATGCTTCTCGTATGCTGACCATATGAATCCCCCATTAAACAGATTTCCTTTCTTATTCTACTCTAAAGTGGCGCAGACGGACAAAGGTTTTAAAACAGGGGCTTTCTTTTCTACATAAAGGAATTCATAAAAATCTTGAAAATGCCTACTCTAATGATGTACGCATTCAGAAGAACGATGCCATTTGGCCTGTTTTTTTATGGGCAGAGTATTCAAGTGCATAACTTGTCGAAAACGGGGTATAGGAAAAGGAACTGATGACAAGTATCATACTTACACACCTTTCCTAATCACGGAAAATCGATGGATGAACGGAGATAACCGATGAACTTACAAAACTTACTACAAGAAAAAATAGGACTTCTCAGGCAATACGGTACATTGGTGGAACCTATTACCTCAATTGCATTCGATTCCCGGAATATTATAAATGGCTCTGCATTTTTTTGTATCAAAGGAGAAAATGCAGACGGACATGATTATATTGTTGAAGCGATCGAAAATGGCGCCATTCTAATCGCAGGAACAGATGCTGGCCAATTTGAAGTGCTCAGCAAAGAGTACCCTGCCTGTACCTTCATCCTCGTTCAGGATGTTCGTTATGCAATGGCTCATTTTTCTATTTTCTTTTACAATCACGTACATGAAAGTCTTCAAACAATAGGTGTAACAGGCACGAATGGAAAAACAACGGTGGCTACCTTTGTCCGTTCATTATTAAACCAGCTGGATGTGCCGGCGGGTTCAATTGGAACGAATGGCATCTGCTCTTCCAAAGGACAGATTACGTTTAAAAAAAGCACCCCGACAACGCCGGAAGCTCCTGACTTGCACCATATCTTTCAGCTCCTTAGCGAAGAGCAGGACCAGGCTGCGGTAATGGAGGTTTCTTCCATTGCGGTAGACCAGAAACGAGTGGAAGGGATTCATTTTGACATCGCCATTCATACAAATTTATCTTCAGAGCATTTGGAGTATCATAAAACCTTTGAGCATTATAAGGAAGCAAAAATGAAGCTTTTTAAACAGGCGAGCCGGTCCATCATCAACTATGACGATGAAGGCATGGGCAGAGATCTGATTAATGCGGCACAGGGTGAAGTACTGACTTACAGCTTGAAGCCATCCTCTAAAGCTGATTTAATCGCGGATAAAATCCATGTGACGGAAGAAGGGACGTCTTTTGAACTGGTATATCGGAACCGTTCATATATCGTCCATTCAACTGTTTTTGGGGATTATAATGTAGCGAACTTACTGACGGCAATCGGGGTTGGAATCTTTAATGGTTTTGACATCGAGACGATGCTTCCTGCGCTTGCACAAATTGAAAATCCGGCAGGACGCTTTCAGGTTATTGATCAGTACGGGGAAAGAAAGATTATTCTGGATTATGCCCACACACCGGTTGCTTTGGAAAATTTAATTGAAGAAGCCAAAAAACTTGATCACCGAAAGCTGATTGTTATGATCGCGGGTATAGGAATACGGGACTTTAATAAAATGCCTCTGATGGCAAAAACCATTGAAGGAAAAGCGGATAAAATAGTCGTGACGGTTGACCACCCTGGATTTTATGATCCTGAAAAAATTGTAAACCAGGTTATGACAGGATTCTCAGATCAGACAGCTTCAAACATTTATACTTCATTAACGAGAGAAGAAGGAGTCATCACGTCCCTTGAGCTTTCAGGCAATGATGACATTATCATTTTAACAAGCGGATGCATCAATGGTGCTCAGATTGTAAAAGGAAAAGAAATCCCACACTCGGATGAAGAAATCATTCAGGACTATTTTAGCGAAATTAGTTATATAGGTGAAGATACCATTGGCACTTTATACTAAAGGGCTCAAAAATAAGCTTATAAAAAATATGAAGAATGTCTTCTAAGCCCTGCTGAAGACATTCTTTTTTTATTTGATTGGAAATGGAGGGGCTGAGTCAGAGATTCAATTCGTTTGCAATCAGACGATACGATTTGAGTCTATCCGCGTGACGATAGGTATTCGTAATAATCAGGAATTCATCAATCCCATACTTTCTGCTTAGTTCTTCTAACTCTGCTTTAACCCTTGCAGGTGTGCCAACAATTGCTCTTCTCCGATTGTGAGTGATTTTTTTTTGATCCTCTTGAGATACAGTTTTTGATTTAATTTCTTCAAGCGATGGCACTTGTGTATCTCCTTTTTCTAATCCCAACAGCCACATATCCTGGCTTAATGCTATTTCTTCTGCTTCCTCTTCCGTTTCTCCGCATGCCACAAACACGCAGGCATTCACCAGTTCCTTTTCAGGCTCTTTCTTAAAGTGTTCACGATAAGCTGTAAGAGTGGCTTCCCATTTATCGGGATTTATGAAATGGCCAAATGTCAGGCCTAACCCCTTTTCTGCGGCAAGTTTTCCACTCGAGGGCGATAAACCAAGGATCCAGATAGGAGGGGCATCTCCTGCCCGTGGAGTTGCCTTGACCATTCGATAAGGATGTTGTTTAGGAAGGTCATTTTGCAGGAAGCCGATCAGATCATCCACCTGTCTGGGGAACTCGTCAAGATTATTCTCCCCTCCATCGGTTAAGGCGCTCCTTGTACGTTCTGTGCCGCCCGGTGAACGACCGATGCCTAAATCTATCCGTTCAGGGAAAAATGCCTCTAAAGATTTGAACATTTCTGCCACCTTTAAAGGACTGTATTGAGGAAGGAGCACTCCACCGGAACCAACCTTGATTTTTGAAGTTTCCGATGCAATCCGGGTTATCCAAAGTTCTGGTGAGGCGCTTAACAGCCCATTTGTATTATGGTGTTCGGCAAACCAGTAGCGGGTATAGCCCAGTTTTTCTGCTTCTATAGCCAGCTCAATTGTTTGTTCGATGGTCTTCTTTACTGTCTGACCTTTTGAAAGAGGGACCTGATCCAATATTCCAAGTTTCATCATCAAAACTCCTTGCTTTTATAGAAGTAAAATCTCGAATTTGTTCAACAAACATTTAGTAAAGAAATACTATTAGTATGCCATGTTTAAGAACAAATCTCATGCATGACGTTTTCCTGTTTTCTAAAAAAGCAAAGAGAGGAGAGGTTGACTCTGCTAGAACGATTAAGTCGAAAGTAGGTATTTCTAACCTAATTTTATAATTTTCTAAAAAGTTAGTTTGTTTGCTGGATAAATTAAGTAGGCGTTGCTATACTGTTTTTTGAAAGCCCTTACTTTTTAAAAAAATTCAAGACGATTGAAAGGAGTGGTAACCGAAAATAGTGTTGATTGCAGCTAGAGTGTTAGAGTCAAACATTTAATTTAACATCTATCCATTATTGTAGAGAAAGGAATGGTCAAATGATAAATATTGCGATTATTGGTACAGGTTCCATTGCTTCTTCCCATGTAAATGGATATAAAAAATTAAATAAAAAAAGCACGATCACTGCACTGGCGGATATCTATCCGGAGAATGCAAAAAAAATAGCTGAAGAACACCAATTAAATGTGAAGATTGTCGAGGACTACCGGGAGCTTCTTGGGGATCCGGATATTCATGCAGTATCCATCTGCACACCTCCTTTTACACATAGTGAAATTGCGATTGCCTGTTTGAAGGCAGGTAAGGATGTACTCGTAGAAAAACCGATGGCCTCTTCTTTGAAGGAGTGCGACGAAATGATTAAAGCAGCAGAGGAAAACAATAAAATTTTGTCTGTTGTTGCACAAAACCGTTTCTTAACGCCTATTATGAGGCTGAAGCATGTCCTCGAGCAGAAACTGGTTGGGAAAATTGCGCATGCTCAAGTAGATTCCTTTTGGTGGAGAGGGCACAGCTATTACGATTTATGGTGGCGGGGGACGTGGGAAAAAGAAGGAGGCGGCTGTACGTTAAATCATGCAGTACACCACATCGACATGCTTCAGTGGATGATGGGACAGCCTAAATCCGTTACAGCTGTAACGACGAATACGCTGCACGATAATGCTGAAGTGGAGGATCTGTCAATCGCTATTTTAAGCTATGATAATGGATCTCTTGCTCAGGTGACGAGCTCTGTCGTTCATCATGGTGAGGAGCAGCAGCTTATTTTCCAGGGGGAAAAAGGCCGTGTATCTGTTCCATGGAAGGTGACAGCTGAAGCAGGAAGAGAAAATGGATTTCCGCTTGAAAAGAAGAACACTGATTTTGAAAAAACAGTTCATGAGGTGTATGAAAACTACCCTGCGCTCGAATATGAAGGACACACCGGGCAAATTAATGATTTTCTGACGGCGATCGAAAATGGAGAGAGCGTTCTGGTTGACGGATCACAGGGACGCCAGACATTGGAAATTATTATGGCAGTCTATGAATCAGCAAGTACTGGACGAACCATTCAATTGCCTTTAACTGAATCCAATCTATTTTATGACCGTGCCGGTGTTCTTGAAAATGCGATCCATTATTACGAAAAAACAAAAACCGTAAAAGGCTTTGAAGATAATGAAATTACGACTGGCGGTCAATATTAGTTTCTATTTTAAGAGGAGGAATGATGAATGTCTAATCAAGCAGATGGAATGAATTACGCACCGAAAGGAAAACCAAATAAAGTAGTCGAGGATGGAGAATTTTCATTTGGCATTATCGGCCTCGACCACGGTCACATTTATGGCATGTGCTATGGGCTCACTGAAGCAGGGGGACAGCCAGTCATCGTTTATGATGAAGATGAAGAAAAAATTCAACAATTCATCAAAGCGTTTCCTCATGCGAGAGCAGCGGCATCCGAAGAGGAAGTGCTGGAAGATCAGGAAATCAAATTGATTGCCAGTGCCAGTATTCCGTCTTTAAGGGGTCCGTTAGGCTTGAGAGTGCTGGATCATGGAAAAAATTATTTTGTGGACAAACCAGCATTTACTACAAGTGAACAGGTGGAAGATGCAAAAAAGAAAACGAAAGAAACCGGCTTGAAGTGGGGGATTTATTATAGTGAACGCCTGCATGTGGAAAGTGCCGTTTTTGCAGGGCAGCTGATTGACCAGGGAGCCATCGGCAGAGTCGTTCAGGTCATCGGAACAGGGCCTCATCGTTCGAACACGAAAAACAGACCGGAATGGTTTTTTGACCCGGTATACTTTGGAGGGATTCTGTGCGATATCGGAAGCCACCAGATTGAACAATTTTTATTTTACACAGGCGCTAAGGATGCAGAAGTTCTGCATAGTAAAGTGGCTAACTATTATCATAAAAAATACCCGAAATTTCAAGACTTTGGAGATGCCACTCTTGTTGCGGATAACGGGGCCACTTTTTATTTTCGTGTAGATTGGCTGACGCCTGATGGTCTCGGAACATGGGGAGACGGAAGGGCCATTATTCTTGGAACAGAAGGCTACATCGAAATTAGAAAATACATTGATATTGCAAGAAGCCCTTCCTCGAATCATTTATATCTAGTGAATCAGCAGGGAGAAAAGCACTTTGAACTTTCTGGTAAAGTCGGTTTTCCGTATTTTGGTGAATTTATTCTTGATTGCCTGAATGGAACGGAAAATGCTATGTCGCAGGAACACGCTTTTAAAGCGGCGTCACTCTGTATTGAGGCACAGGAAAAGGCAGTAGTAATTGAGTCTTCCCAAGCCGCATCCCAAATTGGGTCCGAGTAAACTTGGAATAGAACCGACCTTTGCTGCGCATGATTGCATTTTGTGACAATGGAATTGACAGGAGAAAAGATCACCGTTAAACTTTGTTTAACTATTAAACTATTGAATATTCAAAAAACTCATTTAGATAAAGGAGGATCAGATTGACTTCTTTTATTCATGAAGATTTTTTACTATCGGGTTCGTTTGCTAAAACGCTCTACCATGATCATGCAAAATCCCTTCCTATCATTGATTATCACTGTCATCTTCCTGCGGAGGAGATTGCTGAAAACAAGCCGTTTTCCAACCTGACTCAAGTATGGCTGAATGGGGACCACTATAAATGGAGGGCGATGAGAAGCACAGGAGAAAAAGAACTTGCGATAACCGGAAATGTAAGCGATTACGATAAATTCAAGGTCTGGGCTAGAACAGTCCCGGCATGTGTCGGAAACCCATTATATCACTGGACTCATATGGAGCTTAAAAGATATTTTGATATTGATTTGCTTCTGAGTGATGAGACGAGCGATGAGATATGGAATAGATGCAATGAAATGTTATCTCAGCAGAACTTCGCCCCTCAACAATTGATTACGAGATTTAACGTTGAAATGATAGGAACTACAGATGATCCGCTGGACGGGCTTGTCTATCACCAAAAGCTGAAAAAACAGGATGATTTTAAAACTGAGGTTCTGCCCTCGTTTCGACCGGATCCTTTACTTGACGTCAGCCAGCCGGCCTTTCATCAATATGTGGATGAGCTGCAAGCAGCAACGGAAATCACGATCAGTCAATTTGATGACTTTTTATCAGCGGTGAAAAAGAGGATCGACTTCTTTCATGAAAATGGCTGCAGAGTGTCTGACCATGGGTTTGAATTTCTTCCGTTTGAAGCCTGCACGAAAGCTGAAGCCGCAGCAGTTTTTGAAAAAGCGAAAGAGGGCATACCTCTTACCGGTCTGGAAATACAAAAATTCAAAACCTACACATTGCTATTTTTAGGAGAACATTATCATTCTCTGGATTGGGTGATGCAGCTTCATATTGGCGCATTGCGAAATACCAATGCAAGAAAGTTCAATTCATTAGGTCCAAACACTGGGTTTGACTCCATTAATGATTTTCAATTGGCTAAACCGCTTAATGCTTTCCTGAACGAGTTGGATAAACACAATCAACTGCCAAAAACTATTATTTATTCATTAAATCCCATTCATAATTATATAGTGGCCTCTGCTGCCGGTAATTTTCAGGATGAAAACATTAAAGGGAAAGTACAGATGGGTTCCGGCTGGTGGTTCAATGACACTAAAGATGGAATTCTTGCTCAAATGACAGACCTTTCAAACGTAGGACTCTTAAGCAATTTTATTGGAATGCTGACAGATTCCAGAAGCTTTTTATCCTTCCCGCGCCATGAATACTTCAGAAGAATTTTATGTAATATGATCGGTGAATGGGTTGAAAAAGGAGAACTTCCACGCGATCAGCAGCTGCTTGGAAAATTGGTCGAAGACATCAGTTATTTTAATGCAAGACAGTATTTTAACGTTAAACAAACATCACCAACCGGATTTTAAGCAGGAGAAGAGAAAGGGTGAAAAAGTTGCTTGCCATAAGCGAAAGTCTGAACGGAAAAGTAGCAGTAATTACCGGGGGCGGCGGTGTTTTATGCAGCTGCATGGCCCGGGAACTGGCCAGACAGGGAATGAAAATCGTTATTCTCAACCGTACGATTGAAAAAGCCGAAAAAGTGGCTAATGATATTCAGCAGGCTCGGGGAGAAGCTCTTGCTATACAGTGTGATGTAGTGAATCCCGAAAGTGTAAGAGAAGCCGCTCAAATGGTCCTCGATTCTTACGGCGGCTGCGATGTGCTGATTAATGGAGCGGGAGGAAATCATCCGGACGGCAGCACTTCGAAAGAGACGCTTAACCGGGAGGATTTGGGTGACGAAGCCATTACCACTTTGTTTGACCTGACAAAAGAGGGGTTTGAATATGTTTTCAATTTGAATATCGTAGGCACGCTCATTCCTACGCAAGTTTTCTCAAGACAGATGATGAAAAAAGGCGGCGTCATCCTTAACATCTCTTCCATGAGTGCTCCAAGCCCGATGACAAAGGTGCCGGCCTATAGTGCGGCAAAAGCCGGAATCGAAAACTTTACAAAGTGGAGTGCTGTACATATGGCGGAAGCGGGAATCAGGGTCAATGCGATCGCACCGGGGTTTTTCCTGACCGCACAAAACCAGGCACTGCTTCAAAATGAGGATGGCACTTACACAGCTAGAACAGAGAAAATACTTGCCCATACACCAATGAGAAGACTGGGAAAACCGGAAGATTTGCTTGGTACGCTGGTCTGGCTGATTGATAACGAGGCAAGCGGGTTTGTAACGGGGATCAGTGTACCGGTCGACGGCGGCTTTATGTCCTATTCGGGTGTGTAACTGCAGGCTTTCCGTCGCTCACATGATCTGATGAAAATCCTAAGGTGAAAGGCAGATAAAGGAGAGGAAGTATGGAGAAGAAAGTTATTACATTTACTACTACCAAAAAAATGAATAAAAACTGGCAGTATTGCATTGGCACCGGGAGACTGGGACTTGCCCTGCAAAAAGAGTATCTGGACCATTTAAAACTGGTGAAAGAAAAGATCGATTTTCGTTATATACGTGGTCATGGTCTTCTGTCGGACGACATAGGAATTTACAGGGAAATGGTCATTGATGGGAAACCAGAGCCTTTTTATAATTTCACGTATATAGACCGGATTTTTGACTCATTTCTTGAAATGGGAATCCGCCCCTTTATCGAGTTTGGCTTTATGCCAGGATTACTGGCTTCAGGTGATCAAACGGTTTTTTATTGGAAGGGTAACGTAACCCCTCCAAAAGACTACGAAAAGTGGGAAAATCTGATTTATGCAGTTGTCTCTCATTTCACAGAGCGCTACGGTATCGAAGAGGTTTTAACATGGCCATTTGAAGTCTGGAATGAACCTAATCTGACTAACTTCTGGGAAAATGCGGATAAAGAAGAATATTTCAAACTGTATAAATCAACAGCACTGGCCGTTAAAAGGGTGCATCCGGACCTGCAAGTAGGTGGTCCTGCTATTTGTGGAGGGGCGGACGAATGGATTACGGATTTTCTTCTTTACTGCAAAGAAAAAGAGGTGCCGGTAGATTTCGTCAGCAGGCATGCTTACACCTCTCATCCGCCTCATAAAGTGACACCTGACTATTATTATCAGGAACTAGCAGAAAACACCGGCATGCTGGATCAGTTTAAAGCGGTTAGAAACAGGATTAAGGAGTCGCCATTTCCAGATCTTCCGTTTCATATTACCGAATATAATACATCTTACAGTCCCATTAATCCTGTCCATGATACAGCCTTTAACGCAGCTTACTTAGCCAGAATTTTAAGTGAAGGCGGAGATTACGTCGATTCCTTCTCTTACTGGACATTCAGCGATGTATTTGAAGAAGCTGATGTGCCCAAATCACAATTTCATGGCGGCTTTGGTCTGATTGCATTGAACGAAATTCCAAAACCAACCTTTCATTTATTCCATTTCTTCAACGAGTTGGGTGAAGAACAGGTTTACCGGGATGAGCATTTGATTGTGACAAAAAAAAAGAATGGAGGTCTGGCAATCGTTGCCTGGAACTTGTACAATGAAATAGAGGGTGATGGAAAGAGAACATTGTCACTGGACATTCAGCTTGATTTTTCTGAAATTTTTATGAAACGTCAACGAGTACACGAAGAAAAAGCGAATCCATGGAAAACCTGGAAAGAGCTTGGAAGACCGCGGTTCCCTGACAAAAAAATGATTCAAACTCTGCGTGAAGCATCTGTTCCGGAACTGATCACTTCAAGAGTGAATATAACCAGCACCAGCAGCCATCTCGAACTGGATCTCGAACTTTTAAAGAATGAAGTAACATTAATTGAATTGGAGCCGGTGAAAGACGAGACAGCAGCTTATCCTGAATTGGATGACCGGTTGATCACCTCAAATGTAGAAGTATAGTCATTATATTTTTTTGCTGTCAAAACTACCATTCTAGTATTCTAGAATTTCAAACTGCCGGAACAATGTGAATGGTTAACTGACAAATGTCTTATTAGGGTCCAGTTAATGACGGGGTGAGAGATGAAACGGTTTCGAAATGTTTCACGTATTAGAAAGGAACTGTCAACCAGGCTGACCCGTAATTCTCTGAGTAAAGCTTAAGCAGACCATCACGCGTCTGCCTCCTTTACTCAGAAGGTTATTATTTAACAACGGCGCAATAAAATCAGGATTATTTACAATAGTGAGGAGACCTTCAATATGAAAATTGTTTTTCGGTGGTTTGGGCAGACAGACGACAGTGTGACGCTTGATCAGATAAAGCAGATTCCCGGTTTAAGCGGTGTTGTATCGGCACTTGGAGACATTCCTGCAGGGGATATGTGGCCTTTGGATAAGATTAAGGCACTGAAAAAAGAGGTAGAGCAAAAGGGCCTTGAACTTAACGTGATTGAAAGTGTAAATATTCATGAAGATATCAAGCTCGGGCTTCCTACAAGGGACCGATACATCGAACACTATCAGGAGACCATTCGCAGCCTTGCACAGGCGGGCATTAAAGTTATTTGCTATAATTTCATGCCCGTCTTTGATTGGACCCGTTCTGATTTAGTGAAAGAACTAAAAGATGGTTCGACTGTTCTGGCTTATGAAAAAGCGAAAATAGAACAGCTTGATCCCGCTGTCTTAATTGATGCTGTTGGGGCTTCATCAAAAGGGTTCACCATGCCCGGCTGGGAACCTGAACGGTTAAAGTTAATTAAGAGCCTGCTCGAGCAATACAAAAACGTAACAGAAGAAGATTTACGTAATAATTTAAAGTACTTTCTGGAGAAAGTTATCCCGGTAGCAGAAGAGTTTGATGTCAGAATGGCCATTCATCCCGATGATCCGCCATGGTCTGTGTTCGGGCTTCCTCGTATTGTGAAAAATCGAAAAGATCTGGAGCTTATAACAGCTATGGTGGATAGTCCGTATAATGGGATTACATTTTGTTCGGGATCTTTAGGAGCGAATTCTGATAACAATCTTCCGGAGATTCTTCAATATTTCTGTGAACAAGACCGTGTTCCTTTTGTTCATTTAAGAAATATAAAAAGAAGCGACAATGGAGATTTTCATGAAACCTCTCACCGCAGCAAGGATGGATCCATTGACTTATACGACCTGCTGCACGTTCTGCACGACTTGAATTTTACAGGGTATTTAAGACCTGATCACGGCAGAATGATTTGGAATGAAGAAGCTCGTCCAGGATATGGACTGTACGACAGAGCACTCGGCATCATGTATATTCTTGGAATATGGGACAGCCTCGACAAGAAAAGTGGAGAGATGGAGAAAGGGATTTTTAAAAACATCATCCATGGACAAAATGTG
Source organism: Jeotgalibacillus sp. ET6 (assembly GCF_029667115.1). Classification (GTDB taxonomy): domain Bacteria; phylum Bacillota; class Bacilli; order Bacillales; family Jeotgalibacillaceae; genus Jeotgalibacillus. Next base: position 23,988 of record NZ_JARUIU010000003.1, on the reverse strand, counting down.
AGCAAAACGATACAAGGATAAACAAAAAAGCTGTTCAAAAGTCAGTGAAAACTGATCTTTGACAGCTTTTTGTGTGTTCTAGGCATGAAAATTAATTCACTAAATCAATCTGAAGGAAATTTTCCACAGCAAATGCCGTTACACCAAGAGCAGCTGCATACGTGGAATTTTTAGAAAAGCTGATTTGCAGATCTTTTTGATGAAACCAGTGTGAATGGTCCTTGATATACTCAAGGATCGGAGCTTCAAGAAAGGCTTTTGCTGATCCCAATCGGTTTCCGATGATGACATGATCCGGGTTGAAGGTATGGATAATTGAATTGATCCCTACGCCAAGGTACATTCCAATCTCTTTAAAAAGATCCGCCGCTTCCGCGTGCCTTCCTGCAAGTGTGATCAATCCCTCAAGATCCAATTCCCTGCCGTTTTCAAGATTGCCTGCTTTAGCCAGCAAGGCTTTCTCTGATGCGTACAGTTCCCAGCAGCCGTGATTTCCGCATGTACAGTCCGGTCCATTGATATCGATGGTCATATGACCCATTTCTCCTGAAAATCCATTATTCCCCTGATAAAGACTCCCATTTAAGATGAGCCCAACCCCAATGCCAGTTCCTGCACTGACATACACAAGATTTTCTGCCTCTTTGCCTGATCCAAATCTCTTTTCCCCATAGGCACCAGCGTTTGCTTCATTCTCTATCGTTACCGGAAGAGAAAATTGATTTTCTACAATCTCTTTTAACTTGATATTTTCCCATTTTAAATTAGGTGCATGGAGAATTTCTCCGTCTTTATTAACAGCACCTGGAACACCAATTCCAATTCCAATTACCCCGTAAGTACAGGAAGGGGTGCTTTGCAGCAGACTGTTGATCAACTCAAACAGTTTGTTTTCAATCTCTTTAAAAGTGAGCTGAGAAAAATAGCTTTTTTCTTCATAAATAATCTTTCCATTTAAGTCCGTTAAGATGCCCAGAAGATAATTCACTCCGAGATCGACGCCAATGGAAAAGCCTGCTTGTCCATTAAAATAAAGCATGACAGGACGTCTGCCGCCGCTTGATTCTCCGGGACCTGATTCGTAGATTAAATTTTCTTCAAGCAATTCACTCACGAGAGAGGACACGGTGCTTTTATTCAAGCCTGTGGCTTTTGCGATATCTGCGCGGGAGATCGGTGTATTTTTCTTTATATATTGAAGGACTAATGATTTATTGCCCTTTTTTACTACGTGCTGATTCCAAGTATGATTCGTCATTTATCCGGTCTCCTTTATGAAACGTATCGTAAAAATATTTTATCATATACTTAGTTTGTTTGATAGACAAACTTTAAGTTGTCTGATAATCTTAAAGGGTAAAGACTTTTTATTTTTCCATAATGCAAAACGGTATAGGCAGACTATAGGGTTGAAAGGAGAAAAACAATGAAAAACATGTTTTTTAATGCTCATCATTCACCAATTGGCGCTTTTTCAAGCTTTACTCTCGGTTTTCCGGGTAACGGCGGCGGACTGGACTTGGAACTGGGCCGATCTCCCAGAAAAAATGTGTACATAGGACTGGAATCTTCTGAGCAGGAAGGCATCTATCAGGCTCTTCCTTTCTTCGGTACAAATGAAGATGAAAGTAAGCGCTACGATATTGAAAACCCGGATCCGGATCCTGATAAACCGGATATCATTCATCCCTTTCAAAAACATGAAGTGGAAAGAGATTTTCAACTGGGCACGGATACATGGAAAGCGGGCGACCTGACATTCACTATCTATTCTCAGGTTCATCCTGTTGAAGATCCTGAACAAGCAGAAGAAGAAGAATTAAAGCGGACGCTGGTGCCGGCTGTGCTGGCTGAATTAACGGTGGATAATACAAAAGGAAAGAAAACAAGAAGAGCGTTTTTCGGCTATGAAGGAAGTGATCCTTACAGTTCCATGAGAAGGCTTGATGATCTTCATCAGCCGATTACAGGCATAGCAGAAGGACGGCTTACGGCTATTGCAGCTCAGCAGGGAAAAGCAAAATCTGCGATGCACTTCAGCATGGAAAATATTCTGACTACCCCGCATGAAGAAAATTGGACATTTGGTCTTGGACCCATGGGAACACTCATTGTGGATGTTCCTGCAGGGGAAAAAGCGACCTGTCAGTTTGCGATCTGCTTCTACAGAGGAGGAATTGCCACGGCAGGCCTGGATACCTCCTATTATTATACAAACTATTTTTCCTGTATTGAAGACGTCGCTGCTTATGCTCTGGATAATTTTGATCTTATTAAACAAAGAGCTGTCAGCAGCAATGATCAAATCAGCAGCTCAGCCCTATCGGATGATCAGAAATTCATGCTGGCGCATGCGATTCGAAGCTATTATGGCAATACGCAGCTCCTGCTGGATAATGGAAAGCCTTTTTGGGTAGTGAATGAAGGTGAATACCGCATGATGAACACCTTTGACCTCACAGTGGATCAATTATTTTTCGAAATGAAAATGAACCCGTGGACGGTAAAAAATGAACTCGATATGTTTGTAAAGCGCTTCAGCTATGAAGATGAGGTCCGTTTTCCGAATGACGAAAAACTCTATAAAGGCGGGTTGAGCTTTACGCATGATATGGGGGTAGCCAATACCATCAGCAGACCACACTATTCGTCCTATGAGGTATATGGGATTGACGGCTGCTTCTCTCACATGACGCATGAGCAGCTCGTAAACTGGGTGCTGACTGCAGCTGCGTATGCGGAAAATACATCAGACAGCCAATGGCTGGAAGAGAACCTGTCCGTTTTAAAACAATGCTTTGAGAGCATGATCAACCGCGATCATCCGGATCCGGAAAAACGTAATGGACTGATGGGTCTTGATTCAAGCCGTGTCATGGGAGGGGCTGAGATCACGACATATGACAGTCTTGATGTATCGCTCGGCCAGGCTCGGAACAACCTCTACCTTGGCGGAAAGATCTGGGCAGCTTATGTAGCGCTTGAGCATCTGTTTACAAGGAATGGCGAGGAACAACTCGGTCAGGAAGCTGGCAGTCAGGCATTGAAAACGGCAAGCACCATTTCGTCGCATATGACAGATGAAGGCTTTATTCCTGCTGTAATGGGTGAAAATAATGACTCGCAAATTATTCCAGCGATTGAAGGACTGATTTTTCCTTACTACATGAATCTGCAGGAGGCGCTGGATCCAAACGGCCGTTTTAAAGACTACATTGCTGCCTTGAAAAAGCATTTGGAGACCGTTCTAAAAAAAGGCGTTTGTAAGTTTGAGGACGGAGGATGGAAAATTTCTTCCACGAGCAATAATTCCTGGTTAAGCAAGGTCTATCTTTGCCAGTTTATAGCGAGAGAAATATTGCAGCATCACGATGAAGACGGCGAACAAGCAGATGCAGCTCATGTCAGCTGGCTTACTCACCCTGAATTATCTGTATGGAGCTGGAGTGACCAAATTATCTCCGGTGAAATTATCGGCAGCAAATATTATCCGCGAGGCGTGACGAGCATTTTGTGGCTGGATGAAACAACTAATCAGTCCGCTGTAAAAAAGGAATCAGAAATGTCTCAAACAACGTAAAAATGTAAGCAATTACATGACAGAAAAAAGTTTAAACTAATAGGAGGAATAGAAAATGGCTTATTTTTCAAACGTAAAAAAAATTAACTTTGAAGGTGCTCAATCAAAAAATCCATTTGCTTTTAAATTTTATAATCCTGAAGAAACATTTCAAGGGAAAACGATGGAGGAATACCTTCGATTTGGTGTAGCGTATTGGCATACATTCACGATGGATGGAAGTGATCCATTCGGAGCGGGAACGATGAGCCGCCAATGGGACCGTTATACAGGAATGGATCTGGCTAAAGCGCGGGTTGACGCTTCATTTGAGTTCTATGATTTGCTGGGCGTTCCATATTTCTGTTTCCACGACCTTGATATCGCACCGGAAGGAAGCAATCTGAAAGAAACAAATCAAAACCTCGATCAAATTGTCGGGATGATTAAGGATTACATGAAGGACAGTAAAACAAAACTACTTTGGAATACATCAAATATGTTTACCCACCCGCGATTTGTTCATGGAGCAGCGACGTCAAGCAATGCTGATATTTTCGCGTACTCAGCTGCCAAAGTGAAAAAGAGCATGGAAATTGGGAAAGAGCTCGGAGCGGAGAACTACGTGTTCTGGGGCGGCCGTGAAGGATATGAAACACTGCTCAATACAGATATGAAGCTTGAAATGGATAATCTCGGACGCTTTTTACACATGGCAGTCGACTATGCAAAACAAATAGACTTTGATGCTCAATTCTTAATTGAACCAAAACCTAAAGAGCCGACTACGCACCAATACGATTTTGATGTGGCCACCGGTTATGCGTTCCTTCAATCTTATAATTTGCATGACTATTTTAAATTTAATATTGAAGCCAACCATGCGACACTCGCCGGTCATACATTTGAGCATGAACTGCGCTATGCGCGCATCAATGGACTGCTCGGATCTGTGGATGCCAATCAGGGAGATCCGCTATTAGGGTGGGATACGGATGAATTTCCGACAGATCTTTATTCTACTACTCTTGCTATGTACGAAATTATTAAAAATGGAGGTCTCGGCAAGGGAGGCTTGAATTTTGATGCAAAAGTCAGAAGGGGATCATTTGAACCGGAAGATCTATTCCATGCGCATATTGCCGGAATGGACAGCTTTGCAGTCGGCTTTAAAGTAGCTCAGAAATTAATTGAAGATAAAGTATTTGAAGATATTATTGATAACCGGTACGGAAGCTACACAGAAGGAATTGGTCTTGATATTGTAAATGGGAATACAGATTTCAAGAAGCTTGAGGATTATGCGCTTGGATTGAATGAAATCAAGCATCAATCGGGAAGGCTGGAGTCTATCAAGTCAGTGCTGAACCAATATTTGCTTCAGGCTTATGCTGAAAGATAATTAATTTGTCATATTCAGGAGGATTGCAATGAACTGCGTACTGGGAATTGACTTGGGCACGAGTGCGGTAAAGATACTATTAATCAATCAAACAGGTGAAGTGGTCAAGGAAGTTTCAAAGTCTTATCCCCTTGTACATTCCAAGCCAGGGTGGAGTGAACAGGACCCTGAAGAGTGGGTGCAAAAAACCATCGAAGGGATTTCTGAGATCACGGCTGACTTTAAAGAAGTGAGCAAAATCCAGGGAATGAGCTTTTCCGGTCAAATGCACGGTCTGGTTCTGCTTGGGGAAAACAATGAGGTTCTCCGCAACGCGATTTTGTGGAATGATGTCAGAACTACTTCTCAATGCAGGAACATTGAAGACAAAGTGGGGAAAGAGAAACTTCTCGAGATTACTAAAAACCCTGCACTTGAAGGGTTCACTCTTCCTAAGCTTTTATGGGTAAAAGAAAATGAAACGGAACTGTATGAACAAGCACATAAATTTGTGCTGCCGAAGGACTATCTTCGTTATCGTTTAACGAATCAGCTTCATGCTGAATATTCAGATGCAGCAGGCACCTTGCTGCTCGATATCGCTAAGAAGGAATGGAGCAGTGAAATAGCTCAAATTATGGGAATCGACTTGTCGCTTTGTCCGGATCTGGTGGAATCTGCAGCTCTTGTGGGAACCATCACGGAGGAAACTGCACAGCTGACAGGACTCGCAGAATCAACCAAAGTATTTGCGGGCGGTGCTGATAATGCATGCGGCGCCATTGGAGCAGGTATTTTAAAAGATGGCCTTACGATGTGCAGCATTGGTACGTCAGGTGTGGTTCTCTCCTACGAAGCCTCCTCTGACAAAGAGTTCGGCGGCAAGGTTCATTATTTTAATCATGGAAAAGAAGACAGCTTTTATACCATGGGCGTGACACTTTCTGCGGGACACAGTCTGACCTGGTTTCGGGAAACATTCGCAGTAGATCATAGTTTTGATGAACTGCTTGAGGAAGCAAAGTCCGTTCCTCCAGGCGCCAATGGACTGCTGTTTACGCCGTATCTTTCCGGAGAACGGACGCCGCATGCGGATGCTGATATTCGTGCAAGTTTTATTGGCATGAGCACTTCTCATCAACAAAAGGACTTTACCAGGTCTGTGCTCGAAGGCATTACATTTTCACTGAATGAATCGATTGAAATTTTTCGGAGTGAAGGCAAGAACATTAATAAAATCATTTCTATTGGCGGAGCTGCCAAAAGCCCGGTTTGGCTGCAGATGCAGGCAGATATATTTGATGCAGAGGTGATTCGGCTTTCCTCTGAACAGGGGCCTGGCATGGGAGCGGCTATGCTTGCCGCTTTAGGATGCGGCTGGTTTCAATCACTGGAAGACTGCGCAGAAGAATTTTTACGGGAATCGGCAGTATATCAGCCGGTGACAGAGCATGCCGCGCAGTATAAAGAAATCTTTAGCATCTACAAAAAAGTGTATGATCAGACGAGGGATCTAAATAAAGCGTTAGCCAGTCTGCGGTCAGCAGGCACTAATTCTTAAAGGATCAATCGGGTCTTGCGTCAACCAAATCTGCGAAGAAAGAAGGCTGGGACGAATCTGTTCCAGCCTTCTTTCTATTCTCTTATTCTTTTGCAGTTCTTACCGCAGCACGTATTCGGCTGAAGAGGAGGGGAAAACCTGTCGTTTAATCATTCGTAACCCGAAGACTTATGTCATAATAGGAAAGTAAGAGATTCAGAATGTTCAAGGAAGAAGGAGGAACATCCATGGCTTTACTTATTTTTGATTTAGACGGCACGATTGTGGATTCCACTGATTACTTAACAAGAGCCATCCATCTATCCATTGAGGATATGCCTCATATAGAGGAACCATCAAGAGAACGTATTCAGTCTGCATTCGGTTTGACCGGGGGAGAATTCTGGGCGAAAGTAGTCCCACAGGCTACTGCACAGGAAGTTATTATGATTCGGGAAAGAAGAAGGATCTTTTTGGAACAGCTTGTAAAAGGGAATGACATTTTATTTCCGGGTGTTCGTGAAACGCTCACAGCATTAAAAGAAGCGGGCCATACCCTGTCGACTGCATCAAATTGCGGGGAGCGCTATCTCGATATGGTCCTTGATACACAGGAGATCCGGCAGTACTTTACCAGCCCTATTTGTTTAGGATCAATCGGTGGAGAGAAAAAAGCAGATATCTTAAGCGCGCATTTTAAAGTATTTCCAAAAAAAGATGTGTATTTAATTGGCGACCGTTCGTCGGATATAGAAGCTGCTCACGCTCATAATATCCCCGTGGTGATATGTACATATGGATTTGGCCATGAAGAGGAGTGGCGGGCTGCAGACGAGAGAATCAGTGCAATTCATGAGCTGGTACCTATGTTTGCAAACTAATCTGAGAGGATGATGGCAACATGAGTTCAAAGCTGTTTTTCAGTTCGTGGAGCGGTGGGAAAGATTCTGCTCTGGCGTATTTTAAAGCGTACAAAGAAGGATTTCAGCCTGAAAAGCTGCTTACTATGTTTGAAGAAAATGCAGAACGTTCAAGATCTCACGGACTTCCACTTCATGTTCTTCAGGCTCAGGCAGATTCCATAGGCGTTCCGCTGCTGATCAAGGGAGCATCATGGGAAACATATGAAAGCCAATTTTTAAAAGCAGCTGACGAAATGAAGGAAGAGGGAATTACGCACGGTGTTTTTGGTGATATTGACCTTGAGGATCATCTGACGTGGGTTGAAAACACCTGCAAAAAAGCGGACATCACTTCCTATCATCCATTATGGAAAATGGATCGTCATGCAGTATTAAATGAGCTTATAGATGAAGGGTTTGAATGTCTTATTATTGTTGTGAAAAAGGATAAGCTTCCCGATTCGTTTCTTGGTAAAAAGATAACACGAGAAGTGATTAATGAGCTGGAGAGCTATGGAATTGATGCGTGCGGTGAAGAGGGAGAATTCCATACGGTTGTCGTAGACGGTCCAATATTTTCCCGCCCTGTACGATTGCGTTTTAACGGGGTACATGAGGAAGCCGGTTATTCGTTTGCAGATGTATCTTTACCGTAAGTTTCTATTTTCCGTGGCATTCTGTCTATAGTTGTTATTTTTACAGTTGAGAACCATTCATCAGAGCATTAAGCGTGGATATGGCCTGGTTTTTAATCAGGCCGTTCTCCCCGCTGCAGCTCCCGGATTGAGAGACCAAATCTCATTTCAAAATGAGGATAATCTTTAAAGCCATGCCAGTCGCCTCCCCAGGAAAACCCCAGATCCTTTGCGATCTCAACCACTTCCATCCAATCAGAGCGTTCATTGTTGTTTCCATCGTAGTCCATGTCCCATACAACAGACTCTTCACTTGTACGTATGGCAAAATCAATCGCCAGACCGTAATTATGGTAGGATTCTCCGCCTCTTGCATTAGTGACGATATTTCCTTCCTGGGACCTGCCCCTTTCGTATAGAGCATCTTGCTCTTCAACGGAACGAAAGCCGTCAGTGATGACAATGTCAATTTCCTGCCGGGCAGCCTGATCAATTAGTTCATTTTTCTTTTGTTCCACGATAGGGTGCAGTGCTGTTGGCATGGGTACATCCGCCAATTCCTCGCGGCGTTGATGCTCTTCTGCTAACAGCCAGATGATCACGGCAAGGACGGTAGCCAGGAAAAGCAGATTCAGACCTTTTTTCATTCGCATCTCCTTACCTTTATGAATCTATGAATAGTTTAGCATGGTGCATGGCTGTTTACGCAGGATAGCACGTAAAGTGGCTGGGAAATAACTAAAAAAGTTCAATAATAAGGCAGTATTTATTGATAGTATGAGGTGATAGGAAGGTTGAGACTCCTGTTAGGATATAACGGGTACATGAGATTCGCCGAAAAAGCTTAAGCAGCCGTCCCTCTGGAAGCGTCCGCCTGAAGCGCAGCCGAACCGGTCAAAGAGCTTGAGACACTTTTGTCCCAAGCTCTTTTTAAATCATTTAATTTAATAATTGAACGCGCTCTCCATATTTTAAGATTCGGACTACAGCCAGTCCGTCACTGTATTTTTTATCGCCAAAGCTTACAGGAAGAAGAGAAAAAGCTGCAAAATAAACGGAAAAGTAAGCATATTGATAAAAGAAAATATCGGGACCAATTACATTTGTAATAATCAGCAAATTGATCAGCAGGATAGAGCCGATATTAAAAATGACACCGCCCAGATGAACCAATGTATGTGTAAAGCGATTATTCCACTTCAAAGGTGTATATTCGCAAAAAGAATCCAGAAAATAAATAGAGTGAACTTCTATTGGACCAATACTGAAAAGCCTTCGTCCTCTCCCTAAAGAAAAGCTGGCACTTCCGCCGAAAATAATGGCAAAAAAAGAGTGGCCAAGTTGATGGACGAGCGAAACGGTAGGAAATACGATCAGAAATGACCATAAAAAAGTCCACATATCAGTTAATTGAAACATATAATCACCGTCTTTTATGAGATTGATCTTGCTTTGTTGTGTCTATATACTTGATTGTATATACAATTTTAAAATCTTCCACACTGGTGTATTCCCACTCGCAGGAAGAGAAAACATATATTGAAAAATTTATCTTTGGGTTAATTGAGAAGATTATCCTGCAGCTGGACATCCCTAATTTTTTGAAGTACGATTGAAAAAATTATTGCAAGAGAGGAATCCTGCTATTATGGATATACAAGTTGTTATTTCAACTATTTGTGTTATGGGAATCATGATCGCAATTGGTTCTTTTTTTGCTTTGAAGGTTCCCGTTACAAAGGAAGTAAAATATGTGTTAATTCTGCTCATCTTAAACGTGGCTGTCCCGGCCGTTATATTGAATGGCATATTCAGTGTGGAAATGACAGGGGAAACCCTGTCCCTGGCTGCAATGGTATTTGGTATTTCGCTGGTTTACCATATCGGCGCTTTAGGGTTAGTTTATATTTTCGCCAAACTGTTTCGATTCAAATCCATTTTTGCTTTGAAAATGACGATCCTCGGTGCATTGGGAAATACCGGATTTATCGGCATTCCGCTTGCGGCAACCATTTTTGGCGCCCCTGGGGGATTTTTGGCTGCTATTTTTGATGCGGGTCTCAGTGTAACGGTCTATACCGTGGTCATCTACCTGCTGCAGGCTGAGGGCAGGTTTCATATCAGGCAATTAAAAGCGGTGATCAATATCCCTGTTATGGCTATTATTTTCGGTATTTTAGCGGCAGTTACAGGGTTTGAACCTCCTCAAATGATCATTCAATTAACGACGATGCTCGCAGGACTTGCTGCACCTATGGCCATGCTCTATGTAGGGATGCTGCTGCCGCCTTTGCTAAAGAAAAAAGAAAATGTGTTTTTCCCGGAACTATGGTTTCCGCTTAGCTTCCGGCTGTTGATTCTTCCTCTAATCGTCATGCTGATTTTTTCATTGGTATCGTTTGATGGCTGGATTGCCAATTTAATTGTTCTGCAAGCGGCTATGCCAACAGCAATGGTGGTTGCAGTCCTGTTTTCAAGATATACAGCAGAAGAAGACACCGCCGTTGTAGCGATATTCGGCTCTACTTTGCTCAGCCTTGCGACCATTCCTCTTATTTCCTATCTAATGCTGTAGCAAGAAGAGGTTTTGATTTACACTGTAGTGGTAAAGGAAAATAGATAAATAACGGGAAGGTGTGGGAAAATGAGCAAAACAATTTTCAGAGGTTACTTTGGTACATACACAAAAGGAGAAAGCAAGGGAGTTTATTCCTTCGCACTTGACACAGAAAAGGAAGAGCTTACTTCACTTGAAGTGGCAGCTGAACTCCAAAGTCCCACCTATGTTTCAATCAGTGAAAATCAGAAGTATCTCTACGCGGTTGCACCGGGCGGTCTGGCTTCTTATGAGATCGATGCAGAAAGCGGAGGCCTGACTCCAATTAATAAAGTAGATCCAAGAGAAGGCACTCCCTGCCATGTGGAGCCAAATCCTGCAAACGAGTTTGCTGCTGCTGCAAATTATCACGATGGAACGGCGGTGCTATATAAAGTAAATCCGCAAACTGGAGAACTGATTGAGCAGCTGGATGTAGCCCAACAGGAGGGTGGAGGACCGCATGAAAGACAGGATGCCCCTCATATGCATTACAGTGGCTTCACAAAAGACGGAAAGTATTTAATTGGTGTGGACCTGGGAACCGATGAAGTTGTTACCTATGAGTATTCAGATGGCAGCCTGAAAGACGTTCAGCGTTTTGCTGCGTCACCTGGGGCGGGTCCAAGACATCTTGATTTTCATCCCAACAGTAAAATTGCTTATGTGATGACGGAATTGAGCAATGAAGTACTGGTTCTTTCTTTTGACCAAACGGATGGATCTTTTGAACTGATTCAAACGGTCAAGGCTATTCCGGAGGATTTCAAAGAAAACAGCCAGGGCAGCGCTATTCATGTTTCTTCAGACGGGCGTTTTGTGTATGCAGGAAATAGAGGACATGATTCCATTGCTGTGTTTGAAATTGATCCTGAAACCTATCAAATCAGTCTGGTGGAATACGCAGAATGCGGCGGAAACTGGCCGAGAGATTTTGTGTTGGATCCAACAGAAAAATTTGTAGTGACAACCAATGAAGAAAGCAGTAATGCAGTTCTATATAAAAGAGATGCGGAAACCGGAAAGCTCTCAGCTGCCGGCTCCACTTTACACGTTCCTACACCTGTTTGTGTGAAGTTCTTAAAGTAGAAGAGATGATCAGTAGAGCATAATAAAAACCGGATGAAATCATTTCATCCGGTTTTTATATTTTTCGGGACAATCAAAGATCTTTGTTTTTTAGAATCAAGGTCGCTCTATACGGCCTTTTGTCATTCCTTATAGCTGATCTCCCTCAATCTGAAGCAGTCTCCTCGATTCCTTCCGCTGCCAGCCCACAGAAACGAATATAGTCACGAAAAGCACCACCAATCCGAGAATGAACGGATAGATAATATTTACATCATATAGAATTCCGGCAAGTGTGGGGCCAAGAACATTCCCAATGCTCATATACGCATTATTCATTCCCATCGCAAATCCCTGTTCATTCCCTGCAAGCTTTGAAACAAGAGTAGTTAAAACAGGACGAAGGATGGAGGTAGCAAGAAAAATAAGCAGTGTGACGCCAAAAAACAAGACATAGCTTGAGGCAAACAAGGACAGGAAAAATCCGGCTGCTGCAACGCCAAGGAACATGGTAAGCACACTGCCTTCTCCTAATTTCCTTACAATCCTCTCTACGACAAATAATTGAACAACTACACTAATAATTCCTGTTGCTGTGATCATCAGTGCGATTTCAGATGGAGAAGCACCAAATTGGTTATCCACATAAAGTCCAATGACGGACTCGTAAGCCATAAGTCCAAAGCTCATAATTAACGTGATCACAAGTGGTATAAAATACGGCTTTTGAACAGAAAGCCCAAGTTTCTTTAATAAAGGATCCGGCTTCAATTCGGTTTCAATGGCAGGTGCCGTTTCCTGGCTTTCCTTCAGCATAATAACAGAAAAGATAACGGCTACCAGGGAAACCAGTGCTGAAATTAACAGCGGCATTTTCAGACCAAATTCAGCTAAAAATCCCCCAACACCAGGTCCGATCACAATACCAAGCGACATAGCAGCTGAGATATAACTGTTTCCTTTTGCTCTTTGCTCCAGGGATGTGATATCTGCCACATAAGCAAAAATCGCTGGGATTAGAAGCGCAGCACCCACTCCCCCGATCACGCGTGATGCATACAGAACCCATATGGAATCAGACCAGTAAAAGACAAACATTGAAAGAGTCAGTCCGCTAAGGCCGGCTATGATCATCTTTCTTCTGCCATATTGATCCGCCCACTTACCTGTAATCGGAGACATAATAAGCTGTGCACCGGCAAAAATTGCAATCATCAGTCCAGCAGCCGTTCCTGCTTCTCCGATGGAATTTAAATAAGCAGGAAGAATCGGAATAATGATTCCAAAGCTTCCGATGGCAATAAACATATTAATCATTAAAATGATCATTTTTTTACGTTGTTCAGATGACACGTTCATTCCTTCTTTCATGGTTTAGCATTAACCAAATAATCATACAACAATTTTGAATGCACAAACAGAAAAATGACTTGAAAAAAATTGAAAAGTTTTCTGCTGGATAATCTATTAGAGAATCGAAATATGGTATTCTATAATTATACAGTTATACATTGTTTTTTATAGATAAATATAAAAAACACCATATTCATACGAGTAAAAACCCGTTGTTATATGAAGCAAAAAAATTGTTCAAAAAAAGTCCATATTTTGAAAAGCAGGTATATCAAGGTTTTATATAGTATTATACTTATTGGTTAAAAATTCTAATTGACAAAAGCACAGTTAGATACTTTATACTAAATTAGGTCCTTAGCATTTACTCATTTTACTGGTAATAAAATGAGATTGTTAAAACGTTTTATTGATATAAGTACATATGTAGGTACCACTGCAAGAAAGGGGAAAGATGAAGTGAGAATAACCATAGACTTAGCTGTAGTTCATGTGAAACCCCGGGTAAAATCACACTTGTCCAATGTCATTCATTTTACAGATTCAAAAGAAAACAGGTTTATTTGGACAACGGCTGTTGAAAAAAACCTGGAAGCCGGACAAAAAGTGGAAGCACAAATCAGTGTAAACGAAGAACTATATGACGAAGATGGAAAATACGTGCGAATCAGCCATGTAGCGATCTTAAATCACATAGATGCACTTCGGGAATCTACGTATACGGAAAAACCGTTCAGTATCATGGATCGCCCTGGAGAAAAGAAAGTAAAACGCATGGTTCCAGACGACGAATTGCTAAATGATATTGAAAAAACCCTGTCTCTTTTAAAGAAAAAATGAGGCTAGGCCAAAATTAGGATATATTTTTCACTAGAATTAGGTGAGCGGAGAGGAAGGTGGGGACTCATGCAGGATATGAGGGCAAGCTGAGACTTTACTGGGCAACGCCCTAAAAAGGCTGAGCGCCGTCCCTGCGGAAAAGCATCCACCTGAAGTGAAGTGAACCGCTCACCGAGCCTGAGACACATTTTCTCAGGCTCATTTTTGGAGATTGACCACCAAACGAGAGAATGCCTTCACAGAAGATCGTGAAAGCATTCTTTTTTTGCTTACTTAATGATCAAGGCTTTGTTTCAACGACACGATCGGGATCATAATAAGCGGATGTATCCAGCTCACCTGTAAGTTTACTTGTCAGGACTCCTGCTGTCATACTGCCGCTCACATTTACAGCTGTCCTGCCCATATCAATTAAAGGTTCGATTGATATTAATATTCCTGCCAGTCCAATCGGCAGGTCTAAAGCGGACAATACAAGTATTGCAGCAAAAGTAGCGCCACCGCCAACGCCTGCGACGCCAAACGAGGAGATCGCAGTTATGGCCACCACAGTCAATATAAAGGATGGAGTCAATGGATTAATCCCCACAGTAGGTGCAATCATAATGGCCAGCATCGCTGGATATACTCCTGCACAGCCGTTTTGGCCAATCGACAGGCCCAATGAACCTGCAAAGTTGGCTGTTCCATCCTGAACCCCGAGCTGCTGCTGTGTTCGTATATTCATAGGAAGAGCACCTGCGCTTGTTCTTGTTGTGAAAGCAAAAACGAGAACGGGGATCGCTTTTTTAAGATAGACGATTGGATTTAATCCGGAAAAAGCAAGCAGGAGAAGATGTACGAGAAAAACAGCTGCCAAAGCTGCATAAGAAGCAGCAACAAATTCAGCCAGTGCGGCAATGGCTTGGAGATTCGTTAATGCCACAGTTTTCGTCATGACCGCAAGCACCCCGTATGGAGTTAACTGTAAAATAAGACTGACGACCTTCATCACAATCGCATAAAGTGATGCAACACCGTCAGCGAAAAACGATGCTTGAACAGACTGCTTTTCTCTTATCCCAAGATAGGCGAGTCCAAGAAAAACGGCGAATATGACTACAGCAATAACCGATGAAGGCCTTGCGCCGGTCATATCTAAAAATGGATTTGCAGGTATAAGCGAAAGCAGATGCTGAGGGAATGTGACATTTTCTACAGTTTCATATGTTTCTTCAAGCGAAGCACCACGAGCGGTTTCTGCTTCTCCCTGATCGATTTGTATGGCTTCGAGACCAAATCCGGCAGCAGATGTAATTCCAATAAGGGCTGCGACAGCCGTTGTTCCAACTAACAGTCCAACCACCAGTAGACTTATTTTCCCCAGGTTTCTAGTTAACGTCAGTCTGGTAAAAGCAGATAAAATGGATATAAAAATAAGCGGTACCGCAATCATTTGAAGAAGTTTAATATAGGAGCCGCCAATTAATTGAAACCAATCAGCCGATGTCAGTAGTACGGTTGAATCAGCAGAATAAATAAACTGAAAGACAAAACCAAGAACGATCCCGAAGCATAGACCAAGAAGCACCCGTTTGGAAAAAGAAACGCCTTTTCTTTTAAGAATGAATAAAACACCAAGAAGACCAAGAAAAATAAGCAGATTAAATAAAATCAGCACAATTGCCACTAGAAAAGCCCCCATTCAAATGAATTGTCAACAAAGCAGCATAGCGTTGATCAATCGGAAGGAAGCAGACCTCCTGTAAAGGATTAAATAGCGCACTTTAACTATATTTTTAAAATGATCGAATAGACCGGAGATTAAAAGTTTTGGGTACAAGAAATCCGGGATTATTGGTAAGATAGAGACAATATATCGTCTGAGGACGTTTATTAAATTCTTTTCATTAAGGAGCAGAGTCCATGGAAAAAACATTGATATTTGGTCATAAAAACCCAGACACAGACACAATTACTTCTGCTGTTGTCTATGCTTATCTGAAAAACCAGATTGGCAGCAATGCAGAGCCTGTAAGATTGGGAGAGATAAACGAAGAAACTCAATTTGTATTGAATTATTTTGAAACAGATGTACCCCGCTTAGTGGAAAAAGTGGCTTCTGAAGCAGACAGAGTCATTCTAGTAGATCACAACGAGCGTCAGCAAAGTGCAGATGATATTGAAGACGTGCGGATTGCGGAGGTTATCGATCATCACCGTATTTCAAACTTTGAAACAAGTGAGCCCCTCTATTTCAGAGCAGAACCTGTTGGGTGTACGGCTACGATTTTGCTGAAATTATTTAAGGAAAATCAAGTTGAAGTTCCAAAGGACATGGCAGGATTAATGCTTTCTGCCATTATCTCGGATTCTCTCCTGTTTAAATCACCTACCTGCACGGAGGAAGATATTGCAGCAGCGGAAGAACTGGCTCAGATTGCTGAAGTAGATGCTCAAGCGTATGGCCTGGACATGCTGAAAGCAGGAGCAGATATCAGCGGGAAGACGGTTGAACAGCTGATTTCCCTTGATGCAAAAGTATTTGAAATGGGTGACCATAAGGTCGAAATTGCTCAGGTGAATGCGATTGATCCTGCAGAAGTACTCAGCTTGAAGAGTGATATTGAAGAAATGCTGGACCTGGCAATCGTAGAGAAGAATTTATCTCTTTTCGTTTTGGCTGTGACAGATATCTTAAATAATGACTCAACCGTCATCGTTCGCGGAGCACATGCCAGCATCGTTGAAAAAGCCTTTAATTTGTCTCTTGATAATAACATTGCGCTATTAAAAGGCGTTGTGTCCCGCAAAAAGCAAATCGTACCGGTGTTAACGGATACGTTTAAAAATCAATAACTGGTTTAATTTTATTAAAAAATCCGAAATGAAATGATTGTAAAGCCTGGGACAAGTGTGTCTCAGGCTTTTTGGCGGGTTCTCTTCACTTCAGGTGGACGCATTTCGTCATTTCCTGATGGAGTTCGCCACCTTCCGTCCCGATACATAATGCATCAGTTTTTTTAACTTTTACAGTTATCTCTCAGCCTCATTCTTTTATGCAGGCAAAGGACTAATAAACGAGGTGTTTTACTTACACATTTCCTGGGAAATGTATGTTTATCGACACAGAAAGGGAAGATTTCACATGAGAATTCCGGAAGAACTTGCTGAATGGGGGAAAAAAAGAATTGAGCCATACTCTGCTGAGGGTTTTGTATACGGAGGAGGTCCCGAAAATCCGGCACTTATGCTTGTAGGAGAAGCACCTGGTGAAACAGAAATTCATAACGGTATTCCTTTCAGCGGAAGAGCTGGAAAAGAATTAATGAAGTTTCTGGAACGTGCAGGCCTGAAGAGGGAAGAAGTCTATATCACAAGTGCAGTAAGAAGCAGGCCGTATAAATGGAGAGAAAAAAAAGAAAGGTCCGGAGAAATCATTCAGCGCAAATACAACCGGACACCTAATGAGAAAGAGATAATGGCACATGCTCCTATCCTTGATTGGGAGATAGAGCATGTGAATCCAACCATCATTATGACGTTGGGGAATATCGGGTTAAGAAGGCTGGCAGGCAAGGATAAGAAAATAGCAGACGTTCATGGACAATTGCTGAAACAGCCGGTTCGGTGCTGCCATAAGGATGGCACATATAGTTGGACAGAAAAAGACTATCTTCTGTTTCCAACCTATCATCCTGCTTCGATCTTTTACAATCGCAGTTTGCTGGAGACGATCCACCGTGATTTTGATCATCTGGCGAAGTATATTAAGGAAATGCAAGATTCCTGAAAAGGCAGAGCATGGGTGCTCTGTCGTCATAAAATTTTCCATTTATAAGAGGAGGTATGCGACTTTTATTTCGGTTCCATGTCCATTACAACTTCGATTTCATCCGAACTGCGAGTCAATGTTTCATGGACATGCTGTTTATGCTGATCCAAATCACACCATCTGAATTCATCCTGATTCATTTCATCTAGTGGAACCACGCTAAACTCATTAAATTCCTCTGAGAAAGAAGTGAAAGTAGGAACTGTGTAGACCGAATCGATGGTGGCCACATCATTTTGCTTCTTGATATCAAACCCCATCAGCGCTCCAGTCAGACGGTCACAGTCAAGCTCCGGTACTCGGTCGTCAAAAGGTCCTGAGATAAAGTTCCCAAGTGAATAGGCCACAAGTGTTTGCTGATCATTTTGACCATCGATCCATTCAATTGGCTGCAGGACATGCGGATGGTGACCGATAATAAGGTCGGCCCCGCTTTGAGCCAGCTTGTGGGCTAATCCTGTTTGTTCAGCGGTTGGCTGCTGGTATTCTCTTCCCCAGTGGATGCCGACTGCAACGAGGTCAGCCATTTCATTGGCTCGTGCAACGTCATCAAGCAGCTGTTCTTCATTTTCAGTAAAAATATTCACGGAATGAGGGAACTCCACAGACTTGTTTGAACTATACGTTGAAGAAATCAGTGCAATAGAAATTCCGTTTCTCTCAATAATGGGGATGACATGACGTTCTTCAGTTGTAAGATGTGCCCCGCTTAATAACACATCAGGATACTCAGTACGCCAAAAATCTATATTTCTCTCAAGCCCTGAAAACTCCATATCAAGTGTGTGATTGTTTGCCAGCTGCAGCATATTAAAGCCAACATCATAATAATAGTGGCCCAGCTCATAGGGGTTGTTAAATACAAAATCACCGTCGCCAAGTCCAAAGTCGGCTCCAGTAATCGGTGTTTCCTGATTGGCGTAAGCAAAATCTCCCCGGCTGATGTAATGTTCTACATTTGAGAGCAAAGGATCAAATAAAAACGAGCCGTCTTTTTGCTCAGCATCGTAAAGGATAGGGCGTTCAACCAGCAGATCCCCTACAGCTGTAAAATGAGCGGTATCGTTCTTAATCACCTCTTCTTCCGCTGCTTCCACGACTTCAATCGTGTCGCTGCTTTCAGCGAATTCTTCTGGAGGATTTATATAGGTTGGTTCTGAAGCACACGAACTAAGGAAAACAAGAGCAGAGGCAAACAACATAACTGATTTAAATTTCAATATTCAGAACTCCATTTCTATTAAACTTAGATTATGTAAATAATGACTGCAAGTGCAAATGCCACTCTATTCTACCATTTTTAGGAGTATATTGTCATAATTAGTTTTAAAAAAATAAAAGCAGGAAGCCACCACTCTTTTTTCAGAGTCTAGAACTTGCCGGTAAAAGAACCTGTTTAGTCATAATTCATCAGCCAGAAATTGCTGTACGTTAAGAGAGCGGCAGAGGCAGACGCTCAGTCCCGTCCCAGCGGAAAGCGTCTGCCTGAAACGCATTAAATTGAAAAAAACCTGAGACATATTTTCTGTCTCAGGCTCGCATGTTTTGCTTTATTTAATGAATCAATGGACAACTTCTTTCTTCTTTAACAGCTTAATCCCGATAATGACAAGAACGACACTCAGCAGGATGGTTTGGAAATAACGGTCAAACCAGTACCAAAGGTCAATTTCAATCCATTCTCTAAACGCAGGAGCAAGGGCCGGCACGAGTCCGTTAAATAAAAGGTAGTAAATGCCGATAAAAATCAGTCCAATACCGAGCCAGCGCTTGT
Source organism: Jeotgalibacillus sp. ET6 (assembly GCF_029667115.1). Taxonomy (GTDB): domain Bacteria; phylum Bacillota; class Bacilli; order Bacillales; family Jeotgalibacillaceae; genus Jeotgalibacillus. The sequence continues at coordinate 4,526 of NZ_JARUIU010000003.1, read as the reverse complement.
ATTGATCAAAAAAGCCAAAAACCGGCTCATCATATAGTTCATCTTTTCCATATCGGGATGCTTTTTGCATGCCATCGAAAAAGCTGTAGAACCAGATAAGGGGGATCAAAAATAAAAATAACCCAAGGCGCAGCGCATCTAATATATAGATGGTGAAAAGGAAAGCTGCCATCAGCTGAATCCCGCGATGCTGCAAACCGAGATATAGATGGCCTGCTCCGGGAAAAATCGATAGGATTGTAGCAATTGCTGTACTTTTTTTCCCGTCTTTTCGACGCGTTTCCAGATCCTCAAGCACCGATTGATCTACCAAAGTTTCGCCCTTTTGTTTCTTTGAAAGCATCTGCATGGCATCAACAAAAGAATAAATCCAAACGACAGGAAGCAGGATGGTGAACAGCAGAAATGCATTTAATTGCAATAGAATCGTTACAAAGAAAATCATCGAGGCCATTCCGAAGAAAGCAACCATAAAAGTCAGCCCGCGATTCATTAAGCCGAGCTGGAAGTGCCCAAGCCCTGGGAAAAAGGACAGAATAATAGTGAAAAAGCGCTCAGCATCTCCCTGATAGCTAGGCAGATACCGCCGGGTGCGCGAAGGGTTCTCACCTTCTGCCCCCTGTGACCTTAATGTGTTTAAACTGATAATAATATCTAAAAAGCTGATGGCATAAATCAACAGCCCGGCAATGACCGGTGCAAGATAAAATAAATTGCTCGATAACAGGGCAGTGGCGAGCCCGCCTATAATCAGTAAGGTGATAAGAAAAAAATACAAAAATCCTCTGATCACATTTCCTATATAAACATGCCCCCAACCCGGCATGATCGAAAGTACAAATGCAATGACCGGTGACTTTGTCATTCTAATTCCTCCTTAGGTGATGGATCCATCTGACTGAAAAAGCGATCCGTTTGTTCAAGAAGGGAGGCAGTAAAGGAATGTGATTCGTTTAAAGCCTCTCCCTGTCGATCAGGTGTTTCATCAATAAAAGCTGTAAAAACTCCGGAGCCTGCCAGCATAATAGCGGCTGCTGCAGAAATTGCAAAGTGAGTGACCGTTTTATGCCAGAAGCGGATTGGAGATTTTCTGACAGTGGGATGTGTTTCATTGGACAGAATACGTTTCATGACCTCGTCTTCGACTGAAAAATCCCCGGGAGGAGAGAATGAAAGAGCTTCAACTTCATACGCTGATAAACAGTTTTCACAACTTTGAAGGTGGCTCTCCATTCTCCTCTCTGTCACTGAGTCAATTTCTCCGTGGATAAATTGTTCCCATTGCTCTTTTTTAAAATGTGTCATCGGAATTCATCCTCCCGCCAATTTTTTTTCATCCACTGTCTGCCTCGGTAAAGTCTCATTTTTACTGCAGATAACTCCAAATTATATTCCTGTGCGATTTCTTCATAGGATTTTTCATCTATGTAAAAAGCATGAATGACGACCCGATAATTTTCAGGAAGTTCTTTCAAGCGTTTACGCAGATAATCATTTCTCATTTGTTCCATAAGCCTTGCATCCAGTGACTCTTTTCCGTCATGAAGATACGGGCTCGCTTTTTCTAAATCATCGTCCCGGTCTGTGCGACGGGTTCTCTTTCGTTTCAGATCAATCGCATGCCGAACAGATATCTGCCGCACCCATGTTTTAAGCCCTTCCTGCCGGTAGCCGGGAAGAGCATGATAGATTTTCAACAATATTTCCTGAACGGCATCCTCCGCATCTTTTTCATGACGAAGCACGCCATATGCGAGTTGATAAATATAGTGCTGGTAGGAACGGATAAACAGTCTGAAAACTGAAGAATCCTGCTGGACCAGCTTTTGTACATCAATCTCCTGCACCCGTTCCACCTCCCATGCAAAAGAATTCATTTTAATAGACGCAAGAAATTAAAAAAGTACTACATGATTTTGCACGCTGCCTTCTTCAGACAGTATAAACATTTAATAAAGGAACCACAATTTAAAAAAGATGAGGTGGTATAATGAAAAGAAAAGGTGACGGAGGGATAATCCAATGAATCTGAACACAGTGATGGGGGAGCTTGAGGCACTCGGCACGGAGCAGACAAAAAAGACGTTTATGCGTCACGGAGCAAAAGAGCCGTTTTATGGTGTAAAGGTGGGGGACTTAAAGAAGTGGGTTAAACACGTTAAGAAAGATCAGGAGCTTGTGGGGGCTCTTTATGATACGGGGAATTCGGATGCTATGTATCTGGCCGGGCTTGCTGCTGATCCAAAAACGATGTCAAAAGAAACACTTGAAAAATGGGTCAAAGGGGCCTACTGGCATATGATTGCTGAATGTACGGTTGCATGGGTGGCAGCTGAAAGTCCTTATGCAGTTGAGCTTGCCAAAGAGTGGATGGCTTCTGATGAAGAAATGATTGCAGCGGCGGGCTGGAGCACATACAGCAGCTACCTTTCTATTGCTCCTGACGAAAAAATTGATGCAGATGAAGTGAGAAGACTTCTTCAAAAAGTCAGGAAGACGATCCATTCCGCGCCAAACCGGGTCCGTTATACCATGAATGGATTTGTCATAGCAGCAGGGGCTTATCTCCCATCTCTCACAGAAGAAGCGAAAGAGATCGCCGGTACCATTGGCAAAGTTCAAGTGGATGTAGGAAATACAGCGTGTAAAGTACCATTTGCTCCGACGTATATTGAAAATATAGAATCGCGTGGAAAAATCGGTGTGAAGAAAAAAACAGCACGCTGTTAGCATGTTATAACACTGCCATGTTTTAACTGTTTAAAAGAAACTGATGTGTGGTATAGTTTAAATATAAATAGATATCCCTAAAAAGGGGAGTAGCGACCGTCACCGGTTAATGAGTCGTCATTACAGTGGTCACCCACTCGGTTCATTAAGCTTTAGTAACTGCTAAAGTCCGCAAGACCTTTTTATGAGTCCTTACTTTACATGTAAGAACTCATAAAAGGGTCTTTTTTGTTTGGCTCTGACAACTGCGTAAAGTAATTTAACTGGCACAGGATCTGAGCAAACAGAATTTCTTTGATTAGAACAGGAGGAAAGAAAAATGGTATTTGTATGGTTTATTTTAGCAGCTGCTGTCACAGTTTTCGCAGCTATTAAGCTATCGCGTTATGCAGATGTTATTTCTGCAAAGTCTGCGATGGGGGGTCTGCTCGTTGGAACGTTACTTTTGGCAGGCGCCACCTCGCTTCCGGAAGTGACCACCAGTCTTTCAGCAGTTTTCATCGGCAATTCGGATATTGCCATTGGAAACATGCTCGGCTCAAATCTATTTAATCTATTTATTATCGCTGCTTTTGATTTGTATTACAGACGAAAAAAGTTATTTTTATGGGCGAGCAATGATCATATTTATACTGCAGGACTTGGACTTCTCTTAACTTTATTAACGCTGCTTGCTCTTCTTTTAAAAGTAGATTACACGATTTTAGGCATCGGAATAGATGCGTTTATTATTGCTCTTCTTTATGGAGTGGGTATGTTTGTAATAGGACGTCTTCCTAAATCTGGTATTAATCCGGAAACGGAGGTGCCAAAAGAGGATGCAGGCAGTGAAACAGCTGCTGCTTCATCTCTTACAGTGAAACAGGCAGGTGTCCGTTTCACACTTGCGGCTATAATTATTATGGGAGCCGGGAGCGTGCTTTCAATAATGGGGGATGAAATAGCGGTCGTAACTGGACTTGGCTCAAGTTTTGTTGGAAGCTTTCTAATTGCTGCAACAACATCCTTGCCTGAAGCCGTTGCAGTATTTGTCGCCTTGCAGCTTCGAAATGTAAATCTTGCCCTTGGTTCTATTCTGGGAAGCAATATTTTTAATATGCTGATCATCGCAGGCTCTGATATTTTCTATCGCGGCGGGTCTATTCTCGCTGATGTATCTGATTCTCACATTGTAACCAGTATAGCGGTTTCAATCTTGTCGGTAGTCATCATTTTGTCTATTAAACAAAAAACAGCTGCATCTACTATTGCCTATATCTGGCCTTCTTTACTCATTGTTTTAGGTTATTTTGTTTCAAGTTACTTGATTTTTGTTGGATAAAACGAAATTAAGCTAATTTGCTAAAAGCAGGCTGCTGTTTTGCTGACATGCTCTCTGGTGTCCAGTACATGCTGCGTAAAGAAATTGACGAGACAACATTGTAAAAGAGGCTGGGACAAAACTCAAAAGTATTTTAAGAATGAAAAAGTATTTATCAATAGTAAGAGGAGAGCGGAGCGGAAGGTGGCGACTCCTGCAGGATTTGACGGTTGCTTGAGACTACCCAGGGCAAGGGCCTGGAGAGGCTCAAGCCCCCGTCCCTGCGGAAAGCGTCCGCCTGAAGCGCAGCGAACCGGTCAAAGAGCTTGAGACACTTCCTTGGGAACCGACCCCCGAAAGTTAGAGTAGAAAACTAACTTTAGGGGGTCTTTTTTATGGCTAAATATAGTGAGGAATTTAAACTAAAGCTTATTAGCGAGTATCTGAATGGGGATCTCAGCTACGATTTGTTGGCAAGAAAATATCATATCCCAAG
>NZ_JARUIU010000039.1 GCF_029667115.1 Jeotgalibacillus sp. ET6 | reverse complement strand
GCTGGTAAATCTGTTTTGTATCTTCTTGAGTCCAATCCGCAAAGGTTCTCGATGAAACTCCCAGTAATTCATTACCAGAAAAGAACAACCATACCGTACCGCTGCTTCCCCTGAGAGGACTGCTTGTGTACCCGACAATGGTCCTGCATTTGGATGTAGGCAGAGAACGGTCAATTAATTGGTCCATAAGAGGCATTCAGCATATTCGTTTGTGTAATAATAGCAGCACCATCAATGAACGGTCTCGCATCCAGTATATACATCGGTATTTTTGCTACAGCAATTGCCTATT
>NZ_JARUIU010000038.1 GCF_029667115.1 Jeotgalibacillus sp. ET6 | reverse complement strand
ATTGAAGATCTAATCTTAACATTTACTCTATTCCAAGTTCCTGTAAAGCATGAAGTAAAAAAACAGCTCTTGCTTTTTCTTTCTGCAGGTAATGAGGTAAAATCGCTTAAAAGCGAATCTTTTAAATTCTGAATAAAAAAACATTGCCTAAAAAACATCAAGAGCTTTCTGTATCTCCGCTCTCATCTCCAGCTTCCTGCTCCTGTTGAAGAGAGAATTGTCGTATCCGAAATAGGAGAACAATGGTTGGCGCTTTTGGAGCTGCCGCTTTTTCAATCCCTTGAATTTCTTC
>NZ_JARUIU010000037.1 GCF_029667115.1 Jeotgalibacillus sp. ET6 | reverse complement strand
CCGACCCTTCGGGCCTTCCCCGTTTTCCTTCCGGTTCCCCGGGCCGACGTTCTCCGCCAGGCTGGTCAGCGTTTCCTGCATTTCCGCGCGCACGTTGATCCAGTTGGAAAGATTGATGACGGCAGCCAGCCCGACCATCGCCACAGACAGCACCGCCACCGCAATCAGAATAAACTTCCGCCTGATGCCCTGTATCATTTTCCATCCTCCAGAGAATATCCCACGCCCCGGGTCGCCCGGATGGTCACGCTGGTTCCCAGTTCCTTCAGCACCTTCCGCAGGTTGAACACCG
>NZ_JARUIU010000375.1 GCF_029667115.1 Jeotgalibacillus sp. ET6 | reverse complement strand
CATAAAAAAGTGTATCGCATCATGAAAGAACTCGGATTAAAGTGTGTTAAATTCATGCGCAAATCCCGCAAATATAAATCCTATAAAGGAAAGGTTGGGAAGGTAGCGAAAAACCGGTTAAATAGACGTTTCCATACTTCTATCCCCCTTCAAAAATTAGTCACTGACGTGACAGAATTTAAATGTCTCGGAGAAGACAAA
>NZ_JARUIU010000374.1 GCF_029667115.1 Jeotgalibacillus sp. ET6 | reverse complement strand
AATGAGGGCGCTTGCCAACTCTTCTGCAAGAAGAGCTGAAAGTGTTTGTCATTCGAGGCACGAATGCCGGGACGGAGAGCAGTTACCTTAGCTGGTAATGAACATCCGGCACGGAATGAGCAACAACGAATGAGGGCGCTTGCCAACTCTTCTGCAAGAAGAGCTGAAAGTGTTTGTCATTCGAGGCACGAATGCCGGGACGGAG
>NZ_JARUIU010000373.1 GCF_029667115.1 Jeotgalibacillus sp. ET6 | reverse complement strand
TCAAATGAAAATCCAACGAGTCATTTTTAAGAGTTTCTCTTAAAAATGGTTCAGCAGCGAGTGATTCGAGGACGTGAATGGAGGAATCCCGGAGCGCACTTTCCAGTGCGTGAGGAGATGACGACACGAGCGGACGAAGAAGCGCGACGCTGATCAACCATTTTTTGGTTAAGTTAGAAAGGGCGCACGGTGAATGCCTTGGCACTAGGAGCCGATGAAGGACGG
>NZ_JARUIU010000372.1 GCF_029667115.1 Jeotgalibacillus sp. ET6 | reverse complement strand
CTGCGACTTCGGTTATTTCATCGATTGCTCTTATGAGGTCTGTGTCTTACCTCGAACTGTTATTCAACGCATAAGAAACAGTTAGAATAAGGTTCCAACGTGTGTAAAAGTTAAGTTAAATGAATAAATTAGATCTACCATCTTTTGGATCCTGCACGACACGGTGTTTTCAATTGATCTGACAGGGAAAATAATCGATGTTAACGAACAGGTTCAAGGTGTTTCATTT
>NZ_JARUIU010000371.1 GCF_029667115.1 Jeotgalibacillus sp. ET6 | reverse complement strand
CAGGATATTTTCTTCGAACAATCCTGGCAGGCTGAAAAACATGACTGAAAAGTGGCTCGCACACCTGATTAAAATCGATCTGGATTGGGGACGTATTTTACGATATTTTGCCCGAAAAAGGTCTTGAGTACCGTTTCCGATGTCCTGTTCTACCTTGTCACTGTAGCAAAAGTGCAATCATCTGGTGGATCAAGGTACAGATTGGCGGGATCCTTCTTCATCTGTTACA
>NZ_JARUIU010000370.1 GCF_029667115.1 Jeotgalibacillus sp. ET6 | reverse complement strand
CGATAATAATAATAGTCAAAAAGGTAAATACTGTTGAATATATAAGAATTTCAAACTGCTTCCTTTTCTATCCGAAAACATCATAACATCAGGTTGGCCATTATTTTTATTTTCCCTGATGTTTTTTACAAAAGCCAAAATGGATCTGGCATGAACTGTTTTTTCTCCGTTTATATAGGCAAACCTCTTAAAGAATTTATCGCAAGCTACGGGCAGCCGGACCATCTCG
>NZ_JARUIU010000369.1 GCF_029667115.1 Jeotgalibacillus sp. ET6 | reverse complement strand
AGGGGGGGGGGGGGGGGGGGGGGGGGGGGGGGGTGTTGAGGGGTTATTTGGTGTGTTTTTATATAAAAAGGAAAAAAAAAAAAAAAAAAAAAAAAAAAAAAAAAAAAAAATAAAAAAAAAACAAAAAAAAAAAAAAAAAAAAAAAAAAAAAAAAAAAAAAAAAAAAAAAAAATAAAATTATTAAAAAAAATAATAAAAAAAAAAAAAAAATTTTAAAAAAAAAAAAAAA
>NZ_JARUIU010000368.1 GCF_029667115.1 Jeotgalibacillus sp. ET6 | reverse complement strand
TTTGTATTTAACCTCTGAAACATCTGATATTTGGCTTTAGGGTTCGTAGTACTATCGATAATTATGAAATCTAGTTTACTTATCTTAATTCTTCTTCTTAAATCAGCACTTAAACTGTTTGTGGTGTCATGTTTATTTTCCCACCATTTACCCTCAAGAGAAGGTAAAAACTTTGTCTTTGTAATTCTGCTAGGCTCATACAACTCTTCTTCACTGTTTCTTTTTTTTA
>NZ_JARUIU010000036.1 GCF_029667115.1 Jeotgalibacillus sp. ET6 | reverse complement strand
GATCCTGCTCGACGGCGAGAACGTGCTCGACCGCGCCCAGGACCTGTCGCTGCTCCGCGCCCGCGTGGGCATGGTGTTCCAGCAGCCCACCCCGTTCCCCATGTCGATCTACGACAACGTGGCCTTCGGCGTGCGCCTCTATGAGAACCTCTCCAAGCCCGACATGGACGTCCGCGTGGAGCAGTCCCTGCGCCGCTCGGCCCTGTGGGACGAGGTGAAGGACAAGATCCACAGCTCCGGTCTCGGCCTCTCCGGCGGCCAGCAGCAGCGCCTGTGCGTGGCCCGCACCATC
>NZ_JARUIU010000367.1 GCF_029667115.1 Jeotgalibacillus sp. ET6 | reverse complement strand
TTTCAGATTGCAAATGCTTTAATGCGATTGAAACCGCAGATTCTCCTTCAAATGGCAAGCGTTTTATGTGCTAAGCAATTTATAGGATATCATATGGGAAATGAAGAATTAATTGAAGAGTTTGACAAGCACTTAGAAGAAATGCAAGAAGACGGTTCGATTTCTTCCATAGACGAACCAATCAAACAAAAAGTTTCCGAAAGAAATGTTTGAAAAAGCACATTATGAT
>NZ_JARUIU010000366.1 GCF_029667115.1 Jeotgalibacillus sp. ET6 | reverse complement strand
AAATTATCACAAAACGAAAGCCTTCATGTATCAGGAACCAAAAGCTTGGTTCAAACTGATGGATAAGTGAAAACAGGCTGAATTAGCCGAAAATGAAAAGAGCTTGGGACAAAAGTGTCTCAAGCTCTTTGACTCCAATTAAAATCACCTTGGTGACTTCATCCTGGTCCAGCGTTTTTCTGAAAAACGTCAGCAGATAATTAACTCCAACTTTCATCGTTGTATGATT
>NZ_JARUIU010000365.1 GCF_029667115.1 Jeotgalibacillus sp. ET6 | reverse complement strand
TTTCGTTTTACCGTTCCTTATAATAAAAGGGAGCAATTTAACATCATCAGCAGGCTCTTGAAGGAAGCAAATACGAGCTTTTTAAAGATGCCATGCCGATTGCCGCTGTGATCGGCGACACTAATAGAAGCGTATAAACCATGACTGACTCCAAACGGGTGAGGAAGTCCTCTGCAGAGAATTTATCGGAACTCTTGGAGAAGACACCGGATTTGTCACCTGTTAAAGC
>NZ_JARUIU010000364.1 GCF_029667115.1 Jeotgalibacillus sp. ET6 | reverse complement strand
CGGTGAAAAAAATAGAATAAAAAAAAACCATGAGGAGGCAAAACGAGATTAAAAAAAAAAAAAAAAAATTATTAAATTTAAAATATAAACAAAAAAAAAAAAAAAAAAAAATAAAAAATACAAATATAATAAAAAAAAAAAAAAAAAACCAAAAACAAAATAAAAGAAAAAAAATATATAAAGAAAAAAAACAAAATAAAAAAATTAAAATAAAAACAAAACAAAATACG
>NZ_JARUIU010000363.1 GCF_029667115.1 Jeotgalibacillus sp. ET6 | reverse complement strand
GGGTCCAACGTTAAAAAAACGAAAAAACTTAAAAGAATTATAAAATTTTTAATCAAATAATAAGGCAGAAATAATAAAAAAAAAAAATTTATAAAATTTAAAAAAATAAAATTAGATAAATAAAACAAAAAAAAAAAATAAAAAAAAAAAGAATTCCAAAGAAAAAAAAAAATAAAAAAATAAAAAACAATTAAAAAGCAAAAAAAAAAAAAAAAAAAAACAACAATCCA
>NZ_JARUIU010000362.1 GCF_029667115.1 Jeotgalibacillus sp. ET6 | reverse complement strand
TTTTGTTTTCAGATTATTCCTCCTTATCAAAAGATCGGATCTCGTTTCCGATTACCGCCACGTATCCAGTTTTTCCAGGCTACAGGTGCGACAAATCATGTTTCGCAGGTATGATATGTCTTCTTTTAGTACCAGTCATCTGAATATGTGCATAGGATTCTCCGAATTGATATGTCTTGTTAAGCCACTGCTCTTCGAGTACGCAGAACTCTGCGCTAAATGCTGCCTTC
>NZ_JARUIU010000361.1 GCF_029667115.1 Jeotgalibacillus sp. ET6 | reverse complement strand
ACGACAAAAGAAGACCTTTTTTTTGCTGAAGCCATTCATTAGTTGAGTAGGAAATTTTTTTGAAAGGCTGATGGCGGGAGAAGCAAAATTGACGGATGATGAAAAGAGTAATCGGCGGAACACCTGCTAAGAAGGAGTCTTAATCCATTCACAATAGTAGGAGTGAACTTATTTTGAGTTGTTCCATTTTTACCGATTGTTGCAATGTACAGATCAGGATTGAGAATCTC
>NZ_JARUIU010000360.1 GCF_029667115.1 Jeotgalibacillus sp. ET6 | reverse complement strand
ATTTGAAAGTTGCATTGATTGAACACGAAGATGAAGAACAACTTTCACTTCTCCTTTTCACCTCCTTAATCATCCCTGCTGCCATATCGGGCTCTCTTACATCCTTTTTTCATGCCCTGCAGTTCGTCTCCGCCTCCGGTTTTTTGGTAATCATACCAATCGAGAATCCATGGATATTCAAAACCTTTGACTTTCTAACCTCTTTTCTGTTTTCCAAAGAGAATTCAAAG
>NZ_JARUIU010000359.1 GCF_029667115.1 Jeotgalibacillus sp. ET6 | reverse complement strand
GGTCCCGATCAAAATTTTCGTGAAGCTGAACTTAAGCTCCAGCAGGACATGACGGTTGCTTGAGTCAAGACCTGGTAAGGTTCTTCGCGTTGCTTCGAATTAAACCACATGCTCCACTTCTATGTTGAGGTTTGTGGCAAAAACGTCTACTCTGTTGACAGCCGGTTTGGATACTCTTTTGCTTTTTCACTTAATCCTACTTTTTTTAATAGCTCCAGCGCTTTTCGCTC
>NZ_JARUIU010000358.1 GCF_029667115.1 Jeotgalibacillus sp. ET6 | reverse complement strand
TAGGATTGCTGGAATTTTTGAATGTCGCTTCAACCGTTCTGGCAATTTCAAGAGCAATTGGCGAAACGATGATTGTAGCGGTGGCGGCAGGGGCTATAAATTTTTAAGCAGCTGCATGTTGAGGTTATGCGCTCCTGTAGCTGTGGTTTACGCGCGGTCGTTTCAACTGCACGGGCTAATTTACTTAAACGCAATCCGAAAATATTTTGGGGATACAGTGATATTACATT
>NZ_JARUIU010000035.1 GCF_029667115.1 Jeotgalibacillus sp. ET6 | reverse complement strand
GTAACCCCGTCCCGTGTCTCCAGTCTGATTGCATCTTTAATGAATTGAACGTTTGCACGATCGAAGCCAAATTCGTTTGTATAGAAGTCCTTAAGAATCTGGACCTGTTCAATGGGTGAAATCATGAGGGAAGACTCAAGCCAAAAGCCTTCAATTCCGCCCGATACATTCTGATTCCCGTACTGACTGTGATTTAGGTAGGATTGTATGTTCTTCATTTTCGTCTTTTTATCGAGCATTTCAGCAGCTACAATTGTCAGCAAAGCGATTGCCTGCCCCATTTGGATCCCTTCAAGCATG
>NZ_JARUIU010000357.1 GCF_029667115.1 Jeotgalibacillus sp. ET6 | reverse complement strand
TTCCTTGAGATTTGTAGAAAATCATATTTACCTGATTGCGATGTTCGGACTTGCAGCATTTTACGGACTGGAGCGTTGTGTTTGGCCTGCAGGTAGTGATGGCTCCACCTCGCGGGGATTATTGGAGCTTGGATCGGCGATATGATTTTAGGCTGCAGCGCTTTTTTATAGTCTTGATCAGCTTGGAGAAGGAAAGGGCGGCGCTGTCAAATGGAACGGAAAAACCATCG
>NZ_JARUIU010000356.1 GCF_029667115.1 Jeotgalibacillus sp. ET6 | reverse complement strand
CTATTTTTTGGTACGTTTGCTGTTTAATTTCGTTTGTTCTTCTACGTGTTTATAATTAAGACGTTAGACTTAAGAATTGAGACGTTAGACTTAAGACTTGAGACGTTAGACTTAAGACTTGAGACTTTGGACTTGAAACCTGAATCTTGAAACTTGAAACTTGAAACTTGAATCTTCGGAATATATAAACACCAAGCAATATGAAAAATATACGACTTTTATGGCTATTC
>NZ_JARUIU010000355.1 GCF_029667115.1 Jeotgalibacillus sp. ET6 | reverse complement strand
CGGCTTTTTTCTCTTTTAGAAGGTCGTGTAAAAGATGGGATCAAATATGCGATAAAATGGTTGTATCCCTATTTAATCAAGAATTCCTGGGTGAGGGATCAGTAAAAATAGGTTCGTGCTCATGCGTGATTTAATTGTATTTACGACGATGTTATTGATTTCAATAATAATATAGTATGGATTAAATAAGAAAAACGCAATCTGCCGGTGTATCAGCAGTATAAATCACC
>NZ_JARUIU010000354.1 GCF_029667115.1 Jeotgalibacillus sp. ET6 | reverse complement strand
AAGATAATACTTCTCTATTTTGTTCATCTATACCTAAAAACTTCGGCGCATAGATTGCTCAGCGATCAACGGAAGTGTCCGGGAAAGCAGTAGAATTCTCACAAATAAAAAAGGCATTACTGCAGCCAGTAATACCCTCCTGCTATTCCCTTTACCATATCTCTTACGGTCATTTCTTCTCCAGCTACGTAGTCAATTTGAAAAGCCTGCAAAACCTCTATATGCAAAGC
>NZ_JARUIU010000353.1 GCF_029667115.1 Jeotgalibacillus sp. ET6 | reverse complement strand
AGATTCTTGACTTGATGAAAAATCTGAAGGTTTCACGTTATAATAATTATAAATCGGATTGGTTATCACTAAATAAATGATCGCGCGGTATCTGCTTTTAGAGATGCCCCCGCGGTAAACCTGGTTTTTAACTGCAAGAATTTCATGCGGACTCCATAGCTGTATAAAAGGTTTATATCATCTTTCACCATGTCGTTAAACGTATAAGTCTTACCGGCAGGCACCATTCC
>NZ_JARUIU010000352.1 GCF_029667115.1 Jeotgalibacillus sp. ET6 | reverse complement strand
GCGGACAGGTTCAGCAAAATGAATACATAGAAAAAGCGCCTTCCGCTTTTAATGTATCCAGCTCTGGTTGTCATCCCTCTTGGCCTCTATGCAGAAGGAAAGTCTTTAAGAAGAGTAATTCATCAAGTTACGCTTTGCACTTTTTTTATAAATCACCAGCCTGAATTATTTACCCCAACCTTCATTGGCTGCCGGAGCTACAGCAAACTCTTCTAATGGGGGATAATTTT
>NZ_JARUIU010000351.1 GCF_029667115.1 Jeotgalibacillus sp. ET6 | reverse complement strand
ATATTACTGAACTGGTGAATCATACACATTCCCTCGATATGTATATTGTTAAAAAATCATGATCCCGAAAAAATGGATCATTTTACGTTAATTCATTTTTCAACTTAATAATTTCATCTAATTTTTTTTGAGCTTCTTCTATAGAAAGAGCCATGTTCTAACATTTCTTTCTTTTGGAAAATATATTGAAGCTGATAAAAAGATTTTAAAACGTTTGGCATGTATTCACTT
>NZ_JARUIU010000350.1 GCF_029667115.1 Jeotgalibacillus sp. ET6 | reverse complement strand
AGCTCTTTTTGTTTTGTTTAAGAATATCAGTGTACAATTTCATTCCCTGAATCCATTTACTAAGCAGTTTCTGCAATATTCGTGTTCACAGCGGCAGGACCCACACCGATCAGTTTTTCAAGAATGGATGAATTAATTGATCAGCTTACGAATCGGGATGTGTATATTTTAGTAGATCGCCCTCCGCTCCAATCAAGAGTTAAAAAAATCAACATTAGTTTTTAACATAGC
>NZ_JARUIU010000349.1 GCF_029667115.1 Jeotgalibacillus sp. ET6 | reverse complement strand
ATAATTGCTGCAGTGCCGAGCAGTTTGTTTGATGTCTTTATCCAGTTTTCAAGGAACGAATCTTCATATAGAAGGTGTTAAACCTTCAAAACTTCAGTATTATTGATTTTTCCGCTGGTAAATTCGCTTTTTGCAATGGTAACCGTCCTTTTGGTCCAAGTGTTACTTTAACTGATGATTCCAGTTTATGTACAAAATAATCTATGTTGTCCATATAATAATAATTTTTAT
>NZ_JARUIU010000348.1 GCF_029667115.1 Jeotgalibacillus sp. ET6 | reverse complement strand
AGCAGCTAATGTAATTAGTAATACTCAGGAATTGGTAGCGCTCAGCATTCCGTTCAAATTCAAGATCCATATTCACCTGCAGGGAATCAGCTGAGATTAGTCCGTCTTTGCTTGTTTATTTTTCTTCTACTGAGAAGCTGTCATTTTTTTTATCATACTCAAAAATTATCGATCAATATGAATTCAGAAAGATGACGATATTAGAAGAGAAGATAACGTCTGGATTTTCTT
>NZ_JARUIU010000034.1 GCF_029667115.1 Jeotgalibacillus sp. ET6 | reverse complement strand
CACGCCGCCAGCGTTCGTCCTGAGCCAGGATCAAACTCTCCGTAAAGTGTTTGATAAAGCTCATTGTGTTTCTTGTATTTCTTGTACTAACGTTGACGTTTTTGGTTGTTCAGTTTTCAAGGTTCAATCTTAATGGTGGAGCCTAGCGGGATCGAACCGCTGACCTCCTGCGTGCAAGGCAGGCGCTCTCCCAGCTGAGCTAAGGCCCCTAAATTGGGAAAATATAATGGTCGGGAAGACAGGATTCGAACCTGCGACCCCTTGGTCCCAAACCAAGTGCTCTACCAAGCTGAGCTACTCCC
>NZ_JARUIU010000347.1 GCF_029667115.1 Jeotgalibacillus sp. ET6 | reverse complement strand
CCCACGATGACACAACCTCTTTTTCTGATCGGGCCTCGGGGCTGTGGTAAAACAACGGTCGGAATGGCCCTTGCCGATTCGCTTAACCGTCGGTTTGTCGATACCGATCAGTGGTTGCAATCACAGCTCAATATGACGGTCGCGGAGATCGTCGAAAGGGAAGAGTGGGCGGGATTTCGCGCCAGAGAAACGGCGGCGCTGGAAGCGGTAACTGCGCCATCCACCGTTATC
>NZ_JARUIU010000346.1 GCF_029667115.1 Jeotgalibacillus sp. ET6 | reverse complement strand
ATTTACTTTTTGGGTTTAAAGTTTTTTCCTGAAAGTCTCTTATTTCTTTTTTGCGGGAAATTTGTGTTTATTTAATTTATCTTTAATTATTTTTTCTTCTCTGTTTTTTTGTGGATTGCATAGAGCACCAGGCGCAATTAAATTTGCCGTCTAGCGGAAAATAACAGAGGATGAACAAAAATGGATTAAAATAAATTAGTATTTAAAAAAGTAGCTGAACAGGTACTTGGCT
>NZ_JARUIU010000345.1 GCF_029667115.1 Jeotgalibacillus sp. ET6 | reverse complement strand
AAATTTTCAGTCCTCCGTATTTTAAGTAATGAGGCTACAGCCCAATTTCTCCTTCAAGCTCAGCCTGATCCGGTCAAAATGGTAAGATAGATAGGTATATTTACGATTTTTTCTCATAATTCAAATCCATTTTTATAAATTAAAGAGTATATGATTTAAATTCTGCCGTCTTTCTCTATGAAACAGAAGAGAAAAGGTCAGAAACTTCCTATATAAAGGAGCGGTACCATGC
>NZ_JARUIU010000344.1 GCF_029667115.1 Jeotgalibacillus sp. ET6 | reverse complement strand
TCATCCTCCTGCCACACGCGCACATCCGCCGCGACCACCAGCGTCTGGCGGACCGAGGGTTCCTCGAAGAACGGCGTGACGATGCACGGCTCGCCCTCGACCGGCAGAATCGCAGCGGTCAGCCGCTCGCTGCGAAACCACGTCACGCCGGTGAAATAGACCAGGCTCGATCCCGATTCGATCAGCACCGCCCCAATGCCCTGCGCCTTCATCAGCGCCTGCGCGCGGGCAA
>NZ_JARUIU010000343.1 GCF_029667115.1 Jeotgalibacillus sp. ET6 | reverse complement strand
GCTCGAAAAAGACACAAAAACCTAAACGTATAAATGGTGATAGTTAAAACAGCTTTTGGCTGCAAGTGCAGAGGTGATCAGAACCAGAAACGAAAAGATATCTTTATGCCACACATCAAGGTAAACCGCAACTGATTTTATCCATTTGTAACGTTCGGTTCTTTGCCGGTTTTATCCAGCTTATCTTAGTCTTTTAGATTGTGAAACCTGCAGGAGCATCCTTCACAACGAC
>NZ_JARUIU010000342.1 GCF_029667115.1 Jeotgalibacillus sp. ET6 | reverse complement strand
TCAGCTGTTTATGTCATATATCTGCTTTTATTTAGCCTCGTCGATTGGCACCTATACGATTATGGCGATCGATATCTTGCCTGCAGGCCAGGGTGCCTCTGAAACGACTATTTATAAGTTTGACATTGAAGGCAGCTCGGTCACCTTTTCCTCGAAATTAACGGTAAAAGGGGGCGTATTGCATCAATTATCAATGGATGAGCATGACGGCCATTTCCGCATTGCTACGACA
>NZ_JARUIU010000341.1 GCF_029667115.1 Jeotgalibacillus sp. ET6 | reverse complement strand
TTTATTTCCTTAAAAAGGGAAAAGCAAACTAGCCACTTTACATCTTTTCGAAGCAAGGAAAGTGTTAGCTGTTCAGCTTCCTGCTTATCAAATAGAAGCTTGACCACCAAAGCTCTAATCCTTTGATGGAAGCATCAAGTGACGTCTGAGTTTTTAAACTCCTGTATTTTTTTATTTTTTTGCTGATAAACATACTGATTTTTAAACTCAGTATGCGTAAATGTTTTTCTTG
>NZ_JARUIU010000340.1 GCF_029667115.1 Jeotgalibacillus sp. ET6 | reverse complement strand
TGAATTCCTGCAAAATATGTTATAATGAAGAGGATGTTTCAAGGCTATTTCTGATTGAAAAGAAGGAAATGAACCACGCTTCAATGCAGAAAAAATGTGCCTAGTGACAATACGCTGATCCCGAGTTAAAGATTCAAACGAAAGAGCCTTTGAATCAAATTTAGTGAAAGTATTATGATTGAAATAGAAGAAGACGCAGAGATTGATGGATTTAAGATGCTTCCGGAAGCAT
>NZ_JARUIU010000339.1 GCF_029667115.1 Jeotgalibacillus sp. ET6 | reverse complement strand
TCTGTATCCAGAGCAGTTGCACTATCCATTGCACCAATTGCATCGTGGATTGGTATGCCAATGTTTCAGCAAGTGATGGAAATGACAACAAAAGAATTAGCTGCAGCGAGCCATAGCTGGAATACACAGATTTTAAGAAACTCGATAAAAAATGGATTATGGGATATTCAGACATAAGTGTACTGCTTCTCTCTCTACCTCTCTTTACTCTTCTCAACTGTTTAAAAAACCT
>NZ_JARUIU010000033.1 GCF_029667115.1 Jeotgalibacillus sp. ET6 | reverse complement strand
AACTGGATAAAGACATCAAACAAACAAAGCAACAAACCGAGTAATCGCCACCTTAGTGATTTTCAAATGAAAATCCATTGAATCGTATGATTCAAAAACTATTTTTTTGACCATTAGCCACAAGCAGGTCGAGGAAGCAGGCTGGAGGAACACCGGAACGCACTTTACAGTGCGTGAGGATGTGACGACAGACAGCTGACGAAGAGATGCGCCGTGGATAATGAGGCAAAAATGGTTAAGTTAGAAAGGGCGCACGGTGAATGCCTTGGCACTAGGAGCCGATGAAGGACGGTACTAACACCGATATGC
>NZ_JARUIU010000338.1 GCF_029667115.1 Jeotgalibacillus sp. ET6 | reverse complement strand
TAAGACCGATCTTTTCATTCTCTGACACTACAAATGACAGATCACGCCGATTTGACGCTTGAGGATGAATTAGTGCTGGAAGTGGAAAAACAGTTTACTAAGATCAATCGGGTCATATTTACCAGTTATGTTTATCGATAGATTTTAAATGCAGCATTTTATCCTCTTTCCTTATTTTCGACATTTTTACGCCACAGATGATCTTGTTTCAGGACAAAGTACTTTTATGGTA
>NZ_JARUIU010000337.1 GCF_029667115.1 Jeotgalibacillus sp. ET6 | reverse complement strand
ACAGCGCAGCAAATATATGATCTGATTGTCCAATTTGCCAATTACGGCTTTAATAAAAGCCATGCTGTCGCATACTATTCGTGTGAAAGATGAAAGTAAACAGTTTTCGATTCCGGCTCCTTCCCTGTCCTGAACCAGTACAGGAAACTCACTTCTTGACTCAAGCCAGCCAAGAAGTGAGTTTCCTGTACTGGTTCAGGACAGGGAAGGAGCAGGAATCATTATTACGTAT
>NZ_JARUIU010000336.1 GCF_029667115.1 Jeotgalibacillus sp. ET6 | reverse complement strand
CTTTGTATTCCGATTGCAGTACAACTTCTTTTTGGGATGGTTTTGCAGATCCTGTCTTCGAGTGAATGAAGAAGTGCCGGAAGGAAAGTTAAAGTGGAGAAAAGAAAAATCTCATTTGCTGGTGAAGATTTCCGCAGCCGCAGCTTTGATCCAAATTGTGATCAATACGTCGATGAAGGTAATTCTTCGAACTTGTGGATCAGTTGAAGCTTTCAACATTTCTCCTGCCAATC
>NZ_JARUIU010000335.1 GCF_029667115.1 Jeotgalibacillus sp. ET6 | reverse complement strand
TTCGTCCATAATTGTTACATTAATAACATTAATCACAATAATTTTCACATTTTATAATGAGAAAGTCTTTCAAACACTCCCTTTCGCTGAATGACTTCGATGAATACTGTAGGACGGTCGACAATCGGCTTCGTGAAAATTTGCAGAAGATAGCCCGAAACCTTTAAAATTGAAGGTTCATTCTTCCTGTATGGATATGTTTTTGCGGGATTGATCGTTCTCAAAAAATTACC
>NZ_JARUIU010000334.1 GCF_029667115.1 Jeotgalibacillus sp. ET6 | reverse complement strand
AATGGACCAAATAACAATTCCTGCTTGCTTACTCGAATAGGCGAAACGAAGCTCGCAATTGAACGGATTAAAAGCTATTCCGAACTGAAGGTAGGCGACTATGTCGTTCACGTAAATCACGTTGCATGAAGGCGTGCTGACAGGAGAAAGCAGCTGCTTTTTGTGATATTGAAAAAGAAAAAGCTCAAGAGTCTGCCTCTAAATACACTTTGAGGTAAGGTCTGATAAATTTT
>NZ_JARUIU010000333.1 GCF_029667115.1 Jeotgalibacillus sp. ET6 | reverse complement strand
CAATTTTTACCCGATCCGATATGATCCATTAACGATCGATATTGATGTTAAATTGCATTCCTTGCAGCGAATTGTTTCTTTTTCAGAATGCTGTGCTTTCTTTTCACCGTTAAAAGCTGCCTTCTTTTATTACCGTTTCACTCAGCACGGCTCTTGTTCCTGCAATAAGTGAAGCGAAAGCAAAAAATCAAAAAGAGCTGTCCCTGCTTGATACGTACCATGAAATCATTACG
>NZ_JARUIU010000332.1 GCF_029667115.1 Jeotgalibacillus sp. ET6 | reverse complement strand
TGTAAAATTTTATCGCCGCACAAAATGGTGGAATCAAATTCCTTCTCCAGCTTTTCAGCCGATTTCAGCTTCCAGACCAAAAGCTTTTCTGACCTGTAAACACCTTCATGCACTGTTAAGGAATGATTGGCGGCTTTATTTGTTGTGATTCTAGATTGCGGCAAATTTAGCTTGTTTTATATTTTCTTGAATTGCCAAAGATGCTTAGAGCAAGCTCCGTTCTGCCTGCCCCC
>NZ_JARUIU010000331.1 GCF_029667115.1 Jeotgalibacillus sp. ET6 | reverse complement strand
GCTGCTGCTCGCTCTGCCTCTTCTGCTGCTTCCTTCTCCGCCTCCTCAGCTGCTGCTCGCTCTGCCTGATACGCCTGGATGATTTTACGCATAACCAGCGAACGAATTCTCCCGAAGCATATTCAGGGCATGCTGACTTTGATCTGCATGTTTGGTCATCTGATGGGCTGAAGGATTAGGCGGTGGAATATCCGACGATCACTTATAATACTGATAAATATCAGGAAGCTAAT
>NZ_JARUIU010000330.1 GCF_029667115.1 Jeotgalibacillus sp. ET6 | reverse complement strand
GTTTCCCGACAGTTGTGCCTAAATATCTGCTATCACCGCAGAAATAAAGAAAAGCTGATTCAGCGTGAAAAAGGAAACGATCCATTCGGCAAACGCTTTGACCTTCACATCACTCATGACTTATTTGCCGAAATCTTTGGAACGAAAAGATACTTCCTTTCAATTCCATCTTTTCGCAGCCGATTCCAGAGAACCAGTTCTCGCGAACAGAGCAAATGAAGAAGTGAAATGGA
>NZ_JARUIU010000329.1 GCF_029667115.1 Jeotgalibacillus sp. ET6 | reverse complement strand
AGGATTTCTCACCTATTGCGAGAAGGTCAACATCCTTTTCAGTATGGGCAATAACGGCCAGGACTTGCAGACAAGGTTGAAGTTCAGCTTGCCTATGCAATTGGTGTAGCACAGCCTGAAGTGGCTTCATCTAAGATAAGGATCGGCGGATTTTTAAGGAACATGCGGGCAAGATTTCGCTTGGCGTTGACCAGGGCTTTTGCGAAATCAAGAACGGTATCTTCTTTCATACC
>NZ_JARUIU010000032.1 GCF_029667115.1 Jeotgalibacillus sp. ET6 | reverse complement strand
AAGTGACGAAACGGACGTCCAGAAGCTGGAAAAGGAATGTGAAATGATGAATAAGCATGGGTTTGAAGTAGAGTTTTATGATAAAGAACGTATAAAATAGCGATTTGGATTTGAAAAGCCTGCCGCTTTGATGACACATGGAGATGCAGAAGTAAATCCTCTTAAACTCGTTATGGCTCTTATTGAAACTGCTAACGTCCGTGATGTGGATGTCTATGAGAACACAGAGCTCACCGAGGAAGGAAAAGTCTCCATCTTATTCCTGGGCATTGATGAAAGTGAAAAAAGAACAGCTGCTGAGCCCGTTCTTC
>NZ_JARUIU010000328.1 GCF_029667115.1 Jeotgalibacillus sp. ET6 | reverse complement strand
GCACATGATCTGGCATCATATGACCTTCAATTATTTCTACTCCCTTATATTTGCACAACAAACGAATATAATCTCTCAGGTCTCTTCGGTATTGATTGAAGATCGCTTTACGTCTATACTTTGGTATGAATACGATGTGATACTTACATAACCACTTCGTATGGGCTAAGCTATTTAATTTATTAGCCATATTTATATAACCTCTTTTCCCTTATTGACTTTGGCTTGAACAC
>NZ_JARUIU010000327.1 GCF_029667115.1 Jeotgalibacillus sp. ET6 | reverse complement strand
GGGGGGGGTGTGTTTTTTTTAGGAGGGTGAGAAAGAAAAATTTAAAAATAATTAAAAAATATATATTTATTTTATTTTTTTGTTTGTTTTTTTTTTTTAATTAAAAAAATAAAAAAAAAAAAAAAAAATTGTGAAATTATAAAAAAAATAAAAACAAAAAAAAAAAAAAAATATTAAAAAGTATTTAATTTTTTTTTTAAATTTAAAAAAAATGGAAAAAAAAAAAAAAAATTA
>NZ_JARUIU010000326.1 GCF_029667115.1 Jeotgalibacillus sp. ET6 | reverse complement strand
GAGCGGCGGCGGACCGCCCGTGTCGCCGCGCGCCTATCTCGCGGCCGCGGAGCGCTACCGCCCTTTCCGCAGCTACGCGGTCCTGCATCTGTGGAGAGGGGCATGACCCACTTCCAACGCGCTGCGGCCCCGTTGAGAGGGCCTTGCCAGCGGCCGGGCAAAGCCCGTGCCGCGGCCGTCGCACGGTCAATCACCAAGATTGGAACTTCCCGATGAGTCATCATGTTTTGCAGC
>NZ_JARUIU010000325.1 GCF_029667115.1 Jeotgalibacillus sp. ET6 | reverse complement strand
ATAATATCAATTGGTGCTTGAATTTATGAAGTGGAGAAAACATCAGAAAAGATAAAGGTAAAATAACTATTTCTCATCATATAAGGGTGTGGTTCATTGGGAAGTAAAACAATTAGAGTCTTACAAATAGCAGGAGCAATGAATCGAGCTGCGACTGAAAACATGTTAATTAATCTGTATAGAAAAATTGTCAAAAATAAATATCAATATGACTTTGTGTCTTACATCTCAGAA
>NZ_JARUIU010000324.1 GCF_029667115.1 Jeotgalibacillus sp. ET6 | reverse complement strand
AGGATCAGCTGACAGTCAGATATCTGCTTGCGATCATATTTCTTCTTCACCTCTCATTTAAGAAACAGGATCCAACGGTTTTAATCGAATCTATTCCGTTCCTACTCGATCATATCGATCATAAACTTCTGCGGGCGATTATCGAGCGCTTTAAAGGAGTCGTGGCGAAGTGGTTAACGCACCTGATTGTGGTTCAGGCATTCGTGGGTTCGATTCCCATCGGTCGCCCCATTT
>NZ_JARUIU010000323.1 GCF_029667115.1 Jeotgalibacillus sp. ET6 | reverse complement strand
GTTTTATGAAGTTTAATAAGGAGCCGAAGTATGAATAAAATTCTGCGTTTTCAATCGTGACCTCTATGGACCGGTCGACGGTTGATTGAGCAGCTGCGCCGCTTTTGGCGTTCTTTCTTTTTTTGCTCTTTATCCATTTGAAAGCTGTTTTTGTCTTTCTGATCAAGTTGAAGAAATGATCGGAGATGATGATATGACATTTTTGTCAAGAGTGTACGGTGACGCTTCAAAATC
>NZ_JARUIU010000322.1 GCF_029667115.1 Jeotgalibacillus sp. ET6 | reverse complement strand
GCCACAATACGCACCATATGATTGAAGCCGTATTTAAAGCGTTAGTCAGCTGGTGGTGAATTTGCAGCAAATACTAACAGCTACTGCATTATATTCGGGAATAACAGTACAGGAACAGCCCGATGCTCCAAGGATTTGATAAGAACCAGCTGAAGCTGCGTAAAGTCCTTCCTGCTCTAAATCTAAAAGCTCTTTTTCCACCATAGGAATTTTTCCGTGCTTCAGCTCAGCTGC
>NZ_JARUIU010000321.1 GCF_029667115.1 Jeotgalibacillus sp. ET6 | reverse complement strand
TTTCAAGACATTATCATCTGTTGAAGTCGCAATTTCTTCCAGCTCTTGTGGCAGCGTGGAACGATTTACAATCAAGAGGAAATCATCGCAGTCGGTGACAGCTACAATGACCTTTCCATGATTGAATACGCAGGACTCGGATGCTGAGGGATCACAGGGTGAATGTTTTCATTTACCATGTACTGCAATCTTTCCACTAAAAGACAAGGAAACGCCAATTACCTCGCAGAAATT
>NZ_JARUIU010000320.1 GCF_029667115.1 Jeotgalibacillus sp. ET6 | reverse complement strand
CTGGATTGAAACATTTAAAATTGACGTACTCGATCATGCCGTGGGTTGAAAAACCTTAGACGCGAGTCGTCGCTGGTGTGGAGTGAGTCACAGCCAAAACGAAAAGAGATAAATTCTTCTCTACGATTGCCAGGTCCAGCATTTCTTCAATATCACTATTCACTGCGGCTCTCTCGGGCGGCAATGCACTTGCTGTCAGTGTAGCGCAAAAAGTCACTGAGTTAGCATTTGATC
>NZ_JARUIU010000319.1 GCF_029667115.1 Jeotgalibacillus sp. ET6 | reverse complement strand
GCCTTTTCCTTCAATTGAAGCTTTCAAGGGCAGCGGTTCAGATGAAAAGATTCATTCGTATTTTCAACAGGAACATTTTCAAATCTCACAGATTCAAAAAGGCAGCCTGCAGCTCGTCATCGAAATTGAAGATGGTCGCGTCCGATCACGACAGGTGCATGGTGCGCCCCTTTAGTGAAAGAGAAGGAATTATAAAAATCGTTTCAGGCTATACGGGCGGCAGGTATCCTGCAC
>NZ_JARUIU010000031.1 GCF_029667115.1 Jeotgalibacillus sp. ET6 | reverse complement strand
GCCTATAGCTCAGCTGGTTAGAGCGCACGCCTGATAAGCGTGAGGTCGGTGGTTCGAGTCCACTTAGGCCCACCATTTATCTTCTATCCTATCATCCCATGGGGCCTTAGCTCAGCTGGGAGAGCGCCTGCCTTGCACGCAGGAGGTCAGCGGTTCGATCCCGCTAGGCTCCACCAAACACACTCTTTCGAGACAGAAAGACCGGCTCGAAAACTTTGTTGTGTAGAAAAGTCACCTTCGGGTGACAGACTCGTTCCTTGAAAACTGGATAAAGACATCAAACAAACAAAGCAACAAACCGAGTAATCGCCACCTTAGTGATTTTCA
>NZ_JARUIU010000318.1 GCF_029667115.1 Jeotgalibacillus sp. ET6 | reverse complement strand
TATTTTGGCAGTCTTCTGACCGGAAAGATGGATGAGGATTTTCTTCAAATGCGCTCAATGATTGAAAAAGCTATAGCAACGGGAGAAACCATCCAAACCGAACGGCAGCCTTGGGCAGAAGAAGAGCTCTTTAATATCCTGAACAAATCCATTCACCATTGTCGGTGCTTTGATCAGCGCCGCCAGCAATCGGAAGCAAAAAAATCGGCATCAATGACGTCGCCGGAATCGGCA
>NZ_JARUIU010000317.1 GCF_029667115.1 Jeotgalibacillus sp. ET6 | reverse complement strand
TGTCATTTTCATTTTCCAAGAACTTCCTTAAGTGGACGAAGACCAAAGTTTATATGATGGGTAATGAAGAGTCTGATCTGAACTTCGTCAATAATAAAATCCTTGCACATCATCATGATTACGCATGATTTGGGAGTCGTTTCAGAGATTTGCGACGAAGTAATCGTTATGTATGCAGCATCGCGGGATTCAGCTGATGGCAGCTTTCCTTTTCACCATCTATATATTAGATGC
>NZ_JARUIU010000316.1 GCF_029667115.1 Jeotgalibacillus sp. ET6 | reverse complement strand
CTTATTTTCATGTATGTGAGATGGGCTGAGTTTTTTTAATGAGAACGTTTCACGCGAACAAACAACCTAAAGTCCAGAGTGGAAGAATTGTAATTGGAGTGTTTCTCTTATGTGTTTCAATTAAGCCAAGGTTTTTAGTCGGTCCATCAACCAGCATCGCCACTTCTTCTAAATTTCCCTCGTCATCACAGCTTCGCTTACACGGAAACGGGATTTGCCAAAATCACCTGAATCC
>NZ_JARUIU010000315.1 GCF_029667115.1 Jeotgalibacillus sp. ET6 | reverse complement strand
AGTCAAAAAGCTGGACACTTTAGCCGCTAATGTTGAATATGAATAGTAGTATAGAATTAAGACGCTTCAGGCGGACTTCATTTAGCGGAAAATTACGCTGCTCCGATTAAACAATAATACAAGGAGAGCAGAATGAATTAAGAGATCAGCTGATTGACGAAGAGCTGAAATGCCAATCGATCCGATTTTACGAATGGTAACTCTTGTTAAAGAAGATAAAGCTTATTATGTTCCC
>NZ_JARUIU010000314.1 GCF_029667115.1 Jeotgalibacillus sp. ET6 | reverse complement strand
TAATTCCTGAATATCCGACAGATACGTAATCAGCACATTAATGGTTACGATCTCACTTCCAATTTCGGATTTATAGCTAAGAGCATTGGAGCCTCTTGTTAACGGATCGCTTTCTCCGTTTATCAATGCCGCTTCTTCTGCATTCACTTCTGCCAACGTAGAATAGAGGTTTTGAGAGCTTACTACAAACGTCTCTAATTCTCATAAAATCAGTCCTTTCTGCTCTTCAATGATA
>NZ_JARUIU010000313.1 GCF_029667115.1 Jeotgalibacillus sp. ET6 | reverse complement strand
ACATGTGTATAACTATCTTCGATTAACAGAAGATAATGTGAAATATCAATATCGAAATGCAAGAATGATGTTTAGAACTTCATCAAAAATTGCAACGTAAAAGCGGGGAATCCAACGTGACTGCTCAACAAAGAGGCGTTCAGGCGCTGTTTGAGGTGCTTGAAAAACACTTTTAACCTCGTCATCCGGATGCAGATTCCAGCGTAAACGCTGCACTTATTTTAAGATTTCCAAG
>NZ_JARUIU010000312.1 GCF_029667115.1 Jeotgalibacillus sp. ET6 | reverse complement strand
AGTTCTTCTGCGCTGAGAATCAGCATTTTCCGGCAGCTGAAACGGTTCTTCTCCCATATACGGGTATTAAGCAATCTGGGTGTCAGTTTAAATAAAGCAAGACAACAAGTGCTTCAGCTGCCAAGATTTTACCTCACACAGGTCGCATTATTTGCCAATGAACTTCAAAAATTCGGCATCTCACCATTTATTACCCGTTTATTTCTCCACAAACAATCCGTTTTCCGCTTTTTCC
>NZ_JARUIU010000311.1 GCF_029667115.1 Jeotgalibacillus sp. ET6 | reverse complement strand
ATCATGCCGATTTAATTAAAAAAATGGTTCAGGGTGACGAAGAAATATCGATAGCATTAGATGCTTCATCATCACCATCTGCAATTGACAGTGAGTTACCTTGTCATTACGCGACGAAGCCTTACATATGCACAGAGTAAATCAAGGGAAATTGGAGTCGAAGTGAGCTTGAACGGCTGGAAGGGGAAGTGGCGCTGCGATGTCTTAATCCGAAGTGTCCTGCGCAAATTCAAGA
>NZ_JARUIU010000310.1 GCF_029667115.1 Jeotgalibacillus sp. ET6 | reverse complement strand
GTTTGAGGATGAATTTACGCGGAAAGCCTCCGGACGGAGCGGAACCTGCAAGCTTGCAGGGCGCATGCTTGAAATTACCGCATATCTTACATTTTCTATTGAGCAAATCAAGTGGATCTAAACTGGTTTCTTCGGGAAACCCGAATTGAAGGTTCATATTTTGAATCGCCTGTTGCACGGGGCAGCATTGCATATTCAGCCGTTATCCAGCCTTTTCCCTGTCCCCTCTTCAAAT
>NZ_JARUIU010000030.1 GCF_029667115.1 Jeotgalibacillus sp. ET6 | reverse complement strand
ATGCCAAAGAAATTCTCCATCGACGCATTATCTGCACAAGTGGCTTTACGGGACATACTCTGGAATACTTTATTCTCTTTCAATGTCTTCACCCATTTCGTGTGTTGATAATGCCAGCCCTGATCAGAATGGATGGTGGTGCGATAGGTGGCGTGCTTTTTGATGATCTCCATCGTTTCTTTTAGAGGTCCTAGGGCAAGATCAAGCGTCGGTCGTTTCTTGATATCAAAGGCAATAATTTCTCCGTTATACAGATCTAGAATCGGATTCAAATACAATTTGTCTTCTCCGAGACATTTAAATTCTGTCACGTCAGTGACTAATTTTTGAAGGGGGATAGAAGTATGGAAACGTC
>NZ_JARUIU010000309.1 GCF_029667115.1 Jeotgalibacillus sp. ET6 | reverse complement strand
AAAACAAAGTTGCAGGATTTTTTGTGCAGCGGCAATATCCGCTTCCGGGATAAGGAAACGCTCCATTTTCCTGCTGCATGACCCAATCATACGTCCTTTTTCCCATCAAAATGGTGTCAACGGATATCGTGTATCTGTTCCATGGAAGGTGACAGCTGAAGCAGGAAGAGAAAATGGATTTCCGCGCACTGCAGCACTATCAAAATGCAGACGGCGGATTTGGCGGGCTTTTACA
>NZ_JARUIU010000308.1 GCF_029667115.1 Jeotgalibacillus sp. ET6 | reverse complement strand
CTTCAGCGAGCGCATAATCTTTAGCCTCAATAATATCAGTAATGGACAAGATGATTTCTTTAATTCGATTTCCAATCTTGAGGATTATGAAGGTCAGCGACCATACAATCCGCTCCGAGGATCTCCTGTGCAATTTCCCGTACAGCAGGATTCATATGAACCGGGTAAACAACTTGTACGCAAACAGCTATGTCATCACCAATATCGATATTGAGTTGTATCCAATATCCTGATG
>NZ_JARUIU010000307.1 GCF_029667115.1 Jeotgalibacillus sp. ET6 | reverse complement strand
GGATCCTCTGGTAGAAAGGTCAGTCCTATTCAGAAAACGAACGATAAAAAGTTGTCAGCTTAAGAGAACACACTCATAGGAAGCTCATATTTTATAGTGAGCAGATTAAAGCCCTTTCCGAAGATCGCTCCAAATAGAAAGACAGGAAAGAAGTCTCGCGCAAAGGAAGCGAATCCGGACTCGAGCTTTATGGCTTAAAAGGGCATCATTACATGGGTAAGACGGATCGCGAATT
>NZ_JARUIU010000306.1 GCF_029667115.1 Jeotgalibacillus sp. ET6 | reverse complement strand
CACGTTCACGTAAGGGTATGCGCCGTTCACACGATGTTTTAACTCCAGTTAATGTAGTATACTGCTCATGCGGTGCGCCTACTCGTTCACACGCAGTATGCCCAACATGCGGTAAGTATAAAGAACGTCAAGTAATACACACAGCGACTTCTCACGCATAGTACAATGCGAGAGAATAAAAAGGCTGTAGCTGTTGATGCAATGGGGGGCGATTTCGGACCCTCTATTGTTGTAC
>NZ_JARUIU010000305.1 GCF_029667115.1 Jeotgalibacillus sp. ET6 | reverse complement strand
ATTGGTGCAACGCTGCATTTGCTGCTGCCTGGAACACTAAGAGCGTATGAATTAATACTTCCTGGGCAGACGAAAAGTAATCGCCTGTTCCTTTTGTATGAGCGTAAAGAGATTTGTGTCTATTGCACTAAAGCTGTAACGAAAACACGGACTTGTCATGGCTATTGAGGCTGCATATTGAAATGTTGCTTCCGCAGATTCACCTGATGGAATTGTGCTACTTTAATGGCGCTGCC
>NZ_JARUIU010000304.1 GCF_029667115.1 Jeotgalibacillus sp. ET6 | reverse complement strand
CTTATTTACTACCAAACCAGCAGAACGTATGGCTAGAGAAATAAAAATTTAAAAAGTGTGGTGTCCTTATGGAAGAATTAAAAATGTCGTCACTTGATAATATTAAGCTAAAAGAGTTATATGAATTAGCTAAAGAATATCGGGTGTCCTATTATAGTAAACTGACAATAAAAGAATTGATCTTTTCAATATTAAAATCCCGTGCTGAGCAGGAAGGCTTATTTTTTATGGAAGGC
>NZ_JARUIU010000303.1 GCF_029667115.1 Jeotgalibacillus sp. ET6 | reverse complement strand
CCTCTGTCTCGGTGTTCGTCTGTTCAGCATACACAATTGAGGTTCCTTCCCGTTCAAATAACGGAATCGAGAACTTTTTCCTATAAAGACAGTTAAACATTTTCAGCTGAATATCTGCGTGATGAAGGTTCTTTTGAAGATTTAATTTAATAGAAATGGTAATTTTAGAAAAGTATATATAGAAAAGAAGGATAAGTATGAAAAATCCTATACCAGCTATAATCCACATATAGACC
>NZ_JARUIU010000302.1 GCF_029667115.1 Jeotgalibacillus sp. ET6 | reverse complement strand
GACAAATTCTGTTTCAACATAGTCTTTAATTAAATTCGACTGCTGGTCTGCTGACAGACCGATTATTACACAAAAAAAGAGGCAGTAAAGGCTCAAAGTATATAACAAATGCAGGACTAAATTTATTTTCATTTTTGTGAATAATTCCTTTCTTTTTTTCTTTAATTTCTCCTGTATCATGAGATCGGATATTATCTGGACTTCAAAAAAAATAAACATGATGTCAGAACGCTTCT
>NZ_JARUIU010000301.1 GCF_029667115.1 Jeotgalibacillus sp. ET6 | reverse complement strand
GAAAGTGATATGTTAAGCATTTCGGATGGACTTGATTCCTATAAAAAATCCATACCTTTAATCGGAAATCCGTTTCGTCCGTGAAGTTTTTGCGTTCTGGTTTGCCTTCCCGCAGGTTTGTGACCGTAAATCCAGCATGGGCTATTTGATTCCTGTGTATCAGCGGGTGCTGCAACAAATGTTAAGGTGGCGTTCCATACAATGGAGGTTACTTCCACTACGTCCTGAGTAGAAAC
>NZ_JARUIU010000300.1 GCF_029667115.1 Jeotgalibacillus sp. ET6 | reverse complement strand
AGGAAAAAAGTGAGGCCAAAAAACTGATTACTGCGTGAAGAAGCGGGAAGGTTCACTTCGCTTCAGGCGGACGCTTTCCGCAGGGCAAAGGTTTTTCGTTGGAAAAAATGAAAATAAAGTAGTATTTATTACAGGAGCTGCGACAAATCCGTAAATTTCAGGATCGATTCAAAGATTTTTTCTGTATCAGGCGACGAGTTAAATTGTTCCTCTTCAAAAACCTTCTGTTATTTATC